>CAYRWO010000006.1:0-104340 GCA_964428035.1 uncultured Legionella sp.
AACGTGGCATTGTCACTCTGTGTATTGGAGGGGGACAAGGCATTGCCTTAGCATTAGAAATGTTGTAAACCAATTCGGGGATATCGTTGAATTTACAATTCAATAATAAAAATTTATTGAATTGTGGTTAAGAAACGAGTTGATTGTTAATTAGAAATCAAGGAGTTCATCATGTTATATTGGGCCTTGGTTTTACTTAAGCGTTACAATTGGTAGCAAGTAGGTTGGATTTGGCCAGCCTACTTGCTCTGGTTACATCAGATACAAGCGGGACAGTTCTGATAAGGACTGATCTATCGTTTCAAGGATGAAATTGACTTGTTCACTATTAATTGTCAACGGGGGAGCTATTCGGAACACGTTACCCCACTGTCCGCCTTTGCCAACCAATAGTCCCTTGTCTTTACAAAGATCCATTAACTGAAATGCTTCTTCAGAGGCAGGTGTTTTGGTTTTTTGATTTTTTACTAACTCAATACCTAAAAGTAAACCACGACCGCGAACATCTCCGATTAGGGGGTGTCTTTTTTGCAGCTGTTTCAAACCGTCCTTTAGCAGATCCCCCATGATTCGGGCGTTTTCAACGAGCTGCTCTTCTTTAATAATTTCCAGGGTGAGCTTAGACTGGATCATTTGCAGTGGGTCACCTGCAAACGTATTAAAATACGTTTTGCCCGCCATGGTCTGTGCGATTTCAGTGTTCATCAGCACCGCACCAACTGCAGCACCATTACCAAAGCCTTTTGCCATGGTCACCATATCCGCATCTATATTCAGGGTTTTTGTAAGTAACAGATCACCACCACCACGCCCAGCGCCTGTTTGTACTTCGTCACTGATGTATTTACCACCGTAATTATGCACGATATGGGCAACTTCATCGAAATAAGCCTCGGGAGGCGTGATAAAGCCACCAACACCCATGACTGGTTCAAGTATAAATGCTGCTATCTTGCCATGGGTCGAATTTTGAATGGTAGTTTCGACGTTTTTTGCACATTCCAGATCGCAACTTTCTGGTTTTTGTTTAAATGGGCAGCGATAGCAATAGGGTTCAAGAGCAGAGGTTACGCCTGTTACTGGCTGGCCTTTGAATCGCCAGATGGAGTGGCCACATGAAGCAAGAGCGGCAGAAGTACCCCCATGATAAGAGTGACGAACATTCACCACCATAGTTTCTCCAGTTGCATGACGAGCTGCCATTATGGCAAGTTCGTTGGCTTCTGAACCGGAGTTGGTAAACGAGACTCTGTCCATATTATTAGGCGCTTCTTCAAGTAAGCGCTCTGCAGCTTCGATGGGTGCCTGATTCAGATAAAGAAGACTTGTATGTTGAATTGCATCCTCTTCTATCGCTTTAATAAGCGCTTTTTTGATTTTAGGATGATTGTGTCCGGCAGAGATACATACAATTCCCCCTATGGCATCAAGATAACGCTTCCCTTCGGAATCCCAGACATAGGTACCCTGGGCTTTGGTAAGCTGAATTGGATCCTTATGGTAAAATCCTGCTGTGGGTAAAAAGTGTTTTTTTCTGAAATTAATAAGTTCTTCGTTTGAACGCAGCTGTATTTGATCGTTGTTCTCATTCATGAGGGTTGTTTCCTTTTATGTAGGTGAAGGCTGGAGCTTGTAAATAAAATACTTTTGCAGACCCCTTTAGCAAATCCTTGTTGTTTTATGGGCAGATTTTCATTTTTTTCCAAGGTACGTGGGCCACCATATTGATTTGAGTTCATTTCTTTATTGCTCTCCTGTTTGTATTAAAAAAACGTTCGCATGATCATCTAGTCTCGCGTGAACCTAATACTCTATTGTCCAGCGACATAAAACGTTAAAATATAAGTGATGATTCTTATAAGAAATTAACTTCATTCGACATGATAAATAACGCCATTTTGTGCTCCTTCGACGCTCTTACTATAAGCCAGGGCAACACGACTGGCTGGCACTGCTTCAAAACCGCGAAAATATGGGGCATAGATGTCTAATGATTCTAATAGTACGGTGGGGCTTACCGCATTAATCCTGATGCCCTCAGGCATTTCAATAGCAGCACTTTTTACAAAAGAATCGATAGCACCATTTACCATGGAGGCAGATGAGCCAAGGCGGATTGGATCATGACTGAGAATACCGCTGGTTAAGGTAAATGAACCGCCATTATTAATGTATTTCAGGCCAAGTAAGACTAAATTAACTTGTCCCATCAACTTACTATTCAATCCTGTTTGATATTGTTCCGCTGTAAACTCGGTTAAAGGGGCAAAGTGTGCTTTACCTGTTGCTGATATCAGCGCATCGAATGAGCCAACCGCTCGATATAGGGCGTCAATGGAGCTGGTATCAGTAATATCGACTTGAAAATCGCCGTTCGTGTTTCCTACTGAAATAATGTCATGACGTGGTGCCAACTCTTTAGTTATCGCTTTTCCTATTGTTCCAGTTCCACCAACGATGATAATGTTCATTGCATTTCCTTTTGCCAGAGATTGGGTCTTTATAGTAAAAAAAAACACGATCTAAAATCAATAAGCTTTAGACAAAAAAATAAAAGTGACGGCGAGCAATGAGCCATTGTAGGAAACCTCAATTGCTGACATGAGTTTAGTGATTTATAATCATCAGTAATCGTGCATAGTGATTTATTGATTAGTTATAACCATAGGACCAAATGGAATTATTTGTATATAAGGAAATAATATGCCTAAGGAAAAAATAAAACATAACCCATTAAACTTTGCTGTTTTTACCCAAATGGTCTCGGATGCTGTAGGCTCATTTTGGAGCTTCATAGTAGCGTCTCTGTTCGTAATTACATGGCTTGTGAGCGGTCCTTTCTTTAAATTTTCAGACACTTGGCAACTGGTGATTAATACATCCACCACCATTATTACTTTTCTCATGGTATTTATCATTCAACACACTCAAAATCGTGATGTTGAAATACTCAATTTAAAATTGGACGAGTTAATTAAATCGAATAAAAGCGCTAGAAATTCCTCTATTGATTTAAAGAAACTTTCTGACGAAGAATTAGAGAAATTGGAACAAGAGTATAAAAAAATATGTAATAAAAGAACGGGAAGTTAAATACAAAAAAATAATGATATTAGATTTGACATTTCGGTTTTGTTTTATAGTTATGAAGTTTTGCTAGCTCAGTGCCAATTGAACGGAGTGTTCTTAATAAACAAGCACACAAAACTAATTCTATTGTTCAGCCTTCAAAGCTGATGGGGTTAATCCTGAAAAAGTTTTAAATTCATGAATAAGGTGGGCCTGATCATAATAATTGCTTTGTTCCATAATCGCTTCCCAACTCATCCCTTTTCGTAAATGCATTAAAGCCTTTTGAAATCGTTGAATGAGAAGAAATTTTTGTGGGCTAATACCAACAAGATCCTTAAAGCGACGTTCCAATGTTCTGTTCGTGTATCCGAAATTTTCTGCTAAATAATTAACATTGCTACTCATACCGAAATCCATGATGTGTTTCGTGTGGGTAATGAAGTGCTCATCGAATTTTTTACCTGCATGGATAGACTTTAAGCCATTAAAAAAGCGTTCAATTACAGGAGTGATCTCCTCTAAGTTTTGCACCGATAACAGTTGGTCTTCGAGTGTGTCTTTAAGGGTTGTACCAAAAACATCAGACAAACTCAGTGCCTGGTTAGTACATGAACTAGCAGATTCATTAAATAGAATGGGAATCGCCCAAGGATAAAATGTGATTAAAAGGGTTCTTGTATCATTGGTTGAACATTTGAACTCTTTAAATTTTGTTTGTAGCCCACTAATTCCACAACGCTCTAGTTTTATCTGTTTATTTTCTTGAAGCAATAATAAAGAACCTGAGTATTGAAAGCCCATGACAACATACAAATCAGGCATTACCCTATAAGGTTGGATGTCTCCTCGTTTTTCTTTTGAATCAATTTCAATGCTCTTTATAAGAGAAGATAACGTCGGATTTAAAATGCTGGATAAAGATAAAAGGTGCATCAGGGATTCTTCACATCATCTATAGGAATAGGGAAAAATTGAGTACTAGGTACATTATATATGTCTGATAATAAATTAGCCAATTAAGACGTGCTTCTTCGGCCTGGACTTTAGCCATTTTTATAAAACGGTACGAAATATCGTCTTTGCGAGTTAGCGAAGCAATCCAGATCGACGTCGTTATGAATCCATACCAGATTGCTTCACGTTCATTCACAAAGACGGCAGTTTTAGATGCCTTTTAAAAATGACTAAGTCCAGTTCAGCATATTACTTAATTAAATTTTTTGATTCTATCATTTCTTCACAAGTTTAGTTGTCGGATTTTTACAATACAAATAATTGGAATTATCGCATCCTTAAATCATGAGATTTATCTTTAAATTCCAAGGAGAAATTACGTATGCAAAGTAGTCCATTTATAAGCGCAAGTTATCCATTCCAATCGCAGTTTCTTAAGGTTAAGGGAGCAAATTTACATTATATTGAAGAGGGTAAAGGGAAACCTATTCTGTTCGTTCATGGCATGCCCTCTTCATCCTACATCTGGCGAAACATTATTCCTTACCTACGTTCCTATGGACGATGTATCGCCCTAGATCTTATCGGTCATGGAAAATCCGATTCACCTGATATAGAATTTAGTATTGAGGATCATTTGGCCTATCTAACAGGGTTTATTGAGCAATTAGAGTTAAAGGATCTCATAATTGTTGGACACAGTTGGGGAGCATTGCTTGGTATTGTCTATGCAAAAGAGCATGAACATAATATTAGCGGTTTATGCTATTTAGAACCTATGTTGGGAGCTTGGAACCATTGGGAAGATTTTAATCCTAATGCTCCTGAAGCTCAGAAGCTATTTAAGAAATTTCGCTCAGCAGAAGGTTGGGATCTTATTGTTAATCAAAATATATTTCTTGAACAAGTTTTTGTTAATGCCTCAATGCGGCAACTTTCTCCAGAAGAGAAAGCTAACTATATTAGTCCATTCAGATCAGTTGAAAGACGAAGGGCGGCTTGGAAAGCTCCTCAGGAATTACCTATAGAAAATAATCCGGCAGATGTTGCTTCGCTTGTTAATGATAATTTTACCTGGTTGAAAAAAACCACTATTCCTCAATTATTTTTTTATACTGATCCCGCAGCATTTTTCACTAAAGAAGCAGTTGAAAAATATGTACAGGAAGCCTGCTCCGTAACTCCTTATTATTTGGGTAAAGGAGTTTATAATCATGCGGAGGATTACCCTCATGACATTGGCTTTATTTTAGCGACATGGATTATTAATAACTCCTCTTTAGGCTCAGCGATGCCAAAATTTAACTTCTATACCATGATCCATAAAGTAATTAGGAAAGCACTGTTTGATACCTGTTTCATGGCTGGTCAAACCGATTTTTTTGATAAGAATGAGACAATGATTTTTATCGAAAAGTTTTCTGGTTTGGTGAATTTACTAAAAGATCATTCTCTACATGAAGAGACTTATATTCATCCTCTCCTGGCTGAAAAAGAAATGGCAGAATTTGCTACTGTTGAAGAAGAGCATAAGCAATTAGAGGAACAACTACAAAGACTAGAGCAAATGTTACGGGTAGCGTTTGAAAATCAAGATCAATCCACTTGCTATGAGTTAGGCAATAGTTTTTATCTCGCAATGAACGAGTTTACTGGTCACTACTTACATCACTTATTTGATGAAGAAACAAAAATAATGCCTGCTTTACGCGACACGTATCCTCTTTCAAGCTTGCTATTCGTCATGGATCAATTTAAAAAATCGCAGGCAGAAAATGATGCAATCCAGTAATGTTTGAGGCTTATGGACTGGGTAACCAAGACAAGCCTTCTGCGTTATAAACCATGTTATTAAATTGATCTTCTGGGGTTTGCCATCCAGGATATTATTTGAATTAAATGAGGTTGTGGTGACTTGGGGGGAAAGAGCTACATTTAGATATCAATCAAAATGATGTTATTTTCCTCTGCAAAAAATTCTAAATCATTTTTGACTTGAACAATCAATAATGTAGTGGTCCCATGCAGGATCCCAGATTGGTGTTGTAGCAATCAGCTGTTTATTTCAAAATACCCTGTTTTAAATCTTCATCCGCTCTAAGCTTGTTTTAACAGCTTGGCTCTCGGAGTAAGTACTGCCAAAACGACAGCACATAAAAGGAGTGCCGGAACATCTCCCAGAAGATGCCCTATATGTTCACGATAATAAAATGCTTGCACTGCCATGATACCGCCATGAACGATACTTGACCAAACTGTAAACCAGATAAGGCTGAGGTTCTCTAATGGATTAAAGGCTGCAAGGATTAAAAACACCCCAAGAGTTGCATAAATTCCGAGTATCATTTGCAAATAGGGAGAAACACCGGCCACGTGCCAAGCCCAACCCGTTGGCCAAAAAACAGTTAACGGATAAAGTCCAAAAATAAACATTAAACCTATAAGGATCAATACAACTCTTAAAATCCTGATTCTTTTAGTGAGTTCCATGTCTGTTCTCTATTGAAAGTTACTGGTTATAGGTAAAGCATTACTGTTCAACATAAGTATAGCAATCAAATATGATATAGAGCAGACCTGCTTCCATAATGGGATATTAACGAGTCAGAACAGAAGCTGTCATTCTGGAGATACAGGTCTTTTTACCAGCCTCATTGAAGATATTAATTTGCCAGACTTGAGTGGTCCGTCCCAGATGAATAGGAGAGGTTACTGCAGTAACCAGACCTTCTTTAACGGAACGAATATGGTTGGCATTGATTTCCAGACCGACACAATAAAATTGATTTGAATCAATAACCGCATTGGCCGCCATACTGGCAATTGTTTCTGCCAAAACCATATTCGCACCGCCATGAAGAATTCCTATCGGTTGTTTGGTCCGGTTATTAACGGGCATCGTTGCTGATAAAAAATCTTCGCCTACCTCAGTAAATTGAATACCAAGAAACTCAACCATGGTGTTTTTTCCCATTCGATTTAGAACCTCTATAGAGATCTCACTAAACCATATAGCCATTTTTATCTCCTTCTGAACACTTAAATCCATTCTTTATACCTAACCTCGGTTATAGGGAGTCTTAAAGAATTTCAGTATTAAATACTCATTTCAATATTATAGTAAGTGTTTTATTAAACGGGCAGCTTAGTATATTTTATAGATATGCAGGTGCAGTAGAATAAATTAATCATTAATGGAGAAATGAATCATGGATTTGCAACTCAAAGGTAAAATGGCTTTGGTAACAGGCTCGACTGCTGGAATTGGTTTTGCTATTGCGGAAGTATTAGCTCATGAAGGTGCAACAGTAGTAATTAATGGCCGCTCTGAAGATCGGGTTAAACAGGCAATCCAGCAAATAAAAGCAAGTAATTCTGCAGCTAACTTGATTGCAGCACCTGCTGATTTGAGCAATACAAAAGAAATAGAGACATTAATCCATCAGATACCCACAGTGGACATTCTTGTAAATAATGCCGGTATTTACGAGGTAAAACCTTTTATCGATATTTCAGATGAGGAATGGTTGAATATGTTTAATATTAATGTGATGAGCGGCATTCGTTTAAGTCGCTATTATCTAGCCTCCATGCTGAAGCAAAACTGGGGAAGGATTGTCTTTATTTCCAGTGAATCAGGACTGCAAATTCCTGCAGAGATGGTCCATTATGGTATGAGTAAAACCGCTCAATTAGCAATTGCTCGTGGCATTGCGGAGACAACTGCAGGTTCGCAGGTTACCGTGAACTCTGTTCTTCCCGGCCCCACCAGTAGCGAAGGCGTAAACCAATTTGTCAAAAATCTTGGCAAGGTACAAAGCAAGTCGCCAGAACAAATTGAACAAGAGTTTTTTGCAACAATGAGACCTTCTTCGCTAATCAAACGTTTTACTACCCCCGAAGAAATTGCCAACATGGTTGCATTTCTATGCAGTCCTTTATCCTCAGCTACCAATGGAGCGTCTGTCCGAGTGGATGGTGGAGTGGTGCGTTCCATTGCATAGGTGCGTGCTCGCAAAATGCTATCGGACATGTGATAGTTCATCAAGGGAGATAGTGTGATATATAAGCATATTATGATTGCTGTTGATGGGAGTGATACTTCTTTTTTAGCCATGCAAGAAGCCATTAGAGTGACTAAAGACCAGAAGGCTACTTTATGCATTGTGTATGTAGTTGATGAACGTTTTGTTCATGATGGTGAAGCGGTCATTGACTACGATCTTCTTTGGGAAGCGGCAAGAAAAGACGGACAAAAAATTTTAAATGGAATGGAGGAATTAGCTCGTCAGAATAAAATTAAATTTGAAAGTCAGCTTATTGAACTCAAAGCATTTCAAGGCAGCATTGCTGAGAGAATTAATGAGGCTACAGAAAGCCAACCTACTGATCTATTGATTATTGGAACTCATGGGCGTCGCGGCTTTAACCGTTTGTTTTTGGGTAGTGTTGCTGAGAATGTCGTTAGAGTTGCCACAAAGCCGGTGCTGCTTGTTCGCGGAAAATAAACTTTGGCAGAGACACATCGCTTAGCAGTAGGTTTGCAATGGTCGAATCAGGTGTTTATTACAGGTATCAATGCATGACAGTTGAAAAAAGATGGGAACATTTTACTCATGACGCCGACATAGGAATAAGGGGGCAGGGAGCCACTTTATCTGATGCCTTTGAAATGGGCGCTTTAGCTTTAACTCATGTTATTGCGAATCCTGCCACCATTAAACCTGTTAAATCAGTGTCTATCTCCTGTGACGCCCCTGATCAAGAAATTTTATTCGTCGATTGGTTAAATGCCATTATTTATAACATGGCAATACACCACATGTTATTTTCCGAATTTCATATCACCATAAAAAATGGGGCATTACAGGCTATTATTAAGGGAGAGGCAGTGGATAGAAAACGTCATCAGCCGATTGTAGAGATTAAAGGAGCCACCTATACCGAGCTAAAAGTATACACAAAAGAAAATGTATGGATAGCTCAGTGCATTGTGGATGTTTAATTACGTAACACGATGATTAAGAGAGGAAATAATGGATTTGAATCTCTTGGAAAAAATAAACGACTTTGAATGGCAAATTCCCAAACATGGAACAATGCAAGTTCCGGGGGTAATTTTTGCATCAGAGCAGTTAGTAACTGACATGGATATGAAAGTCTATGAGCAATTATCCAATGTAGCGACTTTGCCTGGAGTCGTTCAGGGAGCTTATGCTATGCCCGATGCCCATTGGGGATATGGTTTTCCTATTGGTGGTGTGGCAGCTTTTGATCCGGATCAGGGCGGTGTGGTATGTGCCGGGGGAGTTGGATTTGATATTTCTTGTGGTGTAAGGCTTTTATCCACCGGTTTAAAACGTTCCGAACTGGAGCCATATAAAGAACACATGGCGGATGCCTTATTTGCTCATATTCCTGCGGGGGTGGGCAGCAGGAGCCGTATCCATCTAACCCTGAAAAAATTAGATGAGATGCTACGAGGCGGTGCTCAATGGGCAGTCAACCAAGGATATGGTGAGCGCTTCGATTTAGAACACATTGAAGATAATGGATGTGTCGAAGGAGCCATCCCTGAATATGTTTCTGAGCAGGCAAAAAAACGCCAAAAGAATGAAATGGGAACTTTAGGTTCTGGCAACCACTACCTGGAGGTTCAAGAGGTCACTCAAATATATTGCCCAAAATCCGCTGCTGCCTTCGGTTTGGCCAAAGGGGATATTGTAGTTAGCATCCACTGCGGTTCACGCGGATTGGGACATCAAATTGGAACAGATTATCTACGCTCTATGTTAATCAATGCGCAGCGAGAGGGCGTTAAACTGATTGACAAAGAACTGGCTTGCGCCCCTATTTATTCTCAAAGCGGTGAGCGCTATTTAGGAGCCATGCGTGCTGGTATCAACTGCGCTTTGGCCAATCGTGAAATAATTACTCATTTTATGCGTGAGGTGTTTCAAGATATTATACCAGGCACCAGAATAGAACTTATTTATGATGTGTCTCACAATACATGTAAAGAGGAGTACCATGAGATTGGTGGTAAATCCTTGCGGTTATTTGTTCATCGTAAGGGGGCTACACATGCCTTAGGTCCTGGTCATCCACAATTACCTAAAGCATTTACTCATATTGGTCAACCAGTCATCATTGGTGGGAGCATGGGTACAGCTTCCTATGTTTTAGCAGGTACAAAAATGTCTGAAAACAGATCCTTCGGTTCAGCCTGTCATGGTGCGGGGCGGGCCATGAGTCGTCATCAAGCCATGAAAAAGTGGCGTGGCAGTGAAATCATTCAGCAGCTTGCCGAACAAGGTATTTTAATTCGCAGCGGATCTTTTCGTGGGGTAGCGGAAGAGGCTCCAGGTGCTTACAAAAATGTTGATGTAGTGGTTAATTCCGCCCAAGAGTCGGGTTTAGCAAAGAAAGTGGCTAAGCTCATCCCTGTGATTTGTGTTAAAGGGTAGTAATCTTTGCTGGGAAATGAATCAATTCTACGTGTATCATTAATCCGGTTGCATCATAAATAAAGAATCTATATTATTCTTTTGTATTCAGTCTTACCAATTTAATTGGTAAATCAGTTACTTAGGGATAAGGAATTGCTATGGGCCACCATAATAAAACAACGACATCAAAGAATGATACTCATAAATTAGGTATTCCCGAAGGAGTTGTTGCTCAGCGACGAGCAGAATTGATTGCTGCAAAATTTTCAGGTTACGCAGCAATGCCAAAAGAGGCACCAGCAGTTAAACATTCAAAAGACACCCAAATTGAATCAGGAAAACTCTCCCACCTTACTAAATCAAGACCAGCTATTTCTCATAGACCGCCTTCTCGTCAGCCACGTAAATTAAATAATGCAAAAGATTATTTCTTTACAGAAAAAACAGAAGACAAGAGTGAGTCAATCCATTTGCTTCCAACAAATCTGACAAGCTTAATTAAAAAAGCAATATCTGCTGCTGAAAGTTGCTATCGCGAACATTACCAAAAGGGCACTCACCCAAGACAGCCTAATGGATGGTTTAGTTGGTGGCGCCATGGTGCTGCTGGGCAAGAAAAAGCAGAAGAAATTTGTGTTACAGCGCAGGATGAAGATACATGTGGTTCATTATTAGATAAAATGCATCTTTTTTTCAATAGTCCAGAAACACGGTTTAATAACCATTCTTTTGCTTCCTATTTGCTAGATGAACTTGATAAACTGCTACATCAATTGTCATTATCCGGATGTAAAATAGAAGGTGCATCCTATGATAAAGATACGTGGCTTGCTGTGGCGGTCCAATTAGAAAAAGTAGTACCTGTAGAGGAAAAGAGTAATACGTTGACGCTGAGTTAGGTTCAGCATGGTAGAGCATGTCGCAGGATCCGTGCCCGCCTTTTCTCCGGGAATGATAAATCGGCTTTCGGGGACCGGAACAGCCCCCCACTTAGGTTACAAAAATTGAGTCAAATTATTTTTATAGATCATTTGTTTTTATGTAAACATTAATTGGCGAAGGCTATTAGTAATTTTATCACGAGAATGGTTCAGATTCTGATTGTATGCTGCATGATTGAAGAGATCTGCCGGAGTTATCGACATCAGAGTCGAAGTTTGTCATTAGATATATGATAAAAATCACATTTTATATTCAATAAGGACAGCGTATGAATAATTTTGTAAACTTTCGACAACTTTTTTTGATTTTAGTTATTTATTTTGTTATCTCTCCATTAAATGCAGGAAGAGCGCCATGGACTTTTTCGCCCTTAGTAAGAACGACCTTCTCTATGCTGCCCGTTCCCGCTAGTAGGCAAACTGTACACTATGTAATTACTAACCAAAGCCCTAGAAGACACACCCTGGTAATGACTCCAATACCCGGTATTAGACAGGATACCAATCGTACTGTTAATTCTTGCGGCAATCCATTTACATTAGCATTTCTTCAATCATGTATTTTAGACTTGGAAGTCTCGGGAATTGGGTTAATCGGCGATGTAATAGGTGGCCCCTTTGTCTGTGATTGGGGTAATGCACTCGAATGTTATCAGCCAAACCCGGATGGCATTCTCAGAATAACCAGAATCCCAATCTAAACGGTTTGTTTCACTTATCAAGGAATTACTTGAAATTTCTATGTATAACAAGAGAAAGAGATAGTAAAAAATACCTTTTCCCTATGGTGATTATGCAATATATCTATAAAGCCCAAGGACGATTTAGTGAAATTGAGACATTGATACAAAATGAACTTAATACCTCTGAATCGCCACATGTTTGGGAAATTATAAATAAAGAAGGTAATCGCACATTTATAGAAGAATTATTCAACTATGAAAGCCTTGAGCGTCTATCCATTCCTATTCCATAGAGGAGGAACTGTGATGGAGGGAGTCTACAAAATGGCTGATTTTGCCTGGATCGCTCAGCACTTCGTTCAGGACAGGTCGCGGAAACTTAAACTGATGTTATTTAAAATGTTCAACAGTCCTACTTAAATGCCAGTTCTATAGTTAAACGCTAAGCTAGCTGACGTAAGAAATATGAGTCACCTTTAAATGACGCTCCACATTACCAACCCGTAAGGTCACCCTATCTCCAACTCTGGCTCTCAATAATGTTTTTGCCATGGGTGAAACCCAGCTAATTTTTCCTGCATTAATATCTGCTTCGTCCAGACCTACAATTTTGACAGAATGGGATTCACCATCATCACTAATGTATTGGACAGTGGCGCCAAAAAATACTTGAGTAAGACCCACTTGAAGTTTAGGATCGACTATTTCAGCGCTCTCTAATCGTTTCGTCAAATAGCGAATGCGTCTGTCAATTTCACGTAAACGTTTTTTTCCATAAATATAATCCCCATTTTCCGATCGATCCCCGTTACTCGCGGCCCAACTTACTACATTCACAATTTCAGGTCTTTTATTACTAACTAAATCACGTAGTTCAGTTTGCAGCATTGCAAAACCAACAGGGGTCATATAATTTTTGATACTTGGTAACACCAATTCTGGACGCTCTGGTTCAGTATACTCATCATCTTCTTTAGTAAAAGCCTTACTCATCAAAAAACTCCTGGGATGATAGTCCTTATGGCCATGTTATTTTAATTATATCACTCTTTATAAAGTAGCCAGGATATCTATTGTGTATACATTGCCCCATAAAACTCCTTAGCAGCACCAATTACGCAGTCTGTATTTCAATATAAAAAAAATCAAGATGTTAAAATGAACAGGAAAATAGGGATTTACGAGTAAGATACAGAATGTCAATCTACCTTTTTGCCAGTCGGTCTCCCACTGATTTTTGCTGGAGTAAGGTTGTTGGTGATACGGGAGACAGTTCTATCTACTCGTCGCTGTAGCATGATTTCAACCATTACTGTTTCATTCGGATGAAGTATTTTGTTAATGTCAGCGAGCGAGGAATGAAAATCAAGTTCCCTGTAGTAGGCAAGGGCTTGGTCATTTGCTTCAGGTTGTGCCTTAATACGAAACCCCAGATTACCTTGCATTTTTGGTGTATTAATCCCCGCTTCCATGATGTCGTAGTCAAGAAAATAAGTGAGTTGTCCTCGTGCATGCTGGTTTTTCTGGCGGTCTGCGAAGAAACCTACAGGCAGTGCATTCTCGCTATATTGGGGGCCTGCGGTTAGATAAAGATCATAATCGTCAAGATGATTACCCCGGTCATCAATAAGGCGAAATATAATCATAGAGTAGCGATTGGTGATGAACTCGCGCTTATAGATAAGCGTCTTTACAAGTTCTGCATGCTCATTTTTCTGAGTCTCTTTAGTAAGCTTATCCAGCTCTTTTGCCAATGTATTATAGGAGTCACGAGTTTTTACCTGGAGGCATCGCAAGACCCATATAGCTGTGGGATGAGTGGCGGCATTGGCCATAGTAACACTGCGGATAATTCCCATTTTTTTACCGGAATGCGCACACCCAGGCAGAACCCCAAATGCCATTGGCCGGGTCCGTGTCATTTTGGCTACAACAAGATTTTCACCGTTATTTCCCTCCTGATGTAACTTTAATAGACTGTAATTCATATTTGCAGCAGTTACACGTACTACTCCATCAGATCCGGCTTCTCCTGTGTAGGAGTTAAGCGCATCGTAAAGTTGGCGATCAATTTTCTGGCCTGTAAGTACAAAGGAATAGATGCCATTAGTAGTGCAATCGTAATCAAGCCAACTTTCATTAAGTTGCCAGCTCATATCGCTTCCAAGTTCAAGCCAATCAAGTATACGCTGTCCCGGTTCAATACCCTCAAAAAAACTTTTTATACGGCCTAGCCGGGATTTACCCAGTTGGGCAAGGGCGGAACCGTGGTTGGCTGGAGCCAGCATGATAAGATGACTTAATGGGCATTTTGCAAGATTATTTTTAAAATATAAATCCATCCATTTACGGACAATGGGGCCACCTGCTGAGTGAGTGATGCAGGCAAACCTCTCCCCATCGCGCAGCTTATCAGCAATTTCATCACGTACTGCATGATCAAAGGCACGTGCAATATCGTCGACTGTTACGGTATCGTCAAAGCTTATATAGTGCCCTAGATAGATATTACCCACTTGAATGGTCAGCTTGCCGTCCTTGCTTTGACTTTCAAGCCATTGAGGAAGTTCTCCATAAGTATTGGTATGGGTGACACTCCAACCATGAACGAAGATAACAATCATAATTTTCCTTAACTTATTGACGCTACGAGGTGGTATTGTTGAGTCAATCAATGATTTTTGATTATTTTACAAGAATATAGCCAAGTCAATTTAAAAAATTGATTATTGACGACCTTGTCGTCAGTAATTAAATCTAAAATTAGAATTAATTGAAAGGGGAAGACTGAAATTGGTGGACTCACACTATGTTTTTTACTTTTATATTAATGTCTTATAGTAAGAGGCTTTCTAGAAAATATTATCTTTCATTGGCAACCTATCTATTTAAATCCATTGAAAAATGTTTCAATCATTAGCTATATCAATCATTTTTTCGTATAAATATTCTATGAATAAATTAAAAAAATTCTTCCTAACCGTGATTGCAGCAGTCTTCATAAGTGGTCTAACCGCTGCAATCTGCTTATCTTTGGCATCATTAATCTACGCTGGGACCATGCACAAACATTTGTTATTTGGTATTGCGGGTAGCTTGTTAGGCTCAGGAATTCTATTGATAACTCTTGCTTGCTTCAGTTCATCAAAAGTAACCATAGCGTCAGCACAAGAAATTTTTGCTCTGATTGCCGCTTTAGTTGTTGTGTCATTAGTCAGAACTTTTCAGCAAAAAGGAATTCAAACCGATCCGTTACCTACTATTCTATGTGCCATTGCAATCATGGCCTTGTTATTAGGATTGGCTATGTATCTGATAGGCTCAATGAAACTGGGAAAACTGGTGCGCTATCTCCCTTTCCCTGTAATTGGGGGATTTCTGGCTGGAACAGGTTGGTTAATTTTTATAAGTACAATAGAGTCATTAACAGAGACTTATTCTGTATTAGCAACTGGACATCAAATACTTATAGGAGAGCATTATCAAGCTTGGCTCATTCCATTATTGTTTGGTTTGACAATTTTAATTGCTGATAACAACATAAAAAGCGCTATGACCTTTCCGCTAATGTTGATACTTGGTCTTATAACTTTTTATGTTTATTTGGTCATTTCAGGAATTCCCCTAAGTCAGGCCATAGAAGCACATTGGATGCTTGGACCATTCCCCTCTGGAACTCTCCCTCTTATTCCTAACACTGGAATGTTAGAAGGAATTCAATGGGAATTATTGGGACGGCATGTGGGAGATTACCTCGAATCAACCATTTTAGGGATTATTAGTTTGCTCCTTAACATCTCAGGCTTTGAAATGAGCAGTAAGCAAAATATGGATATTGATAATGAATTAAAGTACACCGGAATTGCCAATATCTTGGCTGCTTTTTTAGGGGGGCATGGTGGCTATCAATACATTAGCTTGTCAAGAACCAATTTAAATTTGAATCTTAACTCACGATGGGTGGGTATATTATCAGGCTTGATTTGTTTTGCACTTCTGTTTATAGGAACAAAGCCACTATCCTATTTACCTTCTTTTATATTTAGCGGCGTGCTTATTTATATTGGACTTGATTTTATGCTCGAGGGGTTAGTTCATATAAAGAAAAAGATATCTTTACTGGAATACCTTATCGTTTTTTCCATTACTATTATTATAATAATCTGGGGTCTACTTGCAGGTATCTTTATTGGGGCGTTGTTGTCATTAGCAATTTTTGTCTCCCGCTTCAGCCGTATTCCTGTTATCAGCTCGATATTGACAGGACAAATATTGCACAGCAACGTCGAGAGAAATAGAGCTGATAACAGTTTGCTAGAGCAATTTGGCGATCGTATTTTAATTATAAATGTTCGTGGTTATCTATTTTTTGGTAATGCTTATGAAATGGCTAATCATCTCATCAACCAATTTGACGAGCGATGGAATCTAGCTGGAGAGGTACGCAATATTCAAAAATCACATTCTTCGGCAGATCGTTTCGTAATTTTAAATTTTAGCGGGGTCCTTGGGCTTGAGGTAACAGGGGCCATGAGTTTGATTAACTTAGTCAGCAAGACACGAGACAAGCAGATTTGTGTCCTTTTTGCCAATTTACCCGATCCTATTGCCAAAGAAATTAACCGGCTCACCGCTCTTGAGCAGCAACCAGTTGAATATGAGCAATTCCCTGACATTGATCATGCTCTTGCGTGGTGTGAAAATGAATTACTGGCTCATCATCAGACATCCCCCTCCATTAATATGGAGCAACTCTTTCGAATAACCTTTCCTGAGATTAAAGATCCCAATGACCTTTTAGATTTCGCCGAGAAATTAACATTTAAGAAAGGCGAAATTATGTGCTATGAAGCAGATCAAACTAAAGATCTCTTTTGGATAGCAGAGGGCGAACTCGATGCAGTAATCGCTTATGGAGAAAAAGACAAAATAAGACTAAAACGTCTCCTGCCAGGGAGCATTGTTGGAGAAATGGCTTTGTACTTGAATCAACCCCGATCTGCTACGATTATTGCTATTACAGATTGCGTTACTTACCGTTTTAACCCAAAGTCTTTAGAAAAAATCACACAAGAACAACCAGTACTTGCAGCTGCATTTCATAAAAATGTAGTGAGTATGATCGCGAAACGATTACATGATGCAAATCGGTTATTATTATATGTATAGCTGCAGGGAATAATGATTCCCGGGGATATGGGTACAAGCTTACAGATCAACCTTCGGTGTGCCCTGTAAGGATCCGCGAACCTGTCGCGGATCCTTAAGCGGTTGTTATTTTCAATGTAGGTCTAAGAGTTCTACTTAAATGCCATCTCTATCGCAAAGGCTAAAGCTAGCTTGGAGAAATTAGTGATGTGATCCAGGTTCAATAAATCCATAGTATCTGACGGAGTGCCGATGTTGGGGTTAAAATTTTCGAAGGTGGATTCACTTGAGAAGGTCGCCGGAATGTCTTCTTCATTCCAGGACACATGATCACTACAACCAGCACCACAACGTGAATAATTAACGGGTACACGAATATAAGTCGTAATTAATTTGGAGATATAGTCACTTAAATCCTTGTTGGAATTATCAGTAAATACCCACATAGTTGGATCACCATGAACCTGGTAGCCTGATTGGTCTAGTTGAAGTGCTGCCTTCACCCGGATGGAGTGGTCATCAAAATAGCTCACTACATAATGCGATCCCGCCAAATCCCGGTTCTTTGCAGCATACCAAATAATATAGATTGGGTGCTTCAACTCTGTTTTGGAAGCTAATAAAACACGTGCTGTTTCCATAATAGCTGCTGCGCCACTTCCCTCATCAGCTCCAGGCATGCGACCATCAAGAGTATCCATATGAGCACCAATCACAATACCAGGAGCTTTAATGTCTTTACCAATGACGGTTACTAATGACGGTTGATTATACCAGCCCGTTTTTACAAAAAATGTTTTGGTATCCGTGCGACCATATTCAAGGGCCATAGCTTCAAATTTATCTTTTAACCACTGTGCAGCAGCAACACCTGTATCTTTAGTTGCAGAGCGATTGGGATAAGCCGTTAAATGATTTAATGTTTGCCAGATATTATCAGCTACTACGGCTTTTAAAGCAGAATTTACTTCATTTTGATGTTTTACTACATAAAGGCCATTATTTTTTGAAGCTGATGTGACTGCGCTTTTTTGTAACAGGTTTTGTGCTGACTGTTTTTTTGCAGTAGTTAATTGATTACTGACATTCACAATATCACCGCATTGAACTTGATCAGCCAAGAGGATGAGTTGCTTCACATCACTGCCGGGTACATCAATCACTTTGAATTGGGTGTTTTCTGCTAAGACCTCATGCGCAACAGTGATTTGTGACGCAAGGCATTGGGGAACCTTTAATTGTTCATGAGCGGGTGGGATGACTCCAAAAATGGAGTTACTTGCCAGGGAAATACTCGCGGTAATCCAGGTTAAATATTCAAGCATGTTCTCTCCCAATTAAATTGTACTCAATGCCTAAGCAGGATGTAAATCATACAAATAAACTTTTAAAACATGGATCAAGAATGGATGTTTTCTAACTCTAATGTCCATTAAGGATCATTTTTATTTGTTGTTAAGTTCAGCTTTAAATATAAGTGGGCAAATATACTACATCAAAGGCAAAAAATAAACCTATTAAGTCTAAAAAAAATTCCTTTTGGTCTTTTTTTATTTTAATGTGGATATAAGTTGACCTCATTTGATATTTTTAGCTTTTGGAAAGGAGTCCTTTATTGCCAATTAGATGGGAATAGGTCAGTCCAACTTCTAGAGAGATAGAGCCTCATAATCAAGGGTTAAAGCGGATTCCAGGCCATTTTCCAGAAGAGGTACAATAATATCTTGGGCTATTCTTATATGTTCCGGATGATTTAAATAAGCATCCCTTCCCTGGATGTCCTTGAATTCCATGGTAAATGCATGAGTGAAGCCTTTATTTAAATCCTCAGGGCTGCAGTTTTCTCCAAAAGAAAAATGGCTCATTGAAGGAATTAATGACTTTAAATTACCCAGCTGTTGAAATGCGGAATTAATTTTATTGGGTGTTACATTGGCCTTGAATTTTAATAGTACAATATGTTTGATCATTTGATTCTCTTGTTTGAAAGGTTAAAAAGTCCTTTTTTTATCATCGTGATAAAATAATACCTGTTGGGCTATTTGCTTTAATTGATTGCTACACCTTATTAAGCTGAGCTACCATTTATCATGCGTAAACATTAGAGCTCATTATGCCTCATTTAATATTGGAGTATAGCAATAACCTTATTGCAACAGATAATTTTAATCAGTTGTTTGATGAGTTGCATGGCTTGTTGGCTGAAGAACTTCCGACTCAATTATCAAGTTGTAAAAGCAGATGCTTCGCGCATCCCTTGTTTTTTATTGGGGATCAGAGTGAACATAACGCTTTTGTGCATTTAACGATAAAAATTCTTCCAGGGAGAACCGACTCTAAGAAAAAGAAGTTAGGTGAGATTATCTTAAACAGATTAAGTGTCTTTTTTAGATCAGGCACCGATAAATTGAATATCAGTCTATCTGTTGAAATTTTGGATTTAGATACTCATTATTATAAAACTTAATTGGTTTTGCGGCAGGATATCAATTTAGTGGCCTGAGTTTATTTTTTGGAACTACGAACAATGAGCACCGGCATGGTAGCAATGCGAACCACATGCTCAGCTACACTACCTAGTAAAAAGTGGCTCAAGCCTTTCCGGCCATGCGATCCAATAACCAGTAAATCAGCAGGCCAGCTTGTTGCTTCCGCAACAATCGTGTCCGCAATTGTTCCCTGGAACAATTTAAGTTCAAGAAGAAACTTTTCAACCCTTATAGAAGTCTGCTTTTCAATTATTTTGACCGCATTATCCAGGACTTCTGCGCCTTCCTCTTTTATACTATTAATCACTAATGAATGATCAAATCCTGGCCCGCCATAGTAGACCATATTTTCATCAACCACGTGAATAACTCGTAAATGAATATGATCTCCTTTTGTAAGTTTAATGATTTCTTCCACCGCTGCGTTTGATACGTTACTTCCATCAATTGCCAGCAAAATATTCTTATAGGTCATTGTTGACTCCAACGCTTCCATTATCTGTAAGGACAGAATATTTATATCCATTAGTTTAAGTATAGATTAAGTTAATGATTCATTTAATTGTGATAATTATTTACCGGGAAATCTTCACCTGAATTCGTTCGATCTTAATTGGCAAATCAAGCTATAATAAAACATCAATTATTAAGTCATGGAGACATTGATGAAAAGCTCACCTATTGAGAACGAAAAAAAAACAGTGGATATAATGGATGCTATATACAACCGTCGCGCAGTTCGAAATTATCTACCCACCCAAGTCAGCTCAGATGTAATTCATATTTTGTTAGATGCAGCCATGCAAGCCCCCACGGCTCTGCATGAAGAACCAAGGGCATTTGCAGTAATCCAAAGTAAAGACTTATTAGATCGCCTATCGGCTAGTTGTAAGGCTGAGCTGCTTAACGAAAAAGATAAATTCGCATCCGAACAAAGAAAGCGTATCTTGGGTGTGGTAAAACAAAAAGACTTTAATGTTTTTTATAATGCGAGCACATTAATAGTTATTTACAGTACTTATCCGGGGCCATTTGTTACGGCGGAGTGTTGGCTTGCTGCTGAAAATTTAATGCTTGCCGCGTACGGCAAAGGACTTGGTTCTTGTGTGATCGGTTTTTCTCTCGCTGCCTTAAATTCACCTGAGTGGAAGCAAGAATTAAATATTCCTGCTGATATGATTGCTCAAGCTTCCATTATTCTTGGATGGCCAGCCGAAAAAACATTAGCGCCAGAGCATCAATCACCAACCATTCTTTCCTGGAAATAAATTCGGCTTAATCAGGCCATTGGTACTGGAAATATTCGACTCCAGTTGCCAATTGGCTGTTAGTGAAAGGAGTAGGGAGCCATAAATAAGTCAGGATTAGTAAATACACGCTCGGGATAGACGTAGTAAGAAACCGGTACTTGGAACTATAAAACTAAAAGCCATAATAAGAAATGCAATTAACATGAATGATCTTTTTTTATCATCCATAGTTACATCATTATTACCTGGTAGGTATGTTTTTTTGATTGTTAAAAGATAGGTTAAAGTGACTAAGCCAAAAAAATAAAATGGGATCAATCGGGTTTTATCATCATACCGTGCCACTTGCATAGTTGTAAAACTCGCGGTTGGGAAATTAAGCAAAAATAAACTGGTAAGCCAAAGTTTCGCTGATTGTGACATGGGTTCGTTTTCCTTCATGATGCTTGCCCATGACAGCATTAATGGAAAAAGTAATATGGGAAAATAATAAACCCAACCTAGTGGGCTGAGGATAAGCATCATCATGAGCGTTAAACAGAATGGTTGGTGGTTTATATTATCTGGCGCATCATGAGTGGTGAGACTCCATAAATAGCCAATAAGGGCTACAAACAGGACAATAATATAAGTGGGTATAATCCACTCAATATACTGTATTTCAACAAATACACGATGAATAAAGGCTAATAGAGAAGCATTCCAGGGGTTTTCGTACCATCCAATACCTGCCATCGCATGATAAAATTGGATGTAGATCGTTGTGCCATACATAAGTAATGGGAGAAGAAAACATAAAGCAATGGTTACCAGCATCACAGTAAATAATTTGATCCGGTTTTGTCTTAAAACATAAAAAAATAACAGCCCCGGAAAGAATTTTAACCCAATAATGAATCCCCAGAGGATTCCTGCTGGATAATCCTCATTCTTGAGGTAAAAATGGTACCCCAGCATCAGACACAGCAATAATAGGGTTCCTACCTGATTAGTTGATAAACAGATTAGAGTTGAAAATAAAAACAGATAAGCCGTATAAAGACTCAGCCAATTGTTCTTAATAAACCTTTGTGAAAAAGCAATATTAAAAGTAAACCAGGCTCCAATTAAACCCACAATAATAGAAAGAGTTAACCAGATATTAAGAGCGACAGGGTAGGAGCAATAAGTTAATGGATAAAAGAGTAATAAGAGAATAGGTGGATTTAAATTAATTAAGCTGTCCTTCTCCACTGGAAGAAAGCTGGTTAACATTGACTGATAAGGGTTACTGCCTTGCCTTGCCGCTAATGCTGATGAATAAAATGAGGTAAAATCAGAGTTATATTGACAGGTGATCATGGTATAAATAAGAGCGCAATATACACTAATAATCAGAGCAAAAATAAAGAGTCTTATATGAAAAAAAGCCTGGGATTCCACAACCGTTCACCTTATTATATTATTGTAAGTAATTGCTACATCCCTAAATTAAACCATATGTATTATCAACACAATCCCACTGGCCACCCCAGGACTTCAGAAATGGAGCATCAGATAGCAGATTGCTGCATTACAGCCTAAGCTATTAATTATTTCATAACTATCAGTCCCTAGGGTATGTGTTCGGCTAAATACACTTACTACTGAATGAAACGCTGCATAAACTATGCCTCTCAAAAAGAGGAACTGGAAAAGAAATCAAAAGAGAATATTGAGAACGGATTTGAAGGATATGAGCGAAGGGGATTATCGCAAGAAAAGTTCTGCAGTGTTGCAGAATTTAAAGAACAAGTCCGTTCGAGTGTGGTAAGGCACTCGAAAGGGCGTATTTTTAGGCAAGTTCTAAACGTTGTTCCAGTTCTTCGACTGCAATTATTGAATCTGGTCGTGCATAGGCAAAGAAGGCGCTTCTGTGTCCACCAGTCCCTAACCAGATTACCGCATTAACAAGTGCTTTTAATAAGTTAGTGAGATAGTCACCCCAACCTAAATCTCTTTCGAAGGTTGATTTGGCATTATTTATTAAAGTGGAACATGATTGATTGAAAGTGTTACGTGCCTGGTAAGTAGGGACGTTCTGTTGGTGTAGAGCATCCTCATAGTCTCGTCGTGTCTGTTTCAATCCGGTTAATAAGCGGGTCGCACTAGCAAAAGCCTCAGGAGAATTGTCTTGATCAATGAGTCCAATTCTCTGACGAAACGTGATGAGCACCTGATCAATTTGCAATAACGATGATTGATACGATAGTGTTTCTTCGTTCTGAGGGGGTTGACTTTCGTCTGGCTCGTATTGTTTTTCTTGCTGGAGCAATGTGTTATCTTCCTCAAATTTACGTTGTTGTGCTGGTTCCTCAAATTTAAGTTGTTGTTCTGGTTCCTCAAGTTTAAGTTGTTGTACTGGTTCTTCAAGCTTAAGTTGTTGTGCTGGTTCTTCAAGCTTAAGTTGCTGTGCTGGTTCTTCAAGCTTAAGCAGCTGTGCTGGTTCTTCAAGCTTAAGCAGCTGTGCTGGTTCTTCAAGCTTAAGTTGTTTTGCTGGTTCTTCAAGCTTAAGTTGTTTTGCTAGTTCTTCAAACTTGCGTTGTCGTGCAAGCTTGTGTTGTTGTGCTACTTTTTCAAGCTCGCGACGTTGTATCTGTTGTCCTTCTTCTTCTCGCTTAAACAGTGAAGCTTGTTCAAGGGCGTTGGCTCTCGCTTCCTGACTTGGCATATTATCTGTCTTTATAGCACATATAAACTCTATTACTTCCCAGCTTCTATCATCAACAGCCTTTGTCAAGACTCTACTTACGACTTCTTGACTTGGTTTATTATCTGTTTCCATCGTACATAAGATACTTACACACTCCAATGAGAGAAACCCCTCCTCCCATACCCCGAATTCAAGAGCTTCATTGACTGCTTCTTGACTTGGTTTATTATCTGTTTGTAACTTGCAAAGGGTAGCAAGTACCTCATAAGCTTCGCTTTCTACTGCTTTTTGCAGGGCGGTATTTACTGTTTTCTGATTGGGTTTGTTTTCTGTTTGCATCGTACATAAAGTGAGTACCAAATTATTTTGTCCATGGAAAGCTGCTTCTGCCAAAGTGTAGGCTATCGCTTTCGTATCTGGTTTATTGTCAGTTGTCATGGAGCATATACGGCCCACTGTACTCCAGGCATGTCGCTCTACAGCTCCCTTTAAGGCCGTACTCACTGCTTCTTGATCAGGTTTGTTTTCTGTTTGCATCGCACATAAAGTGGTTACCAATTCTATTTGTCCGCAGTGAGCCGCTGTTTCAAGGGCATAGGCTATAGATTTTGCATCGGGTTTATTATCCGCTTTCATGGAACATAAAAGATCAACGGTGTTAAAATAACCTCCCTTGGCAGCTTGAGTAAGGGCATAACTTACTGCATTTTGATTCGGTTTATTATCTGTTTTTAAGTTGCAAAGGTGGGTCACTATCCCCCATTGTTTCTCTTTAGCTGCATTTTCTAATGCGGCATTTACTGCTTCTTGGCTGGGTCTCATAGCCGTTTCTTGAGTACATAATTCCTTTACCAATTCTTCTTTCCCGCACAAAGCTGCTTTCACAAAAGTATAGATTCTAGCCTCTTTATTGGGCTTGTTATCCTCTTGCATGGTGCATAAAAAAGTTGCTGTGTCCCATCTGGACGCATCGACTGCTCTTTTAAGCGCATCACTCACTGCTTGTTGACTGGGTTTATTTTCTGTTTGTAAATTGCAAAAGAACGCCACATTAGCCCAGTCGCGTCTCTCACTTGCTATTTGTAATGCTCTATTTATTGCTTCTTGATTGGGCTTGTTATCTGTTTTCAAGGAACATAGGGTGGTTATCAGCTCGGATTGATAATGGTCTGCAGCCTTGAATAGCACCTCCGTGATGACTTTTGCACTGGGCTGGCCTTCAGTCGCGACACACAATTCGTTGATTTTTGTCCAATTAAATTCGGTAAGGTAAGTTTGCACCAGCTCATCTACTATTGCTTTATTTGATAGAGACATTTATTTCCTGGGAAAAATAATTTAGTATACATTTTGCCTTTTATTGAGTCAATTTCGGAATTGGTATTCAAATTGATTGGCTATAATGCTAGCGCTAATAAGACAGTCAAATGATGAGTTAAATGTCTTCATAAGAGTTATGATAAAACCAACATCTGCCATTATTGAGTCAGTAAGTTCTTTTGTTGTATAGTGTGCTCTTAATTTGTTGGAGGAAGGCTAATGGGTAAAAAGAGAAAATACATATACCAGAAAGGTAAAACTGATTCACAGACTCGGCTGGTAACATCAGTGGGCGGCCATGAAATTCCCTCTAATTGTGAAGTAACTGTAGTCTTTCCTTCTTCTCAAGAGAATGATGCTGATATTGAGCAGAGAATGAAAATCTTAGCTAGTGGAATGCGTGGGCATGCTTTGAGGGAGCACCGCTATGTTGTTGTCTGTGGTCAATCCGTTCCGGTTAAAAATCGACAATCATACCGGAAAGAAAAAAATAAGATAATAGGTGATGTTTCTCCTGAGGTTATGCAATGGTTAAACGGTGAGATATCGCAAACTGGAGAACATATCGAGCAAGTGGTTCAGCCAACAAGAACAATGGCCCAACCACCCTCGTTCAGTACTCAAACAGCAAGAACAATGCCCCCGCTACCCTCGTTATTCAGTACTCAAACAGCCAGAACAATGCCTCAGCCACCACCGTATAGTATGCAAACAAGAACAATGCCCCCGCTACCATCGTATAGTCTACAAACAGCAAGCACAATGGCACCTCAACCACCGTATAGTATGCAAGCCAGAACAATGCCCCAGCTACCACCCCTCAGTACTCAAACAGAAAAAGCAGCTCATGAGAGAGAATCTCTCATACTGAATTTACCAAAATTAAGATTGGATGTTACTATAAATAAAGGAATAATCGAAAAAATTATAAATGAAGAATCCCAAGGTACTCAGGTAACTCTTGATACTAATGATTTATTTCAATTACAGATTAAATATTTCAGCAAAATTATGGAAATAACCGAAGAGCTTAAGAGCGAATATAAAACGCTTCTTTACCAAGCAGAACTAGAGCAAATGGCGGCGCGAAAAGAATTCCTGGTTAAGAAATTGGAAGGGCTAGCTAAACAAACTGTTCAACCGACACCTGATTTATTCTCTAGCACTGAAGCAGAACAGGACGTTCCGGTAAGTGTTCAGACTCCTATTTCAGAAAAAGAAGATGAGGACGAAATAGAATATCGTAGTACAGGAAAGCGAAAAGCTGAATTATTATCTATAAATGGTCTGTTTTCGTCAGAGACTCAAATGTTAAAGAGAAAGAGAATACAGACAGAACGTAGTGAGGAAATTGAAGATCATGAAGAAGGGTTAATCATTGATGAGTCTGAGGAAGAGGCTGACAATTTAATCATTGATGAGTTTGAGTCTGTTTATAATGATTTCAAATTATAGACAATAGGTACTATGAGCATAATCAAAAGATTACATGATGTATCCCCTTTATTTAGTAAAGGGATATTAAAGCTATGCTAAATTTTGAAGTAATAGCATAGCGATCTTCTATAGGCAAGGCCAGTTGAAATATGTTGTCAAAGCTCCTGATTCCTTAAAGAGCTTTGGTTTTTTCGGCGCGGTCATCAAGACCCTCAATACATTCCTGGGGAGGGATTACCTCAGGTCTGAAAAATCGGCTAACCGTCGCTTGACTAACTTTCATTAAACGAGGAAGAGGTGCTACGCTTCGTTGCTGGCTAAAGCCTATGTCTAAAACTTGTTTGAGTCCTGCAATGAGAGCAACATGGACTATTAATGCATAAAGATCGGTTATGACAGCTGTAGCAACTAAATCTTCAATTAGGGCATTAAGCTCTGATGAGGCTAGTTGTGTTGAACGATAAAATTTCGCTCCTGTGACTTCTTTCGTAAAAAGTCCCAATTTATTTAAAAGCTCTGTATGATTGGTAGCCGCATTAAGTGCCGCTAAGGCACGAGCCGCGCGCAAAGGATGCTCGTCCTGAGCAGGAAGAAATGCTAATTCTGCTACTAGAGCTGCTTCATAATTATTTAGCTTTTCTTTTAAATCGTTAACTTCCAAGTGATACCTTTTCATCATCCTTATTAAATAGGAATCTTCTTGGCGAAGTTGCTTGAAAATACTATGAATCTGTTCTTGGCGTTCAAAACAGGCTAATTTATCAAAGGTAATGACCGATACTGTATCTAACTTATGATCTGCTAAATAAGTTCTGATCAACTTTTGATGCTCTAGTGAGTCGGTTGCAATCATTAGGATATCTTTGCCAAGTTTTAAAGGCTCTTCTGTTCGGTACTCCATAGAGCTCGGATTATGTAATGACAATTTTGTTTCTTCATCGCAGATGAAAATAATAGGAAAGGGATCGTCGATGAAGGATTGAAAAATCGTATTAGAAAAAATATCTACCGATTTTTTAGAAAGAAGGCTCTCTAATATAGGGAGACGTTTTTGCAAAGCCAAGCTTTCCTCTAAAACATAATCGTGGAGCCTCTTAAAAAAATCAGTCGATGCATTTTGCTCCAGAAGGTCAGCTAAAAAAAATTCAATCCTACAGTCACCAGCATTTTGCAACATTCGGTAGCCTAAAGAGGTCGCGGTATATCCAAAATGAGAATTACCATTCCTAGGGTGAGTGATTTTAAAAATAATCGTTTCATCTAAAACGACATTTCTCGAATTAAGAGAATTATATTTACTTCTCACGGTTGAGGTTTTTGGTAATTTTAGTAAATGCGCAACCCTTTCTAGCTCTGATATAGAAACATTTGGATTTTCATAAATTGCTTTTATATCTATTTTGGATTCGGTTATTTTTTTTAAAATATTTTCAGCCGTTAAATGGGTATGAATAGAATCAATCGTATCTTTTTTCGTTATTGGATCCAGTTTATCAAGTAGTTCATAGTCAGGATTTATTTTGCTTCCAAGCAGTAAGATCAAATATAAAAATTGCAAAGTCGCTTGGGTTTGTTGGTATAAATTATCAAGCTCTTCCTGAGCTATCCATTCAGAATTATCAATTCCTATCTGTTTTAACCGGGCAATATAAATTAGCATCAAATTAATATTAGAAAATAAAGTTCCAACTCCAGACTTAACCTTTTCTTGGGCAAGTGTAATCATCTGTTCTTTATTGGATAAGACTGCCCTAAAAGCATATCTTTGAACATCCTTAAGGGAATAATGCCTTCCAACTAACCTTCCAAAGGCTAATCTTGATTCCGCGTTTACCGTATCTAAACCTCCCAGAGTAAGCTCACCACCGAGGGGTGCTATTTGGTATTTTTCTATCATCCAAAGGGGGGAAAACAAAGTAAATTCAGTATGAATTAGCTGTGCTAATACAGAGGAGTTGGTACCGTGGATAAATAGATTTGTGGTTTTCTCATGCATTCCTAACTTCCCATTAAATACACTAATAGCTTAATTTTTAAGTCAAACCTCCATTTTAATGTTTATATGAAAAATAAACAAACAATAATTACCTTTAGATAACATGGATTTGTTAACTGTAGCATGATCTCCTTTGGCTTCGACCTTAGATCCACTGAGCATCAGCTCAGCCCTTGTGAACTCTATTTTTTATTATTAATCAATAAATTAGGTGATATTAATCCGGACCTCAATTTCATGCAGGCAGAGGAAACGTTGGCTACTGAATAAATAGTGTACTTCCTGGTCATCGTCTCTGCGATGTAAAAGGACCACTCTCGAACATTTGATTTAAATATGATCTCATAGTATATTGTTTGCCCTTAAGGGGGTTAAGTATTACTTAACTATGAAAATTGAAAATCATCAATTTTTTAATTTATTGATAAGGAGTTATCGAGCAAGTTGCAAGATCAATGGAGGTAGGAGCAGAACGTGAAAAGTAAATTAATAATCGAAGAAACAACCACTTATTATGATATTGCGGCCATACCAAACCAATTAGCATGCCAATTTTATCATACCAATAATTTTCAGAAAGCGGTTGTCTTCATGAATGAGCATATTGCTTCTCTACCACTCATCCGTGTCCTTCTGGATAAAGCATTTAATAGTGGCAATCAAGCGGCAAGTGTAAACTTGATGAAAGAATTACGAAAGCAAGGATTTAAAGGTGTATTTCAATTAGTTTACCCTGCATCTGTAAAAAATACAGTTAATCGTGTGTTTAGTCTCCACTTACCTGAGCAAGATAGTTATTTTCATTCCCCATCCAATACCGAGTTTACTACTGTCAATGAATTTGCCAGACGACGTACTCAAGGTTTAATTGAGCCATGTAAATTAGGAATAACAGGTGCTTTGGATTCTCTTGATATTGAGGGACTTTCTTTAGCAACACGTTTAGATTTGTATGAACTTAAAGGAGCTCCCTTAAATTCGCATGCAGTTTTTTTAAATACAGAAGTTTTTGTTTGGTTCTCTCCTTATTATCGTGATGCTGCTGCGGATACTCGATTGGAACTCTTAGAGCATAGCACCCTGATTAAATTGAGCTTAACAAATAATCAAGCTCTCATTACCCCTGTAACAAATTTAATGGAGACGGAATTATTCTTGAAACATGATAAGGCTGGACACGAATTACTAACACAAAAACCGGCACTGTTACATTTTATAAAGGAATTAAAAAGGGGCAAAAAAAATATTTTACCAATCTATGGATGGACAACGAGAGATTATCCCCAAAATTTATTTAATATAATATCTGGCGCGCGCTATGCTCAGCAACATGGAAAAAAAACTTTATTAAATCGTCCACTTATCATTGTCTGCTATTATGATATAGCAATTGAAAAAAAGCATTCTCTTGAAAACTATCTGAATGGTCAGTTTGATTTTCTTTTAAATCAATTCAATCAAGCGGAATTATCTGACGTGCAGCATACTATCGCCTTAATACGAGCTCATATTAATCAACTTAATCTACCAAATACTGTGCAAATTGCTTCTTTGTCCGATCCTCATGTTATAAAAAGTATGGATCAGCTTAAACCCGGCCAAATATTATTACTATCTACGGGTCTATTACCTAAAAATGTGTTTGATGGCCTTTATACTTATCACGCTTCTCATATCTTGGCACCTGTTCGTGAAGGGGCAAGCACCCTCAGTAGTTTATTACCTACAACTGGAAAGGCGCACATATATTGTGCAGGTCAGAGAACATGGGAAATGGATTTTAGTCTAGCAAACCCCGTCCTTAAGGAACGATTAGAAAAAATGGGTCGTCACACATGTTCTATGGATACAAAAAAGTGGCTTGCCTCCTGGGGGCAGATAAATGTTCCAGAAATGATTGGATGGTACCTTATTGATGCTGCGGATCAAGATTCAGAGTTGGCTCAAGTATTTATAAAGCAGAGAGTATTGGCATTGAAGCCAGAGAATAATCGTATTCAAGTGAGTTTGCTTGTGGCTGAGTATTTAACACGGCTATCTTATCAAGCTAGACTAAATTTTCTCATACCGTACTCCTATAATATTACCAATAAAATTTATTATAATCCTTTAAACAAAAAATATGAGGAAAGAACTGTTGTAAGTAAGCCAACTAATAGCCTGGAGGCACCTATTTGCAAAGATGCTGAGTATGAACTTCCTATTTCTAATGAATTGTTAACAGGTGTCGGTAAAGAAGTAGAGTATTTAGACGCTGATGATGTATGTGCTGTTTTTGCATATTATGAAGATAATACTCTTAAACAACAATTATATGAGCCTCAAGTTGCAGCTAATGCAGCTAAGGTTAATGCAGAATTAATAGTGGAAAAGTCCATGGGAGACAGGATATTGGATTGTATTCTACGCTACTGCCATTCAGTTGTGGAGGAATGTCCAAGTTATTTTTCGCCATTATCCTCTCCGCATAAAAAACTCAACGAAGGCTTGGGTACTAGTCGTTTTACATTTTTTAAGCCAAATCCTCCTTTGGAAATGTCTTTTCCATATGAACATATGCCCAAGACCTTGGAACCTTGAAGATTTGGCTGATTCATACGATGAAACATTGTTATTCTTTACTCTCGATAAGATGCCTTGTTCCGCGCGGTGCTTGAATACCGTTCTTTTTATGCAACCGATAAAGAAAGGGATTCAGCAATACGTCATTGCACTTACAGAATTTCACTTGGGTTAGACCGCTTACTTTATATCGTTCAATTATTTCGTCCCAATATGGGTCTCACGAGTCATCGATACACTCCTTCTTATTTAGAGAAGAAATAAGCGCTTAGTTAGATGGCGCGGGGTAGGGGTAATTGGCCGAGCGCTTACCCTATGTCTTAAAAGTGATTGAAAGTCCTGATAATTTCATTTTTTAATTGAATAGCTACCTGTTCAATTGCCTTGACTATGGGATGAGAAAGAGTGGATTCAAAGACAATAAGATCAATTTCTATTCCATACAATATTATATTGTCTGGCAAGTCATTAAGAGCGCTGCCCAATTGCAGTGCTTGTGCAACCCCCATGTCATGAGTTGATAATCTATTTTCTGATTTAAAAATATCATTATCCTTAAAACGATGAATGGTTCCTGATTCACTCCCGGATTTTACTGCATCAATAATAAAAACAGTACTGGCGCCACGCATCAACTCAATGAGTCGAACTCCAGGGCGATCATGACTTTCTATACTCACCTCTTGAGTGATGTTGGGATGCATAGCGAGGTGCTGTTTTAATGCTTCTGCTACCTTCCAGCCCGCTTGATCATCTCCAAAAGGTGAGCCAATGCCCAATACTTTGATACGATTCACTTTCGATTCACTTTTATATTTAAAAAATGGGTTGAACAAGAAATACAAGGATCATAATTACGTATGATCATCTCACTATAGAGGCGTAGGGAATCCTCCTCTTTATCTAAACCAAATTGACTTAAAGAAATTCGCAAATCCTCTTCAATTCGGGCTTGATTTTGACTGGTGGGTGGTACGATGCGCGCAGAGGTCACCTGTCCATTTTCATCCAATTCATAACGCTGCCACAACATGCCTCTTGGTGCTTCTGTGCAGCCAAAACCTATCCCTGCTTGTGGTGTGATTTCTGGATAAGACATATCAGGGATTTTATACTGCTCTAAAATCCGGATGGACTCTAAAACACAATAATAAATTTCTACAGCTCGGGCAATGATACTGAAGTACATATTTGAGGAAGGAAAGTTAATATTTAAACTTTGTAAAAGAAGATGGATTGGTGTTGGCAGATGGCCAAAACAATTATTGACACGAGCAAGTGGCCCTACTAAGTAGGGTTTATTCTGTAACAAACAGTGCAAAGCATTAGAGTATGGAACTTGATTTTCTTTAAAACAGGCATCAAATTCATCAATACTAATATTTAATCCCCGATCTGATACTAATCTACCCTCATTTAGGGGGTATTCTGTGGGATGATAAAGGGAAACACTGGTAAACTCGTGGGAATTATCAGGCAATGAAAGGCCTGAAACCCAGCCAATTAATGCCTCACAATCTTCAATCAGGTTTTTTGCTTGGTCTAATAATCTATGGATATCAGAATAATTGGGCGCTTTATAAAAGCCGCCAACACAAGCTCCTACCGGATGAACAGAGCGGCCTCCAAGTAATTTAATCAGATCATTGCCGAAAGCTTGCAGACGCATTCCGCGTCGTACCTCATCCGGATAGTCTTTTGCCATTTCTGGTACGGATTGAAAGCCTAAAAAATCGGGTAGGGCTAAAAAATGAATGTGCATGCTATGACTTTCCAGCCATTCACCGCAATAAAAAAGGCGGCGCATGGTTCGTACCCAAGGGCTTGGTTGAATGCCAAAACAATGTTCAACGGCCTGGGTAGCACTCATTTGATAGGCAACGGGACAAATGCCGCAGATGCGTGCCACAAAATCTAAAACATCGGTGTAACTCCGGCCTTCCAAAAATTTTTCAAACAATCTCGGTGGTTCATAAATTTTTAATTTTAAAGTTTTAATTTTGCGGTCACGAATATGAAGTTCAAGAGCACCTTCACCTTCTACACGCGCCAAAATGGGGACATTAATGGAGACATTTTTACTCATTACTGATTTTAATTCCCTTAAAATAGTTTCCTGCTTTATTAAAAGCAGGTGCTTGATTATTAATATGCAAGAATTTTTGGGCAATGGCTTCCTGGGTTAATCCAAGCTGTTCAAACCAATGCCCCAAAGATTGGCTATTCGGATTTTCTTTAGGACCATAACACGCATAACAGCCACGTCCTACTGAGGGGCAAAGAGAACCGCAGCCGGTTTGAGTTACAGGCCCCATACAGGGTTGTTTTTTGGTTACCAATACACAAACGTTCCCTTTGCGCTTGCATTCCATACACTCAGAATCTCGTTTGATGCGTGGGGTTGCATTCGATAATAAAAAACGAATGGCCTCTAATACTTGATTACCGTTAACCGGGCATCCCCACAACTCCCAATCGACTTTTACATGATGAGAAATGGCCGTTGAGGTGCTTAAGCTTTTGATATAGTCTGGTGAGGCATAAACATCGGCTACCCACTCTTTGGAATCAGCGACATTACGTAACGCCTGAATCCCCCCTGAGGTAGCGCAAGAACCTATAGTAATAATGTATTTGCTGTTTTCGCGAATTTTTTTGATGCGCACTTCTTCATCGGGGGTTGAGATACTGCCTTCAACAAAGGCGATGTCTACCTGGGCTTCAAGGTCTATTGAGCCGGCTTCAGCAAAATGGACCATCTCAACCAGATCCGATAAGGTAAGCAAAGCTTCACCTGCATTTAAAAATGCCAATTGGCATCCATCGCAAGAGGTAAATTTATGAACGGCCAAGCGTGGCTTCATGGTCATTAGAATCCTGGTTCATGAAATAATTCTTTAATTTCTGAGTATGCAAATACAGGACCATCCTTACAAATAAAAAATCCACCATACTGGCAATGACCGCATTGTCCTATGCCGCACTCCATATTTCGTTCCATGCTTAGATAAAGATGATCTTCAGAAACTCCTTTCTTACTGAACACCTTAATTGCAGTATTCATCATCATTTCAGGGCCGCACATCATCACAACGGTATTTGCCGGATTCAGCTTGATTTTATCAATCATGTCCGTGACATAACCCACACTCCATGGCCATTTGGGGCCTGCTTGATCTGCTGCAATGTGAATTTCAGTATGAGGTGATTTTTTCCATAGTGCGTACTGTTTTTTAAAAATAAAATCCTCGCTGTGTTTCACCCCTTGCAGAATGCTTAAATTGCCATATTGAGATCTTCTTTCTAGAATATAGTTAATGATAGAAACGGATGGAGCACAACCCAGTCCACCGGTGACTACAACCACATCTTTTCCTTTTGCCTGTTCAAGTGGCCATCCTCGACCATAAGGCCCACGAATTCCAATTCTATCTCCGGGTTGTAGTCTTTGTAATGCTTTGGTCACTCGGCCAATAGCGCGAATGGTATGACTGAGAATATTCTTTTTTTCAGGATCCGAAACTATGGAGATAGCTACTTCCCCAACTCCATAAAGATAAAGCATATTAAATTGGCCTGGATAAAAGATAAACCGTTCATGGTGCTCAGGCTCAATAAAACGCAGATGGAGGGTGAAAATTGTAGCAGACTCTTGAACTCGCTCTGCAATTTCAGCCTCAAGGGGAAGGTAGGGGTCAAAATTGGGTTGAAACACGCTATTTTATCCTCACATTCGATTCACCTGAAATAGCCGCTAACTCTTCGGTAATATCAATTCCGACGGGACACCAGGTGGTGCAGCGTCCGCACCCAACACAACCACTGGTACCAAATTGATCAAACCAGCTGCCTACTTTATGAGTCAACCATTGGCGGTATTGTTTGCGTGTGTCGTCACGAACTACGGTTCCGTTTAAATAACTATGACCGGTAGTAAAGCAAGAATCCCATTCCCGCTGATGCTCACTACTTGCACCATCTAAACTTGGTTTTTCTACTTCACTATGACAAAAACAGGTAGGACATACTGAGGTGCAATTGCCGCAGGATAAACATCGTTCTGCCACATCTTCCCAGCGGGCGTGATTTAAATTAGCAAATAATAAATCCCGCAAAGCACGTTGATTATCTAAAGGTATCCGTTTGCTTTGCATAGCTCCTGCTTGAGCAACCTGGTTTGTTGCATTCTTACATTGAGTCGTTTTTGCTTCAGATAAATTTAAAGGACTAACAATTGCCTGGCCTCGCTCGTTGCCTGTTTTGATTACAAACCCATCATCAATTTCAGTCATCAGAATATCAAAAGGATGGCTCACTGCAGGACCTGTTCCTGCTGAAACACAGAAACAATTTTCTGAAGAATAAGTACAATTCACGGCAACAACAAACAGATGTTCACGACGATTCTTATAACGCGGATCAGGATGGTTATTCTCAATAAACACTTTATCCTGAATACTCATTGCAGCTAAATCACAAGAGCGTGCGCCAATAATAGCGACGGGTATTTCACTGGGCTGATGCGGTTGAAAGACTAATTTCCCTTCGCTATTTCGAATAACGTTCCATACCGTTTCCTGCGGTTTAAATAAAATGGGTTTTATTGCCTGAGGGCCATTTGCAAAAGCGAATGCTTTGCGCTCAGGGATATGTTCTAATTGATAGCTTCCTGGCGCTTGGTGATCACGGATGCCCCAGGGCAATTGTTCTGCATGATGAAGCACATCATAAACAATAGCTCCGTCACGTACTTGCGGCCCAATACAGGAAAATCCTGCGCCATGCAAGGCATCAAGCAGATTTTGTAATCGCTTGTGCGGTAAAAAATAGTTTGGTTTATCCACGATTCCAGTTATCCTTTAACAAATTCTTGGCAATTGCTCTCCTGCCAACCAATCGATAATCCTCATTCCACCTAACTTTGTTTTCAGTTGAACAAAATGATGCGAATCTTCAATTACCTCACCAATAATCTCGGCATGTAGTCCAAGAGGATGAGCACGCATAACCGCTAACAATCGGTCTGTGTCATGGGGAGGGCAAATGGCAATTAACTTTCCTTCATTAGCCACGTATAAAGCATCAAGTCCTAACAATTCACAGGCACTGGCGACTTCGGTACGAATAGGAATGTTACGTTCATTAATCATCATTCCAACCTTAGACTGTAGAGCTAATTCATTTAATGTTGTTGCAAGACCTCCACGAGTAGGATCACGCAAACAGTGAATAGCGGGTACAGAATTTATCATACAGGACACCAGATCGTGCAATGAGGCTGTATCCGATTGGAGGGTGGTTTGAAATTGTAAATTATTGCGATGAGCCATAATAGCAATCCCGTGATCGCCGATATATCCGCTTACAATCACCCGATCACCTGGTTGTGCTCTATTACCTGAAATATGAATTCCTTCAGGTACTATTCCAACACCAGTCGTGGTGATAAACACTCCATCTCCTTTGCCACGCTCGACTACTTTGGTATCACCCGTGATGATTGCGACATTGGCCTGTTGTGCGGCCTGAGCCATCGATGTCACAATTTTTTGCAAATCTGCAAGAGGGAATCCTTCCTCCAAAATAAAGCTGGCTGACAGGTACAATGGTTTTGCGCCAGACATGGCTATATCATTAACTGTTCCATGGACAGACAAAGAGCCAATATCACCACCGGGAAAAAATAAGGGGGAGATCACATGAGCATCGGTTGCCATAACCATACGACCTGATGATACAGAAAAACAGGCCTGATCGTTTTTTTGGGCCAGCCATTCATTATCAAAGGCCGCTAAAAATAATTGATCAATCAATTGAGCCATAACCCGCCCGCCGCTACCATGACTTAAATTAATTAATCCTTCTTTAAAATTCAGTTTTGGCCCTTTTAATTTGTTATTCATTACGACTTCTGTCATGTGTTCACCCGTCCATAAGCATACACGGCAGCACATGCACCCTCAGAGGAAACCATACAGGAGCCTAAAGGATTTTCGGGAACGCATACTGTGGAGAATAACTTACACTCCTTGGGTTTTTTTACGCCACGAAGCACGTCACCGCATAGACATTGTTTGTGTTCCTGGGCGCCAAAATCAGGTAATTCAAAGCGTTGTTCTGCATCAAATTCAGCATACTCTGTTTTTATTTTTAAAGCACTTTGAGGAATATAGCCTAAACCACGCCATTCAAATTGATCGCGTACCTCCAGAACTTCGGCCATGATTTGTTGTGACATCACATTCCCCAAACGATTGACCGCGCGGGTGTATTGAATTTCCACCTCACACCGGTTTTCATTGATTTGTTGAATTAACATCAAAATAGAATGTAACAGATCTAAAGGTTCAAAACCTGAAATCACAATGGGTTTTTGATATTTTTTACACACCGTTTCATAGGGTTTGCTCCCAATGACAATGCTGACATGAGCAGGGCCAACGAATCCGTCTAAAGTGACTTCATTCGATTGCAGTAAGCTGTCCATTGCGACAGGAGTTAAAACATGATTACAAAAAACACTAAAGTTAGTGAGTTTTAATTTCCTGGCTTGTTTGATCACAAAAGCGGTTGGTGGGGTGGTTGTTTCAAAGCCAATAGCAAAAAAAACAACTTCTTTTTGCGGATTTTCCTGCGCAATGTTTAGAGCATCATCCGCAGAGTAAATCATTCGAACATCAGCACCGGATGCCTTGGCATGCAATAGACTTTTTTGCCCGGTTCCAGGTACCCGAAGCATATCCGCATAACTACAAAGAATAACCTGCGGCATAGAGGCCAGGGCAATGGCTTTATCTGTCCTTGCCATAGGCAGGACACATACAGGGCATCCGGGGCCATGGATCATTTCTACATTGTCGGGAAGTAAGCTTGGAATCCCATAGCGATGGATAGCATGGGTATGCCCGCCGCAAAACTCCATAAATTGATAGTGCCGCTTGGTATCAACCTGGGCTGCAATTTCCTGAGCAAGTACTTTTGCATAAGCTCCGTTGCGAAAGTCTTCTATGTATTTCATTCTGGGGCATCCTGTAACATTTGGGCAAATAAACTTAAGGTTTTTTTGGCCTCTTGTTCATCTAACCGTGTTAAAGCATATCCTACATGAATAATGACATAATCACCTTCAGCGACTTCGTCTAATAATGCAAGTGAGATTTCTTTGGTAATGCCGCCTAAATTGATTATGGCTCGGGCATTGTCAAGAATTTGGGTGATTTGTGCAGGCATAGCTAAACACATAGACTATCCTTGTAGAATACTTGTTCCGGTAATCCACGCCTGCCCAAGGGAAATTCCCCCATCATTGGGTGGCAGGGCACGCGGTAATAAAGAGTGGATACCCAATTCATTTAAGGCCTTGGTTAATCCTTCTGCCAGTATTTGATTCAAGAAACAACCGCCACTTAATACTACCATATCTATCCCTTTTTCTCGACACATTCCTTTAATCCAGGCGGCTAGACCGGCAATGAGGGTTCCATGAAAAAGATTGGCTCCTGCAACAGGATCGTCCAGGTCTGATAGCAAAGCCAAGGTGGGCAACATGCTAAAGTGATTGTCTGTTATGTTCCATCCATTGGGTACCATTTGCAATTGAGTAACCAGACTTTCTAAGCGCATCGCCGTGTGCCCTTCATACCGTGACATCAGTTGAATCCCTAATAGAGCACTTGCAGCATCAAATACACGGCCACAACTGGTGGTGCCGGGGCTGTTTATTTTTTTATCAAGGAGAGAGGAAATGGCCTGGGATTGAGTGCAGTTTGAAAATCGTGTACTGATTTCGCTACCCCGGCCTAAACAATGCAAAATGCTTGCTGCCATCCGCCACGGCTCACGTGAGACGATTTCTCCCCCGGGCTGCAACAGAGGGTAAAAAGACCCAAGCTGTTCAAATGTGGCATTTTCTAATAACAAAAGTTCTCCGCCCCGGGCTTCTCCCTGTAAACCATATCCATATCCATCAAGCACCAATCCTAAAACAGGATGTTGAATACCGTGCTCTGCTGCAACAGAAGCCAAATGAGCATGATGATGCTGGATGGCAAAAGCAGGGATACCGTAATGTTGGGCCAAGCGAGTAGTATAAAAATCAGGATGTAAATCATGGCCAATTCGTTCTGGCCTTACGTCGAGAAAATTTAATAAATGATTTAATGATTCATGGAAGAAATCAATGGTCGCTTTATTAGTTAAACTACCAATATGCTGGGAAACAAACGCTTCATCATCTCGGGTAATACAAAAGGTATTTTTAAGATGCCCGCCCACTGCCAAGGTTGGTGGAATCGCGCAAGGCAGCTGAATTGGCGTAGGGACAAAGCCCCGAGATCGCCGAATAAACATCGGCGCATCATTAATAATACGCAGGACAGAATCATCTTCACGGGTAATAATTTGACGATTATAGGAAACAATTTTATCGACTAGGGTATGAAGCTCACCCTCTGCTTGATGGTCATCAATAACCAGTGGATCACCGCCTGGATTGGCGCTGGTCACCACTAATGTCATGGCTTGAAATTCATTTAACCAATCACAACCTTTCGTATTTCCTGCAAAGGCATTAAAGAGTAAATAATGTAATGGGGTGTAGGGAAGCATGATGCCCAGATGGTTTAAACCAGGGGCTATTGCATCAGGTAATGATTCTTCTTTTTTGCGGAGCAACACTATGGGACGGGCAGCACTTTCTAATAAGATTCGAGCCTGCTCACTGATTTCAACAATTCGTTCTGCACTTTCAACATTAGCGACCATCAAAGCCAATGGTTTTGTTTTACGGTTTTTTCTTTCTCGCAGTGTTGATAAGGCATGCTCGTTTCGCGCATCACAAATAATTTGATAGCCTCCCAATCCTTTGATGGCGATGAGTCTGCCTTGCAAAATGTGTTGGGCGATTTCCTCAACGGACAATGAAAGCTGAGGGCCGCAATGGACGCAGGCTGTAGGCTGGGCGTGATAGCGTCGATTATCAGGGTTAATATAATCTGCTTTACAATCCTGGCAAAGAGGAAATGGCTCCATTGAGGTATGGCAACGATCATATGGAAGGGTTTGAGCGATAGAAAATCTGGGGCCACAGTGGGTGCAGTTTAAAAAAGGATAACGGAAATAGCGACTTTGAGGCTCAAAGAGTTCCTGCAAACATTCAGAACAGATACTGGTATCAGGAGCGATGATGGTATTCGCCTTGCCTTGTTCACTTTCAATGATTTCAAACAGGGCTTCATTTATTTTTAATGGAATAGACTTTAGTTGAAGGTGATTCACTTTGGCCAGCGGCGGTAAATTTGCGGTTAAATGAGTGACGAAGTCACAAGCCAAGATCCCTTGGATTTCAATTAAAACCCCTGAAGCATTATTTTGTACCCATCCACTTAAGTGCAACTGCGTTGCCACTCGATAAACACAGGGTCTAAAGCCTACTCCTTGAACTTGACCCTGGATTAGAAGCTGTAATCGTTCACATTTCATTTCAGACAAGCTTGTGTTTCAGCCATTCATACCAGTTAGTCAAACCATCCTCGTTAACTGTCGAAAGAGGCAAAATTTCAATTTGGGGTTTAATCTGGCGCGCATAGTCTATACATTGAGTCAGATTGAAAGGAACATAAGGGAGTAAATCCATTTTGGTAACCAGCATTAAGTCAGCGCAACGAAACATATCGGGGTATTTAAGTGGTTTGTTGTCCCCTTCGGTAACGGAAAGGATAACCACTTTATATTGTTCGCCTAAATCAAATAATGCAGGACAGACAAGATTACCTACATTTTCAATAAACAAGAGTGATTTTTCTTTTAAAGATAACTCTTTTAATGCATGCCCAACCATATGAGCATCTAAATGACAGGTCTTTCCCGTGTTTATTTGTACGGCATGACCGCCACTTGATTGAATCAACTCTGCATCGTAATTTGTTTGTTGATCACCAACCACCACAGCTATATCCAGTTCATTTTTTAAATCGGAAATTGTTTTTGCCAATAGAGTGGTTTTACCCGAGCCGGGACTCGACATGATATTTAGGGCCAAAATATGTTTATTGGCTAAATAGTTTTTATTTTGTAGAGCCAATTGCTGATTCTTGGCTAAAATATTTTGTTCCACGTGAATTAAATGCTCATTATGGGAGTGATGTTGATGTTGATGTTGATGTTGATGTTCATGTTCATGTTCATGAGTCATATTCATTTCAGAACAGCCGCATATTCCACACATTATTCCATCACCATTGATTTAACCCGTAACTCTTCACCCTGAGTGACTTTTAACGAATGACTGCCGCATGCGGGACACTCCTCATAATATTGTCGCAAAGGAACCATTTTTTGGCACGATTCGCACAGTGCTTTTCCAGGGATATCAATAATGTTGAGTTCGGCATTTTCAGCCAAAGTTCCCTTGGCACTCACATTAAAGCTAAAAATTAAAGAGTCTTTGTCGATTGCCGTTAATTGGCCAATCTCTAAAACTATTTTTTTTACACACGTCCCGTTTTTTTCAACTGCATTCTGCTTAATAATTTCGAGAATACTCTTACATAACCATAATTCATGCATCACAAAACTCAACGTATAATTAGTACTTCATAGCATAACTACTCACGATCGCTCATCATGAAGCCGATTGTTCTTAAATTCAATTTATTCTTTTTTGAAATTTTTAGTATGGCAGAAATATACTTTTTTAAGCCTAAGCTATAATTAAAATATAAGATACCATACAAGGCTTAAACTATGAACACAGCCGCGGAACAACACACCTATGAAGCAAGAATTAAAATAGGAGGTGAGGTTATTTCCCAAACTACTGGAGACAGTATTAGCGATTTGCAAGTATTTTTAATTGGGCAGTGTGAGCTAGAAAAATCAGGTGCTGAGGGAGAAATTGTAGAAATTAGTACTGGAGAAGTAGTTTATCGTTGTCGTAAACAATCCAGTGGCGAATAGACCTGGGTGTTTACCCAATCTTCATAGGTTAGAGCGTAACGAAGATGGTCGCTCCAGATTCCGTTTATCTTTAAATATCGTGGTGAAAAACCCTCTTTGATAAAACCATTTCGGGTCACTAATTGAATAGAGGGTGCATTGTTTGGCTGAATATTTGCTTCAATGCGATGCAATTTTAATTCGGTAAAAATCGCTTTCAAAACCAGCTTAAGTCCCTGGCTCATTAAACCTTTGCCTGCATAATCCACCGAGGCATAATAACCAAGATACCCGCTTTGAAAAAATCCACGAACCATTTCGTTAATGTTAAATACGCCCACAATATGATTCTTCTCATTGACCACTAAATAACCTTTTTGATTCTCTTGTTGCGATCTTAGAAAATAGGCATGAAATGCTTCCTTCGTTTGCGGCGGAGTGGTGAACGGTTGATGAAAGTCATGGCTTTTCTTCATCGTTTGAATGAAGCATTCTTCATCTTGCCGGCAAATTTCTCTTAAATACAATTGATGGAATAAAGGCATGGAATTTCGCGTTGCTTACTGGGAAGATGTTGCTATTGGTAGGAGATAGTATTATTTTCATTCATCAATATCAAGTAACAGGTTAAAGGTATGTATATAGAAAAACTTAAAGAAATGTTCAGCGAAATGGTTCTCCCCAAAAACGCGTCCTTGATACCAGACTACTATCATAAAGAATTCCTTTTATATACTAATGATCTGGTCACCAATTACGATGATTTTTTAACGTCCCATCAAAAATATTACGCTACAGAACTTCAATATCAAATTGAATATGATGATGAGACATTTCTCGAACAAGGTGAAAAATTAGCGGGGCGCGTATTCATTACCACGAGCCGACCTAATGAGTCTCCCAAAAGGATTGAGGTTATTTTAATCGCTGAATATAAGGATGGAAAAATTTACCGGCTGTGGGAGTTAACTTATCCCGACTGGTCAAAACTTCCCGCTTTTGAGGAAAAAAATCAAGACGTTACCTAATATTTAATACTCACTGATAACCCGGAAACGTCATCTTGAACAGGCGAAAGATCACTTTAATTTTTCCGGACACGCGGATCCTCTGAGTTAGCTGTATTTAAAATTATTAAAACGTATAAGGATAAATAATTAAAATGTATCTTGAATCCAGTCAGCCAGTGTTTTCTCCCTCAGACTTAACTCAGTTTATGGACAGTCCTTTTGCTTCATGGATGGAACATTTGGCTCTGACATGTCCTCATGAGTTACCCATGCCAGATAAGAATGATGAGTTAATGGATGTACTACAAAGCATGGGGCATCAACATGAATCAGCGGTATTAGCTGCTTTTACAGAACAGGGCCTATCCCTGGTTAATCTTAAAAAACAATCAGATCCTTTGGAAGCAACCATTGCGGCCATGAAAAATGGTGTGGATGTTATTTATCAGGCCAGTCTGGAATTGTCGCCATTTCGGGGATACGCAGATTTTCTAATTAAAGTGGAGGGAGCAAGCCGCTTTGGCGATTATTACTATGAAGTATGGGATAGCAAGCTTGCTAAATCAGTGAAGCCTTATTTTTTAATCCAATTATGTTGTTATGCAGAAATGCTTGAAGTAATTCAAGGAAAGCGACCTGAATACATTACGGTTATTCTGGGCAATAATGAAAGAAAACGATTCAGAACAGATGAATACTATTATTTTTATCGTAACTTGAAACATCAGTTTTTAGAAACCCATCAGAGCTTTACTCCAACAAAGTGCCCTGATCCAGCCTCATCTAAAAGTTGGGGAAGATGGAGTCATTACGCAGAAGAATTATTGAAAACGGCGGATCATCTGATTCAAGTAGCTACTATCACAACAAGTCAGATTAAGAAATTGAACAAAGCGGGCATTACCAGCATGACTGCGCTAGTTAATGCGGATAGTAAGCTGATCAGAGGACTAAAGCCTGAAGTATTGAAACGGTTGAAAGCTCAAGCCAAAATGCAACAGGAAAGTGTAGGCAAAGAGGTCCCTGTCTATCAATTAATCCCGCATGAGATGGGAAAAAAACTGGGTCTGGCTTTGCTTCCTCCGCCATCATCACACGATATCTTTTTTGATATAGAAGGTTTTCCCCTGGAAGAAGGGGGTTTGGAATATTTGTGGGGCGTTACCTATTTTGATGAACATGGGAAACGTCGATATAAGGATTTTTGGGCTCACCATCAGGAGCAGGAAAAGGAGAGTTTTAAGGCTTTTATAGAATGGGCTTATAGCCGCTGGCAACAGGAGCCAGCAATGCATATTTATCATTATGCAAGCTATGAAATTTCTGCTTGTCGTAAATTGATGGGTAGATACGGAATTTGTGAGTATGAAGTGGATCAGTTACTGCGTAACGAAGTTTTTATTGATTTATATAAGATTGTAAAGGGTTCGCTGCTCATTGGAGAACCGAGGTATTCCATTAAAAACGTGGAGCATTTATATCGCAATAAGCGAGATACAGAGGTGGGGTCAGGGGGGGATTCTGTCGTTGTTTATGAACGCTGGCGAGAACATCCTGATGGGGATACCTGGCAAACATCCAAAATATTAAAAAATATTCGTGATTATAATATCGATGATTGTAATTCAACTCAGGAATTGGTGGTTTGGTTAAGAGAAAGGCAGGAAGAACAGGCGATCGCATACCTTGGTAAAACTGAAGTCATTGAGCCCGAAGTTAAGGAGGAACGGGAAGAGCGCATTAAACTTCGCGATAGATTGTTAGCGAAAGCGGAGCAGTTTAGAAGCGAGGGTAATGAACTCCTCATCAAAATGAATGCGGTTTTTGCCTGGTCTATTGAATTTCATCGGCGTGAAGCAAAGCCAGTATTTTGGCGTATGTTCGATCGTTTGGGACTAAGCGAGGAGGAGTTACTTGATGATATTGATTGCTTGGCTTATTGTCGGCGTACGGATAAAGCGCCCTATAAACCAACCCCCAAAGCACGTAATCTTGTTTATGAGTATGCCTTTGATCCCGATCAGGAGTTTAAGGGGAATGCAAAAGAGTACTTTATTTTAGGTAAGGAAGCGGAGGATGGAAGAAATATTAAAGTCACTTATCATGCCCAAGGTAGTGATCTGGAACATGGATTAATTGCCTTGCAAGCAAAAAATGAACCGGATGAATCGATTACCCTGATTCCTTATGAGTTCGTAGATCCCAAACCCATTCCAGAAGCGATTGCCAAACAGGCAGAAGCTTTTGAAAAAGGAATGTTAAATGAAACCGCAATAGTGGATTTTTTAAGTAAAGCTATTCCCCGAATAAAGGAGCATCTTGCCGGCCAACCCATAGCCCCAAGTCATGAGCCAAAACAGCGATTACAGGAAATTATCCATGCGGTTCTGAATTTGAATAACAGTTACCTCACCATTCAGGGGCCGCCGGGAGCCGGTAAAACATATACCGGAAAACATCTGATTGCAGAACTGCTTAAAAAAGGGAAAAAAATAGGGATAACATCTAATAGTCATAAAGCCATCAATAATTTATTAATTAGTACTGCTGAGTATTGTCAAAAAGAAGGAATAACAGGTTATTTTGCCTGTACCCGTAATACGGATTCTGCGATTGATAGATTGCATGTAGCCGTATTGGAAAATAAAAATATCTTTGATTTTATTCAACCAGCCTGCGTTATAGGAACAACTGCCTGGGGTTTTGCTTCTGCGGAACTTGAAAACACCTTTGACTATCTTTTTATTGATGAAGCCGGTCAAGTAAGTGTCGCGAATTTGATTGCTATGAGCAGAGCAACCCGTAATATCATTTTAATGGGCGATCAAATGCAGCTGGGACAACCTTCTCAAGGCAGTCATCCTGAAGACAGTGGTTTATCTATTCTTGATTATTTGCTGCATGTTACACCCACTATTCCTGATTTTATGGGTGTTTTTCTGGGTACCACTTATCGTATGCATTCAGCAGTGAATCAGTTTATTAGCGAGGCCATTTATGAGGGGAAACTGGAAACGGTTCCTGAAAATGATCGTCAATCCATCCGCGCTCCTGAGGGTTATCAAGGTCTGTTAAATAAAGAGGCTGGAATTATTGCCATACCGGTCCTGCACGAAGGAAACACTCAGGCCAGCGATGAAGAAGTGGAGCAAATTCGCTCTCTGACCCAAGAGTTATTAGGGCGAAGCTTTAGAGCAAAAGATGGCACGCAACGGTTAATTGGCTGGGAGGACGTGCTCTTTGTCGCACCATACAATCATCAAGTCAATAAATTAAAAGCCGCGTTGGGTGAACAGGCTAAAGTAGGTAGCGTGGATAAATTTCAGGGACAAGAAGCACCAATAGTTTTTTTAAGTATGTGTGCGAGCAGTGCTAATGAATCTCCGCGTGGAATAAATTTTTTGTTTGACAAAAATCGTATCAATGTGGCTATCTCACGAGCCCAATGTATGGCCATTGTAGTTTACAGTCCTGCCTTACTTGATACCAAGGTAAATAATATACAGCAAGTAGCAGCGCTCAATGTGTTTTGTCAGTTAATAAGTTCAGGTAATACGGTTTAAGTAGATTGGCCCATGGCCCAACATTGAAGCTCAGCTTGACTCCAAACCCTTTGTTGGGCCAAGGCCCAACCTACAATTATCCGTTTACTTGATGGCTCAATCTATCTTTTCTTTGTGGTAAAAAAAAAGAGTGTATGTTTAAAAAAGTGCTAATCTTAGAGAGTATTATGTTATTTTTAAATAATAAATAAGGATATTTTATGAAAAAAATAGTGACTATTTTATGTTCTTTATTACTTTTTTTGGGGATAGGATCTAGTGCATTTGCCCGACCCGCAGGGGGGTATCATCACGGTTATCATAAAGGGGGAGGCTATCATCAGAAAGGCTATCATTATAAAAGATGGCATCATGGCACTCCACGCGGCTGGCATAAAGGTAATAAAACGGGATGGCGCGGAAAAGGAATGCCTCCAGGACAATTCAGAAGAGTACGTTAAAAAAATAAAAGATACGGCCAGGAATATCAATTATTCCCTATAATATTATAATGGCAGCAAAGTTGGTCTGACAGCTGACGTAAGGGCTCTTGGGTTATTTCCAAGACTACTTTAGCTGTTGTTTCGAACAGGTATTAATGATGAATACGATACGTGCTTTTTTCGCAATTATGCCGCCCAAATCAATGCATGATTTTCTAGAGAACATTTTAAAGACATTAAAGCAATCTGCTCCACAACACTCCATCAAGTGGGTTAATACTGAAAACTTACATATCACGTTGCAGTTTTTAGAAAAGCTACGGCCAGAAGATGTAAATCCATTAATTAAACAAGTTCAGTCTGAATTAAAAAATAAGAGCGTATTTCAATTAGAATTTAATCAATTAGAGTGGTTTCCAGGGCCGAGTCATCCTAAAATTCTTTCTTTATCCGTTGGGCCACAAGATCTATTAAAAGCGCTGTCAGACACCATTGGTCAGGCGATAAGTACTTTAAATTACACCGTTGAATCGCGCCCTTATCGAGGGCATATGTCGATAGGACGCTTAATTCAGCACTGCCCGCAACACACGTTATTGCCTCAAATAAAGGTACCCATTATTCCACCAGTAGTTATTGATGAGTTTTTTCTAATAGAAAGCAAACCTGGCAACGGAAAAAACAGCTACTCTCCTTTAGCTCAATTTAACTTAAGCTAGCAAACTTGACTGCTTAACATGATCATTAATACAAAAGGCCAAATTGGATATCCCGGAGCGCTATACGCCCGGGAACAAGAAAATAACGTTCTTAGTGATGGACATCAAGAGGTTCAATATTGCGCGTAGTAAACACAGGGCCATGATCACCTGGTTCACAGGAAGTTCGCTAAGAGTACGAGTAGATTGATTTCACTTAAATTCAGGCAGATCCGGCCATGACTTTAAGGTCTTCTGAAGAACCAGGGCATGATTATGTTGAGTATCTTTTGCGCCATAAAATAAAGTGACTGGAGCCTGTTTTGCTTTTTCCCGGATTTGTCCCAATAATTCCTGCTTGTCTTGTAGTTCCTGTACATAACGTGTGGCAAAATCAAGCCATTTATCCGGATCGTGATTAAACCATTTGCGCAATGCAGGACTGGGAGCAATTTCCTTTAACCACAGATCTAAGGCAATGCTCTCTTTTTTAATACCTCGTGGCCATAACCGGTCTACCAGGATCCAAATTCCCTCTTTATGAGAAGGTGGGGTATAAACCCGGCAAATAGCAATCTCGGAATGAGCCATTATCTACTACCTCCTTAGCATGTGAAGCACGAGTTACATGATTTTCTGAGCCAGTAAATGTCCAAATAATCCTTGAAGAGGTTTGCCGAACTCATCCAGTTTATGGAGTAGTCCTGCTGTTTCTTTATATTCAAGGATTGACCAACCGCTGTCCTGATAAAAATGGTACAGTTCCTCTTGCTCTGGTAAAAAAGTAAAGGAGGCTGGTAAGGTGTAGTGCTCTGATCTTATCGGAAATACTAAAAAATGAAGTCCCTTAATGGTTGTTGCCTGCTGTAACTCATGTAACAAAGATGGAATACGCTCCGCTTTTAAGAATTGCAAACTCACTGTGGAAAACACAAAATTATAGCTTTCTTTTTTGAGGTTTAATGGTTGATGCAGATCATGTGCATTTACTTGAACATTAGGCAGGTTTTCTTTTTGAGTGATCTCGGAAATTTGCTGTATGGCCGACTCATTGATATCGATGCCGGTTATTGGATTACCCTCTAAAGCAAGAAACAGAAGATTTCTACCCGAGCCGCATCCTATATCAAGAGCAGTAATTTTATCTTGATGATGCAAATAAGTATGATAAATATATTGTAGATCGCTATGAACAAGCCCTAAACCATATTTTTTATTAAAATAGCGATTGGGCTTACAATAGAATTCAAGCAGGGCATGAAAATTCTCACTAATAGGTATGATTTTATGCCATGCCGCAGGGGGAATAAGCAATTGAGGATTCTTTTTATCGACTCGGACACGAGAAAGTTCTTCGCCGCGGCCATTCAGGAAAATAAAATCAATTTCTCCCTCATGAAGATGTAAACATCCCCAGGTACCTTCTTTAGTACTATGTTTTTCAAGAAAAAACTTGAGTTTGCCGTGACTGTCTATAGGGGTTTGCTTGTAGCAAACTAAATTGCCATAATCCGTTAACATGCCATTCCTGATTTTTTTATTAAAAAACAATTATATCTCTCTAGGGATTTTAATACCAAGGATGTATTCAGAATACTTGTTAGAAGTCATTTTAGTTTACCTTGGGGCATACTCAGGTTTGCTTTGTAATGACGGGTTCTCAAATGGTAATGACCGCTGCTCCGGTAAAACGTCCATGCCGCAGATCATCAAGCGCCTGATTGACTTCCGCTAAAGGATAAGTATGAATTTCAGTTTTAATGGGAATTTGAGGAGCCAATGATAAAAATTCCTCCCCATCTTTTCTGGTTAAATTAGCTACAGAAGTGATGGTGCGTTCCCCCCAAAGAAGGTCATATGAAAAACTGGGAATATTGCTCATATGAATACCGGCACAAACGACGATTCCTCCTTTTATAGTATTGCGAAGCGCTAGGGGCACCAGAGCGCCTATTGGAGCAAAAATAATTGCAGCATCAAGAAGATGCGGGGTAGGCTTATCAGAGTCACCAGCCCAGGTAGCACCTAACTGATAAGCAAAGTCTTGCGCTTTTCGGTCACCAGGGCTGGTCAATGCATATACTTTTCGACCTTGTTTGCATGCAGTTTGAATCAGGATATGTGCTGCGGCACCAAAACCATAGAGGCCTAAATGCTTCGCATCTGCTGTTTTTAATAACGCACGATAGCCTATTAATCCCGCGCAAAATAATGGCGCAGCTTGAACATCTGAATATCCCTCAGGTATAGGGAAACAAAAGCGATGATTTGCAACACAGTATTGAGCAAATCCTCCATCAATCTGATAACCTGTAAAACGGGCTTGATCACAAAGATTTTCACGTCCGGTCAAGCAAAACTGACAGGTCTCGCAACTGGAACCTAACCATGGAACACCGACTCGTTGCCCAATTTGAAATGAGTCGACGGCTGTTCCCAGCTTTTCGATTGTTCCTATGATTTGATGTCCTGGAATAAGGGGGAGTTTAGGTTGGGTTAATTCACCATCAATAACATGTAAATCGGTTCTACAAATGCCGCAAGCACTTACTTTGATTAAAACTTCATTTTGATGGGGCTGAGGTTTTTCTACCTGTGTGTAGATTAATTTTTTACCTGCTTGCTTCATCAGCATCGCATACATGTTAAATTACTCCTTATAGGATCGATCACTTTTTCATGGCTTTTTTGCACATTCGATATTTTCAAAACACACTCTCCATAGAATAGAGTATAATTTATAAATTGTTAGTCAATTATCTAAGGAACAGATGATGTATCAACATATTTTAGTGGCAGTTGACGAGAGTGATATAGCAAAACAAGCTTTGCATGAGGCAATTAGTCTTAGCAAGGAACATAAAGCCAAATTACGACTGGTGCATGTCGTGAATGAATTTTATTCCGGCTATCTGGTCGCTGGCGTGGATTATGAGCAACTCGAACTATCTTTTAGGCAAGGAGCTCAAAAATTATTGGATGAGATGGAAACTATCGCACGCAAAGAACATATGGAGTGTGACAGTCAGTTGATCGAGATTAAATCCGAAGAGCGAATTTCAGAAAAAATTATCGAAGCGGCAAAAGATTGGCCAGCCGATTTACTGGTTATAGGGACGCACGGCCGTCGAGGTTTCCAGCATTTTATCTTAGGTAGTGTGGCAGAAGGGGTTATTCGCAGAGCCTCCATTCCTGTTCTGCTCGTTCGAGGCAAATAACTAAAAATTGATGGTGGTACTTATAATAAGTTTTTATATACAAAGGAGTGTTAAAAATGAATCCAGATAATAAAGTAACATGGGTAGTTACTGCCAATTCAAATTTGTGTCGTATTTATAATTACAGTCAATTAAATCAACTCGATTTAGTTAAAGAAATCAGTCATCCTGAAAACAAGGAAAGAGATATCGATTTGACGTCAGATAAACCTGGTCGCTATCAAGTAGGTGATACAACGCATGGTACTTATACTCAACCTACAGATCCTAAGGAAATAAAAATTGATGATTATTCAAGAGAAATAGCAAAAGAACTGGATCATGGCAGAAATACCAATGCCTATGAAAAACTGATTATCATTGCCTTACCTCATGAGGATGGACTTTTGTTTCGTCACATGAATCACCACGTGAAAGAGTTGGTAACTCATAATATTAAAAAAGATGTGCTTCATTTATCACCTGATGAGTTATTAGATTTTTTACACCAAAACACTCGATATGAAGCTGAAAAAAAATAAAATGAGATAGCGGTTTTGCTGGTCAACGGTCGCCAAAAGAGAGGCAAAATTGATAAGCTCTGGCTCCAGCAAAACCAACACATCCACATTGCTTAATCAATGATCAAATACATTTGCATTTTATTCAGGAATTAATCTGGAAGAGAGGGGCAAACGATGGATGCAAAAAACGATGTATATCGATAGTAAGCAGCGAAACAACACCACACTGATGATAAAACATAATAGAAGTAAATAACGGTTACTAACAATGAAGAAAGTAATAGTAATCCAAAAATTTTAATTTCTTTTATTGAGCATTAGAAATTATCCCCAACCGTCTCTTTTTTCATAAAAAATTTTTAATCAGGCATATACTTATAATAGGGGGTATGGAGGTCGAAACAGATGGATCAGTATCTTGATAGACAACATGCAGGAAAAATCCTTGCTACACATCTTAAAAAGTATGCAGGTAAAGAAGATGTTATCGTCTTGGCTCTACCGCGCGGCGGAGTTCCTGTTGCCTATGAGATTGCGAGCTCGCTTTCTATTCCACTGGATGTGTTTATTGTGCGAAAACTAGGGGTTCCTGGGCATGAGGAACTAGCTATGGGCGCCCTTGCATCAGGGGGAGTAGTTCTCCTTAATGAGGAGCTTATTAATTATCTTAAAATATCCAAGCCCTCTATAGATCAGGTGATTGAATCTGAAAAAAATGAATTGTCTCGCCGAGAACAGTTATATCATGTCAATGAAGAAGCTCCTGTACTAAAGGATAAAACCATTTTGCTTGTTGATGATGGCATAGCTACCGGGTCAACGATGCAGGCTGCAATTTTAGCCTTACGTCAGCAAAAACCAGCCCAAATCATTGTGGCAGTGCCAGTTGCTGCCCAGGATACATACAAGGATATATCTAAACTCGTTGATAAAATCGTTTGCCCCTTAACACCTGTAAATTTCTATGCAGTGGGTTTGTGGTATAAGAATTTCTCACAAACAAGCGATAGTGAAGTCTGCGAATTATTAAAAAAAGCGTATCAGGAGAGGAATACTAAATAAGCATCTCAATTATAGGAGCTCACTCCAAATAGGATATTTTATGAAAAACTATACTGTGGATCTGGTACACACTGTGGTTATTCCAAGTGCCAAGTCTCATCTTAATGGACTTTTATATATACCCAAAGAAACTAAAAGCATGGTGCTCTTTGTCCATGGCAGCGGAAGCAGTCGATTAAGTCCCCGTAACCAACATGTGGCAAAGATATTAAATGCTGGAAATCATGCGACCTTATTGTTTGATTTACTAACACCCGAAGAAGACGTTATTGATAATATTACCCGCGAGCTTCGTTTTGATATTAACTTATTGGCTACACGTCTCATTGATGCCACGCGTTGGTGTGTAAACGAATTTCCCGAACTGACTATAGGCTACTTTGGTGCAAGCACCGGGGGTGGGGCTGCTCTTGTTGCCGCAGCGCGGGAATCAACAGTAGTAAAAGCAGTGGTTTCTCGTGGAGGTCGACCTGATTTGGCCAGGGAGTATTTACCTCGTGTGAAGGCACCTACTTTGCTGATTGTTGGTGGTCATGATGAAGTAGTGATTGAGTTAAATCAAATGGCTATGTCAAAAATGACCTGTCTTAGCCAATTGGATATAGTCCCTGGCGCAACGCATTTATTTGAAGAGCCAGGAACGTTGGAAGAGGTGGCTGGTTTGGCAAAAAAATGGTTTGACCAGTATCTGATTGCCGGAGGAAGGAGTGATGAATAAGGAGCCTATGCAAAAATTAGTTGAGGTCATCACTGATGCAGCGATACCACTTCAGGAGCAGAATGAAACCTATGACGCACTTTTGGACAAGATTGGTGATGCACGATTTGTCATGATTGGTGAGGCGTCTCATGGAACACAGGAGTTTTACCAAGCACGCATTAAAATGACCCAACGACTGATTAAAGAGCGTGGTTTTATGGCTGTAGCCATTGAGGGCGATTGGCCTGATGCCTATCATGTTCATCGTTACCTGCAGGGAAAAGGAAGCAGTTACGATGCAGAACGTTCGCTTGAGCGATTCAAACGTTTTCCAACCTGGATGTGGCGTAACACCACGATGCCTCCCTTTCTTAGCTGGTTACGTAGTTATAATGATGATTTAGTCTCGCTCTCCCCAAAAATAGGATTTTATGGTTTAGATTTATATAGTTTAAATGCGTCTATAGAGGCAGTCATTGATTTTTTAATGAAAATAGATCCGGAGGCCGCACGGCGCGCGCAAGAGCGGTATTCTTGTTTTGACCATGTGAATATCGAACCGCAAATGTATGGGTATTTAATTAATGCCGGGATAAAAAAATCATGTATCAACGAAGCTATAGCAGAATTAATTGAACTGCAACATAAAGCATTTGAATACCTTCGTCATGATGGAACAGGCGCTGAGGATGAGTATTTTTTTGCCACTCAGAATGCACGGTTAGTTAAAAATGCAGAAAACTACTATCGAACCATGCTGGAAGGACAGGTAACCTCATGGAATATTCGCGATAGGCATATGGCAGAGACCTTGAATGTTCTGGTTGACCACTTGGAAACACGCTGGAGTAAACCGGCTAAAATTATTATCTGGGCTCATAATTCTCATGTTGGAGATGCGAGAGCTACTGAAATGGGTGAGCGCGGAGAAGTGAATATTGGCCAGTTGGTACGAGAACAATATGATACTCATTCCTACTCAATTGGTTTTTCAACCTATGAAGGATTTGTCAGCGCGGCTACAGATTGGAATGAGCCTGTACAGCGCAAGAAGGTAATGCCTGGTTTACCTGGAAGCTATGAAGAATTATTTCATCATATTAAATATAAAAATTTTTTCTTAAATTTAAAAGGTAATCAACAACTGGAACATTACCTGCAAATCTCACGGCTACAACGTGCCATTGGGGTTATTTATCGCCCGGATACAGAACGATTCAGCCATTATTTTTTTACTCATTTACCTTATCAGTTTGACAGTCTTATTCATTTTGATAAGACAGATGCGGTGCGTCCCTTGGGGATCTAGGCTCAACTTGTTTTGTGTGTAATTATTTGACAAATTAAGCAACTGGGTCAAGACTTATAATACAATTCATGAATGGAGATCTATGATGAGTTCCCTTCTAAAATGGAAAAAAGCATCACCTATTTCAATTGAACACAGTCGAAATCCGTTTTTTAGTTTTCAACAAGAGATTGATAAAGCCATTGGGGACTTTTATGAGGCATTCGCATCAGGCCAAGGCGGTCTGGAGCGTTTTGAAACAATGGACATTACCCCCTCAATGGACATTGTTGAAGATGACAAGCAATTTAATGTTCAAGTTGAAATGCCCGGTATGGGTGAAGAAGACATTAAAGTATCGTTCTCTGATAACCTGCTTACAATCTCCGGAGAGAAAACAACATCAAAGAAAAATAAGAATAAAAAATATGTTTCTCGAGAGATTAATTATGGGAAATACGAGCGAGTTGTTTCATTGCCTGCAAATGTTGATATAGACAAAGCCACTGCTTCGTTTAAAAAAGGAATGCTTTGGGTTTCTCTGCCTAAAAAATTGGAATCCAAGAAAAATGCACGAGATATTAAAATAGATAAAGTTTAAGAATCCACAATGGATGAATTAAGTCTCAGGTCAGGTTTAAATGGTTCTGTGCTCCAATGGAACAAGGAGTTTCAATGAAAAAAACCCCTTATCCTTTAGGTGAAGTTTATCGTCTATTGGAGCCAGGTCCAGTGGTGCTTCTTACGACTTCTTTTGCAGACAAAACTAACATTATGGCTATGTCATGGCATACTATGATGGAGTTTGACCCACCAACTGTTGGATGTATCGTTAGCGAAAATGATTATTCGTTTAACTTTCTGAAAACCACTAAAGAATGCGTCATCAATATACCGACTGTGACTTTAGCGGAAAAAGTGGTGGGGTGTGGAAACACATCTGGGCGACAACTGGATAAATTTAAGCTGTTCCAGCTTACCCCTGCTGATGCCTCCATCGTAGCCGTGCCTCTTGTTGAGGAATGTTATGCTAATCTTGAATGTAAAGTGATTGATATGAAGATGGTGAGTCAATATAATTTTTTTATTCTTGAGGTGGTGAAGGCGTGGATTGACCCCATGGAGCAACAGCCACAAACCATTCATCATCTTGGTAATGGGATGTTCATGGTGGCGGGTAAAATAATTCAATTACCCTCTAATATGAAATAATGCCCTCGATTTTTAGTATAATTCAACAATTCCTTTGGCGATAATATCCGAAATATCTATTTTATTGGTTGAGTGCGGAATTGTATTACAGGTAATAATTTGTTTTGCTCCGGCAAGCCTGAGTTTATTTTCCGTATCACTATCAAATAATGCGTGTACGCCAATACAAATGGGATTTTTAAAACCACGTGAGGTCAGCTGTTTCAGCGCTTCTAGCATACTTACACCAGTAGAGATGACGTCATCGACAAGAATGGGAACATGATTCATGTTTTTTATTTCTGGCAGAGAAATCATCACTTTCCTGTCACCGAGACGTTTTTTCTGACCAATGATAAAAGGAAGATTGTTAAAGCCTGCTATTTCAGTAATCCATTGCCTGCTTTCCTCATCAGGTCCAATTAGAATTGGGTCTCTAACGTGATGCTGAATCCATTGGGCAATTTTTTGGGTGGCATGTAAGGTTAATATACTGGGAATAGTGTAAATCTCGGAAAGTTTGCGAATTCGGTGTAAGTGAGGATCTATCGTAATCAAGCTGTCTATCAAACTAGAAAGTAACTGAGCAAAAAAAAGAGAGGTCATCGCTTCACCAGAGTGAAAAATTTTATCTTGTCTCATATAAGGAAGATATGGAGCGATAAGGCAAATTTTTTTTGCACCCAGATCATTAAGCGTTCTTGCCATAAATATTAAAGGTACGATTTTGGGATTTGGATGATCGAGGGCACAAACTAAAAGAACGATTTTATTTTTTACATCTGAGTCAATACGAATATAGGATTCTCCATCTGGGAAGGTGCGAATTACTGCTTTACCCATTTCAGCAGCCAGTTTATTGGCCAATGCCTGGGCTAATTCTATGTGTTCAGATAATGAAAAAATAATAGTTTTTTTCATATTTTTGGCCTTGATTTATGTGTCTTTAGCTATGATTTGAATGATGTTCGGCATGGACAAGGCATAGTCTCGTGAGTAATCCAAAGCGCCTTTTGATTCCGCATGAATTCGATATAGGATTTGGCCTTTTTCAACAGTCGTCCCTAATTTTGCGAAAAATTCAATGCCGGCTGCCTGGTCACGCGGTGCACCAGCTAATTTTGCTACCTGGGCCAGATTGCGATTATCAATTATCGTAACGACTCCTCTGTGTTTTGCCGTAATATCATAGGTTAGCGAGGTTATTGATGGTTCTTTAAACCCGCCTTGAGCCTCACAAATAGCCAAAAATTTTTTTAAGGCAGATCCATTTTCCAACAATTGGGTGGCCCTAGTTATGCCTTGACCAAGCGGTACTTTTTTGCCGAATTCAAGCAGAGTTGCAGCAATTAAAACAGCTTTGTTTTTTAAGTCAGTCGGCGCATCTTTATCATTGCGCAAAACAGCCAAAATATCTCTTGCTTCCAGTGCTGGGCCAATACCTATACCAAGAGGCTGATCGCCATGAGTTTTTAATGTGAAAACCTGTAAACCAAGAGCTTTCCCTACTAACGAGAAATAGCTTTGATATTTAGAAAAATCAAGCTCGGAACGAATTTTTGCCGTAGGGCCAACGGGTATATCTATAAGCACATGGGTTGCACCAACGGCAATTTTTTTTGACAGCACGGAAGCGATCATTTGGCCCATAGGATCAAGATCCAGAATGCGTTCTATCCGGATAAGAACGTCATCTGCCGGGCTTAAACCTAATGCCCCTCCCCAGACCATGCATCCACCTTCACGTGCAACAACGTTTTTAATTTGTGAAACGGTTAGCTTCACAGGAGTCATGGTTTCTATGGTATCCACCGTACCAGCAGGAGAGGTAATCGCGCGCGAGGATGTTTTGGGAATAATTAGTCCTGCTGCAGCTACAATGGCAACAACAATTGGGGTGGTTCTATTTCCGGGAATCCCGCCAACGCTGTGTTTATCAATTACTATAGGGTGATCCCAATGTAATTGCTCTCCAGTTATAACCATCGCTTGTGTTAGGTAAGTAATTTCCTGAATATTGAGATTGTTATTACCGCATGCGGTGATGAAACTGGATAAATGAATGTTGGCATATTTGCCAGCTACAATATCACTGATAATGGCATTAAATTCCTGAGCCTTTAGTTCTTTGCCGTATATTTTGGAGCGCACATAGCCCATAGAAACTATGGGGGGTAGATGAGATATATGAATGAAATCACCTGTATGGGCATTAAGTCGCTCCCACGCGCTTTCTGACAAGCTGGCCTCGCATTCCTGCAAGGTATCCGAATGAACAATATTCAAGGTTGCGATTATTGAGTCGTTATTTAGAGTCACTACAATACGTGCTTGTGCTTCAAATCCCTCTGATTTACAAAGAAAGCATTCAGAATGCATAAAAACAATGAATTCGTGGCCAGTGTCTATGCCTAAATTAACTAGCTTTAGTTTATTAGACTCACTATTCAAGGCCTTATCCATGCGATACCTCGCTCATCTGTTTCATTGGTTCCCTAATGTTTCTTGATCCAGGTAGTTGGGGATCAGGCAATTCCAATTAAAATTTTGTTCGATTTTCAATTTAAGTGCTATTGCTGATTCCTTTTCACCATGAGTTATAAAAATTTTGCGCGGTGCTTTTTTTAAGCGGCTTAGCCAAGCCAGAATTTCTGCATAATCTGCATGAGCTGAGGCGTTTTCCATTTGGATTACTTCAGCATTAATTGGAACCATCTGGCCAAACATTTTTATTTCTTTTTCTCCCCTAACCAATCGATCCCCTCGGGTGCCACCAGCCTGAAATCCACTAAATAAAAGGGTGTTTTTTTCATTGGAGGCAAAATTTCTTATATGGTGAACTACTCGTCCCCCCGTTGCCATGCCACTTGCAGAGATTAAAATCATGGGCATTTTTTGTCTACCGAGAGCAATTGATTCATCTACTGTATGAATATACTGAGCAATATTGCAGACATCAGCACACTGTTTCGGGGTTAATCGACTTTCATTTGAATGGTTAGAAAAAACCTGGGTTGCATGGCTTGCCATAGGACTATCGACATAAACAGGAATATCTGGAATTTCCTTTTGTTCTTTCAGTTGCTGAATATAATATAACAAGGCTTGAGTTCGACCGACGGCAAAGGCTGGAATTAAAACAATGCCTCCCCTATTGGCCGTACGGTTGATTATTTCACCAAGTTTTATTTGGGGATCGGATGATTCATGTAACCGATTGCCATAAGTTGATTCGATGACTAAATAGTCTGACTCTGGCGGATCTTGGGGTGGGTTCATAATCGGATCATTGGGACGACCCAGGTCACCCGAAAAAAGCACCGAGGTTCCCTTATGCTGGAGTTGAATTAAAGAAGCTCCTAAAATATGCCCGGCATAGTGAAAGCGTGCAGAGAATTCATCATGAAGTTGGAGTTGTTTATTTAATTCTATGGTATGAAAATAGTCCAGTGCTGTTTCTGCATCTTCCTGAGTATAAAGGGGCAGGGCAGGATGATGTTTGGAGTAACCTTTCCGGTTGGCATAATTAGCCTCTTCCTCTTGAAGATGACCACTGTCGGGCAATAAAATAGTACATAAATCCTTTGTTGCTGAGGTACATATTATTTTGCCACGAAATCCATTCTTTACGAGCAATGGGATATAACCGCTATGATCAATGTGAGCGTGGGTCAGTAGTACATAATCAATTGTTGCCGGATTGATGGGAAGGGGGGCCCAATTTCGTATACGAAGCTCTTTATAACCCTGAAAGAGACCGCAATCGACCAGTATCTTCATTTGCTCAGTTTGGATTAAATATTTTGATCCTGTAACTGTTTGTGTTGCTCCTAAAAACTGAATTTTCATTTATTATTCCCAAGCATCCATTAATAATTATTATAGATGTATTTAAGAGGTGCACCAATGATATTTCAGGGAGATCTCAATCAGAGTGCTAGAACTTTGCTTTTAGAATTCCGGCCAGGAGCAATAACCATGCTATTAAAAATGACAGCCCGCCAAAAGGAGTAATAATCCCCATCCATTTGATCTCGGTAATCGTTAGGATATATAAACTTCCAGAAAATAAAATGATTCCGCATATAAATGCTATTCCGGCAGCAATCATCCATCTATTGGTGATATGAAATAAGAATAATGCTGTAAGTAATAAAGCCAAGCTATGGTAAAACTGATATTGAACGCCTGTTTGGAACGCAGATAAATAGGCGGGGTTTATACTACCCTTCAATACATGTGCTCCAAATGCTCCCAAAACATTGGCTACTAATGCCGATAGTACCGCAATTATTGCGTATGTTTTTTGCATTATTTTTTCCTATGTGATTCAACTCATTTTAAGGAAGTTCTAGTGCAGTCGTGTGATACGGGAGGGGTAGCACATTAAACCCGTATGACACGACCCACGTTTAAAATGAGAAGCAAAAATAATAAGCGCTTCGTCCTGTTAAAAGTTGGCTAATCTATTGGCAATAGTATCGTCGGTAATAAAACGCTCTTTATTTTGTGGTTCATAACCGCGTAGGGCGGTAACAAGGGGTCTGGTTATTAAACTCACTGCAGACTTTAAGAAACTTGCTATAGCTCCCAAAAAGGATAGGCCTGACACCAACAAGTCTTCCCGTGCTTCCATTTGATGTTCTTTAGCATCGCCTCTGGCTAAACCCGTATGAATAACCAGGGCTCGAATACCTTCCCATAGCGCCATGCCAAGTGTAGCGATAGAGATTACCAGTCCCAGAGCAGGAAGTGCAGTAGCCCCGATTACTTCATCAAAATAATCATGACCATCTCGCAGTTTTTCAAATAGAGTTAATCGCTCTAATGCTTGCTCCCCTATAAAGTCTAATTTTTGGTCAAAGGTGGCTTGGTTCTTAAACTCTTCCCATGCTTCAGAATATTTGTCCTGCAGATAATTGAGATGATCAGAATAATTCTGGAAAAAATTCTTATTGCGATCGGGTTTTTTATGGCCTGAAAACAAACGAGGCATGGTAATTCTCTCCTGAGATAAATTTAAATTAGGCAGCGGATAGTATATACCGACTTTTGGGGTTGCCAACATATTAAGAATGAGTTTTTACTTTCACTGCGTTAAGAGTATGTTACATTCTGCGATAATTGCTCTATAGTATATAAGAAGGAATTGAAGGAGATACCAATGCGTCGTAATCGCACTCTGTTTTTTAAATCAATTAAATTAAACGCTCTTTTATTCTCTCTGTTATTTGTTATTCCGCTTTTTTCTCAAGCAGCAGAACTATCTAATATACGGGGTAAGCGATATTGTGAGATTATTTTATTCAAAACCCCGACACAAATCTTCGTTTACAGTACTTTTGGATTAAACGATTGCCCAGGGGATATTTGGCAAAAGGTAACCGTTGCACCGATAAAAAAATCCACGGGTTCTTCTTTTGTTCGTTTGAATGGCCCGCGCTACTGGATAATGGATGGGATGAAAAGGGCATCTTTAGTTAGCCCTTCAATTGAAACGTTTGATGGATTAACTCTGCGGAAAGTAGCGGAAATTATCATCAGCCCTCACGAGTTTTTTTCCGCAAATGTGCCTTACCAAACCCGAAATGTAAAACGACGTACAACCTGGATCTATGAGGCAGGTAAACCCATTTATGAGCTTATAGACAGCAAAGGCCATATTTTTGTGATGCAATCCTATAGTCTTCAAATATCCCCACAAACAGAGGCGTCTCTTTCTCAGCTCGCAGTAAAACTAAGATTACCTCCTGGTTGGCAATTTAAAACAGGTGTTCTTAAAAAAACAGCTACTCTTTCAACAGTGAATGATATGGCAACTGTAGTTTTAGATGATTTTTTTAATACTTACCAGCAGACTTCTTATGATTTATTGAAGGAGTAAATGATCCCATTAGTTATATTTTTTGTAGCCTGGGTGTAGACCTAGTCATAACCCGGGATGATTTGTAACAAATCCCGGGTTACAGCTTTCGCTCACCCAGGCTACATCTATAGAATTGACTAATCCCCAGTTTTTGTTCACTCAAAACACATAACTACTTTCCCGCTCTGGGCTATATTCTTCCTCAATACTCTCTTGAGCACAGCTTGAGTTTCTTACCTGTTGTGTCGCACTTTGGGGGATGCGTTCTTTTTCACGGGCTAATTTTGCTTCAAAATTAAACAGAGACTCGAGATTGAAAAATCGGCATGTTTGATAACGAGATTTTCTTAATTCTGTTTTTTCTATTGCTTCGATAGTCGTATCGGTCGCCTGAAGTTCTTGCTCCATCTCAACAACATATTCATTACTTTTATCCTGCAGATGGGTAGCCAATGCTTGTTTGGTTTCGGCTGTGAGACTCATAACAAATTCTTTTCTTTGGGTATCAAGTAATTGATTGACTTCGTTTAACCTTCTTTGACAGTCGGCTTCTTCTATTTTGATCCCATCAAAAATTCCTACTGGACCGGAGAGTTGGCATTCCAAATAAAAAATCTGTCCTTTCTGAGCAAAAATTTTAGCTTTTAAAGAAGCCATTTCAAAGTAACTACAGTCAGGCTGTTGTACCCGAGTCTCTTTTGTTTTGATTGAATCTTCTATGTCTGATATCTTATCTTTCTGCTCCACTACATCTTGATCTGCATCTCCTAGTCTAACTCTTATTTGCTGAAGCTCCTTGTTCAGGGTGGATTGTCTTTCCAGCAGTAACATGAAGTTTTGTTCCGGGTTTTTATCCAAAATAACATTGAGTTGAGGAAGATCTACAGGTTGTAACGTCCAATCCCACTGTTTCAGTTGCTCAATATGCTTCAGTCTGGACTGAATGAACTCTGGAAGTTCACCATGAGCGTTGTTATCTAAATCGGCATTCCAATCGAGATCTAACAGCGCTTTTAATTTAAATAATTTTTCGAATGCAGCATGTTTCTCAGGAGGAAGTGTCTCGATAATGCTCAAGTCTGATAGATCAATCAGAGCTTGTTTGCCTGCTGCAAAAGTTGATGTTCTGAACGTTTGCTGCGTTTTTCCACTTTCTATCTTTGCAAAGAACGAAGATTGATATCCTGTAAATCCTTCTTTTAAGGGCGCGTTTTCGACTTGTAATTCAATAAAAGATTGCAGGCCATCAGTACCACTTTGAATGCGAACTTTATTTGCCTCAACGTGCAATAAAGCAGCTATTTGAGCCGTTTTTTGTTCCAGGAGACTTTCTTGAACATCTTGTTTTAGCCCATCAGCTTTCTTTAAGGTCTCCATAGATTGAGTCAGTTGTTTGTTCAACGCTTGAAGTTGTTTTTTATAGGGGTGGTACGCTTCATAAGATCCAAAGCGTTCTACTGCCGCATGTAATTCTTGAATAAGAGGGCTTTGATTATTCCTGCTTCTATTGCTTATTCTAAGGAGTGTGGTTTTCAAATGTTGCCAAATCGGATCGGGTGTTGTATCAGGTGACGTCTGTTCTAAACAGTCACGAAATTGAACCAGATGATATTCTGCAAGTGTATTGTCATGACAAATGACTCGGAACTTTTGATCACAATGAGGTGCATTATTTAATGAATCAATGGCATCAAGTGCCTCATTAATTACGTTACGAGGAGAGACGTGGCCTATAGAAAACAGATATTTATCCTTTAAAAGGACGCGATGTTTCTGGAGCCCGGTATAGAGCTCTTGAATTCTTTCAGCATCATTGGGTGATCTGCTTACCGCTTCTGCCAGATCATAAATGGCATGGGCTGCTTCTTTAGCCACACTACGCTCAAAGTAAGCGTGTAAAGGTTGAGGCGATTGTTTTACCCATGCCAGTTCCTCGAGCAGGCGGATGGAAAGTTTTTGCATGATCTCATCACTATAACTGGTTTTCAGAGCAGTTAATTGAGGATCTTCAGGTAGTCCGGAATTTTGATAAAGAGTGCAAAAAGTGAGAACTAAACCTTGCATTTTGAATTGGTTTACCAGAGAAGTTCTGCTTAACTCTTCGCTGTGAAGAAGCAGTAATGGCTTGAGCTGCTCCAGTAGAGACTTGATTTTATCGCTGTCCGCACTGACCAGTTCTTTTTGAAAAAACTGAATAACAGTTTGAGATATATGTTGTTGTTCTTCTTTTCCTAATGTTCGGTTTTTTTGCTCAATGACTTTCTTGATTATCGAGGTGACCATCTCTGGTAAAAACGATGAGTTTTGACTGGTTTCTCGGGGTATGAGTTGATTAATAGCCTGGGGATAAACTGCACAAAAGGCCCCCATTAAATGGGGTAAAAGTTGCTTGCATTGAGCCAATTTCAACTCGTTTTTCTCTTCCTCTGTTGGATTGGTATACTCTAAAGCAACCCCTGCTTTGTCCAAAATCATTGTTTCCAGATTTTGATGCATTAATGCTTTTGCTCCGGCAGTAAAAGACTTCTTTTTCTGCTGCAATGCTGTTTGAACATTTAATTCCTGAGGGAGATCTAATTGTTTTAGATAGTTGAACTTTAGTTTTTGCTCTTCAGTCAGATTAGTTGCTTTGGCTGCTCTTGCTGCCCACTTTTCCTCTCTGAGTGTTTCCCATAATCTGCATGCCGAGTTTTTAAATTGAGTGATGCTTGATTCAAGTGTATCTTGAGAAAGACTGGTTTCTTGTGAACGAGTAAGCTCACTCAGAATAGTTTCACGCCATTGATACAACTCCAATTGAAGTTTGTAATCAGCAGGGTAAAGCTCCAGGAGTAAACTTTCCCATGCTTGAATTTGTTGCATCAAGGTTTGTTGTACTTCATCAATAGATTGGGTATAAATGCGATCCACTGTAGCTTGTAATTTGATTTTGTTGCGTGCCCTTTCTATGGCATGTTCATGAATACTTTGTCGATACCAGGGAAAAATATAATACAGTACTTTTTCTACAAGGGTTTGTGGTGGTTTGATTTGGTAAATAGGGAGCCATTCACCAGGTTTTCCATTTCGAGCGGCGCGCCCTGCAATTTGTGTCGTCATCCTCTCCGTATCAGGATAAGGTTGAATCACAATTAACCCGCGAGGGTGATTACCGGTATTGATGTCAATACCTGTTGCCAGCATTGCGGTACCCACAGTAATGGTATTGGGACGGCCTGCTTGTTTAATAATTTGCTGGAGTTCTTCCTGAGTTTCTTTTCCAGTTACAATTTGGATTTTGAACCCTTCTCTTTTATAAGTCTCCAGGCTTGCCTCAAGGTCTGTCGCATCACTAAAATCCTCATTAATAATGAGGATGGGTTGAGTTTGAGTCAAACTCCATTCTTCGATTGCCTGATGAGTCTGAGCAATAAACGCTTCTCGATCTTCATAAGTTTGAATGGCGACATCGGCATTAAGTTCCATTCTGGGATTGGTAATAGGAAGCTTAAGGCTGTCGATTGCTCTACATATAGAATTGACAGTTTCTTGTCGGGAAAAAGTGAATACTGGTGGATGTATTTTCCGTTTGTCACCGGCATAGGGAGCTACACCAATTGCCTGGGTGCCTATTTGGGTGGCTAAACTTTTTAGTTCCAGATTATCGCCAGGTGTTGCGGAAATACCAATCAAACGTCCGCGAGTATTTTGATAATGTTTCATTAATCCTCGAGACGATATACTGGCTAGCACAGGGGGATCAGCATCAATAACAAAGTAATGAGCTTGATCTGGACGCTCGGCTATCAATCGGGCCTGCAGCGCTTGTTGTACCCCCTCGGTGAAAATAGAACCGGTTTTCGGAGTACTGCGCATGAGTGGTACACAAACTATTTTTTTAGTTATTTCATTGCCTGTTTCATCTTTTACTTTGATGGGTTGTACAATAAAACCTTTGTTTTCAAACTGGGTTGCCGCGATACAGCTGGCATGGATCCACTGCATCAATTGGGTATTGCTGGAAGCCATCAGGAAATTTTGTTTTTCAGCATCGCCATTAAATTTTTCGTTGATTTCCTTGTTGAGGAATAGTCTAAATTGTTCCAGGTCTTCATCTTCATCCCAAACTGGTCCAATAGCGGGATCGGTATTACGAAATGCCGGTAGATTAATAAACTGATAAGCAAGGGGATAAATCCATTGGGCTGAATTATTTTCGCTACCTTCTGTCAGATCATTTTCTGCGACTAATTTATAAAGGATGATTTGATCAAGAAGTGCATTATCACACTCATCTAAAACGACATGAGTTGGATCATCGTTTTGAATTAATGCTTCTTTTTTTAATTCTTTCGCCATCAGGCGGAAAATACCCATATCTTCAATAGTAAAACAGTTAATGCCATTAAGGCGGTATTCTTCAGGAGCGCTATCACTTTGAATCAGAGCCGAATCGATTCCTAAAAACCTGAAGAATGGTTCGCAATTATTCTCATAATCTCTAATCAGCAAGGTTGGGTTGGCTGTACACTGATCTACTGTACCTCCTTGTGCCCATTGCAAAACGGACAGCATTGGGGTGTTGATACTTTTTCCTTCTCCGGTCTTGATGCGCATCAGTAAATTAGAAGAAGGATCCTGCAAAGCCAATAAAAGGACAAGCATTTGAGTGGTATTGGGAAATAAACCGGTGGTGCGGAAATAGATCTCTCTGAGATAAGCCAAAAGTTCCAACTGGGTTACTTCAAGTTGCTCTGGAGGAACGGTTTTTGAGCGCAGTTGATGAAGTAAGGTACAGGATCGGGCTTTTAAATCATGACGAGAGGCAGCAGTTAATTTTTTTAGTTCCTGGAAATCATTTGGCTTTAATGGATCGGTATAGCCTAAAATTTCAATAAATGTTAATTGTTTGGCAAGCTGTAGCCGCAGGGCATGCGGTAACTCTATTTCATCGATCAAATCCGTTAAACTTAATAGCGCATCTTGTATTCTATCTGTGGCAAAGTGTTTGGTCAGATCTCGGTTCTCACCCGTTTTTGCAAATGGATTGGTATCGAAGCTTAAGCAATAGGCTTTGAGTTTTTCTGAATCATGAGCGAGTAAGGCCGAGTTGAGGTTTTGAGCAATTGGGTAGGGTGGGGTAGTAAATAATTTCAGGACCTGATCTATATCAGGAGTAGAACGCCGTGCTAAACCTTTAGTAATTTCCAACAATACGGATAAATTAACGGTGTCGTCTTTTTTACTGCTGGACAGGCCAGTTAAGATAACAGCTAGCTTGTCTTTATTTTCTGCACTGAGTGTATTCAAGTGTTGCAAGATATTAGGATAGGCACTTAAATCTTGAGTGAGATTTCCTCGAGAGACCCGTTTTAACAGGGCAATACAAAGAGTTGCCTGCTCTGGATTTTGAGTTAGGAACAATTGGATTTGCTGTACCAAACCGTTCACGAGTTCTGGAGAATCAGATCGAGGCATGCGACTTAAAATCTGAATAAGTTGTTTGATAATTAAAGACTTCGTTTCTTCCGGAAGTTCTGATTTTTTTAATTCGTTTAAGGCCGCAAGCGGAAAAGGACTTGGATTATTTAAGTTATGAGCCATGCTCATTTTAAAAAACATGATTTCGGTTTCTGGTTCAATATCCGATAAATTAAATAAGGTAACCAAACCATTAATTGAACGAGCTATGGCCACGTTATCCGCATCAGGATTTTCTTCCAGGGCTTGCGTGGTTAGTTTTAAATACAGATCTAATGATTCAGGCTTCGCTTCAATTAATTTATTAACCAGGATTTGTTTTTGAGTGTAATTAATTCGAGCTAAAGCACCGGTATTAAGTTGTTTATAGAGTGTATTGAATTGTTCTGGGAGTCTGTCTTTTATATCAATAAGCAAATTAAGATAATTGGCAATTGCTTCTATTTTGGCTTTATAGCTCTGAAGCGCTTGATCTGCCGGTTCATTTTCAGTCAGCTCTGCAGCTGCATCAAGGATGCTTTTTTCAAAATCGGGATCTTGAGTATTCAGTTGTTGTAAGGTTTTTTTCAGAGCAGGTAAGACTTTTTTCTGCACCAGTTCTTCTTTAAATAAAAATGTAAGCGACTGGGTCGCATTGAAAGCGGCCATCCAGGCGAGACTGGTTTTGACATCCAAATCTTTTACAATTGCCTTATTTTGTGGATTATCAAAAAAGGCGCTCATTTCCCTGACAAATAAACCATGGAGTTGACTTAAAACAGCAGAAAAGGCTGCTCCAGTCATGTTGTCCGTATCTTTCTTCTTTCCGGTAAGGAGAAAACTGAGCAGATATTCGCCTTTAGATCGTCCAAGAATTCCTACCCCATATAATCCTTCAAGCAACAGGGGTTTTTTTTCTTCAAAAAAGCGGAATTTTTCGATGACTTCAGGGAATTTTGGGTTAGGGGTCTGCAACAAAAGAACCAGATCATTTAATGCATCAAATAGAGGCATGAGTTCAAGGTTTAGTTGGTCTCTCAGTTGCTGAGGTACAATGAAGTTTTGAAGATTTCTTTGCAAAGCATTTTTTAATTTATCTACTCTTAGTGCGGCACTTCGTTTTTTAACTGCATCAACCAGAGCATCGACAATAAGATCATCGAGCTTGGAAATATCGCCATTACCAAGGACACAACCAGGGAAAAGATTTTTCTCGATAATAAGGTTTTTTAACCAGACTTCCTGTTTTTCAACGGTCGTATGGTCAACAGGTAGGGTATCGGGTAAATCCGAAAGTGTCGCCAGTTGTATTTGAATGGTATCGATATTGGGTAATGGTTGAGATTTTGAAATATTAATTTGACTCAAGGCATTTAACACAAGGTTATAAAAAGCATCACCTTTTTTGGTTTGTAACGTTTTAAAAGAGGATAGCAAATTGTCTACACTGGTTTGGCTTAATTGGGGTTCATTAAGTTTTGCCAATAATCTGATGAAGTCAGGATGCAGGTTTTGGCGATTGTTTTGGATTATTGAAGTATAGGAAACAAGAGCAGTAAGAGAAAATAGATTTTCTTCGGGGTTAGTATCTGTTTTTTGAATGCGGTCTTGTAGCGTATTAAACAACTCATAACCTTCATGCTCCAAAAAAGAAATAAGAGGTGTAATAAGTTCTTCTTTGAAGTTTTTCTCGGGAAAAGTAGTTTTAAGTTCAATACATTGTTCAAGCAATTTTAATATTTGCGCCAGCGAGGGATGTGGCTTAAATTGGAAACAGCCAGACAATCCCTTTAGTAAATCACTACGATCGTTTGGATTGAGTGACTGAAGTAAATTAATGCAGCTTGTTAAGTTATTTTTCCATTGTTCTGCTGTAAGTGCAGATTTATCTGAAAAAGTAGTGGTTAAAATAAAAATTAATTGATTTTTTTGTACCTGAGGCCATGGGAGTTGTTGGATTTTTTCAAGTTGTTCTTGAATGTCGGTTAATCTGATTTCTGCCTTCCAATGTTGACCCATGTAGCGAAATAACCAAGGGTTTAAAACGAGATTTTCGTCTTCCAGGTCGTGATAAATTAGTTCCGGATTGGTTATTGTGTCCTCAGCGTTTTCAAGTTCCATGCTGGAAGTCACTTGCTTAAAACGCCCTGATTCGGGTTTTTTAGACATGGCATAATGTACACCTGTTGGCCCCCAATTGAGGTTTGAAAGGGTCAAGCATTGTTCTTGCGGGTTCTCAGCATGCTCCAATACATCCAGTATACGGTTTAACGTAATGAGCAGATGACCCTGATGTTGAATAGGGCATGGATTCGGAAGAGTCAGGTTCTTTTCGGTAATCCTGGGTAGGAATATTTGGGTATAAGCTTCAAAAAAAGCATTAAAATCAAAATGATGTTGGTTATTACTCAGATGAGCCATAACCAGGGTATTCCACCACTCCCTTTGTTCCGCAGGGAGATGAATTAATTTTTGAAGATTTTTAATCCCACGGGTACTGAAAAATGCGTTTTGTGCTTCCGGGTTTTGAAGGAAATCAAGATTTATTCTTTTGTTTAAACAGGTATTAAGGAGTCTGGCAAATAAACTGGCGTGTGCTTCACCACCTAAAATGAACATCTTTGAGAGGAGTGGAACGATGAATTCTAAATCTGCTGGCCTGAGTAGATTAAAAAAACTTCTGATTTCATCTGCATGAGTAGGCAACACTTGAATTAAAGCATTTTTCTGAACTCTTGAGAACTGAGGGTTTAATAGTTGTATCGGAATTGATGGTAATAGCGCTTGGACTTGCTCCGCTGTGGGTAGTGTGATTTGAACCGGTTTTTCAAGCGTGGGTGCTAAGGCAGAGGGAAGTCTGAGTGGGGTATCGGTATAACAAAGCGCCTGTTTTTCTTCATCAATATAAAAGCCCTTGGGCAAATTACGGGGAATGATACCGTCCATGAATACATCAGGATGTTCCTTGATTTTTAGTGCTGCGGTGTCTTGCAATGCATCAATGCCTAGAACTTCCAGTTGCTTGGTCAGGATTGGCAGTTCTGGAAGAACAACTGGAGTCAGCGCTAAATCCGGGGTTATTATTTGTTCAATATGTTCTTGGGGTGTATCTTTTACCGTAGTGGGTTGTTTCGGCACAACGAAGCTTTTTTGAATTTGAATTCCTGCTCGAATAGATGAAGAACCATTGCTCAAAGCTTTTTTCAACGGGTTGATTTTCGGCTGACTGGAAGTGCTTTGGAGAATGGTTTCAGCCGTTTTATTAAGCACAGAACGACGTGCAGTAAACGTGAGCGTATCAGTGGTGGAGTCATCGTTCGGGATTTTAAAAATAAAGAGTCGCTTGCGGGGCTCTGTGATAAACGTCAAGAGGGTATCTATGTCTTTTTTTGATATTTGTTCAGGATCAAGCTCGATTTCAATGGGTGTATAATTTATCTCAGTTTCATAAGAAGTAATTAAATTGTTTAACAATAATTGCAGGTATTTATTTTCTGAGAGAGCAGGCACGTGAGTAATCCTTATATTAGAGAATAAGAATGAATGATTTTCATAGAGGGCACCAGACTGCCTCAAAAGAAATCACCTATCCTACTCCATCTAAAACAGATCGCATTATAATGAAAAAAAGAGAATATTTAAAGTGCGTTATGTAAATAAATTATTCAAAAAAAGAATGCCTGATAATTTAAATACTTAGCCTGAGTGTGTATATTTTTTGCTCTACGTGTTAATAAAACGTTAATATTTTTATGGTAAAAGAGGGTTCCTGTTTTAAACTAATGTGATGCATTTTATGACTTTTTTGTTTGCTTCTGCCTTGCTTATACCGGGTTACGAATCTTTATCTGAAGAAACAAGAGCCACTTTTGAAGACTCTATCCCAGGGAAAAAATTTTCTCAAGTGGCCCAACTCATTTTAGCATCCTCTGAAGAATTAAAAACATCATCCCGATTTTGGCATCAGTTAACTGGAACTGCTGAACAAAAGAAACAAGACTTCCAAATTCAATTGGATCTCCAGAAAAAAGAGTTAATTGACGTGATTCATGCCACTGATGAATATAAAACTATTATCATGCGTATTACTCAGGCATTACTTCATCAAGAAATAGAAGAATTTCAATTACTAACAGAGTTAGAGCAACAAGTGCTCTCCAGTGCTGAATTTTCAAAAAAATTATTCACTACCCTTACTCAACTTGATCCCCAAATAGAGAAGGAAAAACAAGAGCGTGATAATTTGAGTTTATGGTCACGAATAAATGGCAGCAACATCTCACGTGAAGACTATATAAATCAACTGCAAGCAGAAAGGAAAGAGGCGATTCAACTTTGGAGAACTGAGTTTCTCCAAAATCCGAATATGGCATCCTTTAGAAAGACTATTGAACAACAACAGAAAATAATTCATCAGAAACAATTAGAGCAAAGACGTCTTTCCTTACATGAACATGCAACGCAATTAAGTGCATTTTTTCCTTTATTAAATTATCGTAAGTTTACAACAGAAGAACCTATTATCGATCAGATACGATCCCAATATTCGGTTGCAGGAGAGATAACTGCAGAGCCAACAAAAGTTGATGAGGAGTTGCTGACGGATTTACTGTACTTTTGTATGCAGCAAATGAGCGATATTGAAATTGATTTTATGAATCTTGATGCGTTCAACAAAAAACATGCTAACCGAATGGCTCAAGAAGTTCTTAAAGCTTTTAATGATAAAACCACCTTGAATTTGGATGGCTGGTTTAAAAATTATGAAAGTAAATTGCATAAACACATTATAAAACAATTACAATTAATCAATGGGAAAAAATGGGAAGTGCAACCCACTGGAGTGGCCACAGATTTATTGCAGTCACTGTCTTATTTATGGAATAATCAAACAGTGAACAGAGTCAATGAGTTTCTACGTAAAATGGCAGATGCCCATGGCTTTATCCAGGCTACCAGCTTTTCGACCCAAAATGAAAGTTCTTTTTTAGCCATCCTCGACATATATAACTATGCTCGACATCATGAACAAATTGCTGAAACTCGATCTATTCTGACCAGTTTGTTGAGTCCTTTACTGCCCTTATATGATGAGTACAAGGACATTGCCTTATATGAAAAAAATCCCTATTGGAAAGCGTTCCGAACCATTATGCCAATAATTATTATTGCTGCCTTTATTATTTTAGTCGCAGTTATTTTAGCTCCCTTGGCTTTGCCTGAATTGGCATTTACAGCCGCCTTTATCCCTGCTTTATTAATTGGTTTCGCCCTGGCTACCAAATATGTTTCCATTAAAAATGAGATATATAAAAATTTACGTGAACGATACTACGGGGGGCTTTTCGAAATTCCGGAGTTTCAAATAAATGCGAGAATGTTAGGTGCGTTTGGCTCCATGGAACATGCCAGTAAAGTGAGAACATTTTATATAGATGGCATAAAGAACTGCGACGCACTTGAAAAGGTTTATAGTGCGAAACATGAGCAAGGTCTTCTTAGTGAAGAGGATATTGAAGGTAGAAAAGCAAATAGAATTAAAAGACATCATCTATGCCTTGAATGGTACGATATCCATAGTAATAATGATCTCAGTTATCAACAAGCGCCACTAATCGTTTTAAGCCGCTTGCAGCAAACTAGTGATCAGGAATATCAACAATTACAAAACAGAGTACAAGAGGAACTTGAGTCGATACGTCAATCCGTTGCTGAAGTTACTACTGATCTTAAAAATACCATTGTTAATCACAACAAAACGCCAGTAGTGGAACAAGGTAGTGAAATAGAGGCGACAACAATTAAAGCGAATTATCGACATGGGTTGTTTAGTCCACCGCAATGTTTAAAACTTAAGGCTCATGTGGAAGAGCTTGCAGCATTCCGATCACAAATAAGTAGTGCAGCAGCCTGAATTAAAGTTTTCTTGCCTGCTGAATGTTGTTTTCTTTGGCAGTTCGCTTAAAGAAACGTGGATGAGCGCACTTAATTAACGTCATTAACGTCACAGTTTTAAGGGATCATAAAGGGATCTTGGGAAGGATCCAGGTTGGCTATATATTCTGCTCTTTGGGCTATTTCATCACGGGTTTTTTCCCCAAATAATCGTGATATCACATATAAGCTCATATCAATTCCTGCGGAAATTCCAGAGGAAGTAATCACCGAACCATCATCTACCCAACGAGCATTTCTAATCCAAATCACCTGAGACCCTTGTTCGGCCACCCAGTTAAAAGCCAATTTATTCGTTGTGGCTTTGTGACCGTCCAACACGCCTGCTTTGGCAAGTAATGCCGCCCCAGTACACACAGATAAGGTGATGTCTGTAAGAGCAGAACGAGATTTAATCCAGTGGAGCAAAGGCTGATTATCGACTTCTTTTCTCGTCCCTATACCGCCTGGAACTAACAAAAAATCCAAATGAGGTGCGTTTTGCCAGTTAAACTCAGCCAAGACTGCTTGCCCTTGTGCTGATTTTACTAATCCTTGCTGTTCGGCAATCAGGGCGATATTAATTTGATCCGGCAGCATTCCAAACATTTCTAACGGTCCAAATACATCTAAAGTTTCAAATTCAGGAAAGAGCAATACACCAAGAGTTTTACGTGCTGAAGGGCTTTGATTCATAAGACTATTCTGCTTGGTTTTTTATACGATAAACCAGTATTCATTATGTAAAACAGTGATGCAAGGGGCAATTGTAATTCATAAACAGTAAAGCGAAATACGGTTAGAGTTAGAGTAATCCCGTTTTCCCCTATGCCTGCATACGGTTACATTTTGAGTATAGCAATAGTAGCCTTGATGCAGCGCGCAGCGTAATCAAGGTTAATAACTTAATTCAATAATTTAAACTCTCTTTACCTGCTATTTTATTAAAAGGCTCATTTTAATTACCACTAAAAGATTAATTTTAAAATAAGCCTTGCTTATCTACCTATTGATAGATATAATGGGTGATATGAACTATTCACTAACACAAGAAAGCATCCTGAATGCTGCAGAGAATCTCATTCAAAAAAGGGGTTACAATGCCTTTAGTTATAAGGACATTGCGACAACGGTGGGAATTAAAACCTCGAGCATTCATTATCACTATCCTTCTAAAGAAGATTTGGCTATTGCTGTTATTAATTGGCAATTACAACGGATAGTGTTGGATCTGGATAAAATTAAAGGACAAAAAGAATTAACTACCAAGCACAAGATTCTAGCACTGGTTGATGCAATTATTTCATTAACATTCAGTGATGAAAAGAAGATGTGTCTTGGTGGCATGCTTGCGTCGGACGCTTTATCGTTACCAGAGAGTGTCCAGAGCAAAGTCAGATACTTCTTCAATACCCTTTATAATTGGATTGAAGAAATGATGACTGAAGGGAAGCAATTGGAAGAGGTTAATTTATTGTACCCTATTGATAGCTTTGCCCATCTTTTGATCTTACAAATAGAAGGGGCATTATTAATGTCACGTTTGTATGGCGATATAGCGCATATAAATTTGGTGAAACAATTTATTAATCATGTAATGAAATAATTTTTTTAACTAATTTGTCTACCTTCCAGTAGATAGGAGAAACTAATGAATATCAGAAACATTTTTAATTCAAGTGTACTTGGTTTAGGTCTTGTTGGTTCATCAATTGCAGGAACCACACCAATAGAGAATGATCTACATCATGCAAGCAGTATTCAATTCAAAGCAAATACAGGGCAAGAATTAAACCTTGCTGATTTTTTGAAAAGCGGTGCTGCTTTGGTGCGTGAAACAGAACCGCAAACTCTATTTTGGTTTGCTCTTCAGGGGGAAAATGGGTCCTTTGGTATTTTTGATGTTTTTCATGATGAGGCAGGGAGGACCGCTCATTTCGCAGGAAAAGTGGCGGCTGCGCTCCACGATAATGCAACTACGTTAATCAATGGGGGGTGGGATAAAGGCGTGTTAGAACAGATACAAAATTCTGAAATTCTCTCTACTAATGACTATCAACAGGATACAGTTCTTAAAGCAACTAAAGCCAGCTATATTGTATTAGAAGCTCAACCAGGTAAGGAGCAAGAATTGGAAACTATGTTACGAGAGGCCGCGCCTATTATCAGTAAAACAGAACCTGAAACTTCATTTTGGCTGGCATTAAAACTGAATGATTCCACTTATGCCATATTCGATACTTTTGTTGATGAAGCAGCTCGAACTGCTCATTTCGAAGGGGTTGTTGCTGGCTCATTAAAGAGTAATGCAAGTAATTTAATTGTTGGAGGATGGCAACATGGTGTTTTAAACCATGTTCATCATTTTAATATTCTTGCCAGCTCTTAGGAAATGGTACATATCTTTGACCTCCCGCGGCATGTCCGCGGTATTCCGTTAGATCTCTGGAATAAGCGTTATGGCTGCCGCAAATAAGATGCTACAGGTTGGTTTTATACACGAAACTCATAGTATCCTGTTTTTCAGAAGCTAGAGCTTGGGATTGTAGTAAATTACTGTTGAATACCAAACCATCCTCCAGTATCCCCTCCGGCCCAACATTCTTCATCGGCGCAATTAGGAATTTTTTTCGCACACAATAGTTTAAACATGGGCTCAGCACTGATATCTTTCCCTTGATATCCATGGGGTTGGCAAATACGTGAAACATATTGACCTTTGACCCGAATTTGTCCCATGACCGAAATGGTGGGTGAAACACTATATAGCCCTTTTTTATGGGAGTAACACGCGATATAACAACCAGGGGTGTCAGTGTAACTGTTATCAGTAGGTAACAGAATTTTTACTGCTCCTGGATAAGGATGATTAACGACCGCGGAATCCTTGATAACATAAACAGGATAGGGTGAAGGTAATAGATCTTTATTGGCATTGAAAACAGGTATGTGTCCCTCAAGAGCAAAGCTATCGGTAACCAATGCAAAACCTAAAATACTCCATAATATTTTTTTCATGACGAGTTCCTTTAATGAATTGCTCTTTGAGTATAGATTATCATATAGGAAAAGTGTTCAATAATAATTCAAATTAAAAGCCAAATAATTTACCTATTTCACTCTGCAGTATTGTGGTATTTTGTGAACAGTTTGGGCATAATTAACTTTATTGACAGAGATGAACTGGATTAAGGAAAGATAACCTTTCAATAAGTTCCGGCAAACGTCAGCTCGAACATAAGCCAGAGGACAGGTACGTTAATTATTTAATAAGTAAGTACAATTGTTACTCTTAATGATGAAGAGATTTAGATAAATTTTGAAGGAAAAATAATGATTACACGAATTAAGAGCGATACAACGGGTATTATTGTATTAGTTCTAAGTTTACTTGGCACAATTTCTATGACTGCTCATTCTGAACGAGTTAGTGTTGTGGGCTGGCAGGGTGGAAATTACCATGGCCATGGGGGTGGTTACGGCTATGGATATGGTTATGGTCGCGGCGGCTATTACGATCGTGGTGGCTTTTTTTTCGGCTGGGGTGGTCCTAATGTGATTATCAATGTGCCTGCAGAGCGTTATTACGCTCCTCCGCCAGTAGTATGCGAAACTGTCGAAGTATGCAATCGCTATGACGAATGTTGGTTAGAAAGACAGTGTGGATGACTTCAGTATCTTAAAAAATAACATACTCCGTGAACGCTTACCTTTCGTCATCGCAAGCCTTGGCGAAGCAACCCACAACGATGCCTCGTTAGAAATCTGTACTGGGTTGCTTCACTTCGTTCGCAATGACAGTAGTTTTTTTACTTAATCTTAAAATAACATACCCCGTGAACACTTACTTTTTAGGTCTGTGTATTGTTCAAAAGAAGATTCCCGCTTGCGCGGGAATAATCAGAATGTTTAATATTCTAAAGAGATTGCACTAACTAGGAGCCCTGATTCTGACGCTCTTTAATTTCGGATAAAGTTTTGCAATCGATACATAACGTTGCAGTCGGTCTGGCCTCCAGACGTTTTAGGCCGATTTCTATACCGCAGGCTTCGCAATAACCAAAATCATCATTTCTCAAACGTTCCAGAGCATCTTCAATTTTTTTAATGAGTTTACGTTCTCTGTCACGAGTACGTAATTCAATACTAAATTCTTCTTCTTGACTTGCTCTGTCAGAGGGATCAGGAAAATTAGCGGCCTCATCCTTCATGTGCGTCACCGTCCGATCAACCTCTTCCATCAATGATTGACGCCAAGCCAGCAATATCTTTTCAATATGTGCCAGCTGTTGTTCATTCATATACTCTTCCCCTTCAGTCTCTATATAGGGGGCGATTCCCATGCTACCGATTGCGTCGTTTTTCACGTTGTATAATCTCTCATTGGTTTTATCAATTAATTGCCCTGTCATTTTAGCCTCCATCTCCAACTCAATCCCTGAAACCGAGTTTTGCAGAAAGTGGCTAGGTATATACCAAAAAACTGCAACATCATCAATATAATAATTTGCTCATGCAGTACTCTCTGGACGGTAACCTCCACTAACCCTATCATGACCTTGAATATCTTGCCAACACTGTATGTCCCTATATCCTACCCTATCAAGTATAGCTCTTACACCAATTTTTTGATCATAACCGTGTTCTAATAAAAGTAACCCGTCGGGCAAAAGGAAGCGATAACTTTCATTAATAATACATTGTAGATCAGCTAATCCATCTTGACCACTAGCTAAGGCATTTAGTGGTTCAAAACGAAGATCCCCCTGTTTTAGATGAGGATCGTGTTCCGCAATATAAGGCGGGTTGGAAACAATGGCATGATAATGAATATCAGGAAGACTATTAAACCAATTGGAATGATAGAAAGAGACATTAGTTATTCCAAGATCCTGGGCATTTTTTTTGGCCAGCTCCAGAGCCTCTATGCTGTAATCGCAGGCTGTAATATTCCAGTTGGGTCTCTCTTTTGCCAGCGCTAAACCAATAGCACCACTACCTGTGCCTAAGTCGAGAACACGGATGTCTGGTTTATTGGGGAGCAGTTCCAGAGCTAACTCAACTAATCGTTCTGTTTCATGTCTTGGAATCAACGTATGCTCATTAACTTTTAAGCAAAGCGACCAGAATTCACGAACTCCAGTCAGGTAAGCAATAGGGGTTCCTTGAGCTCTTCGTGTTATTAACTGTTGATATTGATTCAGTTGTGCGGGGCTTAGTAATTCCTCGGGATGAGCAAAGAGGTAGGCTCTGTTTTTATTTAACAGATGTTCTAACAATAACTCTGCTTCCAGGCGTGAATCAGGTGAGAATTGATCCAGTTTTTGCAAGGCCTGTTCCAAAGCCATGCGAATATTAATCATGACGACCCAATTCAGCGAGCAACTCTGCGTGATATTCACGCTTTAAAGAATCAATGACCAGAGATAAGTTACCTTCCATGACATCGTTGAGCTGATAGATAGTCAGGTTGATGCGGTGGTCTGTTAGACGTCCCTGGGGGAAATTATAAGTACGAATGCGTTCGGAGCGATCGCCTGTGCCAACCAATGATTTTCTTGTTTGTGCCTGCTCTTTTTTTTGTTTGCTTTGTTCTGCATCCAGTAGTCGGGTTTTAAGCAGGGACATCGCTTTAGAACGGTTTTTATGTTGCGAACGTTCATCCTGGCATTCAACTACTACACCCGTGGGCAGGTGAGTGATGCGAATAGCGGAATCTGTTTTGTTCACATGCTGCCCTCCAGCACCTGATGATCGGTAGGTATCTATCCGCAAATCGTCAGGATTAATTTGGATCTCATCAATTTCCTCAACTTCTGGCATAATGGCTACCGTACAGGCTGAGGTATGAACGCGTCCTTGGGATTCGGTTTCGGGTACTCGTTGCACACGATGGGCACCTGACTCAAATTTTAATTGTGAATAGACGGCATTACCGCTGATACGGGCAATGATTTCTTTATAGCCACCATGTTCACCGTGACTGGCACTGATTAACTCCAGCTGCCATCCCTGATTTTCAGCATAACGGCTGTACATGCGATAAAGATCTCCAGCGAAAATAGCTGCTTCATCACCACCAGTACCGGCTCTTACCTCAAGATAGATATTTCGTTCATCATCGGGATCTTTGGGAATGAGATGCCATTGTAATTGCTCATCCAGTTCATCAATGTGTTTTTTGGCAGTGTCCAGTTCTTCCTCAGCCATGCTGGCTAATTCTTTATCCTCGCCTTCGAGTAATTCCTGGAGGGAGGACAAATTATTTGTAGCCTCTAAATAGGCTTCATAGCAAGTGGCTACCGGCTCCAGTTGGGCATATTCTTTAGATAATGCTTTAAATTGGTTTTGATCTGCAATAACAGAAGCTTCTGATAATAAGCGACCTACTTCTTGAAAGCGTTCCAGCATGTGCTGGAGTTTTAACTCAAGGGATTTCTTCATATGATGGCTGATTGGTGGTTTTATTAAAGAGATATTGTGCCAAAGTGAGTAAGTCCTCTCGACCATCCCAGGCAATTTGTCTTAAGCCGGTAGTCGGATTATGAGTGAGCTTATTCACCAGACGCTCGCTAAATTCATTTAAAACAGTTTGTTGGTTTTGACCGGCAGACAGTTTTTTTATAGCGCGTTGTAATTCCAGTTGTGCCAGGTCCTGCATTTGATTGCGATAATCGCAGATGACGTCCTTTGCTCTAAGAGAACGGTGCCAACGGATGTAATTGTCCAGCTCACTTTCAATTAATTGCTCGGCTTGCAAGGCAGCATGGCGTCTTTCATCCATTCCTTTTTCTATCATGATTTGCAAGTCATCTACATTATAGAGATGTACCTGTTCTAATTCGTTCACATTACTTTCAATATCGCGGGGAACTGCTAAATCCAAAAAAAACATAGGAGCATGTTTTCGTTGTTCCAGAGCATGTTCAACCAGGCTTTTATTAATGAACGGAAGAGGGCATGCAGTTGCAGAAATAACCACATCAGCCTGAGGTAAGTATTGGGGTATGTCACCAATGGAAAGAGTTTTCCCCCCAAAAGTGTGTGCAAGTTTTTGCGCATTTTCAAGAGTACGACTCGCTACCATGAAACGATGTACTCCTTGTTGGTGTAAATATTTTGCTACCAGGGAGGCGGTTTCTCCGGAACCAATCAAAAATACATTCAGTGACTTATAGTTTGAAAATAATTGGCCGATTAACTGAACTGCAGCATAGGCGATTGAAACAGGGTTTGTTCCAATACCACTTCGGGTTCTAATTCTTTTAGAGGCGCTAAAAATATATTCAAAAACAGGACGTAGCTGGGATTTTACGGTGCCAAGCCGACAGGCTTGTTGATAGGCCTGTTTCATTTGACCCAGAATCTGAGGTTCACCTATCATCATTGAATCCAGACCACTGGCCACACGTAAGGTATGTTTAATTCCCTGATGCCCCTCATGAATGTAAATAAAGGGCGAAAGTAATTCGGGCGCTAACTGATGCTCGTGCGCTAACCAACTCGAAAGAATCTGGGGATCTTCTGTATCACAATAGATTTCGGTGCGGTTACAGGTCGATAGAATAGCTGCTTCATGGACTTCGGGCAGGTTCAGCAGGTTATGGAGCAGTGAATCCTGCATAGCCGGAGGCAAAGCGACTTTTTCACGCACGTTTATTGGGGCAGTTTTATGATTGAGGCCGCAGGCAACAAACACCATAGAATACGAATTAGTAATTATTAGGTTAATTGCACATTGTAAACGATTAGCCACTAAATTTGTAGAGAATTGGGAAAGTTCATTATCGGACTAAAGTACTTTTTTGTTTTACCGACAACTATAGTAACTACTTTTTGCACAGAATGTGTAAATTGACGAGGAGTACCAAATGGATATTATCCTTCAAGGTCAACATAACAGTGATGAGGCGGTTGAAAGTTTGGAGCGTGTGCTGCAATTATTCAAAGATCGTTATCAAATAAGTGACTATCGCGAGATTCATTTAACCCTGACTTTAGTTGATGAGCATGGTGATGAGGTGGAGTTAGTAGATAGTGAAACGAATCAAGCTTACCGTATTTTTGAAGTGTATCGTAAAGGATACGAGTTAACAGGCAGAAAAGGAATTCCCATGTTGCAATTAATCGTTGATAATACCAAATAGCACATTAAAAGGAGTTTCTATGCTGACGGCGCTTTTAGCCATAATTCTCACGCTGATATTAGTAGTGGGAATCCATGAGGGTGGCCATGCGCTGATAGCACGCTTTTTTCACGTGAAAATTAAAAAAATCTCCATTGGTTTTGGAAAACCATTGCTTCAATGGCAAAGTAAGAGCGGGTGTGATTGGATATGGGCAATGTGGCCTTTGGGCGGTTATGTTCAGTTACTTAATACAAGAATTGCTCCCGTAGATCCGAAAGAATATCCAGTTTGTTTTGATAAAAAACCCGTTTGGATTCGAATTCTTATTTTAATGGCTGGAGCCTTTGCTAATCTTATTACCGCCTGGCTTGCTTTTGTACTCGTGTTTCATATAGGCATTAGTTATAAATTACCGCAAATTCAATCCGTACAGGCCAATAGTATTGCTGCTAAGGGGGAAATTCTTCCCGGGGATCAATTTATTGCCATCGACGGCTATCCTACTCCATCCTGGCAAGAGGTAGGAATGCAGTTAGTCATTTTATGGGGTAATAGAGACGTTAAAGTAACACTGAAACAAACAGATGAAAAATTAAAAGACATCATTCTTGATTTAAGTCAGATAAAATTCACTGGACGCGAAAAATCTTTATTAGGGAGCATGGGTATCAGCCCCAATTTATCTGCTGCAAGTGGGGTGATGCGTTCTTCCTCACTTTTAGGAGCGATGCATCAGGCAAATACGGCTATCGTCCATATGATGAAATTTTTTATGATGATTTTGAAGCAATTATTTAGTGGAGTAATACCTTTTGCTATCCTGCTCGGACCGATAGGAATATTTGCAGCCTCCATAGCCTCTTTGAAACAGGGGATAGTTGTCTTTATATTTTTTATTGCCAGTTTTAGTTTGGCGGTTGCTGTAGTTAATTTACTTCCTGTTCCAGGTCTTGATGGCGGTTCTATTCTTTATAGTATTATTGAAAAGATTCGTGGGAAGCCCATGTCGGTAGCTATGGAAGTATTAATTTATCAGCTAATGTTTATTGCTTTTTGTTTGTTATTATTTCATTTATTAATGAATGACTTAACTCGTATGTTTCAATAGGGCGGTCTCCGTCATCTCGATGGGATCCCGATGAAAAATGAAATAAAACGTAGGTCGGATCAGATCCGACATTCGATCTTTGTTTTTAAACAATCCTGTCATTTAGATTCCTTGTTGGGGCGCGACCCAATGTTTAGCGGTTATTGATTTTTCACTGTTCTTGCGCAACACCATACATCAACTCTTTGAACTCCGGTTTTTTTTAAAGTGTACGCCAATTCATTGGCAGTGCAGCCCGTAGTTAAAAGATCATCAATGAGAATCACGTGCTGGTAGGGCAGGGGGCTGGCAGAAAAGGCATGGCGCAGGTTTTTTTTCCTTTGTTCACTATTCAGACTGGCTTGCGGTGTAGTATTAATTATTTTTTCGCAACTCGTAACATCATAAGGCAGATTTAACTTGCGAGCCAATCGTTTGGCCAAAATAGCAGACTGGTTGAACCCTCGTTGCTTGAGCCTTTGGGGGTGCATAGGGACCGGAATTAAACACTGGGCGTTCATTGATTGATTTTGTACCGCGTGCAACATAAGTTGACACAGAAAAGAGCTGAGATAGAGACCATTATAGTATTTAAAATGGTGTAACAGACTGCGTAAAGGTTCTTCGAACCTATAGCTTATTAATGCTTTGTTAAAATGAGGGGGCTTTTTAATGCATTGTCCACAAACCAAATAGTTCTCATCGGGTAGAGGGATGGCGCAATGTTGACAAGCAGGACCCAAGGGCTTAATAAACTCAGTGCAGGAGGAGCATACAGCTAAAGTACTTTTATGAAATTGATTGCAAAGTATGCATATTGAAGGCAGACGCAAAGTCTGTGTTATACTTGACAGCATCTGGCGCATGGGCGTTGGATTCCCTATTTTTAACTTTTCCTGGTCCCTATGATGGCTGTCAATAATGAAATTAGCAAGGCATTTAATAAACATGCCAATGAATATGAACTTGCCGCTAAAGTACAACAAGAAATAGGGGAACGTTTGTTCGAGCGTTTGCAATATTTAAAAATTTCGCCCAAACGTATTCTTGATTTAGGTTGTGGTACAGGCGCTTTTTCACGTGAATTAACTCTGATGTATCCCAAGGCCCAGATTTTCGGTTTGGATTTGGCTCATGCCATGTTATTACAGGCAAAGAAAAAACACAGCTGGAGGCGTAAATGGTCTTTGGTAACCGCAGATATGAGCAATATGCCTTTTGCTACCGGGATGTTTGATTTGGTTTTTGCCAATCAGGTCATTCATTGGGGTAATCCTCTTGCCCGGGTGTTTCGTGAGTTGAATCGAGTCATGAATGTGAATGGCTGTCTCATGTTTACTACCTTGGGTCCCGATACGTTCAAGGAGTTGAAAGAAGCTTGGACTGGAGTCAATCAGTATGCCCATGTTAATGAATTTATTGATATGCATGATATTGGTGATTGTCTTATGGGAGAGCACTTTTTAGAGCCAGTAATGGATATGGAGTTGTTATCGGTTCATTATGAAACCTTGTCTCATTTAATAAGGGCTTTAAAAAGGCAAGGGGTAAAGAATATTAACCCCGAAAGAAATCAGGGATTAACCGGTAAAATCGCATGGCAACAATTTGAAAAGAATTATGCGACGATGCAAACGAATAAAGGGAAGTATCCGCTTACTTATGAAGTAGTTTATGGACATGCATGGAAAGGGGAACAAAGAAAAACAGGAAGTGGTACAGAAACCTTAATTCCAGTTTCCCAAATTCGTAAGAGAAGGGATTGAGGTGTAGGTTGGGTCGAGACCCAACATTGTAACCCTGGATAAGAGATATCTTTATTGGGTAGCGACTCAACGCTTATTAGTAGTCCTGTTATCAGACGCCCCCGCTAATTTACTGCGGCTTTGCAATTGTTGAGTAAACTCAATCAAGGCAGTCGCTTTGTTATCAAATAACTTCAACGAATCAATGGCAATCTGATAATGGATAGCAATTTCTTCTTCTAATTGCTTCTGGGTAAACAAAGTCGCAAAAGTAGTTTTTTCATTGGCCAAATCGGAAGATCGGCCTTTGCCCAATATATTGGCTGGTGCGTAACGATCGAGATAATCATCCTGCATTTGAAACACAAGACCTATATGTCTGGCATAAGTTCTAAACGCTATTTCAATAGGTTCATGTACGGACGTTTGGGCGGCTAAAACCATTTCAAAACAAGCCAGGATCAATCGACCCGTTTTAAGCAGATGGATTTCTCTTAGTTGTTCCTCAGTTACAGATGGTTTTGCCAACTCAGATAAATCAAGGCTTTGCCCGCTGACCATGCCGCTTACTCCACTGGCTTGTACCAGAATTTGAGTAATGGCTGTTACTTGAGAGGCATTGAGTAAAGAAGATAAACGTGTTAATAAAACTTCAATAGCCAAGGCCTGCATGCCATCACCTACTAAAATCGCAGTAGCTTCATCATAGGCTTTATGACAACTGGGTTTTCCACGGCGCAAGTCATCATCATCCATAGCGGGAAGATCATCATGAATTAAGGAGTAACAGTGGGTTAATTCCAAAGCGGCTGCAATGACATCAAGCACTTGCAGATTCACGTTAATTAATTCACCTGCTAAATAGACTAAAATCGGTCTTAGTCTTTTTCCACCAGGAAATAAAGAATAGTGCATGGCCGAGCGTATTTGACTGGCTGGCATTGGCGTATCGTTGAGCATCTGCTCAAGGAATGTCTCATGGCGTTGGGTATAAATTTCAATCACTTGCTTGTTCATCCGATTGGGGTTCAGAAGGAGCATGAGCGGCAGTCAGGGTTTCTATTTTTTGTTCTGCTCGATTCAAAACATCCTGACAATGCCTGGCTAAGCCAATGCCCTTTTCAAATTGTTTGAGCGAATCTTCAAGGGTTAACTCCCCTTTTTCCAATTGCTTCACAATGTCTTCCAATTCTGTTATCGATTGTTCGAAATGAATGCCTTTACTCATAAGGTTACTCTGATCCCATGAAATGCTGTGATTATACTGGGTTAGCATTAGGATTCAACTTGATTGCTTGAAATGAACTGTTTTTGAGTAATACATAAAATATATTAAAATTTGATTGAAGATAAAGTAGATAAATTATAAGAAGGTACAAACTCGATACATTTAGTGAAGAACTTTAAAGTAGCGAGTTTGCTTTAGGTGGTTGTTATATATTTGCCGATGGAGCTTGATCGTCGTCCGCTTGCAACTCTTGACCAGTTTCATCAACTGCTTGGCTCGATTTAGAACTGGTGTTGAAGAATGTAGCATTAGAGCCTAATTTCTGAACGCCGGCAATAAATACATTAGCTATAGATTTCAACATATTTTTGAGGTATTCGCCCCAACCCAAGTCTTTTTCCAAGGCGGGCATAACAGACATTATTGTCGCTGAGCATAGTTCTTTGAAGTCGTCTGTTGCTTCTTTTCTGCTCTTTTGACCGGACTTTAATTCCTCTTCAAGAGTATTAAGACCTACCATTAATGTATTATGCAAATTTACCGCTTGAGAACGAGCCTCGGGATGATTTTGGCCTATTCCTTCTATTTTTTCCACCAAACCGTCCAAAATCCGTTCAATTCTTTTTACGACGGCCTCATTTTTTTGAACTTCCTCGGCTATCACTTCACCCATCTTTGTGGCTATTTCTTTTGCTTGCTCTTCAACTGCAAGGGCTTGGTCTTGTTCTATTTGATTAGCTGTTTCTTTGGCTGCTTTTTCCTTTGCTGCTTTTTCATTTGCAGCGATTATTGGTTTCCATTTTGCGTGTAGCTCTTTGGTATATGCTTCTAGTTCCTCAGGTAACTTGTCCTTAGGAGAAACAGCATCCCTCTTATTGCTCTGGTCTAGTTGTTCAGCTATCTCAGCGATTTTTTCAGCTGTAATAGGAGGAGTACCTTTAGAAGGAGTACCTTTAGGAGAAGCCCCCTGGAACTCACCGAACTCTTCTGCTACTACAGGGGAATTCATTTCTTCCTCTAATTTCTTGAACTGCGCCTCTTCTTCTCTTTGTTCTTGAACTTTGTGGAGAGTTTCAATAGCTAATCTATCGGCCATTGAAGCTCGTACAAGAAGAGCATCCTTTCTACTTTGAGCTATCTTATCAAGTTTGGCACCTCCGACTGACTTAAGGGCTTCTTTACAAATTTTACTGGCTTCTTCATATAATGCGATTTTCTTTTGCGGAGAAGTGGCTGTCTTAGCACTATCGATTTTACTTTTTGATAAAATCTGAGCTGATCTAAGAATCTGTGAAGCTGTATTTTTGGATTTTGGCATGATATATATCCTTCTTTAGTGTATAAAAAAATAATCTATAGATTAATAATAATACACAGAGATTAAGGAATTATTAAGAAGTTTAAAAAATGGGGTTTAAATTGATGGCACGGACCAGTAAAACTCTTTGATGAAACTCAGCCTATTGATTAATATAAAGAATTCTATAAAAAAGGTAGATGGGTAAAAATAAGCTCGTTACCTTAAGGACTAATAACCTTAATATAACGAGCTTGCATGAGCTTCAATTATATAGAAAGAGTGTATTCTTCTTCAGACTGCAACTCTTGCCCAGTTTCAGCAACTGCTTGGCTTGATTTAGAGTTCGTGTTGAAGAAAGTAATTGATGAGCCAAACTTTTGAGCCCCGGCAATAAACACGTTAGCGATAGATTTCAACATATTTTTGAGGTATTCGCCCCAGCCCAGGTCTGTTTCTAAAGTAGGCATGACTGAATTTATGGCTATAGCACATGTTTCTTTAAATACCTGAGTTGCTTCTGGAACGTTTTCCCCGAATTTCAATTCAGCAGCATATGCATCACGAGCACTAGTTAGCGTTTCATGTAATGTTACAGCTTGAATGAGGGCCTCTTCAGAATGTTCGCCTATTCCATCGATTTTATCACCCAGTCTAATCAATATCCCATCGATTCTATCCAGAGTCACTTGATTTCTTTCATTTTGGATTTGGGCTTGTGCTTCAGTTTCATGTTGTTGCTTTAAAGCCTCACTCACCGCTTCATTATAGTCTTCTATTAACTGCTCTATGATGGCTACTTCTTCGTTATCTTCTACTTCTATCTCTTTTAATAATGCTTGATGTGCAGGCGATGCAATCTCGTCTTCTATTTGTTTTTCATATTGTCGAGCCAACTCGTCAGCCATAAACTGAATTTTCTCTTCATAAAGTGCACGCACTTCTACTTTGATTTTTTCTACTGCGGGGATTTGTCCAACCCGATTCGGGTTATAAACGGACATTAATTTTTCCATTTTTGCCAGGTATTCCGCTTTAACTTCCTTAATAATAATACTTTTCTTATAAGGTGATGTAGCTTTTTCTGCTTCATCCAGCTTTTCTAACATGCGGTTCTTTAGATCAGTTAAATATTTAACTGCTTTTTCTTCGGCAGGATTTTTTACTATCTCAGGTTCAGCTTTTTCCATTCTTAAAGCTTTTTTATTAACTTTATGGGTGCGGTGGTTAGCTTGTCTATGTTGCTGCGTTTTTTTGGTCATTATGGCTTCCTCTAGTGACGGTAAAAAATTCATAGAGGCAAATAATAAAGCATTAGTATTAAGGAATTATTAACACGGAACAAGCTAATAAATTTTTTCTGACGATTTTCGGATAAATCATCAATTATGTACTTGATTATAAAGCATTAAATTTTAGGTGAATTGTCTTCATCGAGTTTCAAATCTTTCTCTGCTGCTTTAAGAGCGGTGCTTGACTCCGATTTTTTAAGAGGGAAGAAAGACGTGGTACTGCCTGAAATTGCTTTCGGAATAAAAGCATTAGCAAAAGTTTTCATTATATTTTTGAGGTACTCTCCCCAGTCTAAATCTCTCTCCAGTGTATTTTTCACGATTTTAATATTGACTCTACAGGCGATTTTAAATCGGGCTGCAGCCGATTCTGGATCCATACCTTCCCGTTGAAGTTCCTCTGCATATCTATCTCTGTTAAATTTCAACATCAATAATAAACCTTTTGAGGCTTGCTGAGCTTCTGGAAATTTATGTTGATCAATTTGGCCAATTTTACTTTCCAGTTTATTTAAAACCTCATTTATTTTAGTCATGGTATTTATAAGTCTTTCTGCCATTTTATTTTCATAATCGGCTACTCGTTCTATCGCTTCTTGTTGTTCTATAGCTTCTTGCTGGTTCAGGACATTGTGCTGATTATCTTCTACATGTCTTGGATTGTTTTTTTTGCGCGGCATGATGTCTACCTGGGGCTTGAAAATAATCTTATAGTTTAATAATAAACCATCTATATTAAGGATTTATTAATAATAAGGTGATTAAATTATTCAGGTAATTTGTTTGACTATCAGTTATTCTATGTCTGTTAAGATTAATGGAAGTTAGAGTAATGAAAACAAAAACCCAATTTGTATGCAGCCAGTGTGCTGCAGTCTTCAAACAATGGGCAGGACAATGCACGCAGTGTGGCGCATGGAATTCAGTTTCTGAGGAAGGGATTGTGGCTGCCAGCCGTACCTCAAGAAGTGGGCAGTGGGCTAATCAGCGGTCCATGATTACTGCCGTCGAAGACGTAGTGATGGATAAAGAACTTCGTATGGACTGTGGTTTATCTGAATTAAACCGGGTTTTAGGCGGTGGCCTGGTCTATGGGTCAGTAGTATTGATTGGTGGGGATCCTGGTATTGGTAAATCAACCTTATTGTTGCAAACCCTGGCTAATTTATCGATGCAAGAGACGGTTTTATATGTAACCGGAGAGGAATCCTTGCAACAAGTTGCCATGCGGGCGCAGCGTTTGGGATTACCTTTAGCAGGATTAAGACTCTTGGCTGAAACTCAAGTAGAGGCGATTCTTGTTCATGCTCAAAAAGAAAAACCAAGAATTATAGTGGTGGACTCCGTACAGACTATTTTTACTGAAACCCTAAACTCTGCACCTGGGGGTGTAAGTCAAGTACGAGAGTCTGCTGCCCAATTAGTTCGTTTTGCTAAAATGACGCAAACAGCCGTATTTTTGGTAGGGCATGTCACTAAAGAGGGAACTTTGGCGGGTCCTCGAGTTCTGGAACATATGGTGGATAGCGTGCTCTATTTTGAAGGACAGAGCGACAGTCGCTTTAGAGTGATAAGAGCGATTAAAAACCGTTTTGGAGCGGTGAATGAGCTAGGCGTGTTTGCCATGACCGATAGAGGATTAAAAGAGGTATCTAATCCTTCAGCCATTTTTTTATCCCGTCAACCAGAGCCGACACCTGGGAGTGCGGTGATGGTAACCTGGGAAGGCTCACGCCCCATGTTGGTGGAAGTACAAGCCTTGGTAGATGAGGCTCATGGGCAACAGGCAAAACGCGTTACCGCTGGTCTTGAGCATAATCGTTTGGCTATATTATTGGCGGTATTGCATCGTCATGGTGGTATTGCAACTTATGATCAAGATGTTTTTATTAATGTTGTCGGTGGGGTAAAAGTTACCGAGACCGGTAGTGATCTGGCATTACTTGCAGCAGTGGTTTCCAGTTTACGTAATCGGGTGTTTGATAGTGAAACAATTATTTTTGGTGAGATAGGCCTCGCGGGGGAAATAAGACCCGTACAAAGTGGACAGGAACGAATTAAAGAAGCCATAAAACATGGATTTAAGCGGGCTATAGTTCCTTTTGCCAATGCCCCCAAGCAGCAGGTAGATTCTATGATAATAGAGCCAGTCAAGCATCTGCGTGAAGTCCTGGATAAGATGTGATGAAGCGATGATTAAAAGCAGATTGGATAGTGAGCAAGTCGATATGTTTCAGCATCAGGGAGCATTGTGCATTCGTGGATTACTCAACGCTAAAGAAATAGATATTTTACGGCAGGGAATAGAACTCAATTTATCTTCTTTAAGCTTCCGATCTAAAGTTGCCAGTGTCCCTGATGATCCAGGCTATTTTGTTGAGGATTTTTGTACCTGGCAACACAATCCATATTATCGACAAATTATATTTGAAACCGATCTGGCTTCCGTAGCCGCTCAATTAACTTACAGTAAAAAAGTACGGTTATATCATGATCATCTTTTGGTTAAAGAACCAGGAACACGTCAAATTACGCCATGGCATCAAGATCAACCTTATTATAATGTTGCAGGAAAACAAAATTGCAGTTTTTGGATACCGGTAGACCCGATAAGCAGATCTTCGACTTTGGAGTTTATTGCCGGATCTCATTTAGGTCCTTGGCTCATGCCCAGATCGTTCATGGATCAGCAGGCAAAGTGGTTTCCTGAGGGAAGTTTGCAAGAATTACCCAATATTGAAAAAGCCAGAGAAGATTTTCCTATTATAGGATGGGAATTAGAACCCGGGGATGTGGTTTGTTTCCATATGCTTACCTTACATATGGCAAGAGGGGTAGAAGGTTCCCAGCGAAGACGCGTATTCTCTGTACGTTTTTTAGGTGATGACATGACTCATGCACCTCGCCCTTGGGTGACCTCACCTGATTTTCCGGGGTTGGCAAATGAGTTATCTCCAGGCGCCAATATGAATCATCCTTTGTTTCCGGTAGTTGAAATTAAATAATTCAGCAAGTGAAGCAACGTAGCCTTGATTGAGCGCTACGCTAAATCAAGGCTACGTTTTGCTCCGTATTTCATCTGTTTTAGATTTCTTCCCGGGTGGATAAGCTATGAAAGGGAGAGGTAGCAAAATCATCAGTCTTGACTAAACTTATACTATAAAAATACAAATGTGAGTCTAGTATGGATATAACTCCATTTTTTAAACTGATGGTTGAAAAGGGGGCGTCAGATTTGTTCTTCAGTGTTGGCGCACCACCGAATATTAAAATTGAAGGCATCACGTCTCCTATCGGGCAAGCTCCTGTTAAACCACAACAAATGTCAGAAATTGTTCTATCAATCCTGAATGATGAACAACAAAAAGAGTTCGGTGCCAATATGGAACTGAATATGGCTTTTTCATTAATGGGTGTGGGACGCTTCAGGATTAACGTATTCAGGCAACGCGGCGAAATAGCGATGGTTGTTCGTTATATTAAAGGGATAATCCCTTCCATAGAAGAATTGAAATTACCTATAATTTTAAAATCTATTATGATGGAATTACGTGGTTTGGTATTGGTGGTTGGTTCTACGGGATCAGGCAAATCCACTACTTTGGCATCGATGATTGATTACCGTAATGAGACTCATAGAGGACATATTTTAACCATTGAAGATCCTATTGAATACATCCATCAACATAAAAAATCCATAGTAGATCAACGTGAAATAGGTATAGATACATTAAATTACGAGAACGCTTTAACCAATGCGATGCGTGAAGCACCAGATGTCATTTTAATTGGGGAAATTCGCGAACGTAGCTCTATGAAACACGCGATTGCTTACGCTGAAACAGGACATTTATGTATTTCTACTCTTCATGCCAATAATGCAAATCAAACGATGGACCGAATAATTAACTTTTTCCCTGAAGATGCGAAACGGCAGCTATTAATGGATTTGTCTTTGAATTTACGCGCCATTATTTCTTTACGATTAATACCCGGTCTTTCCAGTCAACGGGTACCTGCTGTGGAGATATTATTAAATACTCCCTATATTGCTGATTTGATTGATAAAGGGAAAATAGATGAGATTAAGGAAGTTATGGCAAGGAGTACGGAACAGGGAATGCAAACTTTTGATCAGGCTCTATTAGCATTATATAGAGAAGGTAAAATCTCCAGGGAAAATGCGATTAAGTATGCAGACTCTAAAAACAACGTGGGTTTACAAATTCGTCTTAATGAAGAGCCTGACCTTGATGATAAAAATGAAAATCTAACCATCCAACCAGATGATATTGATAAACTTTGAATTAAAGCAGATTAATTAAGAGCATGTTGATTTTTTTGTGCATTATGGTAAAATAATATACTTATTTTTTTTGTGATTGTTATGGTCTGGTTTTATAACATTGCTGATATTGAGCTGGGAGAACCTACGCGCCATGGGCATGAGGCTTATATTGATGCAGTGCACATGTCTCCATACTCTAATGGTAAACCATCCAAAGTAATCTTTAAGAGAAACAAATTCGGCATGGCGAAATTTTCTCGTCTTGAAGTGGCGTTCACTCAACTGGCTCGATTGTTTTTAGCCAAAGGCACTACTTCCCCTCAGAGGTTAGTTGTTAATGAGTTTCTGAATGTCGTTGGATTAGTGACGGAGCATCTTTGTTACGTTATAGAACAAACAAAAGGATTAAACCAAACTTTTTTTACTTTAGACAATCCCCACGTCAATTGTAATTGCACCGTAAAAAATGTGACTCAGGCAGAGGAAATACCTTACTATTTTTTAGATAAATTGCCTCAGGGTTTTTTTGCAAATTTATTAAAAGCAGAACAAGAACAGGTTCTGAGTATTGATTATGCTTCTTTAGCCAGCATTTTAGCGGGTTCTTATACGCTAGAAGAAGATGATTTGCATAAAGGTAATTTTGGCTTTTACCTTATAGAAAAGGAAGGTAAGCCACAGGCCGTTTTTTTTAAAATTGATCATGATTTAATGTTTGTCGATAGTATCATGTCTTTTAAAACGCGGCGGTTTTTTCATTGGTTGCATAGCGGCAATGCTTTTGATATTACTGCTGAAGATTTATTGGCTTTTCCCTATCTAACTCATTCACTTAATTCGTACTGGCCAACCAAGTTTAGTTATACCTTCAAGCCTTGGTCAAATAAAGAATATCACAATTCCGAAGAAATAGAGGCCTTTGCTCATTTAGGGGAAATACCAGAATTTAAAAAAGCTAAATGGATGGCTTTTTATAAGCATATTTTGTTGCCAGCAGAACTCATTGAATTAAGTTTAAAGGAGTGTCTTGACGAGAATAGTTCTAAGGACAGAGCTAAAATTGCTTTAATGAAGCAAGCAACCCTTGCTCGGCAGGCGCGATTAAAATCGGTATTGTTTTCAATAAAGGAATTCCGTGAGTTTGTTACTGATTTAAAACAAGAAGAGCATGAATCTTTATTAAAGGAACTAATAGAATCAACACCAAAGGCACAGCTTCCAGAATATGTAAAAAGTGCTCTATCTACTTATCAAGAGCTATGCCAATCAGAGCACGGATTTGAAGAAGGGGATACTCCCTTACATACCGCGATTAAGCTTGGCGATTATCGCTATGAAGAAACCATACAAATGTTTGGTCATCTAATCAATAAAAAAAATAATGCCGGAAAAACACCCTTGGATGTTGCTTTGGAAAGGGTAGCAACCGCAGAAGATCACCCTCAAGATATCCGTAAAGATATTCGTTTTACCATGAAACATTTATTAGAACATGGGGCAAAACAAAGTCCATTATTTCAGCAATTTAATTGGGATGCGCGAATTGAATCCTATCAATTTCAAACTTCGTATATTAATTTGGTCACTCGGGCCAAATCGTATCAACAGTTTAAAGATGTTCTTAGGGATATTGGAGAAGATCATCGTTTTTGTCTGAAATTTCAAAAAAATATAGCTATTGAATGCATCGCTCAATTTATCCAGGTGAATCAAAATCATCCAGGTATGCAGCGCATATTGCATCAATTAAAAAAAGATTTGAATGGCGAGTCCACTCCGTCCGAATGTGCTGGTCTTAAATACATCCGTCAATTGCGGAGTAAGTTATGGATTATTCGTCAATTTAGGGGCCTGTATGGTCAGACATCTACTCTCAGTGAAATTAATAATATGGTTAATAAAGAGTTGGACCGTCTCAATGCTAGAGAGCCAAATTGCTTTTCGTTTTTTAGTCCTTGCGCAGATTTGGAAGAGAGTAATGAAGAGGGGGCCTTTGCTACAGAATTAACTTCTGTACCTTGTGCAACCGGTGCTTGATTGGAACATCGAATTCCAATCTGAAGTCAAGATGTAGCCCGTATTACGCTGCGCTAATACGGGCCACATAAAAAAATCCTACGGCTTAAATTAACCCATATACAATTGCGGAAATTGAAATGATACCCATGGCAGTAACAAATACATTACTTAGCTGATTGCCGTATTTTTTCATTGCTGGAACTCTGGCAATTGCATACATAGGCATAATGAATAAAAGGACAGCGATTACCGGGCCACCTAAAGTTTCGATCATTTTCAAGATATTAGGATTGATTGTTGCAATAATCCAGCAAGTCAGAACCATAAATACTTCAATTATTCGTTGCAGAGCGTTTGTACTGATGGTTTTTCCTGAAGATTTCAGCGACTTGACGATGATGCCGCTGAGCCCCTCTTTAGCACCCAGATAATGACCTAAAAAGGATTTGGAAATGGCAATAAAAGCAATTACTGGAGCAATATAAGCAATAACGGGTGTATTAAAATGATTGGCAAGATAGGACAAAATAGAAATATTTTGTTGTTTAGCCTGCATTAAATCCTGTGGTGAAAGACTAAAAACACAACTGAATACAAAGAACATGACTGAGAAAACCATCAGTAAATGGCTGTATTTCATAATAGAGGAGCTTCGTTTATCTGCATGACTCCCATGCTGTTGTTTTTGACTTACGGCAAAGGAAGAGATAATTGGAGAATGATTAAATGAAAACACCATAACTGGGATGATCAACCATAAGGTCATTAATAATCCATGGCCCCCATTGGCTTGTAAGGAGTTACTCTGTTGTAAAATAGCATTGTTCCAATTCGGTATTAAGTATAAAGACAAGAGTAATAAAATGCTTGCAAAGGGATATACCAGCACGGACATTGATTTGACAATGATGTCTTGGCCAAATCGGACTATAGCCATTAACCCCAGAATTAACAAAATGGCTAAAAGGGCTCTTGGCGGAGCGCTAACTCCAATTTGGTTAACAAGAAAACTTTCAGTAGTATTCGTTATGGCTACGCTATACATTAATAATATGGGATAAATAGCAAAAAAATATAAAGCAGTGAGCATCTTGCCGGCAAAAGGCCCAAAGTGCTCTTCTACCACATCGGTAATATCATTATGTGCTGAAGATCCAGACAGGACAAATCGGCATAATGCCCGGTGAGAGTAGTAAGTCATGGGAAAAGCGAGTAAGGTCATGATTATTAAAGGCCAGATGCCGTTTAATCCTGCATCAATGGGAAGGAAAAGAGTTCCCGCACCTATTGCTGTACCGTAAAGACTTAACATCCAGACAGTATCTTGTTTTCTCCATTCGGAAATGTGTTCGTTTGAGCGAGCCGATGATATTGTTACAGATTCATTTAAAGACATGAAAGAACATCCTCATTTCATTACTAATCCAAATTAGAGGTATTCCTCTATGACCTGTTCAATATTAACACTACTGAGTTAACATTTCAACAAAGCCGGCATAAATCATATCCAACTGGATTTAACAAAGCAAGTCATGAGCAGGCAAAAGTGCCCAAAATTTGGAATATAATGGATGAATCAGGTATAATTGATCTAATTTTGATTTGTTAGTGCAACTTATGTCTTTTCATTCCAGCTATTTAGCATTTTTTCACCAAGTTTATTTAAAAATAAAAGATACTGTCTCTGATTCTTTAGCTATAGATACTTTATTATCTCAAATAAGTGGTCATGACTCTCTTATAGAAGTAGATGAAATAGAGTCTATTCTAACTGAATTGCAACAAATTGATAGTTATCTAAACAAAATGTCTTTAACTAGTGAGTTAAGTGAAGCAAGAAATAATCTTGAGACCCTCCTTGCTGCAGAATTAAAAATGAGTCTGGAAAAAAATCCGCATCCAATCTCAGAAATTAAGCTAGAACGATGGCTTAAAGCTAATTTAAAGACGGGAATGTTATTAATAGAGCATATGGGACTTTCAAAATGGCTAGAACAGAAACTGATTGAAAAAGAGACTTTATTTCTAGCAGCAAATAAAAAAATAGTATCCTCTGATTTACTATCCATAGTATTAAGTCGAATCTTCAGATTAGGAAACCTGCCCCCTAAAGAATGGTATTTATCTATTGATAGCCTTAAAGCATTTCATTCTCATGATGCATTATTACAATTGGCGTTTAATAATTTACAGGCCTTTCAAGAGCTTGATGCACGATTCCCCGGGTTTTTGGTCCATGCAGTGACTGACTTCGAAGATTTAAGCATTTTTTGCCAGTTATTACCTGTTACTTTTGAGCGTTTATTGCATGCTCCTCAGAGTAAGCCCTTTATACCTGACGCGGTGCATTATGTGCGAATCCTCGATAAGTTAATTGATTTACCTCGTCCCCGGTTTTATAGATTAATTGAATCTCATATCACTCAATTAGATGACCTGGTCGCGGTGATTAATGCTTATCCGACGCTGCATCCATTGATTGCCGGAGAGAAAAGAATAGAGTCTAAACGAGTATTTGTAGAAAGACCTTGTGCTCAGCTGATTCAAACAAGAGCTGATTTATTCCGGTTTGATTTAACTATCCCTGAATTACTTATCATGATTGAAAAGTTACCCAGGCTGAGAGCGTTACTAGGAACAGCCAATACGATTTTATTAGATGCGACCCAAAGCACAGTAGAACAAACGAGGCACACCTCTATACCTGGGAGACAGTCCATCGCTTATGGTTTTTTCTCTGAACTGTTACCCAAACCTTTCATACCCTTTAATGATGAGGTTCTTGATGGGCGTTTTTTAACTTTGGGGCAAGCCATTAATTGCATGCAATATCTGGATAATGCAGGCTATTACTCCAGTGGCAACATCGAATTCACTAATGATACTAATAAAGACGGACATTTTCATACTGAAGCCAGTGAGGGATATGTACTCGCTATAGCGCTATGTCATAGGGCGTTTCAAATTTGGTTGCAGTTGCCATTGGAACATAAAGAATGCTTTGAAATCCTCGAGTGTGGTGCTGGAGAAGGAGATCTCTGCTTCAAAATGCTGCACTTTATAAAGGCTATGGCTGATGAAGATGAGCATTGGGCCGAGTTTGCGCAAGCCATTCATTACACGGTAATTGAAATTGCTGTTGCACTGGTTGAGCGACAAAAACAAAAACTGACTCATTTTATTAAAGAGGGCACTGTAGAAGTTATCCAGGATGATGCATTAAAAATGACTCATTATAATAAAAAGGCCGCATTGCATATCAGTAATGAATTAATGGATATGCTGCCCTCGGAACAAATCGTTTTTGATGAGAAAGGACGATGTCAGGTCAAGATGGCTATTCCTATACTACTTCCGGAAGCCTATCGTTATTTACAAGAACATTATCCTGAAAGCGTTGCCGGATTAAAGAAAGAGTCAGCACAGTTTAAACTGCTCTTGACCCATCAAAAGATGAATATCGATCATCAGGGATTGGTTATTACCGCAGCCCGATTCAAAAAATTACTAGCGATAACTGCTAATAAACAATTTGCTGGCCCGGCCAATTGTTTTCTCTTTTCCTATTCGGTTTTGCCATTAAATTTATTTCCGGATTTAGAGCAGTATATAGCCGAACATGATGAAATTTGTGCCTCCATGCATCCTGGTGATAGTAAAATAATTTGTCCTTACCTCGATACTTATGCTCAGTTGATGGCAGAAAAAGCTTTAGTCAGTATTGTGATTGATTATGGCGAACTGTCCTTTAAACTAAAAAATGTAGATTACCGCTGTTATGGCTCTTCGTCCCCCCTTTATAGAAATATTCCATTACGACAGCCAGGAAAAGTAGATATCACTTATGATGTAGATTTTAGTGCTTTGCTTATGGGGTTAAAACATCGGGCTGCCGGGGGAAATGCACGGTTGGCTTATTTGGGTACTTTGTTGCCGGAAATAAAAGTTCTTCCTCAGGATTACAAAACCCGCTGTACCTTGGAGGAACAGGTTAAGTTTAGGAAATCACTGTTTTTAGCCGTGGTTTTTGTTGCTCCTGGAGTTCAAGTGGTCTTAAAGGATATAGAAAATAAGGCCTTTCCTGTGGTGACACAACACCAGTTTTTTGCTTTAACTGCCTGGCGCGCTAAATCAATTGTGGAGTTGAATGTAATGGAAGAGGCACGAACCAAGAGCGTTTTGTAATCAGGCCTCAACATCGATGAGATCTCTGGCTAAGGTTCGAAAGACATTGTCGCATCAATTAAAATTTATAATATATAGCATAGGTGCTTTTTAACCCATTTCTACGTCCCGCGGACAAGCCGTGGGATGGGATGACAGGTTGTGTTTACTTATTAGAAGTAATTTTATCTTCTGCTCCTTTTTTCATGACAATAATACTGATTCTTCGGTTTTCTGGATTATAGGGATTGGCTTTATCTAAAAGAACGGTGGAAGAAAAACCTGTAACCGTCATTACCTTACTCTCGTCTATGCCTGCTTTAATTAATGCTCGACGTGCTGCATTTGCTCTTTGGGAGGATAATTCCCAATTGGTGTAGTCTAATTCTTCCGGATTATGATATGGATTGGCATCAGTATGTCCCTGAATGGTTATTTTATTATTGACGGAATTAAGAAGCTTGGCAATATTGGCCAAAATCGGTTGGATTTCAGGATTAATCTTGTCCGAACCCACATCAAACATTGGTTTTTTCTGGTTGTCTATTAATTGAATACGCAAGCCGTCAGATACTACATCCATCAACAGTTGTTTTTTTAAGCCTGCAAGAGAGGGATCTTTTTCCATACTCAGATTGATTTCTGCCTTTAACTCTTCAAGTTTCTTTATTTCGTCTTTATTGGAATCGGAATCCTCAGCTATTTCTTGCTTGGTTAGAGGTTTATTGGTGGCAGAGACCTGTCCCTCTATCGCTTCTACATTGGGACCGCCGCCTTTAACATTTAATTTTCTATCGCCGATCCCTTCACCACCGAAAAGAGCAACCTTTACGGGTTGTTTAAAATAGTTTGCAATTCCGGCCTTCTGGGATTTATTTAATGAGGCAATTAACCACATGAGTAAGAAAAACGCCATCATTGCAGTGACAAAATCTGCATAGGCAATTTTCCAGGATCCCCCGTGATGTCCATCTCCTCCTTTTTTTATTTTTCTAATAATCGGGGGCGGGGCTTTTTCTTTTTTTTCCTTTTTATCCTTCTTCTCGCCTAAGTCATCCCCTAGCCCATCACTGATGTCATTTATTTCGCTCATGGATATACTCTAACTTGGTGTAGGTTCAGAAGCTGCTTCTTCAGCTGAAGCGGCAGGTTTTGGATTCTTTATTTCATCATTAAGCTCGATAAAAGAAGGCCTTTGAGCAGAGAATAATACTTTACGCCCAAATTCAATGGCTATAATGGGTGGATTATTATGCAGGCTGGACAATATAGTCACTTTAATACACTGCAACAACAATTGAGACTGATTGGCTCGCTGCTCCATGGCTGTAGCTATTGGACCAATAAATCCATAACCAAGTAAAATACCTAAAAAGGTTCCCACCAGGGCATGGGCAATTAATACCCCTAATTCCGAGGGGGGTAAGTCAATGGACTCCATGGTGTGCACCACACCCAAAACTGCGGCGACAATACCAAAAGCGGGCATGGCATCAGCCAGTTTGGTAATCGCATGAACGGGTATCATTTCTTCTTCGTGATGGGATTCAATTTCCATATCCATTAAAGCTTCAAGTTGAAATGGCTGCATGTTAGAAGTAATGATCAGGCGTAAATAATCACAAATGAATTCAATAATGTGATGCTGAGCCATCAAGGCAGGATAATTAGCAAAAATAGGGCTTTTTTCCGGTTCATCAATATCGTTTTCAAGAGACATCAGACCTTGTTGCCTTGCTTTATTCAACAGGTTATAGAGGAGGCTTAGTAAGTCGATAGAAACTACTTTTACTGATTGCTGACCGCGAAAAATGGCTGGTAAGGATTTTAATACGGATTTTAAAACAGTAGCGCTGTTTCCTACAATAAAAGAACCTATAGCTGCCCCACCAATAATCAGTAATTCAATAGGTTGAAACACGGCAGCAAGGTGGCCACCGCCAATGGCAAATCCCCCAAAAACACAGAATAAGATTACAATGTAGCCTATTATAATTAGCATTTTTATTTTATCCCTAAAGCATTTCCCAGAGTTATTTGGTCAGATAATCATGTACGACTCGTCCATAAGGCAAGGTAAGGTCTGATTGCAAGTGAACAGCACTCACTATTCGGCGTACGGGTAGACTTGCTACAGGTGCCAATGCATGATGAGCTAATTCCAGTTGTGCTGGTCCCTGCCAGGCTCCTTTTACCGTAATTTCCGCTAAATGGTATTCTACAAGTTCACAAACTCGTGTACTCCCATCAACATGAGGAATTATTTTAAGTAAATAATTAGGATAAGTCATTGATTCAGCAATTTTTTTTACATCAAGGGCCTCATATTTATAACCCATGGTTGCAGTAGCGATTCGGCAAGGGCCATATTCTAAAGTACCGATAAGGGTTTCGTTCACCACTTCTAATTTAGGATTAGCCATTTTTTTGGGGAAGCCCCAAATTTCTCTTCCTCCGGCTATAGGGGGATGGTCATCCAGATACATGGCATGAGTAAAACTACCCATTTTTCCTTTAAAGCGCACTGGGATTACCTGTCCTGATTCAGTGTAATCTCCAAAACCGGTAGAGTCTGGCATCCGGATAAATTCAAATTTAACTATAGGATCGACTACTTCCAAAGGGGCCGGAACAAGTTCGCGGAGTAAGTCTATATCTGTTTCATAAGTGATAATCAAATATTCTCTATTGATAAAACGATAAGGTCCTCTTGGATAAGATGGATTGGATAATGGCATGGCAAATGCTTTTTGTTTCACTTCTGCTTCATTCATCTTTATTTCTCCTGCTTATTCAAATGGTTTTTGGTAGACATATCGTATACGGCAACACCCACAGTTTGCGATACAGGTTCAAGCCATGGAGATTTCTGAATTGCCTTTTTAGCATCACGGTATCCATGCGCTATTCGTTCAGCTATTGATTTTTTGGAAAATTCATAATCTTTAGAGGACAGTTCAGTCCTGTCTGCTTCATATAAAAAACGCACCAAAGCGATATCAGAATCGTTCCCTTTTGAGATACATCGTTTCACTTCTGGACTTAATTTTTGATCTTTAGGAATATGTTGTGCCAACATATGAATGCTGTTTTTTAGAGAATGAATTTCTTGATATAGTTGAATCACTTTGGCCATTCGACTTGAAAATTCGATGTCTTTTTTGCGTTGTAATATTTCATCAAGGTTTGTCGGGTTTAAGCCGTAAGAGTCGAATAAATGGACTGCAAAACAGAGTAAATCTTTCGGGTACCGGTGAGATAAAACATAGGTCGCAGGGGAGTTACTGGAAATTCCACCATCCCAATAAAGTTTTCCCTCGATTTCAACAGCGGGAAATCCCGGGGGGAGGGCTCCGCTAGCCATAATATGTTCCGGTCCAATTTTTTGTTGATGAGAGTCGAAATATTCTATCTGACCGGAGCTGATTTCAACTGCGCCAAGGCTTAAGCGAGTGCTGTTCTTAGCGTTGATGCGATCAAAATCAATGAATTGCTCCAGGGTGCTGCGTAATGGAGAAGTATCATAGTAACTCAATAAGTCAGCACTATCATGCCAACCTAATTCCGGAGGGGGAAAACGGGGGCGAAAAAAACCAGGTTGTCCCAGGAAAAGAGAGCACTGGGACGATAATAAATGGTTTATTTTGCGATTTATTGGCTCATCGAAAGCAACTAATGGAGGGAACATCTCTGGAGTTGATATGGTGTCCCAGAATTGCTGCATTTTTTCTACACGAACCTGAGGAGGGTTTCCTGCTGCAATTGCAGCATTAATTGCTCCTATAGAAGTACCGACAAACCAGTCTGGAAAGTAGCCTGCTTCATCCAACGCACGTACAACTCCCACTTGGTAGGCACCAAGTGCCCCTCCACCCTGGAAGGAACAGGCAATGATCCTGTTCGTCAGTTTTTTCTTCTTGTTCGATTTAGGCATTTTTACTCCATGAACCATCCATGACTGACTACCAGAGACTGTCCTGTTAACGCATTTGATGCAAAGGATGCAAAGAATAAAGCCGTTTGCGCGACATCATCTGTAGTAGTAAATTGGCCATCCACTGTCTCTTTGAGCATTACTTTTTTAACCACATCCTCTTCACTAATGCCCAACTCCTTGGCTTGTTCTGGAATTTGTTTGTCTACCAGTGGGGTTCGAACAAAGCCTGGACAAATCACATTGGCTCTTACATTATGGGCAGCTCCTTCTTTCGCCACCACTTCACATAAACCAATCAAGCCGTGTTTCGCGGTCACATAAGGGGCTTTCAATACAGAGGCTTCTTTAGAATGAACAGAGCCCATATAAATCACACTGCCTCCTTTGCCTGAAGCATACATATGTTTCAGTGCGGCTCGAGTAGTTAAGAACGCGCCATCTAAATGAATGGCCATCATTTTTTTCCAATCAGAAAAAGCTAACTTGTCTACTGATTCTATAATTTGAATTCCGGCATTGCTGACAAGGATATCTACTCCGCCAAACTGTTTTGCTACGGCATCAACGCCATCATTGACTTGTTGTTCATCGGTGACATTCATGGTTACTGCCATAGCGTGTCCACCAAGGGATTTTATTTCTTCCACCACAAGGTTTGCTTGATCAAGATTGAGATCGGCAATCGCTACTTTTGCTCCCTCTCTGGCGTATACCAAAGCAATTTCTTTACCTATTCCACTGGCAGCGCCAGTAACAATAGCTACTTTATTTTTTAGTTTCATGGTTACTGTCCTTGTATTATTTTTTGTGTTTTCAACAGTATAGCAATGGAATTTTGATATTGCTGTATGATTCACTAACAATTTTTGAATGGATCAGAGATAGAGTATTTTTCTTATTGTGCCTTCTTATTGCCTTGACTTAACACGTTCAATCAAGAAAGGGTTAAGTCAGTCAAGGCCAATATTACATTATAAAAGGATATAGTATGGCATTATCAATAGTAGTATCCATTACGATAGTATCCATGACGATAATAGCGGGAACCATAATACGCACGTCGGTCTTGATCTCGACCAATAGAATGACCTACCAAACCGCCTGCGCCTGCACCGATAACTGTTCCCAAAGCTGAACCGCCAGAAACTGCATAACCTATCCCTGCACCTGCTGCGGCGCCAGTTGCTGTTCCTACTTCTGTATTAGTACAACCAACAAGTGCTGTGGTTGATACCCCCAGACAAAACACAGTTGCTATTATTTTTTTCATGATTGACTTCCTCTTGTTAATTGTCATCGTTCATATGAATGATAGTACAAAAAAAACAAAATATGTAAATAAAATAAGCATATTTTATTGAGGTAGCCTTTTTAAAAAATTAAAATATTATCTTGATCTCTGTTTTAAAAATTTACTCGGACCCTATTTTTCCAGTAGTATAAGGGTAAGAATAAAAAAAATAGAGGGCAACATGTTTAAAGGAAGTATAGTCGCTTTGGTAACGCCTATGCAGAATGATCAAGTGGATGTTAATCGTCTGCGTGAATTGGTTGAGTTTCACATAGAAATGGGCACTCATGGGCTGGTTGCCGCCGGGAGCACTGGTGAAGCAGGTACCTTGTCTCATGAGGAAAAACTGTTGGTTATAAAAACAGTGATAGATCAGGCGAAAGAGAGGGTGCCTGTCATTGCAGGTACTGCAATGAATGCGACCAGGGATTGTGTTGAATTAACGATGAAGGCTATGGAATATGGGGCTCATGCTGTGTTGATTATGACGCCAGCATACATTCGTCCGACCCAGGAAGGTTTGTATTTGCATTACAGTCAAATAGCTCAATCAGTACCTATACCCATTATTTTATATAATGTTCCTGGTCGAACTGCCTGTGATTTGTTACCCGAGACGGTAGCGAGACTGGCTAAAATTTCTAATATTGTAGGTATCAAAGAGGCTACGGGGCAGATGACCCGGTTGCAACAAATTTTACGTCTTTCCGAGGGCAGCATTGATGTGTTCAGTGGTGACGATCTCACCGGGGCTCAATGGATGTTGGCGGGAGCTAAAGGGGTAATTTCTGTAACAGCTAATGTTGCCCCCAAATTAATGGCCAAAATGTGTGATTTGGCTGTGGATGAAGATCATGCTGCTTGCTTGCGTTTGCATGAGCAATTGATGCCTTTGCATGAGCTGCTGTTTGTAGAAGCTAATCCTATACCAGTGAAGTGGGCAATGAATAGAATGGGTTTGATTGGCGAAGAAATAAGATTGCCTCTGACCCCCTTGTCTGAAATTCACCATCAGGCTTTAGAAAAAGTACTTAAGAGTTTAGAGTTGATTTAATTGGGGAA
>CAYRWO010000006.1:104350-137753 GCA_964428035.1 uncultured Legionella sp.
AAAAAATTGGTTTTTGTTTTTCTTGCTATACTGTTTTTATCGGCCTGTTCTTCTCGTTATTCCAGTAATGGTGAGAATATTTATTTAAAAAGTCGTAATGGAAAAAAACTTGAAGTACCACCGCCGTTAACGAGTTCCAATATAAGTACTTTTTATGATTTACCTCCGCAGAATCAGAGTGCACAGGTGAGTATTGCACCGCCTGTGGACGTAATCACTACATAAGGGTTTGATTATGACACCATCAGAATCAGGTGAGTTGCCAATCATACAGGAGTTGTCCAGGCGCATTGTGGAAGCGCAACGCAAAATCAGGATTCTTGATAGTATTAAATGGGATAGCTCCATAAAACAGGACTTTTTCAAAAATAAAGGAAAAAAGCTTCCCAATGTCGATAAATCATATTATGACAAAAAACCTTTACCCTTTGAGGTTCATGAAAAACAGGAAGAGTTCCGGATTATTTTGCGGGATGCCCAGAACCAATTGGGACAATACTCTACCATAACACGTTTGCTTAGACGTCAATGTGCAGAATACAGTCGCGCGGCTCAAATGCTGGCTGCGCGAGGAACTCCGGCGTTTAGTGAATTGGCGATGGAGCTCTACGGCAGTCCAAATGATGTGTTTTATGCTGGCGGCCCACGTATGAGTCAGATGGGAACACTGCTGTTTGATGTGCTAACCGATTTGCATGTTCAATTACAATCAGAAGCGGATTTAAAACGCCATACCCCGCAACAAGCTCAGGAAATTCTCCAGGCTCGATTAGGACATTTCTTTGATAAGCATCCCCGTAAAGTAACCGTTATGATTAGTGATGGAATGGTTGCTGATGCATCGGCTGGTGCGGATAGTATTAAGTTAAGTCAGCAGGCGATGTTTAGCGACCGTGATTTACGCTATTTGGAAGTTCATGAAGGTTGGGTGCATGTGGGGACGACTTTGAACGGCGCCATGCAGCCTAATTGTTTTTTCCTTTCCAAGGGGTCGCCTTCCAGTAGTGTGATTCAAGAGGGTCTAGCAGTCATTACTGAAGTCGTGACTTTTTCTTCTTATCCCGGTCGGATGTTAAAAATTACTAATCGAGTTATCGCACTGGACAAAGTGACCCACGGTGCTGATTTTCTCGATATCTATCGTTACTTTATAGACTGTGGTTTGACTGAAGACGACAGTTACAATCAAACCGTACGTATTTTTAGAGGCAGCACCCCAACCGGCGGACCTTTTACGAAAGATTTATCCTATGCTAAAGGTTTTGTTTTAATATACAACTATATTCGTTTTGCCATTAGTCAAAAGCGTGTAGATTCTATTCCGCTGTTATTCACCGGCAAATTGGTTTTGGATGATTTACCTTTACTGGGTGAGTTAAAAGAACGTGGCATATTAACCAATCCGGTTTATTTACCCCCACCATTTCAGGATCTGGCAGCTTTAAGTGCGTGGATGAGCTTTTCCCTTTATCTGAATCAGTTTGATTTAAATGAAATTCAGAAGAACTTTCGTTTTTTGTTGATTTGAATTTGTCAGTAATATAGTCGTAGCCCAGTTGCTTGCAACCGGGTTGCCAAGTTAGTGTTCACGGCGTATGTTATTTTTTAGAAATTAAGTAAAAAAACTGTCGTCATTGCGAACGAAGTGAAGCAACCCAGTACAGATTTCCAATGAAGCATCGTTCTGGGTTGCTTCGCTAAGGCTCGCAATGACGAAATGTACATACCCCGTGAACGTTTACCACAGATCGCAGGTGTAGATTCGTATGAAGCCTAATCCCATCAGGAATTTGCGGCACAATGACACAGATGTGAATAAAATTCAGCTGCAATCAGCCGGACTACGCTTGAGTTAAAAAGCAATGGGCGGGAGTACGTATTAATGAGTCTGCATTTGCCCCAAATTAAAAGGATAGTCATGCCGGCAACGGGCGTATGATGCTCCTACTTGTGAGGGGTTAGCATAAAAGGCGTAATGAGTTGCATTGTAGGCACAGCAAGGCACCGAGCTGATAAAACAGCCTCTTTTGGCGTTCCACACGTACCCGGTCTCTGACAGATCTAAGGTTCTCCCATCAAAACAAACATAATGAGGTTGTGAAGGGCGACCGCCCTGAATGCAGCCCTGAGCCTGGATTCCATTTGTCATTATTAGTCCAATAAGGATTATTATTATTCTCATTTGTTTACCTTAAACTTGCTATACTTCTACTAATAAAGTTAGTTCATGTTTTTAGCTATGCAAGTTATAGGGAAACAAATAGTGGCAAAATTTAAGGATAACTTAAGAAATAAAGCATAAAATGATTATATAAACAAACGATTCGCGGAGCATATTTATGGCTAGGAATTCAGATTTTTTTGAGGCACTTCGGACTATATTATGGGTATCACAGATAAGAGATCCAGGAGAGCGCGCTCAAACAGAAGCACAACGTGATGCAGCATTAGATGCTTTATTAAAAACTGATCCGAATAATGTTATAGAGTACAGGAAAGCAATTTATGCTCATAAAGATTTTTGGGACCTTACTTTGAATCTGCGAGGAATAAAAACTGCAGATCAGGCTTTTGTAGAAAGTGATGAGTTTTTAAATGCTGCTGATCAAATAACTCTTAACGACCTCCATAAATTGGCTGCTGAACAACGGGTTCGTGGTAACTTATATAAAGCAGATAATGACGTGTTAATCGGCATTCTAGCTAATAATCCTGATGTGTGTCGAGCGTACCTGGCTGAAAAAGCAGAACTGGGTTTGTTAAAGGATGCTAAAGGTTGGACTCCAAATGTAACGGTTCTCAATCCTACAACTAATACCCAGGTTCCTACAGCTCCCCCACAAAATAAGTCTGTTGCCATTTTACCTGATGATGCAGTAACGCGAATTCAAGAAGAAGCCAGTCAATTGTTATTATTTAATTTAATCCAAAAATCCAATGATAAAGTAGCGTTAAAAAATCTGCGGGATGCGAGCACTCAGTTAGAATTAGACGCTGCTATGCAGGCTCTGCGTTTCCCCCCAAGTGCTCTTCCTCCCAATATGCCTAATCGTATAGCTCATCCATTAACCTCAATATCATGGATAAATAATCAGGTTATCTTTCGTGAAAAAGAAGTAAGAGAAGCCTGGGCAAAGAATAATTTTGAGACATACGTAGAAAATCTTCCTATAGATCAACTATTGGCAAAAAAAGAAGCTCTAGAGGCAACAACTTGGGAAAATTACCGTGAGGGTCTAGATGAACCATATAAACACGATTTAACTCAACCAGATTTAAAAGCTTCTGCCGGCATTTTAGGCGCGCGTTATTTACAAGTTGTATTATCTAAAACTGAGGCAAATGAAGACTTCCTGACAGCATTGAATGGAAATGATAGCGACCTGGTGGAAGCTATAAGGGGGTTTGAAGACGGGGGAGAATTTGATTACATAGCAGACGCGATAAAGTATGATGCACCGGCAATAAGACAGGGATTATTTCAAAACTTTATTAGAAATCTGGATAGTAGTAGTGCGAATATAAAGCTTCTTTCTGAAATCAACTCTGTAAAAACGGCAGAGGATTTTATAGCAGGATTGAGAAAGTTAGGAGTTACTAATGTTGATTGGATAAACAAAGATGAGTGGCAAGATATGCAGGAATGGAGCCATTCCAAAGCGATAGAAATGGTTCAAGAACAAGTCCTTGCTCTGCCGAATAATTCTGTTAATCAAGATGTTTTAAAAAAAATTAATACGGCAAAAACTATAGAGGAATTTAGAGACGAGCTAAAAAAAATAGGCATTGATCCGGTTGATTGGATAACCCGTGCTGATAAAGACGACATCCAAAAAGAGACTCGCTCTCATGCTTTTAACATGCATTTAGGGAGTGCTAAATTTGGTGCCGCGTTTCGTCCTCAATTACTGAGTGCTATAAGTCAATTACCCCCGAAAAAACAAGAAGCTTTATTGCAAAACCCCGCGCAAATACATCATTTATTGAATGCCAAAGATGCTAAAGCAGTTCGGTTTTATTTAGGACAAGATGCACAGGGGGTTGATGCGGTTGTAACAGAAAATAAAAGATTGGCTGGTTTCCAACAACTTCATAGTGTGCCAATAGCCAAAGCATTAGCAAATGCTGGTGTTACTTTAGATAGTCAAAAAATCCAAGCGCTTAATGATCTTATTGAGACTATACATGATGGTGATTTTGAATCGAATAATAAATATAAAGCTTTAGTTGATGACATTAGCGAAAAATGCGGCATTCCTACAGGTAACCCTAGGGTTTATGCGGCATTTGGGTTAAATGAGGATGGCGAAGAATATCTGGAAGATGCAAAGGATGGAATAGTTGCCTCTATAGAAAATCAACGTACTTATAATGATGCCTTACATCAAATAGCTGTTAATCCTAGGGATCCTAGGAATAATGAGTTAATAAACATATTACTACGTATAGAAAAAAACGACACTTCTTCGTTCGATCCTGCCCTCAATAATACTCAAATTGATAAGATAAACGCTCACTTTAAAGCTTCAGGTACTCTTAGCAAATTTCTCGAGAAGATTGGCACCGATTCAGATCCAGCTGTAAAGGCATTAAAATCTGGACTTCAGAATGAATTACCGGCTATGTTATTTAACCAGCTCAAAATTCAAAGCCTAGCCGCTCCATTACGTGGAACTGATATGCAGGCGTTTAATAACGCCAGAAAACAAATGAACGCTCAGGTCGATGCGATGATCGAAACCCGCAAATCGTTCTCAGATAGTTTTGATAAACTCAAATTTTTAGATGATATTGATCCCGTTCATTTAGCTGCGCCGCAATTTATAAGGGAATGCAAGAATGACCCAGACGGCATGAGAGCCAGATTTGGAGCAATGGCGGCTAGTTGTGATATCACCGTTGATCGATTATTACGCAACCAAGCCCTGCTTATGGCGCAATTAGCAAGTTTACCAACATCTAGATCTATCCCGCGAGGTACCGATACCAATCAGTTCGCTGATCGATATAATGACGTCCTGGATTTACGGGAGAAGCTCAATGAGGAACTTGCGATCACTAATAATAACCTGAAGCATTTTCAAAAATTTCAGGCCAAGCTGTCCGATCCAGATCCCGATATAGGGATTTTAAAGGCCATTGATAGGGCGATTGATGGTAAGAAAAATGATTATTATAGTCCTGCCAACTTTACGACTACAATAACTCCAGCGGGTAATACCATTACTACTGCGCCTTCTTCTGTTGTGACCCCTCCAGCCGCGGTTAATCTAAGAGCTAATTCACCCTCAGGTACCGCCAGCGCATTTTTAGCGAAAGATCGCTTAGCTCCTGGAGAGAAGTGTGAGTACTCTATGAAGTATGATGACAATACCGGAGGAAATTTTAGCGCCAAAGGAAAGTTTACCGAGTCCCATGATAAATTGGCCTCCCCAGCTCCATCGACAATGAAGGGGGGTAAAATTACCAAACAACAAGAATGTACCTTTGCGGTCGAAGAAGTTCCCACCCAAACCATACCGCCTCGTCCAAAAAATGAGGAAAAACTGATGGCCGCGAATGTGGAGTTGTATATGAGTATGGCAGTGGCCATAATATCTCGTTTTGATGCGAGTAATCCACCTTCTAAAACCAATCCTATTCGTATGAATGGTAATGATGCAGAGGCAATGCGTCATTTGTGGACCGCGTTGGTTATTGTGGGTGAAAAAAATTCAAAAAACATGCGTTTTGGAATGGATGCAATAAAAATAGAATCGGGTCCCTTTAATCCGTCCAAAGAAAAAGGTCTTCTCGGATTTACAAACGAGTCATTTTATTCTAAATACAAAAAAGATCATGGACACACCATAGAGGCAAAAGTAACAGATGCTAAAGAGATGGCCGGAAAGCAGGACGCTCATTCAAAGGCGGTGAAGGTTGCTGAAAAAGGGATAGAGCGGTACAAAAAAGAAGTTTCCGGGATTAGAGATACTGTTACCAAGGCGGAAAAAGTCAGGGAAGAGGAAGGTGTTGCACCAGAGAAGCCGGTGGTAGGATTTAAGCGTTAAGACGTCAACACACTATAGTGAAATAAAGTCTCTTGGCCACGCCAAGAAGACTTTTTTCCTACTACAAGGACATTTTGACTTTATTCATTTCTCAGCAGAATTTGGTTTTGAATTGTTCCCTGTAGTAACAGAAAAGAAATAGTGACAAAATTAAAGATAAATTAAGAAATAAAGCTTAAAATGATTCATTATGAAAATAGAATATTTTAAAAGTTAGCATGGTGATTTACATTATAAATGTTATAAATGTTATAAATGTTATAAATGTTGGATCATCCCTGGCTGTCTGTTTAATAGGGTAAACTAAAACGTGTAACCTAAATTCGGTGACTCTGCTGAATAATAAGGAGAATGCAATTGAATTCCAGGCAATTGGCGATTGGTGTGTTTGATTCAGGAATGGGGGGATTAACTGTATTAAAAGCATTACGAGCCCGCTTACCACAAGAGTCATTTGTCTATTTAGGGGATACTGCCCGTCTTCCTTATGGCACTAAAAGCCCGGATACCGTAAAACAATACGCCATGCAAATGGCAAGGCTTTTGGTTGAGCGACGCATTAAAGCCTTAGTGATTGCTTGTAATACCGCAACCACTGCCGCATTACCGCATTTACAAAGCATGCTCCCGGAAATTCCCGTGCTTGGAGTGGTTACCCCGGGTGCTTCTGCAGCAGTTGCAGCAACCAGAAATCAACGTATTGCTGTTTTAGCTACGGAAACGACTATTGCTTCCAAAGCCTATCAGGAACTGATAACACAACAGCTTCCTGATGCAATAATAACAAGTCGTGCCTGCAGTGTGTTGGTGGCTTTAGCGGAAGAGGGCATGGTGAATAATTCCGTTGCTTGTGAGGCTTTAAAGCATTATTTGAAAGATTTCAGTAACGAAGATGCTGTTTTATTGGGTTGCACCCATTTCCCTGTGTTTAAACCCTTGCTTGAGAGTTTACTACCCTCCGGCGTTACTATCGTTGACTCCGCACAAGCTACTGCTTTATCTCTTCATGCGCTACTGGAAGAACAGGATTTACTAAACATCGACTTTGGAGTACTTACTAAAGTAAATTATCTGGTAACGGATTCCGTGCAGCGATTCCAGACTGTAGGCAAGATATTTTTAGGTGAAGAATTAATGATGCGGGATATAGAATTAGTGGATGCCAGGAGTTAATTAAGGCAATTTAATCAAAAATATTCATAACGTAAAGACCTCCACATACCCATTTAGTTAAGCTTTTGTAGCCTGGATGGAGCAACGCGTAATCCGGGATCAAGGCCAGAATCAGGTTTCGATCTCAGGTAGACACCATATCCTTTAAGTTGGTGCCATTGCATGAACGCCTAATGGCAATGAGGGATCGCTGGGCTTTCCAACTGTGTTAAATCAGAATATCCCTCGTCGCATGCTGTGATGCGGCGACGCATGATTACAATGATTCTTCTTTGGGCGGACGACTCATTAAAATGCCCACTGCCTGTTTGGCATTAATTTTATTTTCCAAAAGGGCGTTGATTTGTTCACAAATAGGCATTTCTATTTGTTTTTTTTGAGCTATAGCACACACTTGAGCTGCATTATGCTTCCCTTCCACTACTTGCCCAATTTGTTTTTCTGCGTCGTCTATAGAGAGATTACGTCCTAAAAGTAAGCCAAACCGGCGATTGCGGGATTGATCATCCGTACAAGTGAGAACCAGATCACCGACACCAGCTAATCCTAAAAAAGTATCCTGCCGTGCGCCCAGGCTAAGGCCTAAACGACTCATTTCCGCCAAACCACGGGTAATTAACGCGGCTTTTGCATTGGCACCATAACCAAGACCATCGCTGATACCACAGGCTATAGCCAAAATATTTTTAACGGCTCCACATAACTGAACCCCAATAAGATCTTCGCTTAAATAAACACGAATATTATTGTGATGGAGGAGCTGATGGATTTTTTTCTGAAAGGCCAAATTATTGCCTGCTAAAGTAAGTGCCGTAGGTAAAAAACGAGCGACTTCTTTGGCAAAAGATGGACCTGAAATAACAGCCACAGGAAAATCAGCGCCAAAACGCTGGAACACGATATCACTTAATAAGCGATGACTTAAAGGATCGACCCCTTTAGTAAGCCAGGCTAAACCGTGGGGAGCTTGTTCTATTTTAGTGATGAGTTCAGTAAATGCATGGGAGGGTACCGCAATAATGACCTCATCTGCTTCGCGAATGCATTGATTTAAATCCTCCACAGGGAAGAGATTATCAGGAAAATGAATGTCTGGAAGATAGCTTAAATTAGCACGTTGTTCCATCATAAGGGCTACATGCTGTGGGTTATGACCCCACAGCAAAACACGATGCCCAATTTGGGCTAAATGTATTGCAACTGCAGTGCCCCATGAGCCGGAACCTAAAACGGCAATAGTTTCTTTAGTCATCGTTTTAATGAGAAGTTTCTTCTTCGATAACTCCCGCTGCCTTTTGTTTTTCTTGCAGTTGTTGCATATATAAAGCATCAAAATTTATAGGCGCTAAAACGAGTTGCGGGAAGCTGCCACGAATAACTTGCGAAGTAATGGCTTCACGTGCATAAGGGAAAAGAATACTGGGGCAGAAACTGTTTAGCAAATGCTCGAGCTGGTTAGTCGCAGCACCTTGAATGGTGAAAATTCCTGCTTGTTTCACTTCGACCAGGAAGGCTGTTGTTTTTTTATTGGCAACGGTTGCAGTAACAGTTAATACTACTTCAAACACACCAGCTTCAAGTTGAGTACTCGTGGTATTCAGATCCAAATTCAGTTCTGGCTCCCATTGTTGCTGAAATACTGCTGGCGTATTAGGTGTTTCATAGGATAAATCTTTCACGTAGATTCGTTGAATCATGAATTGAGCTTCGTCATTTTGCTGTTCTGTATTAATTTGTTCAGTCATGATATTTCTATCCTTTTAAAAGTTGGTTCAGTTTCCCCTGATATTCCAGGGCATATAAATCATCGCAGCCACCAATAGCTTGGCCATTAATGAAAATTTGGGGCACAGTACGTCTGCCGCTTTTGGCGATCATTTCGTCGCGTAATTCAGGTTGTAAATCCACCCGAATTTCTGTAAACGCAACATTTTTACTGTGTAATAATTCTTTAGCTTTCGCACAATAAGGGCAATAATCCGTACTGTACATAATGACTTGCACCATAGTATTAACCTTTTCCTTTAACCAGGGGAAGATCGGCATTTTGCCATGCCGCAATGCCACCACCCAGAACAAAAGGTTGATAGCCTTGAGTGCGAATTTTGGCAGCAGCAGCCGGAGATTGCAAGCCACGGGCACAGACTAAAATGAGGTTCTTATTTTTATATTTATTCATTTTGGGTTGTTCAAAGTCTTCAACAGTAGCATGAATCGAATCAATAATGTGTCCATTTTTAAATGCTTCCTTATCGCGTAAATCAATGACTACAGCATTGTCATTATTAATCATAGCGACTGCAGCATGGGGTGCCAGTTCTTTTGCTTTCTTTTTCTGGGTTATTAACTCATTAATAAAGGTTAAAGCTAAAACGACAATAAAGGCTAGCCACAGCAGCCAGTGATTCATGATAAATTGACCTAAGTGTTCCATAGTGTACTCGAGAAATTTGAATGATTTGGCGAATTATCCTTAGAATAGTGAGTTAACGCAAGTAATGGATACTTCTGTTACCAATCTTCTCTATTTCTTTTTAAGAGAACATATACAGCACCATGCCCACCATCCTTGGCTTGGGCACTATGAAAGGCTAATACTTCGTCAAATTGCGGTAACCATCGATTAACCAGATTTTTGATGACTGGAGGCGCACCTTGATGTCCTCCTTTACCATGAATAATAAGCAAACAGCGCTTGTTCTTATTAGCCTCAGTATGGATAAAATGACTTAAGGACTCACGAGCTGTTTCAGTTTTTAAACCATGTAAATCCAGTCTGGCTTCCCAAGGGATCAGACCATTCTTTAGCTCTCGAAATCGTTTAGTCGGAACTCCGTGATCACAATGAGACAAAACAGTGTTAGACAGGACCGTTTCGCTAATAAAATCGGATAGATAATATTCTTTTTTAGGCGCACTCTTTTTATTAACTCCAGATGGAGTAACTATTTTTAAAGGTTTTTCTACTGATGGAGATGCTGGACGGCAAACCCGCTTGGTTTTTTCGTTTAAGGGCTTTACCGAACGCATCTGGTCGCGAAACAAAGCCTTGTCCTCATCGGACATGAAATCATCAGCCATTATTCACAGATATTTAATAATTATAATCAAAGTATAACTTAGGTTATAGAAAGGAGGACATCTTTTCGAACATAGAGTACAATTTGTACTTTTTCTATCGTGAGATCGAAGCAAAACAGGTGGAGTACTAATGAGTAGTTATATAATGAAAGAAACGGAAGAGCTGGTTACTGTCCTTGATTTTTTACGTTTCAGTTTAACCAGTGCTACCAAGGCACATTTGTATTATGGTCATGGTACTGACAACGCATGGGATGATATGCGCTCGCTGATCTTAAGAAGTCTTTCTCTGCCTTATGATATAGATCCTGACTTACTCAATGCACGGCTTACTACGAGTGAAAAGAAACATTTATGTCAGCAATTGGATAAACGCATTAATCAGCGAGTTCCTGTTCCATATTTAATTAAAGAAGCTTATTTTTGTGATTTGCCTTTTTATGTTGATGAACGGGTTCTGATACCTCGTTCACCCATCGCTGAATTAATTAATAATCAGTTCTCTCCCTGGATAGAAGCAGAAAATGTTCATCATATTTTAGATTTATGTACAGGAAGCGGCTGTATTGCTATTGCCTGTTGTTATGCCTTTCCTGATGCTCAGGTGGATGCTGTGGATATTTCCTCCGAAGCTCTTGCCGTAGCTGCAATAAATTGTGAACAACTGGAAACAGGCGATCAACTCCACTTAATCGAATCTGATTGTTTTAACAACGTTCCGCCGCAGCAATATGATCTAATCGTCAGTAATCCTCCTTACGTAGGTAAAGAAGAAATGCAGACTTTGCCCGATGAATTTCGGCATGAACCCGTTTTGGCCCTGGAAACGAATAATAACGGTTTGGCCATTGTTGAAAAAATCCTTAATAACGCCCATGCTTACTTAAGAGAGGGTGGAATTTTAGTAGTCGAAGTGGGCAACAGTGAGGAAGCTTTATGTGAGGCTTATCCTTTAGTACCGTTTACCTGGCTTGAAATGAGTCATGAAGGGCAGGGTGTATTTTTATTAACTAAAGAACAGTTAGAAGAATTTTTTAATTAAGTGAGTACTGCATGTCAGGAAATACGATTGGAACATTATTTTCGGTAACCACATTCGGTGAAAGCCATGGTCCTGCTATTGGCTGTATTGTTGATGGTTGTCCACCTGGCATGCTTTTACACGAGGATGACATCCAACCTTTTCTGGATAAGCGTAAACCCGGTCAATCCAAATACACTACCCAACGACGCGAAGACGATAAGGTGCAAATTCTCTCCGGGGTTTTTGAGGGTAAAACTACGGGCGCTCCCATTGCTTTACTGATTCAGAATACCGATCAACGTTCCAGTGATTATGAAGAAATTAAAAATTTATTTCGTCCTGGGCATGCCGATTATACTTATCATCATAAATACGCTCATCGAGATTACCGTGGGGGTGGGCGTTCATCAGCTCGAGAGACTGCAGCACGGGTTGCAGCAGGGGCTATTGCCCGATTGTATTTACAACGAACGTTGAATGTGGAAATAGTGGGTTATTTGCAACAAATGGGTGATTTGGTGTTGCAATTTGAAGAAGAAGCAGAAATCAATAATAATCCTTTCTTCTGTCCAAATAACAAACAAATTCAAGAACTTGCTGATTATATTGAGCGTTTACGCCGGCAGGGTGATTCGGTTGGCGCTCGTGTTAAAATCATTGCTAAAGGAGTGCCTGTTGGACTGGGCGATCCGGTTTTTGATAAATTGGATGCAACCCTGGCCTTTGCGATGATGTCTATCAATGCCGTCAAAGGAGTGGAAATCGGAGCAGGTTTTAGTGCCGTAACCCAACAGGGGAGTGAGCATCGGGATCAAATGTCCCAGCAGGGATTTTTGAGTAATCATGCTGGAGGAATTCTGGGCGGAATTTCTACAGGACAAAATATAGAAATAAGCATGGCATTAAAGCCCACCTCGAGTATTACCACTCCCGGGCAGACAATTAATACCTTGGGGGAAGAGGTGACCGTTGTGACTAAGGGACGCCATGATCCCTGTGTTGGAATCAGGGCCGTACCTATAGCTGAAGCAATGATGGCTCTGGTATTAATGGATCATTACTTGAGACATAAAGCTCAATGTAGATAATTATGATGAAATAAAGAGGTAATAATGAGCAGACAATTAAATATAGCCATAGTAGGCGCCACTGGTGCTGTTGGAGAAACCTTTTTAACGGTATTACAAGAAAGAAATTTTCCAGTAAAGACCCTTTATCCCTTGGCCAGCTCTCGCTCTGTAGGTAAAACGGTTACTTTTAAAAATAAACAATTAGAAGTTTTGGATTTAGCGGAATTTGATTTTAGCAAAGTGGACATTGCTTTATTTTCGGCTGGTGGAGCAGTATCCAAAGAGTATGCTCCCAAGGCAGTTGCTGCGGGCTGTGTGGTTGTAGACAATACTTCTTGTTTTCGCTACGACGCAGATATTCCTTTGGTCGTACCTGAGGTGAATCCACAGCGGGTTGCCGATTATACTAAACGAGGCATTATTGCTAATCCTAATTGCTCCACTATTCAGATGGTTGTTGCTTTAAAGCCTTTATATGATGCTGCAGGAATTTCCCGGATTAACGTTGCTACTTATCAGTCAGTTTCCGGGACCGGTAAGAAAGCAATCAGCGAACTGATTGCTCAAATGGCCGATTTGTTAAATGGCCGTCCTGCAAAAGTTGAAGTGTATCCGCAGCAAATCGCTTTTAATGCCATTCCTCACATTGATCAGTTTGAAGACAATGGATATACCCGTGAAGAAATGAAAATGGTTTGGGAAACACGTAAAATATTTGAAGATGAAAGCATCATGGTTAACCCAACGGCAGTCCGAGTTCCTGTTATTTATGGCCATTCAGAAGCGATTCATGTCGAATTAAAAAAACCACTGACCGCAGCTCAGGCACGTACCCTTCTTTCAAAAGCACCAGGGGTGAAGGTGATTGATAATATTGGTAAAGCAAGTTACCCCACTGCAATAAAGAATGCAGTAGGACAGGATGACGTATTTATAGGACGTATCAGGGAAGATATTTCTCATCCCTGTGGTTTAAATCTATGGGTAGTCGCAGATAATATTCGCAAAGGAGCAGCAACGAATGCAGTGCAAATTGCAGAAATTCTGCAAAGAGATTTTTTGTAGTTTAATTATTGGATCAATTAGTGAAATAAAATATATTGTTTAGATGTGCCTGGGTGAAAGCGCTCGCTCTAACCCGGGATGTGAGGACATATCATCTCATAGCCCAAGCTAAAAAATTTAGCCGTGCCTTTCCTCGAACCGTGTAAAAGATTCTGTGAGGAGGAGCAAACATCTCTTGGCTCGACAGTTATGCACGTCATCCCGGATTGCGTCGTCACCTCGCCTACAACGTTGATGTTCCAAAATAAATGTCTCAAACTGCGGCAGCCTGTTGTTAATAAAGGAAACATGTGCAATTGTTCATTCTTATTTTTTAGGTATATACTCAATTTATGAGCATGTTAAAAGAAAGAGAGTGCTTCATCGTTTAGTACCACTCTGTTCTATTTTTAGAAATAATGTTCTACTTTCTTTAACCTAAGTTATACTTTAGATATAACTGTTGAACTATAGAGAAAAATGGCTAAAAATTATTCTTTATCTGATTTTATTAGCGAACCTGTTTTTTCTGATTCTATTTTGTCTTACTCCAATCCAAGAGTTCCGACGAAACGATTTCATGCGCTCAAAAATGGTCAGATTGCCTGGGATGGAATGCTGGATTTAAAAGGCTTCAAGACGGAGGCTGCTCGAGAAACCTTATCGCAATTTATTCAAAAGCAAGCGCAAAGTCATGAGCGATGTGTACTGATTATTCATGGAAAGGAAAGCAGTCATGGTGCACCACCCTTAATAAAAAATCTTCTGAATCAATGGTTACCTCAATTTGATGAAGTGTTAGCTTTCCATAGCGCTCAGACTAAAGATGGTGGACTTGGTGCAGTATATGTATTGCTGAAAAAAGTATCTCATGCCGACTTACCTACCCGATTGCCGCCTAAAAATCGTGAAAGCTCTTTTTTAGTGGCTGAAACCAAGTCCATGGAAAGAAAAAGGCGCCTTGCCGAACAACAGGGTGAGCGACAATTAGCACCAGTTAAAGCGCGCGAGCATTCCGATGAAGAATTAACGAGTAGTCCGGAAGGAGAGTTGCAAAACAATATTCTGCAGCATCCTGAATTGGATAGTCAGCGTTTTGATGGAATAGATCCTAATTTGAATCCCGAGCCTCCATTAAATACTGAAGCGCGACGGGAGTTTGATAATGAGAAAAGAGAACAGGATAAAGAAAAACAATTACGTTTGGGTAATATGCCTAAGTTCACCTCAGCACCCACTCCCAGGGGGCCATAAATGACTATTGCGAATGATATTATCAGTCATCGAATGCCTGAGTTCGAGGCTTATTTACGCGAAGGGGATTCTCTGGATGATATTGATGAGTACGGCTTTACTCCTTTAATTGAATGTGCCATCACTCGTCAGGTTAAGATTGCTGAACAATTAATTAATCATAAAGTGGATGTGAACAAACCTGACGTCACTGGACGCACCCCTTTGCATTGGGCTGTAGATAATAATGATTTGGAGATGGCTCGCTTATTATTAACGCATGGGGCTGATGCTAACGCGTATACGCGAAATGGGCTAGCTGTATTAGTTTATCCTGTATTGCGAGGACAAGACGCCTTAAAACATTTACTCTATCAGTTTGGTGCAAAACTTGATTTTGCTCAGGATTTTATTAATGCCAAACTGTTAGGACATCGATTTGAGCTTCAGGGTGATGTGGATATCGTCAATGCTAAAGGTGAATTTATTGAGTTGGATTATGAAGGTTTTATTTTAGAGTTTACAGTTGCTGTAGTGAAAGATTCCTTACGCCGATTCATCAGCAGTTATTCTACCCGTCATTTAAGAGACTATTTTCCCCTCATCCATACCATTATGGATGCCTTTACAGATGCCGCTGAACTCCTGCAATACCAGCATCAGCCCAGACTTAATGAGAAACATATTAAACGTATTGGTGAGTTATTAAAATCACCTATGCTAATTCTTCCCGCCGCGAGTCGAGGTCATGCACTTTGTTTTGTGCGCTTTCATCAGTGGTGGGCGAAAATTGACAGGGGTGAAAATAGTTTAAAGGAAGGTAGTGCCAATATTTATAGGATAACCAGGCCTGAAGCGCTGACCATTCAATTTATCCAGGATTTTCTGTATAAAAAACAAAACAGACGCTATTTCCATCATGTGATTAACCAGCAATTAGGTTTATTGCCCATAGCCCAGTTACCGATTAGCCCTCAGATTAGTGGTAATTGCTCTTGGGCTAATGTTCAGGCCGTAGTTCCTGTGGCCTATGCAATGCAAGAATTAAGTAATGCTGATAATTTTAATCCCAATGTTGCAATGCATGTACATGATGAATGGGTTGAATGGGACAAAGACAGGGCTCTTGATGAGTGCATTCAACGGTTTTACATTGCCAGTCCTGAGCGTAAGGCAAGCATTGTCGCCATGCTTGGGGCTGTTTTGTTTCAAGCCTGTGATCATGGGATTGCGCTGCATTTAGAGCGCGCAGAGAAAATACTAAGTATTATGACCGTACCTGAGTATTATTATGTTTTAAAAAGTTATCTGGATGAGTATTGTATTAAACGGTTGACTCGGAAAGGCAATAATTTACTTAAGCTGCTTGATGATTGTGGCGTAAATCCTAATATAGGAATCAATCCTATTGCAACAGGGTTGTAAAGTAACAGCCAGGATCAGCTAACTTCCCATCATCACAGGATGGGGTGGAGACACTGTCATTAAGTTAAAGATTTCATCCGCTACCCGTTCGGGCTGGGCGTTAGCTTCGTCTTAAAGCCTTGGTGCCTAAGCTTCGAGACGGCGTAAACGCCTCTTCAGCTCGGACGGATCGAGATAAATTGGAACAAAAAAACCTTACCTGAATGGCCGTGGAGGCGGGGTGTTACAAAAATATTAATTTTGCTTCGGAAATTCATTTTTAATTTTATAAAATTGATCCCATTCAAAATCTATATAATCTTTAATTATTTTTTTTATTTCCTCTTGAGCCCCATCTAAGGTAGGGAATTCAGTAGTAAAGTTTATTTTTGGACTGTTGGTTTGTTTATTCCTAAGACATTCAGCATAACCATATGCTTTATATAAGTTGAGATAATTCTCAGGTTTAATATCGTAGTTTATTTTAAATCCTCTATAGGTATATTCTTTCATTTTAGATTTCACGCTCCAAATTAGACTAATTATGGTTTAATTATAGCTTATTTATCTTTTTTTGGACTTTCCTGGAAATAACTTTGTAAAAAGCCGTCAGCCTAAATGGAGCTAAGCCAAATCTCAATATTTGGGCCACTGTAACGTTTAAATAATGAACAAAAAGAGTCTTATATGATATAATCAGGCTAATTTTATTATTTATTTGGTAGTTTTATGTCTTGTAAGCAGTGGCGTTGCAGGGGCTTAATCAAATCCCTTATTTTTTTAATTTTAGCCTTATTCTTAACAGCAGCCTTAGCATTTGAGGTACCTATTTATGATTTTTCAATCAAAAATTATACCCAAAACATCAATGATCATATTCCCGCCGACACTTCAGATTACGTAACTCCTTTATTAAGCCCAGAATATCAAGCGGCGCAATTAAACGAGTTTTACACTCACTATTTTGCAAGTAACTCCCAAGGTCTCTCACCCTGGAGTGAGCAAATGGTCCGATCGCTACTGCCAGTCATTAAAAAAATTGAACTTGAAATACTGGAGGATTTTGACAATCAAAAAGCGGGATCGAATCGTCATTACGGGGAGAACTTTAAAGAGCATGATGAAGTCTGGCTCAACCAAATCAAACAGAATATGGAGTTACCCGCGCTTGATTCTTTGGAATTCAATGCAGGAAATAAAGCAATTACAGTAACTAATACGTTCGTGCGCGCTTTACCTGATGAGGCCCCTGATTTTTTTCACCTCACTTTGGCAGGTCAAGGATTTCCTTTTGATAACTTACAGGAATCCGTTATCTGGGCTGGCACGCCCCTGTATGTTTTTAGTGGGTCACAGGATAAGTCCTGGTCCTTGGTGTTAACCCCCGATGCTTATTTCGGCTGGGTAAAAAGCAGTGATATTGCTTATGTGTCGAGTGGATTTATTAACCAATGGCAGACGGCAGCACAGAAGGGGCTCGTGGCAATCACCGAAACGGGTGCTAGCATTGTCGATAAAGATCAACAATTTAAACTTAAAGGGTATATTGGTGCTGTATTTCCCTATGCGCAAGAGGGGGAACATCATACCTACATCCTGATTCCTGAAAAAAATAAGCATCACCAAGCGATCGTTACCCTTGGGTCCGTAAGTAAAAAATCAGCCAGTTTAATGCCTCTTATTGCTTCTAAAAAGAATATAGCCAGGATCATCAGACAATTGCAGAATCGTCCATATGGTTGGGGGGGAGCCTTCTTTTTTAACGATTGCTCCCAGGAAATAAAAAGTATTTTTACGCCATTTGGTATTTGGTTACCAAGAAACTCAGCTCAGCAAGCTCAATTAAGTTCTGGTTTTGATTTATCAAAAAATAGCATGGACGAACGAATCAGTGTTTTAAAAGAGAAAGGTCATCCCCTGATGACGATTATTTATATTGGCGGCCATGTGATGCTCTATGTAGGTAATAAAAACATGGATGATCAGCAACTTACTCCCATGACCTATCAAAATGTTTGGGGGCTTTCTCCTGAGAGTAAGGACAAGCGTTATGTAATAGGCCAGTCACTTTTTTTCCCGTTGCTCAAATATTATCCTGAAAATCCGGATGTGAGTTCTCTTGCCAATAAGGCCTATTTTAAGCTGGTTTATCTGGATGAACTAGGGGTTAACAAGACGTCACCCCAAGCGTTTGCAAAACAGTTTACCAAAATCATTTCTGCTGCGGATTTATAAAAATGACCCTACATACAAGGAATAATCTGTTCTATATCCTGGTGGCGGTATTAGGTCTGATCGCCATTTTTTTGATATTTAAATCAGTTAAAACTTCAACGGACACTTGCCAGATATTGGTGAACTCTGCTTATGGCATCTCTCCCGTTTCCTCCTCTCAAGTGATTGTAGTTCAATCTCTGGGGGGATTTAAAGCAGAAGTTACCGCCTGCCAACGAAACGGGAGGTCATGGCAAGGATCATCGATTCCTACTTTTCCTGCAGTTATTGGAAAAGGGGGGATTGCTCCAATAGGAGAGAAGACAGAAGGCGATTTAAAAACGCCCGTCGGTTTATACCCATTAGGTGAGGCTTTTGGCTCGGAACGTTTATCCCTTAGAATGGATTATAAATACATTACAGCTGATGACAAGTTCATTGATGACGTAACCAGTAATAGCTATAACACCTGGGTAAACGGCAAAACAGAAGCTAAAAGTTATGAGCAAATGTTGATTAAGCCTTATAAAATAGGCGTTATAATAAACTATAACATGAACCCAATCATCAAGGGGGCTGGCAGTGCTATTTTCATGCACTTATGGCGCTCAAGCAGTACTCCAACTGCTGGCTGTGTCGCGATGGAGAAGAAAAATCTGATGGCTCTTCTTCATTGGCTGGATAAAAAAAAGCATCCCCATATTTATATTACTCTTTGATTGAATGAATAAAGAGGTAAGAACATAACAATGAGTCTATTACAAATGACTGTCTGGTAAAATTCTGCCTAAATATTATTGTCATTAAAAATACGTAATTGTATAATTAAAAACCATAAATTCCATGTGAGAGAAATTGATGCAAATTAAAGACCTTTTGGGTACTACCGCAAACGCATTTTTGTTAGCAGCAGATGAAGATAATAATGCTAGCAATATTACAAGAGCAATTAGTTCCGCTTTCTTTAAACCCTATAAATCTCCATCTAATGTTCTTTTTAGAACAACTTCAATTATTACCGATCCTTTATTATTCACCGCCGGGACTGCATTTTTTGTTTTATCAGCCGCATTTGACTTATTAAAAACCTTTGCAAGTTTATTCACCTTAAATTTAACTGGCGCTAAAGAAAATATCGGTGAGTGTGGCGATTCATTAAAGGGAGTCTGTTTCATGTTAGTTGCTGCGATAGTCAGTCCAGTAATAAATCTGGTTGATTTGATTGGTAGCGGAGTAGCTTCTTTAAAGCAAAATAGCGTCGAAGAGGAAGAAGTGCATCAATCTCCGTCAATGCAATATAATTAATTTTCCCGTCATACTTCGATATTCCCGGGTTTGACTGCTCTGTGGCAAGCCTAGGAACGCCTCCCTTGATGATTGGTTTCATGTAGTAATTTATGATGAAACGCGTTTTTATCAACATTTGCCATAACGCCTTGCTGGTCATAAAAAGCTCTATATGAAAATAAATGTTCCATTTTAAGCGCGGGTATTGTATAATTCTACATCATAAATTTTTATTGAGGATAATGATGGACTTTAGAAAATTATTTGGTACTACCGTAAAAGCAACAGTGCTAGCATGTGACGATTCTAGAACATCAGTGCGTTCTGCTTTTTTTAAGCCTTATGAATCCCCTTCCGATGTTTTATTCAGAACGACTTCAATTGTTACTGATTCTGTATTTTTAGCAGCGGGAACAGCATTTTTTGCTTTAGCAGCCGGATTTTATTTATTAAAAAGTCTTGCAAATTTAATAACTGCAAATTTAGATGACGCTAAAGAAAACCTCGGTGAGGTTAAAGACTGCTTATTAATAGCACCGGTGATGTTAGTTGCTGCAATATTCAGTCCAGTAATTAACCTGGTTGACTTAATCGGTGGTGGAGTAACTTCTTTACAGCAAAATGATGAAGAAGTAGAAGAACAACACGTAGCAGCACTTTAATTAATATATCTTAATGGTAGTAATCATTTAGGTTTGCAGTGATCTCTGCAAGCCTAATAATGTCGGAGATGGTCTCTGAACGATGGGGATAAAGATCAATCAACGGTCACTTTTTAAGTGATACTCGACTCTAACTCAAATCCAAAAAATCTGTTCTGATTATCATGGCAGCTCCCTACAAATCATCAATTACAATGGAGATAGATCATTGGATTCATTCTTCACAACTGGTTCTATGGAGTCGATGACTTGTTCAAGTATAGCTACAACCATATCGTCAGTTAGGGAAAGTTGTTTTGATTTTTCAACCAGCATTTGATTCAAAGTGTCATAAGTAAAGAATTCTACATCAGTTTCCGGAAAATAATCTAAAAGATATTTTGAGAAAGAAGTAAATTCTAACAAAGTCATGTCACCAGTAACCATTATATTTAAATCAGCAAATCCAAGTTGAGACGCCTCAATGGAACGGTTGTTCACATTATAATGAGTTGATGGCATAAAAAACTCTAGTTCTTGTACGTTCAAATCGGTCATAGTTTGGATGATTTTATCGTGATCAGCGTTAAGAACAGTAGCGATACTCTGTTGAGTGGGTGCACTATTATTAAAAAAATGGCCTGTTTTCTTCATTTTTGTTCTCCATGATGGAAAGTATAAAACTCTCCCATCAGCAACTATGCATAGACTAGATTTGACATTAGTATAGATGGTTTTGATTGTTCTTCATATCCATTAGATACTTTTCTATAATATTGTTTAAACAACCCTAGTCCTTCAATTCGTTCATCCTCACCTTTAGTATAGGAAACATTTGTATATTGTTGTACTTGTGGCTCAGATTGACCAGGGCTTAAAGTGTCTTTCAGGGGGGCTTTCAAGTGAGGTCGACCATATTGTTTCGCCAGTTGGTTCAGTTTGGTAATAATATTTTGTAGACGCTCCTGAGTATCCTTTACCTCTGTAATATCAAGATATTTTTCAAATTTGGACAGATTATCGCTGATAAAGTTTTTTAAATGTTTTTTTAGTTGCCTGTCTTTATCCGTGAGCATTAAAATTGCCCAGCAAAGTTGCATAGTAGGTTTAAATCGCTGATGCAAAGTATCTTCCGGTGCAAATTCTGTTGGTCTAAACTTCTTCTTTTTGAAGAAAGTTTCCACTAATTTTATCTTAAGGGATGTTTCTTCTGGACTCGCCATTAACGACAAGTGAGCATGTGATAAGTCATTCCGATACATTCTGACTTGTTCCAGAACAACCAATACGGCACCCAAATTAACCGATGTAATGGGATCAATATGATTGGTATCGATATACACTTGACTAAAGTTATCTAAAAAAATCTGATTTGACTCAAGTCTACTGATTAGGTCACCACCGATAAAGGTGGTCATATATTCTAAAGCCCATTGCCACAGAACAGGATCAACTCCTGTTTTCTCAATACTTCTCATTTCAGTTATATAAGAAAATTGTTCCAGAATGCGTTCAATAGATCGTAAAGGGGAATGAATTTTATAGATATTCTTGGCAACATCACTTTTTTTGGGGGGCACTGGCGCTGAAGATGCAGAAGAGCAACAACCCTGTTCCAAGAAGGACCGTAATTCAGCAGGTCCATGCTTTGTGGTGGAAAAATGTTGAAGTTTATTCCTGAATTTAATCAGATTAACAGGGTTATATTCCAAACGCGCCTCATTACCTATTGTTTTTTGGAGCCTGTTAAATGTTTCTCCTAATATGGATATACCCCGTAATAGCGCTAACCGATGAACTTGTTGCGATGGAATGCTGTCAGAACTGGTTTTTCCAGATTCTAAAAGCTTGTTAGTCAAATAGAGAGCATAATTGATAAGGTTCAGGTCGTATGCTTCTCCAAGCGCTTGATAGGGATCATCTGGATCAAGATCATTTTTTCTGGCTTCAACAATCTTCTTCAAGAAATCGTGAGCCTGCTGAATTTCCTTCATAATGAGGGACTCATCAAATAAATCCACCAGAGTGGTTTTCTTGCTAATAATTGAAATGGGTTTTTTTATCTGTCCGGCCTGAGCCTTTATTAAAACCAGTTCCGATTGGAATTCTTCCAGTTCGACTTTTCGAGTGGCATAGGTATGTTGTTGCAGTTGCTCCAAACCAACAGGTGCTGTTTTCGAAATATAAGCTTTACGAAGCTCATTTTTAAATTTGGTGTGATTGGCATCCCATTCACTGATGTCTTTATAATCCCAGTTTTTCGGATCAGCAACATATAACAATAGGTCAAAAAGTGTTAATTCAATGTCATCCTTGGTGATTCTATTTTGTTCAATCTTCAGGTTGCGAATTTTATTACATTCTACAAGTTGAATTATTGTAGCAATTTGTCTGTCGGCCTGCGGATTGCATGGTCTCTCTGGGGGAGAAATGTTTAAAATTAAGTGAACTAAAGAATCACATTGGCCTCTGCATACCTTATATAACTCCTCAAATTCCTCATCTTGAATGTCCTCAGGATTAAATTGAGTATAATGAGTATGCATTCTCTCCAGAAGATTTATATTTTTTTTATATTGTTGTACAAGCGTTGATGAATTTTTAATGAGTTCCTGAATTGAAGAATCATTTATTGATTGTATAATCGAACCCAGCTTACCTTTATACTCTTTGAGGTGCATGTAAGATATAGAGGTTAGTGGTTTTGGCTCCTCCACCGAGTGATGAGAGGTCGAAAAAATTTGATTCAGATTTAAAGCCAATTCTTCTAAATCCTTTGTTTCAGGAATGGGATCAGATTTAATTTTTGAAATACAAGCGATGAACATGGAAATTTGATCTATAAGTTCGTTGTCGTCGGTACTTTGGAACATTGCCACGTACTGTTTGAAAAATGTCAGTCGTTCAATATCCAACTGAACATTTTGAATAAATAACAAAATTGCAGCAGTTTTATCTTTATCTTCGGCAGAATAACTTTCTTTGAGATCTTTAAATTGTTTTTTAATCCGGGTTACAGGAGAGTTATGAATGGAAGATGATTCACCATTCAAAATTTTGTTTGCAACATATAAAGGTGCATCAATTGAAGCGAGCTCTCTAATAGGATTGTCTGACTTCTTAAGTACGCACAAGGATAAAATAAACGGATCCAGATCGCTTCTATTCGATAGCAGTTTGCTGTTTTCTGGCTCGATCGTATTGGCCAATAAGGATATTATTTTGTTTATTAAAGCATGATCATTGAATGAAAACTTACTCATGTCCTGATTGATACTGTCCAATATGTTAATAATAAGTTTATCAATAATTTCACAATCTTGACCCAGGTAAATAAACTTTCTTAATTCAGAAAAATTGGCTTGAAGCCTTCTTAAACCCGTTAACTGAAGTTGAACTTGTCCAATTTTATCCTCATGTTTCGGTTGATTGCTCAACCCATCTCTAATTGAGGATATTTCGAGATGGATTTTTAGACCTTTGAGATGGGAGTCAAAATCTTTTTTTACCTTGCTGTCCACTTTACCAGATAAAACCTCGATCTTTTTTGAGAACTGTTTAACTAAACGGTCGTTGCTATCTAGTTTTTCAATAGATTCTTTGAGAGATTTTAATTGATTTTTAAGCGTTTCTTTTTTAGTTTCATCTTGCTCTGTGCTGTTGACTATATCTTTAATAAGAGAGATAGACTTATCAATGTCTTTAAATTCAATTTTCGAATACTTGGGGATCTCAGTAAGATCTTTCAGGGACTTTTCGACATCCTCAATCTTACTTTCCAAATGGTCTGTTAATGTTTCGATTTCTGAATAAGACTCTGCTTTTATTTGTAAATATTTATTTTGTTCTTCTAGTGCTACTACTTGAGACCTTGCCTTCAAGACGCACTCGTTCAACCTGGATTCAAGTGCATTGATGCCATCTGTTTTAATTAAATTATCGATAAATAACTCAATTTGAGTAGGATCATAAATATGCAGGTGTTCTAATAGATGCCAGGAAACTATTGGGTTTGTTTTAATTGACTCATTACTCCATGACATGCGTTTTATCATCCGGGCAATGCTTCTTAATTCCTTTGCAATGTCTTCTTTACTTGTAAACCCAAGAATTTTTTTCAGGGAGGGGATAACCCGATTGGTGACAATTTCCATATCTCTATTTAAATTTTTTATTTGACGTAGATTTTTATGAATTTTAACAAAAATATTATCGGCCATTTTAACTTATCCAAGGAGTGTTTATTTTTCAATTCGTATACTATACAAACAAAAAGTTAAGGATTTATTAATATGTGTTAAAAATTTCCATTATTAGAAATAAGTTGTGCAAATATTTTTTATTTTTTTTAGGAGCGGCAGGGAAGCATATTGCTCAACACATCACTATTAATAAGCATTAGCAAGAGGAGTCATACTTCTTGGAACTGTTCTATAATTGAGGTAAATACTAGTTGCAGGTTAAAAATGAAAAATATCTGCTTCATTTTGTTATGGTGGTGTTTTTACCTTGATGCTAATGCCGCGGTCAGGGTTGGAACGCCGCTCTATGATCCTCCTTATACCATCAATGATCCAATAAATGGAGTCTCCGGATTCGATGTTGATTTGATGAAAAAGATCTGTAATCGGTTAAGTTGGAACTGCCAATTTATTCCCATGAAGTATTTAAAATTATTAACCGCCCTCGAGGAAAATGAAATTGATTTTGCAATGGGGGCTCTTGTTATTACTCCGGAGCAACAAAAAAAATTCAGCTTCAGCATTCCTTACCTAACCAGTGAGGCTGGTTTTCTTCTGAAGGTAGATTCACCGATTAGTGCTGTGAGTCAGTTGCAAGGTAAGTTAGTGGGGGCTGTGCGAGGTAAAGCATATATTGATTACCTCCAGGAACATTTTCAGGGGCAAATGACTATTATTCCTTATGATTCGTTCCGGACTTTAGCTCTTGATGTAAACAATGGCAAGGTGGATGCTATTTTTATAAATTACATTTCTGCTCTGTATGTACAACACCAATTTCCGGACAAAGTTAAAGTATTAAATGAACATTTTCAGGTTGGAGAGGGACTGGGGATTGCTTCCATGCCAGCCAAGCAGGATCAGATTAACCAAATCAACCAGGTCATACTGAAATTTCAATCAGATGGAACGTTTACTGCCTTATATGACTATAATTTTCAGTTTTTTATACCCCAATCTTCAAAATAGAAGTTGGGTAACTTCTCAGTAACCCCGGTAAAAATAATATCCCAGTCCCGCGGAAAAAGCCGCGGGACATTGTCGGAGGAGTTTTCCTACACTTATTGGGAGGTTACCAAAATTTATTCTACAGAATGGATCTCTGGAAGATTTTGATGGCTCGTTACCTCTTCTTGACTTGTAAATCAGAATTGATATTGTAGAACTGAAAAAAACGAGATGAACAAGATAAGGTAATCCTGAATGAGTGAATTTTTTCAAATCCCTCCTGAACTGAGCAATCAATATGATGAAGATCGAGTTCTTAAATCCTATCTTGAATGGAAGCTTCCACCCCAAGTTCTCGCAGAGATTCAGCCCGAGTTGCACCGGATGGGGCAAAGAGCGATTACCGATATCTATCATTTAGGCCGGGCTGCGGAAGCTGAACCTCCTCGCCACATCCCTTATGATCCCTGGGGGAGAAGGATAGACGTAATCGAAGTATCTCAGGCATGGAACGATCTTGATAAAATTGCAGCAGAAGAAAAACTGGTCGCCATTGGCTATGAACGCAAACATGGTGCCTTATCACGTATTCATCAATTTGCTAAATTGTATCTTTTTCATCCTTCTTCAGCGATTTACACCTGTCCTCTTGCCATGACCGATGGAGCAGCACGAGCACTGGAACTCTATGGAGATGAGGATCTCAAGCAAAACGCTTTGCACCATTTGATTTCATCCGATCCAAACCAGTTTTGGACCTCTGGTCAATGGATGACTGAACGTACCGGGGGGTCCGATGTGAGTAACACCTCGACAGTAGGCAAACCTGATGGTTCACAATTTCGTCTTTATGGTGTCAAGTGGTTCACTTCAGCAACGACCTCTCAGATGGCTATGACGCTTGCTCGCATCGAAGGAGCTCCCCAGGGAAGTAAAGGACTTAGTCTTTTTTATTTGAAACTTCGCGATCAAGAAGGAAATCTTAATGGCATCCGAATCAATCGCCTGAAAGATAAGCTGGGGACCCGTGCTCTTCCTACAGCAGAGCTGACTTTAGATGGTGCATCAGCCACACTGGTTGGGGGAGCAGGCAATGGAGTAAAGAAAATCTCTTCCTTGTTTAATATTACGCGAATCTACAATGCTTGCTGCGCTGTTGGCTATATGCGCAGGGCTATTGCTCTTGCCCGAGATTATGCCAGCAAACGGATTGCTTTTGGTCGTCCTCTTTCAGAGCATGGATTACATCTTGAAACCTTATCAGAGCTTCAAGTGGAATTTGAGGCGGCTTTTCATCTGGTATTTCACGCCATTGAGCTTTTGGGAAAAGAGGAGCTTGGCGAAGCAAGCGAATCAGATTCTGCAGTCTTAAGGATTTTAACCCCGTTGGCTAAGCTGTATACTGCAAAGCAAGCTATTGCCGTAGTCAGTGAGGCCTTGGAGGCCTTTGGCGGAGCAGGTTATGTCGAAGACACCGGTCTTCCAGGCTTGCTTCGGGACGCTCAGGTTTTATCTATTTGGGAGGGCACGACTAATATTCTGAGTCTTGATGTTTTAAGGGCTATCCGCAAGGAGAATGCAGCAGTACCTCTCTTCCAGGATATTCTGGATCGGATGCATCCTATTGACCTGCAAGAGCTTGCTTCATCTAAAGCAAGAATCCTGAATGCGGTGTTGGAACTTAAAGAGTATATGGATTCGATGTCGGTCATGAACGAAGAAAGCCAACAGGTTGCGGCACGCCGGTTAGCGTTTAGCATGACTCAAACTTATGCGGCAAGTTTACTCCTGGAGCATGCTCAATGGGCTGCACAGACAGGCAGTAATCGCTTAGCGTCAATTACGGCCATAAGATGGTGCTCCAGAAGTTTGCCCCAGGTTCTCCATCCTTCTGAGGCTCATTGCAATGACTCCCGAATGCTGGGGCTTGATGTAGCAGAGTAATTCCTCTCCCGCCACCTCGAGCGTTAGTGAGAGATCATTCTGGATGAAGCACAGAGCAACATTATTGGCAGTTGAATGGACAACAACAGATTAGTTTGCAATAAAAATACTCAATAATGGCTGATTAAAATGTTTTTTTAGATTAAACTCTGTTTTCAGGCCGGGATTATTTTATGAACATAGAGAGATAGCTGGTGAAAAACTACGCGTGGATTTTATTTGATGCCGATGACACTCTGTTTCATTTTGATGCATTTAGTGGCTTAAAACTGATGTTTTCTCATTATGGGATCACCTTTACCCGGCAGGATTATGAAGAGTATGAAATGGTAAACAGAGCCTTATGGGTAGATTATCAAAATGGAGCTGTTACCGTTGAGCAATTACAGTGTCGACGTTTTAATCTCTGGGCTAACCAATTGCAATGTTCGCCCCAAGACCTAAACAGTGCCTTTATGGCAGCCATGGCGGAAATTTGTACTCCATTGGATGGGGCTGTAAGCCTGTTGAATACGCTGAAAGAGCAAGCCAAATTAGGAATTATTACCAATGGATTTACTGAATTACAACAGATTCGTCTTCAGCGGACAGGTCTTAGAGAGCATTTTGAGTTAATTGTCATCTCGGAAGAGGTGGGTTTTGCCAAGCCGCATCAAGGCATTTTTGATTATGCTCTTGCTCTTATGGGGCATCCAATACGTGAGCAGGTATTGATGGTTGGGGATAATCCAGACTCTGACATTTTAGGAGGAATGAATGCGGGACTGCATACCTGTTGGTTAAACAGGCATAATAAACCTGCTCCTGAAGGCATAAGACCTCACTATCAAGTTTCCTCTTTGGAAGAGCTGGAATATTTATTGCTGGGTAAACGTTATGCCCAGGCTGGTGAGCTTTCATCATTATAACCATCGTAGCTATTGTAACAATATACGTTAACAGCCACAGATCAACCTATCGGTTCAATATCTCTAAATCGAACGGCAATTGGATCTTGAACTTCCTGGTTTTGAATATATCCTGCACGTAAATAAAGATCACCTTGAGGAGGAGATGCGAATCCGCCCCAAAGAGTGTCTTTTGCCTGTTGAGGTGCATCTGCAGTTTTTGTTTGTATGTTGAGAGGACCGCCATGGGAAACACCGCAAGGAGCTAGCAAGCATTCGTGTATTCCCATTTCAAACCAATGATCATTCAAAAATCCACGTGCGGCACCAGCCCAGACAATGACGCATTCATCTGAAACAGGGTGGGTATGGGCTGCAAACAAATCTCCTGTTGAACAGCGAGTGAGATGAAAACCGCATTGACGTGCGCCGTGACCTGGCCATAAAATAAAGCGCATGGGACTGCCATTGGCATTAAATTCCGCTCCTTTAAACAGGTTAAATAATCCCCCTTTTTTTCTTATATCGTTTGCTTTTAAATTCCAGGCACGAAGTTCTGGATGGGTTTCGCGGTAGCGAAGTTGATTCACTTTGGAGAGATTCCCGGGAATACTGGTTTTTTTTGCTGTCTCCACTGCATCGAAATCCATTTTCCCCAGTTCTTCAATATAAAAGCCAGAGTCAATATACAAGCTTACCAGGGGAGGAGTAATAGAGCTGACTAGAATAAAATCCTCATGATTTTGAGCTGCATTTCGCATACCATGCCTGATATTTTCCGGAAAATAGGCGATATCGCCAGGTTCAATTTCAACCCATCGATCTCTAAGATAGACCTCACCTTTACCTTGAACACATAATAAGGCTTCCTCAGAAATCTGATAATTATAAAGAGGACTTTCCATATCAGGCTTAACCGTGATGACATGTATACTTTCAGTTTGAAAACCATTACCAGGCCATGCAATAAGCCGTGTGGGAAGGTTATTAATGATTATTTCAATCCCTTCATTTAGATTACCAATGGCACCTCCACTTCTGATTTGATCATGACTGCGATTTTTGGCTAAATAATCCTTTTTACTTTCCATGTCATTACTCCTGTATGCACAAGATGATGCGTCTGCTTGAAGGCGGGAAAAAAGGGTACGTCTTTAGAAATAGAAACTTTTGTCTAGTATAGAGTATTTTTCTGCACTATTCCTATTTGACGAGAATCCAGCTTAAAAATGGAGTGACTTATCAACCCCGGAGCCGTCAAATTAAGGTAAGAGGGGATAGAAAAAGCACTGGATACAGGAAGTAGCAATAAATTATCGTCGTTGCGAGCGTAGCGAAGCAATCCAGTGTACGATGTTTCAACAAAAACACCGTTTTGTATTGCTTCGCTACGTCAACGACGTGATTTTTACTTTTGGATTTATTTGTTAATGACCACGCGTAATGCCTGAAGTTTTAAGGTCGCACTATTTATAAAGTGTTCGCTGTCGGCCATTTGTTTTTTAAAGAACATAATTTCTTCATCACGAATAGTAGGATTAATTTTTTGTAATGCCTCCAGTCGACTGACTTCATGACTTATACTTTTTTTCATTTCAGAGTAGGCATGATCTATCATTTCTCGCATCTGTTTTTCTGCAGCTTGATTACTCTGATCCAGTATTTTTTCAAGATCATGATGTACCTGCTTCACAATAGGGTAGCCTAAATGACGCTTTACTGTCTCACACATTTCATTAAGTTGCGTATAGCTCAGGATTTTTGAAAGATTTTTACCTGATACATCCATCAAAATCCTGATTGGGGTAAACGGTAAAAATCGATCGAGTTGGAGTTCTTTGGGGGCAGCACAATTCACCGTATAAAAAGTTTCCAGAAATAAAGTTCCTGGCATAATGCTTTTCACAGAAATGGTGGTTAAGGTAGCATTACCCACTTCTGAACCCAGAATCATCTCCATGGACTCATTAACCATAGGGTGCTCCCAACTTAAGAATTCCATATCTTCTCGAACTAAAGCTTTGGTTCGTGAATAAGTCACCGTCATCCCATCTTCTTTTAATCCCGGGAAATGGCTTGTTTTCATATGCTCAGTAGGGCGCAAAATTTCTGCATATTCAGAGTGATATTCATGTTCAATAGCGTATTCATGAAAGACTTTAGTCATGTAATTTTCCAGCTCTAAGCAATTTTCTTCTGCTTCTATGGCAGCAATAAGTTCTTGTGCTTTGGGCCGATCACATGAATTCATTTCTAATAATTTATCACGTCCAGCTTGAAGTGCCTGGTTTATTTGTGCCGTATAGGCTTTAGTATCAGCAATAAGGGTATCAAGATCAGCTTGACTCGTTTCTTCGTCCATGGCTTTTTCAAGAAGAGGCAGAAGTCGGTCTTCAAAAGCCTCATAGATAGAAAAGCCAACAGAGCAACTTTTTTCAAATAAGTTGATGCCTTCATGGTACCAACGAAACAACAATTCTTGAGCCGTGTTTAATAAGTAAGGAACATGAATTTCAATAGTATGGCGCTGGCCTATACGATCTAGTCGACCAATACGTTGTTCGAGTAAATCCGGATTTAGTGGTAAATCAAATAAAACAAGATGATGTGAAAATTGGAAATTTCTCCCTTCGCTTCCTATTTCAGAACAAACCAGAGTTTGTGCTCCATTTTCTTCTTCTGCAAAATAGGCTGCAGCTCGATCGCGATCAACAATAGATAAGCCTTCGTGGAAGGCAGTACTGCGAATTCCTTTTTTTAACTTTAAGTATTGTTCCAGGGCAATGGCTGTTTTAGCTTTTGCACAGATAACCAATACTTTTTCCGGGTAAAGATCCTGTAATTGGTTGATGAGCCATTCTACTCGGGGGTCTTGCTCTATCCAGGCTGTACTATTCAGTGCAGATTCCGGGTAAAGGTTAATTACTCCAGATGGCTCACTTGGTGAGGAATAAATTGCCGGTCGTGGCAAAGGGGAAAATTGTACGTGCCGGTCCGGGAATCCCTGAATGGCAGCTCGTGTGTTGCGAAAGAGCACTCGCCCTGTTCCATGCCTGTCGAGCAAATTCCTGATCGTCTCATTGATATTGGAGGAAGTTTGATCCTCAAGATAGGAGCTTAATTGGGACTTTAGTTCGCTGCTTAATTCGTCTGTTTGTTTTTCATCGCGGTACTCGATTAATTTTTGCACCAGTTTATTGATTTCCTGATAATGTTCTTCCTCTTTTTGAAAAACAGAAAAATCATAAAAGCGTGATGGATCAAGAAGACGCAAACGCGCAAAATGACTTTGAATGCCAACTTGCTCCGGAGTCGCTGTAAGCAGTAACAGCCCTTTACTTTGCGCTGCCAATTGTTCAATACAGCTGTACTCAGGGCTTTTGGTTTCCTCTGACCAATGTAAATGATGCGCCTCATCAACCACAAGAATATCCCAGTTGCTTGCTATGGCATCTTGTCGCGCTTTTTCATTTGCCATAAGAAAATCCAGACTACATAAAACAAGTTGCTCCGTTTCAAAAAGATTTTCCGTGGTATTTGATTCAATGAGTTCAAGATAGTCTTCTTCTTCGTCATCATAATCAGCCTTACTGCGTTGCATGACGTCATATCGACTTTGATCAAAGATCGAGAAGTACAAATTAAATCGCCTAATCATTTCCACAAGCCACTGATGAATTAAGGTATCAGGAACAACGATAAGTATTCGATTGGCTCGTCCTGTATGCAGTTGATAATGCAAAATCATTCCCGCCTCTATGGTCTTGCCCAGACCTACTTCATCAGCAAGGAGAACACGTGGAGCGTATCGTTGAGCTACTTCGCTGGCTATATAAACCTGGTGGGGAAGATGGCTGGTTCGAGAGCCTAATAAGCCTCTTACCGCTGACTGCTGTAATCTGCTGGTATGATTAAGTGTTTCAATTCTTAATTTGTAGGCATTTAATTTATCCAATAAACCGCTAAAGAGTCTTTGCTCCGGAGTACTTAGTTTGATGAAACAATTGAGAGCCAATTCTTTCACTTGCACTTCATTCTCTGCTTCATCAATACCTGTATAAAGTACCAGTCCTTGATGCTCCGTTACATCAGTAACCTGTATTTTTTTTTGGTCATTGGTGATTATTTCTTCACCTTCTTTATAAATGATTCGGCTTAGAGGTGCATTATCGATAGCATAAATACGTTCTTCGCCTGCTGCAGGGAAGCAAATGCCTACTTGTCTACCCTGTAGATCGGTAATAATGCCCAAGCCGAGTTGTGATTCAGTATTGCTTATCCAGCGTTGGCCAATGGTAAATGTCATAGGGAAAAATGTCCTATTTTATTGTTGATTAAATAATGGAATTAGTTGCATATGTAGTCCGCAGAAACCTTGTTTATTACGGATTTTATTTTAGCGATTGTATCAATTTTTAGTAAGATAGACATTATTTTTTCATTTATTTATAAACGACAAAAGAACCTGCTTTACCTGTCGTTTCATAAAATGTTGTATCCCTCTTGTTGAGTAAATATTTAAACTTTTCAATAAGTTAAAATATTGTACTGAAATTTATTGGGTAATGATGTTTATAAGCGTCCAACCATGAAGCCATTTTAATTTGATTAAAAAGTAATTAGTTCTTGTTTTATTCAAGTTTTATGATTAAAAATAATAGGTAACGGAAGATTTTTAATCGCAAGGAGCAAAAATGTCTACTGTAGAATATGAACTTCAAAGTTTACTAGATAAGTCCACAAAACCAGAATCCGTAGTCAGTAAAGAGGAGAAACAGGAATTTCCCCAACAAGAAAAAGATAACGAAACAATTATCCAATCGACGGATCCAGAAAAGACGAGTCTGGAAAAAATTGTCGAGACAAAACAACAAATTTCTCAAGTAAAGGCGAGTCTGGGAACTATAATTGATACCATGGCTCAAAATCCAAGCTTATTTAATCGAGTAGCCACTTACTATGGTGAATTTCCTTTATGGCAAAAAATTGCAATTGGCGTAGGAATATCAGTACCCACTTTGGCTCTGGGGATATTTGCCGAGATTGGCGCACTTCTCGTCATTAGTGGAGTAACGGTAGTAGCATATACCGCGACGGGAATTGTTCTTGATGATCATCATCATTGCAATGTTAACATTGCTGAGCGTTTAAAAGCGGGCATT
>CAYRWO010000007.1:0-135902 GCA_964428035.1 uncultured Legionella sp.
AGAGTTTGAAAAACACCGTTTCATGAATGGAATTTAATTACCTATTCCATGTTTGTCTTCTTTTAATTTCACTTTAAATTCATCGAACTCTTCAAAATTAATTTTTTTATTGCTTCGTTTTACCCACCCTATTAGTTCATCAACTACTTTTAAAGCATCAGCTTTGCCTAAATCTTCAGCTATTTGAGATAGGACCTTTAAAATTTTTTTACTTGCTAACTCTCCCTCATCCAAGTGATATTCTAAGAGTAAAGAAGGATAGCTCAATTTTGATTCAGCAAAAAAGCCCTCTTGATTTGTTGATTGTGATTTACGAGTAGCAATTATTGTTTGCATCCTTTTTGCTGCGAAATTTAAGAAAAGATTAAAGACGGAATATTCACTGACTAACTCATCACGCTTTTGTCTTGCAAGCAAACAACCCTGTTGCCATTTATCTCTAAATTTTGGCAGATTGGAGAGGACTTCTTTATTTTTTTTAATCATCTCTTCATCACCACTCTGTTTTGCGTATTCTATCGAATGCTTAAGAACCTCTTCAAGTGTGCGAATTGATAATTTGTCCAACTCATCCTCTTCAAAATCTTCAGATGAATCATCGCTATCATACTCTTCCTCATCCTCGTCAAAATTTTCTTCCGAGGAATCATCACTGGAGCTTTCAAGTAAGTTATTTTTTTCTCCCAGAGGTTCCTCTGACGAGCTGCCTATTATTGTCGATAAAAAATCAATATATTTGCTTGATTGGGAGTATTGGAGAATAATTGGAGAGGGAATAAAAACCTGTTCTTTGCTGCCATTTTCATCACTATAAAAATCAACAGCCAAGCTGCTACCTTTGGTTAATTCTACAGCATTATTCTGCAATAATCTTTTGACGCCTGATATCCCAAGTACCCCACAATGTACTCTATCCGCTTGTTGCTCTGGCATATATTCTCTACCTAGCCAAAAGGGATTTAGATTTGCAGAATAAAAGTCGATACCCTCAAAATCTGTGGGCATTAATCGATAAGCCCCTAAGACTCCATGCCACTCGATTGGTTTGTAAATTACACTTTTTGTAATTATTATTGACTCAAAGTGGCCCGCGGTTTTGATTCTATTATTTGTAAAGATATAACCAACTGCTTCATCCTGGCTAAGACTGTCACGTATTTTTTTTATTTCTTCAATAGCTTGTTCTTTCGTTAAGCAGACATCTTCGAGTTGATCATCAAGTTTTGAAACAGCGGATTTGATTATTTCATCTAGCTGTATTTTAGCTTTATCAGAAAACTTATTGTTGCATAATTGATTTACATCGAACATCTCTTCTTCAGACAAATCCTGTTTTAGCGTACCATCTGATAAGTAAACAGCTAAATATTGTATGATATTATCGTAAAGTTCTCGATTATAGCCACCCTCAATTTTAATATCTGCACCAGAATAGTCACTACAAATTTGTGCTTCTTTTAAGAAATAAGCATACCTTAATTTTTCATTAAGAAAGTTCTTTTTCTTTTGTATGATGAGTTTTTTATTCATCCTAATGATATCACTTGAAAAATCACCATTCTTAATCAAAGTAATACCATGCTTTTCTTTGTAATATTTAAATAAATCACTCAAATCTTGTGCGGCTATAGGGCGGGGAGGTATGTCTTTTTTTGCATCATACTCTAAAAATACCCGTTTTTTGTTTTCACTTAATATTAATTTGTTATCTTTCATTCTGCGACTCCAGTATCTTTATCTTTCAGCGATTGCTCTCATATTCTGAATTTTAGAGCTGAATAACAAAAACAATTTTTGCCTATGGCAAAGGGTTCTTTTTTCTAACTAATCTATTAAGCTCATCAGGTAATTGAATATTTTCTAGTCCAACATTATCCAGATTTTTTTGTACAAAAAAGGTTGTTGTATTCAATAGGGATGAAACTTCAGTCTTAAATCCGTATTTCCTAGCTAAGTTAGCTCCTTCACGAAAATCCGGTTCAACGATATCGTCTGCAATAATATTTTTCTTACTTCGCTGCGTTAAAATAACTTTTTTAATATTTGGAAAAACATCGTTTAAGGCACTACGTTGTTCATGGGTCATTGCTTGTACTTCTTCTATGGATATATAAAGAGTTTCGACTTGATTTAAAACCCCTTTTAGCTTTTCTAAAGCATCCAGGGATATATTTTCCAAATGATTTGACGAAAGATTTAGTATTTTAACTGTAGCGGGAATTGCAAATAGTTTTTGATAGGCTTGGGAATTTTCTTCCGTTGTTTGTTGTAGTTCACTTGATATAGTTTCTTCAGAATCCTCTATTTCAACTGCAGTACTATTTGAAAGCATTTCATTCATTCCTAGATCAAGCTCGGTAATATTGCCTTGTAATGAGGATAAGATATCATTGGTTTGTTTACTATTGCACCTGTAAGGCCAACTTAATCTCATCTTGATAGACTCTATGTTAGGTCCAATATTCTTGAGAGCATTTTTTATAACCTCAAGTTCGTGTTCGGTTATCTCAGATAAATACTGAGTATAATAACCGTGTAGATGTAATACTCTCACTTGAGGAGGAATTAATAGAAATAAAAAATTTAATGTGCTTGAAGGGGCTTGAATAAAGATTTCATCTTCTGTATCAGGTATGCTTTTCATTTGATTAGTTAGATCGATAGGATCTATATTCTAATCTGGTTTAACAGTTACAGTATGCATAAAAATCACCATAAAAGAAGTATATTTGCACAATATAGACTACAACAAGCTCTTTTACAAAGTGAACCAAGGCTCGCGCATTAATCAATGGCGATTTTATCTTTTTGTCTTTAATATAACGGATTAACCCAAGTGAACCATTGGCTTGAATTACAGCCCGGTATAGATGCGAACTGGAAACAGGTTTTTGTTCATATTTAGCGCTATACAGCATTAAAACTAATCACCTCATCTAACAAGTAATCCGGGGCATTTGCGCTTAATAAATTACTACAATCATACGTTCCAAGTAGGTTAACATGTTGCCACATAAGGATCGATACACTGGTAATATCTTCAAGTAGGATTTTCTAGTCTCTTTATATGATCGTATAATTATTATAGTTAACTCAATGTAATTCCATAGGATTATGATGTTCTGGATAATAGTTTTGCACATAGCTCAAGCCAATTATTCCCACTTGAATATACTCGCTTGCTAATCTCACCAAACTTAACGGCTGAATTAGGCTGAATTAAATGATATTGATGAGTAGAAAATATAAACCAGAACTTGAATTATCCAATCAGAGCACTGCAACTATGAAATAATTGCAAGGGAAACTACTCCTTTTTACTATAGGCTAATACCCTATCCTTTCCTGCCTGTTTGGCCGCATAAAGTGCATGATCCGCAGCCTTTAGTATGTCCTCAATAAAGGCGCCGTGTTGAGGTGACTCTGCTACTCCAATAGAAATGGTAATACCAGGTAATTTCTTATTTTTATAATGCAGCGGAGTAGATTTTAGCTTTTCGCGAAATTGCTCCATTTTATTAAGGGCATTATCTAAAGTTGTATTCAATAATATCACGACAAACTCTTCACCACCGAAGCGAAAAGAAAGATCACTCTCACGAAAAGTACTCTTTAATAATTGTCCTATCAATTTAAGCACTTCATCGCCTGCTAAGTGACTGTAATTATCATTAAATTTCTTGAAATCGTCGATATCGAGCATAGCAACGCATAAGAAACTTTTTTCACGCGCGATTCGCATGAGTTCACGTGATAAAAGATCATTTAAATAACGTCGATTGTATAGATTGGTTAATGGATCATGTAGTGATAATTCACTTAATGAAGCGCGTAAATTAATATTGGCTAAAGCAAGCTTAACAATATTACTGAATGAAATTGCCATATCTTGTTGATGCTGACTTATTTTTTTACCCTCAGGGGCCATTAGATGGATAACACCAACTAATTCATTTTGCATCATCAACGGTAATGCAAGATATCCTCCATTAGGAGGATATAGATAATGACTACACGGTACCTCCTTTTTGGGGTCATCAACAAGAATAAGGTTTGCTTCGCGAATGGCAAAACAATCCATTGGAAAAAAAAGGTTTTGTAATATTTGCTTTTCTCCCCATTGAATTACAGTATCAAGTTGGCTTGCTGGTTTATTATAGACAGATAATCCCCCGCTTAGATCGGGAAATAACTCTTGAGCTATTAAATTGATACGAGGATAAGCCTCTTCTGCAACCACACAAATTTGTAATGCTCGATTTAATTTGTTTAACAAATTTTCATCATGTTCCAATAGCTGTAACTCATTTAAAGTCGCCATGGTTTTCTCATTAAGTTGTCGCATTTTTTCCTCATTCTCAACGCGATCACTGACATCTTTCATTTGAGTAATAAAATTAACAGGCTTACCTTCATCATCTCGAATCAGAGATGCACTCACCATCGCCCAAATAATTTGCCCATCCTTGCGTATATAGCGTTTTTCCAAATGAGAAATACGTAAATCACCCTTAATAAGTTTATCCATAGCATCCTGAGTCATGACCAGATCATCGACGTGAGTAATTTTTAGTATTGAGGTCTGACTTAATTCATGTTCAGTATAACCTAACAGATCAAGGAGAGTGCGATTGGCGTGGATAAAATTGCCTTCTGGTGAAATTATTGCCATACCAATAGGAGCATTTTCGATTGTATTGCGAAAACTTTCTTCGCTGCGTTTTAAATTTGAAAAGAGATTTAAGTTATATAATTCTAAATAAACAGATTTTACTAAAAGTTTATTAGCCTCTAAGGTACTAAATATCACTATGACAATAAAAAGTACTGTTACACTAAATAGAATAAAAGAGATAGGAGCTGTAAAAGACAAGGCCAGTAAGAGCATGACCAAAGAAATGGGTAGCATATAACCTAAAAAAGATTGATGGAATGTTAATAATATAGACGCTGGTGCTCCAAGCAATCCGGTAAGATATACAAAAATTAACAGCCGATAAAAAGGATCCTCTATATAAATAAACAGAAGTCCGCCCAAGGCCCATAATATACCTGATAGCACATGATTTATTATGAAATAATTTTTCCAGAATATTGGATGACGCAAATTATTTTGCTTTTGTTGTCGATGATAACTCAGTAAAAACAGACACCTCAGTAAATGATTAAAAATAAACATAAGCAGGAGCCATACTACTAAAATTTCAGGCTTACTGATCTTATTCCAAAGAAGCAAAGCAAACAAAATTACTGCAATAAAATCACCGATAATTAGAGTAAGTAATTTTTTATATGACTCATTGAGAAGTTTGGCTTCTATTTGAGATCGAGAAACACCAGGAAAATCCATATCACATTGATCCTTATGAAGATGGTTCTAATAGTATAGAATATTTCGAACAGTCAATTTAAAGAAGTCTTTGATCTTGATAATTGTGGCGTGAGTAAAAGAAACTCGTGCAATGACTTAAAATATCGTAAGATTAATCAACATAATTGGCAGCGAGTGCATCATGAATTCAATTTCCATTGAAAAAAGCTTAGCAGCTATTGAAGCTCGGCTTTTGCTTATTGAGAACAGTCTGAATATAAGTCAACCTTCCCAAAACCTGCCTGTAAATAAAAACATAAATAAACCAAGCTCTAAACCAATGTCGGGCAATTGGTTGGGGATAGTAGCTTCAGTCTGTTTTATTTTGGCAGCAGGTTTCATCATTAAACTATCCATAGTGTCAGGTTGGTTAACACATGAAAAACAGCTTGGTCTTGCAACCTTATTTGGTCTGGCACTTTTTACAGCAGGCATCCTAATCTCTAGTGCAGATAAAGTTTATGCCAGTTTTTTGCCAGCTGCCGGCGCTACAATTCTTTACATAACCTGTTTTGCTGCATACCAATATTATCTTCTTATCTCTTTCCAAACGGTTATTGCCATAACCAGTATTGTATCAGGGCTTTCTATTTGGTTTTACATTCGATTTAAACACGATATTTACGCAATTATTGCTGCAATAGGAGCGTATATTGCTCCTATTGTTTCCAATGTTGAAGGAAATGTTATTTTTTCACTGTATTATTTTATTATTTGTTCCCTAACCTTCGCTACTCTTTCTATTTGGGTACAATCAAGGATTTTAACTGTAATTGCGGCATATCTGGCAATTTCCATTACTGCCTGGGTGGGCCTTAATTTAGACCAGGATGGCCTGATAGCCATTGCTCTAGTGCTCAATTTTCTTATTTTTTCCATAGGATCTTATTTTCATACCCACCTGACCCATCAGGAATTAACCGAAAAAGAATCGTGGAGTCTTTTTCCTGTTTTATTAATATTTTATGCGATGGAATATTATTTTATTAACCGTATTGAACCCGCATTGGCTCCCTGGGTTTCTTTGGCAGTAGCTGGAATTCTTATTGGTCTTTACCTTTCTGCAAAAAGATGGCTTCCAAACCGGCAGTTTAACAGTCATATCATGATATTAACCTTTGTGACTGTAGTATTTTTTCATTCGGTATATCTTGAGCTTTTACCAGCAATAATTAAACCCTGGCTTTTTGTCATCATCGTACTTGGGTATGGTTTAAGTCATACCAAGATTTATTTAAAAAAAGCTAATGCACAGCTCATTGTTCCAATTATTGCTCTTTCTGCAATTCTTGGAATCGAATATCTCAATATAATCAGCCATCTTATTGTTCGTTTTTCCTTGTCCTGGGCTCTTGTCTCCTGGGCCTCTTTCATCAGCATCTGGTTTGCCTTGTTAAAACATCGGCGAGAATTCGCTCAGAAAGATGAGTACAGTTATGCTCTACTAGCAGCAGCTCATCTACTCTGTATTATGGGACTTTATCAGATAACTATTAATTATGGCTCCCTTGCCGTTTCTTCCTCATGGCTTTCTTATGCTCTTATTGTGCTTGGATTTGCTTTTGTTAGAAACGATATCATCATGGCTAAATCAGTACTTATTGTTTTAAGCTTTGCGGCCGGAAAAGCATTGATCTATGATGCATCATCAACACCAACAATCATTCGTACCTTATGCCTCATACTGACGGGTATTGTTCTTTATACTTCAGGTTTAGTAATCAGGAAAATGACTCAATGGAAAGGAAAAACTCGTAAATCCATACAGAACAGAATCTAACCTTTATAATCAAAAAACTTGGATGAATAACTAAAATCCTGTGTGATACTCTTTTCATCAGGATTTTAAATCAAAACCATCAATAAAGGGATGAGATAGGCAAAGCCTGACTTCAAGCATCTCCTAAACTTTACGATATAGACAAATATTTAACTGAACACGATTATATCAGAGCAGTAAAATGTACTAACCAAATGAAATTAGGAGCATTGTTTATATTTGGAGAGGTGAAAACCACAAAGATCTGTCACAGGCACTATTTTTGTGTAACCATTTTAACCTGTAATTGTGAGTATTATTATGCTATTCCTGAATATTCGTCCTGCTTTCGATGGGAAAACAATAAAAATTTTTATTGATGAAGTACATCTCGCTGAAAACAGACCCACGTTCCCAACGGATTTAGAAAAATATTCCACCAATATTGATTTTTATAGTGGCCAACTCCAATCGTATAGTATTTTACTTAATATTATAAACAGCTCAAAGAGCTCAAACCACTCAACAGGTGTAGCTAACCAAGCAGAAACAAGTACTATTTTGTTCTGGGATAAAAGTAAACTGGGTAAAAACCTGTATCAACAAACCACTTTAGTATTTGAATTACCCCAGATACCTCATCTGGCACTATTATTGCTGGCTTATGTGAGGTGCATATTTATCAATATTTACTGCCATATTGAATTTTTAGATTATTCAATCGAAAGTAAGCTTATTAAAGGCGAAAAGGAGGATTTTCCCTGTTTACCCCAATCCATTAACGAATACTTTTCTCATAAGTGTAGTGGTAGAGGGAGAGGCAAATGTCTAATAGCACTTATGAAAAAAATAGTAAGTTTATCTTCTCAGTCTGATGACTATAAACTCACCCGCCAAGCCATAGAAACACTCTCTACTCAATATAAAGAAAATGGAAATCCTTTTCTTGAAAACTTAAGCACAGCGCTTCAAGACAAGGGATTATTTAACAGCATTGGTGAAAAAACATTGGATGATAAAATTCCTTTGGAAATTAGAACCCGGAATTTATTAGCTTTTGCTAAAGGACGACTACGTGATGAACAAAAAATAGAATTAAATTATATTATCAACCATATTAATAGCATGGTAAAAGAACGCATTTATAACAAATGCTTAGGTCAAAAAGCCCAGGACGGTTCTCTGTATAACCAATCCTGTATGGAGCGGGATTTTCTTAGAGCCGCTGAATTTACTTTGTTACGTGATGGCAGGTTAAGCATTGAGGTGAGTACTTATTGGGAGCATTATGTACCACGCAAGGGAAATGCAGACCTGTTTCAAGATAAAATAATCTTTTTTTCAAAAATTATAGGTCTTGAGTTTGATGTTGACACCGATTTTAAAAAACAAATAATTCTTACACCCAACTGCTCAAAGGAATTAAAAAATCAAGGATTGCATTTAAACGTGACCTATATGAAAAAATTACTTCGTCAAAAATGCTATTTTTCCCTGTTCAGGCAAGCCTATGAAGCCTATGGTGAGGAGCATGAAAGTAATTTCTCTTCTGCATTACCTATTGAAATAGGCGAACAAATTTTTGACGCAATATCTCCCGAACTTGAGAGCAAAGATAGAAGTGAATCTTCTAATCAAGTTTGGACAAGCCGAATATGATTAACGTTTTAACATGATTGTGACTAACAATAAATGTCTAGTGTTGGCACTGGTACTTTTGGTGAGTGATATTCTACCGTCTTAGGTACAAAAAAATTCGCTTTTGATAAGCCATATTTTTCGAATCATTTATCATATCCAAACCTCTCCATACCTAATCATACAGCAGGTTCATATCCCCATTGCCGAAGAGAATCCTCTCTTTTAATGCGGGGATAACGATGCATAGTGCGGTCACATTAATATGCTTAGACGATATTCTTTTGCTATGCCGGAGAGGTAAAACGTAGTGAGTTAAGTCCATTACGAACATCAGAAATCTCCTTTTGCCCTCCCTGAGCATTCCAAAAGCTGATTCGAACGTCTAATGGCCGTTGTTAAATCGAAAGTTAATAAAAAGCTTATCCTTGAGCTTTTACAGTTTATTTTCACCAGCTAATCATTAAATACACATTTAGCGCAGATCTTTACTATAATGGAAATAAGCAAAACATAATAATAAAAAACTCGACTTAAACCATATTTTGACGAGATTTTAAATATGCCAAATTTTCAGAAGCTGGATAATATTGCTATTTATAGCACCGACTTACAAAGGTTAAATACCTATGGTCAAAATAAGCTTAAGGAGTTTGTTAAGGATGTCAATAAGGAGCTGGTTAACTTAAATGCCTTGATTAAGAAGTTTAACCAAGAGAATGCCCCTGCTGAGAAAATAATAATATTAACTCAAATATATCAAGAGCAAATAAGAATTGATGATCAGTACTCTCCCGAGTATATGGCTTATTGTGAAGATTATAGAGATCAAATTCATAATAATTTATTTAAAGAAATCAAACGTCAATTTAAAGATCTGGGTATCGATACACTACCCGAAAAATTACCCTCAGATAAACTTCCTAAAGGAGCCAGTTCATCTCCTTTACCAACAGTTCTAGCCAATATGGCTCCTGAAAAGATCAATAAGCTGTTGGAGATCTTAGCGGAAGGTAAGGATTTTGATCGAGGTGAGTTAGAAAGGTTATATAAACGTAGTGAGAAAGGTTATAAAGAATTTAAAGAGTTTTTATCAACTCATTCTATTAATTTTTTAGGTGGTGGTAATTCTAAAAATTTCAAAATAATCAATAACCTGACTAATGATGAATTTGTTTTAAAGGTCGATAATCGTTTAGGCATGCCTAAAGGTGCGGCAGCACATTTAAGAGAAAATGCACTTAAAGACGTTCTCACTCCGGTTGTCGCAGAACGACAGGCTACGTACGTTGATGATAAGGGAAAAATAGCTACAAGAACGCTAATGATTACTGAATTTTGTCAGGGGGGTGACCTGGAAAGTCACGGCCAAAATCTGAAAACACAAGATACAGCACGAGTAGCGTCTGCATTAAACATTTATACTCAGATGGGTGCCATAGTGGAAAGCATCAGAAGCGATGGATGCGCTTTTCCGGATATGAAAAATACCAATTGGTTGATTGATAGTGATGGTACAGTGCGTCTTGCGGATACCAAATCATTTGTGTTTATAGAAAACAATGGGAATATTGACACAGATAGCCCTAAAAACAAATGGTATAATTTTGTTACAACCCGATTTATGAATCCTCCTGAGTTTGCACAAGATACCCCATTTTCAGCTGATAAAGTACATTCCTACATGTTGGGAAAAAATTTATATCAATATTTAAGTAATTGCGATTGCGAGGATTTTTGGAGAGAGTATGCGCCTGATAGGTGGGAAGTTATTCATGATGCTCGTGAATTTGATTATAGCGCACCGATATTTAGTACTCCTCATGGAAAGGAATTAAAAAAGCTGATTTTGGATATGGTTCTTCCTAATCCAAAAAATAGAATATCAGTAACACAGGCTTTATCCAGACTTGAAAAAATTCAATTTTCTATTGAGAAAGAAAACTGCACGGACTTGATAAAGCAAATAGAAACACTAGCAAAACAAATATCCGTGAAGGACTCTAAATTAGAAACCTCTTTAAAAGAGGCCAAACAAAAAATTAAAAGCGCAGGTAATTTAGGTGATGTACTCGCTATTAAAAAAGAATTAGAAGAAACGGCTCATGAGTTGGTTTCTCTTAAAACAGAAAGAGAAAATTGCCGCCAGCTTTTAACTGACTATGAAACTATGGCCTCGAGTGCAGATGTGAGTAGTAAAAAAATAAAGAGATATGTTAAAGACACCCTGAGAGAAATTAATGGTGCATCAAAGTTAAACGACGTGTTACAGATTAAAAACAAATTAGAAGGAAGAGTAGAAGAAGTAGAGAAGTTAAAGACTGCAAAAGAAAATTGCCGTCAACTGGTCACTACTCTGGAAAAGCTAACTACTGAGGTTGGTAATAAATCTACAGAAACCAATGGATATATTAAAAAAACTTTAAAAGAAGTTAACGGTCCATTAAAGCTAAACGAGATATTAGAAATTCAGACTAAATTAGAAGAAAGAGTAAATGCCCTTGAGAAGTTGAAAGAGGGTAAAGAAAATTGTTATCAACTTATAGATGAAATAGAAGCTTTGGAAACTAAGACGAATAAAAAGCTGACTCGTGTTCAAGAACAAGATATAGATAGAGCAACTGATGTAAATGAATTATCAGATATCAAAAATAAGCTTGAAGACAACGTGGAGGAACTGGAGGAATTACATCAGGCGAAACAAGAATGCAGAAAACTATTAAGAAAATTCAAAGGCGATTCTGTTGAACCTTTTGTTAAAAAAACTCTCGGTCAAGTTCTCCATGCACAAGAAACTGGTGAGCTGAGCCAAATTAAAAAGAACTTAGAGGAAATAATTAAACACAGAGAAGAATGTGGGAACGCATTGGCACTATTTAAGGGAAAACATGAAGGGTTTAGTGAAGCCAGACGATTTATTCAGAACATGAAGCCACGAATTGCAAATATAGTAGATGTAGCGACAGCACAACAGATACAAGAAGAAATAACAGTCAGGACGCAAGTAGTGGCGGCCAAAGTAGGTGTTACAGCAGATTTATATCGTTTCCAGCACTCTTTTGGTGCTAATTCTAAAGACTATATTAAGGAAAAACAAACAGAAATTAACCAGGCCAATACCCCGGAACAAATATTGCATTTAGAAACAGAAATACAAGAAATGTCAGCAGCAATGGAACAATATGAATTAAAACTTATTGACATGAACGAATGCAAATTAAGTTCTAATGGCGATAATATTGATAGAATAGTTCAAGCTCAAATGAACCAAATGAAACAAGTAACCAATCTGGAGCAGGTTCAAGAAGCAGTGCGACAGTTAGATAATAATTTAGTATTAGTAAAAGAAGACATCAAATTAAAACAAGTTCAAGATAATTGTACTGAGGTTTTGCGTGATATTGAAAAATATCGATTTGGCCCTCAAGATAGTAAAATGACAGAATTTATTACCCAAACACAAAATGCGATAAAAAATGCTACCAGTGAGGATGAAGCAGTAAAACTCTACCAAAATCTGCACAACACATTATCCACTTTGAAAAATGATCCTTCTTTAAAAGAATTGCGCGAGATTATTGGTTCATTTCGGAGTAATGCGCACTTTTATACCTTTGGTATGAAGGAAAAAGCTAAGGGTATTGAAGAAGCAATGGGCCAGGTCCCTATTGAAAAAAGAAAAAATATCCATATAGAGAATGATGATACTCGAGAGGTATTGAAACAGTTGGCATCTAATCGCAAAATCTTGGGTTCATCAAGTACGCCCTTAAAGAAGGAAACTACTACTGAGGGTGTAACCAAAGAAGTAATTGATGAAAAAAAGGCCGCTCAATCGTTTAAAGATTTTAAAGAAAAATTTAAAGATATTCAGCCAAAACAAGAAGCACCTGAAGAGAATGAAACACAAACGATACGACTCAATAATAATTAATGGTGAGGATATCATGACCATACGTTTTAAGACATTATGCTCCGAGCTTCATATCAATCCAGAACATGGTAATGAAGTCGCATTAAAGACTATAGAAAACTGGTGTCATGACCATGTATCCAGAGATGTATCTTTTCAGGGTAGCCTGGAGGATAAATACGCTCAATACCTGGATTTTGTCCAGAATTATTTAGAGGAGTTTATGGCAAAGATTCCACAAAATATCAGCGAAGCTCCTAAGTTTAATAACATGAATCCCATTCAGTTTGCCGCTTATCAAGGCTATGATCACTACATCAACTCCCTAACTCTTCAAACTGCCTTGTATTATGAAGGTAATGCTGCAGGAATGACTCCTTTGCATTTAGCTGCTTTAAAGGGAAACCCCTATACCGTTGAGGCATTTTTAACTAAGGGATCAAGCCCTCTTAAAGCCAACACCAATTCTCAATTACCAATTTACAGTGCTTTGGTAGTACCTATAGTGTATGAAGCAGATCTAATAAAGAAAAAAGAGCGAGTTTTTAGAATGTTAAAAGCTCACGCCCCAGAGACCATAATGCATCAGGATAAGAGTGGTGATACTGTTTTACAGCTCATGGCAATAAATGGCTTTGCGACCTTAATGGCGGAGACTTTAAATGAAGACACCCAACTTGCATTTTGTAAGAACAACTCAACTCATTATCCCATTCATACCGCTATTTTAAATCAGCAGATTGAGGTGTGTCGTTTATTACTAGATATACCCAAAGTAGCAAATTTGACTGATATTGATAATAGAGTTGCTCTGCATTATGCAGCCCGGTATGGCACCAAAGATATGGTTCAGTTATGCTGTGAGGTAACCGCTGACCTAAATATTCGGGATAGTTATCATAAAACATCTTTAATTTTAGCTGCAGAGGCCCAAAATACAGAGGCCCTTCAAGTGCTTATTGACTGTGGAGCTGATGCCACGCTTACTGATTTTGATGGTAATACCCTTTTACATTATGCTGTATTATCTGAAAATGAAGGGTTGGTTCACTGGATCGTGAATAATACCTCTGTAGATATTAATCAGACAAATAGAGAGGGCAACTCGGCCCTTAGTTTATCTGATAGGATTGTTGCACATAATAATATAAAGCAATTGCTCATTGATAGAGGAGCTTATCAAGAGGAGTTAAGATTATAAGATGTACTATTTATCGCAAAATGATTGTCGAGAATATTTTTTAACATGATTTCTATGCATCCATTAATCTGGAATAATGATAAAAAGAGCGGATATGGAACGTTTAAATGATTTAATAATGGCACTGTTTAGTGGATTTTTGCTTTTGATGGTTAATCAATACCTTCCTCTTGCAGCTTTAATTAATCTGATATTTAATTTTTTTATGATAGTTATACTCATAGTTTATATAATGCAATTTCTAGCAGTAATAAATCCTATACTTCCCTCCCCCAAAATCTTTAAGTAGATAGAGGGTCGACCGGGATTCTCACGAAAAAGATAGCTCAATGCTTTCTTCTAATGCTTAACTTGTTCTCCTAAGCCCTGTATGGTCTATAATAATCATATTGAGTGTAAATGGAACTATTATGGCTAGTTTTATAGAAAAAAAAGCCGGATATATTGAACGATATGATGATTTAAAGCCTGGCGATATTCTTCTTTTTCGTCCGCCTAAAAAACCTGGGATTGTTCAAAACGCTATTATGTTTTTGCAATCTCTGGTCGGACAATCAGAAGGACATTTTGATACGACTCATGCTGCAATCTGTGTTGGGAAAGATGAGCAGGGAAAAGCAATGATTGCTCATTTAACTGGCCATAATATTATGGGATGGAAGAAAGAGCCTCTAGGTGACATGATCCAACGTGATGGAGGAGAGCGAGCGTTTGTTGTTTATCGACCTAATAAACCTCAAGTAGCTGACGCCATTGCTGCATCTGCTGGTGATGAACGTAATACGAGTATAAAATGGAAAATTCCAGCTGCTTCGGGTGTCCTTTTTCGCAGAGCGCAACTTGATCCAGCGCGTCAAGTAAGTGTTGATAAAGAATATGCTAAAGATTCGTTTTGTTCTAAATTCGTTGTGCAGGCCATTAAAATTGCAGCCATAAGCTTAGGTAAACAATTTTACGAATTCGTACCTAATATAAGATCTTCATCCACCCCTAAATCTGTGGAAGCATATCTGTATAAAGATAGAAATTATGAAATGTTAGTGCATTGTGGCAATACAGATCCCTACAGTTTAATGGTTAACGAAGTGAACGCTCAAATTGCACGACTAAATGGTAAAAAGGATGCGTCGTCCATTCAAAAGGGGGCAATTCTCCAAGATAAATTAGAGGCAGCTAAAAACGAACTCGATAGTAAGGTTAACTTAACTCCGATAGATAAAGCTATTCATTTACTAAAAAACATCAAGAATGATTTGCTAATTGAGACTAGTTATAATATGAGATCAACAACAAAGTCCTATAGAGATGTCATGGCTAAAGCTAGAGGCATTGGAATTTTTGAAAGAGATGTATCCAATTATGAACAACCAGAACAAAGTTCTAAGGAGTATTGTGAAGATGAGGTTCAGCCGGGATCTTGACGAAAAGCCCCCTTCCCACTCAACTTAAACTCAAAAAATTTATCTAAAATCAATTAGACTTCTTGGTAATTAAAATATGAATTAATAATATTTCTCTTAACTTTTATTTGAAACAGAGTGTTAAGAAGAAGTATTGAAATACCTCCCCTAATCTTATATTGTGACCTTGATATATTAGCCAACATGAATCAGGGAGCGTTTATGAAAAAAGGTCAATCTAAAGTATACAATTTAGCTGATTACAAAGCCCCATGTTTTTTAGTAACTCATGTGGACTTGGAAATTGACCTCAGTAAAAAGCCTGTTCAGTCAAAAGCCTCACTCACTATAATACCAAACCCGGATGTCGAATCTCATCCTCTTGATTTGGTCTTGGATGGTGAAAATATGGTCTTAACTAGTATTTCTCTTGATGGTAAACCACTTCAATTGGAGGAATATGAACTCACAGATAAATCTCTAACTATAAAAAATGTCCCACAAGGAAAAACGTTTACCCTCATAACAACCACCCTGCTCGGTGAAAATACCGATTTATTTGGTTTGTATGAGACCGAAGGAACATTTCTTGTTAAAGCTGAAACGGAAGGATTACGTCGTGTCTTATTTTGTAATGATAGACCAGATAATTTAGCTACGTACAAAACCAAAATTATTGCTAACAAAGAGGATTTTCCTGTACTGCTTTCCAATGGGCATCTCGTTAACAGCGAAGTATTAGAGAATGACTTACATTCTGTTACCTGGATAGATAATGTACCTAAACCAAGTTATTTATTTGCATTGGTTGCTGGAAATTTGCAGTACTCTGTAACTTACTATAAAACACAATCAGGCCGAACTCTCCCTATTGAATTTTACGTGCCCCCTGAGGCCACGGCAAAATGTGATTTTGCCAAAGAGGTATTGAAACAAGCAATGGCCTGGGATGAAAGAACCTATCACTTGGAATGCGCTTTGCAACAACATATGGTAGCAGGGGTTGATAAATATGCTTCTGGTGCTTCGGAGCCTACAGGTCTGAATTTGTTTAATACTGAAAATTTATTTGCTACACCTGAAACCAAGACCGATTCAGGTATATTGCGCGTACTTGAGGTAGTAGCACATGAGTTCTTCCACTACTGGTCTGGTGACCGGGTAACTATCCGTGATTGGCATAATTTACCTTTTAAAGAAGGTTTAACTACCTTTAGAGCGGCCATGTTTCAAGAGGACTTATTTGGCACCGATTTGGTCAAGCTTCTTAATGGGAAAAATCTTGATGAACGTGCCCCAAGACAAAATTCTTATACTGAAGTAAGGAGTTTATATACTGCAGCAGCTTATGAGAAAAGTGCGGATATTTTTCGTATGATCATGCTAACGGTAGGTAAAGAGTCTTTTTACAAAGGCATGACTCAATTTCTCCTGGATAATGATGGTGGTGCGGTCACTCTTGAAAATGTATTGGATTCCCTAAGTAGTTCCACAGGGATAAATCTAAATCCGTTTTTATCCTGGTTTATCGAAGCAGGCATTCCTGGAATAACAGTGACTGATGATTATAATCAAGTGACTAAAGAATATACCTTAAAAATTAAAACAAAAAATGCCGCTGGACGACCTATTCCTTTCGTATTGGGATTACTGGATAGTTCAGGAAAAGAAATTATGGCTGATAAAACGTTAATGCTCGATCAACCCGAGATGGAGTTTCATTTCTACAATATATTATCCAAACCCACTCCTTCGTTATTGCGTAGTTTTTCTGCACCAGTGACCCTGAACTACAATTATACTAATGATTCCTTATTATTATTAATTCAAAACGATTCCAATCTATATAATCGTTGTGAAGCGGCAACACAGTTAATTGCCCGGATGGTTACAGACTTTTGTGATGGTAAGGCTATAGAATTAACTTCACAGTTTTTTGACGCTTATCGATCTCTATTAACGGATAAAAGGCTTAGTGAATGGATGTTAGCTGAACTCCTGACATTACCCTCAGAAGAGCTATTAGCCGCTACAATATCGAAACCTATATTTGAAAAACTTGGTGAAGGCCGTTTGTTCATACAGAAAGAATTAGCGAGAGAATTAAAATCTGATTTATTTCAACTATATAATAATCTTCAGCTCCAGCCACCTGTTCAAAAGTCCCAGTTTACAATTTTTGATATCAGAGAGGCGGGGATTCGCCGCTTAAAAGCAGTATGTTATTCCTATTTTCAATGGACTGATTTAGCTAAAACTACCGAATATTTGCTTTTACAATTTAAAGATGCGTTGGGTCATAACATGACCGAAACTATTTCTGCCTTAACCCAACTCTGTGACATAAACTGCAAGGAAGTAGATGAGTTATTAAATGATTTTTATCAGTATTGGGAAAAAGACACTAATGCAATTAATTATTGGTTTAATGTTCAGGCTGCGATCCATTCCAATAAGGTGGTTAATAGAGTAGCGCAGTTAATGCAACATCCGGCATTTGATTTATCAAACCCCAATAAAGTATATGCCCTATTAGGAACATTTATTAAAAATCCATATGGCTTTCATGCCTCCTCAGGAGAAGGTTATCATTTGCTGGCAGAAGCCGTTCTCCGTTTAGATAAAATTAATCCAACTTTAGCAGCTAATTTAACAGGATATTTTATTAACTGGAATAAATATGATGATAACCGGCAAAAAATGATGCTTGATGTCTTAGTGATGATTCATGACAAAGCAATCTCAGCTGATGTGAAAAATACAGCAAAAAAGGGGTTAGATAAAGCAAAAACAGAGCCCCCCTTGCCCATTCATTTAACCTTTCATGGTGGCTCAATAAAAGAAATGGAAAAAACTGATAAAATAATTCCCATGGAACAACAGGAGGACAAACAAGTATTGAACTTAACCAGTTGAAATAGAAATATTTTTTAGTATTAAACATGGTATGTCGGTTTCGTAAATATCATGACCATAACTTAATGCTAGAGGTACGTTTTTTTGTATCACGTTAATGTTATTTTTTACCTGTACAGCTATTTTTCTTATATAATATGCTTGATGTTGCCTTGTAATAAGGATCGGTGAATGTCTTTTCCTCAAATTGATCTTCGCTCCTATGATACTGAACAATGTAGTCATAGTCATGATTATGCACAATTAGTACTTCCTGTTAAGGGTATTCTGGAGCTTGAGATTGGCAATAGCTCTGGCATTATTGGTTCAGAAAAAGGGGCTTTTATCACTTCAGGCGAAAGGCATAGTTTTTCCGGTAAGGAAGATAACTTATTTGTAGTTATTGATTTGAGTGAACCATACTTTTCTACCACATCACTCCCCTCGTTCATCCCTCTAAACCCGGTTATAAAAAAATTTTTGCAGTTTACTCATTATTATTTAATTAACGGGGCAAATGATTCATTTTCCCATTCTTTAATTAATAATTTGCTTTTTAATCTACTGCGTCAACCGGTACTCTCAAGTCAAGATACATTTGTTTTAAAGGCAAAAAGCTGGATTGATTTACATTTCGCTGAACCGATTAGTATTGCCAAGCTTGCTCAACAATGCCATTTAAGTGTCAGTCAATTACAAAGACGTTTTAAAAAAAATACCGGATGTCGACTTGCCGAGTATTGGCGTTACAAAAGATTAGACCATTCAAAATTTCTATTATCTACAAGCCTTCTTACTATTGAATCCATCGCCTTTGCAGTGGGTTATGAACATGTCTCTGCTTTTAGCAGAAGTTTTAATAACGCCTTTGGTCATTACCCCTCGCAATGGCGTGAATTGACGTTAGCGGCAAAGAAATCGCATCTATCGGATAAGTAAATCAGCATGAGTACTTGATAAGCTAGTGAGCATCCGAACTTAAAAGGTACTCACTATCATGAAAATAAAAAGTAATGCTTATTCCCTGCAAGGTTTATTATTTCTTATCCTGGCACAAATTATGGTGGCTATGAATATTGTGGCCTCCAAATTATTGTTGTCGTCTGTTCCTATTCTGCTATTACTTACTATACGCTTTACACTGGCTACAGTGATATTATTACCTTTACATTGGCTAACACCATCAAAATTATTTTCAACTCGCTATCATTTTGCACAATTAAGTGCGAAGGATTGGTTTTATATTTTTATTCAGGCGCTTAGTGCTGGTATTTTATTTAATTGCTTAATGCTTGTTGGTTTGCAATATACAGATGCCAATGCAGCGGGAATAATTACCAGTGCTTTACCAGCACTAATTGCACTTATGTCCTGGATTATACTGGGGGAAAAAATATCTGGAAAACGAGGGATTTGCGTGTGCATTGCTACCGTCGGATTGGTAATTATTGCCTGTGAAAAATTACATAATATTCAATTAAACCATTCTTTTTTAGGAGATTTGATTGTCTTCTTTTCGCTAATACCAGAAGCATCTTATTATGTATTTTCCAAACTTCATCCTGTTCGATTACCCGTATTTTTGATTTCAGCGCTTCTCAATGGAATCAATGCGATATTTTTATTTTTAATGTTGTTTTTTTTACCACTGCATGGTGGTCATATCAACCGGGATTCCTGGCTGATTGTATTTATTCTTGGTCTTAGTTCTGGTCTCTTTTATGTGTTTTGGTATTTTGGTTGTCAGTGTGTAGACGGCATTATGGCTTCCTTATCGACGGCCGTAATGCCTATAGCCACCATTATTTTTGCGGGAGTGCTACTCCATGAACAGTTAACAATCGGCCAGCTCATAGGGATGTCAATGGTCATGCTCTCTGTTGTGGTCTATGCGAAAAGATAAAACGCGCAGTCACTGCTAATTGCGATAACATAGGGAAAACAAAATTTAATTTGTTTTCTCTGGAGCAGTTGGCGTTGGATTGGGGGGAGCTATCCCTGTAGATGTTTCTTGTTTTACCTTCCCAGAACATGCACTGGCAACATCATCAATGCCTTCCTCATATTGCTTATCAGTCATATTATCTGCTTTCTTAATCAAATCCATTAATTTCGGTTTAGCACATTCACAATAAGCAGCAGTTATTTGTTTATCCGCATCAGTTTGCTTTGGATAAACCAGGTTCCATCTATCTTCACAATATTCATTTATATCAGTATCTTTAGCTTCACTTAATCCTACCTCTTGCTCCAATGAGTCCATTGCATCATGTAGTAAGGTTCTTGACATACACAGTTGAATTGCTTTTTGTATCGCCGCATCATTATCTAATGGCTGAGCAGCAGCACAAGTACAATATTTTTCACCAAAATTTTTAAAGTCTATTTTATCAGCGGAATCACCAATTTTTTTCATCCAGGAACTAATACATACTGTTTGAAAAGATTCTCCAGGTAACGCATAGGATGAAAGAGAGAGAAATCCCATTGTTGTTGCAACCAATACTTGCTTTATAGAATAAGGCATAACTCTACTCCCTGATTTAAATAATAAAATTTTCTATACTGAGGATAGCTTAAGTTTTATCTGTAAGCAAAATCACCTGGAGCTGATGCCGTAGTACACGATTTCAAAAAGATGTTCTTGGTGAACTTGTTGTCATTTTTGAAATGAGTTGATTTATAAAGTAATTCACAACTCTATACACAACGTTATCCACAGATTTTGTGGATAACGTACAAACTCAAATAAAATAAAAAACATAATAGTATGCTGTTAGATAGAGGAGTATATTGGAATTTAAAACTGAAATGGAAAATAGAAAAAAAAATTTAAGAAATGTTATCCACAAGGAACATATAAACTATATAGACGATTTAACGAGAGTATAATAGCAAATATAAAATTAAATAGCAGCATTAACGCTCCTGTTATTTATAATATTTTTTGCGAAGAAAAATTCGTGCCCATAAGTTAGACGAATGATGCCATATAAGTTAATTTACGCTCAGGGATTTTCTTAATAAGATGGCATCCTCAACACTATTACTATCTTTATAATATTCTTTTTTTATTTCTACTTGCTCAAAGCCCATTGACTGGTAAAGATGTAGCGCTACACTATTGCTAGGTCTGACTTCAAGCACCACAAACTCTGCTTTAGTATATTTAGATAAGGAATAAAGAAAAGTTTGCAATAACTTACGTCCAAAACCTTTTGATTGTAAAGGCTTGGCAATACAAAGATTCAATATGTGACAGCTATTATTAGAAATTCTGGAAATAATATATCCAGCAAGTATAGGACTATTCCCATTATTTATTTCAATCACTCGGCAGTCATATCCAACCAGAACACAATCTCTTAGAATATTTTTACTCCAGGGAGCAATGTGAACACTGGTCTCAATAGCATAGACATTATCTATATCAGTATCCTTCATACGACGAATGTTCAGTATCATTCCTTCTCCAGAGAGTTCACTTATTTGCACGTAAGTATTTATGAGGAATAGAGAATTATCAATGAGTAAATTAAAAACTGTGTCAATCTCAATATCTATCCAACGGAGATTTTAGGAGTTGTATAGGTCACCAGGTACTCATTGTTCAAATAAACGTTAGACTTGTTGACTAAGGTCATCCTGTCATACAGGAATGACCTTAACCCTAACTATTCTTACTTTTTCTTTTTAGGTAAATAAAGATCAGTAATAGTGCCTTCAAATGCTTCAGCAGCTTGCGCTATAGTTTCTGACAACGTCGGATGAGGATGTATAGTAAGTGCGATATCCTCAACATCACAGCACATTTCAATGGCTAAAGCTGTCTCAGCAATCAAATCGCCAGCATTGACTCCAACGATGCCCGCACCTAATATACGGTTTGTTTCGGGACAGAATAGCAATTTAGTCATTCCTTCTTCACGTCCCATACTGAGTGCGCGCCCGCTTGCTACCCAAGGGAACGAAGCTTTCTCATAGGTTATCTCTTTTTCTTTCGCTTCTTTTTCGGTTAATCCAACCCAGGCCAGTTCAGGATCAGTATAAGCTACACTGGCTATACATTTCGGCTCAAAATAGTGCTTTTTCCCTGCAATGACTTCAGCAGCCACTTTGCCTTCGGGTATTGCCTTATGAGCAAGCATCGGTTGACCAACGACATCACCGATAGCAAAGATATGGGAAACATTGGTTCTTTGTTGATTATCTACATGAATAAAACCGCGCTCATCTACTTTTACCCCAGCTTTATCTGCATCAATAACACCACCATTAGGTTTTCTACCTACGGAAACAAGAACTTGTTGGAAGCATAAAGGCTTATCAGTACCATGAGCACCTTCCATCGATACATAAATTCCATCTTTTTTGGCCTCAACCGCGGTTACTTTTGTTTTCAAAAGGAATTTTACTCCTTTTTTAACCATGCGTTTCTGGAGAATATTAACTAAATCTGAATCAGCTCCTGGAATTAATTGGTCCATGAATTCAACTACAGTGACATCCACTCCTAATGCTGAGTAAACAGTGGCCATTTCCAAGCCGATAATGCCTCCACCCAAAACTAACAGACTACCTTTAATATCGGCAAGTTCTAATGCCCCTGTAGAACTAAATATACGTTTGTCTTCTGGTATAAATGGCAAGTTAATGGATTCAGAGCCTACAGCAATGATGGCATTTTCAAACTCAACTTCAACAGGTCCTTCTTTAGTATCCACTACAATTTGATGAGTCCCAGCAAATTTACCTGCACCAGTAAGGACTTCAACTTTACGCTGTTTCGCTAAAGCTTTTAACCCGCCTGTTAACTTGGATACTACCGAATTTTTCCAGGAGACCATTTTTTTGTTATCAAATTCAGGGTTGCCGAAACTCACTCCTTGCTCGGACATTTCTTCGGCTTCTTCGACAACTTTAGCTATGTGCAGTAATGCTTTGGATGGAATACAACCTACATTGAGACAAACACCACCCAAAGTATCAAAACGTTCAACCAGAACAACTTTTTTACCCAAATCTGCTGCTCGGAATGCTGCAGTATATCCGCCTGGTCCACTTCCTAATACCACTACTTCTGTTTTAATTTTGTTAGCCATTGCAAGCCTCATTTAAGATATTATTTTACAAAAATTATTTATGTTTCATTGCGATCAGAGTAAAACCCTTCTGATGTCACTTAATGCATCGCAAATAAAACGAGTAAACCGTGCTGCTTCAGCACCATCAATCACGCGATGATCATAGGATAGAGAAAGAGGTAACATTAATCTTGGTTTAAATTCTCCATTATCGTAAACAGGTTTAATAGCGGAGCGCGATAAACCTAATATTGCAACCTCAGGACTGTTTACTATGGGAGTAAATGCTGTGCCACCTATGCCTCCGAGACTGGAAATAGTAAAACATCCTCCAGACATATCGGCGGGCATTAAACCCTTGTCTCTTGCTTTACTACTCAATCGAGCCATTTCCGTAGCAATTTCAGAAATGCTTAATTTATCTACATTTTTAATTACCGGAACTACTAAGCCATTTGGCGTTTCTACGGCAATACCAAGATTGCAATATTTTTTATAGATAAGATTTTCGCCTGTAGCATCTAAAGAAGCATTAAATTGGGGATAAACTTGTAAGGCTTTACTCACTACGCCACAAACAAAAGCCAGTATCGTTAATTTATAACCCGCATTTTTAGCACGATCTGACTCCAATTTTCTAAAGGTTTCCAAGTCAGTTATATCTGCTTCATCAAATTGAGTGACATGAGGGATAGTGATCCAGGAACGATGAACATTGATTCCTGTAAGTTTTTTTATTTTATTTAATGGCTTAGTTTCAATATCACCAAATTTACTAAAGTCAATAACAGGGTTTCCTGGCAAATTAAAGTTACCTGAAGTCTGATTTTGACTTAAGCGTTCTTTAACATAGGCTTGTAAATCTTCCTTTATAATACGAGTTTTTCGTCCACTGCCTTTTACTAAAGCTAAATTGACTCCCAACTCTCTGGCCATACGCCTGACTGCGGGGCCTGCAGCAACGACTCCTGAATTATTCAAGATGTCTGTAGGCATTGGTTCGGGTTTGATTGTCGGTTTGGGCTGTTCCGACACTGAAGACGTAAGCTCTGCCTTTGATGGAGAGGGATCTTTCGGCGATGAAAGATTATCGGGTTCCTCATTGGTTTCTATGGTTAGAATAGCACTTCCCTGAGAGACTTTATCACCTAATTTAACTTTAAGCGCTTTAACTGTTCCAGAATAGGGGGATGGGATATCCATCGTCGCTTTATCACCTTCAAGAGTTATTAACGCATCATCTTTTTCTATCTGCATGCCGGGTTTAACTAAAATATCTATTACATCCACATCTGTAGCACCACCAATATCTGGAATTGATACCTCTAAAGATTGCGGCTGATTATTTTTAGTAACAGGCTTTGCTGTTTCTGAAGGCAATTCTGCTGCCGGCTTCTCAACCTTACTAGATAAAGCCGGTTCTTTAACTTCTTTTGAATCCTCAGCTGTTTGAATCAGTAAAATTGCATCTCCTTCAGATACCTTATCTCCTACCTTTACAGAAATTTTGGTTATTGTTCCTGCATTAGGAGAGGGTATTTCCATACTTGCTTTATCTGTTTCCAATGTGATTAAAGGAGTATCTACGGATATCTCTTCGCCCACCTGGACAAGAATTTCAATAACATCAACCTGAGTAGCACCACCTATATCAGGAATTTTAATTTCTATTTCATTTGCCATATCTATCCTCAGCATTCAGTTAAATTTTTATTTATAGCTCACAATAATAATTTAACTAATGGGTAACTGGATCCAGCTTATCTGGATTAATGTTATAGCGTTTCATTGCATCTACAACTTTGGATTTATCAATTGTTCCATCTGCAACGAGAGCATTGAGTGCTGCTAAAACGATAAACTTTGCATCAACTTCAAAGAAATGGCGAAGACGTTCACGCGTGTCACTTCTACCATACCCATCAGTGCCTAATGTAATATATCGATTAGAAACATAGGGACGAATTTGATCTGCATAAATACGCATGTAATCGGTTGCAGCAATTACAGGACCTTGACGTCCTTTTAATTGCAAAGAGACATAGCTTTCTTTGGATTTTTTTTCTGGATGTAAGGCATTATAACGCTCTACAGCTAAACCATCACGTCGTAACTCATTAAAGCTGGTAACACTCCATAGATCAGAAGTAATGGAATAATCTTCCTCAAGCATTTGTGCTGCTCTAATTACTTCACGTAAGATAGTTCCGCATCCCATCAATTGAACATGATGTTTCGATTTTTTCTTGCTTTCCTTTAATACATACATCCCTTTGATAATGCCTTCTTCTGCTCCTTTGGGCATATCGGGTTGTACATAATTCTCATTCATTACTGTAATATAATAAAAGACATTATCCATTTTTTCATACATACGGTATAAACCATTCTGAATAATAACAGCCAGTTCATAAGCATAAGTAGGATCATATGAAACGCAATTGGGAATAGTTGAAGCATACAAATGACTATGGCCATCTTGATGCTGAAGCCCTTCGCCTGCAAGTGTGGTTCGACCAGCAGTGCCACCAAGTAAAAATCCTCTGGCTTGCATATCTCCTGCAGCCCATGCCAAATCACCAATTCGTTGAAATCCAAACATAGAGTAATATATATAGAAAGGAATCATGGCTAACTTGTTAGAGCTGTATGAGGTGCCTGCCGCCATCCAGGAGCAAAAAGCACCCGCTTCATTAATCCCTTCTTCTAATATTTGTCCATCCTGAGCTTCTCGATAATACATTACCTGCTCATGATCGACTGGAGTGTACAATTGGCCAACAGGCGAGTAAATGCCGATTTGACGGAATAATCCTTCCATACCAAAGGTTCGGCACTCGTCTGGAACAATAGGAACGATCCGCGAACTTAAGTCTTTATTTTTAAGTAAAATTGAAAGAATACGAACAAAGGCCATGGTGGTGGAAATTTCACGCTCACCTAAGCCCGATGTCACTGAGGCAAAATCCTCTAATGGTGGAACTTTTAAGGGATCAACTTTGGTTGATCTGGCCGGTAGATATCCTCCTAAAGCTTCTCGTTGCTTCTTTAGGTATTTAATTTCGGGACTGTCATCTTCTGGTTTATAAAAAGGGACTTCAGCAATTTTATCATCGCTTACAGGAATACTAAATCTATCTCTAAAGGCTTTTAATTGATCTAATGTCATCTTTTTTTGTTGGTGAGTTATATTTTGTCCTTCACCAGCAGCCCCCATGCCATAACCTTTAATGGTTTTAGCTAAAATTACAGTAGGACTACCTTTATGCTCTACTGCTTGTGCATAGGCAGCAAACACTTTTTGGGGATCATGACCACCTCTATTCAAACGCCAGATTTCATCATCTGAGAGATTCTCAACCATTTTCTTCAATTCAGGATATTGGTTAAAAAAATGTTGTCTGACATAAGAACCATCGTTCGCTTTATAGGATTGGTAATCGCCATCAAGACACTCTTCCATTCGTTTTTGCATCCATCCTTCTTTATCACGTGCAAATAACGGATCCCATCGTCCACCCCAAATTACTTTTATTACATTCCAACCAGCACCTCGGAATACACCCTCGAGTTCTTGAATAATTTTGCCATTACCACGTACTGGTCCATCCAATCGTTGTAAGTTACAGTTAACTACAAAGATAAGATTATCCAACTTTTCTCGGGCTGCAATACTTAAGGCACCTACAGATTCAGGCTCATCCATTTCACCATCACCAAGAAAGGCCCATACCTTTCTTCCTTCGGCTTTAATAAGACCTCTATTTTCCAAATATTTTAAAAAACGTGCCTGGTATATTGCCTGCAACGGACCTAAACCCATGGAAACCGTAGGAAATTGCCAAAAATCATTCATTAGCCAAGGATGAGGATAAGAAGATAAACCATCCACTTCAACTTCTTGTCTGAACAGTTTTAATTTTTCCTCTGTTAGTCGTCCTTCAAGAAAGGCTCGGGCATAAATACCCGGAGATGAATGTCCTTGAATATAAAGCAGATCGCCTCCGTGCTCGCCATTCGGACCTTTAAAAAAATAGTTAAATCCGGTTTCGTATAAAGTAGAAGAAGAAGCATAGGACGCAATGTGACCACCCAACTCAGGAGCATATTTACCCGCTCTTAGTACCATAGCAACCGCATTCCAGCGAATTAGAGCATTAATACGTTTCCCTATACCCTCATCTGGAGGCATTTGTTTTTCTTCATGAGGTTTTATGGTGTTTCTGTACGGCGTGTTAATTGAACTTGTCAATTTAACTCCTTCAGCATTTGCTTTATTGAGGAGTTGCTGTAAAAGAAAAGCACCACGCTCACTACCGTCATTGGCAAATACAGATTGTAGGGCATCCAGCCATTCGCGTGTTTCAATTGGATCTAAGTCAACATTAGGTTCATTTGCCATGAATAATTCCCCGACATTCTTTAATATTAAGTACAATATGGTACGGATTGTAATCTTTTTTGAATAACACCGGTACAACCTTGAATGCAAGTGTTGAAATCCGATGCACAGTTACAACTTACTTTGCGGCATTGTAGAGGATCACGGTAAGAATTCAACCCGCGAGTAATATATCCGCCCTGAACTTGTTTTTCATGTACGAATTTTAAATAGTTTATTGTAGAAGTATAGGTCGCTGCAGAAGAACATCTTGGACAACTATTTGTACAATATTGCTTACACGACTCCAGGTGATGTACACAAACCATTTTACATTGATTGAACGCCTCACGATTAGCTACAATTTTTTTGGGTATTATGCACCCCGAAAGGCCTAGTAGAACCAAGCAACATAATACACGTACTAACAAATTCATAGTTTAAGTCCATCATCAATTAAAGTTATCTTCAACTTTACAACCAGGCCACTAAAGTAAATAACGCAATGAGTACCATAAAAAAAATAGTGACATGCTCTACTAGACTTTCTGCAACAGGTAAAGGTATTTCATCTGATTCATTGGTACGAACTGCCTGGAGCCCACAATTACTTAATAATTGACTATTTAATTCAGGTTTAGAAAAAAATAATCGCGTAAAAAGGATAAAACCACGTTGAAAATTGCCAACCAATAAAAAAAGCAACGCAGAGAGTCGTGCTGGTATCCATTCGGCAAGGTTTGTTACTTCGTCCGCCTGTTTGCTGACTGAACTTATATCCCTGCATAAAGTGACTAATCTATAAGTTAGGACAGCAATAGGCCCCCCCAGGATATACCAAAAAATAACTGAAAATAATTGTCTATTTACTTGAGCAAAATAATTTCCTACCAAAGTATTATTAGATAGTGCGGAGGATGATTCCGAGACAGGATAAAAGGCATTTTGGGGACCAAGACAGTAGAGAAACAGGATGATACTGAGAATTAAACATAAAAAGCCGAAAAGAATGCTACAAAGTAAAAAATAAATAACGGAAGTAACCATAATAATAGGTAGTATGATTGCTGCAAGAGTCATCCAGGGATTTTTAAACAAACTACTTTTATCTATGATGCTCTTGATGAATAAAGAATAATCACCAAACCAATAAAATCGATGGTAGGAAAGGGTATGAATTAAAAATCGCTCACTCAGTAAACATAACACTACAACCAATAACTTCATTATATTAATCCTTCCGCATTTTTTCAGATAACGCTATAGGTGTTGGGTATTTTAAAACCACGAGATAGGATGAAACGATAAAGGTCAAAATAGTTGTAGCTTGAATCAAATTAGATGCCACCTCTGAAATTAATTTAGTACTTAGAGCGATGCTTGCAACAAGCAAAGAGAACTCACTACTCTGGCCAAGTCGAATACCAACCTCTTTAGCGACTTGTTTTTTTTCACCAGCTCTGGCTAAAAGAACATAAAACAAAAATGGTTTCATAATAAGGATCAATCCGGCTAATATAACAGCTGGAATCACTACTTGGGCAGCAAAACTAAAATTAAATGTGGCCCCAATAGAAAAGAAAAACATCACAAGGAAAAAGTCTCTTAATGGTTTTAAACTTTCTGCAATGAATAAAGAAATTGGGCTTGAGGCCAAGGCAACTCCAGCTACAAATGCCCCAATATCCTCTGAAAGGCCTAATTTTTGTGCAAGAACCGATAATCCCAGACACCAACCGATAGAAAGTAAAAAAACGTATTCTTGAGTTCTATCAAAGCGAGCTAACAGCTTAATTAAAATATAACGTTCAAAGGCAAATGCAAATAAGCATAAGGCAGGCAGAGCAATCACAACTAAAAGTAAGTCGTTAATTGATAATCCACCATGCAGTTGCGCTCCATTAATTAAAATAAGAATGACTATTGCTATAACGTCCTGCATTAATAATACGCTAATCATCACCTCACCAGTATGTTGATGATGAAGTATGGTTGTTGGGAGCAATTTTAGGCCGATAATGGTGCTTGAGAACATCATTGAAGCCCCCAGAACCCATGACTCTGTAACGGACAAACCAAACCATCTACCTATAAAATAAGCGCTGGCAGCAAAAACGATGGAGCTAATAATTGCAATCCACGTCACTTCCTTTAACATATGTACCAGATTTTGTGGTTGTAAATGCAGGCCTAATAAAAACAGCAAAAAAACGATACCGATATCGCCAATCTGTTGCACGGCAGAAACGTCAGAAACTAATTTTAAACCCCAAGGGCCAAGTATTGCACCTAATAATATATAAGCTACTAAAAGGGATTGTTTTGTATACAAGACTAATGTGGAAAGAAAAGCAGCCCCAGCGAATATTAAAAATATGGTATAAAATACAGAGCCATCATGCATTGATAGTATGCCTCATTTGATTTAAACAGATGAAAATCGAATTATAAATATAATTTTATCCATTAATTTATGAATAAGCTATTAATTATTCTATATAAAAGAGTAAATAATTTCTATCTACAAACAATAGCCCAAAGTATAGGCATTTTTTCCCAATCTCAGCAGGATTATTCTGACTCTTTGCTGCTGAATAGTAATCATCTCGATGTCAATGCGCTGCAAAACCTAATTGAGCTTAGGCTTAATAGGAATTCATCATCCTGCGATCTCTGCGGACATCCAGGTGTATAACAGCATGAAAGTTTCAGGACGATAATTGTGGTCAAGAGACGACGATTAGCAGCCAGGAAATCTGAACAATAAATGAGTTAAATCAAGACTGAAAAAGAGCCTGTAACTCCATTCTTGGCTAATTTAATTTTTAAGTTATCAGCCATATGTTTATCACCAAATGGCCCTACTCTAACAACATAATGCTGTTTGTAATGCTCAATAAATACAGGAGATGGACTTATATGAACCAATTTTTCTTTTAAGCGCTTAGCTAAACTCTCTGAGGAAAAAGCCCCCGCTTGCAAATAATAATGTGCTTGACCTGCTGGTCCCATTAAAGTTTCTATTTCGACTGGAGCCGTCCCCTTTGGGAATACACCTAGCTTTAAAGCAGCAGCATAAGATAAATCAATTACCCTGTCCGCATGAAATGGACCCCTGTCATTCACCTTAACCACTGCAACCCGACCGTTATTTAAGTTTTTTACTTTAACGTAAGTTGGTAAAGGTAACGTTTTATGTGCCGCAGTCATGACATACATATCATATGGTTCACCGCTGGATGTTCGCTGTTTATGGAATTTTGTTCCATACCAGGACGCGATACCCCTTGTCTTATAACCGGTAGAACTTTTCAACACCTCATAGGTATGCCCATCTACATAATATTCCGTTGGATTACCGTAACGGCTTAATGGTTCTTTTGTTGGAACAGGTTCTTTGAAAGTTATCGCTTTTGCCTTGGTTGGGGCACCATCTTGTTGAATAGTGTAGCGATTCCCTTTATTTTTATAGCGATTGTATACTGAGTTTCCAGAATAAGCTGAAGATTTTTTGCTCGCGGGTGTTGAAACGGGAGGATTATTACTTGTTGTTTGACAGCCTGAGATAAGTGCAATGATTACAATTAATATTTTTCTCATATACCCTTGCTATAATTATTATTTTTATCTAACTATACCGAAAAAGAGATGCTTTTCGAAGTTTTGATTTCAAATAATTTAAAAACAATAAAAAAAACCAATATTTTCATTCTCCTATTTGGTCGCTCGTAACAGGCTGTGATAATATAACCACATTTTGTAACTACATCAGGAATTACATGACTAAAGCCACGTCTTTTTTATTGACGACATTATTTTTTATTACCCTCTTTGTACAATCAACAAACTCAAGTGCTGAGGAATTATTACCTACAGATTTACAGAAGCCTTCACCTACAATTACAAATAAACCTTTAGTTACTCCCGCTGCTCCAACTCTTAATGCCAAGGCTTATATACTCATTGATGTAAACAGTGGCAAAATTATTGCAGAAAAAAATAGTGAAGAGCGTTTACCGCCTGCAAGCCTGACTAAAATGATGACATTATATGTTGTATCAAATGCACTACATCATGAGCAAATTCATTTAAATGATAGCGTACGAGTGAGCCGTGATGCCTGGAAAATTGGTGGTTCACGTATGTTCATTAAGGAAGGTCAACAAGTATCCGTTGAGGATTTGTTAAAAGGAATTATCGTGGATTCCGGTAATGATGCCTGTGTTGCTATGGCCGAACATGTTGGCGGGACTGAAAATGCATTTACTGACATTATGAACCAGCAAGCTCAAAACCTGGGAATGACCAATAGTCATTTTACTGACAGTACCGGCTTACCTGATCCTGATTTATATACTACAGCTAAGGATTTGGCTATTTTAGGCAGAGCTTTAGTTACAGATTTCCCTCAATATTATAGTTGGTATAAACAAAAATGGTTCACTTATAATGGTATCCGCCAACCGAACCGAAATCGTTTATTATGGCGCGATAATCAAGTTGACGGCCTTAAAACCGGACATACTGCTGAGGCAGGTTTTTGTCTCGTTTCCTCAGCAAAGCGCGACAACATGCGTCTATTAGCAGTGGTGCTTGGTGAGCCAAATGAATCCTCACGAGCAGATGACAGCGAAAAATTACTTAATTATGGTTTTAGATTCTTTGAAACGCATCAATTATATAAATCAGGCCAGTCCATTACAGAAATGCCTCTTTATAAGGGAACCGTTGATAAAGTAACTGTTGGATTAACTGACGACCAATTTATCACGATACCTGCTGGTCAGTATCAAAGACTTAATATTTCAACCCAAATTCCTTCTTATTTACAAGCACCTATTAAAAAAGGGGAAAAAGTTGGCGATTTGGTAGTAAAATTTGACAATAATATCGTATCGACTCGCCCTTTATATGCCTTACAAACAGTGGAATCAGGTGGATTTTTCACAAGAGTAAGCGACTCTATCCGTCTGGCCTTTAAAGGATGGTTTGGATCTTAAGGTATATTCAAGGATGAAAACATTTATTAATGGTGAGTATTTAGATTCCAGTGACGCTAAGGTCTCAGTTTTTGATCGTGGATTTTTATTTGGCGATGCAGTTTATGAAGTTCTGCCTGTATACAACGGGCAGCCTTTTTTTGTCACCAGGCATATAGATCGACTTAATTCTAATTTAAAAAAAATTAAAATCGAGGTGCCTCAGTGGGATTGGCATGAAATAATTCATCGTCTGGTTGCGGAAAATAATGGCGGTAATCTTCAAGTTTATATCCAGGTCACTCGGGGTAATCAAGGGGTAAGAAAGCACGACATACCCTCTTCGATTACCCCCTCTGTTATTGCATTTACCATGAATAACCCCTACCCGTCTGATGAAGACAAAGAAAAAGGGCTCAGTGCAAAATTGATTGAAGATATTCGGTGGTCAAGATGTGATATTAAAACGACTTCCTTAATTGGAAATATATTACTAAATGATGAGGCTGTATCAACCGGGTACCAAACTTCCATTTTAGTTCGGGAAGGAATAGTTAATGAAGGCAGCACTTCTAACGTTTTTTTAGTTTCCCAAGAAAAGGTAGTCAAAACCGCGCCTTTAACTAATTTTTGTTTGCCAGGCATCACACGACAAATTACTATTGAATTAATATCCCAATTAAATTGGAAATTCAGTGAAGAAGAGATAAGCGTTAGTGAGCTTTTTAGTGCAGCAGAAGTTTGGATAACCAGTACTACTAAAGAAATTATACCAGTTACTCAAATTAATGATGTTCCTATTAATAAAGGTAAAGCTGGGAAGTACTGGCGAATTATTAATGAAGCCTACAAAAAATTATTAAGTTAACTATGACTAAATCTACAGTAATACAGTTTCCTTGTCATTTCCCAATAAAAATTATAGGCACTAACTCTAAAGTTTTGTTGGATGAAATTAGAGAAATTGCCATAAAACATTATGCCGCGTTTGAGGAAGAACACCTGACTCATAAAGTGAGTCAAAAAAATAATTATCTGGCAATTACAATAACTGTATTTGCTCAAAATCAAGAGATGCTTGATGCATTGTATCAAGAACTAACCAAGCATCCCGATGTAAAAATGGTTCTATAATGAAAGTTCATCATTTAGGTATACAAGAGTACGATAATGTATGGACACAAATGAAAGAATTTACTATCAGTCGTGATATTCACACTTCTGACGAGTTATGGCTGTTAGAGCATTTTCCCGTATACACACAAGGCCAGGCAGGTAAACCGGAACACATCCTGAATAATAATTCCATCAAAATTGTTCAATCCGATCGCGGGGGCCAAGTGACTTATCATGGTCCAGGCCAATTAGTAGCTTATGTGCTAATGGATATACGAAGACGTAATATTGGGATACGTACATTAGTTTCTCAGTTAGAGCAAGTATTACTTTCAGTACTTGCACGATATAAAATAGTAGCAAATACTCGTTGTGGGGCACCAGGAGTTTATATAGGTGAAAAAAAAATAGCTTCAATTGGTCTTCGAGTTAAAAATGGTTGTACTTATCACGGAATAGCTCTGAATGTTGACATGGATTTAAACCCATTTTTGGGGATTAACCCTTGCGGCTTCGCTAAAATGGAAATGACTCAGATAAGTCATTTCCATTCTACTATTAGATTAGAAGAAGTAAGTCAGTATTTTGAGCGAGATTTTCTTAATCAATTTAAATAACGAGAAACTATGAATTTGTTCGCAGATTATGTTCAACCACTTACTGATTGGCTGCAAACAAACCCTCGGTGGTCTTTATTTATCACTTTTTTTATCGCTTTAACTGAATCCTTAGCCATTATCGGCAGTATCATTCCGGGTTCGGTAACTATGACAGCTATAGGAATACTGGCGGGTTCAGGGATTATGCGCCTGGATTTAACTTTAATAGCTGCAACTTTAGGAGCAGTCTGTGGCGATAGTCTCAGTTATGCATTAGGTTATTTTTATAGTGAGCGACTCGTTGAGATCTGGCCATTTAATAAATACCCCCATTGGGTAAAGTATGGCGAAGATTTTTTTGCACGGCATGGAGGAAAAAGCGTATTGCTTGGACGATTTATAGGGCCATTAAGATCATTAATACCCGTTGTGGCCGGAATATTACATATGAAACAATGGCGATTTTTATTAGCAAATGTTTTATCTGCAATAGGATGGTCTTTATTATATATTTTGCCGGGTGCATTAATTGGTGCTGCCAGTCATGGACTTTCAGCCGAAAGTGCAACACGCTTGTTTGTATTAATACTCATTATACTTGCAGGAATTTGGTTGGTTTCTCTATTTTTAAAATGGATTTTTCTTAAATTAAGTTCCTTCTTTAAGAATAATTTACATCACTTTTGGTTGAGTTTTAAACATCCCTCTAAATTAAGCCCACTGTATAATACACTCACACCAATAGACGAACCCAATCACTTCCCAACCGCAGCATTGTTATTGTTAAGCGTGTTTAGTTTGTTTTTCTTTGCACTACTGACCGTATTAAGTATCAAAACTCAATGGTTTAACTGCATTAATTTGCCCATTCATCTGATAGTACAAAGCTTCCATACTCCGTTATTAGAAGCATTCTTTATTATGTGTACTCAATTAACAAGCACTGTAACGATTACCAGTCTTTATGTTCTCTGTTGTTTTTGGTTTATTTATCATAAGCATTTAAAAATGATTATATATTTAACCAGTTTAATTATTTCCAGTTATTTTATCGCCTTTTTATTAGCTTTCTTTATTCATAACCCAAGGCCTCAAGGTCTACAGGTCACTATGCCTGGCCCTTCCTTTGCTACGAATCTCGAAATTGCCACCGCTTTTTATGGATTTATTTTATTCTATATTAATAATAAATATGCCTTACTTACTAACACGTTCAGAACTTTCATATTGGTTATACTTGGTCTAAGTGGAATTGGAACGGTATATCTAGGAGATGTTTGGCTCACAGATATTCTAGTCGCTTATTCCGCAGGGGCAACTGTAGGTCTGACTCATTATTTGATCTACAGAAAATCTAATTTTAATTACCTGAAAACCACTCAATCGGCAACGATACTTTTTTCGCTCCTTGCCGGCATATTATTTTCTACGGCTTTATCGACTTATCTCAACTTTAAAACTTTAACTTATAGCCATACACCCTATCGCAAAGAATATACTCTGAATGAATCCATGTGGTGGAATCAGCAAAAACCAATTTTGCCTATATATCGTTTGAACCGAATTGGTCATAGAATAAGTCTGTTAAATGTACAATATGTTGGTGATCTGGATTTACTACAAAGCAGTTTGGAACAAAAGGGGTGGGAGACACATACAGAATCATTTGTTACAAAATTACTGATGAAGCTGAGTTCTAATTCTAATAAAATTACGTTCCCGTTACTGGCTCAACTGTACGATAATAAACCTCCCGAGCTCATTATGACTTATAAAGATAAGCATTCTCAATTAATTTTAGAACTAAATATATGGGAATCAAGTTATAATATCAGCGAACTAAATAAACCTCTTTTGCTTGGCACCCTTCATCAAAACAGATATGGGAACAAGAACGACCATCAAAAATCATCTTCTCAATTAATTAATCCATTGACTTATATGATACCCGCTTTAAGTAAATTTACTTTAAGACGGGTGGAGCTTCATGAAAACATGCTAAACTCGACTTTATTCCCTACTCCCCCCATCATTTTATTAATAAAAGATCCTGACACTAATAATTAGGCAGGTTGCTAGCCATGTCGTTAAATTGCTGATATATATAAATCTATCAAACAATGGAGCTCTTATTTCAAGGGATTGGATCAATGTATATCTTCGCTCACTGCCTCTTTCCATTAATTGCTTTAATACTTTTAATTGTGGGGATAAAACGAAACACTATTTACTATGTAATTTCCGCCTTATGGTTAAGTCTTATTGCCGTAGCAATTCATTATCAATCCTCAGGTGGTCAACTTCTTGGAAGTTATTTTAATTTTCTTAATGCAACAATTTATACTGCAAATTTAATTATTTTACTTATTTCATTAATCCGAATTATTTCGCATTTAAGCAGCAATAATCCTATTTTCAAATATACAAGCAGTTTGATTAAATCTTTTATAGTAATAGGTAGTTTTTTAGTGATTACCAATCTCTGGGTTAATGCATTCTTCATTGAAAATCGAATGGCTGGCACTCCAATCATGCAGGTAGCTTTACCCAAGAGTGCAGCTTATTGCAATTATAGATATATATTTTATAAGGTGGCCACCGATGGTTCTGTTTTATATCTTTGTCCAAATCACTACGGCCTAATCCCCTCAATTGGTCATTTGTCCCTTAGCTCTGATTTCATTGCCACTCAACCGCCTATTCCTATTAAAAAGCACATCTTGTCACGGCAAAATCGGATTGAGAAAGCGAGCCAGATGGTATTCTTTAACAAATTGTCCTTAAGATTATAATTTGATATTATGCTTTTAAGTTACCAAATCAGTTTTTATATGCGACGTTTCATTTCTTTATTTTTCGTGTTTTTTTGTCTTAATGGTTATACCATGGCACCGAAACTCAACTGGGATAAAGCAATTGATCGTGCAATTAAACGTTACGGTTTACGTGCAGAACCTCAACTGATTTCTTTTTTTTCAAAAGCGGGGGTAAGTTACCCCCCCCGTGAAATAGCGCTTCTAGCGTTCAAGTCGGAACGAAAAGTAGAACTATGGGCAAAAAACTCCAACCAATCATGGAAACATATCCATAATTATCCTTTAACGGGTTTTAGTGGCCGACTCGGTCCCAAACTAAGGGTTAATGATAAGCAAATACCCGAAGGTGTATATAAGCTCGTTAATTTTAATCCATTTAGCAGCATGCATTTATCGATGATGATTAATTACCCTAATAGTTTTGATAGAGAAAAAGGTTATTTGGATGGCCGAAGAGACTTGGGGAATAATATTTTTATTCATGGTAATAATTTATCTGTGGGATGCCTGGCTGTTGGGGATCTGGCTATAGATCAACTTTTTGTTTTAGCCAGACGTGTGGGGCTGGATAATATACAAGTTATCATTGCCCCCAATGATATGCGTTATAAAAAACCTGCCACTTCTACATTTGCCCAGCCCAGATGGCTTCCTGAACTCTATGAACGTATTACTGAGTCACTTAAACCCTTTAACAAATCCAAGTATACTGTTTAATCCTATCTCTCGTAATTTTATTTAATTTAAGTATATACTCTTAAATAGAATAATAATTTATGGATGATATGGTAACCTTAAGAAAGCAGTCATGGTCACATGTGGATTTAGGTGAAACTGCTGAAAATGATTCTCTTTTGGCATGCTTGGTTTTATTAACAAGATATTATCAAAACCCATTTTCACCTCAGTCTCTTGTCGCTCGATTACCTTTAGTTAATAATAAATTAACAGTAGAGCTGTTTGCCAGATCTGCTGCCCGAGCATCCCTAGATGCTGAGGTAACAAAATTAAAATTGGCTCAAATTGAAGATGCCCATATTCCGGCTGTCTTGATCAAGAAAGATGGAAATGCTGTTTTGTTAATTTTAGATAATGAAGGCAAAAGAGCTGCTCTTGATCCAAAGCAACCCGATATTACATTAGATATTAACGAGATTGCCCCTGATCTAACCGATCAGGCAATTTTGATTAATTTACAATTTAAACATACCGAAAGATCACAGGAAACATTAACGAAACAACCCAAAAACTGGTTTTGGAAGGTGATGCTCAAGTCTTGGCCTCTTTACTCAGAGGTTTTAGTAGCGTCACTTTTAGTTAATATTTTTGCATTAGTCATACCTCTATTTACCATGAATGTTTATGATAGAGTCGTACCCAATCATGCAACGGATACCATGTGGGTCTTGGCAAGTGGTGTAGCACTGGTCTTCATATTTGATACCTTACTCAAAACATTAAGATCCTATTTTATTGATATTGCCAATAAACATACAGACATTGAGTTATCTGCAAATATATTCCAACAGGTTCTGGGCTTAAGCATGGAAACCAGACCTAAATCTGTGGGCTCCTTGGCAAATACTGTCCAATCATTTGAGTTGTTTCGCGATTTTATTACTTCCAGTACAATGACAGTTCTTGTAGATCTCCCCTTTGTATTTATATTTCTATTTGTTATTTACTTAATTGGGGGGAACTTATTCTGGATCCCCTTTATTGTTGTTCCCTTAATATTTCTAATCGGCCTTCTACTTCAGTGGCCTTTGATTAGACTGACGAGGAAAGCATATCAATATTCAGCAGAAAAGCAGGCTACTTTATTTGAATCCTTATCTGCCATTGAAACGGTGAAAACAACAGGAGCTGAATCTATATTGCAATCTCGCTGGGAAAAAATAGTTGATGAATCTTCAAAAAACTCAATGCAACTACGGTTTATTTCAAATAGCAGTATGAGTCTTACCAATCTTGCTCAACAAATTGCAACGATAGCAATTGTTATTGCAGGAGTATATATGATTTCTAATAATGAATTGACAACAGGTGCATTGATTGCATGCACCATATTAACTGGCAGAGCAATGGCCCCTATGGCCCAAGTGTCGTCCTTGTTCACTCGTTATTTTCAATCAGTTAATGTCTTACAATCGTTAAATAAAATTATGCAACTTGAGACTGATATTAATCAAAATACTAAATTTCTACATCGACCTGCACTCAAAGGTGATATTGAGTTCAGGCAGGTTTGTTTTCATTATCCTGGCGAGGAAATTAATGCTCTAAATAACATTAATTTTAAAATTAAAGTGGGGGATCGCGTCGCTATTATTGGACGTGTTGGTTCCGGAAAATCTACTTTAGGCAAGTTACTGTTAAAATTATTCTTACCAAGTTCGGGAACAATATTATTGGATGGAACTGATTATAAACAAATTAATCCAGATGACCTGCGTCAGCAGATAGGTTATGTGCCACAAGATGTGGTTCTATTCTATGGGAGTGTAAGAGATAATATCTGTGTTGGTGCTCCGTTTATTCGCGATAGTGAACTGATAAAAGCAGCCGAAATTGCTGGGGTTACATCGTTTACAAACAGTCACCCCAAAGGATTTGATAGACAAGTTGGTGAAAAAGGTGCCGAGCTATCAGGAGGACAAAGACAAGCAGTAGCGGTGGCACGTTCTTTAATTTTACATCCTAATGTATTACTTTTGGATGAGCCCACTTCATCTATGGATGATAATAGTGAACGGCAACTTAAAAGTCGACTTAACCAATATTTAACCAATCAGCATACTTTAATTTTAGTCACGCATAAAATATCCATGCTTGAATTAGTTAACCGGATAATTGTTTTAGAAGATGGTAAAATTATTGCAGACGGATCTAAAGAAGCCGTTATCAATGCACTTAAATCAGGTAGCGTAAGGAAATGATAAAATGAGCACAACTCACAAGTCCAGAGCCTTTACCCATGTTATCCTATGGACCTCTGCTCTTTTTATAGTTGCCGCAATAATGTGGGCTAATTATGCAGTGCTTGACGAAGTCACTACAGGCCAAGGAAAAGTAATTCCCTCAAGTGAAATACAAGTTATCCAAAACCTTGAAGGAGGAATTATTAAAAATATCTTTGTCAAGGAGGGTGAAATAGTAAAGAAAAATCAGATATTGATGCAAATTGACAATACTCGCTTTATGTCTAGTTTTGACGAGTCTGAAAGGAAAATGGATGCGTTACAATTAGAAATTATACGTATTAATGCTGAAATGAATAAAACCCCACCCCTCTTCCCTGAGGTGCTTAAAAAAGCTCAGCCTGATTTGGTTAAGGATCAACAGTCTTTATATGAATCGCGAATGAGAGAATTAAACCAATTACAAGTAACTTTGGATTTAGCTCAAAAAGAATTGGATATGACACGTCCCTTGTTAAAAACCGGATCTGTTTCACCTGTGGAGGTTATTAGATTAGACCGAGCGGTAAACGAAATTAAAGGAAATATCGATAAGTTTAAATCCGATGAGTTGGATAAATTAAATAAGGCAAGAGGTGAATTATCTGCACTCATTGAAGCGAATAAAGCTGACAAAGATCGCCTGACTCGTACTACAGTAAGATCTCCGGTATATGGGATTATTAAACAAATTAAAACAACCACGATTGGAGGTGTAGTTCAACCTGGAAGCGATATTGTTGAAATTGTCCCTCTTGATGATTCCCTGTTAATTGAGGCTAAAATACGTCCAGGTGATATTGGCTTTATACATCCTGGTCAAAAAGCAATGGTTAAAATCACCGCTTATGATTTTTCAATTTATGGTGGTTTGGAAGGATTAGTAGAGCAAATTAGTGCGGATACTATAATTGACGAAACTGATAAAAAAAATGAAAGTTTTTATATGATTAGGGTTCGTACTGCAAAAAATCATCTGGGAACAGATAAAAATCCATTACCTATAATTCCTGGAATGTTAGCAACGGTTGATATCCTAACAGGGGAAAAGTCAGTCCTTGCATACATCCTAAAACCTATATTAAAAGCAAAACAGTCAGCCCTGAGAGAACGTTGATCTATCAGATCTCAATACTTAATCTAATTCAATAGAAGTACATATTGGGGTGGATTTTATCGGCATCGGAATACAGAAAATAGTACCTGCATTTTTTTATTAACAGCTGAGGCAATCCGATTATTTTCATTTTTTTCTAATAAATCCAAACTCCACTGCAACTGATTCATCCATCTTTGATCAAAACCTTTATAACAGAATAGTTTATTTTGCTTTACATATTGTTCCAATAGTTTTGACTCCTTTTTACTTAGAGAAGTTTTATTTTTTGAGGAAGTCAATATTCCATCTAAAATGGCACTAATACCCGTATCTAGATCTTTATACGAGCTATTTTTTTCATATAAATTAGAAAAATTTACTTTCTTGTATTTTTCTAATTTAGTGTTAGAGGAAGTTATAACATGATGCTTCCCCCAAGGAACACAGCCGGCACTTATTAATAGAATAATTCCAAATATTATAATATTCCTTATCTTCATATGGCTCCTGAAAATATACTATTTAACTCAAATTAACTCTATTTTATGAACAAACGTACAGTAATTTATCAGTTTTTTGATTTTCGTCTTTGTAATAGATACCTGAAAGACTGCTGTACCAATTATCAGAGTCGTTTTTTGCGTAGCCTTGCAGTTGATTTGGAGTATTTGTGTATTATTTTTACCCATTGGTGCTTAGTCGAATAGTTAATGCTCTTTTTATTCTCATTGTTAGATTATTCCTTTAATATTTATCCACCCATGGAAGCATGACACTCCTACTATACACCAAGTATATGGACAATATATTTAATGTTTTGAAGCCAGAATGAGCTTCAAAGTTGAACGTGGGCTCACCTATTGACAGAATGTCGTGTTGCCCTACTCCCCACACTTTGCGCGCGAGGGAGGGGATATAGCTGAAGAAATTTCCAGCTGGAATGTAAGAATAAGTATGGAAATAATTTTACCATTGATTTAACTACCATAACAAATTCGTGCAGAACTATCAGTTCAGAGAGATAAATCTTCCGCCGTTTGATCCTAAAAATGTCTTAGCTAATATTATTCGTGATCTGGATGAACAACAAAAATCCCTGGGGCATTGCGAAGGTATTCATGATAATCCATTCCGTAGCCAAAAATATAATGATCTTCGACCTCTAAACCAACAAAATCAGCCTTTTGAAGGCCATTAGGTACTCTTTTACGGTATTTATCTACCAGTACAGCACTATAAACTTCCTCTGCTCCTAAAGCTTTTATTTCAGCAATAATTGCTGCCAAGGTAACTCCGCCATCAAGAATATCATCAACTACTAAAACTGTTCTTCCGGCTAAGTTTGTTGAGGGTCGCACCTTCCAAAGTATCTCTCCCCCGGTAATATCCCCCCTGTATCGAGTCGCGTGCACGTAATCTACTTCTAAAGGGAAATCCAAGCGATGCAATAAATTACCTAATGGGACTAACCCACCAATCATGACACAAATAATAACCGGGTTTTTATCTTCCAATTTTTCATGTATTTTAATAGCCATTCTATCCAGAGCTGCTTCTACTTCATTAGTGGTGAACAGACAGCTTGATTTTTCATAGACTGACTTGATTTTATGGGGGATAGTCATTTATTTTTCCTTGAAAAGTGATGATAATCTTTTACCCCCTGGTTTAAAAAATTTGAGTTTTTAAAATATAGTAGGTAATAAGATTAGGATATTGTACATTTATAAGAAACTAATCTTTTATCTTTCCTGTTCCTGGAAAAGGGCTGACTTTACTACCGTAGCCTATATTATCCTTAACTTTTGCTGGACCTTGCTTTGCCACTTCATCGATGCGAAAAACTGAATGCATAGGAATAAAAGTACGCTTTACTCCGCTGAATTCCATTTTAAGTCTTTCTTCGGAGGGATCCACTACTAGCGCAGTTTGCTCCCCAAATACCAGTTCTTCAATTTCCAAAAAACCAAACATCTCACTTTCTTTGATAGAACGTGCATATATCTCATAAATTGCTTCTTGATTGGCAAAAGTGATTCGGAATAATGTTTTTTTAGTCATTAAATAAACCTGTTTATAAATCAAAGTGAAGTATACAAAAATAAAGGGGTGATATTCAAATGTTTATAGTTAATTTGTTGCTGGTTGCAATGGAGATTTGTATTTTTTAGTTATAGCTTGTGCTACAGGCTCAGCAATTAACGATGGATGTATTGCTTCGAATTTTTGAGCAATATAACAATAAAAGCCCGAAGGAAATGGCCACAGCATCTTACCTACTTCATCAAAAAAAGTTAATTTTTTAATTAATGACTTACTATTAACAGGCGGGATATAACAAAAATTACTTAAAGCACATTGTCTATACCCTCTTTGTAAAAATACCCTGTTCACATGGAACGGCGAACGCATTTTAATGGAGCGGTCGTTATAACAATGTAATAAGCCACATTTCATTGCCCCGCCCCATAAGCTCCATGGATTAATACTCAATAAAATAATAAAGCCCATTGGTTTTAAAATTCGATCAATTTCATCTATTAAACTTAAACTGTTAGCATAAGGCTCCAGAGTTAATGGTGCTAATATGCAATCCAAACTGTTTCTGTTTAAAGGTATTTGATTAAACGAACATTCCAGATGGATTTTATTATCCAGGGCAAAAGGAGATGCTATCCATTTCCGCTTAAAATTCAGTGTACTTAACCAGGGGTTATCACCGCAATTGCCTAATTGAAGTAGAGTTTCCCCTCTCAGATAGTCATTTACAGATTTTAATTGGTCGCTAAATTCATTAGCCACAAATGAACCCAACGATGAATTAAACCATTCATGGAGGGCGCGATACTGTTTTATTTGCTGTTCGATCAACAAAATAATGCCTTTTAAAATAGTTAATCCTGAATTAAACTACAATACAACGAGTTTCATATCCAAACAATTTATTTTTCTATTTCCTTTAATTATCACGAGTCTATAAAAATACTAACTCCTATCATTAAATCAGCTTTAGTAGAAGCAAGTATATACTTAACAAAAGGAATAAAGATTAAAATTTAATTAAAGATAGTTAATATTATTGAATATATTAACTATAGTTATAAATAATAAACAATTTGACTGGAAAATATGGCTTTAGCAACGGAAGAACATAGATTACAGGGAATTGGGCAGCTCCTGGTTCTCGAAAACCTCTTGGCGAAAGCAAAAGCTATAGAGTTTCATAAGCTTGCCGCCGGAGAAAAAATTTCTTTGCTTCAATATCTGGTTAAAAATAATATTCTCTCTGCCGAACAAATAGCTTTTACTGCAGCCCAAAGTTTTGGGGTTCCCTTGATGGATATGGACTGCATCGATATTGAAAATATTCCTGTTAATCTCGTCAATGAAAAACTTATTCGTCGCCATGCGATGGTCCCATTATTCAGTCGAGGTAATAATTTATATCTGGCTACAGATGATCCTAGTAAACAAGCTTCTTTAAATGAAATTCAATTTCATACTGGACTAAATACATATGCAATAGTAGTTGAGACAGACAAACTTAACTTATTTATAGATCATTTATTATCGGCTAAAGAAAATCAGGGACTGGCGGATTATGGAGATGATAATGATTTGGAAGGTTTGGAAATTAGTTCAGATGACGAAGAAAACGATGCGGAGAGTGTCGCATCAGTTACCGAAGATGCCCCTATTGTTAAATTTGTTAATAAAATTCTATTAGAAGCGATTAAGGAAGGAGCCTCGGATATTCATTTTGAACCGTATGAACGGGAGTATCGTATTCGTTATAGACAAGACGGTATTTTACATGAAGTGGCAACACCACCAGCCAGTTTGTCCTCTCGAATCACTGCTCGCATTAAAGTGATGTCAAGGTTAGACATTTCTGAAAGACGAACCCCACAAGATGGGGGTTTTAAGATGAAAATTTCCAAAACCCGTTCAATAGATTTCCGAGTGAGCACCTGCCCTACTACCGGTGGAGAGAAAGTGGTGATGCGAGTTCTTGATCCCGGATCGGCCAAACTGGGAATAGAAGCGCTAGGCTTTAACCCGGTTCAAAAAGCATACTTTGTTAAAGCAATTGAACGACCCCAAGGTATGATTTTGGTAACAGGCCCTACTGGTAGCGGAAAAACAGTAACTTTATACACCGCATTAAACATCCTCAATACCAAGGAAGTTAATATTTCCACTGCTGAAGATCCGGTTGAAATTAAAGTACCTGGAATTAATCAGGTAAATATTAACCCTAAGACCGGCTTAACGTTCTCTGGGGCATTACGCTCATTTTTACGTCAAGATCCTGATATTATCATGGTTGGGGAAATTCGAGATTTTGAAACAGCTGAAATTGCTGTTAAGGCAGCTCAAACGGGACATTTAGTACTTTCAACACTGCATACTAATAGTGCAGCAGAAACATTGAACAGACTGGTCAATATGGGAATTCCAACATTTAATATAGCCAGTTCAGTCACTCTTATCATAGCGCAACGATTAGCAAGAAAATTGTGTGATGCGTGTAAAGCGGTAAGAGATGATTTCACTCATTCAGGTTTGATAGAGCTTGGCTTCAATGAATTAGATCTGTTGGATATTAAATTATATAAAGCTGTAGGCTGTAATCAATGCACTAATGGTTACAGAGGCCGAGTTGGATTATTTGAAGTATTACCTATGACCAAAACTCTGGGTCAATTGATCATGTCTGGTGGAAATTCTCTTGATATTTTAAAACTTGCTCAATCAGAAGGAATGTTAACAATCTTCCAATCTGGACTAGAAAAAGCAAAAGGAGGTATTACTACCATTGAGGAGGTCAATCGGGTAACCGTTGAATAATTTAATGGCAAAAAATAAAGAGATAATCGTAACCTTCCATTATGAAGGAATTAATAAGTCCGGCCAAAAAATGATGGGTGATATTCAGGCCAAAAGTCTCGCTATAGCTAAAGCAGATTTACGTAAACAAGGAATTCTTCCTAGTAAGGTTGTTAAGAAGCGAAAACCATTTTTTGATAGAACAAATAAAAAAATCACAGCAGGTGATATCACGGTGTTTAGCCGTCAATTAGCTACTATGATCGAATCAGGAATACCTCTCGTTCAGGCTTTTGATATTGTAGCCAAAGGACAGACTAATAAAAGATTAAAAGATTTAATAGAACATATTAAAAATGATATTGAAACTGGATTAACTCTTTCCGAAGCTTTAATTAAACATCCTGCCTATTTTAATGAGTTATTTTGTAATTTGGTTGATGCAGGCGAAAAATCAGGTTCTCTCGATATTATGTTAGATAAGGTAGCAACCTATAAAGAGAAGATTGAAACGATAAAAAAGAAAATCAAAAAAGCATTAACCTACCCTATAGCCGTATTGGTGGTTGCTCTTATTGTCACTGCGGGGCTGTTAATTTTTGTTGTTCCTCAATTTGAATCTCTATTTAAAGGATTTGGAGCCGACCTGCCTGCTTTGACCCAAGCCGTCGTTACCATGTCCAAATTCTTTCAAGCCTACTGGTATTTTATTTTTGGCTCTCTTGGCGCAGCGGTATATGCCTTCATCTATACGAAAAATCATTCAGTCAATTTTGCAGAAAATCTGGATAGAGTATTGTTAAAATTTCCCGTTATTGGGCCTATTTTAGAAAAAGCCGCTATTGCTCGCTTTACGCGAACACTATCAATTACCTTTGCTGCAGGATTACCTCTGGTTGAGGCGTTAAAGTCGGTCGCTGGAGCTACAGGCAATATTATTTACGCCAAAGCAACTGATATGATTAGAGAAGAAGTATCCACTGGACAACAAATGAACGTTGCTATGGAAAATACTCATTTATTTCCTAATATGGTGATCCAGATGGTGGCAATAGGAGAAGAATCAGGAGCTTTAGAGAAGATGCTGGGTAAAGTCGCTGACTTCTACGAGGAAGACGTGGATAACGCTGTCGATGCTCTTAGCAGTTTATTAGAACCAATAATTATGTCAATATTAGGTATCTTGGTAGGTGGATTAGTTATTGCAATGTATTTGCCTATCTTTAAGCTTGGATCTGCAGTTTAATCGGGTCTAAAGTTACAACTGAAAAGGCATCCCCATTAAAATGATACAAGAGCTCATCGCCAATAGTCCCTGGTTTATTTATTTAGTTATCACCCTGCTTTCACTGTGTGTAGGCAGTCTATTAAATGTAATTATTTATCGTTTGCCGATTATGTTACATGATGAGTGGAAACAGCAATGTTGTGAGTTATTATCAATTAAAGAGAAAGAGAACAAAAACCCAGTCAATCTATTCTTTCCAAGATCGTTTTGCCCACATTGCAAGAGTTTGGTTAAAGCATGGCAAAACATTCCGTTAATAAGCTATATCCTATTAAGAGGACGATGTTATCAATGTAAAGGCCCCATCTCAATAAGATATCCTTTAATTGAACTTTTAACGTTGCTTTTATCATTATATGCAAGCTGGCACTTTGGATTTACTTTACAACTACCCTTTATTTTATTAGCAATTTGGCTTTTAATTTGTTTAATTTTCATCGACCTGGATCATCAGCTACTACCAGATATTCTGACTTTAAGTTTGCTTTGGATAGGACTTATTGCCAATACTCAAAATTTATTTACCAGTCTTCCTGCTGCGGTATTAAGTTCAGCTGGAGCTTATATTAGTCTGTGGATTTTCATTAAGTTGTTTTACTTAATAACAGGTAAAATTGGTATGGGCCATGGTGATTTTAAACTATTTGCAGCATTTGGCGCATGGTTTGGCTGGGAATTTTTACCGTTAATCCTGATACTTTCATCAATTACTGGCGCGGTAATTGGATTAATTTATCTGCACATGAGTAAAAAATCACGTGATACAACAATTCCCTTTGGACCTTTCCTGTGCATGGCAGGGTTAATTTCTATGTTTTGGGGACATGCGATAATTAATTGGTATATGTGCTTCTGGTTCTAAGAAATAATCTATAAATTTTTATTAATTAAATCATTAGGTTGTATGAAAAAAAAAAAGAAATACTCCCTTTGGAATTTGATTTTTCAAATCCAAAGACTATATTTAAAATGCTGTTCTAAATAACTAAATATAAGGGAATATATAATGAACAAGGATAATATAAAAGCACAAGAGCGTAATAATAAAAATAACCAAGACCGTGTTCAACAAGAACGTCCTCATCATTCAGAAACTAAACGTGATCCTCAGCATCGTCCTCAAGATGCGAAACAAAGAAGTGATCAACAAGGACGTAATCCCAGAGCATGATAAGAAAGGGTAAACCCCAGTCGAACCGCGGCTTATCTGGTTTGACTGGCTTCAAATAGTTAAATAGCTTATATTGGATCTTGATATGAGTTGATTTTATAAAAGGAGTTTCAAAATGGATAATTTAAATAAAAGACCTAACGCCAGTCAAAAGTCTCATGTTGCAGATGCTGCATCTGACCTCTTAAATGAAGGCAAAAAATACGCGCATGAGTTATATGAAGAAGGCTTAAGTAAAGTCAATGAAGCAGAAGATAGCGTTAAAAAATATTCTGATGATTTATTAAAAAAGGTCCAGGAAAATCCCTTGACTTCAGTGTTGATTGCAGGCGGAATTGGATTTTTATTATCTAAACTATTGAAAAAATGATAAAAATTATTGAGGAAGTAGAAGGCCTTGTTTCTAGTAAATTATCTAGTTTAAAAACAATACTTTCTATTTTTAAGTTAGAAGCAAGGCTGGCTGGGCTGAGTGTCTACCCTTTAATGTTAAATATGTGTCTGATATTTGTTGTATTAATTACAATCTGGTTATCAGCCATGTTTTTAATCGGTTATTTTGCCGTGCTTTATTGGGGCACACTTCTTTTAGCTGTTTGTTTCATTTTACTTCTTAATTTAATCCTGTTTGCAGGCCTACTTAAATACCTTTCGTATAATTTAAACAACATGAGCTTTGAAAAAACCAGAGCCTCTCTATCATCAAAAGAGAATAGTGAAGATGGCAAACTCAAGAAAAGAATTAATCGTGGAAATTACAAAGCTGGAAAAGACGTTGCAATACCAGCAAAGCCAAATAACGAAGCATAAAAAATACCTTTTAGCTGTAATTAATGACTATAAGGTGTTATTTTTTACAACCCTTCTGCCTTCATTTTTTTTAGGATGGCAAATTGGAAGAGCAAGATGGCTTGGTCAAATAATAAGACACCTTGTTCAAGTAGGAATGCTGGCGGCTGCAACTCATTTTAAGAAACAGCTTATTCATCTTTTTAAACAGTAACTCAAACATAAAAACTCAGTTCATTATTTGACAAATACAACAATTTTTATTCAAATATAGATTAAGATATGACTTATTCATTATGATTTGAAGTTTCACATTTTCTTTATGAAAATAATCGATATAATAACTGAATTCTGTCAGGTTAGATGATTTTTAAATCTATCAACCTCAAATAACTCAAATAACATGACTCTCCATGGGTTAGTCAATAATTAAATGTTTCTCCCACGATTAGCACTATAACTTATGCATTCAAATCAAGATAAATTAAGAATTAAATATCGTCCGGATATTGACGGCCTAAGGGCAATTGCCATCCTATTTGTATTATTTTTTCACGGCGGGCTAAAATTATTCCCTTCTGGATTTATTGGTGTGGATATTTTTTTTGTTATTTCCGGATTTTTGATTTCCGGTATCCTCCATGAATCTCTGAAAAATAACTATTTTTCATTTAGCGAATTTTATAGTCGAAGATTATGGCGTTTACAACCCGTATTTCTTTGCTTGATATTAATTACCACCCTCTTAACTTTATTGTTCTATTTGCCTGATGATTTACTTCAATATTTCAAGAGTGCTCGCAAAACCTCTCTTTTTATCTCAAATACTTTTTTTGAAAGAGTAACAACAGATTATTTTTCACCAAACAATAATCAACTACCTTTATTACATACCTGGTCATTGTCTATTGAGTGGCAATGTTATTTGATCTTGCCCATAGTGATTTACAGCCTTCATAAAACATTTGGTGAAGCACACGTTACGAAGATTATTTATTTACTTACCCTGCTTTTTTTTGCTTTGTCGTTATATTTTTCTATAAATTACCCATCAAAAACCTATTATCAAGCTTTGAGTCGTGGTTTTGAATTTTTAATCGGTTCTTGTGTTGCCTTAGGTCATCCTCGTTTTCCATTCAATAAATATTTATTGAATTTGATAAGCGCCACCGCCCTTCTAACTTTATTTTATGTAGCAACACGCCATAACATCAATACAGGTTTTCCTAATGGATATGCTTATATTTTATGTATTGCAACGGCCGTACTTCTTGCTCTAGGAAAAAATCACCCTAATCTTATTCTGACTCAAATTCTTTCTGTGAAACCTATAGTATTCATCGGATTAATTTCATACTCATTATATATTTGGCATTGGCCTATATTGGCACTAATGCGTTATTGGGGTATTGAAGAAACAACCAGGGTTTTATCATTAGTCTTCAGTTTCGTCTTTATTGCTGCTTATCTTTCCTGGCGGTATATTGAAAAGCCTGCACGCAAATTTAAGAATATTAAATTTGGTTATAGCTTAATCTATCTGTTGATATTGCCTATTTTGACAATTCATATAAGTGATCATCTAATCAAAAATCATGAAGGATACCCTCAACGCTTCGAAGAGGCTTCAAGAGTTTATGCACAGTTAACACAATATGCCAGCCCGCAAAGACCCTTGTGTCTTCAGGAAAAAAATATTGATGTAAGTAGCAATTGTCTACTTGGCGCCGCTAAAAACTCGAATAGTAAAACTGGTTTTATGATTGGTGATTCTTATTCAAATCATTACTGGGGATTTATGGACATTCTTGGTCAGAAAGCGAATTTGTCTATACTGGCTCATGCAACTGCTGCTTGTCTTTCTTTGCCTGGAATATCTCAGTATGATTGGAATGCTAAAGTTTATAGAGCCTGTCATGAGCAAACAGCACGTTATTATAATATGATTAAGGCAAACCATTATGATTATGTAATCATAGGTCAAAACTGGAACGGGTATTTAAATCCTAAATTATTTACAAAAAATAATCGCACACAGGAACAGCTAAAGACATACATTGAAAAATCCTTGGATAAAGCGTTACATCTTATTACTGAGTCCGGTTCCAGACCGGTATTAGTAAAGTCAATTGAGTTAGGGGATAATACTCGTGATTGTTTTTTTGATCACATCAAGCGACGCATAAAATATAATCCTGAGCACTGTGAATTTAATGTCGCACTTAACGAGCAACAATGGCAAAACGACCTATTTTTACGGATGAAAAATAAGTATGCTCAATTAATAATCATTGACCCCAAGAAGGCACAATGCCCTAAAGGCCGGTGTAAAGCCGATATTAATGGTGTGCCCGTATTTCGTGATGCGGGACATATTACAGATTATGCGTCTTATCATCTGGCAGAAATTTATTTACAGCACTATAAAAACCCTTTAAAAGGATAACTCTTTCTATCCATTGAGTGCCAACTTTGCCTTACACTTTCAGTTGATAACTTAAAAAGTATTACCCTTCATCTATTTGATGAAATCATTATTATATGGAGTACATAGGCAAGGAAGCTTCTAATAACTTTTTGATAAATTGTGACAAATTTTTTGCCTTGACGTAGAGATAACATGGTTATGAGAAAATCAAAAATTAGTCTCATAAAACAGGGTTTTTTTAATAAATCACTAAAAGGAAACGATTATTTTTCCTTTATGGAGGATGACTTTGATTTAAATCTCCTGCAAGGTGAGTTTTCAACTCTATATCAATTATTTATTGCTAATAATACGCATTGGTTAAAAAATTGCGAGGTGGTTGCTTATATGTATTACCTGTGCAATTTAATGATTCTCTATTATCAAAATGATTATGTTAGAGCTGATTTAGAGAAATTAAGAGTACAGAGACAGGAGATAGAAGTATTTATTAAGGAAAACTTCTCTCTGGAAGAACAGAAATCAATTACTCAATTCTCTGATGGATTAAAAACAAATACTTTGGATGATCCGCCCTCTCTGATCAGTATTTCTAAAGTGCGTAGACATATCAGTATATTAAACACGAATAGATCCCATTGGGGTTATAGTCGTGCTTTGGCAAATCATGCAATTATTTATCTTCAAAAAAATTGTGGACCTATTTTTGTTTCTGCTGACATCATCAACTTATTAAATAAATCTCGAGAACCATTAGCTTTATTGGGAATTCTCCTTTATACACTTCGCTTCTTCATTCATTTAGTGCTTCTAATCAAACATATTGTTCAAGCTGCAATAAATAAAGAATTATCAGTAAAGAACGTGCTAAAGCAAGAAATAAAAAAGCGCGGCTTTACCATGGTTAGTGATATGGTATGGGCTGTAGTAACTTCATTGACTACATTTAATAATTTTTTTCAGATCTCAGCATCAGCGGTATCACCTATCATCATGATATTTCTAGCCTTTGATGCACTAATATTTATAATCCAATGGACGACAGATACAACTCAATATAAGAAACACCTGCAGGAGTTAATGACCCAAAAAAATGAGGCTTCGGGCTTTGAATTAGCGATCATTAATCGGCAAATTGATCTATTAAATGATCAATGGGAAGTTCAATGTGCTTATTACCTCCTGAACATTCTGGCTGCAAATATATTGGTCATTAGCTTTGGACTCAGTATAATCTGTTCTGGCCCTATCGTATTAGCATGCCTGGCATTATTCAGTATGTTGGGTAATGCACTATATAACGCATCGGAAGAATACAAAAAATACCAACACTCCAGAATTGCAGTATGGCGAGAAACCTCTAACGGTATCAAATTAAATGATGAGCATCACCAAAAACTAGTGGATGAACTAAATAGAGAATGCAGTCAGGCCTGTGCTGATTTCTGGAAGACCTTAGCCTACAATGTTGGAGGAACAGCCTTTATAATTACCGCAGCTGTAGTTTCCTGGCCTATAGCTTTGAGTATCACTCTTACCTATATGACTTATCGATTACACCACGCTTATCAACAAAAATCAGAAGAGCCTGAGATATCACATGATATTTATCGGCTCTTTCATCCAGAGCAATCTGAAAGCCCTATTTTAGGACTCTCTTAGCATGCATAATATACAGTTTAGATAATCACAAGCGCACTCAAATATTTTTCAATAGATTTACTAATAAATCGATAGAATCAGCTAAAGCTATTTGTTGATTTTCGGTTAAAGCCTGCAGATTTTCACTCAACCGATTATGTAAAAGATAAGGAGAAGAATGCACAAAATCTTTCCCTTTCTCAGTGATGTCGATAAAAATAATCCGTCGGTCTTTAATATCTCTGGTTCGTTGAATCAAACCTTTTTCTTCAAGTCGGTCAATAACCCCCACCAGAGTACTCATAGATAAATACACATTCTTGGATATCAATGAAAGGGTCATGACCCCTTTTTCATAAATTTCATATAAACATATTATTTGAGGTACAGTTAAACCATAGCGCTTATTTAATTGCCTTGAATGATGGTCCATATGATGCATAACTTTACGTAAAGCAAGGATGATATATTTAGAACGTTGCGCTTGACTGTCATTTATATCAATTTGATTCATGATGTTGTCTTAATAATAATTTATAGTTGAAATAGGCTGGTTTAACTATTAGTATGAACGTAATTCGTGTACTAACTATATCAACACACATTAAAAATGTGTGTGTATCGATCTATTGTACTCACCTCTTCACTATAACTATAGAGGCATGCACTAAAATAATGGGATATTCCACATTAGTGAATTAAAAGGATTGGTTTTGCATCTCTTGTTTTTATCAAAACAGGAGAAAAATTAGTGATGGAAAATCAAAATGATTCCTTATTACTGAATAATCAACAAGCTGATTCTCCAATGTTCTCTGTCTAAATCATTGACCTTAGAGGTACGAGGTACTCTTTTCATTTATGCGATTATTTAGATCTGTTTTTAACGGTATTGGTTCTGCGGCTGGGGTTGCATGGCCATTATTTGGCATTATTTCCAGTATCTTAGGTGTCTCCATAGGCAGTATCCTGTCATTAACTCTAGGGGTTACTTCCATAGGATTGTTTTTTTGCATTAGCATCCCTGTTTTTTATTTTTCCTATCAGGAAATGGAAAGTAATGCCCTTCAATTTGAAGCACAAGTACAAAAAAATCAGAAAAAATTATGGGCTGATATTAATAATTACCTCAACAGTCTTTATGACAATTTTCTAAATCACCCATGTGAGCATGATTTTATTAATTATTTAAAAAAAATGGTTAATCGAGATTTGCATGAAATAGGCAAGACCGATATAGATTCACCTCTGTATCAAATATTACTTATTATTAAGATACAAATCGACGAACAACAATCTACTAACAAAGAAATAATTTTTGCAGAAATAGCAAAACACACTTCAGGAAAATCTATCACCTATTCTAAATTACTAACTTCTGCTTTGTTTGGTTTTGTTGGTACCTTTGGCTCCATTGCCGGATGTAGTGCTGGAATATCAGGACTATTAACAGGCATTGGTATTTTTACCAGCTTTGCTGCATTTCCTTTACTAGGTTGGAGTATTATAGGGATTTCAGTCATTTGTGGAGCAATTATTGCTTATAATGCAGCAGTGGGAGCCCAAACAGAGTTTCATAACAATGAGCAAAATCTACTAATAAAAAAAATGCATCAACAACTGAGTCAAGCCGTTCTGGAACGCAATGTGGATACAATTCTTCATCAGACCACCACTGCCCTGGTCACTAATCAGACAAAAGAAAAGGAACTATTTGACCAAATTAATAAACCCATCTCATCATTACTTCATGCAAAAAAATTAAATAGTGATAAACCAGGACTCAGTTTTGACTCTTTTTTTAATGTTAATAAAACTGACAACTATGACCGGGAGTGCGAATTAGAACCCTCTGTTTTGACAATACGGACATCATAGTAACTATTCGGGATAAGGTAAGTTAGATAAAGTTATTGGAACAACCAAAGGAGAAATGGCATGAGATTTAGTGGTAAAACAGTATTAATTACCGGCGGAAGCACCGGAATTGGTTTTGCTACCGCAAAACGTATTCTCAACGAAGGCGGAAATGTCATTATTACAGGACGCAATCAAAAAAAGCTGGATTCGGCAGTTGAAAGTCTAGGAAAAAAAGCCAGATCATTTATGGCTGATGCAAGTCGGGTTAAGGAAATTGAGGCGCTTTACTTATTCATTAAAAATGAAATTGGCACGATTGATGGCCTGTTCGCTAATGCAGGAATTGCTGTATTCAAACCTGTTGAAGCAGTAACTGAAGAAGATTTCGATATGCTAATAAATACCAACGTTAAAAGTGTTTTTTTTACTCTCCAAAAAGCCATTCCGTACTTAACCGATGAGGCATCAATAGTGCTCAATGCTTCGGTAGCCGGGAGCCGAGGTTCTCCGATAGGTTCAGTTTATGGCGCCTCAAAGGCTGCTGTACGATCCATGGCTCGTACTTTTGCTTCAAGCCTCATTGAACGCAAAATACGTGTCAATGCAGTAAGTCCAGGTCCAATTGAAACGCCCTTGTGGCATACAGATGAGACGGTTACCAGTATCATTGAAGACGTAAAGACGTCTAATCCTATGAAACGCTTTGGAACGGCTGAAGAAACGGCTGCAGCGGTGGCATTTCTTCTTGCTCCTGAATCCTCCTACATCACCGGAATTGAACTCTTTGTTGATGGCGGATTAACCCAACTTTAAAATGGGTCCTCTGAGAGAACCTCTACTGATGTAGCTGTTCACGGGGTAGGTGAATTTTGTCATTGCGAGTCTTAAGCAACCCAGAACGATGCTTCGTTAGAAGTCTGTACTGGATTGCTTCACTTCGTTCGCAATGACGACAATTTTTTACTTGATTTTAAAAAACAACATACGCAACTAAAATCTAAATACTGGTCCCTATGTAAAACGCAAGTAGAATCGCTCTCTAATGAAGGAAAGATTAAGTCTCAGATTGACGCATATCCTGCAATCGATGAATCATTTCATCCAGAGCCTCTGATTTTGTTCTATAAATGTCTTCATAAGAAACATGGAACGTATTGAAATCATCTTCACACTCCACTTTATCCTCTAATAGATCCGTTATTGTTTGCTTGGATAATAAATAGAAATCATCTTCGACTTCAAAACTTATAATCCATACCTGGTCGCCTGGTTGAAAATCAGTCATAATTACCTGCTCTTTTTTAGTGATTTTTTTTATTGCGCGAATGACTATATACATAGAGAAATTAAGAGTCCAGTACTGATTACTCTTGTGCACATTCTCAGATGTAGGTAGCGATTATTTTTATTAAAACATAGTAGGATGAATACCACCAGTATCACCTGAATGAGTGACTACTAATTCCTCGTCAACTTTTTTGATATCCTCTGTTCGTTCCTCAATAATAGCCCGAATATTCTCGGGTAAGATCAAAGTCTTATCGGTATAAGACATTAGTTTTTCAAGCACCTCAAGACTGGTGATATCCTGAATTGCATCTTTAACTTCTCCTAAACCTCTCTCTTCATCGATTAACCCTTCAAATCGTTTAGTTAACTCGGTGGCTAAATGTTTAATTGGCGTCATCGGTGTTTCCAAGTCGCCTCTTTCAGCTTTTTGATGGATTTCTTTCCATTTATCAACCTTAATTGGAAGCAGCTCAATACTGGAGCCTAAAGAAGACAGCAACTCTGGCTCTTTTTCAACAGGCGCCTTTGTTTTGTTTTGATGGTGATGATAAATATCAGCTATCCTTTTTTGGAATTCAGTATGCTCTTCTGGAGGAATTACAAAAAGCTGGGCTTCACCAATATTAATTGGTATGCCCAAAAGTTCTTTCAACTGCTGGGCTTGCATTTCTGTTTTAGCAATTAATCGAAGAGAAAGGCTATTATCGGGATGCCATAAAAAACCAAGCTCAGCCCTGGGAGACTTAGGAGAGTTATCCTTATTTACCAAAGAATCGAAATTAGGAAAAGTTTCCAGTGTATAAGTTGGTTTAACTAATAACATTTCCCTTTTGTTATTATATTGTAGCTCCGCCCCTCTCATTAATTTTGTTATATTTTCTGCTGTGACAGTGCAGCTTAGCCCTTTACTGGTTTGAATGAAATCAAGATCCAAATCAGTTTTCAATTGGTGAGCAGTAGTGGTATTAGTGGTGCTTAGGGTGTACGTTCCGTTTTCTTCTCTTTTCAATTGAAAAGGTATTCTTCCAGTGGGTGGATCAAAACGCATTGTGTTGAGAAAAACGGTTCCATCGTGTGACATGACGGAAGTAGGAGAATATATCTTCTCAAGTTTATCGATTAATTCAATTTCCTGCCTGGTCAATAACACCCGTTGCTCGAACACATTCAAAATAGCGTGATTACTTTTAGCAGCAGTTGCTGCCATCTCATCAATAAAAGTCGTATATTGTTCCATTTCTTCATATGGCGTACCAATTTCCATAGCATCCTGGATTAAATCAATTTTAATTTTAGCGAAATAAAAATCAAAAGGCGCCAATTTTCCTGTGCTGATTTGCGTGATATAAGTATCTACCAAGGCTTGCAACTGGCCGCCCTGCTGGCAAGTGCTCCGAATATCACTCAACTGGTGTAATAACTCTTGGGGAGAGGGGGTGAGTTCTTGAATCCGAAATAATTCCTGTCTTAAACCAGGGTAACTTTTCATCACCTCTTCACTGGGATTTTCCCCAGTGATCATTTTTCTAAACAAATGGAGACCAGCCATGCGTTCAGATAAAGGAGTATCGTAAAAAATGCTGTAATTTCGATACATATAATGACGGGCAAAACCAATTAGCGATGACCCCCTGAATATTGAAGGTGCTTTTGCATAGCTGTCTTCAAATGTAAAATCTTCTCTAAGGCTTACACACACCCCTTCGCCTTCATAGGTTTTACCATAATCAAAGCCATAGAATGATTCATCAGCAAGACCTTTATTTTGAGCCTCCTTGCCGATTCCATCCCTATCCCCGATAGCAATACCAAAAATTAAATTTTTACCTAATCCTGGAACATGTTTAGAGTGCTTTACGGGGGCATTTGTATCGTCAACTAAAATACCGTTATAATCAGGTTCAGCCCCTCCATGAAGAAATTCTCTGAATTCTTGTAAACCATTTTTCCAGCCGCAAGCCAATAAAGCATGTACACCATTTTTACCATTACTAACCCAGGCAATTTCTTGTTTTTGATTTTTAGCGCTAAAAATACTTGCTAAACGCGTACCAACAAACTCTCTTATTGCCTCTTTATTGGCTTTAATTCTATTTGTTTGCCCTTCTGCATAATCAAGTTTATACATCCACGCACTTAATTGATTATTTTCAGCAACGGCACCTTTGATCTCATTACATAGCCATTGAATACCTGGGGGGATTGCCCCCTTACTATGAGGACCTTTTACATGGGTATTAATAAAGGTGGCGAATATTATTTGTTTTTTAGGTAAATCTTTGCCTCCAAGTGCCTCTCTTAACTCAGTAAGTTTTTTCCTTTGGTCTACGGGCAGTTTTATATCAGCTAATAATTTTTCATCTAGCAAAATGTTCTCTAGCTCATCAAAGAAAAGACCATTTAAATCAATCGCTCTAAATCCTGGTTCTACTCCGCCAGGCTTTTCGGCATAACAGAATTGGTTTTTGCCAAACATGCTGCCTAATCGAGTATGCCCTTTGTTTTTGCGTAATGATGGTTGACCAAATTCGGTATCTTCAGTTCTAAGGATACCTACTGAAGGTGATATGCCAGAGGGTACTATTTTTTTGGTCCCTCCTATGGGAGCACTTTTCGATGTATGAGTGGACTCGATTGGGGGTTTGATACTAGGAGGTAGTAAGCTAATTTCTTCAATTTTCCCTCTTCCCAATTGGTCATTGAATATATGCATCATTAAACCATCTGATTTTAAACGGTAACGTTGATCTTTGCCTAATTCAACACCAAAATGCACAGCACAAACTTGCTTGATAAATTTCCCTAATCCACTATTTGAGCCCCCACTTGTTTTTAAAATCAGGGCATATTCATTGGTAAAGACATCCAAAAGAGCAAGAATTTTGGCATCAGGAGTTAACGACTCAGTACTTTTAATCTTTTCTATCTCATAGTTTAATCTTTTTAAACTGTCTGTTCGTTCTGTATCAATGTGTTTACTGGATATTTTACCAGATAACTGTTCTGTAATTGCCCTATATTCTTTTGCAAAATGATCTGTTGCAATAACTGCTTTTGTTTTATTGGTGTCGGTTAATAATTCCAGGTAATGTTTCGTAAATTCACTATCAAGTTCATATGTCTCTCCTCCCATAGATTTAACCATTTTTTCATCAAGGTGCATTGCAAAGAAATAATCCTGATCAATTTCCAAATCGCTAAGTAATAATTCATAGATAACATTCCGTAAAGCATAGGACTCAGGTGGAGTGCCAGCCAGTCTGATCCAATCCATGCTTTCGTTTACCTCGCCATGCACCGGAAATCCTTCGGTTGTTAATAAACCTTGCAAGGCACGATAACCACAGCTCCAACCATCCTCTTGTAATCCATTAGATTCGGCATTAACTGTTGCTATATAGTCTGGAAAAGCACTATAGGGGGCATCTACATAGTTAATAGCTGCAGCTAAAGTTGCCTCCTCTGTACCTTGAAGAGGCATTGAATCCTGATAATTAATGATAATCGAACTTGTAGTGGGGTTGACGGTAACCATGGCGTATGTCCAATGAGAACCTTGGCTACGTAAAGAACCGCTACTACCACAATTTATTAATAAGGGAATTGTATAAGGCTCAGTAGCTTCCTGGTGTTTTACCCGCTCAAAATGTAATATCATGCCGATATCTTCGACATTTAATCGGCAAATATGTGTCCTGTCTTTGACCCCAAGTTTAATCAGTAGACGTTCTAAATCAACGTCAGCAAGCCATTCTGTTTGCCCCAGTTCGGCATTAAACAATTTCTCTGCGATTCCAAGATTACTACTTTGAGCATGCAAATCACGTAAGGAACGTGATTCTACCTCTTGACTAAGAGATAAACCTAATAGTATAGCCTCCTTATCTTTAAAGGCAGTTGCTATTGGAGGATTATCTCCAGTAAGGACAACGACTTTATCCAATAATACTTCTAAAGCTTTAAATTGCTCCGCGTAGTGTTTACGGGTTTCTATATTCTCACTTCCAATAGCGACCATATTTAATTTCTCATGGTCCAATTTGTGAAAAAAATCAATAGCAGCTGCCAGATTCGCATAATTGCCTAGCGTATTTAGCCAAGTAGGGTTAAAGCGCTCTTTGTATTTTTCTCTTAAATAAAGCTCAATAATCTGACTTTTTTTGGTATCTTCCAGCATGTTACTGATTTCGCTTATAGATTCCATATCATCTTCCTTTCAAAATTAAAGATAGAGATGCGAGCACTAAAGTTGAAGTCTTGTTATCCCATTAGATTTACATTTCTATCTTTTAACCTTATTCCTTTAAGATTAAGGAACTATTAAACAACTTGTAAAAATACTGCAAAGCTCAATTGAACTTAAGTTATCTTTTACCTTTATATTGTCATACTCATAGTATAGTATTTTAGATGTTATTATGCACAATGAGCATATTGTTTGACTTAAACCCACTTATTTAGGCTGTATTTTATACAATAAAATGATATAATGACGTACTTGTTGCAATGACACTTCTTTTAGATAAGGTGACTGTTTCTATGGGTGATAAAGAGAAAAGTAGTGAATCCTCGTCCTGCATACTTTTCCCAGTTAAGAAGCAGAATGGAACCATTGATTACTATATAAGTGATTACTCTGAGCGATTGGGTGGCTCTGTTTATAAAGGTTATCAATGCACATTGAAAATGGACGATAAGAGTTTAGTCCCCCGTAGGATTAAAAAAGAAGAAGTCATTATTGATGAAGCAAGGCAAGTAGCAATAAAAATTTATAATGGAGAGCAACAACACCCCTCCCTCTATCAATTTTATGCGTCAGAGATTGCTGTCCTCAATATTGAGGGTAAGGATGCACTGATCATGGATTTTATTGATGGGGTCCATATTTATCCCGATGCAAACGAAAATCCGAAGTTAAGGCAATTAACTTTTCCTCAAGCAGCAGATATCGCCTGGCAACTTATATTGGGCCTTAATCACATGCACTATAGAAACACAAGTGGTCCTTCTATTGTTCATGGTGATATCAAAGGTGAAAATATCAAAATACAAATTAAAGAAATTAATATTAATGGAATAAGACAAAACAAGATTGATGCCTTATATCTGGATCCAGACTATGCCAAACCTATTGTAAACTACCCACAATGCTCTGAAGGAACTCTCGAGCATCTTGCCATCGAAATACTGGATGGTTATTATTCAGAAGCAAGTGATTTTTTTGCCTTGAGTCCTCTCTTACTCAGCCTTTTTGGTGCTCTAAATCCTTTACGAAAAATTATTGAGTTCAGAAACGGACACACACACATGGATCAGGCGGAACTCGTAAAACAATACCGTAACATTGATTTTTGTTCAGAAGGACTGTTTGAATGTTTTGAAAAAAAACCAGATCCATTTATTTGTAAATTAATAGAACGTTTTATTTCTCAAATGGGAGCAAAGCACAAGAACGATCGCCCTTCTCCTGATGCAATACTCGAATTTTTTACCGCTTTAAGACAATTAACTCTAACCAACTCCTTAACTGAAGATGCAGACATCTATCTTTTGCGTTTACAGATTGCAGCCAAAGATAAAAGTTGGTTAAAAGAAAAGAAATATCAAATCATATTTAATCATTTGGATGAGAATCTACAGGACCGTTTAATTGGCTTAATGGACTTTAATCAACGTGGTCATTTATACAGAGTCTCGCAAGATAACCAAGCAAGTTCATCTCTCGTTGCTAAATTACGAAAAAATATTACCGCCCATCTGATTAAAAAAAATTCTACGCTTGAACAACCATCCTTGTTCAGTACCCTGTTTCGTTCCCCAGTAACCCCAAAAGAGTTAAGCTGGTTACTGCACTGCTATGAACATAATAATTACACTGAATTTTATTCACCAGCAAAAGAAAAAATGAGGAACAAACTGTTACACTGCACAGAAAACAGTATAGCGCCGCTAATTTCTATTGCCACAGAGGATTTGGGTAAAGCATTGGAGCTATCTAAATTTGCGCCATGTCCGAGTGGACCTCAATGATAAATCCTTCAGCACCCACAAGAACATACAGCTACTGTAATACTTCTGTGGGTTGACATGTATTTTGTAAACAAACAAAGTAAATTGCCGACATCAACTACATTTTTTACCGTTATCAACATAAATGGAATCAGTGGTCAGGGCGCACATCAATTATGGTATGGTTTTTCTCATAAAGTGACAATCTCTATCTTCAACCCATCTAGATATGGTGCCGATACATTCAAACCCTAACTTTTCATAAAAAGGTCGCGCCTGAAAGTCAAAGGTATCCAGTTGAATATAGCAGCATCCCTTTTTTTTACTGAATTCTTCCAGCTTCAAAATCAACTTTCTACCTAGCCCTTGATGACGAAATTCATTATGAACCCAAAATAAATCAACACGCACATATTTCCCTTTGTAAAAGCCTGTTAGACCTGCAATAACCTCTGATTTAATATCCTTTATATAAATAGTGAACGGCTGTGATGGGTTCGAACCAAAAAATGGGGCGTTATAGTCAATTATCCCCTTTTTTATTACAGAGTTAATTACTGAATTATCTGTTTCATTAATAAAAATATTATTTGTCTCCATATTTTCCATTACTCTCCTCCACTAAACTCGCTTACTTACCACTTATTACTACATCCTTCTATCATATGGACATATGCTTCATACAATAAAAATCCTCTTACTTTAATTACATTTACTTCAATCGATGGCGTAATACCAACCTTCCAGATTGCGTGTTAATCCAGGTTTTTTTGTTCATTTTAAACAACTCGTTACTCTTAGCCAAGTCCATTGTATTACGTTAATTTGCAGTGTGGGATTTACCACGAGGTTGTCTATATCAACATAACGATTTGAATTTAATGTCTATGGTTAAATCGGTTTTGTACTTGGCTCGTTGACCTCTTGAATTTTAGGATTTATAGTTTCACAAGAACCTGCATTAAATTTAAAATGACAAATTATAAGTTAGCACAATCTAATTTAATTAGGTCATATATTAATCGCTTCATGATGAAGCATCTATCATAAACGGATATTAATGAAATCAAGACTATTAAATTTTCTTTCAGAGGTGCGTGGAAGTTATTGGTATATCCCGTCCTTGATGGCCATAGCAGCTTTATTACTTTCAATATTAACCCTGCGTCTTGACCATTTATTTGTTTTGCAATGGTTAGAAAGCTGGGGTTGGTTTCGTGCAAGCAATCCTGATGGAGCAAGAACTATTTTATCAACGATCGCCACTTCCATGATTACAGTGGCAGGCGTTACTTTTTCAATGACTATTGTGGCTGTTGCTTTTGCTGGAAGTCAGGTTGGTCCTCGTCTCACCTCAAACTTTATGCGTGATAGGGCAAATCAAATTACATTAGGCACCTTTATTGCCACCTTTTTGTTTTGCCTGTTTATTTTACTTGCTTTATTTAATGCTAATAAAAATGGAGTAACAGATACAAATGGATTAGTATTTATTCCTCAGATATCTCTACTTATTGCTATTTTTCTAACCCTAAGCAGCATCATTGTTTTAATTTCTTTTGTTCATCACATTCCTGAAAGTATTAATATGTCCAATATCATTGCTCAAATTGGAGAGGAATTAAATCACCAGATAACATGTCAGTTTCCCATCAACATAGGGAATGAAAACCCCAAAAAATTAATCGATATTCCTCAAAACCATCCCCAACATGTCAATATCGCTGCAACAAAACAGGGCTACATTCGCATTTTAGATGGGGATTCTCTTATGGATATCGCCACAAAAAATGATTTAATTATTCAACTGGAAGTTAGACCTGGAGCGTATATTACTGAAGAGTCATCGTTACTCTCTATTTATTCATCAAAAAAAATTGAGGATGCGTTTAAGAAGCAATGTATCGATGCGTTCGCATTGGGCCATAAACGTAATCAAGAACAAGACATTCTCTTTCTTATAGATGAGATGGTAGAAATTATAGCTCGGGCTTTATCACCTGGTATTAACGATCCTTTCACGGCAATGAACTGTCTGGACTGGCTTCAATCAAGTTTACAAAAAATATCAAAAACAAACCAGCCCTCTGCATACCGCTATGATTCAGAGGACAAACTACGATTAATTACCAAGCCAATTATGTTTGCTGAATTTTGTGAACTTATTTTTTGCCGACTACAACCTTATGTATGTAGGGACAGAAATGCAACATTTCATATGATGACAATGATTATTTCCATACATAATAATATCCTCAATCATGAGCATAAACTTACGTTAAGATTACATGCCACATCGCTTAAAAATGCTGCAGATGAGAACTCGTTTATTGATGAGGATCGGGTAAAGCTTTCTAATTTGTATGAGCTGTACTTTAATTAGTTTAATAATAAATATAATAAAAACTCTTTTCCCTATTTGACCGCTAGGATATTTGGCCCGTAAAAAATTGATACATCATGATTATTATTTTTTTGAAGATATCAAACTAAATCTTAATCAAGATAAACTACACCTTTCTTCGTTGCATGATCGCCGCAAAAAACTCAGGCTTGTTTAATCCAATTGCTGCAAATATCTGGGGAACCTTATCCCAACTTCCTTCTTGTTCTATACTCGCTACAACAAGTTCAAATCCGGCATTCTTATCCTCAACTACACCCCAGCCGTTAATCAAACAAAGTCCTCTTAATCTTTTAGCCGCAATATGACCCAGTGTTTCAGCCGCTAATAAATGTACCAGGGCCTCTTCAAACAGTTGTTGCGCTCTTTTAAGATTTGCATCACTACTAAAAATCCCTTCGTTTTGTAAATTTTGTCTGTACTTAGCCTCTTCAAGAAAAACTTGCCCTAACTGATAGTGAGCAGAGGAATCATCGAGACTCGCCGCTGCCCTGTAACATTCGATAATCATCACTTCAGCATAAGGGTATTTCTTATTATTTTTTAATTTCTTATAAAGTGTTGCCAACTCAAAATAATATAAAATTTCCCGTTTAAGTTGCTCATCCACGGGTTGATTGTTTATTCGATTAAACTGCATCGACTTTATTTTTTTAACAATTCTATTTATTTTCCATTTAGTTAAATTGAACATGATGAAAACTCCTACCTGACTAAGCTGTTAATCGAATAAATCCCTCGAAAAGCAAAACAATAATGACAATTGCGATCATTAATAAAATAATTTTTAATCCTAAACCCGCAGATTCTCGTACCTGTCGAGAAATCTCCTCGGAAACAGGCATTTTTTCCTCATACCGTTCAGGAGTCTCGGTTCTATATATCTGCTTATCAAGGCGGTTTGAAATATAATAAGCGGCGTATCCAGTAATTAAACTGGGAATAAAAAATATAATCCAAACCAATAGCTTGCTTGATACAGTACTATACTCATATTTATCTTCAAACAAAGTAATTAAATTTGTAATCATCTCAGGAACATCATAGTGTAATTCCCAGAGCAAAAAAGGAACTATATATAAACTAAAAGAGAATAGCGATAAAGCAACAATCAAGAAAATAATTCCTGATATATATAGTTTATTATTAGTTTTATATCGATCTGGCTCCATAGCACCCATTCCGCAAATATTTTCAATTTTAAAAATCAAAGGCATAAGTAAAGATAGCAGATAGGTACAAATAAGTACACTCACTGGTTATATTTCAAAATTCGTTTAAAATGATTGATTAATAAATCATTTTGAAGGTAAGTAATGAAGCGACATGTTTTTATGCTTTCTGACGGGACCGGTATTACTGCCGAAACCTTAGGTAATAGTTTAATTACTCAGTTTGAAAATATAGAATTTGAAAAACTTACTATCCCCTATATCGATTCGATTCAGAAGGCTGAAAGCGTGGTTTTACGTATTAATCAATCTTTTGAAGAACAAGGGAGTAAGCCACTGGTTTTTATGACTTTGGTCGACCCGGAAATCAGACAATATTTTAAACAAGCGAATGCCTGCGTGTTTGATTTGTTCAGTACATTCATAGGTCCTCTGGAAAATGAGCTTCTTGAAAAATCATCCTATACTGTGGGTCGAACCCATGGTGTTGCAAATAACAAATCTTATTCACATCGAATAGAAGCAGTGGATTTTGCTTTGTCCCATGACGATGGCATTAAAACACGTGGTTATGATAGAGCAGACATTATACTAATAGGTGTTTCCCGATGTGGTAAAACACCCAGTTGCTTATATATGGCATTGCAATATGGGATTTTAGCTGCAAATTATCCATTTACAGAGGACGATCTCATCGGATTTCATTTACCAGATGTATTACGCTCTTATAAACAAAAGCTATTTGGACTTACAATTGATGCTCAGCGTTTGCAACAAATCAGATCCGAACGTAGGCCTAACAGCAAATATGCATCATTAGACCAATGTCGTTTAGAGGTCACTGAAGTAGAAGCGATGTATCAAAAAGAAAAAATTCCTTATATTAATTCAACTAAATATTCTATTGAAGAAATAGCTACTAAAGTGTTGGCTTCGGCTGGTTTGCACCGAAAAATATAACATGCTTCAAAGAACCTGGAATGAGGCTATCAACTAACAACCTCAGCACCATCAAATTCAGAATCATTGGATTCTGTGGTTAATCGTTTAAAATGCCATGAAAAATAGAGTGCACCAATACCAGTTCCAATTAAACCTATGGGTAACGCATTAAGATTGCTCATTAACAAGTACCCTATTAACATGGACAAAAGAGATGAGCCCAACATGCGCAGCGTGTTAATAATTGCCAGTGCGACACCCGTATTTTCTTTAAAATCGGTCAGCATCAATGACATAGTAGGAGGCGCACTGATACTTATTCCCAAGTTGGCAATTAAAGCAAAGGATAAAGCACCTAAGCTAAAACCATATAACGTAGAGGTTGCTAACATTGCTACCCCCCCAAGAATGATAAACCAATTACCTAAATAAATAGTAAATGTCATACTAAACCGATCGCGGAGCCAAATACCTAAATAGTTCCCTAAAATAATATTTAATCCATTAAATACAAAGATAATACCAAAACCCAAAGGTGAGAAGCCCAATTGATCAATGATCAGATAAGAGGAGTTAATAATAGTGAGCATGACGGCAGCAAAACTGAACATCATAATCATAGAACCACACCACAAGATAGGTGAAGGTAGAATGACTTTATAGGCCTTTAATGCATCTTGCATCATAAAAGTTTGTGTTGGTGGTGTCCAATATGGGGACTCGAACAAGACTCTTCGAGATTGAATAAATAACACCATAGCAATTCCAGCCATCAAAATAAAATTGGACTGCCAGCCAAAATAAGTAAAAACCAGAGAGCCAAGTACAGGGGCTAATATTGGCGAGACAGCCACTATCATGGAGATATAAGACAACACTTTAGCGCGCTCGATAGGATCTTCACTATCACGAGAAGTAGAGTATGCAATTAAATTGGAACAACATAAGGCAAAGCCTTGCAGGGCACGTCCTATGATCAGTACGGTAATATTCGGTGCAAAGACGCAAATAAAACTGGCAACTACTGCTAATATAAGACTTCCAGGCAATAGACGTCGTCGACCAAAATGATCAATCAATGGCCCCCAAAGTAACTGAGTAACGCCAAAAACAAATAAATAAATACTCAAAGTCAATTGGCTTAAACTATGTGTTGTGCCAAAAGAATTAGTAATATAAGGCAGGGATGGTTGATAAAGATCAAAAGTCAATAAAGAAAAAGCTGACAATAATCCAATCAAAATGATGGATGTCTGTGATTTTTTCATAATAATCATCTTATTAAATACAGCGGTACATAATATCAAATTCTGTTTAAAAGTTGAATAAGTTATTACATTTGAACCCTCTTAAAGAAGCTGGTCTTATCAGAGGTTTTATTTGCTTGAATCCCGCGATCAGTCTCGCGGGACATTGAGGCCAAAAGCTAACAAACCTAATTTAAACTACCCACATAGCCATAAAATCGTCTACTTTCATTGCAGCCAGACTGTTTGTATCGCTCATGATCTGAATAATTTTCTCAGCCCGTTCCTCAGAAAACCGGGTACGTAGATTATTCTTAAATTTAGACATCAAAACAGGGATACCCTCTTCACGTCTACGCTTATGACCAATTGGATATTCAACAGTAATTAATTCGCTTTCAGTGCCATCATTAAAGATTAATTTAATACTGTTAGCTATAGAACGTTTTTCTGGATCATGGTATTCACTGGAAAATCGTTCATTTTCCATGACATGCATTTTTGCCCGTAATGAATCTATTCTTGGATCAGATGCAACCTGGTTCTCATAATGCTCAGCCTTTAAATCACCAAATAGTAAGCCTATTGCTACCATGTATTGTAAGCAATGATCTCTATCTGCTGGATTATGTAACGTTCCTTGTTTACTGATGATTCGTATCGCTGACTCATGAGTCACAAGCTCAATTTTGGCAATTTCATCAAAACGTTTTTTAACAAGCGGGTGTAATTGAACAGCACACTCCACAGCAGTTTGGGCATGAAACTCTGCAGGATAAGAGAGTTTAAACAAGATATTTTCCATCACATAGCTGCCATAAGGGCGCTGGAATTTGAATGATTTTTTGCCAAACAATACATCATAAAAGCCCCAGGTAGGTGCAGTTAATGCACTTGGATAACCCATCTCCCCTGTTTTAGCAATTAAAGCTAATCGCACAGCTCTGGATGTAGCATCTCCTGCTGCCCAAGACTTCCTGGATCCCGCATTGGGTGCATGTCTATAAGTTCTCAGACTTTGCCCATCCACAAAAACCTGAGATAAAGTTCGTAACATCGTATCTCTATCTGCACCAAACAAAAATGCTGCAACTGCCGCACTGGCTACTTTGACTAAAAAGACATGATCCAATCCAACACGATTAAAACTGTTTTCAAGCGCCAGACACCCCTGAATTTCATGTGCTTTAATCATTGCAGTGAGAACATCTTGCATCAAAACAGGCGGACGTCCTTTAGAACAATTGTCTCTACAAAGATAATCAGCAACTGCTAAGATTGCACCCAAGTTATCCGAAGGATGTCCCCATTCGGCGGCAAGCCAGGTATCATTAAAATCCAGCCAACGAATCATGGTACCAATGTTAAAAGCAGCTTGTACTGGATCTAATTCATAACTGGTTCCAGGAACACGAGCCCCCCCCTGGAGAACAGCACCAGGAACTACAGGTCCCAGTAATTTAGTACACTCAGGAAAGTTGAGTGCCAACATTCCACAACCTAAAGTGTCCATTAGACATAAACGAGCTGTCTCATAGGCTAAAACGCTGTCAATTTTTTTATTTAAGACGTAATCAGCAATTTCTGTAATAACCTGGTCGTAGTCGGGCTTCACATTATCTTCTACATAACTGTGCATATTAACCTCTTGTTTCAATTGCAGGAAAGGCTCTGGATTCTGGTCCGATATATTCTGAGGTCGGTCTGATTAGCTTGTTATTTGCTCGCTGTTCAAAGACATGAGCAGACCATCCAGTAATACGCGACATGACAAAAATTGGCGTGAACAAAGGAGTCGGAATACCGCAATAATGGTAAGCCGATGCACTATAGAAATCGAGATTAGGAAAGAGTTTCTTTTCACTCCACATAACCTCTTCGATGCGCTCGGAAATATGATATAAAAGCAGGTCGCCCTTTGCTTCGCCTAATTTAAATGACCATTTCTTGATAATATCCGAGCGTGGATCACAAGTAGTATATACTCTATGTCCAAAGCCCATTACCTTCTCTTTATTGGCAAGCATTTTTTTTAATTCTGTTTCAGCTTCATCGGGGCTTTTAAAGCGTTCAATTAACTCCATAGCTGCTTCATTTGCACCACCGTGTAACGGTCCACGTAGTGTGCCAATAGCACTTGTTATTGCGGAATAAAAATCTGCAAGAGTTGCTGCTGTGACCCTGGCTGCAAAAGTTGAGGCATTAAACTCATGCTCTGCATAAAGAATCAGAGATACATTCATCATTTCGGATTCAAGTTTACCAGGTTTTTTCCCATGCAATAATGCAAGAAAATGTCCCCCAATAGTTTGCTCATCACTCAAACCAGATATTTCTTTATTTTTAAAATGATAAGCATACCAATAACACATCATTCCTGGAAATAAAGCTAACAGGCGATCTGCTATTTCATATTGCCTGGAAAAATCAACTTCTGGCTCAATGTTTCCTAAAAAAGAACATCCTGTTCTTAGTACATCCATAGGGTGTGTATTTTTGGGAATTAATTTTAACACAGTCTTTAAAGACTCAGGTAACTCTCTGAGACTGACCAGTTTTTCAGTATATTCGTTAAGCTCCTGCTGCGTTGGAAGCTTGCCAAAATGTAACAAGTAGGCCACTTCTTCAAAGCTTGCGTTGGCAGCCAAATCATCAATTGAATAACCTCTATAATTTAAACCCTTGCCTGCTAGTCCAACAGTAGCAATTGCTGATTGCCCCGCAACTACACCAGCTAAACCTCCACTCTTACTACTCATTTTCATCCTCCATCAGTTGGTCTAGTTTTTGTTCATAACTGTTATAATCAAGAACCTCATACAACTCATTACGAGTTTGCATTTGATCCAATATTGATTGTTGCGTTCCTTTTTGGATAATGGTTTGATAAGTATTTAAAGCCGCTTGAGACATCGCTCTGAAGGCACTTAATGGATATAAAATTAAAGAAACACCTGCTTTATCAAGTTCTTCACGAGTAAATAAGGGAGTTTTGCCAAATTCAGTAATATTAGCGAGTACTGGAACTTTAATGGTTCTGGTAAAGAGCTGATATTCTTCTAAAGTGGTCATCGCCTCGGGAAAAATCATATCTGCACCAAGCTCAATGCATAAAGCAGCTCTTTCTATAGCTGCATTCATTCCTTCAACTGCATAGGCATCAGTTCTAGCCATAATTACAAAATCCGCATCGATTCGAGCATCTACTGCAGCTTTAATTCTATCGCCCATTTCCTTAAGTGAAACAATTGCTTTATTAGGTCTATGGCCACATCGTTTAGCCACCACCTGATCTTCAATATGAATAGCAGCCACCCCTGTGTTTTCCATGAGTTTGACTGTTCGTGCAATATTAAAAGCATGCCCCCAACCCGTATCTACGTCAACTAAAAGGGGCAGCGAACATGCTTCGGTAATTCGACGTGCATCTTCAAGTACTTCTGATAGATTAGTCATACCGAGATCGGGCATGCCATAAGAAGCATTTGCAACCCCGGCACCGGATAGGTAAATTGCTTTACATCCTGCCGATTCAGCGAGCATTGCAGTATAGGCATTGATAGTACCCAGGACTTGTAAGGGTTTATTATCCTTTATTGAATTTTTGAATATCTTGCCCATAGAACTGGCCATTCTCATCTACTCCTTGATCCCTAAAGGGTTATTATTATGCTTCAATGGGAAACGCATCTCAAATCATTTTTTATAATGGAAACTGTAAAAATAGTTATGTTCCTGCTTACGTGATTACAACTCTTTAAATCCTCGGGTTATGTCACGACGTAAAAACCGAGCAGGAGATAACGCGTGAACCAGACTTCTGGGTAAACAGCTGATTTCATTATTTATTGAGCCGGCAAGCCATTCCGCACAAAGAGGAACGGTGGTTAATCCACGCGAACCAAATCCTGCGCAAATATAAAGACCTGGATAATAAGCACCTCCTTTACCTATCCATCGCTTTGAATTACTTTCCAATCCAGCAAATAAAGCCACGAATTCATGCTTTATAGGTGCCTGCCCAACTAAAGGTAAATAATCAGGTGTTGCCGCCCTTAGCCCCGCCCAGTTACCAACAACTTGGTTAGACCACAACGCTTCATCGGTAATTTGATTTAGTCGCCTCACATTCTGTTCATCATCATGAGCATATATTGGTGCGTAGGTCACTCCAGGTTCATAAGTTGCACCAAAATGATGAACTCCATTTACTTCAGGAAGAACATGACCTTCAGCACAAATGGGTATCAATAATTTATTACTTCTTGTTGTGGACTGAATTGCCGTCATTTGCCCACGAATAGTTTTTACTGGTAAGTGCCTTGTTTCCTGAAAAGAACTGACTTGAGGACCATTGGCTAAGATTAACACAGGGGCTTTAATATCCTGAATCATCCATTGTGAATTATCAAAAACTAAAGAATCCACTTTATAGTTGCTTAACAAAGTGATTCTATCGCTTTTGATTAAGGCCTGACATAAAGCAGGTGAGTTAATCCATCCTGACAAGGGGATAAATAATCCTGTTTTGTCATCTAAAGGTAGCCCGGTGAGCGCTGAAGCACGCTGTGCATTTACCAGTTCACCTAATTCAGGATAATGGAGAAGCCAATCGGCTAAACTCTGGTGAGCCTTTTTCTCCTTTTCATTATGAGCAAGTAATAAAGAGCCTTTTAATTCGCCTATTTTTAATTGATTTAATATGTTCGCATACATCTGATTTGCATATAAAAAAGCAGATAACATAAATTGGGTTAACGGGGATTTATACGCAGACAGTTTGGGAAATAAAATAGCGTGTTGATTGGCCGATCCTCCCTTTCCTGCCGCTTCCAATTCTTCTATAAGAGTTACCTGCCAGCCTCTCCGGGCAAGCGAATAAGCCGTATAACAGCCAGCCAGACCCGCACCTAGTATGAGTGCTGATTTTTGATTTTGTTTTACAGGAGTACCTATATGCCAGGGGGTATTTCGTGTTTTTAGTCTGAATGGAGCGTTTTTTCTGAAATAACCACTCATCATATGACTCTTTTGGCCAGACCCTTTCTTTTTCGCTACAATAAAGCCAACGTCACTTACTACCGATTTAACAGAAGCTGCCGCAGTGGAGGTGGCCATTGTAGTCCCTTCTTTTGAAAGCAGAGCGACAACCCTTAGTAGTGATTCTGTCCACATGCTTTTATTCTTTTTAGGAGAAAATCCATCTAAATACCAAGCATCAATATACGTAGTTCGTAAATCCGATTCTAACGTTGATTCGCCACAAATTAATAATTGTTCATAACTTTCTAGTGCATCACCTAGCATTAACGTTAAGGTCACACGACCGTTGCTAAACGATAAATGGTGAAACCCGGGAGTTAATACAGGATAATTATCTATTAGTTGATTAGCATGCACAGTCAATTCTGGCCAAAGACTTAAGCACCTTCTCAAATCTGCAATCTTCAATGGGTGTTTTTCACAGGAAACAAAATGTAACCGGGCTGTTGATGGCGCATATTGCTCCCACAACTGCCAGGTAAGAAGAAAATTTAAGCCAATACCAAAACCTGTTTCTGCAATATTGAAAATAATGGAGCCATCAGGCAGGTTTAACCAGCGATTAATTAAGTCATTACCTTCAATAAATACATAATGATTTTGCTTCATCCCCCTTTCAACAGAGAAATAAGCCTCATTATATAAAGTAGAAAATGGCAACCCATCTCGCCAATCAAGATCTGCCGCTTTAATAGGTATGAAAGGACTACTCACATAAAAGCACTCGTTCAGTAGGGGTTAAATTGGATTCTCTGATCATGTCCAATTTTTTTTCCCGCATCAATGTTCTCAATTTAGCAACCAACATAAAAAGGATAAGTGAGGAGCCGATCGCAAATAAACCCAGCATCAAAAACACATGGCTATAACCCACATTAGTGAGTATGGGTGAGCTATTTTCAGAACCAGTTATCATTAAATTAGAACTATAGCTTGATAATGTTGCACCCACACCGGTGTTGAGCATCCACATTCCCATCATAATTCCTTGCATTGATGCAGGGGCCAAATAGCCAATCATAGCATAACCAATAGGCGATATTAAAAGCTCACCCATACTCTGTAAAATATAACTGATAACTATCCAGCTGGGACTAACCATGCCCTCAGAATTAGCATAGGCAATACCTATAGGTAATATGACAAAAGCAAGACCAATAAAAAGCAAGGCCATAGCAAACTGAGAAGGGATATTGATTTGAATTCCATTCTTCCGCATTTTATTAAAGAGGAATCCTAGCAGTGGTCCTCCAATTACTATAGATAAAGTATTAATATTCTGAAACCATTGTGGAGGAATAATCCAATTGGCATATTCTCTTTTCACATTATGGTCAATAAAAACAGTCAATCCCATGGGGCCAATTTGATATAACATCCAGAAAACCGTTCCAAAAATCATGAGAATCGCAAAAGCATGGATTTTATCCCTTGCATCTTTAGCAGGTTGCTGGCGAGCAATAAATAAAATAAGTAATAACATAGCCACCGCGGTGACGATGACTAATTTATTAGCCCAATCAGCGTATTGTAATAGCTGGCTTAATAAAAAAGGGAGTAATAAAATGAACCCTACTCCCCAAAAAGTGGCTTTTTTTTGTAGAGACTTTTCTTTTCGGGAATAAGCAGTATCCTTGTCAGATAATTGATGCCAACAATAAAGGCAAATAATTAACGCAATTAAATTACCCAAACTGCTGAGTAGAAAAAGTCGCTGATAATTTTGCGTTAGTTGAAACACCCCACTGAGCGTAAATCCTACAAAAAAACCAATATTCATGCCTGCATAGTTCCACAGGAATGCAGTCTCTCGGCGGGTATCCTCCGGAGAAAATCGTTGAGTGAGCATGCAATTCACACAAGTTACATTTAAACCGGAACCAGTCAGAAATGCCGCCAAACCATAATATAAAAAAGTCAGGTCGCCGACTGAGAGTAAAACACAACCTGTAACCTGGGCAATCATTCCTACACAAAATAAGGAGCGATTGGATAATAACCGTCCGCCCCATAAGCCCCCAAGTAAATGCAGCGCGAAATTAAAGGCAATGAATACACCCATAATGCTATTCGCTGTACTAACAGGTAAACCTAATTTACCTTTCATATACAAAACAAGCGTGGAATAAAGAACACTAAAACTAAGAGTAGAAAAGACCTGTATGAAAAAAAGTGCCACAATTCCATGTGGCATTGAATACCAAAACTCTTTTTTGCTACTCAATCTCGACATATTATGCCTTCCTTTGCTAGCACAGTTCTTTTCGAATATGACATGGAGAAAAATTACTGTCTAGTATTTTATAAATTATTTACGAACAATAAAATGGTTATTTTAGCACCCAATAAATGGCTTTTAGATATGACAATATTCAGTAAGCGGGGAAAAGAGGCTCTGCAAATCCCGTCGTTACGAGGTGACGTATTCCCACGAAATTGTCATATAAACATTTGAGAACTAATTTGATACTTAATATCTGCGTACTGATACTTAATGCCTACGTACCGTACTTGCAGTATCCAGGGGGATCCATAGGACACGAAACCCATTTGATTTTTTGCGATAAAAAGAGAAAAAATGACCCTGTATCTATTCTTTACCCACGAAAATTCGTGGTTACATCAGGTTGCGAGTACAGCACCGCAATCCAGAACGGAGTTTTGATCGAACAATCGTACTGGATTAATACGCCTCACTCACAACAACGGTTAATTTTTAAACCTGGCTCCCACCTTACCTTGCTCGACGACTATGAGCAGTGTTGCCCGTTAAGGGTTTATCTATCTTGTTTTATTTGAGTCAGTACTTTTTCTGCAGCTTTTTCAGTTTTCTTAATTTCAACTTCACTATGAGCACTGGATACAAATCCTGCCTCATACATGGATGGTGCAAAATAGACACCTTGTTTTAACATTCCGTGGTAGAATTTTTTAAATACAACTTCATCTGAAGAAGCTATCTCTGCGTAGTTATTAACCGATTTTTTATCAGTAAAACAAAAGCCAAACATGCCACCTAAAGATGCAGTAAATAGGGGAATGTTCAAGCTTTCGGCAACAGAAGATAAAGCCTGAGTCAAAGAATGGGTGGTCTTATTTAATTGAGCGAAGAATCCAGCCTTCTCAATTTCCTGTAAGGTTGTTAACCCTGCCGCCATAGCTAAGGGATTTCCAGATAGAGTTCCGGCTTGATATACGGGGCCTTCCGGTGCCAGGAAGGACATTATTTCAGCCTTGCCCCCCAAAGCACCCACTGGCATTCCACCGCCGATTACTTTACCCAAAGTCGTAAGGTCTGGAGTAACCTCAAAAATGCCTTGTGCTCCATTAAGACCCACTCTAAAACCTGTCATTACTTCATCAAAAATTAATAGTGCATTGTATTGATCGCACAATTGCCGCAAACCTTTTAAAAACTCAGGTTTAGGTAATATAAAACCCATATTCCCAGCTACAGGCTCTACAATGATTGTCGCAATATCATCAGGATACCTTTCAAAAAGTTGAGCTACTTGATCCAGATCGTTAAAATCCGCGGTTAACGTATGTTCCGTTATGCTACCCGGTATACCTGGAGTAGATGGGATCCCTAAGGTAAGAAGACCAGAGCCAGCCTTTACGAGTAAACTGTCACTATGCCCGTGATAGCACCCGTTAAACTTAATAAATTTATCCCTATTAGTAAAGCCACGTGCCAACCTGATTGCGGTCATTGTTGCTTCTGTACCCGAATTTACCATGCGTACTTTTTCAATAGATGGCATTAAGGAAATGATTTTTTGGGCTAATTGCACCTCAAGCTCCGTCGGAGCTCCAAAACTCATCCCACTATGAAGCACTTTATCCACAGCATCTATAACAGCAGGATAACAATGTCCAAGAATTAAGGGGCCCCATGAACCGACGTAGTCAATGTATTCATGATTATCTACATCAGTAAGATAGGCCCCCTTTCCTTGTTTAAAAAAAACAGGGTCCCCACCTACCCCTTTAAACGCACGTACAGGCGAATTAACACCTCCGGGTATTACCGCCTGGGCTTGATGAAATAAATCGGCAGATCGAGTCATAATCCATTCCTGGTTAGTAGATAATAATTCAGTAGAGCCTGCTGCCAGTCCGACTTTAAAAGACCGACTGGATATCGAAGATATCTGAGCATTAGACTCTGGTAAAAGTGATTATTAAGTAACTGTTCAATAATCCAACTATGTTCGAGATGACGTATCCCAGATATATCATCAGCTTATGCGCTACTGAAGTTAAGATTTTTTTGTGAGCCAATAGTACCTTCCTTTGACTCATTTGGCAAAAATAAATGGCAATAATTGAGGTTTAACTTTACATAATGTCCTACAATAGATAAATTACCCGTTTTTGGAAACGAGTATAGTTATGCAAGAATATAAAAAGTTCATTTGTGTTATTTGCGGATTTATTTACGATGAAGCGGAAGGATGGCCAGAAGATGGAATAGAACCAGGTACACTCTGGGCTGATGTACCTGAAAATTGGTTCTGTCCTGATTGTGGTGCTGGCAAAGAAGATTTTGATATGGTTGAAATGGATTAGAATCAAAATGGCTTGATAACAACCAATAATACGATGCCCACAAGCAATAAAGTGGGCATTTCATTAAAGAAACGAAAAAACCGAGTGGTTTTAACATTTTTATCTGCAGAAAATAATTTAAGATAATGGCCACAAAATAAATGAAAAACCCATACTAAAAATACTAAACTCAATTTAGCATGCATCCAAGCCGCTTTTAAATAATAAGCTGGATTGTACCAAATTAACCATACCCCCAATAACGTTGTTGCTATAGCTGCAGGCCAGGTAATCCCATAATATAGCCGTCTTTCCATTACCTTAAATCGTTCAAGACTAATGCTGTCCTTGGTGTCGGCGTGATATACAAATAATCGAGGTAAATAAAACAAGCCAGCAAACCATGCTACAAGCGTAATAATATGAAATGCTTTGACAAACAACATAATTACTTCCTCGAATTATTCAGGCGTTTCTTTCGTGCACTTTTTACTAAATTTAAAGATTCAACTCCTAAGGAGAATCCCATAGCAACGTATAAGTACCCCCGGGGTATATGAAAAGAAAAACCGTCTGCGATCAATACCATACCAATTAAAATTAAATAACTGAGAGCAAGCATTTTTATAGTGGGGTGTGTGCTTATAAATTCACTTACAGGCTCGCTAGCATATATCATAATAAGAATCGCGCACGTAATGGCGATCGCCATTACCCAAAATCTGGAGGTTAATCCTACAGCAGTTAAAACACTATCCAGGGAAAATATAATATCCAGTATGGCTATTTGAAGAACAACACTTCTAAAAGTGGCTGCAGCATATTTTTTGGAGGATATAGGGGTTACAGGAGGTTCGTCCATTACATCCTTGTGAATTTCGTCAGTAGACTTCCATACTAAAAATGCACCACCTAAAAATAAGAATAGATCTCGAGCAGAAAAGGTAAAACTACCTATTGTAATTAATGGTTTTACTAATTTAACCATATATACTGCTGAGCCTAATAGCATCAAGCGAGTTACCCAGGCAAACGTCAGCCCCCACCGTCGGGCTTTTTTTCTTTTTTCCTTAGGGAGTTTTTCAGTCAAAATAGATAAAATAACCAAATTATCTATGCCTAAAACAATTTCCAGAATGATTAGAGCAATTAAACTCAAGCTGATATCAATAAAATCCATGTATTATCCTAAGATAAATTGTAAAAATCCATTGTCTCTAAAATATTTGTAAAGGTAAATGATTCACTTTATTCATTTGCTTCGTTATAATTATTTCTGACTAATTTATCAAGTGAGAAACAACAATCATCAAATTTATCAAAAAGCTGTTAAAAAAAAACAGAGGACCTAAACTTCCTGTTGACTCAGCTTATATAATTCCTAGAAATAAACATTCTATATCCAAAGCGGACATTAGCAACAATGCTATCAAGGTGCTTAATCGCCTAATTAGTGGTGGCTTTCAGGCATATCTTGTCGGTGGGAGTGTACGTGACCTATTGCTTCATAAAGCCCCTAAAGACTTCGATGTCGCAACCAACGCTACTCCTAATGAAATAAAGAATTTATTTCGCAATGGTAGAATCATTGGCCGTCGATTCAAACTTGTTCATATTTTATTTCACAGAGAAATTATCGAAGTAGCAACTTTTCGTGGCCATGATGCGGTTGACTCAAGTCAACAGACTAATGAACGCGGAATGTTAGTTCGAGATAATGCGTATGGCTCTCTTGACGAGGATGCCTGGCGCCGAGATTTTACTATCAATTCTCTTTACTACAATATCAGTGATTCTTCCATAATTGATTTCACCGGGGGAGTCAAAGACGTTGAGAAACAGCTAATTCGCATGATCGGAGATCCTGTTACTCGTTATACAGAAGATCCTGTGCGTATGCTACGTGCTGTGAGATTTAGCGCTAAATTGCATTTTAAACTGGCCCCAGAGACTGAAGCGCCTTTTCCTCAAATCAGCTCATTGATTACGCATGTCTCTAACTCGCGCCTATTTGATGAGATAACCAAACTATATCAATGTGGTGAGGCAGAAACTGTTCAAAGACTTTTGATTCAATATGAATTATTCCATTACTTATGCCCCCAAACAGCCTCTTTATTAGAGAGCGAGTACCCTGTAAATGCCTTAATTGGCATTGCATTAGAAAATACTGATACACGAATTCGTGATGGCAAACCAGTTACACCGGCATTTTTATTTGCAGTGTTGTTATGGTTCCCTATGATAGAATTATCTAAGAAATTACAAAGTTCTGGATTAGACCCATTACCAGCTATAGAAAAAGCGATGTCTTTAGTCATTGCGGAACAAAATAAAATTATTTCCATCCCTAAACGCTATACTCAAGTGGTAAGGGAAATATGGTTATTACAATACCGTTTTGGTAAAAGACTGGGGGGAAGAGCATACAACCTCCTCCAACATCCTCGCTTTAGAGCAGCCTTTGATTTTATGGCCTTGAGAGCACTATCGGGTGATGAGTCCATGGAAATTGCTCAATGGTGGACAACGTTTCAAGAGGTAGATGAAACAGAACAAGCTCAAATGATTGCTCTGATCACTCCCGCTGCTCCTGCAAAACCCAGACGCAGACGAAAACCTAAAGTTATTAAATGAATTTATGCTATTTAGGCTTGGGATCTAATCAAAAATTTCCTGAGCGTCAAATCAGACAGGCCATAAAGTCCATTAGCAACATGCCGTCTACCTCGGTGACTAGAATTTCAAGCTTATATTGGAATCAGGCATGGGGGCTACAGGTTCAACAGGATTTTTGTAATGCAATAGTCGAGATTACGACTCTTTTGTCGCCTTCAATGCTATTAAATTGTTGTAAAAAAATTGAAACTAATCAGGGACGAATAAGAAAGAAACCTTGGGGGCCAAGAACTCTTGATATTGATATTATCCTGTATGGCAATAGAAGTATTAATACCAAAAAACTTAAGATTCCACATCCTTATATGCAATCAAGAGACTTCGTTCTTTTTCCTCTTTTAGAAATAAATCCAAATATTAAGTTACCAAGTTAACACTCTAATCAAAGGATCTACTACACTATAACTTAATGATTCTATTTAAGAAGGGGTATTTATGTACACCAATATTTTATTTGCCACAGACTTACTCAATGAACACAGTCATCTCACTAAAAAAGCTTCTGCCATTGCAAAACAATTTCATGCAACTCTTTATCTCTTGCATGTTATCGAATTTCCGGCAAGCATCCAGCTGGCTCAAGGACTTGGCTTCACTGAGTTAGCTAAACCAGCGAAAGATGATGCCCAAACAGTTTTATCTCTTATTGGTGAAACGCTTAATATACCCGTTAAACACCAATTTGTAGAAATTGGCTCAGTAAAGGAACACATCTTTAATAAAGTTAAAGAGTTACGCTGTGAGCTTATTATTATTGGCAGCCATGCATCCACGGGTCTGCACTCTTTTCTGGGAAGTACGGCAAATGCAACGGTAAATCATGCACCCTGTGATGTATTAACATTAAGAGTTTAAACTTGTTCTCAAAGTGTTCACACGGGATAGGTCATTTCTTTGAAACCAGCTAGAAAATAGTCGTCATTGTAAACAAAAGGGAGCAATCAAGATCAGATGTTCAGCGAAGCATCGTTCTGGATTGCTTCGCTAAGATTTTCAGTTAAACCCTATTCCTTAGAACACCGACAACTAACTTCTTATACCAATGTAGTTCAAACTTAAACTTAACGTTTGTTAAAAATAATTATTAGGTAAATACTTCCCTAGTTATTATATTTAGATTCCGAGTTATCAATTAAGGGACTATCTTCTTTCAGTACTATTTTTGCAATGTCATCTTTACGCATGAATACTACATCCTTGTGTTGCTTGGCGTATAAGGATGCAGAACTTGAGACCATTTAAACAGACTTCTGGAGGACGGTTTTACAAAGAAAGACTACCTATTAGGGGTTCTTCACAGAATCCCTAATAAGTTAATTATTTTTTACTTTTAACTCGCTTCATTAATCGTCTTTTTTTGTTCACTTGCCTTTGGGATAATTTATTTTTTTTCTCTGCAAAAGGATTATCTCCACCTTTAAATTCGATTTTTAAAGGAGTTCCAACCAACTCCAAATGTTTAATAAACTCATTATTTAAGTAGCGCTTATAACTTTCTGGAAGTTCGTTTAATTGGTTGCCATGAATTACAATGACCGGCGGATTATGTCCACCAATATGAGCATACCTTAACTTAATTCGACGGCCATTAACACAAGGAGGAGTATGTTTTGTACTGATATCCTGTAACAACCGAGTTAATCTGGGCGTAGAAAATGATTGTGTTGCTGAAGCATAGGCTTCATTTATATCTTTAAATAATCCACCTACGCCACTTCCGTGTAAGGCTGATATAAATCTTATTTTGGCAAAATTGGCAAAATGCAATCTTCTGGATAATTCATCTTTTACTCTTTCTTTGTGCTCTTCATCCAATCCATCCCATTTATTAATTGCAATAACCAAGGCCTTACCTGATTCGATAATAAAACCCAATAAATTCATGTCTTGATCAGTGATACCTTCATTAGCATCAAGGAGTTGCAAGCAAACATTGGATTCTTTTATCGCCTGTAATGTTTTGATTACAGAGAATTTTTCAATTTTTTCATCTACCCGTGACCGGCGTCGCACCCCTGCCGTATCTATAAGGACATAATGTTGGTTATCTCTTTCAAAAGGGATCGAAATACTGTCACGGGTAGTTCCAGGCATATCATAAACAACGACTCTTTCCTCACCTAAAATTCGGTTTATCAAGGTTGATTTTCCAACGTTTGGACGGCCTGCAAAAGCAATCTTAATTGCATTGTCATTCGTTAGGTCCTCGATTTCAGAACTAAACGGGGTTAGTACCAATTCCAGTAAGGTACTGATACCGCTACCATGTGATGCTGAAATGGAGTGTACATCTACAATCCCTAGGGATTGAAAGTCAGAACAAGCTATATCATCATCCAATCCTTCGGTTTTATTGACAACCAGATGAATTTTTTTATTAAGCTTTCTTAAATTATTAGCAATATTTTCATCGATACCCGTTAGACCGGATCGACCATCGACTATAAAAAGTACGACATCCGCCTCATTTAAGGCAATTGCTGATTGTTTTGACATCAAACTATCAACAGCAATATCATCAACTCCAATTCCGCCAGTATCAACTACAATAAAAGGCCTATCGTTGTATTGAGCTTGTCCATACTGCCTGTCACGAGTTAATCCAGGAAAATCAGCAACAAGAGCATCCTGTGTTTTCGTCAGTCTATTAAATAGTGTCGATTTTCCTACATTTGGGCGCCCAACAAGGGCAATAACAGGGATCATTAATTAACTCACAGATAATTGATTGAGCATTCCATTGTCGGTTAATACATACAGTTTTTTTCCAACTACATTTGGAGATATAGCTACTCCGCCAGATAATTGCGAACGTGCCAATAATTCACCCGTTTGCGATCCGATAAAATGTAGATATCCTGTTTTGTCTCCAACAACCAGATCATGACCAATAAGAACTGGCTCAGTAAGACCTCGTGCTTTTAATGCGGTTTGTTTCCAATTAACATGGCCAGTATGTCTATCTAAAGACCAAATGACATCATTACTATCAGTCAAATATAAGGTATTGGAGCTTAACACCATGTTTTTATATACTGAACCCGGCTTTCGCCAGATAAATTGACCGTCCGTAAGCGATAAGGCACCTATGTATCCCTGATAACTGGCCAGATAGGCAACTTTATCTTTTACTATAGGATCAGAATCGATATCTACCAAACGCTCCACATCACTTGCTCCAGTAGCATAGGCAATACTGCGCTGCCAAACCAGACGGCCAGTTTGTAGCTCCAACGCATCTAGTTGCCCATCAGAAAAGCCGATAAGAACTAAATTATCTACTATGATTGGGGAGGAGCTTGCTTTTAGAACCAGGCTAGGTGAACCATGCTCAGCTGTCCATAATTGTTTTCCATTAACGGCATCAAAGGCAAATACTTTCCCATCAATCGTCTTTGCAATTACTTTTTGATGAGACAATGCCGGCGAAGATAAAACCTCGCCAGAAACTTTATTTTGCCATAACTCTTTACCGTCTGTCTGGTTTAACAAGGCAACAGTGGAGGCATTAGTTCCAACTGCGATAAATCCCTCTGATACACTTGGTCCACTCACAATACCGTGTTTTAACTGGGTGGACCACTTGATTTGACCATCATTTTTATTCACTGCCTGAATTAAGCCGCTTACATCAGCGGTATAAATGATGTCACCACGAATTACTGGCTTAAGTTTTAAGTATTCTTTGGTTTTATGAGCTTTTCCAACCGGCGCACTCCAATTTTGGGATACTTTAAGTTGTGGTTCAATTTGCTTTAAATTTTTTGGTTTAGGAGTGTTATCCTTGCCCAGCATATAATCATCAACTTGAGAACACCCCTGAATCAGGGAACATATAAATAACGCTAATAATCTAATTTTCATAAAACTAAAACCTTATTATCTAAAAATTAAGTAGACTGTATTTTTTTATTATCAGAAATCATAGATTGAGTTTTCATCGCTAATTCATTTGTTTTCATTTCTAAAAATAAATTACCCATTCCATTCGTTTTTACCTCATCTATAGCTAAACGATATGCCGCAATCGCGTCCTGGTACTGTCCAGTTGCACCATAAATGTCACCTTTTAATTCATTAATGACAGGCAAATAAGTTTCATCATCAATGGTGCTCAACTCGCTCAAGGCATTTGAATAGGATTTCTTTGCTGCTAATATGCGTGCAATACGAATCTTGGCTACTTGCTTCAGGGCAGGCATATTGCTCTTATTGGCTACAACCGATAACTCATCCTTAGCTTGTTCCAGCTTATTTTTGGAAACATAAATTTTTGCAAGGGTCATATGAGCTGCATCTGCATATACAGTGTGCCCATAATCCTTGATTAATTCATTCGCATAAGATCGTACTGATTTTATATTCTGATTTGATAATGCAACCATCATATTTTCATATGTAACCGATGCCTGTTGCGTTAATTTATCATGATGCCAGTGCATATACCTATATCCAGCAATACAAAGGAGAATCAGTGACAAAAAAACAGTTACCATATTGCCGTAACGTTTCCACCATTTTTTCATTACTTCTAATTGTTCATCTTCCGTCATATATACTGACATAATCCGCTCCCGCACTTATCCTAAATAATCGTGTAAAAATTGATTGATATTACTTTGCTCAACAGTGATTTGCTCGACTTCTTGGCGCAAATCTTTAATACTAACGCGTTGATTCGCAATCTCATCTTCACCTAAAATCAAAGCTAATCTAGCCCCACTTTTATCCGCTTTCTTAAACTGACTTTTAAAACTGCCACCAGCTGTATTGGTTATTATTTCAATAGTTGGATTGGCATTACGAATTGCTTCCGCGATCACTAATCCGCTTAACACGGCCTGGGCATTTGTAGCTATTATAAATACAGACTCTTTGTTAGTATTTTTTTCTGATAAATTTAAGGTTTCCATCAAGAGAAGAATTCTTTCTATACCCAAAGCAAACCCAGCTGCAGGTGTAGACGCCCCTCCAAGCTGTTCTACCAATAGGTCATACCTGCCACCTGCACACACTGTAGCCTGACTTCCTAATTTATCAGTAACCCATTCAAAAACAGTATGTCCATAATAATCCAGACCTCTCACTAAAAAAGGATTAATGATATAAGGTATCTCTAAGGCACTCAATCCCGCACAAAATGACTGGAAATGATCCCGACTTTTTTCTTCTAAAACATCAATCAGTTTGGGGGCATTGGCGATTAATTGTTGTAAATCAGGATTCTTGCTATCAAGAATCCGCAAAGGATTTCTCTCTAATCGTTTCTTACTGTCCTCATCCAACTCATCAAAGTGATCACGCAAATACTCTACTAATACTTGTTTATACCGGTGTCGTTCAGATAACTCACCTAAAGTATTAATTTGTAATTCAACTGAATCAGCAAAACCCAGTTGCGTCCATAATCTTCGACAGATCGAGATCAACTCCAGTTCTATCGTTGAATCCGACATACCAAAAGCTTCAACGCCAAACTGGGTAAATTGGCGGTATCTACCTTTCTGAGGGCGTTCATGACGAAACATCGGTCCCATATACCATAGCTTTTGCTGTTGATTATGTAACAAACCATTTTCCAAACAAGCCCGCACACATCCAGCAGTCCCCTCCGGTCTAAGGGTTAAGCTATCCCCATTGAGATCATTGAACGTGTACATTTCTTTTTCTACTATATCTGTAACTTCCCCAATAGTTCGTTTGAATAACTGGGTACTTTCAATAATGGGGAAACGTATTTCCTGATAACCGTATCGTGAAAGACAATCAACAAAATTTTGCTCTACATATCGCCACATCGAGGTCCTGTCTGGCAATATATCATTCATTCCCCGGATTGCTTGAATTCGCTCAGCCACCTTCTTTCTCCAATGGTGACATGTGAGTACCAGGAGTCAATAACGATTGCATCTTGGATAAATCAGTCAGTTTAAGCTCAGTAGTGCTTTGATTTAGAGATAAATCAGTTGCAGTCTTCCGGGCTGAGTATACGGGTTGACTGTCTCGATTTTTTTGCCACCAGACACCTACTGCTACCATAACTCCCAGGGCAAATACTACAGTGAACCAACGGATGATATGTTCTGCTTTATGTGATTCTCGTTTACTTTGCCATAAAGCACGCTCCGGTTTTTTTTCAAATATGTATTGGGTATTAAATACAGCGAGAAAAGGATCAGGAGAAACACCCAAGAGCTTGGAATAAGCGCGTAAGTACCCTTTTACAAAAACAGGTTCGGGTAATAAGTTAAACTCACCATTTTCAATTAACTCAATAATACGAGCTCGTAAATGTAATTTACTGGCAACATATTCGATTGAATAACCTTTTTGTTGACGTATACTTGAAAGTTGTATTCCTGGGTTATTAATTTCAGGATTATTTACTTCATCCATTGAGGGTGTTGTATTCATTATTTACTCCACTATTATCAGTCTGCGGATCCATTTTTTTAAAGTTATTTTCATATTCCGAAGCTATATCATACTTCCCTGCTTTGTTAGCAATCTCTTTAGCTAACGATAAAAATATCATATCATTTAAAACCAAATCAGGATGTTTCTGCATCAGCTCTAGAGCCTCAGTATCGTGCCCCTCTTTACTTTCTATTCGAACTAACTCATAAAGGGACACTCTTCTGGATGGATCCTGATTTAATGCATTCGTAAAGTATAACTTGGCTTTCTCGAGATCAGGAATAGCCTGAGCACAAAGACCTGCGTTCTCATATGCCCCAGCGGTATGGACATATTGTTCGTCTTTAACTGCATTTAAAAAATAAGTTTCTGCTTTTTTGTACTGCCCTTGACGACACAAAAATGTTCCGTAATTATTAAGTTGAGCTCCACCATTTGAGGATAAAGAAATTGCTTTTAAATAGTATTTCTTGGCCTGTTCTAACTCGCTGGTCTGCTCAAAATAATACGCTATTGCGGCATTAACATCTGGTGAATTTGGTTCTTGCTCCAGAGCGGTAAGAAGTTTCTTTTTTGCCCTTGGCCTATCACCTTGTTTTAAATAACCTAAGCCTAATTGCACATTAAACGAGGCTGCCTTGCCAAGATCAGGCTTTTTACTGGTTTGTTCTTGATTTGTTTTAGTATTCTGACAGGCCAATAAAAACAGGCAAGTCATTATTATCAAGAACCGTAAAGCTTTTAGCACGATTACCACTTGAGATTAGAAATGATTTTGCATTATAACCGCTTACTGAAAAATTAAAAATGATTTGTCATCTCATTTCTAAAACTAATTAATCTGCAGGAATGGCAATATCATCTGTTTGATTAATTTTGGGGATAAAATGAAGTTTTTGCCACCTTTGTGAACGACTTGTTCTGTCTTTAACTTCCCCAGCTAATTGGCCACAGGCAGCATCAATATCATCACCACGAGTTTTGCGTGTAATCGTATTAATGCCATTACTAATCAGTCGATCTCTGAACGCATCAATAGTGGCTTGTGAAGAACGCTCATATTGTGTCATTGGGAAAGGATTAAATGGAATTAAATTTACTTTTGCAGGAACGTCTCGAAGTAGTTTAATCAGCTGCGTAGCATGCTCCATTTGATCATTAACCCCTTTTAACATGACATACTCAAAGGTTACTTTTCTGCGAGGTTCGTCTTTAAAATAGGTTTTACAAAGTGCCATGAGTTGCTTTAAAGGATATTTTTTATTGATTGGCACCAATTCATTTCGTAATTCATCATTAGGAGCATGAAGCGATACGGCTAAAGCCACAGGACTGACTGTTCTTAAACGCTCTAAATCCGGCAACACTCCAGAGGTACTTAAGGTCACACGGCGTTTTGAGAGTCCATAGCCAAAATCATCCATCATAATGTTCATGGCAGATACTACATTATCAAAATTAAGCAAAGGCTCACCCATGCCCATCATGACAACATTAGTTACCTTTTTATCATGAGCGCCTTGATTAAGCGATAATTCTCTTACAGCTAGCCATACTTGTCCAATAATTTCTGCAGTAGACAAATTACGATTAAAGCCTTGTTTTGCAGTAGAGCAAAAAGAACAATTCAAAGCACAACCTACTTGTGATGAGACGCAAAGTGTACCGCGGTTAGCTTCAGGGATAAATACGGTTTCTATACAATTGCCGCATTCCAGCTTCAATAACCATTTATGGGTACCGTCAGCTGATTTTTGACAGGTTACGATTTCAGGTAACCCTATAAAAGATAAGCGGGAAAGCTTTTCTCTCAAAGCTTTCCCTAAATTGGTCATTTGAGTGAATTCAGTTAAACCAGCCTGATGAATCCATTGAATTAACTGCTGCGCTCTAAAGGGCTTTTCCCCCCACAACGTCAGCAATTCTCTTAACTGCTGATAATTATAATTCAACAGATTAACTTTTTGGTCAGACATGCTCACTCCAAACAATCTTATCTAGCGCAAACTTCATGAGGCTCAAAGAAAAAAGCAATTTCACGAGCTGCATTTTCTAAACTATCAGAACCATGTACAGCATTTGCGTCAATACTATCAGCGAAATCAGCACGTATCGTTCCAGGTGCAGCTTCTTTAGGATTAGTAGCTCCCATGATGTCTCTATTTTTAGCTACGGCATTTTCGCCTTGTAATACCTGGATCATTACGGGACCAGAAATCATAAAATTAACTAAGTCTTTGAAAAAAGGACGTTCTTTGTGAATTTCATAAAAACGTTCTGCTTGCTCTTGGGATAGTTGGGCCATTTTTGCTGCAACTACAGTTAAACCAGCATTTTCAAAACGGCTGTAGATTTGACCAATTACAGATTTAGCTACAGCATCAGGTTTAATAATAGACAGGGTTAATTCTTTTGCCATCATGCGCTCCAGGGAGGGTTAGTATAAAGGGCATTATTATACATTAAAAAATAGGCATCTGGCTAATATAAATTCATGATGACAGAGGACGGGCTCATCTATTTTTTTACAAAGTGTAATTATAGCCAGATTCCGTGTATAAAGCGCGGAATCTGGCATGATGAGTATTTAAATACTGTCCAGTATGAGTTTACCCTGTTCATACGGCAAATTTAAGCCTCCCCAATCGTCTTATCAAAATGTAATGGCTCTCTATTAATTGCATCCTGAACAGGGTCAATCTTATATTCGGGCAACAGTTTGATTAACTCGGTAACGCGAATAATCGTGTCAAAAAACTGTGCGCGATAGGAGCGAGCTTGTTCACTCATTTCAATTGCTCGTTCCAAAAATTCACTGATTTTACTATTAGTACTAATTGTAATATTGAGCAGATCTGACAGATTACCAAGCAATTGTTCCTTTAATCCCTGGGTCAGCTCAACTTTCACAATTTCATTCATCTTTTCTATAAAAAGATATTTATTATCTAAAGATTGAGAGCTGATTAGATCACAATGTATTAATGCGTGTGTTACTCCTCTTCGGATCAAACTTTTTTTATTCTCAAAATTATTACTCGTTAAGGTGCTACTGACTAGTTTAATTCCAGATTCCAGGGCGACTCTCCATTCTTTAGTTATTTTCATTAAAACAGATTGACTGCTTGCTATTAATGCATCATGTGCTAACTGTTTATGATGGAAGTCATCACCTAAAGTCACTAACGCCTTTCGTTCATCTTCCATCGATTCTCGGGTTAAAGCCCCCTGAGCTTCTTCTCCCTTAGAGGTTTCACCCGATAATAGATAATCAATAAATAGCTTCTGAGCATAAACATGATAATCATTTGCTTGTTGCAGTACGATTCCGTTAAGAACATTTTTTAAAGGTACTTGTAGTATCTGATGGTAAAAACTGAAAGGGCTTTTAATGGCCTCTAAAAGCTCCGTTTGGGGGATAATCATTTGATATGTGCCCAATATACGCTCGGCAGTAATCATCCCATAGGTTGAAAACCACTGGCTCAACTCATCGTCTATTTGCTTGTCTTTCATTGCTCATCCAATTTAATTTTTTTAAAGTCTGTGATATAAGACAATTTATTTGAAAGTATAGTGTATTTTCCTGATGGTAAAACGATTAGATGTAGATTTACAAATGTTACATGATTTTCTGCAAATAAAAACCCCGGAGCCCTGGTTAAGTTATGCAGCAGCTCATCTTCCGCTTCTGTTATTGGATCATGCGCACTGCGAGCGAAAAGCGGCAGCAACAGCAATTAACTTTATTAGCAAATATCCAGAACGAAAAGAATTAGTAGAGGTGATGTCGCCCTTGGCACGTGAAGAGTTACTTCATTTTGAAAAAGTGATTAACCTCATGATTCAAAAAGAAATCTCTTATGGTCCATTACAACCCTCAGAATATGCAACAACACTTCATAGGCAAGTCACTAAAAGAGACGGTATCGAACGATTATGTGATCAACTCATTATAGGTGCAATTATTGAAGCCCGCTCATGCGAGCGTTTTAACGCGATAGTACCGTATATAGAGGATAGGGATTTAGCAAAATTCTATAGTACCTTAATTAAATCAGAAGCGAGGCACTTTGAGGAATATCTGGGTCTGGCTAAGTTATACGGCGGAGACATCAAGCAACGACTCGATCTTTTTTTATCTATAGAGAATAATTTTATCATGGCTGCCGATACTGTTTTTCGTTTCCATAGCGGCATACCCACTACCTTACCACCTCAGATAAACACATATAAATAGGATTAAGCTTCATACGAATCTACACCTGCAATCTGTGGAGGATGCAAATTTTCGTCATTGCAAATGAGTACGTAATTTTAAAAAAATAACATACGCCGTGAATGCTTATGAGCTGCGCGCACATCCTTGTGCGCAAGAAAAGCCTAAGGCTCATCAGATTTTTGCTCTGTCTAAGCTATAATTGTGATCAAGAGACAGTTGCAAGCAACAATGGCTAATTAATGAGAGATACCCATCATCATCATGGACGAGGAGAAAACGTTAAGTCAGGTGCCTCTTCTTCTAAATAATTCGCAAATCCATCCACGGGATCATTTTTCAAGCGTTCAAAATCAGCTTGAGTTAATTGATGCCCTTGTCTGTCAACATATTTATCTTCATCTGTGGGATCTGGCGTATAACCATTATCTTCTAACCACTGTACGACGCCTTTTTTGAACAGGACATCCAGTGTTGCCATTTCACCAGGATTATCAGCGCGAACCAATTTGTCTACTTGCAATTTATTATCATCAGTAAATGTTACCTTATGTATTAATGCAGGCAATTCGATTGGTTTATCACCAGAAACCAAATGTTTTACTCCGTTGACAGCCCCTACAAGCCCTCTGTCATAAATTACACCAAGAAGGAGATTGTCAACAAGCGCCCCTTTTAGTGGCTGTCTAATCTGAACACTTAATGAGGCATCCATTGCTTTAACCATAGGAGCAAGCATTTGTAATAAGGCTATCATTGAGCTTCGCCAATCATGGACAGATGTTTGCTCTTTACTGATGGCATGCTCTGCTTGGCGTATGGCATCATCCCAAATAGCCACATCCTCGCCTTTTTCACCTTTACGATATTGTTTTCTGATCGCCTTATCCATTTCGGCTGCACGGTTAGCCTCGCGGATATCTATATCTTCTTGCCTTTTTCGATTATTTTCTGCTGCATCAGCATTCTGTTGCTCTAATTTGCGAATCCTAGCTAGCTCTTCCTTCATTTCACTATACGTAGACATTACTCATCTCCTAAAACCGGGGTTGGGCGAAATAAATCCCCTTTGTATTATGATAACACAATAGCTGGGGGTTGTCATCCCAATCACTTAACACATATCGCTTCAATTCCTGGGCATTCTTGTTATAAAGTGTCACGCCAGGCTTATGGGTGTGGCCATGAATTAAAGTAGTTATTTTATGCTGAGACAGGTGTTTAATAACAGCTTCTGGCACCACATCCATTTCTTCCATGGATTTGGCTGGATTGTTTAGGCTAAGAGCACGAACTTTTCCCACCAAACGTTCACGATACTTTAACGGCAAGCTCAAAAACAATAGGGTAAACAACTTGTTTCTGGTTAAAAACCTGAATCGCTGATGCGCTTTATCTTTAGTACAATAACGATCGCCATGCGCCAACATGACCGTTTCTTTTCCCAAAGTAATAACAGCAGGTTCGGATAAAACCTTCCAACCTGCATGGTGGGCAAAAGTATTCCCTAACAAAAAATCACGATTACCATGCATATAAAATACAGAGATGCCTGCGTCCGTTAAAGACTTGAGCTGTTTGGCTATCCCCATGCTCCATTCATCCATGGAGTCATCACCTGCCCAGGCATGAAAAAAATCGCCCAGGATATAAATAGTGTTTACCGATCTTTTAGCCCAAATAATGAACTCATCAAAACGAGACTTTATGCCTTTATCCTCTGGATGCAAATGAAGATCGGAAATAAAAACAACATCTATCATAAAGGCTCAATAACAATGTGTTCATTTAGCAAATAAATTTGGCATGGTCCATTTACTGGCTCAATCGCATCACTTAGACGATAAAAACCGGCAATTGATACCAATTCGGCCTCAAGGGAATGACAGTAAATGCGAGCATCCAAATCCCCAGATATTCCTGCAAGCGCCCTGCCTCTTAAAGCACCATAGACATGAATATTCCCATCAGCCAGTAATTCTGCTCCGTGACTTACCGAGGCAGTTACTATTAAATCAGTTCCTTTTGCCACCACCTGTTGACCTGAACGAACCGGCATCGTTAATAATTTTGTTTTTGCTGACTCGGTAACTGGACTATTTTCGATACTTTGCTCAATGATGGGTTTGTCTTGTGATGTTGAAGCATTCAAAACAGCAAGTCCCTGACATTGAGCCAAGGTATCCTGCAGAGTATTGCCTCCTTGAATAGCCACAGGGATCATCCCATGCTCACGAGCAATTTGGCATAAGCTTTGCAGATCAAACTCCAAATGATTTACAAATGACAAATCAAAAACTACTGGCGTTCTTTCAAATAATTTGGGGGCTTTAACCACTGTTTCAGCAAATTGCTGGGAAAAAATTTCTTTATCAGTATTTAATATTTGTAAAACAGTAAACGTATAAAGTCGGCCTTTTAACTTAAATGCTTGAGTTTTTGTGATATTTTCACTCATTTAGATGATATCCATAACTGATATTTTTGTTTATACTAGCATGTGGGAAACAATAACAGAAGGATTACAAAGTGGATAAGCGATGGTTTGAACAATATCAAAATAACGTGCCACATGAAATTGACCCTAATCAGTACTTATCCCTGGTCTCCTTATTTCAAGAGTCATGTAACCAATATGCCAAGAGAGTTGCTTACTCGAATTTAGGAACTGAAATTACCTATGCTGAGCTGAATCATTTAAGCAGGGATTTTGCTGCCTATTTACAACAGTTAGGGTTGGAAAAAGGTGCCAGAGTAGCCATTATGATGCCTAATGTATTGCAGTATCCGGTTGCCCTGTTTGCTATTTTACGTGCAGGCTATATTGTGGTTAATACTAATCCATTATATACCAGTGATGAAGTCATTCATCAGATGAATGATTCAGGCGCTGAAGTGATTATTGTCCTTGCAAATTTTGCTAAAACAGTAGAAAAAGCATTACCCTCTCTGACGACAATAAAGCATGTTATTGTTACTGAAATTGGCGATTTATTTCCATTCCTGAAACGAATAGCAGTTAACTTTGTAGTTAAATACATTAAAAAACTCGTACCCTCGTATACAATTCCACATGCAGTTGCTTTTAATTATGCTCTTCTCGAAGGGAAGCAATCGCCCTTGCATCACGTGGAACTAAATCATGACGACATCGCCTTTTTACAATATACCGGCGGTACGACCGGGGTCGCCAAAGGGGCAATGTTAACGCATGGTAACTTGGTAGCAAACGTACTCCAGGCCTATGCTTGGATATCACCATTAGGCATAAGCGATCAGGATATTATAGTAACCGCCCTGCCTCTTTATCATATTTTTTCACTTACCGCGAACTGCCTTACATTTTTAAAAGTTGGTGCTAAAAATATACTTATCACCAATCCACGTGATATAGCGCATTTTATTGATGAAATAAAAAACAGCGGGTTTACTGCATTTACTGGAGTTAATACCTTATATAATGCTTTGTTAAATCACCCCAAGTTTAAAGAAATTGATTTTAGTAAATTAAAATTGGCCCTTTCTGGTGGTATGGCCCTGCAGAAAAGCGTATCACTTCGGTGGTCTGAAATGACTAAAACACGTGTATTGGAAGCATATGGGTTAACGGAAACAAGTCCCGCGGCCACTATCAATCCCATGTATCTTGAGGGTTATAATGGCAGTATTGGCTTACCCCTTTCCTCAACGGACGCTTCTATCCGAGATGACAATGGAAAGGAAGTACCCATTGGTACCAGCGGTGAATTATGTATCAAGGGTCCGCAAGTCATGGCAGGATATTGGAACCGTCCTGATGAAACCGCATTGGTCTTTACTAAGGATGGTTTTTTAAAGACTGGGGATATTGCTAGAATGGATGAAGAAGGCTTTATTTATTTAGTCGATAGAAAAAAAGATATGATTGTAGTTTCAGGATTTAATGTGTATCCCAATGAAGTAGAACAAGTCATCGGCATGCATCCCGGGGTTTTAGAGGTGGGTGTCGTTGGTGTTGTTGATGAAGAATCTGGAGAGCGTGTTAAAGCATGTATTGTCAAAAAAGATCCTGAACTCACTGCAGAGCAAGTTATTGCTCATTGTAGAGAACATTTAACTGCTTATAAAGTTCCCAAGATTGTGGAGTTTTACAAGGAATTACCCAAAACTAATGTCGGTAAAATTTTGCGGCGCTCGCTTAAAGAAGTACCAACCAAAGACGAATCAATTAAAAATACGGTTACGGCATAGGAACTTCAAATTTTTTGAGGGGGGGCTTTTGCCCTCTTAAAAAATTAAACCTTATTAAAAGTATTGAGAGTATATCCTCAAGTACGTACCATCTTCTTGCATCTCAAGAATAACTCGGTTGATTTTTTCTTTTAATTGTTGTTGCTCTAAATTAAGCATCATTGCATACCCCTCTCCTATGGGTATTTTTCCTCCGATTAACTTATATATTCCTGCATTTAAAGCGGACCAGTTTTTGGCAGTCTCATAATCCATGATACAGACATCTACTTTTTTATCCTTCAGGGCCAGGAACATATCCTCGATGGATTCGTAAAAAACAATGCTATTATCATTCGTTACAATTTTGGCTAAAGGGCCATAGGGGGTTCCTTGCCTTGCCCCTACTGTTTTCTGATGAAGATCCGCCAAATTCATAATGGATGAATTTGAATTGGTAATATACTGCGCGTTACTTTCTAAATAAGGAATACTAAAAGCAAATTGTTCTTTCCTGCGATTCGTTATAATAATGGATGAAATGACCAAATCAACTTGATGTTCTTTTAAAACAGCGAATAACTCATCAAAACCATAGGCTTTAAATTCACATACATAATTCAAACGTCGACACACTTCCCTCATAAAATCTATATCATATCCATACGCATAAAAATGATTCCCTTTATTAATCCATAATGTAAAAGGAGGATTATATTTTGAAGAACCAATGACCAAGGTATTGGAATAGGATATGGAGGAGCAGATTATAGATACAAGAATTGCGAATAGTTTCATAAATCCGATCCTGGAAAAAAGAAATTTTGCCTCATCTAAGCATGGTACATAATTATAAATTTGTAAAACTAAAGAGCTAATTGCTTCATTATTCGAGCTGTAGCGCCCCATACCAGTTCATCATTAGGTATAAATTCACAACTTTCAAATCGTAATCCATCTCGCTCAACAATAACTTCTCTATAATTTTGTGGATTGATCACTAAAGACATAGGTATAAAAATTAAAGCAGTGACTTCTTGGGAATTCTGGTAGTAAGGTCTGACTGAGTCAATGCTAACCAACCAAGGATGAATGATTGTGCCTAACACAGTTCTTTCAACCTCTAATTTTTTAATTGGTGAAATTCGATTAGCCGTTATACCTAACTCTTCGTGCAGCTCTCGTAGTGCTGTAGCATATAAATTGGCATCTCCGACTTCCTGTTTACCTCCCGGAAAACAAATTTCACCGGGGTGAAGACGCAATTGATTGCTACGCTTAGTCAGAATTAATGAATCCGTAACCAATTCATGCATTACCATTACGGCCGACTGAATTGACTCACTGTCCAGAAGTTTATTTAAGTCCATTAATAATCGCTGCTATTTTGGTATAGCATTCACGATATTCATCTTCGCAATCAGAGTCAATAATTATTCCCCCTCCAGCAGCTAAATGTAAAATCGTCTCTTTAGCAGTAACAGTGCGTATTGCAATATTAGTATCAAAACGTCCATGCTGTGAAAAGTAACCAATACTTCCGCAATAGATGCCTCGAGCATAACGTTCTTGTTCATCGATGATTTTCATTGATTCTAATTTTGGGGCTCCTGTAATAGATCCACCTGGAAAACAAGAGATAAATGCGTCAAAGGGGTGAAGCACATCAAGGCATTGTGCCTCAATATCGCTCACCAAATGATGCAAGGAATTATAACTTTGTAGGCTGCAAAGATTAGAAACCTGAACTGAACCAGGAAAAGAGATTTTGCCTAAGTCATTCCTTAATAAATCAACGATCATCACATTTTCAGCACGATTTTTTTCACATAAAATCAGTTGGTTTTTTAATCGCTCATCTTCCACCGGATTGGTTGAGCGACCAATCGTTCCCTTTATAGGAGAAGTTAATAGTTTACCCTTGTCATATAATAAAAATCGTTCCGGGGAAAAACTAAGAATATTGGCTTCATTGGTTTTTAAAAAAGCAGAAAAGGGTACCGGATTCTTAGAAGATATTTTTTTATACATTTCCCAAGTGTCCCCTTCATATGCTGCATGAAAAGGCTGCGTAAAATTAACCTGATAACTTCTCCCCTCTTTTAAAGCTTGATGTATCGCCTGGAATGAGTCCTGGTAGGCGTCCTTTGATATAAGAGGTGTAAAACCAGACTTAAGTGTAAATTGTTTACTTTGAGAAGGTATTGCCCGCCAAAGACTGATAATTTCCGGCATAATATCTGCGGTAGATGAATGGTTATTGGCAGCAAACAAGATCACTTTTCTTAAATAATGATCCACAATAATTGCCCAGTCATATAAACCAAGATCCAATAATGGCATATCATGAAGAGTCGATTGTGGATTTGAATTTATACCTAATAAACGAGCCCCTAAATCATAGGAAATATAGCCAATAGCACCTCCTTGAAAAGGAAGATCACTTTCGGATGGTTGTAACGGTAATTTTTTCTTTAAATGATTCAATACAGAAACTTTATTAAAATTTTTTTCGGTAATAGTAATCCGCTCGTACGGACAGGCACTTAAAATATCATATCGCCCATGCACACGATCTCTACTCTCGAGAAGAACAAACCCTGGTAAATGAGATAGTTTTTGAAAGGATTCATGTAAAGAAAGGGGATAATCCAATAACACTGATGTTCTATTGTCTAATAAAATCACTTAATGACTCATTATTGTTTGATTTTTGCTTGCACTATTGGGAATTAATCATACAATAACGCACTCCTAAAACCTATATGTTGTACCAATCATGCTTATTTATTTTGAAAAATTCACTTATCAGGAACAATCTTTATTATGGGAATTCTCCTCAGATGCAAATATGGCAAAATGCACTTATCAATTAGCAGGAAATAACGTTAAAGTTGCGCCAGAAATCGTCAATGAATCTTTGAAAAATATTAAAGGAATAGAAATTATAGATGGCAGTGCTGTCATTGTTGATTTTGCGGCTTTTGAGAAGCAAAATGTTGATCATGTACCTGTTTTTTATGTAGAGTCTTCGAAGCAGATCTCGCGAAGAGGCTTCCCATCCCCTTCATTTTTTACTCCAGTCTCTCCTCTGCAAAATTCAAACTCATCTTCAAATTTAATGTCAAAATTACTGTCTTTTGAGTCATTACTTTCAGGGTTTGAGGGTAGCACATTATGTTATGAATCTATTTTGAAAAACAATAATTGTAACAATCTGGGAAATCTTACCGGGTTAAAAATTCATTCATGCACCTCAACTTCCCTTACTGTCCAGGTAATAAAAAACATTGATTTCTATTATTTACGCCAAATACAAATCAGGTTAGTAAGACAATTATATGAGGAGGTTTTTGTTTCTACCTTGTCTATTGTTAATCCAGAGGAGGTTCCTCCTAAGGCTATAGATTACTTTAGACAAGCAATCATTTCTATCATGGAAAATGCAAAATACAACGCTCAAGATACCGGCTTTGAAGCAGCCCATGCTGAAAGTAATGATCCTGTACCGCTTGACGAAAATTATCAAATTCGGGCGATTTATGCCAAGCGGATGCTTGCAGCCTTTTTATTTTTTATAAATGATACTGTGCCACCGATTAAAGCCGATAGTAAAGAATTTGAAGAGTTGAATAAATTAAAAATGTGGTTGCCCGTCTTTAAAGAGCATATCTACAAGCATAAAGAAAAAATCACGCATATTTTAAATGATTTAGAGCAATTGATTATTTGCACAGGGCTTATGCAGCATGACTATAATCAATTAACTACGAATGGATTGTTTCACGATGGGAACTTGGATTTTAGTTTACTGCACACCAGGATTAAAGCCTTACAAGTAGATGTGGATCACAGTACCCTTGCCTTCGCACTAAAAAAACTTAATCCTGCACACAAAATCCCTTATGAATCTGGCTCCATACCTCAAAAAGTATATTCACTTAAAACTCTCGTTCATGATTGGTTTAGAAACTGTATTCCCGAAAAAAATCAGACCGAGGTTAACGAAACTGAAATAAACACCCATGTAGAACGTATTATGGAACAATTAGTAGCTGCAATGGGTAATTACACTCAAGGCAACTCGCATTCAGAAGAAGCAAAGTGGATATCTCATACCATTAAAAACTCCGATTCAGAATTATATGTAACTCGTGAATGGAAAGCCCTTTTAGAAAGTGAATTTAAAAAGATGCAACAAGATCTCACCATAACTAAAAAAGGAAGTAAGCATCTTGCACACTTAGAGACCGGCATAGTGGAGTTAGTAACCCGTTTCGTTCATCAGAATCTGGAGCAACTAATGGCTGTAAACCAAACAACAGATGCTCCTCAGCATACTGAAATGACTCTGTAATTTCAGTTCATTTATACTGGTTTTTAAATTAATTTGTGAGTATCCTATGCCAACGTGTTGTTGACAAGGAGCCAGGTAATGACAACAGTTGCTCAGTTTGATATTACATTCTCACAATTTCTGAATGAAGAAGGTAAATTGGTTGGCGCATTGCCTGCAATTGCTGAAAGTCATTCATCGCTCAAGGAACTATATAAAGTAATGGTACTTACCCGTACCTTTGATAAAAAAGCGATTGCTTTGCAAAGAACGGGTAAAATGGGAACTTATGCGCCGATCAATGGCCAGGAAGCAATTTCCACGGCCATCGGTCATGCGATGCGTCCTGAGGATGTTTTTGTGCCTTATTATCGCGATTATGCTGCCCAATTGCAGCGTGGCGTTAAAATGTCTGAAATTCTGGCCTACTGGGGTGGTGACGAACGAGGCAGTCAATTTGCCTGTGATTCTGAGGACTTACCCATTTGCGTTCCCATTGCCTCTCAGTGTTTACATGCTGCTGGTGTCGCTTTTGCATTTCAGTATAGAAACGAGCCACGCGTTGCTGTCGTCTGCATTGGCGAAGGTGGAACATCTGAAGGTGATTTTTATGAAGCAATGAATGTAGCTGGCACTTGGAATTTACCTATAGTTTTCGTAGTAAATAACAATCAATGGGCTATTTCTGTACCTAGAGAGAAGCAAACTGGAACGCAAACTATTGCTCAAAAGGCGATAGCTGCAGGATTTGCCGGCCTACAGGTCGATGGCAATGATGTTTTAGCTTCAAGGCAAATTATAGGTGATGCTATTGAAAAAGCACGTCGCGGTGAAGGACCTACCTTAGTTGAAGCGATAACCTACCGTTTATGCGATCATACTACTGCAGATGACGCCACTCGCTACCAGCCATCCGAAGAAGTAGAAATGGCGAAACCTAAAGAGCCTATAGCCAGATTCAAACATTTTCTTACGGAAAATAAAATCTGGACTGCCGAAGAGGAAGAACAATTAGTTATAGATTGTGCTCAAAAAGTAGAACAGGCCGTTGAAGAATATATGACGAGAAAGCCTCAGCCTGTCAGCAGTATGTTTGATTATCACTATGCAGAGTTGCCAGAATATCTGGTAGAACAGCGTGCAATAGCCATGGAGGAAGCGGATCATGCCTGATATTACTTTGATTGAAGCAGTAACTCAGGCCCTGGCTTATGAGTTAAATCAAGATGAAAATGTGGTTGTTTTTGGGGAAGACGTAGGTAAAAATGGCGGTGTTTTTCGAGCTACTGTCGGATTACAAGAGCGTTTTGGTGAAAAAAGGGTATTCGATACACCCTTAGCAGAATCAATGATTGCCGGTCTGGCAATTGGCATGTCGCTGCAAGGTTTAAAACCAGTAGCTGAATTCCAATTCATGGGATTTATTTACCCCGCTATGAACCAAATTATTTGTCATGCAGCACGAATGCGAAATAGAACTCGCGGACGACTTCATTGTCCTTTGGTTTTTCGCGCTCCCTTTGGTGGTGGTATCAGGGCACCTGAACATCACTCTGAGAGTACCGAGGCATTGTTTGCTCATATCCCAGGGTTACAAGTAGTAATCCCCTCCTCTCCCAAAAGAGCCTATGGTCTTCTCTTGGCAGCAATGCGAAATCCCGATCCCGTCATTTTTCTTGAACCTAAACGCATTTATCGCCTGGTTAAACAACCTGTAGCAGATGATGGACAAGCTTTACCTTTAGGTAAATGTTTTACCCTGCAGCAAGGAGATGATGTAACCCTTATCAGCTGGGGTGCCAGCATGCATGAAACATTACAAGCGGCGAAACAGTTAGGGGATGAAGGTATTTCTTGTGAAATAATTGATGTAGCCACAATCAAACCTTTAGATATTGAAACGATTCTGGCTTCTGTTGAAAAAACAGGGCGATGTGTCATTATTCACGAAGGAGCCAAGACCTGTGGAGTCGGCGCAGAAATTTCGGCGCTCATCATGGAGCATTCGATGACTGATTTAATGGCGCCAGTTCAGCGTGTAACGGGTTATGATACGGTAATGCCTTATTTTCAGCTTGAAAAGCAATACATACCTAGTGTTGTCCGCATTAAAAACAGTGTTATGAGCATAATGGAGTGATAATGAATATTTTTAACTTACCTGACTTAGGTGAAGGATTACCTGATGCTGAAATTCATGAATGGTTTGTAAAAGAAGGCGATACCGTTAAGACAGATCAGCCTCTTGTTTCTATGGAAACTGCTAAAGCAGTAGTAGATGTTCCTTGTCCTCAGGGAGGAACTATAGCCAAACTATTTGGTAAGCCTGGAGATGTAATTAAAACCGGTGATCCCTTGATTGCTTTCGTCTCCACTAGTGAAAAACCAGCTGATAAAGGCACTGTTGTTGGTAATCTTGAAGAAAGTACTGAAATTACAGAAGATAATTTTACCTTTGGCGTACAACACACTGACAGAAAACGAATTAAAGCAACGCCCACAGTAAAAATGTTAGCTAAAAAATTGGGCGTTGATTTACATGCCCTTAAAGGCACTGGCGAACATGGCATTATTACCAGGCAAGATGTTCAGGTCTATGCAGATAAGAGTGCACAACCTCCAGTAGGATATGAGCCTTTGAGGGGGGTCAGAAGAGCCATGCTAAATAGCATGGTTCATTCCCATGCCGAAGTTGTTCCTGTTAGTATTTTTGATGAAGCAGATATTAATAACTGGAAAGCTGGGACTGATATTACGGTTCGCTTAATTAAAGCAATTGTTCATGCTACAAAACTTGAGCCCGCGTTAAACGCATGGTTCGATACCAAACACAGTGCCCGTCAATGTTTTGATGAGGTTCATCTTGGATTGGCAATGGATAATGATGAAGGTTTGTTTGTACCCGTCATCCATAATGCGGCGAAACTTTCAGATAGCGAACTTCGTCAGATTATCAATGAGTTAAAACAATCTGTAAGCAATCGGGCGGTTACTGCAGATAAATTAAAAGGGGCAACTATTACTCTGTCGAACTTTGGGAAATTTGCTGGCCGTTTCGCAAGTCCTATCATAGTTCCACCCATGGTTTCCATCCTGGCAGTAGGCAGACTCTATCAAGCCGCCGTAGCTACTCCAGAGGGCAAAGTTGAAATCCATAAGATGCTCCCCTTATCTATCAGTTTTGATCACAGAGCCGTGACTGGAGGCGAAGCGACTCGCTTTCTAGGTGCGGTAATGGACTCATTACAAAAGCCATAGTGACACATTGTATTGATATCCCGGTTGTTTACTACCAGGATATCAATTAGGAATTTCTGTGACTTATATAAGCCCGGATCACGGTTCACATGCAGCAAACTCCTCTCCCATTTTAGAGAACCAACATTCCCACTCTTTATTTTTTTGATTATAAAATGTCATTGTTGGCTTTTCAGATAACGGGATATTGGCCAAGGATTAAATAATTGACAAGGACTACCCTCACTACCTGAGTAGTAGTCATCATGACATGCATCAGGAGAATCTATTGGGCACACCTACTCCCTCTTTCCATTTCTAGCCAATGTCACCCCTATTTTGTTTTACCTCTTTTGGAAATCATAGAAAGTCTGTGTATGACTCGCCTTAATGTAAGGACACTACCCAGCTCAATTAGGTCAATTTGAAACCATATAGATCTTTATCTTCTCACACCATGCATGTATAATTGTTTAAAGATTAACCCGGATGAATAGTTATAAGGCGAGAATTATGCAAAAAAAATTTGAGATTTTTAATGAATTACCAGTAGAACTCGAACTAGAAACAGCAAAAAATTTATCAGACTGTGATTTAGTGAACTGGGCTCAGGCATCAAAATATCATTTAGCTTTGTTTAAACCCATGGTTGATGTTCGTAAGCTACTGCACTATGCCGTGCATGGTAAGCATGATGCAGTTCAATTGATATTAACAGATGATATAAGTTCAATGTTTAAAAGGGACAAAGTAACGGATTGTTCCGGGCGAGAATTTGAGTGCGTGAGTGGCTTTGAATATTCACTGTGGGCCCTGGATAAACATATGTGGACAAAAATGATTGCGTGCATACCTCAGAATGAGGAAGGCAGAAAAGTATTTGCAAAATTGATAGCTCAATACAACAAAATCAACACAGAAGGAGTCACTTATAAGCTTAATGGGAAAACAATTACTGAACAACATTTTGATTTCAATAATACCATCATCAAAGAGCTGCAGACAGAAATGGACTTAATGAACGCACCAGGGGGTCAAGATTGGGATGCTATGGATTATCATTGGCGAGAAGGTGTTGGAGGTGCACAAAAACTACTACCTATGCATATTGTTGATGAATACTGCTCTAATGAACCATTTTATCCTGTGCCGGAGTTTACATCACAGCCGAAATCATCGAGACAATACTATAATTGCACTACTGACAAATATGAAAATTGGTTTAGCATTGATTCTGAGTTGTCGGTTGATTTTGCAATATCTAAATGCGCTAATGGGTATGGCATAAACATGAGGGCGGAGAGCTACAGAAGTAGCTCTTGCGGGTGTCCCGTGTTTGATTTGGATGCCATGAAAGCATTATGTAAAATAAGGACAAACGATTTTATCGAACTCAAATCAGAACTTGAAAACCAGATGACGCTAGCTAATAGTCACCAAGTATCTCAGATTTGACCGAATTGACATCATAGAGAAAAACACGGCGGCGTAAGCCGCCACATGATTATCCGATCATGAGTTCAAAACTGGACTTACTCACTCGCTTTGCGCAATGCTCTTGTATAAGGAACATTCACGCCATGATAACTCAACAAACAAGTTTAGACTACAAACACTTAAACCCTATGTTTGTTTCTTTGCTATGTTATTTAGCAAGGAAGCCAATCTACATCCTGCAAATAGAATTTGCTTTTGTGTAATGTTTTGAGCATTTAACTGGTATTTTTTATCTGGAATTTGATGAGATCTGACCGTATAGACCTGGGTTATAGCAAGTTGATGGGACTCTTTAATCCACTGTTGTGGTTTCTTTTTCATATTTGCGAGCCTGCAAGACCATTTTTGTTCCAACTGCGATGCTTTATTCCTAACTTGAAATTTCTTGCTTTGCCCAATAAGAATTCCAGCTCCATTATCCCAGTACTGATGTAAATTACTCCCTATTGGATTCTTACTCAATTGATATAGATTACCCCCCAAGTCCCCTTTAGGTAAGCGCTTACTGATTTTAGTCACTGTATGTAATGGTTGGTGAATGTCACCTAGCAAATGAGTCAAAATTCGCAAACTCAACTCTTTATCTGCAAGACTGGATTTTTGCGATGATAATACTGAAATAGCCTGCTTAATCCCCCATAAAGCATTAATTTCCTGAATGGGAGGAAGTTTAGTGTGATCTTTGGAAAAAGGAATATCAATATAATGCAGGCTATCAAACCAATGAACATCATTTCCGCGTATTTGATCCAACCAAACAGCTGCAGTCACAAAATTGAGATTTGGTGAGGATGAATTTAATGGGCGGTTAAATTCATCACACATTTGCCTGGCTTTTGGGGTCAGATTGTCATAAGCAATTTGGGCAATTAATTGATGCCCAAGTGCATTCCAGGCATAGTTATTAAATGCCACAAACAATAATAACAACGTACCGAGAATGCGAATCATCATTAACCTAAGTAAGGCGACCATGCAGGCTCTTGAACATCGCCCTCACGAGCAGGAAGTCTCATTCTGATTCGACCATCTATAGAAACGATGCCCAACACCCCTTTATCTTGAAAACGAGTAGCATAAAGCACTAATCGACTATTGGGAGAAACAGAGGGGGATTCATCGAGTCCAGAAAAAGTTAAGCTGGAAACAGGCCCCCCATTGGCACTTTGTAAACCGATGTTAAATTGCCTGTCATCTCGATGCAGCATCACTATATTTTTCATATCGGGCGTGTAGGAGGCTCGTGCATTATAATTACCTTCAAAGGTAACCCGATTTACCTGTCCATCAGCTAATGATAAACGATAGACCTGGGGTGAACCCCCTCTTCCAGAGGTAAATAATAAACTCTTACCATCAGGAGAAAAACGTGGTTCGGTATCGATTGCATCACCAAAAGTCAGTTGTTTCATACTTCCTGAACTAATATCAATGTTATAAATTTTTGGGGTTCCGCTCTTTGATAAAACAACAGCTAAATGACGACCATCAGGTGACCAGGCTGGAGCACCGTTAATTCCGGGAAAATTGGTAATCAAGCGACGCTGTCCTGTTTCAACAGAAACAGTAAATATTTGCGCTTTCTTTTTCTCAAAGGAAACATAAGATATTTCTTTTCCACTCGGTGACCAGGATGGCGACATGATAGGTTCTGAAGAAACCAGTAAGCTTTGAGGGTTATGTCCATCCGCATCAGCAACCTCTAAAGAGTAGCGCGTTCTTTGCCCCCCACGCTGTACAGAAATATAGGCAATACGCGTGGAAAATATACCCCGTTCTCCTGTTAATTTTTGGTATACTTCATCACTAATGTGGTGGGCCAATGGCCTTATTTCGTTCGCATTGATTTGATAGGTTTTTGTGAGGAGAATATTTCCCTTTGCAACAGCATCAGCCAGCGTATAGCTAACTTCATAATGATTTCCAACACGATTTACTCTTCCAGTCACTACACTATCTGCGCCCAGTTGGCGTAAAATATTTAGCGATGATTGCGCGTTTGCACTTTCTGGACCGGATACAATTTTGAATTGTCCTGACAAAGTTAAGTCATTTTCAATAACATGAGCTATCTCTTGAGCACCAGTATCGGAACCAAAAGAGTTAATCGCTATAGGCAAGGCGGAATTAATACCTTGCGTCAATTCCAAATCAAGAGAAAATACCTGATTGGCAAACAGTAATAAGAATAATGAAATAATTCGATTCATGGTGCGTGTTACCCCCTGACTTGTTCTGGACGAACGGTTAAACTGATATCGCGAAACAAATTAAATGTTTCAGCGTCTGTAGGCACGGGAAGAGGTGATGCCTTATAGATGGCAGTCTGCGCCGATCTATCAAGTAAAGGATCACCACTGCTACGAGTTAAAGAAACATCAAGTACCATTCCATCTGGAGCTAATCGTATTCTGAATTGGCTTGATAGGCTACTGTCAACATTTTCAGGTAATATCCAGTTTCGGCCTATAGCATTAACAATAAGTGCCTTATATTTATCAACCTCTCCTGCTAGTCGTGCTTGTTTTTCAGCATTTTGCCTTGCTTGCTGTGCTGCAGCAGCATCTGCTTGTTTTTTTCTTTCCCTGTCTGCTTGCGCTTGCTCAGCAGCTGCCTTTTCAGCACGAATTTTTTCAGCATGAACTTGCTCTGCTTTAAGCTTATCGGCCTTGGCTTGATCTTCTGCCTTTTTCTTATTCAGTTCTGCAAGTTTTTTAGTTTCCAACTCCTGTTGCTTGACCAGCTTTTCTTTTTGTTTTTTTAATTCTTCTATGCGCTTGGCTTCCAAGGCCTTTTGCTCTGCTAATTCCTTTAAATGCTTCTTCTCTTCTTCGGCCTGTTTCTTTCGTGCAATAGCAATTTTATTCGCCTCTTCTTTGAGTTTGGCAATCTGTTGTTGTTCTTTAATTCTTTGTTGCTTTGCAAGCTGAACTTGACGATCAAGTTCCTTTTGTCTGTTTAATTCAGCTCTTTGTTTTTGTTCTCGCTCTTGTTTTAGACGATTTACTGTTTCCATTATTTCTTTATTATCTACACTGACTGCTTTTACTATTTCTGGTTGGGATGCCGCGGCAACAGGTAATTCCATGCCGGGTGTATTTTGAGTCTCATTCTTGAGAACAGGCCGACTAGTGCTCGTATCAGTTAACAGCATTACCACTAAAAATAAATGGAGCGCTAACGCAGAAAAAAAGGCTTTTCGATAGCTGGGAGTACTAATCATGCTTGACCCTCTGCATTTTCATGTTCTGAATCAGTCATTAATCCTACCTGCTCAGCCCCAGCCTGCTTTAACAAAGCCATAGCCTGGACTACCTTACCGTAAACAACGCCCTGATCCCCTTTTACTAAAACATTTAATTTTTGCCCTGATTGCTTGGCTAGCTCAAGTTCCGCAGCAACTCGAACTATTAGTGCCTGAGCCTCAATAGGATCGGCCGGGGTACTGCTTATATTAAGAAAATAGGCCCCCTGTTGATTCACTGATACAATAATAGGCTCTCTTTCTGTAGGTTGTAGTGTTTGACTGGCAGCTTTAGGTAAATCAACGGTGACACCTTGTGTCAACATCGGTGCAGTGATCATGAAAATAACTAATAAAACCAACATGACATCAATATAAGGAACTACATTGATTTCAGAAATTGGGCGTTCCCGTTTGGTTTTTGCTCTAATCATTTTAGGTATTATCCTCTTGCAGTACCAGAAGTTTGTTGTTCTATTAAAGAAATTAACTCTTCTTGAAACAAATCAAATCTATTTAATAATGCATTAGCTCGAGTGGTATACCGGTTATAGGCAATAACTGCTGGTATTGCCGTAAATAATCCTAAGGCCGTTGCCACCAGGGCCTCGGAAATGCCTGGAGCTACCATGGCTATAGTTGCCTGTTGCGCATGACCCAGTGCCTGAAACGAGGTCATTATACCCCACACTGTACCAAATAGTCCCACATAAGGTGAAATAGAACCAACTGAGGCAAAAAAGGGCAAGTGCTGCTCTAATTTTTCAGCTTCTTTAGCATGACTGATTTGCATCACGCGTTGAATAGGCTCAATAGCAACAGTGCCTTGTTTTCTCGCACGAACAAATTCTTTAAACCCTGCATGGAAAATCGCAGCCATACCTTGTTTTTCTTCCATATTGCTATCAACATCAGCATAAAGTTTACTTAAATCTCCACTGTCCCAAAATCGTTTATTAAATGCATCTGTTAGTTGTTTTTTACGATTAAAAAACCATGCTCTTTGAAATATTAAAGTCCAGGATACTATTGAAGCCACCATCAGTAACATCATTACTGATTTGACTACCAACCCCGCTTGCATAAAATACATCAATACATTTGCTTGATTACTCACCTTTTTCTCCAATATCGAAGTCTATGTTTATTCATTCAGTATCTGTTTAGATTAGGTAATCGTTGGGGCTTTAAGTCACCATTAACGCATACCACTTTAACTCCAGCTTCACATATTAATTTTCCACGTTGATTCGTCATCGCTTGCTCAAACAAAAAACTACATGTTCTTAATTCTTTAATCCGGGTTGTCACTGTTAACAAATCATCTAATTTTGCTGGATGGATGTATTTAATGACTAATTCTTTAATTGCAAATAAAATATCCTGCTTTATTAAATCGCTTAACGTCCAATTATTTTTTCTCAATAACTCAGTTCGAGCTCTCTCTAAATAACAAAGATAATTGGCGTGATAAACAATTCCCATAAAATCAACATCCTCCGCATAAACTCTAACTGTATGTTGATCTGTGGTTGCTTCATTCATGCATTATTCCAGTTCAGTCACGCTTAAACCAAAATGTTGGTAAGCCCTGGGTGTGGCCATTCTACCTCTAGGTGTGCGCATAAGGAATCCTTGTTGTATTAAAAAAGGCTCTAATACATCTTCAATAGTGCCTTTTTCTTCACCAATGGCAGCGGCTATGCTATCTACCCCTACAGGTCCCCCATTAAACCGCTCAATAACTGCCAACAATAACTTTCTATCCATCAGGTCAAATCCATGTTGATCTACCTCAAGCATTTCCAATGCTTTTTGGGCAATTTCAATGCTAATTATGCCACGACCTTTTACTTCAGCATAATCCCTGACTCTTCTTAACAAGCGATTGGCGATTCGTGGTGTACCTCTTGCACGTAAAGCAATTTCTCTGGCCCCCTCAGGCTCAGTTGGTACATGAAGCAATTGAGCTGAACGGGTTACAATTTGGGTCAGAGACTCAACTGAATAATATTCAAGGCGTTGTACAATACCAAACCGATCTCTTAATGGAGAGGTCAATAGACCTGCTCTTGTCGTGGCACCAATCAAGGTAAAGGGAGGAAGTTCTAATTTGATGGAACGAGCTGCAGGCCCCTCTCCTATCATAATATCCAATTTATAATCTTCCATAGCGGGATAGAGAATTTCCTCTATCACTGGACTCAAGCGATGAATTTCATCAATAAACAAAACATCGTTTTCTTGCAGGTTAGTTAATATGGCAGCAATATCTCCTGCTCGCTCAATAACTGGCCCCGAAGTCTGACGAATATTTACACCCATTTCGTGAGCAATAATATTAGCTAAAGTAGTTTTACCAAGACCAGGGGGGCCAAAAATAAGAACATGATCCAAAGCATCATTTCTTTTTCTGGCAGCATCGATAAAGATTTGCATTTGCGAGCTAACCGCGTCCTGTCCTATATACTCCTTAAGGCTTAAGGGTCTGATAGCACGGTCAATAGCTTCTTCAGAGACAATACTTTGGGTACTGATTAAGCGATCACTTTCCAGCATAATAGTCTTATAAGATTTACCCGAATTAAAACATTTTAACATATGTTTTTTTAATAGCAGCTGTTTCTTTAGTGTTTTATTTAATATATCCCTGAATATCGTTAGGGACTATATTAAACTATAGTTATAACAGTTATCCGCTTTAACACGAAACAAAACTGTCTTGAAAGAGGTGCAGTAAGATAAATAAATCACTGATTTTCTAATATAACACTGCATTGTTTGTTATTGCATGTTAATCCGGGCAAAATTTCTATTACTTTTGATATCCATTTCTTATTATCCTTTCTAATCAAAGTGTTAATACGACCATAAAGAGTACTGTTTTTTTTGCAATGAAGGACTTTTACCAGTACTGAATTACAGTTTACTGAAAAATACGCTCTGCCATCAGTCACAACATTTATTTTATTGTTTACTAATATTTTGCCGAAAGGTGTGTTGCTATTCAGGATACTAAAGATCGCTTGTTCTGGTAATTCATTAAAATTCATAGTAATAAAAGCCAACTCAACAATTGCTTTTTTGGGGTCTCTTTGCCTGGGTATCTTACTTTTTTTATATTTATATCGATCTAAAAGCATATAAATAGCTCGCGAATAAGTGTTATTTTTTTGATTCCTCTCCTTATGAATGAGCTGAATGACAGGGATTCGTTGGTAGTATTTCTCTATCCCCAGGGTCATTAAAGGCTGAGTAAGTAAAAAATCATAAGGTGCAGGTAACGCTTCTTTATTAATTTCAGAACCGATAAACTGAGTAGTTCCTAAAAAAACAGCCAGATCATCCATCCGCTCCTGAATAGTAGCCAGCTGATTATTTGGATTAGCAAAAAGGGAAGGCAAAAAACCGGAAAAACAAGCAATTAGTAAATAGAATACATACTGTTCCATAGGCCGAGATATCATTTTTATTTCCAAAAGATGGGGTATTTACATTAGTATGCTCCCGCTGGTTACTAAAAAACAGGGAGAATGGAGCAATAGACTTGGATATATAATTCAGAAACTCATTTTATTAATCCTGTTTTATTAATCATCTGTTATGACCAATATAATTGATTAACAATTTTCTCGCCCGAAATATTCTTGATCTAACGGTTCCGATAGGACAATGCATTTTTTTTGCTATGTCCTCATAGGTGAATCCTTCAAAAATATGCATTCCGTAACAAATTCGTAACTCCTCAGAAAGTCTGGAAATTGCAGATTCTATTTGCTCACCAAACTCCATGTTGATTAATAAATACTCAGGGGAACTACTGAAAGCGGAATATTGCTCATTAACAAATTGGGCTTCAGAATCTAATCGTTGACTAACAGTTCGAAAATAATTTTTTACGGTGTTTTGAGTAATTTTATATAACCATGTAGAAAACAAGCTTTCTTCTTTAAAATAATCCAGATATCGATACACCTTGAGCAGAACTTCTTGTGCTAAATCATTAACATTGGCGCGATCACTAGTATAAAAATAGATGATATGTTGAATTTTATGATAATAGCGTCCAAGTAGTATATTATAGGCATTGATGTTACCTTTCTGGGCCAGTCTGACTAATTGTTCATCGCTATAAGAAGTTTTAGTATCCATAACTTCCTCTTTTATCCATTATGGTTTCTTGCTTTGCAAAATGAGTGAAATATACTAATTAACACCCGTATGGCTTATTACTGACCTTATTGTATTATTATATACTACTTTTTAGTGTTTTGAGGTGCAGCACTCGCAATTGAGTCCCGGTTAGTTGATCATTAAATAAAAGGATGAATTTTTTCCTATTGAAAAGAGAGAATTCAATAAGCTGAAATAGTGTATTATGTATAAGAATAGAAGCCTCATCATAGTGTTTTGTTGTTTCATTGTTCATGACTAATACCCATTCATTTTTACAGCATCTAATTTCTTGTATTGTGGAACATGGGCTTTGGTGGATAAAATCAAATTTTAATTGAATTAATATTAAAAAAATCAAAATACATTTAATTATTAAATAGAGTGAAGAATAAAGGAGTAATAGAAGACTTAATAAATAAAGAACTATAACAAGACGCAAATAAACCTTGGATTTTATGGGTTTAATTATTATTTCTGATGATAGTGACAATTTCGCATAACTCTTTGTCTTGTGGATCTTCATGTCCCATTAACCAAGCAAATAATTCAGGGTCAGTATTACTAAGTAATAAATCGAATGCTTTAATTTCTTTCTCGGTAAGCTTATCAATACCCTCTTCGAGAAAACGCTGCAAAATAAGATCCAACTCCAACATTCCACGTCTGCAATGCCATGAAAGTCTTGCTTTTTCCCGTACGTCCAACATGCATACTCTCTTATTAATTGGTTTATTCTTTCTCAACTACTGATTATGAGAAATCTATATAATTAGACTTTAGTCGTTTAAAAAAACATCTAAAAATGCCGTCTTTGTCAACGAAGTGAAGCTAAGACGGTATTTTTGGACTAATTTATAAAAATGGCTAAAGTCCAGTATAAAAAACATTAACAAATGATAGCCAATTCTTTGTCGTCAGATGATACACTACTCCATTTATAAACGAAACCATGTGTTTAATATGAACAATACTTTTGATCATTTAGTTAATTCCAGAGTTTTAACAACATTTAATTCATTAGATAGTGAGCTAGCTCTTGATAAAAAAAATAATTACTTATTTGATTTATCCTATTTAGGTGTTCTTAATGTTTTGGGTGATAAAGCCCAGGATTTTCTTCAGGGACAATTAACCTGCGATGTGCGTTTGATATCCGATATTCAAATGATTGAAGGAGCACAATGCAATCTCAAAGGCAGAATTCTTTCTTTGTTAGATGTCATTAACTGGAATGGTTTTAAGCTTGTTTTACCTGACGATTTAATTGAACTAACCCAAATCTCATTAACCAAGACCGCTCAACTATCACGAGTTTCTATTGAAAAAAATAATGATTTAAAAGTTTTCGGGTTTTATTTACAAAATCCCAAAGATATTATCCCTGATGCCACATTTTTACCTGATCATCGCTATGCTCAGGCTCACAGCGCTAATTATTGCTATTATCATCTCGGTAATGGATTTTATATCTTTATAATTGAAGCAGGTATCGAACATGAGTTTTGTAAGATTTTTTTAGAACATAATCAATTATTGGGATCTTTGACTTGGCATACTTTAAGGTTATACAACCAACACATTGATATATATCCTGAATCCAGAGGTTTATTTTTACCCCATCGACTAAATTTACATCAAACTCAATACATCAGTTTTGATAAAGGTTGTTATAAAGGCCAGGAAATTATTGCAAGAACTCATTATAGAGCAACTTTAAAGCATGAGTTACGCCTTTATGTTATCAAATCAGATAAGAAGATTTATTCAGGTCAGAAATTATTAAAAATTACGGATGAAACGGAACTTGGAGAGTTAATAGATTATTCTCCTCTTGGTAATAATCATTACTTGATTGCGGTAAGTATCCTTAAAGAGGCAGTACCCTGCACACGATTTGAAGGACATAATGAAGCAGTATCGCTGCAAATGCCTGAATAGTGAGTCTAATGAAAAACTGAATTCATTGAGCAATCATTGAGGCGGAATTATAAGTGGCTTATTCCCTAAGTATGTTTTCCAGATAGATTCTAACGACTATACTTATATTTCAGGTGATATTATTAGGTTTTAGCAATTAAATCCGATAAGGGAATATTAGATGAGTGCTGATTTTTTCACAGAAGCGTTGTCGCGACTTGATCGAGCGTCCCCATATGCTCATATTGATCCAGAAGCAGTAGAAAAACTAAAACATGCAAAAGCGTGTCTTGAGATTTCTATACCCGTGCGTATGGATGATGGTAGGCTGCAGATTTTTACTGGTTATCGTGTGCATCATAATGATGTTCGAGGACCTACTAAAGGAGGGATTCGTTTTCACCCGGAGGTTACTCTTTCTGAAATACAAACTCTGGCATTTTGGATGACCATTAAATGTGCCGTAGTAGGCGTTCCATTTGGCGGAGCCAAAGGTGGCATTATTGTTGATCCCAAGCAGTTATCACGTTTAGAACTAGAGCGACTAAGCCGAAGTTATATTTCATCAATAGCCGATTTTATTGGGCCTGATTTAGATATTCCAGCTCCTGATGTTTATACCAACTCTATGATTATGGGATGGATGATGGATGAGTATTCAAAAATTGTACGTCAAGCAACGCCGGGCGTTATTACAGGGAAACCCATTCCGTTAGGTGGTAGCCAAGGCCGTGAAGATGCAACTGGTCGTGGGGCTTATTACTGTGTTAAAGAGTTAGAGAAAATAAAGCAATGGAACTCGAAGAAAAAACGTGTAGCCATACAAGGTTTTGGTAATGCAGGACAACATATTGCTGAACTATTACATCAAGATGGTTATAAGGTTGTGGCTATCAGTGATTCGAAAGGGGGAATCTATCGAGAACAAGGGCTCGATGTTCCAAGCATTATCCAGATTAAAAATAATTCTGAACAAGTTCAGGCGGTTTATTGCAAAGGAGCCATTTGCGAACTGATTGAGGCAACCAATATCAGCAATGAAGATCTATTGGAGCTAGATGTTGATATTTTGATTCCAGCGGCACTTGAAAATCAAATAACTCAAAAAAATGCATCAAAAATACAAGCCTCCGTCATTGTTGAAGTAGCGAATGGACCTACAACTGTAAAGGCAGATATAATTTTAAAAGAAAGAGGTATTTTAGTGGTTCCTGACATTTTAGCGAATGCAGGCGGGGGGACTGTTAGCTATTTTGAATGGGTACAAAATAAATCTGGATATTATTGGACTCTGGAGAAAATTCATCGTCATTTACATGAAATAATGTCGAGAGAATTCACCAATGTTTATCAACTGATAGAATTACATCAAACAGACATGCGGACTGCCGCCTATATCCATGCTTTAAACAGGTATACTGAGGCTGTTGTTGCCGAGGGGACTCAAGGTTATTATCAGAAAATCTAACTTTCAGTGCTTTTCTTAAGAGAATAAAGTCATTGCAGAAGAGCATCCTGCTCGTATTTCTATAACGAAAAAAATCGTGCTGTTCCATGTCAAAAGACGCTAATCTGGATGAGAAACCATGCCATTTTGAAATGCAAAATGACATGGTTTTAGAGAGGGTTAATGTTAATACACTGATTCTAATTTTGAATAAGATTGCAAAGTAGTCTGAGTTAAATCCAGTAACTCTCTAATCGCCACAAAGAACATAGTGTAGTTTAAAGCAGTACTTGATTTTAAATCAGCTAATATATGACGCCATCGTTCAATTAAAGTACTATGGCTTTCACCCCATGATTCCAGACGTGATCCCAAGTCTTTATTGTTACTGTCATAATTTAAAATCCCAGCTGTTAATTGACGTTGCTGCCAATCCAAATCATCTCGTAAAGCTTCTCTGGATAAGGATTCCCAATGGTTTTCAGTAGTATGAACAATAATCTGGCTTCTAATCCAGCCAAGATCCAGAAATTCTTCAATGCCGAAATAAACTTCAGCTACTTTTGGAATTTTCAGCTCTCGCTTATGGGCTATTTCTATAATATCAGTTGCTGCAAACAATGCACGGGTAACCGTTAACTCATGCGCTAAATTAGGAGGAATGCCATCATTAATTTGAGCATGATAGTGCTCATCATAATGGGCGCGTAATTGCTCCCCAAAAACTGCAGGCATGGATTTTTTAAGCTCTTTAACTCCCTGAGAATACAGCTTTACAGCCTGACTGATATCCAGAGTTCTTCTTTGAGAACGTAAAAACCAGCGGGTTACACGTCTTGAAAGTCTGACATAAAGCATCATCATATCAATTTGTTTTTGCGAACTGATTTTGGTTCCCAACTCTTCAATTTGCTTCCAAATCGACTCTAAATCGAGAACATTCCGAGCAATCATATACGCTCTGACAATTGCAGAGACGGGTGCACCTGTTTCATCCTGCAATCTATAAACGTAAGTAAAGCCCATTTCATTGATGATAATATTACTTAATCGGGTAGCAATGATTTCTCTTCTTAAAGGATGATCCTGCATTTGTTTACTGAATCGTTCCTGTAAAGGTTTGGGAAATGAGCTAATCAGAATTTGATTCATATAGCTTTCTTCAGGAACATCAGAGGCCAGTATTTGTTCTTTTAATAGAGTTTTACTGTAACACATCAATACAGCAATACCGGGACGACCCAGACCATGTCCTTTGAGCTTACGTTCTAATAATGCTTTATCATCTGGTAAAAATTCCAAACTTCTATCTATTTTACCAGTTCGTTCTAATTCATTAATGTAACGTCCTTGTAACTCAAGCGACCGTATTGCCTGCGAGGCAGATAAACTAATAGCTCGTGTTTGCAAGAAATTATCTCTAAGCACTAATCTCGCTACTTCATCGGTCATTTCACTTAAGAGTTCATTTCTTTGCTTGGCCGTTAGATCACCTGCAGTAACAATGGTATTCAATAAAATTTTAATATTAACTTCTTTATCAGAACAATTAACCCCACCCGAATTATCAATAAAATCGGTATAAACCATTCCACCATGTGACGTGTATTCAGAGCGAGCCAACTGCGTTAATCCCAAATTACCTCCCTCTCCTATTACTTTACACCGTAATTGTTTCGCATTGACTCGAGTAGCGTCGTTCGTTCTGTCGCCGACACTTGTATTACTTTCGGTGCTGGCTTTAATGTAGGTTCCAATCCCACCACTCCACAATAAATCCACTTTAGCTTTTAAAATGGCTTTGATTAATTCATTAGGTTCAATACTACTTTGTTTAATATCAAAAACCCTTTGCATTTCAAGACTTACCGGGATGGATTTTGCGCTACGATTAAATACACCGCCTCCTTTAGAGATAAGTTTTTTATCATAATCTGCCCAACTGGATCGTGGTAAATAAAATAAGCGCTCTCTTTCTTTAAAACTTATTTCAGCGTCAGGATCTGGATCGATGAAAATATGCATATGATTAAAGGCACCAACAAGCTTTATATGTCTTGACAACAACATGCCATTTCCAAAGACATCACCCGCCATATCCCCAATACCAACCACAGTAAAATCGTTATTGGCTATGTCTATATCCAGCTCATAAAAATGACGTTTTACTGATTCCCAGGCCCCTTTGGCAGTAATACCCATTTTTTTATGGTCATAACCAATAGAGCCACCGGAGGCGAAGGCATCTCCTAACCAAAATCCATACTCCAGAGAAATAGAGTTGGCAATATCAGAAAAGGTTGCTGTTCCTTTATCTGCAGCCACTACAAGATAAGGATCATCTTCATCATAAAATACAACATTTTTGGGTTTAACCAATACACCATCTTTATAATTATCGGTTATATCAAGCAATCCACGAATGAATAATTTATAACAGTTAATACCCTCTTCCAATATTTCTTCACGTGTACCATTTACCGGTAAACGTTTTGGAACAAAACCGCCTTTAGCCCCACTTGGTACAATAACAGAGTTCTTAACTTGCTGTGCTTTCATTAAGCCAAGAATTTCCGTACGGAAATCCTCCCGTCTATCAGACCAACGCAATCCTCCACGAGCGACTTTGCCGCAACGCAAATGAACTCCTTCAAATCGAGGGGAATAAACAAAAATTTCAAACATGGGTTGGGGTTTAGGTACGCCTGGTATATTTTTACTATTCAGTTTAATAGAAATATAGCTTTTAGGATTACCTTTGCTATCTACTTGATAAAAATTTGTGCGCAAAGTAGCACTAATGGCTTGTACGTATTGTCTGATAATTTTGTCTTCATCAAGATTAGAAACATTATCAAGATCAGTTAATATTTCAGCTGCTAAAGCACTAAAACGCTCGTCTCTATTGGTAATATCTACAGGATTACAACGAATTTCAAACAGTTGAACTAACTTTTTAGCAATGGTAACATTATTATTTAAGGCCTTTTCCATATATTCTTGGCTGAAAGTAAATCCAATTTGTTTGAAATACTTTGCAAACGTTCTTAATATCTCTACTTCACGCCAATCAAGTCCTGCTGCTAATACCAATTGATTAAACCCATCATTCTCAGCTTCACCAAACCATACTTTGGCAAAAGCATTTTGAAATAATTCTTTAATCTCATCAAGGTGAAACTCTGACTCTTTGGTATACTGCATGGCAAAATCATTAATCCAGGTAATTTTACCGTCTTCAAATTTAAGGACATAGGGACGTTCACTAATAGCCCTTAAACCCAGATTTTCTAATATGGGTAATACATCAGACAAAGGAATCGTTGTTCCATGCTGATAAACCTTCAATCTAAAACTATTCGCTGCTTCATCAAGAGGTTTATAAAAATTAATCCCCAAGGAGTGTTCTGGTGTCAGCATCTCTATATGCTTAATATCATAGACTGCTGTTCTAGGTGTAAAATTATCACAGTAGGAAAAAGGGAAAGCGCTGCGATAATGGGCAAAAAGTGCATTTGCCTGTTCTTCACCATACGCTTCATATAAATGATGTTGAAGATCATCAGTCCACGAACGACCGATCTCAATGAGTTTCTTTTCGATTTCCTTTAAATCATACTCAGTACGATTTTTAGGATTCACTTTTATAATAAAATGAATACGCGCCAAAATAGATTCGGAAAACAGCGTTGAGAAGCTAATTTCTTCAGCATTAAAACTATCGGACAGTATTTTCTGCATGGCAAATCTTAACTCGGTATTAAACCGATCTTTAGGTACATAAACCAGACAGGAAATAAACCGACCATACACATCCGCACGGGCAAACATACGAATACGTTTTCTATCCTGCATATAGAAAATGCCCATGGCAATTTCCAATAACTCATCTTCTGATCCTTGTATCAGGTCATCACGCGGTAATGTTTCCAGAATATTCAGAAGTACTTTACCTGCATGACTGTGAGGATTTAGTTTGGAGTTTTCCATAATTAAGGCAACTTTATGGCGCAGAAAGGGGATATGCTTAGGATTGGTGTGGTAGGCAGCCGAAGTATATAATCCAATAATTCGCCTTTCCCCAATAACCTCCCCCTTATCATTAAAGCGTTTAACCCCAATATAATCGGTATAAGCATCTCTATGAACACTGGCGAGTGTATTTGTTTTTGACATAACCAAAATACGAGGAGAGAGAGTTAACTCTTGCGCCTCAGGAGTCATGGCCGAAATACTTCGTGCACTTGATTTACTTAGGTTTTCACGTAAAACACCCAGACCTGTTTTAGGGATAGCTTGCAAGATAGTCTCTTTACCTTTTTCAACCAGCTCATAATCACGCATGCCTAAAAAAGTAAAGTGGTGGTCTTCAATCCATTTTAAAAAGGCTTTAGTCTCTTCTACTTCATTCTCATCAATTATTTTGGGCACATTATCCAGTTCATTGATTGCCTCCCGAACTTCAGCCCGCATTTTTTCCCAATCTTCAAATACAACTCGATTATCCTCAAGGACTCGTTCAAAATTTCTATGTAATTCTTCTAAAATACGCGGATCTGTTTGACGATCAATTTCCATAAAGATGGGTGCTTCATGCAAAACGCCTTTAGGATCCTTCTCTTTATTTCTAGGAAGTATTGCGCAAACACGATGTTCTTTATCTCGTTTTACTCTAATGCCACCCATATGAATTATTAGATGAGAAGCAAGCCCCATTCTATTGATAACCATTCTAAGAGAGTCCACTATAAATGGCATATCATCACAAATGATTTCAACTACGGTATGAGTGGTTTGCCAACCATGACGCTCAAAATCCGGATTATAAATTCTGATTTTAGTCTCATGCGGCAAGCGCTCACTAATCAGTGACCAGAAATTGACTACGGCACCATAAAGATCATCCACATCCCAATCATCGAGGTCTTCCAGAGCCACTGTTCCATACAATTGCTTGGCAAATTCTGCGCAAAACTCCGTTTGCTCTCCCGCCATAGCATGCTTTATTTTCTCGACGACTCCTTCAATTATAACGTCTTTACCCTCTTCAAATTTATAGGACATTAGTTCACCCCGTCAGGTTTGCTTATGCTCTGCAGCATTAATTGTTGTTTATACTATTGAATATATACTAGGGTCTCTGTTGTTAACCAGCATCCTAATTCAATAATTTCATTATTATTCATACGAATACAACCATGAGAATCTGGAGACCCTAAAACTTTTGTATCAGGTGTCCCATGAATATAGATATACCTTTCCAAGGTATCTACATCCCCCCCCTTGTTTCTCCCTGGTTCTAAACCGTCCAGTTGAATTATTCGTGTCAATATCCAATCTCTATCAGAAAATTTGGCGGCCAAGTCTTCCGTATAGAGTTCCCCCGTCCATTCTCTTGCAACGAATACACTATTGATTGGATGATCTCGTCCAATTATAGAGTGGATTTTATGCCATCCTCGTGGAGTACATTCGCTATTTTTTTTTTCACCTACTCCATTTTTACCTGTAGAAACACGATAGGTTGAAACCAAAAGATCTTTCTCAAAACAAGTCATTTCCTGCTTTGCAGTAGAAATAACGATAATTTTATTATTTTGCGCCATTTTACGAATCACTAATAGCAATTGTTTTGGTATTCACAAATTCTAATATACCTTCTTCAGATAATTCACGCCCAAAGCCCGAATGTTTTATCCCCCCGAAAGGTAATCTGGGATCTGAGGCTACAAATGAATTCACAAAGCAGACTCCTGCCTCTATCTCATTAGTGGCAATAGCCTCTCCTTTTTTAAGATCTCGAGTAAACACAGCGGCACCCAGACCGTACTGACTTTTATTTGCATAAGTAATCGCTTCTTTTTCGTCATCAACAAAACTAATCGCAATAACAGGACCAAATAATTCTTCATCAAAAGCAGTCATACCAGGCTTTACATGAGTTAATAACGTTGGGGGATAATAAAACCCCTTACCATTGGGAATTATACCACCACACAATAATTTAGCACCTTGTTTAACAGATTTTTCTACTTGTTGATGCAAAGTATCGCGTAAATCTTTTCGCGCAAGAGGGCCTAAATTAATTTTAGGATCTAGCGGATCCCCCATTTTAAACAGTGACATGCAGTGAATGATTTTATCAATCAATTCTTGCGCGATCGATTTTACGGCAATGACGCGCTTGGCTGCGATGCAGACCTGTCCGGTATTACTCAATCTTGAAGTCACAATACAATGTGCAGCCAACTCAAGATCGGCATCGTCTAGAACCACATAAGGATCGGAACCACCCAGCTCTAATACTGATTTCTTTAAAAACTTCCCTGCCTGTGCAGCGACAATGCTACCCGCCCGTTCACTCCCGGTTAAAGTTACAGCGGAAGTATAACGATGTTCAATTATTTTTGTCGCCCCATCATTATCAACAATAAGATGTTGAAAAAGATGGGCTGGGAATTTAGCCTCTTTGAATAATTCTTCTATTTTATTCCCTGTACCTGATGAAATGGGAGCATGTTTTAATATTGCTGCGTTACCGGCCATAATTGTTGGCGCTGCAAAACGAAAAACTTGCCAAAAGGGAAAATTCCAAGGCATGATTGCGAAAATAATTCCTAGCGGATTATAACAAACCTTTGCGACCTTCATTTCAGTTTGAATAAATCGTGGGGCCAGATATGACTCAGCATGCTCAGCATAGTGCTCGCAAACCCAGGTACATTTATCAATTTCCGCCTTACCTGCAGTGATAGGCTTTCCCATTTCTTGAGACATCAACAGAGCCAACTCATCTCTTCGTTCTTCAAGAACATGAGCCATCTGTAACATGAGACCCTGCCTTTTATGAAATGATGTTTTTTTCCAGGATAAATAAGCCTCATATCCTGCATCAATTTTTTCTTTGATTAACGGCTCACTTAAACACTCATAATAGTGTAATGTTTCTTCTGTAGCAGGATTAATAGTTTGAATTTTCATCATGTCACCAAAGAAATGAGATATTGTTATAGTTTAGACTACACAACGCATACTATTTTGACTAAAGTTACCAACTATCCTTGCACTTTACTTTTGATTGTTGATACTATTTTTATATTCTATGCTGTTTTGTATTAAACAGCAGTATAAATCAATTAGTTAATGCAATTAAATTAATTAACGTTAGGATAATTAATGAGCCAAATTAAGCAACACTTTCACCCTCTGCATTATGCTGCGGCCTGGGGAGTTCATTTATTTACCGCTAGCGCGGCATGTATTGGAGTTTTTACTTTATATAAAATCTATCAGCATGAATATATTTTTGCTCTTTGGCTTATGGCTGTCACTGTATTTATTGATGCTGTTGATGGTAGCCTGGCGCGCTTAGTCCATATTAAAAGTGTTTTACCCAAGATTGATGGGGCATTATTAGATAACATTGTCGATTTTGTAAATTATGTAATTACCCCCTGTTTTTTCTTAATAGTTAAACCCGATATGTTACCCTCTGAGTATGCAGTAATTATTATTTCTGCAATCACGATTACTTCATCCTATCAATTTTGTCAGGCTGATGCGAAAACCCCCGATCACTTTTTTAAAGGATTTCCCTGTTATTGGAATATAGCTGTTTTTTATATGTATATTCTCAATACATCAATGAATTTTAACGCACTTTTATTATCATTATTCTGTGTTCTCATCTTTGTTCCGGTAAAGTACGTCTACCCTTCAAGATTGGATTATTTAACAGACTCCAGGATATTAAAAATACTGATGCATTGTTGTTCTACAATTTACGGGATTAGTTCTGCTTGCTTATTAATTTATTATCCTGAAAATAATAATATATGGCTTAGTCTGTCATTAGGTTACATTGGTATGTACCTGTTTTTAAGTTTTTATAGAACCTATTCTCCTATGATTAAAGCAAAAATTGCCGCAAATAGAGATTAATGGGTATTTTTTCATTCCAGGATAGACTTTAGATATTTTATGATTAAAATAGTGCCTAAAATTAGTTCTCGAGGTAATCATGTCATTATTTAATCATATTAATAAATCAATACTTCTGTCTGTCTTGTTAATCAATTCTGTAGATGCAGCTTCGTCATTTCCACGAGGCTGTGAGGTTTCCGGTTTTGGTTATAACCAAAATTATTTAATTTTAAATGAAAGTGGCGAACAGTCTTATTATTTAATTCAAAATCGTTCTGATGCAAAAATTGAACTGGAGCGTCACGAAACAGGTGATGCGTTTATGAGTCCTCCTCTACAAGCATCACTTTCACCAATGAATTGGGCCGCCTTTGCCTCCGATGTAAAAAATTTAAACTTTAAATGTTACAAGCATGTTGAAGAAAATACCTCCATTGTTGATTGTCGCGATGTGCTGGATGTTTGCCAATATCCCCGTGTTAAATTCGCTTTGAGTAATATGGGAAATTATTGGATTTCTTCTGATAAATCGCAACAGGATGTAATACAAGATTCAGTAGCTAAGGGGATTTACTTAAAATGGTGATCAGTGTCTAGAACCTTTTATTACAACAATAGATATATAGCATTAGGAATTATAGGCGCCCTGATCATTTTATATGGGTATGCACAAGATTATCCGCAAACTTATTATATTGGGGGTGCTTTTGCGCTCCTTGCCACTGCCATCCATTATAAATTACTTTATTTTATAGCCCTGGAAATTATTATTGCTGCCGGACATTCTGCTATTCTCCTTGGGGTTGGCCGTTATACCCAAATGGCATTGCCGGTTTTTCTTTGCATTCAACTATTAATTTTCTATCTTATGGTAGGAAAAGAAAATAGCATTTTTTTACTGGTTGGCATTGTTGGGATTGCTCTTCACTCCCTTGGGTTTACCTATAATGACCAATGGATTTTCTTTTCCGGCAGTTTATTTATTGCAATTTATGCTTATCATAGTGGCTATGAAGGACGTTACCCTTCTTATATTTGGGCTATTCTAAATACTATATTTGCGCTATTAGCTCTTTATAAAATTTTTCTTTAATCTTTTTAGGACTGAATATGAGCAGAACAGCATCTAATATGCTTCCCTTAGGTACCATAGCGCCTGACTTTGAATTAGAGGATGTGACTACAGGCGATCAAATCAAATTAAATGACTCTGCTGATTATGTCGCTACGGTGTTAATGTTCATTTGCAACCATTGCCCCTATGTGAAACACATCAACCCCGGTCTATCCCAGCTTGCTAGCGAATATCTTTCTAAAAATATTCGATTTCTCGCTATTAACTCAAATGATGTAGAAAGTTATCCTGATGATTCACCAGAGAATATGCGCATCACAGCAAAGGAAGAGCATTACCCCTTCCCATACCTCTATGATGAGACTCAAGAGGTTGCCAAGGCATATAATGCAGCCTGCACACCTGATTTTTATATCTTTGATCCAAAACTATCTTTGGTGTACCGTGGTCAATTTGATGATTCAAGGCCTGGAAATCATATCCCGGTTTCCGGTGATTCAATACGCAAAGCATTAGATTGCCTGATCGCTAATAACACTGTGGATTTCGAGCAAAAACCCAGTCTTGGATGCAATATCAAGTGGAAGTAATTTAGTTATAATCAGCCTGAATTTATCCTTGTCCTTAAAAATCACCTATAAAAAAGGCCTCATTGAGAGGCCTTTTTAACCATATTAATGGCTACTTACATGCTGGATATAGGTTTTTGATTGTCTTCACTAATGGCTTCATCAATTTCTTTAGTCTGCTCTTCAAACTCAGCTTTTACTCCCGCTAATTTTGTCGCAGACTCAGTTTCTGGCTTGGTGAAGAAGGTCTTAGCGTATCCATGTTTAGTTAGTCCTTCAACTGCAAGTGCTGGTAGAACAGTAACTGCTGCCACCACACCTAAAATTGCTTTAGTCACAGCTAGTAGTTTACCCAGAAAACTAGAGTTATCCCACCAGGCACCACGATGTTGCTTGAATTCCTTCTCTGCACTCTCGATGACGTCAGTACATAAGGATTTAAAGTCAGCTGCTTGTTGGAGATTAGGATTTTTGATTGCAAAAAACTCTTCACCAGCTTCAGCTAAAGTATCATGAAGATTTAGTGCCTCCAGCATTACCGCGTCATATTTCTCACCTTGTTCCTCTTGTTTTTGAGCCAACACTTTACATATGACAGCCAACTCATTTAATAAGACGTTAAAGTTTTCTTTATGTCCTGTTAAATCAAGATCTTTCTTCTTAGCAGGCTGTTCACCGGGAATAACATCTATAGGTAGTGGTATGACATTAACAATAGGATCAGCACCAACAAAAGGGCCCCATTCGACATTATCATCCTGAGGCGGCATGATGTGCAATGGACCAGTATTACTATCAGCTAATTGGAGAGGAGCAGGTACCCTACCCAAAAGTAAAGACTGTCCCTCTGAATCATTTGCTAATGAACTATCCATTAACACTAGTAAATTTCCTGGTTCGCTTGCGAAAAGAGGATTGTCAGCAAAGCGACCAATTGCTCCTCGCTGTGGATTTCCAGAAGGTAAGTTGATTATTCTTTGTATATCTTGAGCGGTTAAACTCAAAACGATGAATTCTGTTATTAATTGGAATGTCTGTTCCGCTGTATATGTGGTTACTGGTTTATTCGCATAATGGGATGTTAATCCGTTCATAACTTGAGCAAGCTGTTGTGCTAACTCCGGACTAGCAGTGCCTAAAACACGCGCCAAAGCATCAACATTTCCCGCAGATTGAGAGATTAAGTTAGTAACATCTGCTAAAGTTTTTACTGGAGTTACTAACTCACCTGTTGAGGCTTTTACTAAAGCGCCACTCATACTGCCCTGGGTTAAACTAAGTAATTCTTCTTGGGACAAAGACCCCATACGTCCTGTTAATGCTTTAGGATCCACATTATTCATAACGACGGATATTGCCGCAGCTTGTTCACGTGAAGTAAGCTGCATGTGTAGAGGTTGAGTCACTCCTTGTTCCATGAAGGTAGATAAGATACGACCTACGGTTGAAGGATCAATTAGGAAGTCATTTAAATTCACATGCATCACTTTAACAAAGCCATCAACTTCTGTTACGAAAGTAGCGTATTGTTTTTCACCGCGTTGTAATTCTTGAGCCCCTTTAACCATACTCACCACGGTTCCCAAAAATTGACGCGCTAGTGCTATATCTTTTGACGAGATATCCTCACTCTTACTCAATTCAGCAAGGACGGTTTCAAGAGCAGCTAGTTGATTTTGTTGTGATATTGAAACAACAGCGCCTTCAGCGTTGCCAGAGGTGATTTGCCTTAAGCCTTCTGCAACGGTGTCAGTACCTAATAATCCCAAGAGTTGCTCATTATTTTTAAGAGCATCCATCACCTTTTTATTTTCAATTAGCATGCTTACGGCTCTTCTTGCTTCTTTAGGGGCGGTTAAAAAGAGTACGTCTACCAAAGAACCTCCGTTTTCAACTACTTGAGCTACTTTTTTTCGATTAACTTTTACTTGGTTTTGATGATGCGCTCTCATTTCTTGAAGCAATTTCTCATTTTTTGTTAATTGAACATTAACTTTTTGAGAAAGTGAGTCTAAGTTCTTAAAGTAACCAGTTCTTTCCTCACCTTTTGGAAGGGCTTTAAGGACATCCTGCAATTGTGTTCTTAGGTCCTTGAATGTTTTTAGACTATCATTAGCCATTGTTTGAGTCGTTGCCTGTAAATAATCATCGGCTGCGGCATTTATTTGTTCGAATAACTCAGGTATTGCACTTTTAGCTTGTTCTACTTTCTCTTGTTGTGCTTCGACGTGGGCTGCCATTCTTTCTGCTTGTATTTTTTGATCACTGATTAATTGTGGCAGTTTGGACTTCAATGTCCTTATATCATTTCTATAAGCATCGCGTACCCCTTTTAGCTCGCGGCGTTGTTCATCAGTCAATGCATACTTTTCAAAATCATCTGACAACTTCCCATAACGCTTCACCTCGGCATCAAGCCTGGCTGCCTGAGCTTGAGAAGGGCTATACGAGTGTTTTTGAAGCTCTGCGCCAAGATTCTTAAAGTTTCTTAAAAGTATATCAAAATCTTTCTTATTAATTGGATCAGCCATAATATTTTCACCCAGTAGTTGTTATGCTCTAATTATACACATATTTGATTAAAAAATCACACACTATTGTAAATAGATGCAGATACTTGCTATTTATCAATAAATTAAGAAGCATTTAAATAAAAATATGAAAACAACATGATGATTATTGATAGTTTTAGATGAATATGATGCAGTTAAGGATATGCATATTAGAATTGAAAGTGGATTTATTAGGATTTATTAGGAGAATAAGCCCTCAAATTGATTGAAGGCTTATTTAAGCAGAATTACTTAGCAGCAACGATCTCGATTTGCAGATTGGCTATCACATCGCTATGAACATGTACTTCAACTACATAGTTCCCAACTGAATGTAAGGGGCCTTCTGGCATTACAATTTCACGTTTGCTTATTTCTATTTCTTTAGCAATTAAAGCATCTTTGATTTCGTTAACACCAACAGAACCGTATAGTTTTCCCTCATCACTTGCCATAGCACTAATAACAACGGTAGTATCATTCAGTCTTGCAGCACGTTGTTCTGCAGCAGCTAATGATTGCTGGGCTTTCTTCTCAAGTTCTGCACGACGTTGCTCAAACAGTTCAATACTTTTAGGCGTTGCAAAAACTGCTTTATTCTGTGGTATTAAAAAATTACGACCATAGCCTGATTTAACACTTACTTTATCGCCTAAATTACCTAAATTACGTACTTTTTCTAATAAGATTACTTCCATCTTAATAACCCCTTAAGTTGATTCTCTCACCCTTGTTGGGAGATATAATCTAAAATTAAACAAACTATCTAATGAGCCAAAAACAATATAGGCTAATAATACAAAAGATGGTTTAAACAATACCAACAACAATAATAAAATAACCACTCTGACTTGATTTTTACGAGCCAAAATATAATGAGCCAAACTAAATCCTGATATTAAGAAATAGGATAATACTAGTGGTAATAAATTTATGGCATATGAAATTTCATAATAAGAACCAATTGAAACTCCAAGTAAAACTAAAAAAGATAATCTACCACTACGAAATCCTAATAATTCATCCCTAAATCCACCAGGCATGAATAGCTTGGATTGTATTGATCGGGCAAACATTAAAGAAATTATTGCCGAAACAATCACACTTAATATCTGAACACCAAAAAATAATTGAGCCAGAATAAAAGAGCTGAGTCCATCCGTATTGCTCTCAATTAGATGTTGATACTCCTGATACTCGGTCAATACACTTTTGAATTGATTAAATTGGCTTACAATAAAATCTGGCGCCAATAGCTGAATTGATAAAAAACCAATAAATGCTTGAATTAAGAACACTCCAAAAACTATTTGCCAACTCATTGTTTTACGCAAACATAATGCTGCGATATAGCAAGGCAAATAGGCAATTAAAGTGTTCATTAATGCACTTTCTAATGGCAGAAACATCATTAATGGTACAGAATGGACGACTAATGCAGGCAGCATCACCTCAAAACCAGACTTGGCGCCTTTTCTTAAGGTAACTAGAATAACTAAAGCAACAGAGAGCCACGAGGCAAAAGGCACTATTGAAAGAATAACAGCATACAAAATAGCATGCTGTTTATTTTCAAGTAATGTTTTACTGTGTTTTATTATAAAATCGCCTGCACGTATCATTTTAATAGTTATTATCTATGGCTATCGCAATAAGGCAACAAACCTATAAATCTGGCGTGCTTGATTGCTTTTGCTAATTGTCTTTGAAAACGAGTTTGTGTACCTGTAATACGACTAGGTACGATTTTACCTGTTTCAGAAATATAATTTTTTAATAAATTGATATCTTTATAATCAATTTCATTGCCACCCTCTGCGCTAAAGCGGCACATTTTTTTTCTACGAAAATAAGCTGACATAAATGCTCTCCTCTTAAGCGGTTCTGGTTTCTTTTTCTTTTTTCATTAAAACAGATTCAGTAGTAATCGCTTGTTTTTGAACGGTGATTAAGTTTCTTAAAATTGCATCGTTAAATTTAAATGCGTTTTTAATTTCTTCCAGGGCTTCAAGGTTACACTCTACATTCATCAATATATAGTGGGCTTTATGTACATCATTAATAGGATAAGCGAGCTGGCGACGACCCAGATCTTCTTTACGGTGTATCACACCTTCGTGCTTGCTTATGATCCCTTCATAGCGCTCTACCATCGCTGGTACTTGTTCGCTTTGATCTGGGTGCACAAGAAACATAATTTCGTAATGTCTCATGATTTCTCCTTGTGGATATAAGCCTCCCAGTATTTAAAATGGTAAGGCAAGGTTTTTAAAAAGCTGCTAATCATAACCTATTTGCTCAACTCATACAATCACGAGCTGGTTTATATTTAATTAGCTGTATTCAAGCAGAAGCATTATCACCTCAGATTCAGTTAAATTTGTTTTTTTATAATCAATTGACTTATAAAGGCACATACACTTTTTTTTTGCAAAATTTACTGTAATAGTAGTGACAAGAGTCCCTAAATTAGGTTACCGTCAGCACTAGATCAAATGCGGGATTTTTGAGATAACTTATTATAAAATAACGAGGTTTTTAATGGATATTATTTCTCTTCAATTTGAAGAACCCTTAATAATTCGTATTGCAGATACTGTAGTAAAAATATTAGCATTTAAAACTCAAGAGCATGGGAATATTAAATTTGGAGTAGATGCTCCAAGATCCGTTAACGTGCATCGAGAAGAGATATTTCATGCTATTAAGAAAAAAGAACTCTTAAATCTGACAGATTAGTTTTTTTTAATGCGTACACAAGCGTTATATAGCTTACCTTTTTTATCGGGTTTAATATTATTTCTATCAATAATTGCTTTTCTCGTTAATCATTTTATTTATCAATTCCCAGGAAACAATTTTTTCCCAGAAGATATGCCATTGCTTACGAGTATTATACTACTCATCAATTTGGGGTTGATTCTGCTGTTCGGAAAAAAAAGTAGAGCAAGTTATGCTGGCCTGGAGTTATTTTATTTTTTTGTTGTCATGTCCATTGTGGCATTGGCAACTAACGCGGTTCAATTAACACCTTTTCCAACTATAGATAAAGGAATCATATCTTTTGAAGAATTCTTTGGCATTCATATGTCTTCTATTATGACATGGACAAATGAGCATTCAAATTTTAAGATTTTACTCGGTATTATTTATGACTCGCTACCCTATCAAATGAGTATCCTGCCCCTGATCATTATTGCAGCTGGGAGATTTTATCTGATTAAAGAGTATTATTTTCTTTTGCTCTTTACCACATTGCTCGGTTTTAGTTTTTATTATTTTTTTCCTACCACAGCTCCCGCCAGTATGATCAATAGCCCTTTTTTTTCCCCTGCTCAAATTGCAACCGGGCTTAAATTTAATCAAATTCATCACCATATAACACCTACAACTAATGAAGGAGGTCTCATTGCTCTTCCCTCTTTCCATACCATATGGGCATTATTAGGTGTTTATCTCCTGAAAGAATGGACTGTACCTTGTGTGCTTTTATTAATTATTAATTGTTTTTTAATTGCATCCTGTGTTTTATTAGGCTGGCATTATGTCATCGACATCATAGCGGCAATCATTTTAGTCGCAATCAGTTATTATTTTTTAACTTTTTATAAAGCAAGAAAGCTATCCGCTGATCTTCTTAACAAGCCCTGAAGGATGAGCAAGCTCGTTTTGAACTGTTTTATTGGCTTGCCAATTTTGTATGTTCATTGCGTTTAGTTTCTTTTCCAAAATTGTTTTTAGCTTCCTATTTTTTTGCTCAATTAATAAAGGATGCATTTGAAGATAAATGTCGTTCGCTCCTCTGCCGATTTTTACTGGCTCGTTGATTATTCTAACTGGCGTTCCAACTGTAACAATACTAAATAAATACTCTATGTCGTCTGGGAGCATGCGAATGCATCCGGCACTAACCCTGGCACCGACGCCATCTACTCTATTTGTCCCATGAATTAGAAAAGTGGGCCATCCTAAACGTAAAACATGCTTACCTAAGGGGTTATTGGGTCCTGGTGGAAAATAGCCAGGAATGGGCGCCCCCATCTCCTCTGCTGCAGCTAAAAGCTTTGCAGTAGGTCGCCATACGGGATTAGCTACCTTTGCTGTGACCTTAGTGAGTCCTAAAGGAGTATTCCAGCCCTCTTTTCCTATACCCACTGGAAAAGTGATGACGACATTTTCATCAGCGGGAAAATAATACAACCGATATTCTGCTAAATTAATAACAATTCCCCTTCTGGGAACATGAGGTAATATAAACTGTGAAGGAATGACTAAGGATGAATTAGCCACCAGGGGATGGATTGCATCGGCTTGGGGGTTGGCTCGTACCATCTCATAATAACCCATATTAAAACGTCTACCCACCTCATCAATCGTTTCACCGATTTCCGATTGGGTGTATTTAATTTCACCAACTATATCTCCTGATTCAGGTAAAACCAGGATGGTGGCATTAGAATAAGTATTTATGAACAGCAATACATACAAAATCAATAAAAATGATTTTGGTTTACTTAGCATCATCACTTTCTCGAAATATGAAGAATAAAAGTAGGCCAGCCGATGTATCTTGTGTTCGAGAGATCTGGCTGGATGCCGCGAACAAGTCGCGGCACGTTGAAGATCAAATCGTCAACATCCCCTAGCCTAAAAATCTAAGGTTATAAACTTGTATCCACTTTAAAACGTTCGCCGTATTTAGATTCAAACGTTTTAAATAAAGTTTCTAATTTATCTTTACCGAAGTCATTGGCATAATTCATTGGACCACCACGGAATGGAGCAAAACCCGTTGCGAATATCATACCGGCATCAAGTAAATCGGCATCAGCAACTACCCCCTCACGTAAACAGGCAGCCGATTCATTAACCATACGTAATATTAATCGGTCTGCAATAGTTTTATCAATTGGTGAGTCAGGACGTTTTTTAATCGGTTTCCCATTTTTATACTTATAGAAACCTTCACCTGTTTTTCGACCCAATTTGCCCGCTTGAACCATATCACGTAGTTTCTGGGGAACACTGCCACCGAAATGGCTGGTTAAATTCTCAGCTACAGCCAGACAGACATCCATTCCAACCGTATCTGCCAATTCAACCGGTCCCATAAACATACCAAACTCTAAAGCCGCCTCATCAATAGTTTCCCCGCTATATCCTTCTTCTAATAATTGAACACATTCCATTAGATAAGGCATCAGCACTCTGTTAACTAAAAAGCCAGGACTGGATTTAACTGGTAATGGTAATTTACCAATTTGGTTAACAAAAGAACATGAATTTTGCTGTACTTTTTTAGCCGTTGAGGAACTGCTGACTACTTCAACTAAATCCATCTTCGCTACAGGGTTGAAAAAATGAATACCTACAAGACGTTCAGGACTGGTCATAACACTACTGATTTCATCTAAGGGGATGCTGGAGGTGTTGGTCGCAATGATAGCGGTTTTCTTGGCAATTTTTTCTACCTTGCTCATAATTTCCTGTTTCACAGCAAGATTCTCAAATACAGCTTCAATAATAACATCCGCACGTGCAATACCATGACCTTCCGGATCAGGAGTAAGATTATCCATTGCCGCTTGTATCAGGCGTGGTTTGCGTAATTTCTTCTTATACAAAGCATAGGCTCGTCCAATTGCCGGGGCAATTTGAGCGTATGATTTATCCTGCAAAGTAACGTGAATACCTCGTAAAGCACACCAGGCAGCAATGTCCCCCCCCATCACACCGGCACCAATAACATGCACGTGATGAGCTTTAAACTGACTGTCTTTAGCAAACCCCTTAAGACGCTCACGCAAAAAAAACGCACGAATCAAGTTTCTGGAGGTATCGCCATTAGAAACTAATTGTTCTACTGAATCTGCTTCTTTTAAATAAGCCCTATCGCCTTCACCCCCCTCTTTTTCCCATAGGTCAATTACGGCATAAGGGGCAGGATAGTGTTCTTTTCGAACTCGTTTGGCAACATTGTACCGTAACAAGTAGGCTATGGGTTTTCTTAGCCATGTACTGTTACTTAAACCTTCAATAAAAGAAGGCTCATGTTTTGGTGGTTTATTTTTAATAAAATAAACTGCTGCTCTTTTTAATTGACGAACAGGCACTACCTCATCAATCATACCTAAAGTTTTTGCTCTTCCAGAAGAAATGGCACTACCGGTTAGAATAACTTCTGACAAGGCTTTAAAACCACCAATTAACTTGGGTAAACGAACTGTTCCGCCCCAACCAGGATGAATACCCAGCATGACTTCCGGCAACCCTATTCGAGTATCTTTTTCATCGCTGGCGATTCTATAGCTACAGGCTAATGCTAATTCAAATCCTCCACCCATACAAAATCCATCTATCATTGCCACACTGGGAATGGATAAAGCTTGTAATCGGGCAAAAACTGCCTGGCCTTTTTGTAAAAAATCTACAGCTTGAGCCGGGGTTTCAAATTTTGAAAAGGCATTAACATCCGCACCAGCAATAAATCCTTTTTCCTTTAAGGAGTAAATCACTAATCCTATAGCTTTTTTATCTAATGAAATCTCATGAAGCAAGCTATTGAGTTCATCCAATACCCCTTCATTAATAGTGTTTACTGCAGCATCTTTTCTATTTATTCCCAGCCATAGAATTCCTTCTTCGTCACGATGCAGTTCCCAATTTTTATAATTATTCATGTCCTTTCACCTCAGTCACACGTTCAAGATACATTGCTCCACCCTGTCCTCCACCAATACAAATGGCGGCCATACCTCGTGACTCGTTTCTTTGTTCTAATGAATTTAATACATGCAATACAATACGAGCACCACTGGCACCAATAGGATGACCTGCAGCTATGGCACCGCCATCGCGATTTAATTTATCTAATGATGGCGCTCCCATTGCTTCTTTTAAACCTAACTGTGTCTGGCAATATTCTTCATCATTCCATGCTGAAACACATCCCAACACCTGGGCTGCAAAAGCTTCATTGATTTCCCAGCAATCCAGGTCATCTGGCTTCAATTTATGGCGTTGTAATATGGGTGTTGCGGCGTGAACAGGTCCAAGTCCCATTTGCGATGGGTCCAGAGCTGCCCATTGAGAATCTACAATTCGTCCGATAACACGCAAGCCATGTTTTTTTACCGCTTCGCCACTGGCAAGGAGTAGTAAACAAGCACCATCAGTAACTTGAGAGCTGTTCCCAGCAGTCACCATGCCATATTTTTTATCAAAAAATGGTTTTAATTTTGCTAACTTCTCTACTGTTGAATCAGAACGAATTCCAGTATCCTGAAGATAGACATGCCCTTTATTATCAATAATAGGAGTAACTTCTGACATTCTGTTTTCAGAAAATGCCTTATCTAATTTCAAATGACTTTGCATAGCAAACTCATCCATTTGTTCACGAGTAATATTAAATCTATAAGCAACTTTTTCAGCTGTTTGCCCCATATTTAAACCCACTATAGGATCAGTCAGTCCTCGTAGCAAAGCAATAACAGGAGCCAGATAAGAAGGTCTGAATTGAGTAACCAGCCCAAGTTTTTGCCCCACGCTTTTGGCAGCAAACCAATTAGCTAACCAGGCAGCCATTTTCTGGTTGAATAATAAAGGAGCATGACTCATTGCCTCAGTACCACCAGCAAGAACCAAATTACTACGACCGCTGGCTATTTGCATGGCCGCATTATCCAGTGCTTGCATTCCTGACGCACAATTTCTCATCACCGTGAACGCAGGTACTTTATCTCCGCAACCCAAGCGTAGTGCAATAACACGGGCAATATTAGCCTCATCCGGACCAGGCATTGCACTGCCGATAATAACCTCATCCAGCTCCGTTGGAGCAAAAGGTTGCCGATTCAGCAAAGTCATTCCTGCGGCAACTGCCAAATCAGATCCGGTAAATGGACCAATTTCTTTAGCTTTGAGGAAAGGGGTACGGCTTCCATCCACTATATAAACGTCTCGACCACTTAAATTCGACTGCAGTTTCATTCGTCCTCCATCTACCGATTTCATTACAGGTATTTACCCAAATATATAAAAACAAAGATTAGCAGTAATATTCAAAATTTGGAAATTTTAAAAGCTTGTTTTAATAAAGAATTATTAATTAATTGAACATAGAAAATCAGCTTGGAAAGGTAAAATTTTATCCGGCCAGGAAATGAATAGTTATGCATGTCACTCAACCAGCATAACTGCTCAGTTTATCACCTAAAAGTATTATCTTTAGAACCCCGTATTTTTTCTGGAGATTCCATGAATATTTCGAACTATTTTCCAGTCAGATAATTTAGAAGTTCAATAAAATTAAACCTACCGCACCCAATTATGACTTTATATTGATCACATGCGATATAATTCGACCTTTTTCCTTAATTTTTTCATTTTAAATTTCAAGTATTATTGACGACATGCAAATACCTGATATACTCCGCAACCATTGATTGGAGAGATGGCCGAGTGGTCGAAGGCGCTCCCCTGCTAAGGGAGTATGGGAGAAATCCCATCGAGGGTTCGAATCCCTCT
>CAYRWO010000008.1:0-126869 GCA_964428035.1 uncultured Legionella sp.
TCTCAATTCTTAATGAACCTGCCCCGGAGGCGTGCTGCGTATTCTACTGATTTCGTTATTTATGTCAAATACTTTTTGCATTTATTTTAAAAAAAATTCTCACTCTGCTTTTTGTAAAAGCACCTTGGCTATTCTACGCTTGCCTACCTGTATTATATAAGTCTGAGCAGAATCCAGGAGTAGCGCGGGGTCTGAGACTTTCTCACCATTAATTTTTACTGCACCCTGCTTCACCAGTCTAATAGATTCGGAAGTACTTGCAGTCAGATCTATTTGTTTTAGTAGTTGCACTAAATGTGCAGGCTCATTAGTAATTATGGAAATTTCCTCAAGGTTTTCCGGAATAACTCCTTTTTGAAAGCGCTCAATAAAATCTCTATGCATATTTTCAGCTTGGGTTTGATCATGGAAACGTGCCACTATTTCCTTAGCAAAATCTATTTTAATGTCTCGAGGATTAGCTCCTTGCTCTACCGACGTTTTTAATTGTTGAATTTCTTTACCGGTTTTAAAGCTAAGCAAGTCGATGTAGCGCCACATGAGTTCATCTGATACAGACATAATCTTACCAAACATATCTACAGCGGGTTCAGTAATACCTATATAGTTATCTAAAGATTTAGACATTTTCTTTACTCCGTCTAAACCTTCTATTAATGGAGTCATCATGACAACCTGTGGCTCCAGGCCATAGTGTTTTTGTAACTCGCGTCCCATTAACAAATTGAATTTTTGATCCATTCCGCCCAATTCAATATCAGCTTTTAAAGCTACTGAATCGTAACCTTGAAGCAGGGGATATAAAAACTCATGTATGGCAATGGGCTGGCCGGAAACATAACGCTTGTTAAAATCATCACGTTCGAGCATTCTTGCAACGGTATGCGTAGCAGCCAGACGGATTAAGTCAACAGCAGTGAATTTGCTAAGCCACTGGGAGTTAAATGCTACTGTAGTCTTGGCCGGATCTAAAATTTTAAAAACCTGGTGCTGATATGTTTTTGCATTTTCAATAACCGTTTCTTCGCTTAAAGGCATACGCGTAACATTTTTCCCCGTTGGATCGCCAATCAGCGCAGTGAAATCGCCAATTAAAAATATGACCTCATGTCCATATTGTTGAAATTGTCTTAGCTTATTAAGTAGTACTGTATGGCCCAGATGAAGATCGGGTGCTGTGGGATCAAAGCCCGCCTTAATTTTCAGCGGAACGCCCTTTTGTAATTTTTTTCCTAATTCTTGCATGGGAAGAACTTCTTCACAGCCGCGAATTAACTCGCGTTGTTCTTCTGTAATTATTTCTAACATATTATTAAAACCTATATAAATGATTGACCAATCTTCTCACACCGAGTATCTTAGCCCGGTTAGCAAAATCCTGCTATACCAAAGTTGTAATTTTAGGTAAATTGTTACACGATGTTAAAAAAAAAATAACAAAATATCCAAATTCGAGGTCAAATATATTGACTCTAAGTAGTGGTCACCTCCACTTAATGACTGTTATTTATTAAATAAAAATTAAAACTAAACCATTCTTGTGGATGACAGCAGTATAGGCAACCAATGGATAAAAGACCAAATATCCCAAAACGACAGCAAGGTAAACCATCAAAACTATTAATGGCTTGTGCATTAGTTTTTGCCTTCTCGTTGCCTTATTTCCTGGTAACCCATTTCTCACATAATAAAAAAAATGATTTTAGTAAAAAATTATCGCTGCCCAAACTAGCGAAAGCACCATCTCATCAATCAAATCAATCTAACAGACAAACTGATAATAAAACTTCACAACCTACACTTACCGAAACACCCCCAAGTCAACTATCGAAACAGGCCAAATCAAAACCTCAGGTAAACATAGTAAAAGATAATGAGTGGCAAACCATAAGTCCCAGATCTGGTGATTCAATGGCCACTATTTTTCGTCGCCTTGGGTTAAGTGCACAGAATTTACATGCAGTATTACAAAAAAATCTTCATGCCAAAGTCCTCACAGCAATTAAACCAGGCCAAAAATTACAATTCCTGATTAGTAAACAAAAACTGGAAAAACTGATCATACCAATGAATGATATTCAAACACTAACCGTTTATAGACAGGGGACTTTATATCGAACTCGTGTCGATTCAAAGAAAACAACGAGTCATAACCAATATGTAACGGGTGTCGTCAGGGGTTCTTTGTATACTACGGCTCAACGACTCAATATACCCTCAAAATTAATTCATCAAATGACTCAAATACTTAATAAAGAAATTGATTTTGCCCATGCCATACGAGCAGGGGACCAATTTTCTATTGCTTATGATGCCCTTTATGTGGAGGATAAGAAAGTTGGGATTGGCGATATACTCGCAGTATCTTATACGAATCGTGGTAAAACCTTCCAGGCGGTGCGACACACTAAAGCTAATGGGGATTTTGATTATTATACCCCTCAAGGAGAAAGCTTGAAAAAAGCATTTTCCCGTTACCCGATCAAATTCAGTCACATTAGTTCAACTTTTGCCTTATCCAGATATCATCCAATTTTGCATTATAAAAGAGCACATAAAGGCATTGATCTCGCCGCACCGATAGGAACCCCCATACAAGCAACTGGTGATGGTGTTATTACTATTATAGACAGACATAATGGTTACGGTAATATGATAAAAATCAAGCATGATAAAAAATTTAGCACAGTTTACGGGCACATGCTTAAGTTTCAAAAGGGACTTTCCAAAGGAAGTAAAGTAAAACGTGGTCAAGTAATCGGTTATGTAGGACAAACTGGCTTAGCGACAGGTCCTCACTGTCATTACGAGCTTCATGTAAATGATCAACCCAGGAATCCAACAACCATTCCCCTACCTACAGCAGCCCCTGTATCCTCAAGAGAAATGGCATCTTTTAAAGCCAAAACCAAAACCCTATTTTCCAGATTAAAGTTGTTTGAACAAGCCAGTCGCTCCGGCAGAAAGAATATCGATCTGGGCTAAGCCATTGAACTCGTACCTAACACCTAATGGCATCAACTTAAGGGAAAATTGTAGCCTCGATGGAGCGAAGCATACATCAGGTATGTGAGCTATTTTTAGCCGGGAGATCGTTCAAGATGCGCCAACTACGACCGTTCAGGCGAAGAGGTAGCGGCAGATTAGGACTGATGCCACAACCCCTGCCAGGTCAGCTAATAATCCCGCAGGGATTGCATGTCTCGTTCTTCTAATTCCAACTGCCCCAAAATAAACTGCAATCACGTAGAATGTTGTTTCTGTGCTTCCCATCATGGTTGCAGCAGTTTTGGCAATTAAAGAATCTCCACCGTATTGGTGAATTAACTCAGCCATTACCCCTGTTGATGCACTTCCTGAAAAAGGTCTGATTAAGGCCAGGGGCAATACCTGAGGTGGCATTCCTATCATCGTCATCAGAGGCGCCAGGAGTTGATCCATCAGACTAAAAAAACCAGAAGCTCTTAACATTCCAATGGCGACCATCATCGCTATAAGATAAGGGATAATACTCACACTGGTATCGAAGCCTTGCTTGGCGCCGATAATAAAAGCATCGAAGACATTTACTTTTTTTATAGCGGCATATAATGGTATACCTACTATAAAAGCCAAGAACATCCAATTAGATAATTGATTGGCAAATCCATTCATAAGCTGTCCGTCCTGTCTACTCGAAATCGAGGCAATTTTGCAAATTGCTTCACTGCAACAATAGCTACAATAGTTGAAACTGTGGTGGCAATTAAAGAGCTGAATATCACGCTGCTTGGATTGGTACTGCCGTTCGCAGCAAGAAAGGCAATGGCGGTAGCAGGGATTAGTTGAACACTTGAAGTATTAATTGCTAAAAAGGTACACATAGAATTAGTAGCAATAGTCACATGATTGTTCAGACTCTGCAGTTCCTTCATCGCTTGTAGACCAAAGGGAGTTGCAGCATTAGCCAACCCTAGCATGTTCGCCGCAATGTTCATTACCATAGCTCCCATGGCCGGATGTTCTACGGGTATATCTGGAAATAAACGTTTGAGAACAGGTTTAAGCACATTTCCTAATTTTGCTACCAAACCTGACTCCGTTGCTATAGACATAATTCCAAGCCATAAAGCCATAATTCCAGTCAAACCGATAGCTACTTCAAATCCAAGCTTGGCAGAGTCCGTTACCGCGCGGACTACTTCGTCAATACGGCCTTCAATTATGCCTACAATGATAGAAATCAGTATCATTCCTAACCAAATTATATTGAGCATTCTTGCCTCCCAACCCTAAAAAAGGGTAGCATATAGCACAAATTGCATTTTAAACAGAACAAAATACTCATGAAATACACTACGGCTCCCTTAAAATGTTTGTTATTTATTGCTTGTTTTACTATCAGTTTCTTTAGTCATGCGGTTGACTCCGCCGCTCTTGAAGAACAGGCAAACTCAACTATAAACGAACTATATCATACACTTAATACCATGCCGAACACTTCAATGGCTGAAAGAATAGATTGGATCAGCAACCATTTTTCAGGAACTGTTTATGAGTTGGGCTCTTTAGGGGAAGGTCCCAAAGCTCGCTACGATCAATTCCCACTCTATCGCGTTGATGCCTTTGATTGTGATACTTTTGTCAACACAGTGCTCTCTTTAGCTTTAGCAAACTCTGTTGAATCATTTAAGCAATGTTTAAAATATACTCGCTATAAAGATGGCAAAAGGGCTTATATAAATCGCAATCATTTTACATCCATAGACTGGAACAAAAATAATCAACAACGTGGTGTGCTTCAAGATATTACTTTGAGTATCAAAGATCAAAACAATCAATCGGTAGCGTTATTTGCAGAGGCTTTCATTGACAAACCCGGTTGGTATGATCATAAGACGTTGACCACTATTAGATTGCAAAATGATAACAAAATAAAACAACAGGAACTTTTAAATGAATTAAAAACTAAGGGGAGACGATTGGTGGCCTCGCCTTCAAAACTTCCTTATATTCCGTTAACGGCTTTGTTCAAAAAGGACAATAAACCCAATCTTTATATATTTTCACAAATACCTCATGGAGCAGTTATAGAAATAGTAAGGCCCAATTGGGATTTACGAAAGCTCATTGGCACCTCGTTAGATATTTCCCATTTAGGGTTTGCAATTCGTATTCAAAACCAATTATATTTCAGACAAGCTTCTTCTCAAAAAGGTAAAGTGATCGATGTTCCACTGATTGATTACCTGAAAGAGGCGCAAAGTAGTCCCACCATCAAAGGGATTAATGTGCAGGTTGTATTACCTACAAAACCTTTATCAGATGCATGTAGCGTTAAGGATGAAGCTGGGCTTACAAAAAAACTGTGAAACATGGTATGTGACTTAAAGGGATCAATCTTGTTTCTTGACCTTTATTAAGAATGAATTAATGATATTTAATCTCTTTTTGCTTATTCATATTCTATGCGGCAGTGTCAGTATGGCCTGCTCCATTGCTGCTATTGTTACCCCAAAAGGAAGCCCACAACACAAACGATACGGTCGCTATTTTTTTTATGGTATGACAGGTATTTTTATCACCGCGATACCTATGGCCATTATTAAGTCCAATACCTTTCTTTTTCTAATCGCCCTATTTAGCTATTACCTAGCTTATACCGGCTGGCGTTATGCCCGACGCCGTGAACATACTGTTCCCAAATCAGATTGGTTGGTTTGTTTGATGATGTTGGCTGCATCAACCATGATGATGGTCATGGGATTATGGGAATTTAATGTCGAAAACATTCAATCAATGGTACTCATCATTTTTGGATTAATAGGGGCAATTTTTAGTTTTAATGATGCAAGACTTTATTACCTGAATACTATTTCTACAACGACTCGAATTGCGAAACATTTAGGGGCTATGTTAGGTGGAACGATTGCCATTTACACTGCATTTCTAGTGACCAATGTACGTATTGCCTCCCCTATCATACTCTGGCTAGGACCTACCTTTTTCATTTCACCAATTGCCATCTATTGGACAAGAAAAGTGGAACAAAAAAAAGGCTTATTTGATTTCAAATAAGCCTTTTGAAAGTCGAAGGACAATTGACAACTGGACTCTGTTATTTCTTTCCTTCAGCAGTATCTTTTGCCTCTTTAACGATTCCCAGCATTGCTTTTTCAATGATTTGAAAAGACTGTTGTAAATAATCCAATGCCTTATGACCATTTTCCACAGCCAGATTAATTTGCTTTTCCAGCATTTCCTCTGGTTTTTTAACTTGAGCCAGTTCTTCAGGTTTTAAATACGTTAAGCCTTGTAAGGTTTTAACATTTAATTCAGCTATGGCTTTGAAAGGCTCTTGTATTTTTTTAGCCATTTCACTCCATTTGTCAAAATTTTGTTGGTTCATGATATTCTCCATTATGTTGCGATGCACAATTTAATATTAGTACTGTTCTCTATTGTTTGTCAATGATATATTTAAAAATATATTGCATTGCAACATAATATTTATCCATTACACTTTAAACACTTTCTGCCAGTCTTTCATCATCTGTTGCATTTGCTGATTCCAGGCTTCTGTTGCCTGTTGATAAGGATTAGTTTGTAAGGGCTTATCCATAGAATGAAACATTTGCTCTATCATCGCTTTCAAAGATGCGTGCATGGGGTGATTAGCCAATGAAATAATCTGCCGCAAAATATCGGAAGACAAAAATTGCGTAGGGCCAGCCTCCATTTCAACAATAATTTGCAATAAAATGGAATTAGTAAGATCTTTTCCCGTTTCTGAATCTTCTACCTTAAATAACATGCCATCGACTACATAGTGCTGTAACTGTTCAATGGTAATGTATTGGCTTGTTTCCGTATCATAGAGCCTACGGTTTTTATATTTTTTTATTAATCTAGTCATATTCACTCATAATTAATTATTCAACAGGAATACCTTTACTTTAATAGCACTATTGACAATTCGTCTTTAAAAGCCCTACGTGCCGCGACTTATTCGCGACATGCAAAGTCCTCACACAAAACATAAATATTTTGGATCCCGCGAGGGATGTCGAAAATCCAGAGTGTCAAAAAAGTGTGTCATTCCCGCAATGGCGGGAAGCTATTTTTTGCATCATTCCATGCCATAACATGGGATGGATCCCCACCCTCGCAGCATGACACAGTTTGATAACATTCTCCGAAAATCTAGTCGTTGAAAGATCCTATTATAAACTATTAAAAATGTTCCATATTCTAAAATTCAAAGATTAATACATATGCAGCCCACCATTCACACTGAGATTTGCACCGGTGATATAACGACTTTTTTCACTAATCAGAAACTCAATTGCCCAAGCAATTTCTTGAGGTTCAGCTAATCGTTTTGCAGGGATGAGATTGATGATCCCTTCCAATATATCCGGTCTAATACCTTGCATTAATCGGGTATTTACATAACCGGGAGACAAGCTGTTCACCGTAATATTTTTCATCATGAGTTCTTGAGCCAAACTTTTGGTAAAGCCATAAACACCCGCTTTAGATGCAGCGTAATTAGCTTGAGAGAACTGTCCTTTTTGTGCATTTACAGAGGAGACATTAACTATTCGTCCTGATGCTTGCTCCTTCATGCTATCTACAACCTGGCGGGTTACATTAAACATTCCATCAAGATTCACTCTTAATACTTCATCCCACTGCTGCTTTGTCATTTTAGTAAATACGGCATCACGAGTAATACCCGCGTTATTAATCAACGCATCAACGTTACCGTATTCTTTAATAATTGAGCTGATAACTTCTTGGCACTGATCGAAATCAGTAACATCCATATGACGAAAAGATATATTTTTGTAATTCTGCTCAAATAAGTCCTGTTCCCATAACTTACCTTTCTCATTGGAAATCAAGTCAAGTGCAATGACATGTCGATAAGTTGAATCTAATTGTTTGGCGACCGCGGTACCTATATCTCCAGTGCCACCGGTAATCAATACCACGTTATTATTTTGCATGTTATTCTCTTTAGTTATGTCCATACAACTATTATTAGTCTTCCATACTCTTACAAAACTAGCGTGTATTTTAGAAGAGGATGATTCCCGTTACATGTATTGGCCCCCATTGACATCCAAGTTAGCTCCAGTGATAAACCCACTGTCGGGAGATGCCAAAAAAGCAACAACATCGGCAACTTCTTTTGGATAACCCAATCGCCCCACAGGAATGCTGGCTATAATTGAATTTAGAACCTCTTCTTTTACCGCAGCAAGCATTGGTGTTTCTATATACCCAGGAGAAATAGTGTTGACGGTAATACCTTTAGACGCTACTTCCAGGGCTAAACTTTTGGTAAAACCAAATAAGGCAGCTTTCGTCGATGAATAATTACATTGGCCAAATTGTCCTTTTCGCCCATTAATTGAAGAAATACTAATGATACGTCCATATCCTTTATCCAGCATGACAGGTATTACATTACGAGTCATATTAAACACGCTTGTTAAATTGGCATCGATTACTTGCTGCCATTGCTGTGGTGTCATTTTTCGCAAGGAAGAATCCTTGGTGATTCCCGCATTATTTACTAATACATCAATTTGTCCATAACGCTCCTGAGTCAGAGCCACTAATTTTTCGCAATCACTGTATTGAGCTATATCACCATAGACCACATCAATATCAAAGCCCAATTTTTTTTGTTCTTCCTGCCATTTTTTTGCCTCTTCATGTCTTCCATCCTTGAAATAACAGGCAATAACTTTAAAATCTTCAGCAAGACGCTGACATATAGCTGTACCAATACCACCGGTACCTCCGGTTACAATTGCAACGCTCTTTTCCATAACAACTCCCTGTTTAAAAGATTACTCAATGATAATACTACAAATTAAATTGATTCACTTGTCAATTCCAAAATTATTTTATCATTTTAATGTCAGGAAAGAGTAAATACTGAGGGGATCAACGCCCCTTAAGTTGCAATGACAATTGATTAAATATACCCTGATTTAGTTAAAAATAGTTATTTATTAGATTGTATGGATTAATTTGGACCCAGTCCTCACCTAACAAAGAGGTTATGATGCTAAAAAATATACTTGCTACAACTTTGTCCTTAATCACCGTTATTGCCCCACAATATGTGTATGCTAACGACGACTCCTGCGAAATCCAGGTTGCTGTTTCCAGTCCCCCCATTCTTCCCAATAATAGTGTAGCCTTTAATGTCACAAATGATGAGGGCTTAAGTAAATCCGTTACTCTTCGCGGCGGCAGTGCTCCAAAAATTATAGAAAAACTGTATTGTTCTCCACGTCCTTACACTGTAAGTGCTACTCCATACTTCAACTCACCCGTTGCAAAACTGATTCCTCCTATAGGTGAGTGCACATTAAAAGCAGGGAATGTCATCCTGAATGGTTCTAACAATAGCGTTGCGGTAGTTTTTCCTAATGATTTTATTTGTAATCAATAAATATCTGGGCTTTTAGAAAAGAAGATGAGTGTGGATTAAAAATCCACACTCATTAAGAATTAATGAACAGGTACATAACCTTTTAATTGTTGAGCGAATTGTCTTAATACATCCAAGCCGGATTCTTCGGCTTGACGACACCATTGTTGTAGTGCCTCGATCAATTCTTTTTGACTTGATGCAGTTTTCAACCAGACATTTTGTAGCGATTGTTTGTAGCTATAAACAACTCGCAATTGTTCACGAGCATCTAACAAAGTTTGTAAGCGCGTCTTAGCTTTAGTTGTTAATAACTTATCTTCACGACGCAGCAAACTTCCTGCACGTTGAAACAATTTTTTATCTTCTTTAGTTGCGATGCTAGTGCTCTTCTCGTGTTTTAATATAGGTCTAATCACACTTTTATAATAATTAGACATCACTAGAAATCGATTAGAGATCACTGCTTTAACTGTATCTATATCCACTTGGAGCTTGCCTTCATCCATAGCCAGCTTGGGTGGTAATTTTTTTACTTTAGCCAAACCTAGAAAAGAAAGAATACAAATATACATCCAGCCAATATCAAACTCCCACCACTTGACTGAAAACTTGGCTGATGAAGCAAAGGTATGATGATTGTTATGGAGTTCTTCGCCCCCAATCCAAAATCCCCAGGGAATAACATTGGTTGCTGCATCCAGACATTCAAAGTTCCTATAACCCCAGTGATGACCTATGCCATTAACAACACCCGCTGCCCACAAAGGGATCCATATCATTTGGATTGCCCATACAGTAAGCCCTGGAATACCAAAGAAAAACAAATCCATTAAAAGCATTAACAAAATACCTTTTGCAGAGTGCCGAGAGTATACGTTACGCTCTATCCAGTCTGTTGGCGTTCCATGAGAGTATTTAGCTACCATCTCTTTGTCTTTACGAGCAGCACGATATAATTCAGCCCCTTGCCAAAATACTTTTTTAATCCCTAACACTACGGGACTATGAGGATCGCCTTCTATATCTGTGGTCGCATGATGTTTACGATGAATAGCAACCCAATCGGCAGTAACCATGCCCGTAGTTAGCCATAACCAGAAACGAAAAAAATGACTGATGATAGGGTGCAATGTTAACGCGCGATGAGTTTGATTGCGATGAAGATAAATTGTTACAGCTGCTATAGTAATTTGAGTTAATACCAGTATTGCCAGTACATACCCCCAAAACGTCAAGTTTAAATAGCCGAAAACCATAGTAACTCCAAATAAGTAAAAAACAGTTTATAATATTAAGTAATATATCAAAAAAATATTATATCCATATCGTATAATCATAACACATTTTCGAGCATTATATTGCATGAATTCGCTATGTAGTCGATAATTAACTAAATATTTACTGATATTAATATCATGTATTCACTTCAGGATGACGCTATGAACGATAAATTGCAAAAAGTTTTTGAAAATTTACTTCCGTTTGTGCTGGTCGGAGTCGCCATTGCATTAGTTATAGGTTTACTGTTTATGTTTTTTTACATTGCAGTTTGGGGATTAATTATAGGTGGAGTACTCTGGCTCATCGCTCTTGCAAAACAATATTTATTTCCCGATAAATCCATTAAAAAAGAAGACGAAGGCAGGGTAATTGAGCATGATGATAAAAAATAATGCCTGAATTACCTGAAGTAGAAACCACGAAACAAGGAATTAAGCCCCACCTGGAAGGTCAAATAATTAATGCGATTATAGTGCGTAATCCTAAACTTCGCTTGCCTGTTCCCTTCAATATGGACAAATTATGCTCAGGTAAAAAAATAACCGCTATTAGCCGCAGGGCTAAATATATTCTCCTTCATCTTTCCCAAGGGTATGTTTTAATCCATCTTGGCATGTCAGGCCATTTGCGCATAGTACCCAGCAATACTGAGCCGACAAAACATGACCATATTGATTTGATACTGACTAACGGACTAAGTCTAAGATACTGTGATCCACGACGATTCGGCTTGTTTGTTTATATAAATGACAATCCTCATCAGCATTCATTACTGGCTCATTTAGGCCCCGAGCCACTCTCAAAGGATTTTACCAGCGATTACTTATACCGGAAAACACGTAATAAAAATATCTCAATCAAGTCACTGATTATGAATAATCAAGTCGTGGTGGGGGTTGGCAATATATATGCAACTGAAAGCCTCTTTCTGGTAGGTATACACCCCCAAACCCCAGCAAAAAAACTAACGGAACGAGCATGTAACTCCCTCACCATTCAAATCAAACAGATACTCAAATCAGCAATTGATGCAGGAGGCACTACTCTCCGTGATTTCTATACTTTTGATGGAAAACCAGGTTATTTCAGTGTAGCTTTAAAGGTATATGGTCGAAAAAAACAACCTTGCTTTCAATGTAATGAGCTAATCGAAACAATAGTCATCGCTGGACGTCATTCTGCATTTTGTCCTCAATGCCAACCCTATGAATAAAGTGCGATAATTAAGATCAATTAAAAGGTTAATTGTCAAGATTCTTGTATCATGTAAAATGCGCCCTCTTAACGCACTGATAGGATTTTTGATGTTACGATTAAGGTTAGGAGGTCGTTTAACACGATACTATAAACAGGAAGGCATCGTTTATCTTCCTGACTTCATGATCTACAACACTGATGAGAGAGAATACAGGAATTTTTGGAATAGAATAAGAAATCATCCCCAAAACCGCTTATACACTGATGGATTACAGGTCTATCGAGTCAATTGGTTACAGTCACTCTTTCAGTCAATCAAAGGATGGCTTGGATTTGACAATCATTGTGACCCTAATAAAGTAGAAATAACTTTAGCTAAAATTGCTTATTATGGTTATTTAAGAGGATTTCATCCAGTAGAGTTTGAGGAATATAACCTGCCAATAATCTCTGATCGTTTTAAAACCTTAATCAATTCCGAACGAAATAACCAAAATTCAGTTGAACTACAGCAACTCTTAATGAGTTACTATCTGACTCATTCTACTAATTTTCCGACATTAAGCCAACCCATTCTCCAGGCTTATCCATTCGGTCATACATTGATGAGAGAGCAATTGTATGCTTTAGTACCTTCTATTGATCCTCAGGAGATGCAGATTATTTCTCAATCGATTAGGGGAATGCACTATCAAAATACATCGGCACAGCAATCAGATTGTTTTAAATTAAGCCCTTTTGCCGAGGCATATGCGGCTCATCTTGTTGGCGAAAGTCGATTTAACGAAGCTCTATTTTGGTCTGATCAAGTTAAGATTAATTTTAAAGAACGATTTATTGTTTTTTATATATCTCAAAAATACCGCGATCCAGAGGCCTTTCAAAAAGCAATGGAGCTGATTGTCCTTCTATTTTCTTCACCCAATGAAGCGGAACAACTCAGAGCGGTAGATTATCTAAAACAAAATTTTAGCATTGAGGAGCAATTATATTATTTAAAATCCCACCCTCAATTAAAAACGCAACTGGCCAGCACCTATTTACAAGAAGCAAAAACAGAAAAAAACAGATATACCATCACCAAACTTATTTTGGGAAATAAAGTACTTCCCTTATTAGCTCATGCAATAAGGCTTGATCCCCACATCCTGGATCGAGATAGCTCAATGCAAGATATTATTATGAAAGAAGAGTGGATCACGTATCAGTTTAACGAAGCGATTAACGACAGGCGGTTTCAAGAAGCAAAAGCACTGTATGAAAAGCACCCTGATTTTAAATTTGAAAAAAATAAGTTGATGATCTTACGAAGCTATTTCCTGTCAGAAATCGATAATAGAACTCTTATAATTAAAACCGCACTGAGAGAAAAGAAAGTGGATTTAGCAGAAACCACTGCATTAGAATTAATAACAACTGCACGATTAATAGCCAGCATTACCCCCCAAAACCATCCTCTTTTAGCAACCACTATAGAATATGTAAAAACCCTGCTTAACATTGACAAAATCATGAATCCAGAAGTTAAAGATGCTGACTTGGGGCAACTGAATAAAGCTCAAGAAGTACTAAGCCAATGTAATTTACTTAACCATTCCTCATCTTCTCACGCTGTAATGAACAAATTACTGCTCCGTAAAATTTATTGCCTCATCGAGAGAATCAGAGTACCGGTAACTTTTGATGACCATAGGGAATTAAGAGAGCAATTTATTAAAGACCATAAACGGCCAATAGAGGAGTTAAAAAATAATTTACGTACCTTTATTTCTTTAAATGACAAAAATAAATCCAAAGAATTTCGTCCTATTTTAGGCAAAATGAATTACTTGCTTGGTGATGTGATTTACTTTTTCCACCGTAATAAACAGGACGCCATCCCTCATTTTAAAAAAGCAAGAGAGGTAATGCCCGAAAATCCCTACTATCGTTTACGTTATTTTGAAATGACAGAGAATGAAAGACGTTATGATGTAGTAGAGGAAATAGAAGAAATGGGTTATCTACAGTACGCTAAATATAATGATTGGATGACCGAACGATGGAATGATGAACAATGTATGTCTGAAGGAATGGATATACACAATGTCCCAGCCCAAGATCGGGGAGTGTTTTCTACTTTTACCAGGATGTTCGCCTAAATAGTTCTGATTCCGGGCAGGTGCTCCGAGGAGGAAAACCTGCTTCTGAAATCAACTAGGCAATTTAATCGACTTGCTGTAAGATTACCTGTCATAAACCAGAATGTCTGACAATGAAAATAAGCCACATAAGAACTTTTTGGATCATTACCACATTATTTTTTTATACAGCAGTAGTCTCTCTCCGCTCAATATTTAAATATTTTTTTAGTACACCAACCAGACCTTGGGTAGATAAAACCATTCACCATTGGATAGATCAACTACTAAATAAAGTCCAGGTTCAATATACAGTAATTAATCCACATAATGTCCAACCCCAACCAGGTCAAGCAACTATTCTGATGTGTAATCATTCCAGCGCCTATGATATTCCTCTTGGGTTTAAAGTATTTCCTAATCATTCCATAAGAATGCTTGCGAAAAGAGAGCTGGCTAAAATTCCATTGATGGGAAAAGGTATGGCTGCTGCTGAATTTCCTTTTGTAGACAGAAAAAACAGATATCAGGCGATTAAAGATCTGGCATACGCCCAGAAATTAATGGAAAGCGGTATCATTATTTGGATTGCTCCGGAAGGTACTCGCTCAAAAGATGGCAAACTCGCTCCGTTCAAAAAAGGTGCTTTCATTACTGCCATACAGGCGAAAGCAACAATCATTCCAGTCGGGATTAGAGGGGCTTTTAATATTCTTCCTGCACGAACTTTTAGAATTAATCTAAAACAAAAAGCAGAAATTCATATAGGTAAGCCCATCCACGCCGCTGAATTTACCATGGAAAATAAAGACGAACTGATCAACCAAACCTTCCAAAGTATCAAGGAACTGATTGGGGAAGATAAATCTTAATGTTTTATCCCATAGCCACCAGAACTGCTTACTACTGTTGCAGCTAAACCTATATTTCTAGGATCTGAAGTGGCTGTTAGTATATTCCTGTCTTTATCCCAGGTAATGGCCTGCATATCACCATAATTCTGGCTTAGTGGCATGAGTTGATAACCTATTGCTTTCAATCCCTCTTGAATAGCAGGTGAGAAGGAATCCGGCTCAAACTGGATGACATCAGGCAAATATTGATGATGAAAACGCATCGCTGAAACCATGCTAATCGCGCCATAGGAGTCATTAAAGATTAATGACGCAATTAAAACCATAGTAGGAATACGACTCCCTCCGGGTGTTCCAAGAATTGCAACTCGTCCAGGTAACTCTAGAAAGGTGGGGGTCATGCTAGACAACGGTCTTTTGCCGGGCGCAATTGCATTTTTCTCACTACCCACAATACCAAATACATTTTGCTCACCTAATTTAGTAGCAAAATCATCCATTTCATCATTCACCAATACTCCGGTTCCCTCAGCAACAACACTCGAACCAAAAATATAATTCACCGTCAGTGTCGCGGACACCCGATTGCCTTCAGAATCAATAATAGAAAAATGAGTGGTACTTGAGTGTTCTTGATTTGGCTGTGGGCCTTGTAATATTTTACTGTCAATCGCTTTATCAGGAGTAATTAGACCACTTAATAGTTTTGCATTGTCTGCCCCAATTAATTTATCTACAGGAACAGTTATAAAATCTGGGTCTCCTAAAAATTGATCCCTTTGCCAATAGGTTAAACGCATGGCTTCGACCAGATAATGTACCCATTTCAATTTGGTAAATGAAGATAAATGATGATTTGACAGTATATTAAGCATCGTTAACAGACCCACCCCTCCAGCAGAAGGTGGAGGGGCAGTAATAATTAACATATTATGATAAGCACCCACCAAGGGTTCTCTAAGTTTAATTTTATAATTAGCCAAATCGTCAAGAGTCCAGATACCGCCCGCTTCGTTGATTCCCTGTACTAAAAGCTTAGCTACTTCACCCGTGTAAAAACCTTGCTCTCCCTGCGTCGCAATTAAATTCAATGTCTTAGCCAGGTCCGTTTGAATAAGGCGCTCCCCAATCGCATAAGGCTGATTATTTTTCAAAAAAATTGCGGCCGTTGCTGGATATTTTTTTAATAAGCTCAGACGATCATCCATCTGGGAAAAATATTTAAATTGCTTGTCTACTAAAAAGCCTTCTTTAGCGAGCTTAATTGCTGGGGCAAGAGTTTTTTCAAGCGGCAATTGCCCATAGTTCTTTGCAATATGCACCATGGCTGCCGGTTGGCCAGGAATAGCGGCGGCCAAGCCTCCATTCAACGATAAGCCCGGAATTACTTTACCATCAACTCCCAAATACATGTTCTTGCTGGCTTTTTGGGGAGCAGTTTCCCGACTATCTATAAATATATTTTTATGATTCTTTTCCTGATGCAGTAACCAAAATCCACCGCCACCAAGACCAGAATGATAAGGTGCCACTACGGCTAATGTGGCTGCTACAGCCACTGCGGCATCAAAAGCATTACCACCTTGGGCTAGAACTTCCAAACCTGCGTTAGTTGCTAATGGATGAGCGCTTGCTATAGCATAGCCTGGTGGATAGGAATGTAATGCTTCAGCATGTAAGGAACTGATCTGGAGCAGTAAAAAAAAGACCAAGCTCCCTAAATTTATAAAAATAGGTGAAAAACGGAATGATTCATGTTTGCGATTCATGTTGTCTCTTATGTAATTCCTTTACAACTGCAGCTGGCACAAATTGAGAAATATCACCATTTAAAGCCGCAATTTCTCGCACTAGTGTGGATGAGATAAACATCAGGTTTTCAGAAGGGGTTAGAAATAAAGTCTCTACTTGTTTCGATAATTTTCTGTTCATGCCTGCTAATTGAAACTCATACTCAAAATCTGATACTGCTCTTAAGCCACGTAGAATAATTCCCGCTTTTTGCTCAAGAACAAAGTCGATTAGCAGACTATCAAATCCCACCACCTTTACGCCAGGAATATCGCCTACAACTTCTTCCAAAAGTTGAATTCTTTTTTCTAAAGGAAGATAGGGGCGTTTCGCCTTATTGCTGGCTACAGCGACTATCAGTTCAGGAAAAATTTGAGCCCCCCGACTGATGATATCAATATGGCCATTCGTTACAGGATCAAAGGTACCCGGATATATTGCTTTTTGCTTCATATTATTTTAAACATCAATTGATTATAAAAGCAGTCTAGCGTATTGTTAATTGAAAAACTACAGAAATGGAATTGAGGTGAGTAATGAATACAACAAAACATTTAGGTATATTGTCCTTTTGTTTATTAACCGCTTGTGCCCCCCCTCCACAACCATCAGAAGAACTACCCACAAATAAAGTTATCCCACTGGAAAAACGAAAGTCTGAAACAGCGACTATTTCATCCTGGCAAATTCAGGGAGCAATGGCTGCCAAAAATAAAGCCAAAGGGTGGTCTGCAACGATGAATTGGGTGCAAAATGGCCCAAACTCATACCAGATACGCTTGATGGGACCTTTAGGTGGCGGGGCTGTTGTTATTAACAAAAAAGGAAGTGTTATCACCTTCAAGGATGGGGCTAAAACGTCTACATCCACCAATGCAGATGAATTACTCCTGAAACAAACTGGAATTCGACTGCCCGTCAATAATCTTTACTATTGGGTCCGAGGATTACCTGCACCTGGAGGAGTCCAATCAGAGCAACATGATAAATACAATCATTTGGTGCAATTAAAACAAAATGGCTACACCATTAATTTTACAAAATATACTTCTGTTAAGGGGATCGATCTGCCTAGCATGATACGCCTGGATGGTAATGGAGTCATGGTTAAAGTAGTCATCAAAAACTGGACGGTATAATTGTAAGAACGTGCTGTCATCATTAACCTGCAATAACTAAACCATGTCGTTGCAGGTTAAGTTTCTAGCATTCCCAGTTCAAACCGATTAAGAAGCACAATAAGAAGCAGTAGTCTAAATTGAACACCAATAAAAGGCTTCATTAGAAATCGGACTTTAGCCATTTTTATAAATCAGTACAAAATACCGTCTTTGCGAGCATTGGCGAAGCAATACAGATCAATGTTTCATTAAAATCCGTACTGGATTGCTTCACTTCGTTCGCAAAGACGTCAGTTTTAGATGCACTTTTAAAAATGGCTAAAAGGCCAGGAAAAGAAGTAAAATGCTTTTGGCTTAAATTGCCGCGTGAAAATTTAATAATTAATTGCTTTCTAAAGTTGACATCATCTTAAAACCACTGCAAAATACGCAGCACAACGCAGGGATGAAAATTTTAGCTCAAGGATGAATTTAGAATCTGCAAATTTTAGGGGTGTCGCCAAGCGGTAAGGCACAGGGTTTTGATCCCTGCATACCTAGGTTCGAATCCTAGCACCCCTGCCACTTTCTTGTTGATTCAAGTAAACAGACGGCAGAAGATACCCTGGAAGGATGCGTTCGTCGTATCGCTCAAATAATAATAATATCTTTCTGGCTGTCTTCTGCTATGTGTTTAAGTTTAAGTGATTCACCTAATCTAAGGCTTTACACATGTCCACAATGATGATTTTTACTGGAAACGCTAATCCTGAATTAGCACTAAAAATTTCCTCTCATTTGCAAATACCTATTGGTCAAGCTACGGTCGGAACTTTTAGCGATGGGGAAACCATGGTTGAAATATTAGAAAATGTCCGTGGTAAGGATGTTTTTGTACTCCAATCAACCTGTGCTCCCTCAAATAATAACTTAATGGAACTGCTGATTATGGCGGATGCGTTAAGAAGATCTTCCGCTGGTCGTATTACCGCTGTTGTTCCTTATTTTGGTTATGCTCGTCAAGATCGAAGAGTACGCTCTGCACGTGTTCCCATCACTGCTAAGGTAGTTGCAGACATGATGGCATCAGTTGGAATTTGTCGTGTACTTACTGTAGATTTACATGCCGATCAAATCCAGGGTTTCTTCTATATGCCCGTTGATAACGTTTATTCAACGCCTATTCTTCTTGAAGACATCAAGAGCCAGAATTTAAGTAATATTATGGTGGTCTCTCCAGATGTCGGCGGTGTAGTCAGAGCCAGAGCAATGGCGAAGAGACTGGATGATGCGGAGTTATCAATTATTGATAAACGTCGTAGCGGACCCAATAAATCCGAAGTAATGCACATTATAGGTGAGCCGGCTGATAAAAACTGTATCATTGTTGATGATATTGTAGATACTGCAGGAACCTTATGTTCCGCCGCACATGAACTAAAGAAAAGTGGCGCAAAAAGTGTGCGGGCATACATCACTCACCCGGTATTATCAGGTCCTGCTGTGTATAATATCAAACATTCTGGTCTTGATGAAGTCGTCATAACAGATACCATTCCATTATCAGAAGAGGCGCGAAATTGCGAAAAAATTCGCGTGGTTAGCCTTGCCGATATGCTTGCCCAGGCGATTAAACGAGTCAATGTCGAGGAATCCGTCAGCTCCATGTTTGCGGAATAAATCTCTTGTAGCCCGTATAAGCAATACGGGCGATACCTCACACTTATCAGCCTATATCCATCTCTTGGCCCGATTTCCAATCTATTGGAATAACAACCTATAAATACTGATGCAAGACGTGCATATGATAGGATTCTGGTTTTACACGAAGATTGTAGCCTCCCCAGCCATGCCCCGTTGACCAGATAGTCCACCCCACAAAACCAAAATCTTTACCTTGGGCTGCATTATCTTGCATGTATTGCATGAATTCATTAAGGGGTTGGCTGCAGCTTGAAGCATTTGTTCCCGTACCAAACTCAGTGACCATGGCTTTAAGTCTATTTTTTTCCAAATATTGAGTAAAAGCATCTAAATTAAATCCGTCAAAACCTGTTGTTTTAAGATCTTGCTGGCATGTATCATGAGTCCCACTATAATCACTATCCAGATATTGATGCACGTTTATAACAATATTGGATAAATCAGTTATCCCTGCTTTAACAAAATTCTCCCGAGTGAATAAACTCGCATTGGTATATGTTCTCCCATCGCTCCCCATCCACTCTCCAGTTGCCCAGGAGTGAAGACCCGTCCAATTATTCCCTTCTATTAAAATAGTGCCATTAAATTTCTGAGCACGCAGCATTTTTATCAAAGCAACCTGGATTGTAAAGACTTTATCATCTGGAACTGCGACTGGTTCATTCATTAGATCAATCACAATATACTCTTTATCAATGCCCGTATCTTCCTGAATGAGGGTAACCAATTGCCCCCATACGGATTGATAAACCTTTTCATCTAAAATTAAATCACCATCTGGGCATGGGGCATTTCCGAAACAACCCGAATATTGCTCACCAAATTTTGAATAGCGCATATAGGCATGTAAATCTACAACAGCATGCACTTTAGCCTTGGTCAAAGTGTGTAAGAGCGGTTTAATATAATTGACATAATAGTCTCTATTGAGAGCACCAGTACCTGGTCCATCCAATTGTAAGTAACCCCAACTTACAGGAATTCTAACGGTATTCATGCCCGCCTCAATAAAAGAATTAGTATCTCTAAGATCAGAATAAGGACTATTTTGATCCTGAATAGACAAGTTAGGAATTACTGTAGGATCAATGACCTTACCAAATTCAAGACCAGATAAATTTATTCCTGCGAATTGCCAGTTAGTAGCGGGTTGAGCTCTGATTAAGTCCTCATTAATTTCAATAGGTGTATAGGCTATGGACCCGCTAAGCCGTCCATTATTGTCGATGCCTGGATTACTGTATTGGATATGTACGCCATCAGGAGGTAGATAACTTGTTATTGTATTCCCGTCTTTGCTTAAATTAAGGTTCATCCACCCCAGATAACTATCACTTACGTCACAACCATTGAAACGAAGTGCGGCGCCTACATAATTATCTACTCCTACATCAACTGATCTGTCAGGAGCTAGTTTTAGCTGATTTTTTTGGATGCAAACATAAGGTTTCAAACTCCCGTTAGGCCCTACTCCTTGTATATTATTGGTGAGGATAGTTGCCAGAGCCACTCCCGGGATTAATGAAATCAAAGGTATCGCTTTTATCACAATTAGCTCCAAAGTGAATTTATTTGATAAAATGTGTATAATATTGCATCACAGACAGATTAATAACCTGTCTTTTATAACAGGTTTTGGAGAAAAGATGCATGAAGTGAATTGTCGAATGTCTGCAAGCCTTTCAGTAGAGACCTTAAAGCAGGTCATTATCGAATACTTTGCCAAAGAAGGGATAACCAGTCTTGCATTTACCTTTTATAGGCACCATACCAAAACAGGAAGTCAAATCATTTATGATTGGGTCAGTGCCCCATTGCGCCCATGGCATCAACATTATTTAGAACAAAAATATGCCGACATCGATAGAACACTCGAATCTTCTGAACATTCCCTTATCCCTGTTTATTGGGATGTGAATCTACAATTAGCTCAAGCCAAAAATAGTCGTGAACAGCGGATAAGAAAAGAATCCATAGATTTTGGGATAGACAAAGGACTTAATATACCAGTCCATGGTTCATTCGGTGATTTTGTCGTATTAGTATTGCATCAGCGAATACAGCAGAATGGATTAGAACACTGGAAAAATAAACAATATCACTGGATGGCAATAACGCAGTGTTATTTTCATTACTTAAGAAAATTACTGCTATCCGAGCAAGAAGCTTCAAAAATACATTTAACCAATCGAGAGCAACAATGCCTCGAGTTAACGGCACAAGGTGTTCGCATTGCGATGATTGCAGAGAATTTGGGTATTACCCAAAGAACCTGCAATTTTCATTTACAAAATGCCAATAGAAAGCTGGGTGTAACCAATAAATACCTGGCTGCAACTCGCTGGCTGGAAGAGAAACCGGATTAAAATTATAAGACAAATCTTATACTGGTATGCTCGGTCATCTTGCAAAGTAAGCACACGTCATTTGACCAATATGCCTCCCGTCACCTCCAGAGATAGCGAGAGATTTCATGGATGTAGCACCTGGCTCATATTTATTTTTTAGCGATTTTTTCCTGTCATGCAAAATTATCCTTTAAAGATGTCCTAAAGTTAATATAGGCAATTAATTATATTTTGAGGACAGCATGTGTCTTGCATTACTCGCTATAGGCCAACATCCGCTATACCCTCTTATCATTTTATCCAATCGAGATGAGTTTTATCAGAGAGCTACTGTTCCAGCTCACTTTTGGCAGGAACATTCCAATATATTTTCGGGTAAAGATTTAGTGTGCGGTGGTACCTGGCTTGGTGTTAATAAACAGGGGAATTTTTCACTTATAACTAATTATAGAAACCCTGATGGCTACAATTTATTGATGCAATCACGGGGGCTTTTAGCAAAAAATTTTCTACTGGAAAGTATTCAGACTTCACCATCTGCCTATGTAAAAAAAATCGTGGCAGTTTCTGATAATTACAATCCATTCAATCTGATTGTTGGAAATAGAACGGATATTACTTACTATTCAAATGTAGTAAATAAAACCCAAAAACTAACCACTGGTCTATATGGTATCAGTAATCATATATTAGATACTCCCTGGTATAAGGTATTAAAAGCCAAGAACTTATTTAATCAATTGATAGCCGAACTGATAACCCTTGAGGCTCCTGATAGAATAGCAGAATTGTTATTTCCTATTTTAGAAGACAGAACTCTTGCACCAGATAATTTATTACCCAGTACAGGGGTTCCCGTGGATGTAGAGAAATCTCTTAGTTCAATTTTCGTGAATATCCCCAGTCAGGCATACGGAACAAGAAGTTCAACGATGATCTTATTTGAAGAGAATAATATCTTTTTTTTTGAGAAAACTTTCGTAAATGCAAAACTCATCTCTTTAGAAAGAAATAATATAAGAACAACATAGCTTCGATTTTAGATTTAATAACAAGTTGCATCCTGGTTTTCAATTGTTAATAAAACTAATTCTGCCAGTTCGTTCTAACCGAGCCTCTTTCACATGTTCTAAATTATTATGATTTAATTTTTCTCTAATCATTTCCCGTAGGTCTTCTTCAGTCACCTGATTTTTTTCCATAACATCCCAAATTAATTCCCCATCCTTAATTAAGATTTCATAATTACCTTTTACCAGTCTTCCAAATTCACGTGAGTAAAAAGATGCTCTGGCAAATAGCCAATGCAAAAAAACAAGTAAGGAACTTCCTGTTATTGCTGCAAGTAACGTAGAAGAACCATTAATAGCACGACTTAATACGGCACCAATAATAATGATTAAAACGACATCAAATGATGTTTGGAAATTAAAGCGTTTATTACCAATACGAATGAGAAAAATTGCATAAACATAAATAATAAGTGTTCTTATAAGAATATAAAAAATATTGGGATCTGAATTAATCTTAATAAGAAAGTAAAAAAACATGGTGTAGGCCCGTATTAAATCTTGATAAATATAGTGATATCACAGCCTTAAATATCATGCGATCACTATTTTTATTATTCACTTCTGATCCCTCTAAAATGCCCATAGTTTTATTTCCAGACACAAAAAAAATGTGCAGGTAACAAAATGTCCCAACGGCTGTGGAATGATTAAATCACCGGTCTGCTGTGGACAGGATATGGCATGTTCCACTTAAATTTGTGGATGTTACGATCCCTTAACTGTTTAATTCATGTTAACAAATCAAACCTTTTAGACACTTAATACTTCCTTAAGGCGACTGGAATATTATATAGGCACATTCCACTTTTTTGTCTGATCTTGCAAGAGAAAATTGAAGATTTATGCCCGCAATTAACCTTTGAAGAGTTGAATAAGGTTATATACGCAAAATGGCCTAGTGCTCCTGATACAAAGGTGACTTCTATCAATTATACTTTTGATATGAGTCTCCTATCGCCTGCCTTCATAAAAGGGATACAAGATGAGTATATAGGTGCCCTTATAAGTTCCCTGTCTGCTGAAACAAGAAAAAGAGTGGGGAGTTCTTTAGAGATTTGGCGTCTTGCATGTGGTGAAACAATTAAATTTAATTATGTTGAACAACTTGAAGTCGACCAAGGGGGCATCACTTTTATCGGATGTGATCATCTCAAAAATGTAAGTGGAGTAACCTATCACAGTGCTAATGGAACCTATTTTAATAATGTGCTTATATGCATTCCTAGTATCATTTCAACACCTTTCCAGTTAAAAACGCTTTTTCATGAAATAGGCCATGCCTTGGGCCTGGAGCACGTCCATGAAGTAGACTCAATCAAACAACAATTAATAGCCACAAAACAAGGCTTGGGTTGCTCAACCATGACCTATAATCATTTACTTCGCTCAGCTATTAATAATTGTACAACGGAAGAGTATTGCAGTGATCAATCCTATGCATTATATCCAGGTCCTATGGATAAACAAATCTGTAGCACCTTATATCCGCCATTAACCACGTCAGCTTCGTACTCCATAGGAAAGTACAATAACTCTCTTTTTTTAGGTTTTTTAAATGGTTCTATAGAAAAAGCTCTTTCTTCACTATTAGTCAATACAGAACTCCTAAATCTGAACCAGGAAAGCGCTGAATTGTTCTCATTGATTGCTGCCACCTTGTTACGAACTTATGTGCAAGATACAGTTTTAAATTCCATCAATGCTATCGCCTTATTAGAGCTATTGGCTCGAGTTAATAGTAATCACCACATTGAATGGATCCAACTAATTAGAACTCTGGCAAATATTGCCAGTCTTTTTATGTATCTGTTTGAAATGTATGGTAATGAAGATGCAATGATCAGTGCAATTTATCTAAGCGCTTTTTTAGGAGGTAACCTTACCGGATCACTGCTGGGCCCTACGATTGGTGAAAAAGCTGCTAGCCTAACAAATTCTATCATCAAAAATGTAGGTTCATTTTTTAATTGGAGTACGCATACTCTTTCCAGAGTGCTCCCAACAACCCTGAGAACTAATTCCTTTGCAAACCGATTCTTTGGAACAATCGAAAATGACTCTTACGATACTTCAGTAGAACCTGAAAAGGCTGCTACAGATTATAATTCAGATTTCGAATCAGAAGGCGATTCAGGATATAATTATGAGGATGAGGATGATTCAGGACTTGATCATACCCAATTAAATCCTATCTAACTTAAGTTTATATTCCATAATTAGCTGTAACCTACCAGAAACAGAAAAACTCTGTTCTAATTGAATGGGCTACTAAATTTCAATTATCTCATGAAATTCCGAGTATTTTTTATATCTCTGAATCAGATAACGTCTCTTATACAAGTAAAATATCTCTTGCAGACACATATCCATCATAATTAAATTGGTGATAAGCTTCATTGGAAAGCCATTATCACCATCAGACTGCAAATAACTGGTCAGAGTTATTAGGTTCATTAAACATGAAACATACATGGAGTAACCATAAATTTTTTAGAGCGATTGATGTGTTTCTCATATTTTTACGACTGGGGGTAACCTCATTTGGAGGACCAGTGGCACATCTTGGCTATTTCAGAGCGGAATTTGTCGAAAGACGTCAATGGCTTAATGAGCACACTTACATTGATCTTGTGGCACTTTGTCAGTTGTTGCCTGGTCCCGCAAGTAGCCAAGTCGGAATTGCAATAGGGTTATCACGAGCAGGATATTTCGGTGCTCTTATGGCATGGATTGGCTTTACCCTGCCATCAGCTATTATTATGGTGCTTCTCGCTTTCGGATTAGCGAAGATTGGCAGCTCGCTTGATGCTGGATGGTTACATGGTCTTAAAATCATAGCAGTAGCTGTTGTAGCCCAAGCTGTCTGGCAGATGAATAAAACACTGTGCCCCGATCTCATCCGTAAAGTTTTTGCTGTAACAGCTGCAATATTGACTTCAATGTTTCCTAATGCATGGGGACAAGTGGGAATAATTCTAAGCGGAGGATTAATGGGATGGGTTGTATTAAAGCATGAATTCATATTTCCCCATGTTCATTTTCCCATAGAAATAAACAAATGCTCTGGAATAGTTGCTCTTTCCCTGTTTTTTTCCTTGCTTGTTCTCTTACCTCTCCTGGTAGCAAACTCCCACAGTAATTTTATCTATATCTGTGAAGGTTTTTTTCGTGTCGGCTCACTGGTTTTTGGTGGTGGCCATGTTGTCTTGCCTCTCTTGCAATCAGTAGTGGTGCCTGCCGGATTGGTAACCAATGAGCTATTTCTGGCTGGTTATGGAGCAGCCCAGGCATTGCCAGGCCCTTTATTTTCTTTTGCAGCCTATCTTGGAGCCATTTTAAAACTGGCACCCAATGGCTTATCAGGGGCTACTGCTTGCCTAATCGCCATTTATTTGCCCTCGTTTTTATTAGTCATTGGAATCTTGCCCTTTTGGGAAAAACTTCGATGTTATCAAGCAATGAAGCCAGCAATGCAAGGGATCAATGCAGTTGTGGTGGGCTTACTTCTCGCTGCTTTGTATAGTCCAGTCTGGACAAATGCAATTTACAATATTGTTGATTTTTGCGTTGCATTAGGGGCATTCCTACTACTTAATTTTTGGAAGTTTCCTCCCTGGTTAGTGGTACTAGCAGGAGCAGGTATTGGACAAATTATTAAATGAAGTATTTTCAAAACTGTTTTAAAGAAATCAGGTCTTCGAGTATTAGAACTTTGGCTATTACCGCCTCCCAGTAATAGCCAGACCCTTTGCTGTTGTTAATCAAATTTTAGAGAGTTTTGTTGTTCTAATTCGGTATTCAATTCTCTAGCACTATCGGCTGCGTTAGAATTTTTTACCGTAAAGAAGCCTTGATGATAACCAGCAGTAAAGAATTTTGTTGCGGCATTGGCGAATTCTTTTGCAAGATTAGACAAGTAACTACCCCAATCCAAATCTTGCTGCAAGATAGGAGTTGCATCGGTAATAAGTTGTCGCGCTTTTTCAGGAAAAGCAGCCAGTTTTTCATCATCTAGTTGGTTAAAGGTATTTTCTGTAAGTTCAGTTAAGTCCTTATGTAGTTTTATAGCTACTTCTTTTGCTTCTGGGTGATGTTCTCCAATAGTAGCAATTTTCTCTTTAAAACCTTCTAAAATTTTCTGAATCTCACGGTTTGATTTAATCGACTTTTCAGAGAACTCTTTAAAAAACACTCTTGCATAAGAGTTTTCTTGAAACTCGTCTAACCCCCCATCTTGTAAAGTATCTTTCTTCTCAGATATAGCTAGACTTGATAATTGCTCGGGGTTTAGAGTCGACAAAGGTACCGATACACAATAAGTTTTCTTCGTTACTGGACAAATTCCACCAGCATTTTCCCAGCTATCCTTAAAATCTTGTTGAGAACTATAATAGCTAACGCTGGGTTTGTCATTTGTGTCGTTTGGATTAAAAGAAATGACCATTATTCCGTTCTCAGTAGTAATTGTCTCCATATCTACTGGGGATTCATTTGTATAATTCGTCATGAGAGTCTCTCAATTATTGACATTATGTTTTTTAATTGTAGACAATGAATATTAAGGGATCATTACAGGCTCTTCTCAATTACTAATTTTCTCTTAATTCTTGAAATTGTTTTCAGGTGCTAAAAAATTTTTACCAGACAGGTGCCAACCTACTTACTCGCTAAAACAAATGACCCACTATATAATGTTCAATTTACCAGTTATTAAATCAAACATTACTATGAATAAGAGTTTTTATGATTATAAAAAATGAATTTAACCAGATCATTGGTAGTGAACTACATGATCTCTTTCCAAAAGAAAGCCCCCAAAAAGTCAGAATGAACGGGGTTTATTGCGTTCTGGAACCGTTAGATATCGCGAAACACTCAACTCTATTATTTGATTCACTTTTAATGGATAATGATGGTTCTTCATGGACTTATTTACCTTATGGTCCTTTTACTTCTTGTGCTGAATTTCAAGATTGGTTAAATCTTACTCTCTCCGAATCGGATACTCTGCTTTATGCTATATTAGATAGCAAAAATCAAGCGCCAATTGGAATATCAGGATATTTGCGCATCAATCCTGAGCATGGAGTTATTGAGGTAGGTCACCTCCATTTTTCAAAACTACTCCAAAAAACTCCTGCTGCTACTGAAGCAATGTGTTTGATGATGCATTATGCTTTTGAGACATTAAACTATCGCAGGTATGAATGGAAATGTAACTCATTAAATCAAGCATCAAAAGATGCTGCTTTACGATTAGGTTTTACCTACGAAGGTACATTTAGACAAAGCAATGTTTATAAAAATCGTAATCGGAATACGTCCTGGTTTTCAATTCTGGATCACGAATGGCCCAGTTTAAAGAAAAAATTAAAACAGTGGTTAGACCCAAATAACTTTGATAAACAAGGAAATCAAAAAATAAGCTTGCGAGATATTTAATACACTATACAAAAATAATTAAAAAGGGAGCTGAGCTCCCTTTTTAATTATTTTTAAAATTGATTAATCACGTGTACCAACGTATTTATCATCAAAATAACGTCGTAATTTAGTTCTTAAAGTTCCACGACTAATTCCCAGCATAATAGCTGCACGGGACTGATTATACTTGCAATGTTCCATTACTGCACGAAAGAGAGGTGTCTCAATTTCTTCAAGTACAAACTGGTATAAGTCAACAGGATCAGTTCCCTTAAGCTCTGAAAAATATTTTTGTACTGAGTGAGTTACGCTTTCGGCTAGTGATGCTGTGGTATCCCCCGCATCATTACTGATTGTTGTCATTATTATTAGCTCCTCCTTTTAAAAACGGTATATTACCGAATTGAGCAATTCGAGACAAGGGTAGAACAGAAAAAACTATATTAAAATGCAATATATACGTTTATCACTTTCCCTGATGCTCATTCAAAATCCTTTCTAAATACATCAGGATAAGCTGTATTAAACAGCTTACCCCCTCCCATACAGCTCAATTATTTCAGCATTGCAGGATCAAAAGGTTTTCCATTAACTGAGAATTTACCTTGCTCCAATTTAACTTCGGTCACATAGTCTGAATCTTGACTTCTAATCAGACCATTTTGCTCCATAGCCCCAATTTGTTTATCAGCTTGCATTCCAGCTAACTGCTCTTGGCTTGGTGGAGGCTGAGTCGCTTGAGGTTGGCTGGCTTGTTGAGTACTTTGCATTTGCTGAATCAGCGCTTGTTGCATATCCGGTTGCTTTGACATTTGTTGCAACACTGATTGTTGCATCAGTTGTTTCACCAGTATTTTGGGCATTTTCAACATAGCATTACCTTGAATCTTTTGGATCAGTTCAAATGGATTAGAACTATCTCCTGGAGGTAATGAAACAAGCAAGTTACCTTCTATTAACCCTTCTGGTATTTTGAGGCTTAACTTGGAAACTTCAAACTCAGCACCTTTATTGAACAATTTAGGCAACTCAGGAAGCATAGCCATCATCGCTTTTTGACGCTCAGCATCTGTACCATTTTGCATGGCAGTTGCTTGTTTGTTTATGTCTGCCAAAATCTCTGCATCAAGATTGCGAAGCGATACCTCCAGCACTCCTGGTCCATAGTTTAGTCCATTAGCTATGACAGATTTTACAGCAAGATTAAAATGAGTACTAAAAAGTTTGTCTTGAATGTCGCTATCCGAACTTACCGTAAATTCGCTGATCTCAAACATCTTTTTATCTTTAACCATTACATCAAAAGTTGGTAATGAGAATTGTGCATCGCCTAAATAAAGTCCAGCAGGAGTTTGATGTAAATTAAAGTCACTTGATACCTTACCTAAAGTGACCTTGGTATCATCCTTAGTCATCGTCATACCATCAATTACGATATCTCCCTTTACTTTGCCCATATCAGAAGACATTTGTGTGGTACTGTTCATCCCCATCCAATCAAAATTCCCTGTACCATCTTTAGATATCAGTTTAAATGAAGGAAGAGATAATTCCACAGTGCTCTTGTTTAAGTAGTTTACAAAAATACTTAAATCTAATTGGGGTTTTTTTGAATCTTTGGAGAATGTTTCATCGAATTTTTGATTATACTGCTCAGGAAAAGCGAATACGGTCTCAGCATAACCCATTCCAAAACGTAAGCGATTGTTGGCATAGATAAAAGGACCATGATGGATTTTGACAGGCATTTCCATTTGATAATCTTGGGCTGCAACAGTTTGTGACTTACCGTCATCACCAGTGATCACACGCTCAGGGATATGTAAACGCCATTTAATTTTGGCATCAGAACTAAACCAACTTCTGTCGTACTGCTCAATTTGAGCAAATAAACCATTAGATTGGTTAATGACCTCTATGTTCTTTTTGATTGTTCTTTCAGTAAGAACTCCCATGCCATAATATCCGCCTAGGATTAAAACAGCCAGGATAATTATTAATCCTGTAAGTTTTTTCATTATTATCTCCATGTTATTAGTTTGCGAGCAGCATTACTCTATCCAGCAAAGCGCTGGTCAAAGTATAACAGTAAATAACCTAAGAGTGCGATATTCTATTGAAAGAAGATTGAAACTAAACGAAATAATATTACCCCGTTCAGCCTATTTCAAAATAATGCTGAACGGTCAAATTTGAGTTTGGTGAGAGGTCACGCATGCTTCACAGGTTTACAGTATGTTTCTTTAATAGTAAACGCTAAAACTAAGGCTACTAAAGAACACAAGGGTAATAATTTTAGCCCAGCCTGGAAATCCGAGAGCAATAACGTTTCAACATTATAGGCACGGGAACCTGAAACCATATCAACCAATCGTCCGACCAAGGGTTGTAACAAAGCACCAACAAAAATTGAAGTCATATTAGTGAATGCGATGGAGGTTCCTACTACATTTCTATCATGTAATTCGGTAGAAACAGCATACGCAATGGCCACACCGGTATTGGTTACACCAAAAGCAAAAAATATTAAGTACGCTGTGGTTTGGCTTAGGTTCGGCAGGAATACGAACAAGGTAGTCAGTATTACACCGGATATTGCCGATATAATCATCAGGGGTTTACGACGCCCCATTTTATCGGACAACCATCCAGATAAAGGACCGCTGATGCCCCAGCCAATAAAAATTAAGCCTGTTGCAAAAGCCGCTGCATGCATGCCTAAACCACGTCCATACTGCAAATAAGCAGGTCCAATCGCTTCACCTATTACCGCAGTAGGCCCAAATAAAAATCCAGCATATAAGGCATTAAGCCAGGTTTGTCGACTTGATAGGATAATCTTTAAACTTTGGAAAATACTGACTCGATTAACCGACCTGACTTCATGGCGGTGGCCACCGGGTTTATCCTGGATAAATTGATATAACAGGCCAGCCAGTGCAATAAAAAGAAATGCAATGATTAACATGCTGTGACGCCAGCCTACATTACTAACTAAAAACGAAACAGGCGCCTCACCTGCTGCAGCACCCAGCATACCCAATGATTGGGTTAAACCAGAGAGCAAACCAAGCATGGTAGGGGGAAACCAGGAAGTAGCCAACCGAAGAGAGCAAACAAAAGCAAAAGCGGCGCTAAAACCGATTAACATTCTGCCTATTGATGCCATCATTAGGCCATCTGCAAGACCAAAAACACAGCAGCCGAAAGCGGTAACTAAAGACATAATAGTTAATAACCAGCGAATACTCAGCCGATCAACCGTTAATCCAACGGGTATTTGCATTAAAATGTAAGGGATATAAAATGAAGCGGTTAATATGCCAAAACCAGCCTCATTAATACCAAAATCTATTTGCAAGTATCGATGCATTACACCTGGAGCAACACGAGCCAAATAATCAGAAAAATAAAATGCAGCAGCCAGACCCCAAACTAACCAAGCAAATCCTAAATAATTCTTACGATTATAAATTTCTACTTTAGACATATTCATTTCGTTCATAAGTTCTCTACTTATTACAGTCCTGAGCCGATAACCAACCTAATAAATTTATCATTTATTAGCTCATCACAGATTATATAAATTAGAGTATATGGCTTGCAAATTACTCTTGTGAATATTCATACTCCAGAAAAGCAAAGGGATAAACGCCTAGAGTTGATAAGCAAATTTTAAGTATTGCAAAATATTACAAGTGTGAACCATATGCCATATTTATTTAAAATCTGATCAATAAATTAGCAAAATCCAACATACATTATACTGGGGTTGCAAGTTATTTCAACACGTAAGGATGTAAAAAGTAAGAGGACTATTTCAGCGCTTAATTGAGTGTGACATTTATCTTGTTTTGATCAAGGTGTCTTCTCAATACCTTTGGGTAATTCGTCCTCCTGAGCTAATATATCCCCATAAAATAGGGCTCCATATAATCATTTGAGAACTTAGAGAAGTTACAAAAAGAAAATAAATAAAAACGTGGTTTGAATTCATCTGATGTAATTAGCGATACGTAACAGACTCAGTTATAATATTTCTTTTTTATAAGAAATTCAAAATGAACAGTCTTAACTCCGCTATTAAAGAGGCGCTTCAGTCCTCTGGAAATTTGAAAGAAGCAAATAAAGCCTACCTGGAATTTATTAAAGCTAACTTTATAATTCCGGTAGAACAAAATACTGATGATGAAAACCCCAGGGTGTTATTCTTGCAAGATAATGCCAATCTTTTTCTTCCGGTGTTCACTGAGATGAGCTATCTTGATGCATGGGCAGCTGAAATCAGTAAAGATATAAAATTGCTCAAATTATCCGGAGTTGATTTGTTAAAGGGATTAGGCGAAAACGTCACTGTATGTCTGAATATTGGAAGTGACTTTTATAAAGAATTTAATCCGTCAGAAACGGCAAGAATGAGATCCATGGTTTTAAAATTTTTCAAATAATGAAAAAATTACGTTCCATCAACCATTCGTATTCATATCCAATTGAAGAAGCATTAAAACCATGCTCTTCAATTGGATGCGAACATCACGCTACCAGCTCAAGTAACTGATAACCTACTATTGCTGAAGCTGCTATCGCACCACTAATTTCAAAAACTAAAGATAAAAAACTATTTTTCTGGCAATACTGTTGATCATTTGCAGCAATTACTTTTTCGATATGTACTTCTTGTAGCTCTTCTTCAAGACTACTCATATCAAATAGAGGTTTTTCACCATACGCTCCTGCCCACCAACCCTCCAGCCATTGTTCCGCTTCTTGAGAGCCTTCTCGGAATGGATTATCTTCCTCAGCTACTTCTAAAACAGCACACTCGTAACCAAAGAGATAACACTCTTCGTAACTTGGGTGATCAATGTTAAATCTTAACTTAATGTGTGGTAATAAGGCTGTTGTGTCGTTCATGTTCGTACCCTCTTTTTATGGATCCAGTATATAGTTGCCTATGTTCAACTGTCTTTACTCCTAGTTGTTTTAAAATTAAAGCTCATGCATCAATTTCATCGTTTCCAACGATAATTTCTGCACTTAAAGCAATTTTACGTCTTTATCTTACCGCGTGCTTTCCAAAATAAATTATTTACATTTTTTTGACAAAATTCTTTTATTTCGGATTAAAAATCAATGCTCTGATTATCGATTTGATTTTATATATAGGGATGCAAGTATCAGGCCAATATTTTCATAATTCTTTATTTCGTGGATTAGCCTGTATCCAATGGCAATGACTATTTAAATATAAAGACAATTTTAGGTTCGCGGCAAATTCTGCCGCTTGAGGAAACGTGAATAAAGTACAGCAATAACGTTGAGATTACTTCGAAAAAAACTTCTCTTACACCCCCTATGGAGCCAATCGACGATGTTCCCACTTTCCTTCTAGTCGATAGTATTGAATCCTGTCATGTAAGCGATTATCACGTCCTTGCCAGAACTCAATTTCGTCTGGAATAATCATATATCCACCCCAGTGATTTGGCCTAACCACCAATTCTTGGTTCTGCTGTAAAATTAAATTATTTAAAGCGCGCTCCAGGGAATCTCTATCCTGTATTTCCTGGCTTTGTGGGGACACTATAGCGCTTAATTGACTTTTAATCGGTCTTGATGAGAAATACTCATCTGATTGTTCTTTACTTACTTTTTTTACTCGACCTCGAATCCGAACCTGCCTGGCCATTTGTGGCCAATAAAAATTTAGGGCTGCATAGGGATTACTTTGAATTTGTATGGCCTTGGAACTCTGATAATTCGTGTAAAAAACAAAATTACCTTCCTGCAACCCTTTTAATAAGACCACTCTGGAATCAGGACAATTTTTTTCATCCACTGTAGACAACACCATTGCCGTCGGATCATTCTTTTCATTTTTTAAAACGTCTTCGAACCAAACTTTAAACTGAGCTATTGGATCCAAGGAGGCAGAATCCTCGTTTAAACTTAATTCACCGTAATCCCTTCTTATATCTGCAAGAGTTCTGAAGTTATTCATAAAACACCACAAAGTGAAATACTAAGGCAATTATACGCTCAAGAATCTATATTTTGGAGAAATTATTAAAAAGAAATTAATGGGGCGATGGTTAGAAATAAGTAGAGTCTGTTGACCATGGGTCTTAAGTGTCGCCACTTTGCTTTTGAAGGCATAATCATGTCGATCTTTCTAACGAAGAACCCTTTGGCGGAGCTATACAGCCTGAGGTGTCGTCAATTTTTTATAAATAAATGTAATAAAGTTAATAGATTAGAGTATAAGCTAGGCAGTGACACTCGGTTGATCCCCTCGCCCGCGCACGTATATTGAAAGATGAGCCTAAATTAAAACGTGGGAGAGGGAGAAGTGGCGTACCAATAACTGACAACCTTTCAGGCTCTACAGGCCAGCAATTCGTTGAAAAAAATTGTGACCATCGCTCCGGTATAAGGATTAATTGTCAACAGTCAAAATGCAAGCCCGAAAAACACAGGGTATTGCGGGCTAAATGTAAAATTACCAACCAGTTACTTCAGCAACCGCATCACCTAAATCAGCGGGAGAACGAACTGTTTTTACCCCTGCGGCTTCGAGCGCGGCATATTTTTCCGCTGCAGTTCCTTTACCACCAGAGATAATTGCTCCAGCATGCCCCATGCGTTTTCCAGCAGGTGCTGTAACTCCAGCGATATAGGAGACAACGGGTTTGCTTACATGAGATTTAATATACTCTGCAGCCTCTTCTTCTGCCGAACCACCAATTTCTCCAACCATAATAATGGCCTGTGTCTGTGGATCTTTTTCAAATAATGCTAAAGCGTCAATAAAATTAGTTCCAGGAATTGGATCGCCACCTATCCCAATACAGGTACTTTGACCAAAGCCTTTATCAGTAGTTTGTTTCACTGCCTCATAAGTTAAGGTGCCTGAACGTGAAACGATACCTACTTTTCCGGGTAAATGTATGGATCCAGGCATAATACCTATTTTGCATTCGCCAGGAGTAATAATTCCAGGACAATTAGGACCAATTAAACGTGCCTGTGTATTATTTTCCAGATACACTTTTACCTGCAACATATCGAGTACTGGAACACCTTCAGTAATACATACTATAAGTTTAATACCGGCTTCTGCTGCTTCCAGGATAGAATCTTTACAAAATGGAGCTGGAACGTAAATCACACTAGCATCAGCCCCAGTCTCTTCTACCGCTTCGCGCATGGTATTAAACACAGGTAAACCTAAATGAGACTGACCACCTTTACCTGGGGTAACCCCACCAACCATACGTGTTCCATAGGCAATGGCTTGCTCTGAATGATACGTACCTTGTTTACCCGTAAACCCCTGACATAATACTTTAGTTTGTTTATTAACTAATACACTCATTGTTAACCTCGAAATTTAATAGCGTTGTTGCATCAATTAGCTGTTATATCCGGTGGCCACATCCAATCTTCAATGTTGAATTTAGCAACCAAGTTCTAATACCTGTTTATGTTGGGTCAATGACCCAACATAAATTGTTATTGACGCAATACCATACATAATTAAGCGACCGCTGCGACAATTTTCTTCGCCGCATCGGTTAAACTCGTTGCAGCAATTACGTTCAAATCACTTTTATTTAAAATATCAGCACCTAATTGAGCATTATTACCTTCAAGTCTGACTACCACAGGAATTTTCACATCCACTTCTTTAACTGCAGCGAGAATGCCACCAAAAATATTCACTAAAATACCTTTGACTTTGTCATCAGATAAAATAATTTTTAGTGCTTCACTCACTCTTTCCTTTGTAGCACCCCCTCCCACATCGAGGAAGTTTGCTGGTTCACCGCCATGAAGCTTAATCACGTCCATTGTCGCCATTGCCAAACCGGCACCATTGACCATGCAGCCTATAGTTCCATCAAGAGGAATATAGTTCAATTCCCAATCACTGGCACGGTTTTCGCGAGCATCTTCTTGTGAAGTATCACGCATGCTCTTTAATTTTGGCTGTCTGTATAAGGCGTTTCCATCTATACTCACTTTGCCATCCAAACAAATTAACTGACCTGATTGAGTTACGACCAAAGGGTTAATTTCCAATAAACTTAAATCACACTCCATAAACATTTTACCTAGAGCCATCATCAAATGGGTAAATTGTTTGATTTGATCGTCCTTTAATCCTAATTTAAATCCTGTTTCGCGGCATTGAAAAGGCATCACACCAACTAAAGGATCCACGATTACCTTGAATAGTTTATCTGGAGTTTCTTCTGCAACTTTTTCTATTTCAACGCCGCCTTCAGTAGAAGCCATGATCACGACACGACGAGTCGCTCTGTCAACAACTGCGCCAAGATATAATTCTCTAGCGATATCACAAGTCTCTTCGATTAATACTGCATTAACCGGCTGGCCGTGTGCATCCGTTTGATAAGTAACCAGTCGTGTTCCCAGTAATGATTTGGTTATTGCTGCGAGTTCATCTTTAGTAGACACTATTTTAACCCCACCAGCTTTCCCTCTACCGCCAGCATGCACCTGTGCTTTTACAACCCATTTAGGAGTTGATAGTTGAGAGGCTACCTGTAATGCATCTTCAACATTATAAGCAACTTCGCCATGAGGTGTAGGCAAGCCATAGCTCGCGAATAATTGCTTGGCTTGATATTCATGTAAATTCATTGTCGTTACCTTTTCTAAAAAAGCAAAACCCGTTTACACGGGTCTGGCAGTTAAACGTGATTATTAAACATTAAGTAAAAGACGAGCCGGATCTTCTAATAACTCTTTAACACTCACCAAAAATTGTACTGAGTCTTTTCCGTCAATTAAACGATGGTCATAAGACAAGGCCACATACATCATGGGACGAATAACAACTTGTCCTTTCTCTGCTACAGGTCGGTCTTCAATTTTATGCATCCCTAAAATGCCTGTTTGGGGAGGATTGATGATTGGAGTAGCTAATAAAGACCCAAATACACCACCATTAGTAATAGTAAATGTACCCCCTTGCATTTCTTCCATGGATAATTTGCCTGACCTGGCTTTTGCTGCAGCATCATTAATAGCCAGTTCAATTTCGGCCATACTCATTTGATCTGCATCTCTAATCACAGGCACTACCAATCCTCTTTCGGTAGATACGGCAATACCAATATCATAGAAGCCGTGATAAACAACATCTTGGCCATCTATAGACGCATTGACGGCTGGAAAACGCTTTAATGACTCAACTACAGCTTTAGTGAAGAAAGACATGAAGCCTAATTTTACGCCATGTTTTTTCTCAAAACCATCTTTGTACTGGGCACGCATATCCATCACTGCTTTTAGATTCACTTCATTAAAAGTAGTGAGCATGGCAGCATTATGCTGTGCTTGTAATAAACGCTCAGCAATTTTAGCTCTCAACCGAGTCATAGGAACACGTCGTTCTTCGCGAGCCCCCATAGGTATAACTGCAGGCTGGTCTTTTTTAATTTCAGCAGGTTTAGCGGACTTTTCTCTATTAGATTCTATAAAAGAAATGACATCTTCTTTAGTAATTCGTCCTTCTTTACCTGTACCCTGAATTTGGCCAGGCTGTAAATCATGTTCCGCCAACATGCGTCTAACTACAGGGCTGGTAGACTTATCTTCTTTTGTGCTTATGGATTCTTTATCGTCTTTATCTTCTTTATCCGTCTTTTCAGAAGCGGAACTGGCAGCAGAAGCACCTTCAGTAATTTTTGCCAATAATTGACCTGAATTTACAGTATCTCCGACTTGGAACTGTATTTCAGAGAGAACTCCATCAGCTGGTGCTGGGACTTCAAGCACTACTTTATCCGTTTCCAGATCCACTAGATTTTCATCTCGAGTTACTTTATCACCCACTTTTTTATGCCATGCGGCTATAGTGGCATCAGCTACTGACTCGGGCAGAACAGGTACTTTGACTTCAATAGACATGGTTATACCTTCTCATTATATTGTTTAAACTTATGTAAAAAAATCAGTACTCACTTCTTGGACCGTTGATACAGCTTGAGATTATGACGTAAAAAAATCACAGCCTGCTATGCATGTTGTATTTTATACTCTCCCCCAAACTGCACTCAAATCTCCTCTTCACCTGGATTCTAAACTGATAGCGAGGAGATGCAAACTTATTTATTATCCAGTAAAGCTTGCTCAACCAAAGCATTTTGCTGTTGTGCATGCAATGCTGGACTTCCAACAGCTGGAGCTGCAGCAAATTCTCTTCCTGCGTAAACCAACGTTTGATCTGGGCGCAGACAATCTTTCATATTGTGTTGAGAAGAGAACCAAACACCTTGGTTTTTAGGCTCTTCCTGGCACCATACTACTTCTTTAGCTTTTGGATATTTATTTAACTCAGCAATCAGCGCTTTCTTTGGAAATGGGTATAGCTGCTCTATCCGCACTATGGCCACATGATCCAATTTCTTATCACGGCGCATTTGCAATAAATCATAATAAACCTTACCACAACATAACACCACTTTTTTGACTTTTTGTTCTTCTACAGCATCAATTTCTGGGATGACCGTATAAAATTTGCCCTTCCTTAAATCTTCCAAAGGAGAAACAGCCAATTTGTGCCGCAATAAACTTTTAGGTGTCATTACAATTAATGGCTTGCGGAAATTACGAATGACTTGTCTGCGTAATAAATGAAAAATTTGTGCGGGGGTTGTGGGTGTACAAACCTGCATATTATGCTGGGCGCAAAGCTGCATGTAACGCTCTAGCCGAGCAGATGAATGCTCCGGTCCTTGCCCTTCATAACCATGAGGCAGCAGCATCACTAAGCCGCATAACCGACCCCATTTTTGCTCGCCAGAACTAATGAATTGATCAATTACAACTTGAGCGCCATTGGCAAAATCACCAAATTGTGCTTCCCAAATAACCAAATAAGAGGGTTCGGATGAGGCAAATCCGTATTCAAAAGCCAATACTGCTTCCTCAGATAATACTGAATCAATTACAGCAAATGATCTTTTGGGGTTTGTGGATATTTGTTCTAATGGAACAAAGGTTTTACCTGTTTCTACATCATGCAAAACAGCATGTCGATGAGCAAACGTTCCACGCCCACAATCCTGACCAGATAATCTAACGCCATAACCTTCCTGCAATAAACTGGCATATGCCATAGTCTCTGCATAACCCCAATTCATCGGGATTTCACCCTCTGTCATTTTTTCACGTTCGCTTAATAAACGCTGGACAACCGGATGTAATTCAAAGCCATCAGGTAGAATACTCAATTGTTTCGTTAATTTTTGTAATTCAGTTTTGCTAATGGTGGTATCGACCTTATCCGTCCATTTCGCACTCATGTACGGTGTCCAGTCTATAGCAAATTTTCCTTCATAATTTTCATGAACTACATTAACAACTGCTTTGCCATGATCCAAGCCATCTCTATAGTCATTAGCTAACTGTTCAGCATCTTTAGCAGATAACAAGCCTGCATTAATTAATTGCTCAGCATAAAGTTCTCGCAAAGGACGCATGGATTTAATTTTTTTATACATCGCGGGTTGAGTCACTGCTGGTTCATCGGCCTCATTATGACCATTACGTCGATAACAAACGAGATCGATAACTACATCTCGTTTAAATTTCATTCTGAAATCAAAAGCGATTTGAGTTGCAAAAACCACGGCCTCGGGATCATCACCATTAACGTGAAGAACAGGGGCCTGAACCATTTTAGCCACATCAGTGCAGTAAAGCGTTGAACGAGCATCAAGAGGATTACTGGTTGTAAATCCTATTTGATTGTTAATAACTATATGAATCGTACCACCCGTAGAATAACCGCGTGCTTGTGAAAAATTGAAAGTTTCCATGACTACGCCCTGACCTGCAAATGCCGCATCTCCATGAATAACAATGGGAACGACTTTCTCTTTTTTTGCCAGATCATTACGACGATTTAATCGAGATCGCACTGATCCCTCTACTACTGGACCAATAATTTCCAAGTGAGATGGATTAAATGCTAAAGCTAGATGTAATATGGCTCCGGACTCGGTTTTGACATCTGAGGAAAAACCTAAATGATACTTCACATCACCAGTACGATCATATTTAACTTTTCCTTCAAACTCCTGAAATAAGTCTCCTGGCTCTTTTCCTAACACATTAACCAATACGTTTAGTCGGCCTCTATGTGCCATACCGATCACTAACTCTTTCACACTATCTTGACCGGCTCGATTAATAATTTCCTTCATCATGGGAATTAACGAATCGCCCCCTTCAAGGGAGAAACGCTTTTGTCCAACGTATCGAGTACCTAAATAACGCTCCAGTCCATCTGCAGCAATCAAATCTTTTAAAATCTCAAGCTTCTGCGTTTTATTAAAATCTGCTCTTCCGCGCGCTGACTCCATTCGTTGCTGTAGCCATTCTGTTTCATCAACATCAGAGATGTGCATGTATTCAATACCAATACTGCCGCAATACGTATCTCGAAGTGCTTGATATATTTCACCTAAAGTCATTTCTGGACCATTGAAACTTGTGCCGGCAAAAAACTTGCGATTCTTATCTGTTTTATCTAAATGGTGGTAGGCCAATTCCAGACGAGGAACAGGTACCCGTTCAGTCATTTCTAAGGGATCAAGTTGTGCTGCATGATGCCCTAAAGCTCTAAAATCATTAATCAAACTCGCAACCTGATATTGTTGACTATCCGCTGATTGAATTACAGGGCTGATTTTTTTATTAGCGTTCTGCAGAAAATAATCGCGAATATCTCTATGGGATATTTCTTTAGTTGACCCATTAACCTTGGGCAAGGCGCTAAAAACAGCCTTCCAATCGTCTGAAACTGATTCTGGATCAGCAAGATAGTCCTCATAAAGACTATCAACGTAAGCCATACTTCCACCAGACAAATAGGAAGAAGCCCATTCATTTTGCAGATCGGAACTGCTCATTATTTTCTCCAAACGGTTTATCCGGGTTTCGCGTCATCAAGCCAACGAAATAATTATTAAATCTTGTCCTTCACAATGAGAATCATTTCTGCCAGAGCGTAGCGTCAACTCAAAGAAAGATTCCCATCGTGGTGGGAGCGATAATATTCATTTAACCTATGACAGTAACCCAGATATTAGCTGAGTAACAAAAAATTATTTATTAAGTTTCCTGCGTCAACATTTGTGTGCGAATTTTGGCAATCGCTTGCGATGGATTGAGTCCTTTCGGGCATACATTCGTGCAATTCATAATAGTGCGACAACGAAATACACTAAAAGGATCTTGTAATTTATCCAAACGATGTTCCGTTGCTTTATCACGACTGTCTGCTAAAAATCGCCTTGCTTGTAACAGTCCAGCAGGGCCTACAAATTTTTCCGGATTCCACCAGAACGATGGACATGAGCTGGTACAGCAAGCACATAAAATACACTCATAAAGTCCATCCAACTGAGCTCGCTCTTCAGGAGATTGTAACCGCTCCTGAGCTGGTGCGACCTCATCATTTTGCAAATAGGGTTCTATACGCTCATATTGCTGATAAAATTGCGACATATCAACTGCCAAATCGCGTATCACCGGAAATCCTGGTAATGGGCGAATCACAATTTTATCTGTTTTTAAATCTGAAACGTGTGTGATGCATGCCAATCCATTGGTTCCATTGATATTCATACCATCAGAACCACATACTCCTTCCCGGCATGATCTTCTATAAGTTATCGATGAATCCTGTTCGTCTTTCAAGCGCTCCAGCAAAGTGAGCAACATGGGATCGCTTTTAGCAGGTATTGCCAGCTCATAATCTTTCATATAAGGCTCGGCATCCACCTCCGGATTATAGCGATAAATTGACAGGATTAAATTTCTACTATCGGCCATGATATATCCTCTTAGTAAACGCGTTCTTTCGGCTCTAAAGGCTCGACATGTTTAGGTGATGTATTCACAGGACGATAATCTATGACCTCACCTTCCTCAAAATACAGGGTGTGCTTAATCCAGTTCGCATCATCTCGTGCGGGGAAGTCTTCCCGACTATGTGCTCCTCTGCTTTCTGTCCGAGCAATTGCTGATTGTGCTGTAGCATAAGCTGTTGCCATTAAATTATCTAACTCTAAAGCACCAACACGTTCTGTATTAAATGTATGACTTTTGTCTTCCAGTTTAGCATGCGCTAATCGGTCACGAAGTACTTGCAAACGTTTTAAACCGGAAGCCATTACTTCACCAGTCCGGAACACACCAAAATCTTCTTGCATCACGCGTTGCATTTCATCACGAATCACTGCGGGACTTTCGCCATCTTTTGACTGCTCCCAACGGTCGTAACGAACCAAAGATGCAGCTATATCATCTTCGCTAATATAAGGCATATCCGGTAATTGATTTGATTGCCATAACTCTTCTACATGTAGTCCAGCGGCTCGTCCAAATACAACCAAATCCAATAATGAATTACCACCTAAACGATTGGCACCGTGCACCGAAACACAAGCACATTCGCCAACAGCATATAAACCTTCTACCACATGTTCTTGGCCTTTACTCTTGGTAATTACTTGACCATACATATTCGTCGGTATTCCCCCCATACTATAATGACAGGTAGGTACAACGGGTATAGGCTCTAAAATAGGATCTACACCAGCGAATTTCATAGAGAGTTCGCGAATTCCGGGAAGACGCTCCATAATAAGATCGGCGCCCAAGTGATCCAGTTTGAGTTTAACGTGATCGATACCTTTAGGATCAAAACCTTTACCGGCACGAATCTCTAAAGCCATGGAGCGAGCTACCACATCGCGCGAAGCTAAATCCTTAACTCGGGGAGCATAACGCTCCATAAAACGCTCACCGTCTTTGTTGATTAAATATCCACCCTCACCACGACAGCCTTCAGTTACTAAAGTACCAGCGCCAGCTATTCCGGTAGGATGAAATTGCCACATTTCCATATCTTGTAATGGAATGCCCGCTCTTAAAGCCATTCCAAAACCGTCGCCTGTATTAATGAATGCATTAGTGGTCGATTGGTAAATACGGCCAGCACCACCAGTAGCAAGAATACAAACGCGTGTCTGGAAGAACACTACCTCACCCGACTCAATATTCATTGCAGTAACACCTGCAATGTGCCCGTGAGAATCCCTAACAAAATCAAGAGCATACCACTCACTAAACACATGAGTTTTTGCTTTTAAATTTTGCTGATACAGCGTGTGTAATAATGCGTGGCCTGTTCTATCTGCCGCGGCGCACGTTCGAGCGGCTTGTTCACCACCAAAATTTTTCGATTGGCCGCCGAATTGCCGCTGATAAATTTTACCATTATCCATGCGTGAAAAAGGCAATCCCATATGTTCTAATTCATAAACTGCTTCAGGTCCTGTCTTACACAGATATTCAATACAGTCTTGATCCCCAATATAATCGGCACCTTTAACTGTATCATACATATGCCAACGCCAATCATCTTCATGAGCATTTCCAAGTGCCGAAGTAATTCCACCCTGAGCCGAAACAGTATGAGAACGGGTTGGAAATACCTTAGATAACAAAGCGACCTTTAAACCTGAATTCGCCATCTGAAGTGCTGCGCGCATTCCAGCACCACCAGCACCAATAATTACTGCATCAAATGTGTTACGTGCAATTGCCATGCTCATTATCCCCAAACAATCATTAAGCCCCAAATAAACTGACTAAGGAGCAATAAAACTACCACCAATTGTACTGATAAGCGTATCGCAGTACATTTGATATAGTCTGTAGTTACTGTCCAAATGCCTACCCAGGCATGCAATGAAAGTGCTAATAACCCAATTACGGTTGCGATTTGGAATAGATGATTGGTAAACAGTTCATGCCATTGTGCAAAATTCAGATCGGGATGTAATAGCAAAAAAACAAATAAAAAAATGGTATATGCTGCAAAATAGACTGCAGTAACTCGCTGAATCAACCAATCTTTTAACCCATTACCTGTTAAGCTGGTGACATTATTTACCATATCCAAATTCCTAGAAAAATTGTCAAAATAACAGAAAGAACGATAACAAAAATGGCACTGTGACGTGCCGTCTCAAGATGCTCCCCTAACCCCATATCCATAAGAAGATGTCTTATACCAGCAAGCACATGATAAATCATCGCGGTACTAAAAGCCCATAACGCCAATTTGTAATAAGGGCTGGCTAACATGGTTTTGGTCTGTACAAAAACTTCTTCAGATTGTAAAGATTTTCCCAGAATAAATAACATAACGGGCAGAAATATAAATAATACAAGCCCTGAAATCCTATGTAATATAGAAGCAATAGCCATAGGAGGAAATTTCAAACTACCTAAATCAAGATTAACCGGTCTTTTCTTGTTCACTATTTGTTTCTTCCTCATTAGAAAATGTTTTAAATAGAGCACCTTCCCCAATACAACTCGAATAAGTTCATTTCCTTACTATCCTTGTAAGGAGCTTTTTAACTCCAACCATAACTTTTTTGGCAATCATTTTGCCAAAAAACAACAAATCAGTTAGAGATAGTACAATTTAGAACAACTAAATTTCAATACGTGCTCGCGAAGTATAGCACTCTGTTTTTATCACGCAAAGTTAAGTCGTAAAGTAAAATGCATCGTATTCTGGTCAATTATTAAAACCAGTACTATGATTAAATAAACTGATCGCTTTGAGGTCTATATGCTTGTTAAAAGGCCTATTTATAATCAACAATTAAAATGTGTCGCCTTTGAAATTTTATCCTATCAAAATTTACAGCTGAATGAAGAAGTAACCCATAATCTATTAGAACTCATCCATAGCTCAGATGACCAGTTTCCGTTGTTTATTCCTTTTGCTTTAAAAACTGCTGTAGAAGAAATTGAGCGTCCAATTGATAATCCAATTATTTTAAAGATTCAAGCGGAAGAAATTGAATCTATTTATTCTTTGACGGAGTTGCAGGAGTCTTTGTTTTCAATCGCCCTACTGATTAATACTCCACAACAATTAGCCTGGTTAAATTTTGCCGAATATATTGCTCTAACAGAACACTTAATGAGTAGATCGGATGTAACTAAAGTAGTCCAGTTCTCTAAAGCCAAAAATCGAAAAGTAATCGCTTATAATCTCAATAAACCAATCCATTTTGATAAATGCAAAGCCATGACGATGGATTATTACTGCGGGGATTTCCTATTTAAACCTGTGGAGAGTAATTCGACGGATATCGCTGCCAATAAATTAAATCTATTACATCTTATTCAAACACTACAGGATGACGATTGTGATTTTAATAAAATTTCCATGATAATCCAAACCGATCCCTTATTAAGTTTCCAATTACTTAAAATAACAAACTCCTTGGGATTTTCTGCCGGTCAATCAATAGAATCAATTGATCAAGCAGTTGCTCGTCTTGGAATAATCCATTTAAAAAATTGGATTATGTTGTTATCCATGAAAAATATTTCTGATAAACCGCTTGAACTACTAGAATCAGGACTAATAAGAGCACATATGGCCGAAGAATTGGCAAGAGGCATTCCCCAAATTACCAGCCAAAGCGCCTATACCGCAGGATTATTGTCAATACTCGACTGCTTAATAAATAAACCAATGCCAGAATTGATCAAGCAAATCACCCTGTCAAAGGAAATTACTAATGCGCTGATAAACAATACAGGTCCCCTTGGAGAACTCCTGGCTTTAGTTGTTGCTTATGAAGCAGGGAATTGGGACGATGTGCCAAGAAATCATTTTAAAGGACAAGATTTAAGTAAACTATATATCGATAGCCTCAATTTTGTTGCAAAAACAATGCATAACTAAGAGACTATAAAACTGAACTTTAGCCATTTTTAAAAAAGCATCTAAACCTGCCGTCTTTGCGAACGAAGTGACGCAATCCAGTACGTATTTTTGACGAAGCATTGCTCTGGATTGCTTCACTAAAGCTCGCAAAAACGGTATTTTGTACTGCTTTATAAATATAAATAAGCGTAAAGACTTTTTAGGTACCGTGTTTCGGGTAACGAATGTTAATTGAGAAGACTTAAGGTAAATCGAAGTGATATTTTTCATAAGATACATCGGTGCATTGATCTATGATGCGATTATTATGTTAGTTCTGTTATTCGTTTTAACAGGGTTAATCGTTTTAGTGAATCATGGACATGCTGTCCCCCCTGAAACGTTCTGGTATCAATTCACTCTTGTCGGGGTCGCAGTGTTTTATTATTACAGTTCGATGAAGTCTGGTGGACAAACTTTAGGAATGAAGGCATGGCGACTTAAATTGGTTGCGCTTGATCGGCAAAAGTTATCAACACAACACATTCTCGCACGTATCCTGTATTTCATACCCGCAACACTAATAGGTCCTTTTTATTTCAAAGGAAGCTATACCTTGTTAAGTCGATGGACTAAAACATATTTTATTTTGAATGAGGACGCAACCTCTCACTACCATTAAGTTAAGATTTTTTGTTCAAATTCACTTCAATCGTTCGGGCTGGGAATGAACATTTCTTAACTTAATGGCAATGAAGCCCTCTGTGATTACCGCTTAATTCCCGCAGAACTTGGGTTATATGATTGTTTATACGTCTCACGCGGTGCTTCAGGAGGATAGCCGTATTTGCTTGCCATTCGTTTCACATTCTCTAAATAACGCTCGCCCCATTCACCCGGTTCAAAATTAGTGACTACTACGTTGTAACTTAAATTAATAATCGATTCAAAGGCTTTTCTTTGAGCAATTTCATGCCCCCCAAAAGCTACCTGAACCTCAGTCTCTTGACTTACTCCCCCTGATTTGAGGCGGGATATAAGTATATTAATCATTTTTTCTATAGTGAAAAATAATTTACACATAGACATGCCAGCACTCATCATATCTTCACTTTTTGAAGCAGACAATTTATTCCCTGAATCATGAATGGGATAGACAAATTCAACCTCAGTATTAGAGATCGCTTCAGGTTCAATAATGATGGGCGGTGAAATCCTTTCGATGTGAGGGGAAGAAATATAGAGATGAAAATCCGCCCAATGCCACCAGATTTGATAAACCCGTTCTACTATGGTTACAGGGTTATTCAAATCCTCTTCCATTGATAACTTGCGAAAATCAAGAGTGGTTTCTTTGATACCGGGTTTATCAACATTCTCAGAATCTGGCATTTTTTTACCCAAATATTAAAGGTTATATTGCTATATTAGCCCAAATTTAATTGATGAGCATCAAGCATAGGGTTTTTAAAGGTAAAAAACGCGTAAATATAATTACTTATAACCGAATTATTTTATAATCATAGGAAAACCCGCTAATCGTTCAGAGCGAGGAAAGGTATTGATAATACTCTGGTGGTTGGATACGACATTTAAAACACGTGCTTTGGCAATTAGCTTTCTCTTGAAATTTTCGTATGGTTCCTTTTCTAACCCATAAGTCCAACATGGGTTGCAAGGCAAGCAGATCCAAACGAAACTCCCTAGTCAATTGTTGCGTACTGACAACCCCTTCACGGCAGATATAATCACGTATTTGCAGCAGCACTAGACCTCCTTAAGCTTTGCCCGCTATAAAAAAACAGAACAATAACGCACATCAAACCAAGTAACATGCTTATTATCCAAAGCATACTGGACTGGGGGTGTTCTGAAAATTTGGCAGCTTGATAAAAAACAACCGCTGTTGTATAGGCGATAATAAAAGACCAAATAACCGAGATCCACATCAGTTGTTTATTTGCTTCTTGACGAATCACCGCCATCGTTGACACACAAGGAATATAAAGAAGAACAAAGAGCAAATAGGCATATGCTCCAACTTGACCATCAAACCGTTGAAACATGATTCCGTATACTGATTGCGATAACTGGCTGTCTGCTGCACTCGCCACTACAGGATTCCATAAAGCGGAGCCTAATTGAGATAAATTATGCGGAATGGACCACAAGGCAGTCTGAATACCATCCCAAAAATCAAAATGAGCCGCTGCCGCTTCGCCCAAATGACCTGCTTGAGCATAGAGAGAATTTAAAGTACCTACAACCACTTCTTTAGCCAACATTCCAGTTAACAGCCCTACTGTTGCAGGCCAATTATCCTGATGGATACCCATTGGGGCAAATAAAGGAGTAATCCATTGTCCCATTATAGAAAGCAGCGATTGGCTACTGGCCTCTCCTGAATTGATCCCCCCCCCAAGAGTAATGGCATTCAATCCGCCCAGAATAACGCAAATTGGAATAATCAATTTTCCAGCGCGGAAAACAAAAAAGCGCAGCCGAAGCAATGTTTCTTTAAACAAACGTTTCATTGCTGGCTTATGATAAGCAGGTAACTCTAAAATTAATGGTGATGCATGCCCCTTTAAAGTCGTCTTGCGTAAGATGAGACCGGTTAATACGGCCATCACAATGCCCACAAGATATAAAGAAAACACGACATTTTGGCCCCCTGTTGGAAAAAATGCAGCAACAAAGACTGCATAAATAGCCAACCGTGCGCTACAAGACATGAACGGACTCATCATTACCGTCAATAAACGATCCCGTTCTGAATCCAGGGTCCGTGCGGCCATAATAGCGGGTACATTACATCCAAAACCAACAATCATAGGTACAAATGATTTCCCGGGTAAGCCCATGGCACGCATGGCTTTATCGACGACAAAAGCCGCTCTGGCCATGTATCCGGAGGTTTCCAGTAACGATAAAAAGAAAAACATCGCAGCAATAACAGGAATAAACGTCAGGGTAGTATTTATTCCTTTTCCGATACCATTGGCAATGATAGCGATTAACCAGTTAGGAGCATGCCATTGTTGTAACAACCAAGCACTTCCCTGGACAAAAAGAGTATCGGTGCTGATGTCAAAAAAATCCTGGAATGCGCCTCCAATGTTGATAGCAAACAAAAACATCAAATACATCATGGCAAAAAATATGGGTAAAGCCCAAAAGCGATGCAAGACAATTCTGTCTAATTTTGCAGTAAAATGCTCACTGGCATCACTGTGTTTTTGTTGAACAACCGAAACAATCTCATGAATTTTCTGATATCGAGCATCCGCTAACAACACATCGATACCAAGACCGGGCTCAGAGCACTGGGTTACATCCATAGGGATGGATTCATCTTCAAGTAGAGAATCCCCCTCTGCAAGTCTGCGAGAAAAATAATAAGCAAGCGCCTCATTGTATCCTTTGTTTATTAATTGTTGTTGCAGCGTGCTTAATGCGTGTTGAACCGATAGTGCTACGGGAAGAACTAATGGTGTAATTACCTGGGGTAACTTAACCAATGCTTGTTGAAGAGTTGAAATACCTATGTTTTTATGTGCTTGAATCGGAATAACCGGACAACCTAATTGTTTTTCTAATGCTTTGATATCAATAGATACACCACGTTGTTGGGCAATGTCCATCATATTAAGCGCCACAATCACAGGTTTACCAAGCTCTAAAATTTGACTGGTTAAATATAAATGTCGCTCAAGATGACAGGCGTCTATAACATTAATAATGCAATCTGAATCCATAGTCACTATAGACTGGGCTGCAATTTGTTCATCCTGGCTTAAACCATTAGCATTGGCTACCAGGGAATAGACCCCTGGCAAATCGGTTATTTCAATGGCTTGCTCATCAAAAGTCAGTACGCCTGTCTTCTTCTCGACCGTTACTCCAGGCCAATTCCCTACGCGCTGATTATCACCGGTTAACGCATTAAATAGAGTAGTCTTACCACAATTAGGATTTCCTATTAATAATACATGAGTCATAAACGCTCCAATACTAATTGACTCGCTTCTTCTTTGCGTAAAGTTAAAGAGGTACCTCTAACTTCAATTTGTACCGGACAACCTAAAGGCGCGACTCTTATTACGGAAAACTCTACACCACAAGTAACTCCCAAAGACAAAAGTCTGCGTCTGTATTGTGACTCAGTAGATCCAAAATCAACCAGGCGAACTCGATCACCCCGCACTAATTCTTTAATTTGCATGATGTAACAACACACTATTGTTTAATAAAATGATCATACCACAAATGCTATCGAGAATCATTCTCAATTAAGCAAAAAAATAAACATTTATCTTCCCTCACGCTATATCCTGAACGATTCGACGAGGGTGGCGACAGAGGTAGTCGACGGATTGCATTTCCGTTAAACGACTTAAGGTCCGTTTAAAGGTCTCTTTCATTTCACCTTTAACATACAGCTCGTCAAGAGGAACTTCAGCAGAAATGATGATATTAATTCCCCGATCGTACATTACATCAATCAGATGAATGAACATTATAGTTTGTGCCGTATGATTTTCGGTTAAACGAGGTATGCCACTAACAAATACATTATCAAATTTATCTGCTATTTCTAAATAATCTAATTGACTGCGCGGCAGATTACACAGAACATCAAAAGCACACCAAATGGATTTATCGTCACATCGAATATAAGGAATGTCTCGATTTTGGATAGTGACAGCCCCATGTTCCTTGACGTCATTAGCTAAAAGAAGAAATTGGTGCTCCATTGTTTTTTCAGTGAGCTCATTCAAAGGATATAAATAAGCGTCTAATAAAGGCTGTCTCCCCATACGATAATCGCGATTTTCATGCAGTAAGAGTACTTCGCAATTATTTTTAATTACCGCAATAGCCGGCAAAAACCGTGCACGCTGAACCCCATTACGGTATAAATCATCTGGTCTTGTGTTAGAAGATATTACTAAAATAACCCCCTCGACATGCAAAGCCTGCAACAGCTCGGCCAAGATCATTGCATAGGCAACATCATGAACTAAAAACTCATCAAAACATAATAGCCGAGTTGATTTTGCAATATCCTTTGCAATTTGCTTTAACGGATCTTTTTGTCCTTGTAATCGTCTTAATTGAGCATCAATTTGCTGCATAAAATGATGAAAATGAAATCGCGCTTTTTGTTTTTCTTCGACATGCTGATAAAACAAATCTACTAAATAAGTTTTCCCAACCCCAACTGGTCCATAAATATACAACCCTTTAATTGAATCGCGTTTCCCCCAATGAAACCAGGAGGGTTTAGGCTTTTTTAATTCATCTGCAAGCCGTTGCATGTGTTCCAATATTTCTCTTTGTAATGGATCATTATCTATATCATTTCGCAAAATAGCTGCTTCATATTGGGTTACCAAGGTCATAATGCAGGAACCTGACTACGTAGGTATTCCATTAGCTGCACTTTCAGTTCCACCAATTTCCCGTGAAAAAAATGCCCCGTTTCAGCAAATTCAATCACCGGTAATACAGGAGAAGACTGCCTGGCAAAATCAATTACTAAAGAATATGGAACTACTTCATCAGCGTCCCCCTGAATGATTAGCCATGGATGTGGGGCAGGATTAAATTCTTTGTAATCATAATGATGCACCGGTGGAGCAATAGTAATTAACATCGCGTGTTCAAATTGGGCAGCAGTCCTATAAGCAACATAAGACCCAAAAGAGAAACCAGCAAATACAGGTTTCAGATTCTCTTGCTCTTTTTGCCATCCCTTAACCAGGGCAATCATATCCTCACTTTCACCAATGCCTTCATTATAAGAGCCTGCAGACTGTCCAACCCCGCGAAAATTAAAACGTAATGAAGGAATACCTAATTCTTTAAAAGCCCGCGCCATAGTGGTCACGACTTTATTATTCATCGTTCCACCTTGCAGGGAATGGGGGTGACCAAGAAAAGCGACCCAGGTCTTATTTATCTGCTCAGGCACAGTTAATACCGCTTCCAGTTGTCCTGAAAGGCCTTGCAGAAATAAGGGATGCTCACCTGGGCTATCTAATTTTTCAATGAAACTCATAAAAAACCTGTTATTATAATAATATTATAAATAATAACCCAGATTTTAAATCGATATAACTGCAGATCCAGGATATTGATAGTGGATTTCCTCTCAAGTCATGAAAAAACGTACCATAAAACTGCATATTGATCTAAAGGTCTGAACCTTCACAAGCGAAAGGATACCCATGTTTCAATCAGCTCTAATAATTGCACTAATGACCTTTAGCATCCTCACTCAGGCAGCCCTGCCTGCTGATCCAATCCAGCGCTGTCTGGATATTAGAAGGTTCGCGGACTTTACCACAAGACAAAAAATGGCCGCCAAAGAACCCGGTGTGTTGCGCTTTAAATTTCATAAAATTGCAGCATCAGAGCTACCGCTAGATAACCCTGTTGGCAATATGGATGAGGTTATCCAAGCGTTAAATAATCAAATTGAAAACTGCAATAAAAATCGTGGTGAGTTTCAGACCGTGACTATTGCTGGTCGTCAATTCAAGCGCCAGGAATGGTGTCATAATACCAACAAAAAAATGCTCTCTATTGCAAAAGCAGCCCATGGCGATTTTCAAAAATATTTATCACAAATCAAAACCGAATTTGACTGGTATAAAAGCGAGGGCTGGCCGGAAAATCATGCAGGATTTAAAAAAGGTGATTTTCAATTTACTGCCTATTACGCTCCAGCCGCTGTTGAGGCTCGTACCAAACGTGGTGGGGAATTTTTATATCCTATCTATAGTAACCCAGGTGTTGTCAATGTAGCTTCGGAATCTAAGAAATTTAATTTGAAAGCTCCTCTTTGCGGGGTTGACCCGCTGACCCAAATGATGCGTGGATTTTGTTTAAAAAATGCCAATGGCACATACTCCGTGGCACCGGATCGAGAAGAAATTGATCATGGAGCTTTACATCGAAAATATATAATTGGCCATGTTAAAGACCCAAATGACCCAGCTTTTTTAATGGTTGAGGGATCGGGTTCATTAATTCTTGATGGCAAATTATTTCATCTCAATTACGATGGCTACAACGGCAGACCACGGACCATGCTTGGCCGTGTAGTTCAATGCGCACAGGACCCAACCTGTGGTGGCAATCTTGATACCATTGAACGTTGTGCTAAAGATCCTAAATGTCATGATGAAGCAAAGTTACGCTGTAACGTGTCTAAAAAAATTAAACAAAGCGCCGCATCAGAAAAACAAATTCGCCAATATCTGAATACTCTTAACCGTGACAAAGCCGCCGACTTGCGAAATCGCGATCAAAGCTTTGTATTTTTTGCTAAAGAAGATGGTGGGCCTTATGGTTCAGAAAATATTACACTCACGCCACATGCTTCATGTGCAACAGATCATAAGGTAATTCCTGTTGGAATGAATTTTATCTATAACTGCAAAAAATCTACTTCATGGTGTGTTGCCCAAGACACAGGCGGCGCCATTATGGGCGCTCATGTTGACGTCTATAAGGGCGAGGGTGATCAGGCTGGTGTTGAAGCAAATAATCTAAATCACACCGGCGCATTATTTGTGGCACTGCCAAAACGTAAGTAATCTGATACCAGGATTAATTAGACTGAGGGTATTGATTTAATACCCAGCTCCCCTGTCCTTCCTATCTGGAATTAAAAGTATTGAGAACATGTAAGGACATTTTTTGACATTTTCTCGACAATAAGACTAATCAAGCCCAATATTCCCTCCTGACATAGTGGGAAACTAAATATTAGCAGCGTTACCCGACCAATCAGGTTTTAAATGCTTGAGAATGATTTAAGATATTTTTCTCCGTTTGCAACGGTCAAGGATCACAGTTTGATCCTCATCCTCCTCTACTGCTATTTTGTCATCTGTGTTCTTAGATTTGAAAATGGAACTGTTTATTAGTACTTCATTAGATCGCTTTGGTTTCATTTTCTCATCAGAAATGTCTTGATTTTTTGTAACGATAGAAGAAAGCTTACTTTTAATTATTTTTTCTTCGAAAGGTATTGAACATTCAAATGAATCATGAGCTTTCTCAATGAAACCAAAACTATTATAAAATGCCTTACCTGCAGACGATGATATTAAGGATATCGAGGTAATGTCTAGTTCTAAACAAATATCATGTAGCGCAAGCATTAACAAAGAACCTATTTTTTTATTCTTTGATTTTACATCTACTGCTATAGAGATCAGGGTTACAGAGTTATCTTCAAAATCAAAGTTTACCGTAACGCCTCCAATAATTTCTCCTTTTTTTAAACAGGCAAAACAAAGTGGATTTTCTTCAGTATCAAAAACAAAACTCGGTTTATAGTTTTCGGCTTCTTTTGATGGAAATGTCTCCTCAATTAATAGATTTAATTCATTGAGCAAGTCCTGTTCATTATCGTTAACTATTTTGAGGTCAACTTTTTTTTTAGAAATCAGATCGCGTAATGGTGTGGATAACAGATGTTGTAATTCAACTTCTTCATCAACAATTTCAGATAATATTGTCATATTTATGTATTAATAAATGAATAAATGTACACATTATACATAAAAATGCATTTGTTTTGCACATATTTCTATATTTAAGATTAATTTACGTATTATTCTTGGGAGTATTTGAGATAATCCCCTCTTTTCTCTGTATCTTTTAGTGTCGTCATTGCTTCTTTAAGGGCTTGTTGCTGCAGTAATCGTAGAGGCTTACCCTCTTCCACCCACTGGTATGACGCTGAAAAACTTGTTTTCAGTACATCGATCGCCACTCAAAAATTTAGTCACAGCATTATCCGGATTTGAAGACAATTGTTATAAGTTCCTCGTTTAATTTAGTTTGAAATCGCTCGACTCTTTCTTTAGCAGTACCGGCCTCATTTACAGTGTTCTGAAGTTCTTCAAGTGTTTTGAAACTTGATTGCGCCAGTTAATTTACCTGCTGGATGATGCCTTCTTGTACCAATCCACCCCCATAATAAATATGCATCATGTTAATATATAGAGCATTATGGTTAATTTGCATTCGACAGAATTTCGCAGGCATCCACATTATCAGTTATCGGATACGCCAGCATTAAAGTATTCATTAAGAATTAATTGAGTAGCCAAATCTCAAAATTTAAATAAGTTGCAAAAAGCAACCAGATAAAATAAGGAATAAGCAATAAACTGCTCCCCTTGTCCTTATTTCTAATCAAATAAATAGTAAGAAAAGTGAAACAAGTCATCATCATAATCCAGAGCAAGCTAAAACCAATCCAATGTAGTTGGAAAAAAAGTGGGGTCCATGCCCAATTCATCAACATTTGGCTCATATAGAAACATAAGGCGGGACGTATCTCGCTATTTCCCCGTTGCCGCCAAAGCATCCAGCCCACAACAGCAAGCAGCACATACAAAATGGACCAAACTATTGAAAATACCCATCCAGGAGGGGTTAGCGTTGATTTATTAAGTTCCTCATACCAGGGATGAAGATTGGCTTGGGTCAGTAACCCTAAAAAAAATCCGATTGCTTCAAAAATAACAATCCAAACTGCCAGTTTAATCCAACCGTTTTTGTTCAAAATTCTCTCCTCCCTATTTGGATTAATCGTTCATACCCGATTGGCTATCAAACGGAATATAGAATTAGGCTTGCGTTCGAATTTTAAATATTTAAGTATCTCAAGTTTTTTAAATACGTCATACATACACAATTCAAACCTTGACTGAAGCAAGCTAATAGTTTTTAATTTTCTCCGCACAATTTTTATTTAAAAGCCTCATGTATTATAGACAATGGAAATTTTTCTATACGCCATAATAAATCCTTAATCTGGATTTATTACAATCCTTTCTCGCAAATGTAATGGAGAAACCATATTCATGGGGAAAATTAGAAGAGTGGTAATTCTTGCTAACGGAACGGTCTCACTAACCCAGAAAAAACCAGGTAGTGCAGGTAGTTTGGGATTTTTTAATCTGAGTAAAGCCGCAACTTGGTTAATGCATGATCCAACCAATTTTATTAGTCAATTGGCGGAACATTGCAAAGAACAAAACATACTTATTCTTGATGGTCCAGGAACAGATGTTACTGATCCTGGTGGGTCGTTATTAAAATCAATGGGGGCCCTGATCGATGGACATATTGGTAGTGGTGGCCTTAATGCTAATCTGGAAAAAATAAAACAGTTTTTAGAAGAACATTCTAAACAAGCGGTAGATGCGGATGAAACATTGATCCTCTGTGCTGTTGGTTGGAGCCGAGGTGGGTTTATTTTGAGTCAAGTAAAGGATTGGCTTGAACAAAAGTCAGCACAAGGAGGTATCAAAATACACACTGCGAATTTGCATTGTATCGATTCTGTAGTAGGTGGTCCTACCGACAGACTGCGATATCTCTTCAGGGAAGAAAGAGATTACAAAAAAGCTCCAATTAATATAAGAGTACATAATTATTTGTCCAATACTGGAAATCTCAATGTATGGGCATATATTCTCGGGTATCTTCCTGAAAAATATCAGATAAATTTGCCATTCTTTAGTGCAGTTATCGATAAGACTCAGAATATAACCTACTCGATTAGTGAACAGGAATATACTCATAGTTCAATTAACTGGCTATTTCCTGCAACTCATGAAGCACTGGTGGGGAAGCCGCAAAATCAATTTGATCAATGGGCAGGAGATATTGTTCTGGCTGATATTGTTCGTAATTTTCAGGATCTTTCCTTTTCCCTGGATGAAGACTGGGCGAACGAAGTGATAAGAAAAGGACAAGTTGGATTAGAGCAATTACGTCAAAGTAATATTTCTTTGGTAAGTTACAGAAAATATTTGGATTTTGATAAAGTTACAACTACCTTTTTTGGCAGGAAACCAACAGAAGACGACAAGATCAATTCATTTCTGGGTATGAGCGATTTTTCCCCTGAACCTGAATGTGAGAAAAAGGCAAGGCTATGAATTTTATCGCAATGGCATTATAGACACTCATCAATGGATAAGTGAAATTTGTTCACACATACAATCCAATTACTATCCAGTATATTTTACGGGATTGTCATTACTGCATCTGCATATACAATGGGCACAGTATAATTTATTCACTTTAAAATCTATCTTGGTCAACATAACGGGTGATTTATAACGCACCTCAATTGACCTTGATAACAATTTATAATTTCGACAAATGAGATTACGAGAGTTTTGATATATGAAAGAACAAGACTTGTTGCTGGCTTTAAAAGAGATTAAGGATCAAAAAGAAGGATTTCCTTCTACTGATAAAGAATTTATTGGGGAAGACGCATTTATAAATCGTCTACCTGTTGAATTAAAAATTCACATTGTTCTTTCCTTACCAATAAAGGATTGGTTTACCCTTCGTTTAGTAAGTTCCGCATGGAAAACAATACATACTGCTGCGGCAAAAACCAGTCTTGATTCGGCGCAACAACACCATCTACCTAAACTACTAGCTACTGTTGATTCCTTAAAGAAGAGGCTAATAGATGAGGTTGAGGACTTTTGCAAAAAGGTAGGTGGAAGATCGGAACATGTGCATCAGTTAATGATGATGAATATATTAGTTGATGATTTGCAAGAACCCTTGGCTAAGCTCTTAGTTCTTACCCAGAGATTAAACGATATACGCAATTCACTTTGCAGTGTTAGTCCCTTTTCCATCCTTGGCCCTAATAGTCACCATTTCCAATACAGGGGGGGATTGGACGAGATAATTACCCCTACTCTCAAAACTTGCAATAATCTTAGCAAAGCTCCCTGGTTTCAAAACGCTTTGGCTTGCACTAAATTTTGCCCTACACACCCGGTGGCTCAAAAGTTTTCTCTCGCAACCTTGGAAATAGAAAAACGGAGTAAAGCAAATGAAAAGCCATTTAATATCAATACGATTCAAAGTTTAACTGAAACTAAGAATTCTTTAAGCTTTTTTCAACCTTTAAGCGCCCCTAGTCTTTTTAAAATAGAAATACATAGTCCAAAACTTCAGCCTAATAGAAATTTCTAATGGGCTGCAAAACGCCGCACTGCGTTTAGTTCCCAGCTGCGTCTAAATACGTCTAATTCTTTCAAAATATAAAAAAATTACGTGAAAATCCCTGATAGCTCCTGCCAGACAATAAAATTGTTGTTGAATATATTCACCTCCATCCTATTTAATTATATGATATCAGGTGACGCGCTGACCTTAATCAGGCAGCGACTTTATTTACTCTATTGGAGGACTTGATCCATGAGACAGGTACCTGAATTACTCCTTCCTTCCTTCCATCTTTTTCATTTTCTCCAGTTAAGGAGAACAGTATGAAAATCCATGATTTTAAAAGAAAAAAACAAGAACATCATAAAATTTCCATGATAACCTGCTACGATTACCCGTCAGCATGCATCGTTGCTGAATCGAACATCGATTGTGTTTTGGTAGGGGATTCTGTAGCCATGGCAGTACATGGGCATGAAACCACCATTATGGCTACTATAGACATGATGATACTTCATACTCAAGCAGTTGCCCGGGGATTAAAGAAACAATTTTTAATCAGTGATCTGCCTTTTTTAAGTCATAAAATCTCCCACACCCATACTATTGAACAAGTTAAAAGCTTACTCCAAGCGGGAGCACATGCAGTCAAAATTGAAGGGGCAGATACTGATACATGCCAAACGATTGCTCACTTAGTAAAGGCCGGCGTGCCAGTAATGGGCCATATAGGATTAACCCCCCAATCCATTCATCAATTGGGTGGCTATAAAGTACAAGGTAAGAATCAAGAACAAGCAGACAGTTTATTACAACAAGCCCTGGATTTAGAACAGGCAGGTTGTTTTGCTTTAGTTATTGAATGTATACCTCAACATCTGGCCAATACCATAACCAACGCGCTGACAATTCCAAGTATAGGAATTGGTGCCGGCTCTGACACCGATGGCCAAGTGCTTGTCTGGCACGATATGCTCGGTTTGCAAACTTCATTTAACCCGAAATTCGTAAAACGATATGCCAATGGAAAAGACCTTTTTGTCGAAGCTTTAAATGCCTACGTACAACAAGTACAGCAGGAACATTTCCCAACTGCTGAATACGCTTTCTAAAAAGAGATACCGATGCAAATTATTTCTAATTTAAATGACTGGGTAAGCTTGCGTAAGAGCTTGCCCAATGATCTTACTTTGGGCTTTGTGCCAACTATGGGCAATTTACATGCCGGACATGCCTCTTTATTTTTAACCAGTAGCAAGGAAAATGACTACACTATTTCCAGTTTATTTATTAATCCGACTCAATTTAATAAACCAGATGACTTTACTCATTATCCGCGAACTCACGAGGCTGATATCGAACTGATGGCCAACTCTGGAGTGAGTTTTTGTATTCTACCCACAGAACAAGAGATATATGCTGATAAGTACACTTATCAGATTCAAGAAAATCGACTCTGCCAATTGATGGAAGGCAAATACAGACCGGGACATTTTAATGGTGTATTAACCGTTGTGATGAAGCTGCTTAATTTAACTCGCCCAAACCGAGCCTATTTTGGTGAAAAAGATTATCAACAGTATTTGTTAATTCAGGGAATGGTTAAAGCACTTTTTATGAATGTAGAGATCAAATCCTGCCCTACTATTCGTGAATCCAGTGGTTTGGCATATAGCTCGCGAAATAACAGGCTAAATGAAGAACAACGAATCCTTGCAAATCAATTTGCAAATATATTCCATCAGGACAAGCCTTGTGCCATGATAATTGAAGAGTTAACAGCAGCTGGTATTTCGGTAGAATATATTGAAGAATATCAAAACCGCAGATTTGCGGCAGTAATGATAGGGGACATTCGTTTAATTGATAATTATTTATTATTATAGGGTGGCTAACCCTGAGGGATCGTCATTTTTTATAGAAATAAATATAAATAAAATGAATAGCGTAGAGTGTACACTGGCCAGTAGAACGGAGTTGATCCCTAGCTCGTTCTCATACATTAAAGATGAGCCTAAAAATAAACACGGGAGAGGGTTAGGGAGAGGGAAACATTAAGATCTGTTATAGACCCTCTCCCGCGAATTTAAATCAGTTTATTGCCCGTGTTTCTTTCGCGGGCGAGGGAGAAATATGATATCAAAAATCTGACTTCTCTATAGTTCATGTTGCAGTCAATTGCTCACTTTATTCAGGATGAATATGATTCAAACAAATTGGTATGTAATTACTGGCGCTCCCTCTTCTGGAAAAACTACTTTAATTAACCAATTAGCAGCTGCGGGTTACGCCATTGCTCCTGAGGTTGCCAGAGAACATATTGAACAGTTATTAGCTAATAACCATACTTTAGCTGATATACGCCGAGAGACTCATCAATTGCAGCGAGGGATTCTTGCTGCTGCACTTAAAAGAGAAAGGCATCTGAAAGCAGATCAAGTAATTTTTTTCGATAGAGGTACAACAGATAGTCTAGGCTATTTTAATTACTATAATTTAGATGCGGCTCATATGACCCAAACTATTCATAGGACAAGATATAAAAAAATTTTTTACTGTCATCAATTACCGGTAGAATACGATACGGTTCGTGTTGAGGATAATTTAAGTGCTAAAAAAATTGGAGAGCTTATCTATGAAGCCTATATTAAGCTTGACTATCAATTGATTGAGTTACCAGCAATTCCTGTAGAACAACGTATGGAAATCATCTTAGCTCATATCCAAACTGATTTAAAACTCACGATTAAAGAATTTTAAATAGGAACCACTGTATAACCGTATCACACGTGATACGGGAATGGAGCCAAATTCAAACTGTTTTGGAAACCTGCATTGCTGTCGCTAATACAGGTTCCATTTGATTACTACACCTTGATCAAGCCAATTTACACCAATTCGGGAATATCCTCTTTGCTATCTACAGCAGCTCTAACCGATTGATACATTGGATAAAAATTAGGGGTAACTGATGTTGATTGAGCTGGGATTCCTGCCCATTCGGTATTAGAAGGAAGACGCTCACCTTTCATTAATAAGGAAAGACTTCCTAAGGTAGAGTTCTCCTCCATCAGCGTATTATAAAGAACTATAGATGCGACCCCTACATTGCACCCTGAATTAATGGTTACATTGGAGACTTTAAATATTCTGTCTTCATATAGGTGGGTTTGTAATGTCGCGTCAGAATTAAGACAGACATCGTCACCTATGCTGATTAAATCAAATTCAGAAAATAAGGAGGTATCTGAAAAAACACGTTTCCCTACCTTAGTTCCCAATAATCGGTGTAACCATAGAGCAAACGGTGTTCCTGCAGTAATTCCAACCAAGTAGACCACCATAAAGCAAGCATAGGAAAATTCAATAATATCATTTTTCCAGATGAAAACATCCCAGATAGGTTTTGTTAATGGTTTTAACCGTCCGAGCATCAGCCACTTTAAGGCAACCAGAATCCCTACCAGCACACAAATAATAAAAAGCTCAGCCACAGGTAAAACAAGAGCAGTGATAGACCATGAAAACTTACTTAACATAAAGTTCATCACATAAACCAGATTAAACAAAAGGATCAAGGAAAATGTAGTAGGGATAATAATTCTTACAAATTCCATTGCCAGCCTAATGCAATAAAGTTTTTTTGGGGGATTCAACGTTTCCTTCTCTGAATACCCAACAAATAACTCACGTTTGGGTAAGAAAACAGCCGGGGAACCCAACCAGGCCGTATTGGCCTTTGCTGCCTTATTACCTTCAGGGGTAATGGAAAGAGAGCCTAATAATCCCCCATCTCCAATGGATTGACCTCCTGGCAAGAAACTGGTATTACCCAGAAATGCTTTTTTACCTATTGATACAGGTGCAAAAGTAATTGAATTACGATGTACCGCTGGCCATGCTATGGCAACATCACTGGCAATAAAACCACCTTCATCGACAGTCACCAACTCCGGAATAAATTGACTGGTTTCACCAATTTCCACTTTTTTACCAAATTTTGCCCCAAGCAAACGCCAAAACATGGGTAGATAAAGAGAGTCAGCCATTACAGAGATTTCATCTGTATCCAACATTTTGGCGATAATCCAAAAACGAAGATAATAAAAACTTCTGATGGGGTAATGGCCAGGTTCGATCCTGTCCATAATTATTTTTTTACACGTAAAAATACCCAAATAATGGAAAGTCAAACAAAGAATAGCAGCAAGGGGAGTTGCAAAAAATATAGTTATAAAATAATTAGTATTGCTATAGAAATAGTTTATTAGAGATATTCCTGGTAAATAACATAAACTCAGGATGACCATCAAAAACACCATGCCCAGATAATGCAAAATACCAAAACAGGTATTCTCCAGCAAAGAAGACTCTTCTATTTTTATTTTTTGTTTGGTTACATGGTCTGCAGGAAGAAGAGCATTTACAGCCGGAGATCCGGCAAAATAGCAACCTTGAGGAATCAGGCTATTATCAGGCAACATGGACATGTCTTCTAATATGCCATTATTTTCAATCTGAGTATTTAGTCCTATTACAGCACGGGAGCCGACATATGAATTATCCTCTACAGTTATCGAACCAATTTTCAGCCAGCCGTCCTCTACTTTATATCCATGAAGTTTCGCTTCAGCGCCAATGGAGCAGTTTTCGCCTACAGTCAATAAATCATGGGTAAAAATCATCATTGTTCCTATATGAGCATTTTTGCCAATTTTCGCCCCTAGTAATCGATAATACAGGTTAATCAGTGGAGTCCCGGCTAAATATTTATTTAAAAACAATCCACGCAACAATTGATGAACTAGCCACCAACGAAAATAAAACCATCCCCAGAGCGGATATTGTCCGGGTTTTACCCTGCCTAACAGTACCCATTTAAGACCAACAGGAATGGCCAGGGCAAGAAGAGGAAGAAAGAGAAACATCGCCAAAAAGCCTAGCTGTGATTCTCTTGAAACCAATGAATATTCAGATAGGTTCAAAGTGTAAAGTAAAAAAACCGCTATCAGTTGCCATGAGCCCAATGCATACTGTAATAACACCCCCAATAACTGAGCAATCCCACATAAATTGTATTTCCACTGTGGCGCTCTATACTTCTCTCTGTTCGAATATTCCCTATCTTGCTTATTATTCGCACTTGAATTGATGAATTTTTCAGCAACCTGCTTCACGGTTGGATTTTTATATAAATCCAGGATTGATATATTTTTTAATTTGGGAATTTGACGCAAATTTGAAATGACTTTAGCAGCAAGTAAGGAATGTCCACCTAAATCATAAAAGAAGTCAGCATCTGAAGAGATCGGACTAAAATCCAGCACTTTTTCCCAAACAAGTGTAATTTCCCGTTCTAATTCGGTAGCGGGTGCTTGATAGGGTTTATTAGGGATAACCTGGGTTGGTTTAGGCAACTCTTTTCTATTCACTTTACCACTTGATAAAAGAGGAAACGACTCTAAAATTTCCACAACAGCCGGAATCATATAATCAGGTAAGCTGGATCTCAAATAAGTTCTAAACTCATCCAGTTTGAACGTATTTTTTTGATCTAAAAGCAAATAAGCAACGAGTAAGGGTTGATCAGATGATTGAAGAGAAACTACCGCTTGAGCAATTCCAGTAAACTCCATGATTACAGTTTCTATTTCGTTTAACTCAATACGAAATCCACGTAACTTAATTTGATCGTCTACTCGACCAGTGAAGTGAAGATCTCCATGAGCATCTTTTAGAGCTAAATCCCCTGTTCTATATAAGCGCTGATTGGTATTAGCTGGATTCCATACAAATTTTTCAGCAGTACTATCGGGTCTGTTCACATAACCACGAGCCAAGGCGGGACCAGCAATGCATAATTCACCTTCTTCACCATTTTTTACTTCCTGTAACTGTTCATCCATTATAAACACTTCATAACCAGTCAAAGGTTTTCCTATGTTGACGTCTTTACCAGGGAAGCACTCTGAGTAGGTAGCAATAACCGTTGTTTCGGTGGGGCCATAGGTATTCATAATTCTAAGACCGGATCTAGCCCAACGTTTTACCAAACTGGAAGGGCAGGTTTCACCCCCTAAAATCAACAGCCGCAAATCAGGTAATGGGCCCTCCAAAGTAGACAGTAAGGTAGGTACGGTTGAATAAACAGTCACTTGATGATGTTTTAAAAACGAAATTAAACCCAGTCCCGAACGTACTTCTTTATCAGGGCATGCAATAAGTGCAGCGCCATTGGCAAACGCCATCCACAATTCTTCTAAAGAAGCATCGAAAGCCAGTGAAAACCCTTGATACACTCTATCTTTTTCACTCATACCATAAACGGTACTTGCCTCTGTAACATAATGACATATATTTCTATGAGTTATCTCTACACCTTTAGGTTTGCCTGTTGAACCTGATGTGTAAATAACGTAACACAAATGATCCTGTTCCTGTTCACTTTGGACTGTGATTACCCGCCGGGTAGATTGATTTGAAATGGCTTCACTAATCTCATCTAAAACAAAGACGGTTGGCCATGCCAGTTTTTTTTGTTTTAACTGATAAGATGAGGTCAAAACTCCACTAAATGCCAAATCAGAAAAAATATAGTTGATGCGTTCATCAGGATAATCTGTCTCTATAGGCACATAAGCAGCACCTGTTTTTAATATAGCCAAAATAGCAATGTAACACTCGATGGAGCGCTCTAAAAGGATACCAACAATACTCCCTTTGGTTATATTTTGCTGATACAAATAATGCGCTAATTGATTAGAACGATTCTCTAACTCTTGATAGGAAACAAACGCATTATCACATACTAATGCGATATTGCTTGGATAATTTTTGACTGATTCTTCAAAAAAATGATGAAGTTGCATAGATTTTACCGGGTTAAAGCACCATATTAGTTTATTACTACCTATCTACTGCCCCTCCCATAATAAATTGCATTTAATGCACATTTTTTAAAGAAATAGACGAAAGCGCACAGTTAATTACAGCGTTCTCAGTGATATCAGTAGGAGATTTATACAAGAAGAAGAAAGGCGAACGCCACTGCATCCAATAAACATTATTGAATGTAGTGATTGTTACCTTTCGAACAACGGTATGCTTGACATATTAATACTTGGCGCTACTCTATTCAACATTTTTGCCCAATTTCGGCAATTATTTTACCTTTTGGCTATACATTGTTATTGCCGCAGCAATAACGGCAGCTTTATGTTGCGGTAACGATTTGTTGGAATACTTTAACCATTCCGGATGGGCATCAATTAATCCAGTGGTGAAAACCCCCTGTTGAAACTCTTCTGATTGAATCATTTCCAAATAATAAGGAATGGTGGTTTTGACACCAAACATACGCATTTCATCTAAAGCACGGCGCGCGCGCCGTAATACAGAAGACCAATCAAGAGCCCAAACGGTTAATTTCGCACATAAAGAATCATAATCCGGGGGAATATTATAACCAGTATAAATGGCACTATCTGTCCGAACCCCAGGCCCTCCAGGGGGATAGTAGCGGGTTATCCTACCAAAACTGGGTAAAAAATCATTCTGAGGGTCTTCAGCATTAATACGAAACTCGATAGCATAGCCATTGCGCGTAATTTGTTCCTGAGTCATGGTAAGGCGTTCTCCCGCTGCAATTCGTATTTGCTGTTGTACAATATCGATCCCGGTAATTTGCTCAGTTACTGGGTGCTCAACCTGTAATCTCGTATTCATCTCCATAAAATAAGGTCGATTTTGTTCATCCAATATAAATTCGACTGTACCGGCATTAGTGTAACCGACTTCCTTGGCCGCTTTTAGCGCATAAGTATAAAGCTGCTCTCGAATACCGTTGTCCAGGCTTGGAGCAGGAGCAATTTCGACTAATTTCTGATGACGACGTTGAACAGAGCAGTCTCGCTCGAAAAGATGTAACAGGGTACCGAAATGATCTCCTAAAATTTGTACTTCTATATGACGTGGGTTAACAATAAACTGCTCCATATAAACATGGGCATCCCCAAAAGATTTCTGAGCCTCTGATTGGACACGGGCAAATTGTTGCCTGACCTGGCTTGCATCATGACATAATCTGATTCCTCGCCCACCACCACCAAAAGTTGCTTTGAGCATCACGGGATATCCCAGCATTTTAGCACAGGCAACAGCATCTTCTGCCGTGTCCAAATTGCCTTCACTTCCGGGAATAGTAGGAAGACCTGCCCTGCGTACAGCCTCCCTAGCTGCAATTTTCGACCCCATAGTCGTTATCACTGAGGATGAGGGGCCAATAAATACAATCCCGGCCCTTTCACAGCTGGCAGCAAACTCAGCATTTTCGGATAAAAATCCATACCCGGGATGAATGGCTTCACATCCTGTTGCATGAGCACATTCGATTATTCGTTGCCCGTTAAGATAAGCCTCCAGAGGTTTTTTACTCAAACAATGAGCGTGTGAAGCCCTTTTCACATGAAGGGAAAATTGGTCTGCTTCACTATAAATAGCAACGGGAGCAATGCCCATTTCATTGCAAGCACGAACAATACGCAGAGCTATTTCACCACGATTCGCAACGAGAATTTTTTTAAACATTTAATTCCTTAAAAAATCTCGTGTAAAAAATTGGTCATCGCTAACCAGGAGCGTTGCGCTGCAAGCTGATTATAAAATATTCCTAAATGAGCATCATGAGCCTGTGGATTAGTAAAACCATGCTGCACATTTCCATACATATGCAGCTGCCAATCCACCTCCGCTTCTGTCATTTCCTGACAAAATTCATTAACCAGATCGGGTTTGACCATAGGATCATCGTAACCATGCAAAACCAGAACTTTAGCCTTAATTTTTTTAGACTTAAGATTATCCGGTTTACCTAACAATCCATGAAAACTTATGGCTCCTTTAATGTCTGCTCCAGAACGAGCCAAATCCAGCGCGCATAACCCACCAAAACAAAAACCAATCACCGCAACACGGTTTTTATCCACTTCAGGTCTGGTAATCAGGGCATCCAAAGCGGCATTAATTCTGATTCGCAACTGCTCACGGTCATGAACCAACGGCTCCATGAGTGCTTGCTTTTCCTCAATAGTAGTTCCAACCTGTCCTTCGCCAAACATGTCTAAAGCAAATCCGACATACCCCATCTCTGCAAGTAACTGGGCTTTTTGACAGGCAAACTCATTCCGCCCACTCCAATCATGGACCACAATAACTGCTGGACGAGTTTTTTTCGTCTCTTCATAAGCTAAAAAACCATGTAATTCCAGTTTGCCATCATGGTAAATATAATTTGATGTATGCATAAAAAAATCCCTGTAATTAACTATAAAACTAGTCTAGGTTAATCGTTTCAAATGTCCAGTAATTTAACCTGAATTTGGTCTAAAATAGAAAGTACCAAAAATTTTAGTCTAAACTATAAAGTAAAATTGTAAGGAATATCATCATGATGACTGATTCAATCACTTATCTGCGAGATTTATTACATGCTCAATTGTGTTATCAGTTTTTTATTACTCCTATTCACCTCCCAATAGAAAAGAAATACCGGGATTTTGCCAAAATGGCATGTGAATTTATGGAGGACAAACGCAGTGAGGTCATTCATCAGGAGATGCCCCGTCATCATGTGCTACATCGCTTTATTCCTCCCCATAACTCAAAGGCTAAAAAAATTCTTATTACGCATGGATGGATATCACGTGCAGCTTATATGGTTAAGTTGATAAAGGCTCTTCATCAACAAGGTTATGAGGTGTATGCTCTTGATTTTCCAGCACATGGAGAATCGAAAGGTCTTCAACTTCCCTGGCCTGATGCTGTTGCCATTTTAAAAGAAATCATGAATCAACATGGCCCCTTCTATGGAGTTATAGGACACTCTTTCGGCGGTTCGATGTTATTAAATACGCTGAATTTGGCGGGCCAACTTCCCGAATGGCAATTAAATCATAGACCTGAGCGTGCGGTATTAATCGCTTCGCCTACCCAAATGCGCAGCCCGGTTAGCAGTATTGCTAGACGTTTTAAACTAAGTGGGAGTGGTTATTTACACCTACGTCAGTTGATACGTCAGCAAGCAGAAATAGACCTGAATCTGATTCGATTGCGCCACTTTATTACTCAAATGCCAGATACGCCTTTTTTATGTATTCATGGGGAGCAAGACAGCACCATTAACCCTAAAGAGTCGATTGTTTTTTGCAAGGAATATAAAAACGCTAACCTATCCTTATTACCAGAAGCAGATCATGTTAGCGTTTTAATGGATGACCGTGTAGATAAACTGGTCTGTGATTTTTTAGAAAATTAACGTTCCATATACTGGCGTATTTTTTTCATGGCATTCTTTTCAAGTTGTCTGACTCGCTCAGCAGACACGCCATATTTTTCGGCTAAATCGTGCAAAGTTAATTTTTCTTCAGCTAACCAGCGTTGCTGTAAAATATCCTGGCTGCGCTCATCGAGCTGCTCCATAGCGAACATCAATTTTTCCCGCCCTTGATCCCCTGTATCCTCTTTCTCCAGGACCAAAGCAGGATCATCATTACTGTTAAACAAATAACGTTCAGGCGCTTTAAACGCATCATCATAATCATCAGCATCGGGGGCATCATATGGAGAATCCAGCGCATTTAAACGCTGTTCCATAACTAATACATCTTCACGGCTTACGCCTAAATCTTTAGCAACGGCGTCTACTTCCTCATTACTAAACCAGCCCAAACGATTTTTCATCTGGCGCAAATTAAAAAACAGTTTGCGTTGGGCTTTAGTGGTAGCAATTTTAACAATTCGCCAGTTACGCAAAACAAATTCATGAATTTCTGCTTTAATCCAATGAACAGCAAAAGAGACCAGACGAACCCCCATTTTAGGGTCAAAACGTTTTACTGCTTTCATCAAGCCTACATTACCTTCCTGAATTAAATCATTTAAAGGTAGACCGTACCCCAAATAACCTCGGGCTACACGAACAACATAACGCAAATGAGCAAGAACCAGGCGTCTTGCGGCTTCAATATCACCTTCAGAATGAAAACGCTCGGCACAAGCGACCTCTTCTTCCTGGGTGAGCATAGGAATTTGATTTACCCGATGAATATAGGAATCAAGACTACCAACGGGTAGATTCATTGCAGCAAGTTGCAACTGTTGACTCATACTTCTTCCTCCAGTTATCAACAAAAAAAGAATAAACGAATACCAGACTTGTAGAAAATTCACTAAAATCAACGCTAAATAATGGATTATTGAGTAGTACAACGAATACGAAAATCCATCACATTAATGCCATTTTTGCACTAATGTACCCTAAACTTAATTATACATCAATTATAGGGTTCTATAGAGGACAATTGTCGTTTCACAGACAATCGCGCCCCGAGCCATCCGAGTATAATCGCAAACAATACAAGTAGCAAGATTTGCCTTATTGACAATCCTGTTAGCGGATAGTGCATTTTATAAGCAACAGCCAGTTGATTAACCGCAACGCCCAAACTTAGCATAAAAATATTAACCAAAAAAACCGCAAGTACTGCCCCAGCCAGTCCGTACCAAACGCCAGAATATAAAAATGGCCTTAATATAAAGGGATCAGTGGCTCCAATTAACTTTAAAATTTGAATCTCTTCATGTCGATTATGAATTGCCAGACGCAAGGTATTGCCGATAATTAAAACTACTGCCAAAGCCAATAAGGACATTAATGCTTTAGCCACATTCGCTGCAAAACCTGAAATAACATGTAATCGGTTAATCCATGCCATATCAAGCTTCGCTTGGGTCACCTGAGGCAAGGCCTCTAAGTGTCTTGTTAGCAAATCCAATTTTGCCGGCGAATCAGTAATCAGCGAAGGCACCACTTCAATAACAGAAGGTAAGGGATTTTCTGGAAGATAACGCATGATATCCTGCATTCCTTCTTGTTGGATCAATTCCGATAATCCATCTGCCGCTGACTTTAATGTGGCTTGTCCAACTCCTTCAGTACTCTTTATTTTCTCTAATAAAGTCGTTTGCTCAGCATCACTCAAACCAGTTTTTAAATAAAGTGAAATTTGACCGCCCTGCTGCCAACCTATAGTTAACTGACTTAAATTATCGGTAAATACCCAAAAAAGGGCCGGTAAGGCCAAAGTAATTGCAATAACAATAACGGTCATCATGGTTGCCAATGGCTTACGACATAATAGATTCAGGCTGTGAGTTGCTGCTTGCAGGTGATAAGCGAGAAGTGATTTCGATCTTTTTAACACAACCGTCCCCCTTTAAGCATCACAATGCGATGTTTCATTCGCGCTATCAAAGCTAAATCATGAGTGGCGATTAATATGCTGACCCCAACATGATTGAACTGTTCAAAAATAGACATGATTTCCGAGGAAAGTTTAGGATCTAAATTTCCTGTGGGTTCATCGGCCAATAATAAGGCTGGTTTATGGACTACGGCACGAGCAATACCCAATCTTTGTTGCTCACCTCCTGATAAATGGATGGGCAACATTTTTTCCTTACTCAATAAACCGACCATATCCAATGCAGCATGCACTCTTTTGGCAATCATGGGATAAGCCATGCCTTGAATTTGTAACGGTAAGGCAACATTATCAAAAACAGTTCTGTCATTGAGGAAGCGGGGGGATTGGAATGTAATTCCTAATTGGCTTCTATGAGTTGCGACATCGCGTTTTTTTAAGTGATTTAACTTCAACCCATTGACTGATAATTGACCTGATGTAGGCCACTCTAATAAAGCAATCAATTTAAGGAGAGTACTTTTCCCTGCACCAGAATGTCCAGTAAGAAAGGCCATTTCGCCTTTTTGTAAAGAAAAATTAACCTGACTTAATGCCTCAAAGCCACCGGGATAACGCTTACTGACTTGGTCAAATGTGATCATCATTAAATATTGCACCGACAAATTGCGCTGCATCAAAGGGCCGTAAATCTTCTATGCCCTCACCCACTCCTAAATAACGAAAGGGTATCCCCAAATCATTAGCTATGGCAAATAATATCCCGCCTTTAGCAGTTCCATCAAGTTTAGTCATCGTAATCCCGGTCAAGCCTATTGCTTCATGGAATTGTCGCGCCTGAACCAAGGCATTTTGTCCTATACTGGCGTCTAACACCAACATGGTTTCATGGGGAGCCGTTGGCTCAAGTTTCTGTACCACCCGCTTCACTTTCTTTAGCTCTTCCATCAGATTACTTTGCGTATGGAGCCGTCCTGCAGTATCAGCAATTAGGACATCCATCTTTCGTGCCTTGGCAGCCTGCAGGGCATCGAAAATCACTGAGGCGCTATCAGCCCCTGTATGTTGGGCGATTACGGTGATGTCATTTCGCTCCCCCCATACGTGCAACTGTTCTACTGCTGCCGCTCTGAAGGTATCGCCAGCAGCCAGCATCACTTTTTTACCTTGCTTTTGAAATTGCTTGGCTAATTTGCCAATAGTAGTTGTTTTACCCGCACCATTAACGCCAACCATCAAGATAACGAAAGGAGAGTTATCGGCTGTTTCTAAAGTCAAAGCCTGTGAATTTTCGCCTAACAAATTCTGCAAATGAACTTTTAAAGCCTCATATACCGAATCTCCATTAGATAATTCCTTGCGCTCCAAACCTTCTGTTAATTGCTTCAATACAGTTTGGGTAGTATCAATACCTAAATCAGCGCTGATTAATAAAGTTTCTAATTCCTCCATTAATTCTGGGCTGATTTCTTTTTTACCGAGCAATAGACGACCAATGCCATCGCCTAACTGATGACGTGTTTTACTTAAACCCCGTTTAAAGCGTGCAAAAATACCTTCTTTAGTAACCTCTGGCGCAGGCTGAATCAGCTCATCGCTTCTCTCAGAGGAGATTGTCTCAATGCCGCTTTCCGCAGTGTTTTCTGGATTCTCTACAGCCTCTGGGGCTTGATTTCGTTTAAACCATTTAATCATTTAGTGTACAAATCCTGAGAAATGTGAAATTCTATCACCTTTTTAGCTTTGAGGTTAAGTTGTGCACAAAATACTCATTACCTTATTGATGGTACTATCTTGCCAGACCTTCAGCCAAGTTCAAGAGTTTATCCTGAATAATGGTTTAAAAATACTGGTTAAAGAAGATCATCGTGCTCCCATCGCTGTATCCATGATATGGTACAATATTGGCTCAGCAGATGAACCTGGAGGGATAACGGGTGTTTCACATGCCATTGAACACATGATGTTCAAAGGCACCTCAAAGTTTCCCTTAGGTATATTTTCCAAAACAATTGCCGCACAAGGGGGCCAGGAAAATGCATTTACCAACAATGATTACACAGCTTACTTTGAAAAAATAGATGCGTCACGGCTTGCAACCAGCTTTGAGCTGGAAGCAGATCGAATGAATAATTTGTTACTTGATGCCAACGAATTTGCTAAAGAAATTAAAGTCATCCAGGAAGAACGCCGCTTACGTACCGATAATAATCCTCAAGCCCTTGCCTTTGAACGTTTTTTAGCTACTGCTCATTTAGCCGCTCCATACAGCCATCCGGTCATTGGATGGATGAGTGATCTGCAACAAATGAACACTGAAGATCTTAAAAAATGGTATCAACGTTATTATGCCCCCAATAATGCTACTTTGGTGGTAGTAGGAGATGTTAATCCGGAACAAGTGCATGCATTGGCCGAACGCTATTTTGGCGCCATTCAAAAGCGAGCAATTTTTGAGCGAAAACCACAAAAGGCCCCTCCTGCTTTAGGAAAAAAAACGGTGACCATTCATGCTCCAGCAAAGTTGCCCCTGCTCATGATAGGATATACAGTACCTGGTGTGAAGACCGCTAAAAATGCTTGGGAACCTTATGCTCTGGAACTTATCACGGGAATTCTTGACGGCGGAGAAGGCGCGCGTTTTGCAAAAAACCTAATCCGAGGCAGCCATGTTGCTACTGGTGCAGATGCCTATTACAACCTGTACTCACGATATCAGACTCAATTTATTCTGTATGGTGCTCCGAATCAAAATCATCAGATCAAGGATTTTCGCAAAGCACTGATTGCTGAGGTCAATGATTTAAAAAATACCCCTGTAAGTGCACAAGAATTACAACGCATTAAAAACCAAATTATAGCGCAGAAAACCTTTGAAAAAGATTCAATTTTTGGTCAGGCAATGGAGTTAGGCCTATTAGAAACTGTGGGTATTGGTTGGAAAAATACTAATAATTATGCCAACGCAATCAACAGTATCACCCCAGCACAAATTCAACAAACGGCTCAACGTTACTTTCAAGACAATAACATGACTGAAGCAGAATTAATCCCCGTGAGAGAAGAGGAGGTGAAACCATGAAACTATTCAGCACATTGATTACCGCTGTCATTTTAAGCATCTCTCATCAAGCATTAGGAAACACATTTAAAACAGAAAAGTGGCTGACCAACAATGGAGTCCAGGTGGTATTTTATCAAGCCATGGAAGTACCCATGCTGGATATCAGTATCGCTTTTACCGGTGGTTCGGCCTATGACGGTAGTCAATATGGTTTGAGTGCTTTAACAACTCATATGATAAACCAGGGAAATTCAGGCAAAAATGCAACAATCATAGCTGAAGCCCTTGCAGATACTGGCTCTCAATTTGATGCAGAAACCAGTCGGGATATGGCGATTCTTAGTTTAAGAACGCTTACCAGTAAAGAGGCACTCTCCCAATCAACAGAGATATTTAATCAAATTATTAATCACCCGGATTTTCCTGATGAGGCTTTTGAACAAGAGAAAAAACAACAGCTTATGGCCATTGAACAAGCCGATGAGTCTCCTGATGAAATAGCAAACATTAATTTTTTTCAAGCGTTATATCAACAACACCCTTATGCTCATCCAGTCGATGGAGTCAAAACTACGGTGAGCGCCCTTAATAAAAAACAAGTTATTGAATTTTATAAACAGTATTATGTTGCCAGTAATGCTGTACTAGTAATGGTAGGCGCAATTGATAGTCCAACAGCCCATCAGTTAGCGGATCAATTAACTCATGACCTGGCCAAAGGCACTCCTGCTCCACCCATTGCCAAAGCCATGCAGTTAACCAAAGCAGAAGAGATTCATATCCCATTTCCATCCTCTCAAACACTCGTTCGTTTGGGTCAAATTGGCATTGACCATCAAAATCCTGATTACTTTCCATTAATGGTAGGTAACTACATTTTAGGTGGCGGGGCTTTAGTTTCCAGATTAGCTATAGAAGTAAGAGAGAAACGTGGTTTAACTTATGGAGTAACCAGCCAATTTACTCCTATGCCAGGAAATGGACCATTTATTATCAGTTTATCAACCAAAAATAATCAAGCAGCTAATGCTCTTAACATTACCAAAGATACGTTGAGTTCATTCATTAATAACGGTCCAAACGCACAGGAATTGGAATCTGCAAAACAATACCTCACCGGTAGTTTTCCCCTTTCCCTTGCGAGTAATCGGGCTATTGCAAGCTTGTTATTACGTATGGCTTTTTACCACTTACCCGATAATTATTTAGATGATTATGTTACTCAAATTAATGCAGTCACTATCGATAGAATAAAACAAGCTTTTAAGCACCAGGTGCATCCTGATAAATTACTACTGGTTACGGTTGGTCGATCTTGAAACAAATCATTCGAATCATAGGTGGTTTATATCGGGGTAAAAAACTACACTTTCCTGAAGTGGAAGGTTTAAGACCAACTCCTGACCGGGTGCGCGAAACCCTGTTTAATTGGTTAATGAACGACATTAAAGATGCCCGCTGCCTGGACGCTTTTGCTGGCAGTGGCGCTCTGGGGTTCGAAGCGTTCTCAAGAGGCGCCTCAAAAGTCACTTTTATAGAGCAATCCCCTCAGGCTTATGCCAACTTACAAAAAATAATAACTCAATTTAACAGTCCTAACTTAAATCTGATTAAAGCTGATACCAGACTTTATCTCCAACAAAGTACTGAACAATTTGATATTATTTTTTTAGATCCGCCTTTTGCTCAAAATTATATTCCTCAATGCCTGAATACCCTGGTGCAAAAAAAACTAGTGCCTTCCGGGGGGCTTGTTTATTTAGAATCACCCGTAGCAATTGAAATTGAAACCACACAATGGCAACAGATTAAATTAAAACAAGCAGGGCAAGTGATATATGGATTATTTGAAAAAATTTAATTGAAAATTATCTCAAAAAAACCTCTTGTTTTTTGCGGCTCCATCTAACAATATCTTGACAAGCAGCCCTGCTCCTGTTTCAATCAAACCAATACTCATAGATATTAAAGAACATTGAATGAACAACAAGATTGTCATAATGTTTATTGTTTCAGCGTTACTAACAAGCTGTGGTGGTACCTTTAGGAAACCACCAGTGAATAATCCTAGTGATGACGCAACTATAAAATTAGCCGAAGCAGCTGTTTCAGTAAGTGATTCCATGCTTGAAATGGCTCGCATTGAAAAAGTAATTACGCCCCCACATAGAGACAATACATTAACGATACCCAACGCATACAACCTACAGGCAAGAGCCAGTGTTGACTGGTCTGGTCCCATTGAGGAATTGACAGCTCGTATTGCCAAAGCATCGCATTTTAAATTACGCATTTTGGGAAAGGCACCATCATTGCCCGTTTTAATTAGTCTAAGCATTAAAGATCAAAGCCTTGCAGAAATCCTTCGTGATATAGACTACCAAGCAGGTAAAAAAGCCTATATTCACGTGTATCCTAACAGTCAGGTTGTAGAATTACGTTATGCCAAAATTTATTCCTAGTTTAGCTATTATATTATCAGTCTTACTGGTTGCCTGCGCGTCTTCTCGAGTAAACCTGGGGGATACAGGCTCCTTGGCTGGTATACAGGCAATGGCCAATGGTAAATATTCACGTGTCCAAAAGAAACAAAAAATGGGTAGAATTCGAGAGATGGCCCTTAAGGAAACTGCGTTAAGTCTTGGAGCTCAAGGTGGTTTGGCATGGCGAGCAAAACAAATTGATGAGGCGCTTACCAAACAATCCAGAAACCTGGATACCATTTATGATTTTAATTCCCTGATCCTGGAACATAATATTTTACCTCCTGTTTTACTCGAAGGCAGAAATACTTTAAATCTGGCTGATGCACAAAGCATACGAATTTCTGATCGAACCTATAAGGTAGCGAAACAGGCGCGTTTTGTCACCACACCGCCTACCTGGCGCCAGTATCTTTGGATGGATTATTTAAAGCCTGAAGCTCCTAACGTTACCCTGCTGCCAAAAACCAAAGCGGAAAAAAAATTATGGTGCATCTATACTGCCAAAGGATGGAAAAATGGTATAGAGCAGGCCAACATTATTCTAGAAGAGAGCATCTCTCGTGTTAAAGAGGATTTCGGCGGTATGATTCTCTACAGAAAATTATTAGCCATGAATATGGTCTCACCTCCCTATGTTTCTCATACTGACCTTGGTGTTACTGGTGATGCTTCTGAAATCCATATTGATGATAGAGTATTAAGAATTACTGCATTACCAGCACTCAATATAAACAGCAGTGAATGGCGAGCAGCTGTTGCCAAGGACGAAAATGCTCTGGAACAGTTTAAAAACATGGAAAAAATCGCTAAGCAGTCTAGAATAATAATAACAAATAAATCCTGGCAGCCTGTGATTGCCCCTGTAAACTGAATATAAAATATGAGCAATATTCATTTAATGCCTGACGAGCCAACCCGTTTCACTCCAATGTTTATGGATAGAATGTTGGAGCATGCGGAAAGTCTAAACGCCTCGGATATCACCATCCAAACGGGTGAACCTATCTTTGCTGAGGTCTATGGTAAACTGCTTAAAATTACTAATCGTCGGTTGTCCAATACTGAATTAGGTGACTTAATCAACTCCATCTATGGGCCTAATGGTACAACTCAGCTGCTTTCTGGCAAAGATATAGATACTCACTATGAATTTCGACCTAATCGCGGCGTACGTTACCGTTACAGGGTTAATGGAACTGCTTGTCTGGTTGAGGGACATGATGCAATTCAGATTACTTTAAGAACCATCCCAACAACTCCACCCAAATTAAGCACTATGAACCTTCCTGATAATATTCTCGAAGCCATAGCCCCGCAGGAAGGAATTGTATTCATTACTGGAGCAACAGGTTCTGGTAAATCGACCCTTCTTGCATCTATTATTCGTGAACTTATAGAAACCACGGATTCAAATAGAAAAGTATTAACTTATGAATCACCAATAGAATTCGTTTATGATGAAATTGAGACAATTTCCTCCGTAGTAAGTCAATCAGAAATTCCACGTCACCTACCCAGTTTTGCTGATGGAGTTAGAAATGCATTACGACGAAAACCCCGTTTGATTATGGTGGGCGAGTGTAGAGACGCCGAAACAATTAGTGCTGCACTGGAGGCTGCACTGACCGGACATCCCGTATACACCACCCTGCATACTTCTGGCGTGGCCGAAACGATGCGTCGTCTGGTTACTTCATTTGCTGGAGAAGAACGTCTCGGAAGAACCATAGATATTCTCGAAACCATCAGGCTGTGTATCTGGCAAAAATTGGTCCCTACCGTGGATGAGAGACGAGTCGCACTTAGAGAGTATCTGGTTTTTGATGAGGAAGTAAGAGATATACTCTTGGACGGCGATCCAAACGAAGTAACCTCTTCTACCCGTAAATTAGTAAGACAAAAAGGTCAATTAATGACTTGGGATGCTAAAATGAAATTTGAACAAGGCATTATTAGTGAGCGGGTTTATAAATTAATTATCGCAGGTGCTAAAGACTATCAGCAACAATAGCACATCATCTTTCCTTGCCCTTGTTTTAATTGACTTCTGGATTGCTTTGCAAGCTAGCAAGGCGTTGTTACATCACTCAAAATTTATATAGAGTAGGTGTTTTTATAATACCCCCTAGTTCCCCAGGCTTGCCCATGGCCCAGGGGGTAGAGAAAGTGATTGATACAACAACGACCATTCGCCATGACGGAGCTCAGATATCATCAAGGATAGATAAATTATGATTTACAAAAAGAGACTGCATTACACCATAATTGCCTTATTATTTCTGTCCTCCACATTAATCCATGCACTCCCTGACCTGATCACCATTAAACTATTAGGTATCAATGATTTTCATGGTCAAATGAGCACGGGACGGTTTATTAATGATGAACCGGTAGGAGGAGCCGCGGTACTTGCAGCCTATCTCAAACAGGCTCAATCAGGCATGGAAGACAAAACAATAATCACTATTATGGGGGATCTCGTGGGGGCTTCACCACCTTCTTCCGGCTTACTCCATGATGAGCCTAGCATCCTGTTCATCAATAGTTTAGGTAATAATCACTGCAGTACTGATGCCAGAATGAATCCCTTATGTAATATCGTTGCCACAGTCGGAAATCATGAGTTTGATCGCGGCCAGCAAGTGATGCTTGATTTAATTTACGGCACCAATAATCCTCCCACCCTTGATTGGCTCCCTTTACCCTATTATCCAGGAGCGACATATCCTTACGTATCAGCGAATATAGTAGATGCTAAAACGGAACAAACGCTTTTTCCTCCTTATACAATTAAATTAATTGATAATATTCCTGTCGCCTTTATAGGCGCTGTATTAAAGAATGCTGCGGGATCAATGTTTCCCGCAAATGCAGAAGGGATTCAATTTTTAGACGAAGCCGAATCAATCAATCACTACATTCCTGAAATTAAAGCAAAGGGCGTGAAAATAATTATTGTACTGATTCATGAAGGAGGCAATCAAATTCCTTATGAAGGCAATACTAAAATAAATACCCAAGTTGAAGGCAGTATCACTGAAATAGTAAATCGATTAGACGATGTCGATGTGGTTATGGGAGGACATACCCATCAATTTCTTAATGCTTTTCTTCCTAATCATAATGGATTCAACATACTCGTCACTCAAGCAAATAGCTACAGTGCTTCTTTTGCTGAAGTAACTCTTCAAGTTGATCCCCAAAATCATGAAGTGCTCCAAAAATCAGCCCAAATCATCACGACTTATGCGAACCGTTGGCCAGGTACCATACCCGATGAACAAACGCAAAAACTTGTGCAACTGGCAGAAAATAAAATAGAACCCATAGTTAATAGCTATGTAGGAATTGCATCCCATCCTTTGTTGAGAAAACAAAATGAACATGGCGAATCCAATTTGGGAAATCTTACTGCTGATGCCTTCAGATCCATTATGGACAGCGACATAGGGCTGACTAATCCGCATGGAATGCGAAATGATATGCTTGCAGGAACGATTACTTGGGGTACAGTTTATTCCGTACTTCCTTTCTCCAATCACATTGTGGCTGTCACGTTAACCGGAAAGGATATTTACGAATTATTAGAGCAACAGTGGATGGGATCTTATCCCAATATGCTGCAAGTGTCTGGCCTAACGTACTCTTATGACCTACGCCAGCCCTTAGGACATCGAATAATAACGATAAATTACCAGGAGCAACCTTTAATCAAAGAGAAAACATACACTATTGCTACTTCTGACTTCCTGGCCAGTGGTGGAGGTGTTTTTTCAGTAATGAAAAAAGGTAAAATGATCAAGATTGGGGAAAATGATCATGATACAGTGATTAAATACATTAAACAGCTCCCTCAACCTTTTACTGTTGCTATAGAGGGTAGAATAAAAAATGTAGGTCATTCTGAATGAAATTAAATTCATAGTCCTATAAAATAATGGGCTTTGAATAGTACGTGAAGAGAGATAATAGTCTCATCGTAAGTAAGATAGGTTATCTAATCAATGACTTAATTTGGAACTATTGACCATTGATCCTCTGGCGCCCCTAGACTTGTTCGGGAAGTCAGTTTTTTTAAAGAATAAATCAATAAAAGAGAAGCCATCATCGATAGAAATGCAATCTGTTATTATAGAAGCGCCAAAGCCTTATTTTTACCTGTCAAACCGGTAGATGAAATTAATGGGTTTGAGCTAAAGCTAGGTCAGCATTCTTACCTGTTTTGTGAGAATGAAACACCATTTAATAATACCAGCAGCGCCCGCATCGCTGTTGATAAATATACCAGTAATAAACTACTGGAAATGGCAGGTATTCCTGTACCTAAATCAGTTGCTCTCCATATCGATGAATTTAAACAAAATAAAACAGAAGAAATAATAGCTCATTTAAAGTTTCCTCTTGTGATTAAGCCCGTCGACGGCTCTCTTGGCACGGGTGTCTTATGCAATATTCAAACACTGGAACAACTTTTATTATTTTTACCAACCTATTTCTCCTTATATGATTATTTGCTGATTGAGGAGTTTCACGGAAATTTAAAATCATACCGTGTATTGGTTTTTAATAAGCAAGTCATTGGGGTTGTTCAGCGACATCCGGCTAGCGTAACAGGTGATGGCAAACATAACATCCAGGAACTTATTGACTTAAGTAATATTCAGCGTAAAGAAATTAATCCGTTCTTAGGTGCCATAGAAATAGATGATGAATGTGAAATCAGGCTAAAAGAGCTTGGTATAGGAGTAGATTACATCCCATCAGCCGGAGAACAAATCGTCTTATGCTACACCAGTAATGCGACTAGGGGTGGCCGCTATGAATCATTAGGTAAACAAATTTGTGAAGAAAATCGTAACATATTGCGCCGGGTAGCCACCGTATTAAATTTGGGACTCACAGGTATTGACGTTGAATGCGCGGATATCAATAGTCCGATGAGCCGCTCTAATGGCGTTGTACTTGAAGTAAATCACCGTCCAAGTATTCGAATTCACGAGTTCCCATTAATTGGAACTCCTCACCTGGTTACCAGACAGATCATGCGCTCATTTATCTTTCGCCACCCTTTATCCTATTTATATTCACTTTTCTCAAATGAACCCACAGCTTTTTATCTAAGAACACTCCTTACAATCAGTATTCTAGGACTGTTTTTTTGGTTAATTCCATAAAAGGGTGCAAACTCAAATTAAGATCATCACAATCTATTTACGATTATTTGACTGAAGAATCTAAGCTTATTACCCCTATTTGTATTAGAATTATAATATAAGGTTATACAGTACGGGTCACTCAATGAATTCAATTCAGTTATTAGACGCCTCATTAAGGGATGGAGGACACCGAACAAATTTTCACTTTTCTGATGAAGAATTACAAGGAATTCTGGAGCCACTTGATCATTCAGGGATAGAGTATATCGAAATTGGTTACCGAAACGGTTCTCTGCATCCAATAGAAAACCTGGGTAGAGCTGGATTATGTGACAAAAATTACCTGTTGCTTTGCCAATCATTAATTAGAAAATCAATCATCACGGTAATGGCGCATCCGACTAATATCACTGAGTCCGATCTAATAGAATTAAAAAATTGTGGTGTGGGTCTTCTGAGACTGTGTGTAGCTAAACATGGATTAATAGAGACGTTACCTATCCTTAAACTTGCAAAAAAAATAAACTTGCCGGTTTCTGTCAATTTTATTCACATGACTTATTACACTGAGGATGAATTAGATGACGTGGTCAAGGAAGTGAGTATGTATCACCCTGATATGATCTATTTTGCCGATTCAAATGGCAGTATCTTACCGCAGAGAATTCAATCCATTTACGAAAGATACACTCATAGTTATTCTATTCCTTTTGGCTTCCATGCCCATGACAACATCGGTTTAGCGCAAACGAATGCTTTAACTGCAATAAACTCAGGTGCTCAGTTTATTGATGCATCTCTGGCAGGTATGGGAAAAGGTACAGGTAACTTGAAAACAGAATTTTTGATTGCCTATTTGCATGCCATCAATATAAAAAAATATGATTTAGCAGCAGTTTTAACTGCAGCAAATTATGTAAGAGAAGCATTAAAAATAGGTCACGAACCAATTGAAATGGATGAATTTGTCAGAGGGATCTCCGATCTTTCAACAGCTGATCTTAAATTATTTAATCTGAAAATGGTGACCAAATCATAGGATAAAAATGCAAAAAAAGAAGATATTAGTTATTACACCAGTTCAACATTACCCTTCATACTTTGAACCGATTATTAATCCTTTGTCCTTTTTGGAGGAGGAATATGCTATTCATCCTATCGATTCACTTGCCCAAATGGAGGATATTCCTAATAAGGAGTATTACCATTATTGGGAGCAAGAATTAAGTAAATACCTACCCTATTATGATGCTTTTTTTGGATTTTCCTTTGGGGGGATTATTTTACAACAATGCTTTTCTCTTTTCGCAAACCGTAATAAACCCATTGTACTGTTTTCAACCCCAACTTTTGCTGACCCTACTCTCACTAGAAAACTAGGAGAAGTGATCGCTCTTTGTAAAGAAGGAAAAATGGACGAAGCACTTTCTTCTCTTTATAAACATGTATATTACCCTAATGAAATCCCCCCCCAAGAAACTCACTCTTTTGATCCTGTAATTGCCGCAAAACGTATGATTTTTGGCTTAACTCGCGTATTAGAAACCGATTCAACATCCGTTTTAAAAGAGAATCAGGTAAATCACCTGCATTTAATCGGAGAGCTTTCAGATCTCGTGAATAAGGATAATGTGGTAGCTCCTCAAAAAGGAAATTTATTAAGCGTACCGGGAGCCGGGATGAGAATGCTTCGGGATAATCTTCCTTTTTGCAAGAAGGCTATATTGGAGACTTTAAATAGTGAAGCCTGATAACGAGCTAAAGATTGCAGTTTTACCAGGTGACGGCATTGGTATTGAAGTAACCCATGCTGCACTACCTATAATTAAAGCACTTAATCTCCCAATCCAACTTACCTATGGTGACATTGGATGGTCTTATTGGCAAAACGAAGGCAATGCATTTCCAGACAGAACCTGGCAACTCATTGATGAATCAAATTCAGTTTTATTAGGGGCTATAACCAGCAAACCTCAACGAGAAGCCAAGAACGAACTCGCAGCAAGATTCCAAAAAAATAACCTCAATTATATATCTCCAATTATCCAGTTAAGACAGAAATTAGATTTGTTTGCCAATGTTCGTCCCTGTTTTTCTATTAAAAATGAAGAAAAGAAATTCAATTTTTGTATCATTCGTGAAAATACAGAAGGTCTGTATTCAGGATTTGATTTTTACCCGCTACCCCAGCCAATACACGATTTACTTAGTAACAATCTGCATTGGCAATCCACTCCAGTTAATGAAATCAGTTGTACCTTACGCCTGCAATCCAAAGCAGGATTATTGCGTCTCTTCGCCTTTGCATTTCAATATGCCAATTCTAATGGGGTGAAACGAGTCACTTTTGCAGATAAGCCCAATGTCCTGCGGCAAAGCAGTGAATTTTCCAGAGAAATTTTTGAAGGGGTAGCTAGTCTGTACCCTAATATTAATGCTGACATCTTAAATGTTGATGCAGTGGCTTTATGGATGATAAGGCGCCCTGAAGAATTTGGTGTCATCGTGACTGAGAATATGTTCGGTGATATCTTATCAGATGTTGGCGCTGGTATCATGGGCGGTTTAGGCTTTGCACCAAGTGCCAATATTGGTCAAAAAGGCAGTTATTTTGAACCCGTACATGGTAGTGGACCACGAATGAAAAATAATAGCGCAAATCCTAGCGCCATGTTTTTATCGATTAGCATGCTCCTGGATCATTTTGGCTATCAGAACGAAGCTAAAAAAATTATTAATGCAGTGATCGCGGTGGTAAATAGGAATCGTTTTGTAACTTATGATCTGGGCGGGAATGCTACGACTGCGGAGATGGCTCATGCGATTATTGATCAGTGTCTCAATTCTGACAACAATCTCGATATAGCTTCATTTTCCATAAAAAAAAATCACCTTAAAAAAAATACATTAAATGATGGCCTCGATATGAACGAACAATTGCAAAAATTATATCCATTCAGCAGCGCAGAACTATCCGATGCTCTCGACTCCTGTGGTATAGAAGGCGCCCTGTTAAATATCAAGCCATTATCGCCAGGAATGAAACTTATTGGTCCTGCATATACAGTGCAATATAAGTCTAATGAAAAGAAAGAATCCGAGTTTAAAAATGCCGCTAACTATATTGATTCCATACCTGCCAAATCCGTGATTGTTATTGACAACAATGGGCGTAGCGATTGCACTGTCTGGGGAGATATTCTAACTCAGGTAGCGATACAAAAAGATATTGCTGGCACCGTAGTTTATGGAGCTGTTCGAGATATAGAAGCGATTCAAGCAACAACGTATCCAGTATACAGTACAGCAGTATATATGCGTTCGGGTAAAAATCGGGTTCATAAAGCGAACGAACAATGTCCTCTGACCATTAATGAGGTGACAATACGTTCAGGAGATATTATTTTCGCTGATGATAATGGAGTTTTAGTAATCCCCTCAGATTCAGTTAGCGAGATCATTAACAAAGCAAACACGATTAAATTGACCGAAAATAATATCAAAGCGGCAATCAGATCAGGCTCTACACTAGAGCAAGCAAGGGAAGATTATCGCTATGATCAACCTTGGCTAGGAATTGAAAAAAAATAGGGGGGAAATTGCGTCCACTTACTGATTATAAATTTATTGATATTCATTACCATGCGGATCCCGATCTTTATGAACGTCGATGGGATGCCATTAAGGCAGGACAACTTTATGAAACTCTAAATGGGGCGGTGGTTTTAAAAAGTCATTTAGGAGCAACCAGCGCACAAGCCACTCTGGCTCAAAAAATGGACTTGCCGATTTTTTCTTCTTTAGTGTTAAATCACATTGCCGGGGGAATAAATTATCGAGTTATCCTGCATGCATTAAGTGAATATCAACCATTAACTGCAGCAAAAATGATTGTGCATTTCCCCACCATTACTGGACGAACCATTCAATCCAAATTATCAAGAAGATTAACCCATCCTTATTTAAGTGAGCACAGCCTGAAAAGTGAAACACTTTTTAATCCACAGCAACGATTACGTAAAGAAGTCATTGATATTTTAAAAATGGCAAATGATTATCCTATTGTTTTATCCACCGGACATGCTTCACGAGAAGAAGTTTACAGTTTAATTGATGCCTGCATTCAGTATCATGTTCCCGCATTACTATTAAATCAGCCGGCTAATCCGCTAACTGGATTAAATGCTCAAGATTTAAATATACTGACCAAAAATGAGCTCATTTGGGTCGAACAAACAGCTTTGACCTACTTACTAAAGCATCAAGACAAAGAGGATTTCTCTACGGTTTTAACTTCCATACCCAGAGTCATTTATAGCTCTGATCTTGGCCAGATGGACCAAATGGATGTACCGGATTGGCTTGCTTTTTCAAAGCAGATTTTTAGTGAGCTGCGGTTATCTACGCAACGACAGGATGAGTTGATGCGGGCGAATGCCTTGGCTTTACTTAGTTTATAGCAAAACTTCTCGCAAAAAAGAGGCCGTACTTTCCCAAGACCGAAGATCAGCTCTTTCATTATAATGTAAGCCCATCTCATCATCATTTGCTTGTGGATTTGTAAAAGAATGCTGTACAAGACCATACATATGAACTTGCCAATCTACTTTGCGTTCATTCATTTCAGCAGCAAATTGTTCTATTTGATCAGGAGGCACCAAAGGATCATCGTAACCGTGTAATACCAGTATTTTAGTATTTAAGTGGGTTTTAATCGCCCCTTCGGGCGCTGAAAGTAACCCATGAAAACTGACAACACCTTTAACATCAGCACCGGAACGTGCCAAATCCAGCACGCATAACCCCCCAAAACAATAACCTATGGCAGCAATTTTATCTTTATCAATTTGAGGTAATTGAGTCAGATGATTAAAGGCTGCGGTAATACGAGCCGCTAATTTTTGCCGATTTTGTATCAGTGGCGTCATTAAAGCTCTTCTTTCCGCCTTATCATATCCAAGCTGGGCTTGTCCGTACATATCAATAGCAAAACCAACATACCCCATAGAAGCAAGTTGTATTGCCTTATCACAGACCGCCTCACCGCATCCACCCCAATCATGAGCAACCATGACGCAAGGTAATTTTTTTGACGAACTGTTATCATAAGCGATGAAGCCCCGACATATAGTTTCTTTATCGCTATAGTTGATTTGGTCAGTAATTATCACTTTGATCCTCTATGAAAAGAGCTTAGGGAACTTGCTAACAGATAAAACTATATAGAAAAAATAATTTGGATACAACGCTATTTTTTGCGGTAAAGAATTTATACCTGGAACTATGCGAACAAAAATATTGGCTCGCTCGCATAGTTTAATGAGGCATTATTCTGCAGAAGGTTTAGCTTGGGGATTCTCCCCTGACATTTTAGCTTTTCCGGAACCACCAGGTTTGGAGATCCCACCAAGCGCTTTCTGACCATAACCACCAAGCTTATTACCCATTTGCCCTTGAGCATCTTGAGTAGCTTTACCAGCCTCTCCAGTTTTGGTTTTCACTTCTTCACCCCATTGGGCAGCCTCTTGGCCTACACTTTCCGGGGTACCGCCAATCCAACGTAATACTTTATCAGGCAATAGGGAGATCAAAGTAAATGACTTTTGCACAATCACCAAATACATGGTTGTGTAAATCAATATAGAGAAGAAGTAAGCATAAATACCAGCCCAGTCTGTATATTGAGTACCTTGGAAAGCCGAGTTCACTCCAGAACCCTGAGAGTCGAGTGAGTTTTCAAGATTAGCTTTCTCCCATGAGGCGGAGTTAGCCCAGGTACTCTTAGACCCGAGACTATTACACGAGCTCCAGGCAGAAGTTTGACACGCATTAGGATCTGCAGAAGGACTGCTTTGGATATAACCAATAGCATGATCAAATCCAGCATTAAGCAGCCATACCCCAACATAACAGAGAGCTATTGCTGAAATATAGCCAATAATCATTAAGGCAGGTCTTAAGAAGATATTCATTAAGATCATAATCGCCGCCTCACCTTTACCAAAGGCATCATGCCCTTCAGGATGAGTAACCCCTAAGGCTACAATAGGTGCTGCGACCATAGCTTCAATCACGGAAATCATCCAGGCCAACGTACCAAAGGTAAAAATCATATAGGGCAAGATCGGGATATAATATGCTGTTGTAAACCCGACACTGACCATAATCCCAATCCAGGCCAACAAAAGCGGCATGGCTAAGGCTATCAAGGCAAAGATAAACAATCCAAAAATCGGTATGATGGCGCTGGTGACTGCCAGATTCAATAACATCATCCACAAGTTAGCAGAAAAGTTAATATACATCACACCCATGTTCGCCAAGGCGACAATCGGATTAACTCCCGGTGCCGACACCGTTGTTAGCCCTTGTTGGAAAATAGTTGCCATTCCCTGTAGTGGAATCATCAGGAAAGCCATAATGACTTGATTAATAATTTGGGAAAACATAGCCAGGAAGGCATTGTATATATATCGGAATATGGTGTTGTAAAACAAATTACCCATCATCCGTCCCAGACAAAATGAGAAAAATACAATTTTCACTGCACCACAATCAAAATTCTGTTCTTTCAAATAGTAAGTTTGAGGCTCCACACTGAAATGAATCATATTAGCAAATTGTAAGGGAGCCAATCCGGGTTGACCTTGTATTTGCATCATCATGGAGTTACTAATAAATCCATAAACGGATGAGGAAGCAAGAGTGTTCACTACTTTGCTTGATGCAATTGAATTGCTATCTAACTTAGGCGGATTTTGAGCTGATCCGGCAACAGGCACCCCCCCCGCTCCTGCTGAAGCGTAAGTACCATCTAACATTGCCTGTACCTGGACAAGAAGAGTGCTACTATTACCAAACCAAGTACACAATAAAGGATAGCCCGTAGTGGGGTCATTATTACAGGAACCTGAAGTAATTCCGTTAAAACCAAAAGAACTGGAGTCCAAACCTGTACCTGAATCTGTTTGAGCCGAAGTATTTGCCGCATTTCCATTTAAGGCAACCAAATCAAAAAAGTATGACCCTGCCATTATCCATCCCTGATTCGTAGCATTGGTAATAAATTCTCGGGTGTTATTTTGATTCGCAGCAGCTTTTGTCATGTTTATCAAGTTTATGGTAGGGTTCATAATCCCGTTATAATCACTAATTGCTCCTTGAAATTCTGTTCCATTAAACAATACTCCGCTGCCAGTAGTAAGAGGACCCCAAATAACACATTTATCACTATAAGAATTACAGACAGAACCAGAAGCAGTAAAGGGTACGCCAAATTGTTCTCTGGCAATCAAAGAATAATTGTTTTTGGTAGTCGATCCTGTATTACCACTACTGGTCGAAGGAGTTAACACCGGATTATTATTAACCATTACCTGAGCGACCGCAGTAAGATCAACGTACATTTGCTGGATAGCTATTGCTCGCGACATTTGCGCTGTTTTGAACTGTGAATCAGTAACTCCTGCACTGCTTGCGCTACTCAACCCCTCTATGGCCTTCCATTTTATAGTTCCGCAAATACCGTTTAGAAAATAGAGGGAAGAGTTTTTCGCAAAATTGGGCATTTTCGCCTCGAAATCCTGGGCCGAGGGGTCATTTTTCATTTTATCGTTTTGAATTGAAACTACGTTTACCGTACTGATGAAATCAGGAATAGACGTATTGCAAAAAGCTTTCAGTGAACCCGAATTGCATGGCGCTGAGCTACTAGTACTATTTTGACTCATATCCAGATAAGTTTGCCTCTGCGCTTCCAATTGTTTTTGCAACCCTAGCATACAGACTTGACCAGAAAGGATGGACATGGCTCCTGCAGGTACTCCGGACGATTGGGCACTGGTCAGATTTGCCGTTGGATTCGATTGTTGGGCCTGAATAATCACCCCGCCTCGATTCAAATAACCTAAGGCAGCTTCCCATACTTTGTCTGCAGCTCCAATTCCCTGCACCACAATCCACATGACAAAAATCTGCATCAGACAATAACCTGAGGCTTTGGGAATTAACAAGGCTAAACCTAGAGTTGAACGAACAGGAATCCAGATGGAGGACCATTTTTGACCGAGCATTTGTCCTTCATGGGCGGTATTCATAGTGGAAACCATCAAGGTATACATGATGATTATCCCGCCCACCGCTAAAACGGCGGAGTTAAACACTGCAAACATGGTACCCATAATCTGGCTACCAGTACCATGCAAAACCCCATCCACCACACCGAATAAATTGCCCAGAAACACTACCGAGTAATCACTGGCAGGAGGTGCAAAACTTAAAGTACCATTATCCGCTAAAGCTAAAGCTGGAAACAACGTGAGGAGTACGGCTACGACCAGTTTATTCATTCTTTCTCCCCCAATAAGCCTTGTCGATACCATTCATTAAAGGTACAACCTAATTTCCGATGTTTAATCTGGAAATACCAAAAATGATAACGGAAAGCCAAAACCAAAGCGATCAGTGTAACAGACAGACTAACAAAAAACGCTTTATATGAACCATAAAAAAGGTGATATCCGGAATATCCCAGGATGAATACAGCCGCAGTGAGCATCACCATGCTTAAGCGAAATAAGGCTTTTTGTTTGATTAACAGATCGGCGTCACTTAAATGCATCTTGGATTTTGCTGATTCAAACGATTCGACAGTGGTGATTTGATCCGGAACGAATAGACGTTTAATACCATTTTTCAAAGCGATGGTAAATGCTTTAGTTCTATCCCAATCGAACCATGTGCGGATATTTATAATCCGTGTAAAAACTCTAACAATTCTGGAGCCTGATTTCTTTTTCATATTTTTTACTTTTTTAGTAATGGACTTTTACCCTTCATAATATACTATAGTAGTATGTAGTGGTTTCGTCCATCAATCTATCACAGTAAAAAAAGAGTAAATAATGCCTGATTTAAGCCATGAAGCGTCTGCCAAATACTGGTTTGAGTATATAGACCCGATGATTTACCGGGTTATTACCTTTATGGAAAATGTAGAAGATTGGACTCTTGATGGAAATCCTGAGTTTGAAGAAGCCATGACTCAATTAGGTAAAGAACTTGATGACATAGAAAAAATTGATATGGGGTTATTGGCTGAAGAAGAAAAATTCATTCGTATTGTTGGAAATATTAAATCAGGAAGAGGGCTACGTTTACTGCAAGCGATAGATACCGTTCACCCAGGCAGTGCTTCTCGGGTTTTGATCCATGCAGAGGAAACGAGTTTAGGCAGTCATGATCCTGCCGGATTTTTTCTCAAACGAAATATAGTATTTGAACGATTACGTTTGTTGTCTCGCGTTTTTTGCCAGTATCGCTTAAAACTCGTTTTACGTGCACTTGAAGGGGATGAATAATGAAATCAGTATCCAGGCTTTTTTTAATTAATCTGTTTTGCTTCACCGCATTACCTGCAGCGGCCGATGATCCTAGTACCCAATTTAATCAGCAAACAAGCACTAATACTCAAACTTTAGTGCAGTATCTGCAAAATTTGGGAGGCTTTTTAGGGTATGATTTAACTCAGTCCCCTACTGCAAATAATCAAACGATTAGCCAACAATTACTCAATGCTCCGGTTACCCAGGTCTTTCAAAGTTATGTGTACAGTACGTTTTTTGGAGCCCTACCGGTAAACACTTATACACAAGCTTTATCCCAGTTTATTCCCACATCGGCCAAGGGCGCAGATATCATTAATCCGCGGGCTAATATCACCTTTAGCTATCAGAACTACTCCAGCGACTCTCAGGGACAGGGAGGATTCAATGTCTCAGATCTAATTGATCAAAAAACTTATCAACAAGACCCGGTAAGTCAAGCAGTATTAAATATTTTAACTACCCCTGATTACACCTATTGCATGGACTATGAGCTAACTACGTTTAACAACAGCTGTGATTATTTGTATCAAAACCTGGTAATATCCAATGTGATAGGTGATATTCCAAATCCCCAAAAAGTTCCATTTTTTAGTTACCAACAAAATCAGCAACTCATCGGTCAACTTAACAGTAATTCCTTAATAGCCCCCTTATTATACTCCACAGATAGCCCGGGCCAAGGTACCGGAAGTCCCACGCCTCCTGGACAACAGAGCCCTGGATTAGTAGCCCAAACTCAAGTCGAAGAAGCAGCCAATTTTATTCGCTATGCCTCAGGGCAAGTAGCTCCAGGCACCTTACCTTCGCTGCAATCATACACTACCTTGTACCAAACGGCTTACCCTCCAGGAAAGACAACCCTTACCGAGGCCCAACAAAAGCAAGCTCAAGTTACTTTAGCCACCTATCTTGCCAATTTGCGAATTTTTGCAGCTCAAAGTTCAGTAGGCATTGGCAACCTGTACTACATTCTTTCCAAAAGACTGCCTCAAAAACTGGGATCCAATTCTGATAATAGTCCCATTCTTTCCAGTGAGGCAATGAGTGAGTTCAGGATGGCAAGCTGGAGATTATTTAATTCAGATTTCAGCCAAAATAAACAATGGATCAATCAAATAAATAATGCATCTTCGGCTACAGTACAAAAAGAAATTGCTACCTTACTAGCAGAGATTAATTATCAGATGTATCTGGACCGTCAACTGCAAGAGCGTATTTTGTTAACCAACTCTATTATGCTCATTCAAAACACCAGATCAGGCCAGCCCAGCGCAGACCTTGGAGGTAGTGGTGGTAATTCTGGTGGTGGCACTGGCGGTTCTGGTGGTAGCCAATAATCTTATTTATGCTCCCGGATGATGTTCCGGGAGCCTCGCTAATAGCATGCTCTCCTTCTTTCCATCATTTAACTACATACCGTTTTTACCGCCTCGACGTTTATACACCTTATAAATATAATCAATTCTTCTTGCTGGCTCTTTAGGCGGTTGCTTATATATCCAGCCTGATTCCAAGGTAGCAACTAACTGATATTCATCAAAAAAATGTTTCTTTTTTAATAGCTCAAAAAGATAATTACCTTGCCCTTGAAGAGGCAGATAGGTAGTGATAACCCAATCAGGTTTGACATGAATAGCCAGATACTCTGCATAGAGATTTAAATGATGGTTATATGGAGGATGGGTTAATTCAGAGTTATTAATACAATCTGAGTCAATAAAACGAATATCATTGCGAACCTTAAAAGGAACAATCCCGCAATCACCCAAAAGAACAGTAGAGCCTTTTTTTGCTTGAGTATTAAGAATGTTAGCAATCATTAAACGAATTTGAGTTCTTTCTCGATATTGTTTCAAGAGGGCTTCCAGATATTGCGGCTCATTGCCTGGAATAAACCAAATCGTTAAAATGATGATGACACCAGCTGCAATTATTTTAGGATCTAATTGATGCTGCTTAAAGTACCTTAGAAAATGAATAACTCCCAATACGGGTAGCAAAGAAAACAGAGCAAAGGGTCCTAAAAACAGACGAAGAAAATGAGCAATAACGGGATTAGCCTCCCAAAGCAGGAGCGCATAAAGAACTGATGGCAACCACAACAACCAATGCCTGCAATCTTTAGAGGATAAAAAATAGGGCAGCGAAGCAATAAGCAAAGGGAAAATAACCAGTAAGTAATCAAAGTCCAAAGCAAAAGCTTGTCCTGGTGCTAATGCCTTACACCGGTAGCTATTAGGAATCCAATGGCCAAAATAGTGTATTCGCCACGTAAAGTAGACTGCATAAGGTATCAGAAAACAAACAATAAAAACCACGCCCCAAACATACATCGTTTTCGACGTTGTAAATAGGGTTTTTATCCCGTACCGATTTAAATGACAGCAAGTGAACAAAAATATAGGGATCACCCAGATGCCCCCTTCAAATCGGGTCAAACAAAGTAGTAAAAGAGATCCATTAGTAATCATCCAGGCACCCGTTGAAGCCTTATGTATCTCCGGTTCCTGTTTTGGTTCTTGAACAGTGCGATAACCTAAAGCTACCGCACATTGCCACATCAATAACAGAGATAAAGCACAGTAAAACATACTTTCCATGCCACTAACTGTCCACCATGCAACCCCAAGGAAATGGCTAAATATAAAAATGGGAAGCATAGAGAGCAGTGGACTAAAAAAAAGTCGTCCTAAACGGTATAAAAAAACTAATCCAGCCCCTAAACTGAAACACGAAATAAATTTTATCGTGGTGAGTAAAGATAATTTAAATTTAATGATGAACGCCGCAAGGATAATCCATAAAAAATTGGAGTATCCTTCAACTCGAGGAAGATCGACATGCCAGAGTAATCCATTGCCTTGAACGAGCTGGCGAGCATAAACCCAACTAATATAGGCATCATCAGTGGTGAAATCCCAAATTGAACGTATGGTTGTGATTAAATCATAGGCGCAAAAAACTGCGAGAACTATAGTTAAAAAAAGCTCTTTTCTTGTTGATAAAGAATTCAAAATTAAATACCCTCCAAACCAGGGGCTGATGACATTTCATTTTTAAAAATTGAGCGTTTTATGACAGGTAAAGACGATCTTCGCAAAATCATTTTCTAGAGTCTTATCCAACCAGTCTGCGTCAGCAAGAGATGACGGGGTAGAAAAATTTAATCAGTTTATTACATCGGCTCTTGTGATTCCAATAACTTTATCATGATGTCCTTGCGGTAAGTTAATTTTCGCACTCATAAGAAATACATCCGCTTTAATTTTTATATATCTCATTGAACGTGTAATATAAGTAATTTAATCTTTGTGTGGTAATTTAGTGCGTACTAATCTAACATTCAGCAATAATTTCCCTCAAAAAATAAGCCCCATCAGGAATTAAACATGATGACAAAACAAATAATTTTTCAAGACTCCTTCTTAGTCTCAGGGATTATGTGCCATACAGGCTGCGGAAATACTATTCAAAGTTTACTTAATAATTGTTTGGATGAATGTAAGGAAGCAAATGTCTTGCCTGAAAATGCGCAATTGATTATGGATGCAGAGCCCCAAACCTTTGGTATTCACCGCTTATTTATAACAATTGAAGGTAATGACCAAGAGCTTAATCAAGATGATGCCAGTCGCACCCAACTTACTACCCGTTTTAAAGAAAGTTTAAGTTCCGTTTTTGACCTCGTTGATAACCATCCCAATACTCCAACCGATAACTCACTTAAAGTCAATTGGATAAATATTATCGCCAATCTGCTGGCAATAGGGGCCATCGTCGGTTTATCTATCGTGTTTCCGCCTTCATTGCTCCTGACCATAGGATTAACCTCTCTTTCCTTTTTAACCACCGCGTTCACTGCCAGAGAGTATCTCACTAATTTTTTCTATAATCTTTTTAATAATAATAGTCTTGCTAATATGACCACCACGGTCACCCTAGGCTGGGTGTTATCTTTAGCACACACTCTTTTTCATGCGATTACCATGCCGCTGGCAAGCAGCTTTTCCATGATTTTTATGAGTTTTATCATGCCAGTCATGCTGATAACCGTTATTAACGGCATGGATGAGATTAAGCGCCAGGTCTTGAGTAAGTCAAAGAAGATGCATTTACAGGGAATGAAGGCTTTATTCCCGCAAATGTCTGATGAGTATCCCTGTTACCAAATATCAGAAGAACTACAAAACCTGTTATCTCAACAAATTACGAACACTCCCGATGGCGAGATAACAAATTCCAGTGAGTTTCTCCAATCCATACAGGTACAATTGGATAATGGTGTTTGGCAAATGGAGAAAAAAAGCTCTCTCAAACAAGGAATGATCATTACAGTGAATCGTGGTGAATGTTTCCCTGTTGATTGCATTCTTATTCATGGAGATACTATTGTTGATCCCTCACTGTTAACGGGCGAGCCGCAACAAAGTAAACGCTGCATGAATTTTATTCCCGCGGGTGCGATTAATCTTGGTCAATCTGTATCTGTGTATGCCACTAAGGATTCTTACAACAGCACGGTGAATAAATTATTATTTCGCTCAAACAGAGCCAGAGAAAACGTTACCCTGGAATCAAATCGAAAATTTACTTACTTTTATACTGCATTAATTGTTTTGGGAATTTTGGCAGCAATTGTAACTCCATTTGCTTTAGGCATACTGACTGTTCCTTTACTATTGCAAAACGTCACCGGTATTTTATTTGCGGTCTGTCCCTGCACCATGGCCATAGCTCACCAGCTACCGAGCTTACTTAATATGTACCAGCGCCACAATAAAGGGATTATGATCCGTGATGAACATTTATGCGCGCATTCTGAAGACATTCATACTGTTGTCTTTGATAAAACAGGCACTCTGACCACCGGTAACAGTGAAGTGGAATCATCTGAAGGCATTTCTTCTTCATTATGGGAAAGGATTTATCTGTTAGAGAAACATTATGGAGCAGAACATCCGCTCGCTAAAGCGATTACTCATTATTACGAGACCAAAACCACGCATCAAAGCATTATTAAAGATATTAGAGAGGCCTACACCGATTCAAGTCATCGTGGCTTGTCTGCAATCGTTCAAGGTAAGCAGATTCATATAGGGAATGCACATTATTTACGTCAGTCTGGTATAGAATTACCCAAACTTGACCTCCACAAAATAGAGCAAGGATTTTCCCCTGTTTATGTGGCTGAAGATAAGATTTATCAAGGAGTAATTTATATTAAACATGAAGTGAGACAAGACATATTAGTCGCACTTAATCGTTTAAAACAAGAAGGCAAAAAAATAATTATGCTGACCGGAGATAGCCAATCGTCTGCAATAGGTTTTAATCAGCAGAATGGAGATATTTTTGACCTGGATAATATCTATGCCGAGCAAACACCTCAGGATAAAGAAAACTTTCTGGACAATTTAATACGTTCTGAACAAGTAAACCCCAAAGGAATTTGGTTTGTTTGTGACGGTTTAAATGATGCGCCCTGTGCCAGCATGGTCACCGGAAAAGGTATTAGCTGCGCCATGATGCCCGATAATAAAGCCGCTTTTTTCACCGATATGAGTTTGAATGGTTCCCTGGATTATCTGTTTGAACATAATAAACTCAACAAGTTTTTGAAAAAAATTGTCCTCCAAAACCAGGCCTTATTAACATATGGCGCAGTAGCTTTTTTAGCCTTCATTATTTCTTTCTCAATTGCCGGCATTGCAGTTTCTCCAATCATTCCTTTATTTATAATGGCCTCAACCACCATGTTTGTATTATTTAATTCTTATCGAATACCACTGTCGATTGACAATGCATTAGATAAAAAAACTTCATGGGTAAAGAAACTTTTGGCTTCTGATTTATCCATTAGTTTGCTTGTGGGCGCTAGCACCCTGTTAATTTGCGGTCTATTAATTTCAACTGTAGCAACGGGAGGATTAGCGCTTCCTGCCATTGTATTTACCGCTGGCGCTGCTGCGGCAATAAGTAGTGTTTGCATATTGGGAGCGGGAACTTTATTTGGTCTATTTACATTATTAGCCACTGCTTATTTATTTGCTGATAAATGGGTGGACTCTTATATGGAAGAAAATAGTGCGGAGCTAGTTTCTCCTGCCCCTATAAAAGACGAGGATCGCTCCTCCCCCGCCTTGTCTGAACAAGATGAGAGTCAAGCCCTTACATTTAATTTTAGTCTTAGTTCATTGAATAGAACATTTACAGATAAAAACTTGGACAATGAAGTTTATGAGGAAGAACAGGACGTGACAGGAGTTCTTTCTCGTTAATCCCTTGTGCTGAATGATTTCTGTGAAGGAAATGCCCCATGAATAAAGAAAAAGTAATGGCTTTAATTTCGTCTAATGAGGATGAAAAGAAAATAGCCAGGAAACTTATAAAATGGTTTATCAGCTTACCCGCTTTAATTGAGGAAGGTTATCTATTAGATAGAAACGTTTTCCATCTTTTGGTATTAAAAAATAAAATCCAGGTCCTCTCCTTACTATTACAAGACACTACCTGGAAAATTTTACAGAATAAATCCTGGCATGAAATAGCAATTTCCCCTGACAGGACTGGATGCACACTCTTCCACTATGCGGCAAGAGATGATGAATCTTCACTTGAAACCATGGACGTACTGTTTCACTATTTTCCTGATAAAATTAATATTCAGAATAAACAAGGTAATACGCCATTACATGTTGCCGTTATAGAACGAAAACTCTGGGCAGTTAAGTATCTGGTAGCAAAAAAATGTAACCGTTCTATAAAAAACATTAATGATAAAACGCCACTTGATTTGTCTGAAATGGGTAGTGATTTAAGGCAAGCATTATTGTCAATTGATTTGAGTGTAATAAAATCACTTGATCTGAGACATCGAGAGAAGAGTACTGAAACTATAAATAGTTTTCGTGATTCTTTTCCCTTACTTTCCTCTGATCGCTCTGATTACTCCTCATCTCCATCAAGTAGTCTGGAATCCTTACATTCTTCATTAAGATTTCATGATTCAATCTCTTCGGAACACAGTTCCTCAGACTTGGATTTGGAAGAGGAGAAGGATTGGAATGAGGATCAAACTATTGAAAATGACATAGTTATTGTTCAATTACAACAACTCATTAAAGCGTATCAGACCAATAAACGATCTGTAATCTATGCATCCTTACAAAAAGAATTTAATGCTCAATGTTTAAATAACTTATTATTTAAACATTGGGATATAACCGAGCATCAATTATTTCAAACGCCTGAAAATAGAACAGTACTATCTGAAGTGATCAGTATTTTATATCCCAGTGTAGATAATCACTACACTCAAATTCAAAATAAAACTCATCAGTTAATTGCTCACTTTATTCGTCTGCTCGCACCCCATATTTCAATCGCAGATTCTGAACCCCGGATTGTCCCCCGTATAAATAAAGGTCAGGAGCAAACGGACATCATTCGAGACACCTTGTGGCTAATCACTGCATGTCAGGTGTCGCACGAATCAAAAAGAGAGTTCAGTTTTGAGGATATCACCAATCGGGCTTTGGGGATTCTGAGTTCATTTTCTTTATTTGAAGTATTAATTAATTTAAGAGGTATATATCCTCATTTTGATAAAGATCAGAAAATTGTGGCAAATTTCATCGTATTTCAATTACTGAATTACAATGCAATTGACCAGGTAAAGGCATTTTCAAAGCTCGATATGCAATTGCGATTCTTTTGTAATTTAAATGTGGATAAAAAAATAGGTCTGGGAGAATTAGGTGAATTTATAAACCGTCACTTGATGGATATGCAGACCTTAGTCTCATCCTCTAACCATCCCATGTTACAAAATTTTTCTACTTTAAACCATCAAACCAGTCGGCCCGAAATAATTAAATCAAATAAATCATTCGACGAGATAGTAGAGCAGGCGTTATCTAAAACACGTGATACCAGAATTGATGAGGTTTTAATAATAGCCCATGACCTTAGAATGTTAACGGTTACTTTTTATCAGCAGGTATCGATTAAAGAATTTCATAATTTAAATTGGGGAAGAAGCAATAAAGAAACACTCTCCCCTCATGTTGTTGAATTTACAGAATTTTATAATGGAATAAGCAATTATTTTATGGCAAAAATATTGCTCCAACCTTCGGGGAACATAAAAAATGCGCTGCAACTTCTAATTGAAATTGCCCAAGCACTGTGTTCTTTGGATGGAGAACAGTATCCAGATCTGAATCATTTGATGGGTATTGGCAGCAGTGTTTTGGATAGTCCTAACATCACCCGCCTAACCAGTGTGTTAAAAGAGTTACCACAAAAAGACAAGCTATATATGGAGGAGATTTCCCAAGTAGTTTCTACCGGAAAAAATTTCAAGGTGATGCGTGAGCTGTATCATGTATACAGAACAACACTGCCTTTTTTAGGGTTGCTCCTTAAAGATATAACATTTGCTCATGATGGAAATTCAAGCAAGATACTCAAAGCAGAAGCAACTGGTGCAATATTAAAAAGGCTAATGGAGATTAAAGTATTAATCAATTTTGAAAGAACCAATTTCCAAACTGATTTACCGGTATTTTTAAAAGAATATATCTCGCTTGATGATGATAAGTTGTACCATGCTTCTTTAAGACATCAACTTAAAAAAAGCGATGTAATTCATTGGGAAAATTCAAATGAAAGCATCGTAGCAAATTTAGATAATATAATTAGGGATTATTTAACAATTGACATCATTCCCTGTATTATGGTCAATAAAAAGCCATGCCAACCAAACCAACTACCTGCCTTTCTAATGGATTCAATCAGTTTAAAAATTAAAGTGTTTAAAAAAGAAGGCGAGCCGAGCCAAGATAAAAACAAGAATACTGAATTACTCTTATTACTTAGCATTTTGAGTAAATTACGAATTGCTATTTCTGACATAATCAGAATAAACAATCTGTATTACCAGCCGGTAAAATCCTCTGATCTGAAAGGCCCTGATTCATACATCATCAAATTAGACGAATTAAAAATGTCGCTCATATCATCAGAGGCAATATCAGAATCAGAGGTAAAAAAAGAATCAACCTATAAAAAATCGTTAAGAAGAAGCGCTCATTTTTTAGATAGGCACAGTATATTTAAATCAGGCAAAGGAAGCAGTGATTCACTTGATGCGGATTGTAGTGCTGAGGTAGTAACTCAACGAGAGCCTGTAAATTTGGGATAACTCAGAGTCGCCGAAAGCAACCTCCTGGGCATTCGGCTCTTGCTGACAGGATGCCAGGTATTTCTCAAGTAATAGAGGATGTGCATTTGATCGCACCATAGAAAGACATATTCTTATCTGTATTGTCTGGAATTAATCAGAACACTCAAGGGAGATTTTTTTTAAAATTTCCTCAATAGGTAAACCCATCACATTGTAATAGGAGCCTTTTATTTCTTTAACAAAAGTATCGCGTACTTTTTGGATACCATACCCTCCAGCTTTATCAAAAGGGTCTCCTGAATCAATATAATTTTGGATTTGCTGCTCTGTAAGGGTGTGAAAAGTAATGTAGGTGGTTACATAATCAATATACCATTGTTGTTCTGGTAGAAAAATTAAAGCATAACCTGTATAGACTTCATGGGAGTTGCCGCTTAGCAGGCTCAGCATTCTATAAGCATCTTCGTAGTCATGAGGTTTTTCTAAAATATGATTCTTATAAGCTACTGTAGTATCTGCTGCAACAATAAGATCAGCTGTTGCTCCTGCAACCTGCGACAGAATGGCTTGGGCTTTTTCTCTGGCAAGTCGAGTTACATAGGTTTTAGCCTCCTCGCCTTTTTGCAAAATTTCTTCAATATGAGCAGGAATAACTGCAGCAGTGAGTCCGTGCTCTTGCAATATCTGTAGCCGTCTTGGCGATGCGCTAGCCAGAATAATTTTTAATAGCTTATTTGATTTCATAAAGAATTTTGAGTGCTTATCACATTTATATATTCTACCTTAAAGAATCCAAGAATATAATTAATCGGAATAAAGACCATTTAATCTTCTTAAGCTGTGTTAACCTACGCTTGTTGCAAACAACCTGTATAATACATTCCCATACTTACCATCAGAGGATTCACATTTGAATCAAGAGAATCAAACACCCTATGCGCAACTCGCACCAAATGTCATTTTGGATGCAATTGAAAGCACCGGTTTTCTTTGCACAGGAAGCCTATTCGCACTCAATAGTTACGAAAACCGCGTTTATCAAATAGGAGTTGAACATGCTGAGCCTCTCATCGTGAAATTTTATAGACCTCACCGCTGGAGTTCAGAAGCTATTTTAGAAGAACATCAGTTCTCACTTGAATTAGTACAACATGAAATACCTGTTATTGCTCCCCTGATTATAAACAATCAGACCCTACACCATCATCGTGATTTCAGATTCGCCCTCTTTCCTAGATACGGCGGCCGCGCTCTGGAATTAGATAACAGCGAACAACTGGAATGGATGGGGCGTTTTATAGGTCGTTTACATCGAGTCAGTGCATGCCAGTCCTTTCAACATCGCATCCAATTAAATACGCAAAGTTACGGCCATGAACCTTATGAATTTCTCATTGAACACCACTTTATTCCGGACTATTTAAAATCTAATTTTTGTAAAACGGTCGAAACGGCCTTACAAAAAATCGAGCAGGTATTAAAAAACATAGGTCAAATTGCTCCAATACGCTTGCACGGTGATTGTCATGCAGGCAATGTGTTATGGAGCGAATCAGGTCCTCATATTGTGGACTTGGACGATTGCCTCATGGGTCCGGCGATACAGGATATTTGGATGTTACTGTCAGGGGCACCGGAACAAATGGATGTGCAACTGACAAAGATTTTACAGGGGTATTGTGAATTTCATGACTTTAACCCGCGCGAACGCCATTTAATCGAAGTATTACGTACTCTGCGCATGCTGCATTACTCAGGATGGCTCGCAAAACGCTGGGCTGACCCAGCATTTCCAGTGAGCTTTCCATGGTTTAATACGCCTGTATATTGGCAAAATCAAATCATAAACCTTAATGAACAGATTGAACTACTGGATCAAATTGAGTGTTAGTCAGTCGGTCGAGACAAGGGGGACTTCAGAAAGAAAATTCATTCTCAATGAACTATACTTATGACTTATCTATATTTATTTCTCAATAATAGAAATGACAGACCTAAAACAAATGAGTAAATAAGTAATAAGGAGCCTGAGGAGAAGACATGGATGCTATTGGGGTGATTATCAATAAAAAGGCTAAAAATGCTTCTAAGGCGACCTATTATTTAGAGGGTTTAAAAAATGCAAATATCCCTCATAACCTCTATATGACTACGCCCCAAAATTTACCTGCGATAATCAGAAAATGTATTCCCCAGCATCAAATTCTTTTGGTAGGTGGAGGCGATGGGACCATACGAACTGCAGCTCATTATTGTGCTAATACTCCAATCATTTTAGGTGTCCTTCCTTTAGGAACCCTTAATCATTTTTCTAAAGAATTAGAGTTACCAACTACTGTTGATGAGATTCTGGACTGCTTAAAAGCACCTAAGACAATTAAGATTGATCTGGCAAAAGTTAATGATCATATTTTTATAAATAACTCATCTATAGGTTTTTATCCCAAGTTTGCTGTCAAAAGAGACCAGTACAATAAAATCTATAACAAATGGTTAAGCTATATCCCTGGTTTTATTGAGAGTTTTAAACAACATCCTGTTTTTACTTTAACCATAAAAAGCAAAAATTTAAACTTATCTTTGCGTACTTCATTTTTAATGATCAGCAATAATCTTTACTCTTACGAGTTTCCCGCAACGTTTAAAAGAGAAAGCTTTCAGCAATCATTACTTGGTCTTTATTATTTTAAACAAGGTAAAATACAGGTATTTAAAATAATTCAACGCATATTTTCAAAAAAAAATCTTTTTGAAATAAGGCAATCTAAAGACCCTATTGAAATACATTTTGATAATGAGCAAAAGTTAACCATCTCACTAGATGGTGATACTACCCTGGTAAAATCTCCTCTGCGTTATCAATCCTTACCTTCTTCATTAACCATTTTAAAAGATTCATCATGAGAGTAATACATATTTCTGATCTTCACTTTGGAATGAACGATTCGGTAATTGTTGATGCCTTTCTTGAAGATATATCTCTTTTAAAACCTGACCTGATTATTATTTCTGGGGACTTAACCCAGAGAGCCCGCACCAACGAATACAAACAATTATCAGAGTTTCTGCAATCATTAACCATGCCTTCACTCATAGTGCCAGGTAATCATGACATTCCTTTTTATAACCCTCTTGACCGTTTTTTGCGTCCATTTAAAAAATACAATTACTATGTTTCTCCTCAACTTGAGGCAAGTTTTAGTACCGAAGAGATAAATATTTTAGGCGTGAATAGCGCCACCCCATACAAAATTAAAGACGGTACATTACATGAAGAGACGATAGCTCAAATCAAAAATCATTTTTCCTATCCATCAAATCGATTAAATATTTTATTTTTTCATCATAATCTTCACTATTTTTCTGGAATGCATCACCCCTTAAACAATACAGAAGAATTTTTGGCTTATTTAAAAGAAAGTCCTATCCATATCGTTTGCACAGGGCATCTTCATTATGCCAATATAAAATTAATTGATAAAAATAAGGGGGGCCAATGTGCGTTACTTCATGCTGGATCAACATTTTGTCCACGCACCAAAGATGGCAAGAATAGTTATTATTCGATTTCTATTAATCAATTAACCTGTTCGGTTGACTGGCGTGTTTTTCTTAATAATACTTTTCAATCACATCAGATTTATGAGCTTGATTTTACTCCTTAAGAGAGTGTTCAAGATACCCACTTAATCTAAGGGGTTTAATATAGGAAAAAGAAGCCCTTCTTGTCCTATAAAAATGTTTAGGACAAGAAAAGAGTAACGAAAAAATGTCATATTTCCTATAATACCGGAATCCCGTTCGGCCATTGCAGCCAGTTGTTTTCAGGATAAGGTAAAGTAGTATCTACCAGATGCAGAGTGTAAGCATGTCTTGATTTACTGGATAAATTAGGTTTACTTTTATGCGGTACCCGGCCATGTAATAAAATCAAAGTTCCTTTTTCGACAGGTAAAGGAATACTTGCCTCTTCTGGCCAAGGGGTTAGATCATAATCTTCAAAATAAATTTCATCTCCTTGACGAAACATGCGCTGCTTTAAAGGGGTCGTGTCAGGACATGGAATGACTTCCAAGCATCCGTTGTCCAAAGTAGCATCCTCAAGAGCAAACCAGAAGCCTAAGGTATCTGTATCCTGTCCAAAAATGTAACTGCTGTCTTGATGATATAGAACTTCTGCTCCTATTCCTGGTTGTTTAAAAATATACATGGATTGCACCAGACTTAAGGATTTTAATCCAAGCTGATGACTGATGCTTTTGATACGCCCATCGCGTGAATATTTTTTAAATACAGGATCTAACTCATGCAAAGCATGCCCTATTTTATTTATGGACTGTTCAAAAGGATGGATATTTTCACCATTGACATCAAAAGCCCCTGGTTCAAAGAAATAATGAATTTTATCACCAGACTCCAGGAAATATTGTTGTTTTGCATGCTCATGAGTGTGAGTTGAAAAAATTGTTTTAGGAATAGCATCCTGATTATTTGTAATAAGCGTGTTGATTCTTTGTTTTAAAACATCACAAACTTCTTCAGTGAAGAAATTGCTTAAAATCAAATAGCCATTAGTGAAAAAAAAATCACATTGTTGATTCGAAAGCTGCATCCTTAGCTCCTTGAATAGTATTAAATTTGATTGGGGCAGAATTTAAGAGAACAATTTTTAACCTAAAGATGGAGACTGCTCACCAGGTCTATAAAAAATTTTAGCTAACCTTTTTATGACATCATCAACAGCTATTAACTTCATCGCCTCATCTCCATGTACATGAGTACCCCAAACGTGCTGTTCCATCGTTAGTCCTAAAACTTTTTCTACTGCTTGGGGGTATCGATTCACTACCAAATGTTGAAAAACATAAGGACCCGAGACTAATGGGTTGGTGACTGCATGTAAGGCAACCACTGGAGTATTTACAGCAGCAGACATGTGGGAAGGCCCTGTATCAGGACAAAGTACTGCTGTCGCTTTGCTAATCACTGCTAATAGTTGTTTGGGTTTTGTTTTACCCACTAAATTGATCGCGGGAATTTCCTGAAGTATTTGAGCAGCCAAAAGTTTATCATAATCTCCTGGGCCTCCAGTTAAAACAATTTGCGCCTGCCATTGCTCCCGAGCGTGTTGCAGTACGGCGATGTATCGTTCAACTGGCCAACTGCGTTCGGGCTTACTGGCTGCAGGATTAACCACAAGGATAGGACCTTGTTGGGGTAAATGATTTTCTGCCCACTCATAATCAACAGCAGCAAGGGGTAAGTCCCATCGAATTATTTTTTCCCTGATCCCCAAGGGTTCCGCGAATTTTAAAAATCCGTCTAACGTGTGATCCAATCCCGGAGTGATTCGCTCTTTCACAAACCATCCGTGTCCATCCTTCGCCCGGAGGGCATCATAACCAATTTTACGTTTTGCTTTAATTAAGGGATATAGCAGATTGGTCCTTAGGCTCGCTTGAGGTGCTAGTAGAACATCAAAGTGGCGAGAACTCATTTGTTTTTTAAACTGCCATAAATCGATGAGATTTTTAGGTTTCTCAATGACGATAAACTCCACACCATCCATTCCTTCTACCAAATCAAATGCTGGTCTTGAAATAATCCAGGTCAGTTTGGTATCAGGTAAGGCGGTTTGCAGAGTACGAATTAAAGGAACCATCATCAGAACATCCCCTAAAGCGGAAAGTCTGACAAGACAAATAGAATTAATCATTCTGCAACACAAATCGTGATCCACAATAAGGGCAAACCTCAACTCCTGTTTTTTCTATGGGCAAATAAACTTTAGGGTGAGCATTCCATAGTTCCATAGCGTCTGTTGGACAACTTAAGGGCAATTCATTTCGGTGCACGACATAATTTTTTTTAGAACTTGCCGGCTCTTTGTTTGATGTTAACATGATGTTCCTTTACGGCATGGCCAGAATTAAGAAGCTTCATTATCCAATATTTCCCTGGTTTTCGCTATAATCTCCTCACTAAAAGTCTGACCTTGCGGATCATAAAATAAAGCATCATCCCAATGCCTAAGCCAGGTTAATTGACGCTTCGCTAATTGCCTTGTTGCAGCAATCCCTTTATCACGCATAGTCGCGTAATCATATTCCCCTTGAAGATACTCCAAAACCTGCCTGTAACCAACGCAGCGCATTGCTGGCAAATTGACCTGTAAATTCCACTTTTCCTGTAAATGCTCCACCTCATCAACCAGCCCGTCAACCAGCATTTGCTCAAATCGTTGTGCAATTCGCTCATGTAACCATAATCTTTGCTGAGGAAAAAGAACAAAATTTATAAACCGATACTCTGAGACGCCCTTTTCTTCTGCAAGTAACGTCGATAAAGGTGTTCCGGTTAAGTAATATACCTCTAAAGCTCGTTGAATTCTTTGTGTGTCATGGGCATGAATACGGGCAGCCGTATTGGGATCGATAACCGTTAATTTTTGATAGAGCGAAGGCCAGCCATACTGAGAGGCTTCATCCTCTAATTGCTTACGTAGCTCCTCATTGGCTTCAGGCAAAACAGATAATCCTTTTTGAAGGGCATTAAAATACATCATCGTCCCTCCTACCAGTAAAGGAATTTTTCCTTCACTAATAAGAGAATCGCATAATGAAGAGGCATCAGTACAAAACTGTGCTGCTGAATAAGATTCTACCGGATCTTTGATATTAATCAGATGATGGGGAGCCAACTGAAGTTCCTGATGGGCGGGTTTAGCCGTGCCGATATTCATCTCTCTATAGATCATTGCGGAATCAACACTAATAATTTCAAAGGGGAAACGTTTCACTAACTCACAAGCCAAAGCGGTTTTCCCTGAGGCAGTGGGTCCCATCAAACAAAAAACTAAATTAGACATGTAATAACATCCTGCAATCATCTACTGATAAAGCTTTATAGATACCCCCTAATCCAGATTCCTGATTTTGGGCACTCAACAAAAAAAGATTCAATTCCATTCGTTCTTCAATACTTAAAATTTTAAGATCAAAACGTTGGCATTGACTTAACACTTGAATCACCTGTTCAAATTGAACACATTCTAACTCAATTAATGACTCTATAAATAAACGAAGGTCCAAATGGGGAACTTTAATTGGCACCGTTCGGATGAGCAATCTGTCTTCTTGGGACCATTCCAGGTGAACGCCCGCTTGCCCCCCAATCCATTGGAATTCATTCATTTTCTCTTTTAATTTTGGTGGCACCTCATAACTAACAGGTACTAATAACGGTCGACTCTCTAAAGGTAAGTTATCCAAATTCAATTGATTGATTAACCATTTTTTTTGGAGGGCAATCACATCTACAATATGGGGTATTTGCTCTAAGAAAACCAAAATGTATTGATTATTTAGAATAATCCAGGATGACTCATCTTCAACGGAACAGGTTGATTTTCTGGAGGCACTAGCGCGCCGCGATCTATCATCCCATTGCAGAGGAAGATGAGTTTTTGGGGATAAATCATTTTGTTTCTGGACGAAGTTCTTTAGACCATCATCTGTTTCTGTAGAGGATGATAAAAGAGAGGCTCGCTCAGTTGTTCTCAAATGGTTCGGGTATAAATGAGGTTCACAAATATCAGCTGACTCTTCAGACGTAGAATAGGCATCATACTCATACACTTTTTCCTCATTTTTTAGCGCTCCAGCTTTTAATGCATTGGTTAATTGTGAGGTAAAAAAATCATGAACCAAACGAGGCTGTTGAAATCGCACCTCATGTTTGGTTGGGTGTACATTCACATCAACTTCAGCTGTATGAATAGTTAAATAAAGTAAGCAGGCAGGGAAACGGCCCGGATAAAGCAAACCATCGTAGGCTTGTTTTAAAGCATGATTAATTAATTTATCTTTAACCATACGTTGATTAATATATACCCATTGCCTGTCATTTTGACTGCGTTGATAATTTGGACCACTTACCCAACCACAAAGACGCATCCCACCCCCTTCAGTATCAAGGAAGATCGCGTCTTTAATGAAAGCGCTACCAAATATTTTAGTCATGCGGGTTTGTTTGGCTTGCTCATTAATCGCTGCTGGTAAAGATAGGACGAGTTTATTATTGTGTTTTAAAGATAAACCAATATGTGGAGCACTCAAGGCAAAGCGCTTAATGACCATTTCGATGGCTTGAAACTCTAATTTTTCATTTTTAAGAAATCGTTTACGCACTGGGGCATTAAAAAACAAATCAACAACGTCAATAGTTGTTCCAACATTTCGTGCACAAGGGGTAAGGGTGCTTCTGGAGTCATGGGCATGCAGCATCATGGCATGTTCTTGTTGGGCAGGTCTTGAGCTGATGGTGACTTTAGCAACAGAAGCAATACTGGCCAAAGCCTCTCCTCTAAATCCCATGCTGTTAATTGCATATAAATCATCAAGTGTTGTTATTTTACTAGTAGCATGTGCCGCAACGGCCAAGGGCAAATCTTCGGCAACAATACCCACCCCATTATCACTGACTTTGATTTGATTCAGTCCGCCGTAACCTATTTCAACGGCAATAGAATCTGCTCCTGCATCCAAAGAGTTTTCCAATAGCTCCTTAACGACGGAGGCTGGTCTTTCTATAACCTCTCCTGCGGCAATTTGATTGGCTATTGCAGGAGGTAATTGATGAATCCTCATGCCCATGTAGAAGGTATGGCTAGCTTTTGTCCAGGTTTCACTCTCGCATTACCTGACAAATGATTCACTCCTTGCATTGCTGCAATAGAGGTATGGTAACGAGCTGCTATCGCAGGTAACGTTTCTCCCACCCTCACAATATGAAACTTATTGGTGGTCATTGCCTCTATACGAGTACCATGAGGAGGATTATCCCAAAAATAGGTTTTGACCCCTTGAAATATTGCTTGACTCAGTCGAGTTTGATAAGCAGGATTAGTTAGATTCCTTTCTTCCACGGGATTAGAAATAAATCCGGTTTCCACTAGAATAGAAGGGATATCAGGTGATTTTAAAACCATAAACCGTGCCTGCTCTACCTTGCTGTTATGCAAGTTGGTGAAACCGCCCAATTGTCCCAGAACTCGCCCCCCCATTTGCAAACCTGAATTTATCGTTGCTGTTTGGGATAAATCAATTAATACAGAACGCACCACCCCATTAGTATCATCCAAATCACCCAAATTCACCCCACCTAATTCGGAGTAGTTTTCTTTTTCAGCTATCCAACGTGCCGCTTCACTGGTTGCTCCGCTTTGTGATAAAGCAAATACTGAAGCTCCATTTGAATGAGGATTATTAAAAGCATCTGCATGAATTGAAACAAATACGTCTCCATTATATTTTCTGGCAATTGCCAAGCGTTCTCTAAGACCTACATAATAATCACCTGAGCGAGTTAAAACAGCACGCATACCAGGCTGTCTGTCTATGAGTTGTTTTAACTTTAGCGTGATTGCCAGAACAACATGTTTTTCCTGACTATGCCTGGGACCTTTTGCGCCCGGATCCTTACCACCATGTCCAGCATCTAATACGACCACTACATCGCGTAAGTATTTGTTAGATGGGCTATGAGGAACACTAATAGGCATTTTATGCGTTATAATAGGTTGATTTTGTTCCGTTTTTATTGGTGTTTTAGATGGCTTGGTTATTCTATTTGTTGGTTTATTAACAACAGGTTTGCTCGGAATGTGGGCACTTGAATTATTTGAAACAAGATTATTTTTGCCTTCCACCAAATCTAAACGTATGCCATTAACTTTTCCTTTGTACAGCCAGGGAGAAGATCTCACCTGCACTGTTTGGTTGATATCCAGTACCAATCTTAAGGACTTTGCATCTGCGGATCCACTTCGTACGTGTTTAATAAGGGAGTTAGTAATCCTTAGTTGGTTTAAATTGATTCCCAGTGTCGTAGTGCTTAAATCCAATACTACGCGGTTAGGTTGGGTCAAAGTGAATAATTTATGAGTAAACGAGCCATTAATAGTGAAATAAAGAGTTGTTGTGCCCGGTTGCTGTGACACAGTAACATTGTTTAACTGCGCTGCGAATGCAGCAACAGAGCTGATACACATGATTACCCACAAAACCCATGCGCGTATGATCATTATTCACCTGCCAGGCAAGCTAAAATTCTTTTGCCAGCTACACTTGATGCGATAATCTGCATGTTGCGCCCAGCCCCTTTAATACTTAAGTTAAAACGAATATCCACTTGTGGCAAGGCTTTTCCAGCATGTTCTGCCCATTCAATAAAACAAATACTTTCCTTAGAAAAATAATCTCGGAAACCGAGATATTCTAACTCATCCTCATGATGTATTCGATATAAATCAAAATGATGAATGTGCAGATCATGACAGATATAGCTTTCTACCAATGAAAAAGTAGGACTTTTAATTGCTGACTGTACGCCCAGGCTTTTAAGCATGGCACGAACAATGGTCGTCTTACCTGCTCCTATATCCCCGCTCAAAGCAACGACCAAAGGAGAGCTTAAGCAAGAGGCCAGTTGGGTGGCAAATTGTTCGCTGGCTTTTTCGTCGATAAGGTCCAAAGTTATTATTTTATCGTATTCACTATGACTCATTTCTTACTATTGCAATTCAAAATATTGGGCAAAATATCAAGCAAATCACTGGCTAATATTCCGACCTGACCCAAAATCTCTGCTTTCATATCCCCTGCAGAGGCATGCACCCATACTCCTAACTTTGCGGCCTCAGCTAACGACAAACCCTGAGCACAAAGGCCAGCAATTATACCGCTTAATACATCACCCATTCCAGCTGTAGCCATACCAGGATTGCCTTTTGGGCAAATGTAGGTCTTTTGCTCAGTCTGAATAATCGTTCCGGCTCCTTTCAATACCACCACACCACCATATTGCTGTTGGATAGTCACTGCAGATTGATATCTATCTGCCTGTATTTCAGCTCCCGTACAAGAAAGGAGACTACTTGCTTCACCAGGATGTGGAGTTAAAACCCAATTATCATCAACTTGCGGATACTCTGATAGTAATCTCAATGCAGAAGCATCAATTACCATAGGCAACTGCGAGGTGATTGCAGCTAAAAATAACGTTCTTGCCCAATCACTTTCACCAAGCCCCGGCCCAATAACGCAGACCGTTGCTTTGGCTAAAAGAGGGGTTAAATCCTTAGCGGTTTTAATCGCCCAAATCATCGCCTCAGGAACCAACGGCAAAACACTGTGAGCATGCTCAGGCCAAGTGGCGACATGTACCGATCCAGCACCTGTTCGCATTGCAGCTTTAGCAGTCAGGCTCACTGCACCCGGCATGCCCGGTCCGCCACCGATCACCAAGACGCTTCCATAATTGCCTTTGTGTGAATTTTTTTTTCGTAAGGGTAACGGTAAGGTGTTATTGTTCAACAAGAATGCGCATGGATTTAATTTTGCGATACAGGCTTCGAGTTGTAAATGCCTGCAATGAATTTCACCGCAATAATCTGGCCCGTCTAAGGTATACATGCCCGCTTTAAGTGCAATAAAAGTAAGGGTCGCATTGGCCTTAACACAGAAATTTTCTACCTGTCCTGTATCTGCATTCAACCCCGAAGGAATATCCAAAGATACGACGGGTAATCCACTGGAGTTAATCTGCTGAATAGCCGTGGCGATGACTCCATGGACCGGACCTTTTAATCCTATCCCCAACAGAGCATCTATAATTAATTCAGCCTCAGTTTCAAGAGGTTCATCAGCTGATTGACAATCAACTCCCGCGGCGAGAGCCAATAAAGCTGCATTTCTTGCTGCGGAAGGTAAATCTTCTAAAGCTTTACATTGATATACGGTGACCGACAGACCATGTTCATGAGCTAGCCTTGCCAGGATATAACCATCACCAGCATTATTTCCTGAGCCACAAAATACCGCTATATGACGCACTTGAGGATATAAACGCTGCACGAAAAAAAATGCCTCGGTTCCTGCTTGAGACATTAAATCATTTTCATCCAACTGATACAAATGCATGGCTTGTTGTTCACAAGATCTAATTTGATCACTACGGTAAAGGACCTGCTCTGGCTTAGCCACCTTTTGCTCCATACGGGTTATTGGTACTTCGTTTTTAAGTACATAGCGTCACTGCCACCAAAAAAATCCAGCCACGTAAGTTGCCTTGGCCTACAACATTATATTCACTGAAGAATCTCTGTCGGGCCAAGGCCCATAGCCGTCGGGTTAAGACAATTAGGTCATTGTCCTTCCCACGTAAGCGGGAATCCATTCCTGTTTTAGTACAATGCTAATGCAAAAATGGATCCCCGCCTACGCGGGGATCCATTTTTTTATGCAACTTGTTTTCAGTTAAACAACAAAATCTTTAGCCTGACAACAATGAGCCAAGGCCCAGCCTACGATTATTTCTTCACTTAATGGTGATAGTGCAAAACAAGTCTACTTCACCAATTTTAATGATGGCTTTCTTGTGCCAGCATCAGACTCAGAAGAGCCGGAAGAGCTAGCTGGAGGTGGGCTTTCATCCTCTTCTATCGCAAAAGCAATTCCTCTGCCATTTTCTTTAGCGTAAATCTCTAATACTGCATTAGGAAGAACAAAAATTTGTTCTGTTTGTCCTGAAAAACGAGCCGTAAATACAATACGATCATTTTCCAACAAAAGTCCTCTCGTTGCAGATGGAGATATATTTAATACAATACGCTCATGACGAATATGTTCCTTAGGAACCTGGACGCCAGGATATGTCGCATCAACCAGGATATAAGGTGTTAATTCATTATCTACAATCCAATCGTAGAAAGCGCGAATTAAGTAAGGTTTATTTGATGTCATTGCCATAATATTAAGCCGCTCTTATTTGTCTCTCAGCATCTGTCAAACTCGTTTGAAACGATTCACGTTTGAACACCCTCTGCATGTACGCAATTAATCCTTGAAACTCTGGCGCAATTTCCAGACCTAATTTAGGCAGGCGCCACAATAAAGGAGCTAACGCACAATCCAATAAAGAAAATTCATCACTCAGAAAATAAGGTTTGTCAGCAAAAACAGGATCAAGGCTTGTTAAGCTTTCTAGTAAATTAGCTCGAGCCTGATCAGCATTTTCATCTCTATTAATGAAATTCATTAAATAATACCAATCCTGTTCAATTCTATGCATCATTTTGCGAGTTTCTGCACGAGCCACTGGATACACAGGTAATAAAGGAGGATGAGGAAAACGCTCGTCCAAATATTCCATAATAATCCTGGCCTCATAAAGTACCAGCTCTCTATCAATTAGTGTTGGAACAGTCCCATAGGGATTTAGAGCTAGAAGATCTGCGCCTGGCTCATCTTGCTTTACAGCAAGAATTTCTACATTAACACCTTTTTCAGCCAACACGATACGGACCTGATGACTATACACATCATCAACATCAGAAAATAAAGACATTATAGTGCGCTTTGCGACAATTGCCATTAGCAACTCCTATGGATTCATTAAAGCTGTATCAATAGCATTTCCATGCTAAAGAACAAAGAACAACATTCTATCACATTTTTAACCTTCTGGGTTACTTTGCATCTAAATCTATTCATTTATACAAATAAAATACAAATCAAATTTTAGTAAGTGTTCAAGGCATATGTCATTTTTTGTGATCCAGATAAAAAACAGTCGTCATTACGAACAAAGTGAAGCAACCCAGCTCATATTTTCAACGAAGCACGTTCTGGATTGCTTCGCCAAGGCTCGCAAAGACGAAATATCCATATTCCGTGAACGCTTACAATTTTTACAAACGTCGCCAATAAATTCTTTTTAAGTAATAAGCTGCTATTAATAAAATACTCAAAAAAAGGATAACAAAAATTCCCAGATGATAGCGAACTAATTTTGACGGCTCACCCACATAAACTAAAAATGTCACTAAATCCTGCAAGGCACCATCAAAATCGCCAGGAAGCATTTCACCTTGTTTTATTAACAACAAAGAATCACTATGCGATTCTTTATCAGTTATCAGTACCTGTTGCCCCATTAAAGGCTCTAGAACATTGGGCATGGCAACGTTCGGTACCAGAAGATTATTGACCCCGAAAGGCCTGGAATTATCATTATAAAAATTTTTTAAATAAAGATACAACCATCGAGCCCCCCTTTCTCTGGAAGATAATGATAAATCAGGAGGAACAATCCCAAACCATTGTTTTGCATCTTCCGGGGGCATGGCAATTTGAATGGGATCGTATACAGTTGCCTGGGTAAAAATTAAATTATTTAGTAAATTTTTATTTATCTGTCCAGCAAAATCAGTTAAACCCAAATCTTCTGCCATACGGCTATAGCGCATATATTTTAGAGAATGGCATCCAGAGCAATAATTCATAAATAATTTTGCTCCTCGCTGCAAACGCTCTTTATTTGTTATATCTATAGAAATTGATTGCATCGCAATCTCAGTTGCTAAAGAGATGGAAGAGGCCATTGCCAAAAGGACACTGACAAAAAATAACCCTGTTTTTTTTATCATCGCTGACCTATTCTCTTGGGGACAGGGCGACATGATTCAAAGCGACTATAAAATGGCATTAATATAAAATAGGAAAAATAAAATATCGTGCCAATTCGCGCGAGAAACAGCTTTACCGGATTAACTGAAACAGTTCCTAAATACCCCAAGAGCACTACACTTACGACAAAAATCGTCAAGCTTAATCTAGATAATGCCCCTTTATATCTCATGGAGCGTACGGGGCTTCGATCAAGCCATGGCATGAACAAAAGAAGCAAGATCGCAGCGCCCATACAAATAATACCTAACAGCTGATTGGGTATCGCCCGTAACATCGCGTAAAAGGGAGCCATATACCATACAGGTGCAATATGATCTGGCGTTATCATCGGATTGGCAGGAACAAAATTAGAACGCTCTAGAAAATATCCCCCCATTTCAGGAGCAAAAAAGACCACAGAAAAAAAAAGAATTAAAAACACCACCACGCCAACAAAATCTTTAACCGTATAATACGGGTGAAAAGGGATACCATCTAAAGGATTACCCCGTTCATCAATTGTATTGGTAATTTCAATTCCGTCAGGATTATTTGAACCGACTTTATGCAAAGCTACTATGTGCAAGAACACCAAAAATAACATTAAAATAGGAATGCCGATGACATGTAGCGCAAAAAAACGCTGCAAAGTGACATTGGTAACTGAATAATCACCGCGCAACCAAATAACTAGACTTTTACCAATATAGGGTATCGCACCAAACAATGAAGTAATTACTTCGGCTCCCCAATAGGACATTTGTCCCCATGGTAACAAATAACCAAAAAAAGCCTCTGCCAACAGCACAAGGAATAAAAACATCCCCAAAAGCCAAACTAGTTCTCTGGGTTTTTGGTAGGAACCATAAAGTAAGCCACGAAACATATGTAAGTAGATCACAATAAAAAATGCAGAGGCGCCAGTAGAATGCATATAGCGCAACAGCCAACCAAAATTAACTTCACGCATAATGGATTCAACAGAGGAAAAAGCCTGTTCCACGTTTGGTGTATAAAACATGGTAAGCCATAGGCCGGTCGCAAATTGATTGACCAAAACGACCAGGGCCAGAGACCCCAATAAATATAAGAAATTTAAATTCTTAGGTAAATAATAATTGCTAAAATGACTTTTCCAGGTGCTAATCAAAGGAAAACGGGCGTCTACCCAATTTAATAATCCTTTCATGACTTACCTTCATTGCTGTCCTCGCCTATCACCAGGGTGTACTCGTTTATGAAGTGATAAGGAGGGACCTCCAAATTTATAGGTGCAGGAACACCTTTAAAAACTCGTCCGGAGAGATCAAAAGTTGAACCATGACAAGGACAAAAAAAACCACCGGGCCAATCACCATCCAACTCATCTGGTGTAGGCTTATATTTAGGAGAGCAACCCAGATGAGTACAAATCCCAATCAACACCAAATATTCAGGATGGATTGAGCGGAATTTATTTTTTGCATATTCAGGTTGTTGATCAACTAGAGATTGCGGATCCCGCAACAAGACCTCATTATCAGTTAAACGTTGCAACATTTCCTTAGTCCGTCTGATAATCCAGACTGGCTTACCTCGCCACGCAACAACAACTTGTTCACCCGGTTCCATTTTTCTTAAATCAACTTGAACTGGTGCAGCTGCTGCACGGGCTTTAGCATTAGGCAACCAGGACGCTACAAATGGAGTCAGTGCACAGGCTGCACCTACCGCAGCCAAAACACTGGTAGAAGCTAATAAAAATCGACGTCGTCCCTCATCTAAAGGTGCCTCTTTATTTTTACCCACTTCTTGATTGAGATTAGTAATTTCATCCGCCATTATGTAAACATTGCCTTTATTTAACATTAATTAGAATTTAAAACCTAACATCACAGGACTTGTTTCTTAGATGGTTCAATGATCTCAAGGCCATTTTGGATTGGGAAAAGAGATTTTATACAAGACAACATCAAACGGAAACGGTAGATTAGCTCCTGTTTTATCATCTTTCTCAAGCAATCATAGACCCACGGTCATTAAGTTAAGGATTTTACCCGATCCGTTCGGGCTGAGGAGGCGGTAGCTTCGTCAGCCCGAACGGATCGAGATAGACTCGAACAAAATCCACTAACTTGATGGTAGTGAATCATAAACCATAAGCCATAAGCCATAAGCCACACTCAGAAATGAGCCAAAGAACAATTCTAAATATTATTCACACTGAATGGAGATTAGCATGAGTCGGCTTAATTTTGTAGTAGTCGCTGTATTCTGAAACAAACAGATACAGCGATTTTTATGAGACAATCAAGATGAAGACAAGCTTCTTATTTACTTTAATTACTTAAAATCTATAACCAGTGCTATAAATTTTACTGTGCTAAAACATTTGTCTGGGGAGTAGCTATTTCCTCGTCGCGCAACATTTTTTCAAATTCAGAAACGCTATGTGGCTCAGCCCAAAAATGCAAGATATTCCGTTTTTTTGCGCATACGGTACGTATATCAGCAATACATTGATTGATATCTATAGCGTCTGGATTTGTTGATTGCATACCCTGCTTGATGTCAGTTAACAGATCTGCTTTCCATTGACTGTTTCTTCTTGTATGACGCCCATTTTGTTGTGTTGACATATTTTCTATAAGCTTATCTATAATCGCTATTAGCTTTTCAGAATCTTTAACAGGCTGTTCAGGAGCATCTTTAACAGAAGTATCAGGAATATGTGTTTCAAGATCGTTAGCATTTCTTTTTTTCGTTGTTAATTCTTCCTGATTTACGCCTGTTTTTTCGATAACAGGTAGTGGGGTGCTACTCGGGCGACCAGAAACATGAGGAGACACAATAGGTACAGGATTGCTTTCTATATTTAATAAATCACACAACTGTTTTGCTGTTATTGTCGCCCATTCTTTAAGCGTTAGGTACCCACCATTAAGTCGACTCGCTATTAATGTAAATAGCTCTGCATTAACTTGTTGCCAATCATCCACTGTGTCAAAAGAAGCCCGATTATCAATTAAATCATGGATACGTTCCGCATTTAAGCCAGCAGTTTCCACAGCCTCAACTTGATGGAGCACTTGCTCTGTTGCTGGTATTTCTTTTTTTACCTGTGTTTCTTGTTTAATCGGGATCTCCGGGGCTAACTTTAAGGCTTGTTTTGGAGTAAAGTAATAGACTTCTGCTCCTTTGGCGTGATTTTTATCTATTTTTTCAGCTAAATGAGCAACCATTTCTTGAGGTTTTTTTGTAACCGACAAAACACCTTCCAAGGAATCATAGCTATAACAAGTATCTCCCCGCTTTACTAAGGAAATAGTATGCCCCTCCATTTTTATGGTAATTCCTTGAGAATCTAATTGAGTAATAACCTCCAAAAACTGTTCTGCCAGAGGCAATGCACCATCTTGCTTAACAAGTCTTTGTAATTCAGGTTTATTGATTGTGGACCAATCAATAGGTGTGCCGGCGGCGCGTTCTTCAATAGCTTCTATTAAATCAAAATTGAAGGTATAAAACTCTGCACTCAGTTCGTTACCGATCATGAAATTATTTCGGTTCTCTATTATTAATTCCAGATTCTGATCATCAGCAGGTGCCATCAAATTTTGTTTGGTCGGCTCTGCAAAAAAATTTGAAAATTCGGGAAATGCAAAAGCTTCTGTTTCTAAAATACCTGCGCCATGGGCAATGGCATTTGGAAAACTCACTCTATAGCGCATTTGCTCATTATCATGAGCTTCTTGTATTTTAGTTGCCATTTCTTGCTCATCTTTAGCACTTAAAATAGCCTTGATTACGGCAATGCTAATTAAAGTACATGCATTAACTTCTTGTGGCTTGGCAAGTTTTTCATTTCTCATGAATTATGATTCTCAAAATAGAATTTAGGACCAAAGTATATCATAGGAACATTAGGTTAATATTAAGCGCAATATGATAACCAAAAAATCAGAATTAAGGTAGATTGTCCTCTACACATTGAGTAAACCATCATAAAAATACAAAAAGTAATTGGGGTTTATTTTTAAGACTGAAGTTATTGGTGTTTTTTAATAAAAATATTTAAATAAAACTAAAGAGGGCTGTATCTTTGAATATATTGAAAACCACTTAAGCATCTTAAATAAAAAACCCCGCAAAGCGGGGTTTCTATTAATCGATATATGATTAACGTTTTGAGTATTGAGTAGCTCGGCGTGCTTTGTGCAAGCCCACTTTCTTTCTTTCTACACGACGTGAATCACGAGTCAACAGACCACGAGCACGAAGTTTTCGACGAAATGAATTAGGATTAGGTTCTGCATCTTCTGCCAAACCTTTTTCATCATAGGCAACTAACGCTCTGGCTATTCCTAAACGTACTGCTCCAGCTTGACCAGAAATTCCACCACCAACTACAGTGATAAAAATATCAAACTTATCAGTCAACTCAACAGTTTCCAGAGGCTGCATAACAACCATACAAGAAGTTTCGCGACAGAAATACTCTTTCAAAGAGCGATTGTTAACTTTGATCTCACCTTTACCGGGACGTAAAAAAACGCGAGCTGTTGAACTTTTTCTACGGCCAGTGCCGTAGTATTGCTTCATTTCAGCCATAGTACTTATTCCTCAATCTCTAGTTGCTTGGGTTGCTGTGCAGTATGTGGATGTTCGCTACCCACATATACTTTCAATTTGCGATACATCTCTCTACCCAATGGATTTTTTGGTAGCATTCCTTTCACAGCAAGTTCGATAATTTTTACAGGATTTCTACCTTGTAATTTTTCGAAAGTAACTGATTTGATACCACCAGGAAAACCAGTGTGATGATGATACATCTTGTTATTAAATTTACGGCCAGTCACAGTGACCTTTTCCGCATTAGTAACAATGATGTAATCCCCTGTATCAACATGGGGAGTGTACTCAGCTTTATGTTTGCCACGTAAACGACGGGCAATCTCAGTTGCTAAGCGACCCAAAACCTTATCGCTGGCATCGACCACTAACCAGTCACGTTTGACTTCATGGCCTTTGGCACTAAATGTCTTCATTAAATAAACTCCGAACCGCCTAAATTGGTAATCTTTCTATCATGGACGGGCGATTTTAACCAAAACAGAAACATCCTACAAGTAAAAAGGATAAAAATTTATGAACAATTAACTAAATCCTTGTAAAAACATCAAATTCCACCTGTTGAAGTGGAAGATCCTCTATAACCATCAATACATTCAAACAGACCTTCAACGTAATAATATAATTATCTATCAATTAAAAGTTGTTCTACCGTTTCTCCTGCAATCAAATGACTTTGAATAATTTGATCAATATCAGTAAAAGACGAATAAGTATACCACACCCCTTCAGGATAAATTACCAGACATGGACCCGATGCACAACGGCCCAAACAACCCGTTTTACTTACACGAATCTTTCCAGGACCATGCATGTCTAACTCCAGCAGTCTGGTCTTCATGTAATCGAAAAAAGGTTCACCGCCAGAATTCGCGCAACATGGTTTGCCTGCAGCCTTCTGATTAGTGCATAAGAGTACGTGCTTGATATAATAAGTCAATCAGCTATTTTCCTATTGCTTCAATTTTTGTTTTTAATTTTAAACCAGGCTTAAAGGTAACTACTCTTCGTGCCACTACTGGGATTTCCTCACCAGTTTTAGGATTTCTCCCTGGTCTTTGTGGTTTATCTCTTAACGTAAAATTACCAAATCCTGATAATTTTACATGCTGCCCATGCTCCAGCGCATAACGCAACTCTTCAAAAAAATTTTCTACCATTTCCTTTGAGACTGGCTTGGATAGCTTTAACTCGTCACACAAGGTTTCTGCCAGAATAGCTTTGCTTAGTGCGCTCACGATTATTCCCTCAATATGATTGAAAATTCATTTTGCAATGTCTTGATTATAGCACCAATTAATAAATTGATCTCGGCATCAACTAATGTTCGACTATCATCTTGCAAAGTCATCGCTATTGCCACACTTTTTTTGCCCTCAGGAATCCCTTTTCCTATATAAACATCAAATACATCAAAGGATTTTAACCAGTCTTCTTTGACACAGGTTCTAACAGCATCCTCAATTTGCATGACATTGATCTGAGCATCTACTAAAAAGGATAGATCCCTTCTGATTTGAGGATATTTTGAAATTGTTTTATATCGCGGTGATTCAAGATTAATTAATTCCGCCAAATTTATTTCAAATAATATCACATCATGATGCAGATCAAGTGCATCAGTCAATTTGGGATGAAGCACTCCTACCCATCCTGCATGATGACCATTGATCACTATTTGTGCCGATTGACCGGGATGTAAGGCATCATGTGTTGCAGGAACAAACCCAACATGCTCTAATTTTAATAATGAAAACAATGACTGTAAATCACCTTTGAGATCAAAAAAATCAAAATAGCGAGTAGTTTCGCTCCAATTCACCCCACCTTGTTCTCCCATTAACAAACCGGCAATACAGGCTCGCTCGTTTAACTGGCCTTGTTTCACATCAAACACGACACCAATTTCAAAGAACCTGATTGCATTTTGTTGGCGATGAATATTATAAATCATGGATGCAATTAATCCGGGCCACATACCAACTCGCATTTGCGATAATTCGGATGAAATGGGATTCAGCAACTGCATCACCTCATTTTGAGGATAAATGGCATCTTGTAACTCAGGGTCGACAAAACTGTAACTTATGGTTTCATTGTACCCTCGGCTTCTAAACCAGAGTGCTAGCTGTTGGGCAATTCGCTCATTAGCACTGGCCTTTCCTGCTTGAACCAATGCATTCATAGGCTGCGCCTTTAAATTGTCATAGCCATACAGACGAATGATTTCTTCAACTAAATCAACATCTTGTTGAATATCAAATCGATGTGAAGGGACTTCTACTTCAAGAATACCTTTCTTATCCTGGATAATGGTAATACCTAAACCTTCCAATAAATTTTTCATTTCCTCTAAAGAAATGGCAAGGCCAGTCAACTGTTTCACTTTATTAGTATCAAAAGCAATTGTGGCTTTTTCAGGTACATACGCGCTATTACTGGACTCGATTACTGGGCCAGCCTGGCCTCCAACAATGGATAAAATCAATGACGTTGCACGCTCGAGCGCTTTTATTTGCAGATAAGGGTCGACACCGCGCTCAAAACGTTGGGATGAATCACTAAATAAACCATATTTTCTGGCAACTCCGGCGATAATCACTGGATTAAAATAAGCACTTTCTAAAAATACATCTTGAGTATGAGCCTGTACTGCACTGTCCGCGCCCCCCATAATACCTGCCATAGCAAGGGGTCTGTCTTTATCCGCAATCACTAATACTTTGTCGCTTAAGGTTATTTCCTGGCCATCTAATAGCTCCAAATGTTCTGAATCACTGCTAAAACGGACATTAACTTCCCCTTTTAACTTGGCCAAATCAAAAGCATGCATCGGTTGGCCTAGTTCAAGCATCACATAGTTCATCACATCAACAACCGGATGCAAGGTTCTGATTCCACCTCGGCGTAATCGCTCAGACATCCATAAAGGAGTGGTTGCTGCAGAATTAATATTACGAATCACACGACCACAATAACGCGGACAAGCCTGAGCACTTTTTAAATTAATGGTTAATACATCATCAATTGCAGGCGCAACAGTGCTAATGGAAGGTTCTAATAGAGGCAGTTTATTTAATACGGCTACTTCACGAGCAATGCCCAAAACGCTAAAGCAATCTGCTCGATTGGGTGTTAAATCAATATCCAATATATGATCATCAAGAGTTAGATACTCACGTAAACTCATCCCTATCGGGGCATCGTCTTCTAATTCCATGATGCCTTCGGATTGTTCTGCAAGTCCCAGCTCGGTGACTGAGCAGAGCATTCCTTGTGACAATTCACCACGAAGTTTGGACTCTTTAATTTTGAGGCCACCTGGTAATTGAGCGCCAATCATTGCCAACGCAACTTTTAATCCTGGTCTCACATTTGCAGCACCGCAAACAACTTTCAATAATTGATCGTTACCGGCCTTAACATCACATAAAGTTAATTTATCAGCATCTGGGTGAGGTTTTGTGCTCAGTACTTCCGCTACAACCACATGAGTAAATTCCCCGGCTACGGGGCTTACGGCATCTACTTCCAAACCAGCCATAGTCAATTGTGCAGCTAACTCTTGTTCAGTTAATGAGAAGTTAACCCATTCACGTAACCATAACTTACTTAATTTCATCTATCATCCCCATCACTTATACAACCACTTGTCTTGCGACGAGTAAATTAAAACTGACTTAAAAAGGTTAGATCGTTTTCAAACATCATTCGCAGATCATCGATTCCATAATACAGCATGGCTAATCTATCCATACCCATACCAAAAGCCCATCCCTGATACTCATCAGGAGAAATATGAACTGCCCGTAACACATTTGGATGAACCATGCCACAACCCAGTACTTCAAGCCATCCAGTAAACTTACAGGAACGACATCCTTTACCACTGCACTGAGTACATTCTATGTCTACTTCTGCAGAAGGTTCAGTAAAGGGAAAATAGGACGGTCTGAATCTAAGAGCCAGATCGCGGCCAAAGAAATGGGCAAAAAAATCCTGCAGCAACCCCTTTAATCCCGCTAATGTAGCCTGCTGATCAATCAACAATCCTTCAACCTGATGAAACATGGGAGTATGGGTGAGATCAGAATCACAACGATAAACTCTGCCAGGAGCGATTAAGCGAAAGGGAGGCTTACGTTGTTCCATGGTGCGAATTTGTACTGGAGAGGTATGCGTGCGTAGTAAACGTCCGTCACCAAAATAAAACGTATCATGCATTGCACGGGCGGGATGATGTCCGGGAATATTTAATGCTTCAAAATTATAAAATTCAGTTTCAATTTCAGGTCCATCCACAATATCAAAACCCAAACGACTGAAATACTCGTTAATTCGGTGTTTCACTTGAGTGACCGGATGTAATGAACCTGATTGTTTATTGCGTCCAGGAAGGGTTACATCAATTTTCTCTGCTGATAATTTCACTAATAATTGTTTTTCTTTTAATTCCAGCATTTTCGTTTCAATCAAGGTGCTGATCTCACGTTTTGCTTGATTTACTAATTGACCCATTTTAGGTTTTTCTTCAGCAGATAAACCAGACAGACCTTTTAAAATTTCAGTCAGTTTGCCTTTTTTTCCCAGGAAGTCAACGCGAATTAATTCCAGAATAGCAATATCTTGTGCTTTATTAATGGCTTCAGAAGCCTGTTCTTGTATGGTGATGATATCCTGCATATTTATACCCACAAGTAAAAAGGAGGCCTTAGCCTCCTCGATATTTTTTATTTTGTAACCACTTTAAATTTAGTTACGTTGGGCTTATTACAATGAACTAAAGCTCAATGCAATAAATTAATACCCATCTAACAACAAATTAACCTGCTAATGCAGCTTTAGCTTTTTCAGCAACTGCCGCAAATGCTACTTTGTCATTAACTGCCATGTCTGCCAGTATTTTTCTATCCAGTTCAATGGATGCTTTTTTCAAACCATCAATCAAACGGCTATAAGACATACCGCATTCACGAGCTTGTGCATTAATACGCACTATCCATAAGGCACGGAATTGTCGTTTTTTCTGACGTCTATCACGATAAGCATATTGACCTGCTTTAATTACTGCTTGTTTTGCTACGCGATAGGTCCGGCTACGTGCACCATAATAACCTTTAGCTTGGTCTAAAATTTTCTTGTGACGGGCTTTCGCTGTCACACCACGTTTAACTCTTGGCATTTTTTAATCCTCCCCTTAACTACCGTGCAACATACGCTCTGCCAAACGCGCATCGCATGGCTTCAAAGTACTGGCACCTACGCGTAAATGGCGTTTTTGCTTAGTAGACTTCTTGGTGAGGATATGATTCCTGTAAGCGCCGCGACGTTTAATCGCACCACTTGCTGTCTTACGGAAGCGTTTAGCTGCTCCACGATGTGACTTTAACTTTGGCATAACATGTACTCCGCATTGATATTTGTTTTTTCACAACAAATATATTTAGCTACTTGGTTTTTTTGGGTGATAATACCATCAGTAATTGTCTTCCTTCACGCTTGGCATGCTGTTCAACCACAGCAAATTCAGCCGTATCAGCCTGTATGCGTTCCAGAATTTTCATACCGAGTTCTTGATGAGCCATCTCACGACCACGAAAACGTAGCGTGATTTTGACCTTATCACCATGATTGAGGAAACGGATCAGGTTGCGTAGCTTGACCTGATAATCTCCATCTTCCGTCGTTGGACGGAATTTTAATTCTTTAACCTGAATTTGCTTTTGCTTTTTCTTCGCTTCAGCTTGCTTTTTACTCAGTTCAAAGACAAATTTACCATAATCCATAATGCGGCAAACAGGAGGCTTGGCTGTTGGTGATATCTCAACTAAATCCAATCCATCTTCTTCTGCTGCACGCAGGGCTTCCCTAGTAGATACAATTCCTGCCTGGTTACCATCGACATCAATTAAGCGTACCTCAGGTACAGTGATCTGTTCATTAATTCGTGCGCGATCATTTTCACGCTTAGTTGGTGCACTAATGGTTTATTCCTCCAGTTCGTTATTTATAGAGATCCCTTACGGACAATTTCTTGCGTCAAGGTATCACAAATTGTATCTATTGTCATCACGCCCAAATCGACGCCTTCACGGGTACGTACAGCTACTTGACCTGTTTCGACCTCTTTGTCGCCTATAACTAATAAATAAGGTACTTTTTGTAAAGTGTGTTCACGGATTTTAAAGCCAATTTTCTCATTTCTCAAGTCAAAATTTGCTCGAACCCCTCTTTTTTGCAAAATTTGACTCACTTGTTCCGCATAATCATTCTGTTTTTCACTAATGGTAAGCACAGATGCTTGTACAGGAGACAACCATAACGGTAGTTTTCCTGCGTAATGCTCTATCAAAATACCCATAAATCGTTCAAAAGAACCTAATATCGCCCTATGCAACATGACGGGGATTTGTTTACTGCCATTTTCAGCAATATAACTGGCTTCTAAACGCGCAGGCATGGAAAAATCGACTTGTATGGTTCCACACTGCCAAATTCTACCCAGACAGTCCGATAAAGAACATTCAATCTTCGGGCCGTAAAATGCACCTTCACCAGGAGCATCTACCCATTCAATAGCTCTTCCTTTCATGGCAAGTTTCAGGGCATTTTCTGCTTTATCCCAAACTTCATCTGAACCTACCCGTTTTTCAGGTCTTAAGGCCAAGCGATATTTAATCTCATTAAAACCAAAATCAGTATAAACTGACTGTACCAGTTCCAACATCATCGCTACTTCTGATTGAATTTGATCTTCCGTACAAAAAATGTGGGCATCATCTTGCACCATATTGCGAACCCGCATTAATCCATGTAAGGAGCCAGAAGGTTCACAGCGATGGCAATTACCAAACTCTGAAAGTCTTAATGGCAGATCTCGATAACTTTTCAAACCTTGGTTGTAGACTTGAATATGGCAGGGGCAATTCATAGGTTTTACAGCATAGTGCCGGTTATCTGTTTCAGTGACAAACATTTCATCTCTGAAATTATCCCAATGGCCCGACTTTTCCCAAAGTACTCGATCTACTAATTGAGGGGTTTTAATTTCCTGATAACCGAAATCAGCCAAGCGCATCCGCATATAGCGCTCAAGCTCCTGATAAATCGTCCATCCTTTTGGATGCCAAAAAACCATTCCCGGAGCAATATCCTGGAAGTGAAACAAATCCAGGGCCTTGCCTAATTTACGGTGATCGCGCTTTTCTGCTTCTTCCATTCGGAACAAATAGTCAGCCAAAGATTTTTTATCAGCCCAGGCAGTACCATAAATTCGCTGTAACATTTCATTGTTGGAATCACCGCGCCAATAAGCACCAGCTAACTTAGTCAGTTTAAATGCTTTTAAAAAACCAGTTGAAGGTACATGAGGACCTCGACACAGATCTTCAAAATCACCTTGTTTATATAGGGAAAGCACTTCACCGGCAGGAATATCAGCAATAATTTTTGCCTTATACTCTTCACCCAAACTTTTAAAATACTTTATGGCCTCGTCCCGTGGCAATACTCTACGGGTAATAGGATAATTGGCCTTTGCCAATTCCTGCATTTTTGCTTCTATTAACTCCAAATCCTCAGGAGTAAATGCTCTTTGAAAGGCAAAATCATAAAAAAAGCCATCATCAATAACTGGACCTATGGTCACTTGGGCTGTGGGGAAAAGAGACTTAACGGCTTGAGCCAGCAAATGAGCAGCTGAATGACGAATAACCTCCAAACTGTCCTCTTGTTTTTCTGTCACGATTACTAACGAGCAATCGGCTTCAATGAGATAAGAGGTATCTACTAAACGACCGTCTACACGACCTGCCAATGCAGCCTTGGCTAGACCTGGGCTGATATGATGCGCAACATCATAAATGGTTAGCGGCGCTTCAAAATGTTTTACACTTCCATCAGGTAATTTAATATTAGGCATAGTTTTATCCGTCTTTGCGTCCGTAAAGCACTTCTTTTTCAAAAAAAAACCCTGCATAGCAGGGTTTAAACCTTAATATTCTGTGCAGTAGTTGCTGTTTTAGATTCTACTATAAAATTCAGGTTACATGGTAGGCACGAGTGGGATCGAACCACCGACC
>CAYRWO010000009.1:0-19906 GCA_964428035.1 uncultured Legionella sp.
CGCTCCCCTGCTAAGGGAGTATGGGAGAAATCCCATCGAGGGTTCGAATCCCTCTCTCTCCGCCAATCAACGCGCCCGTAGCTCAGTTGGATAGAGTATTTGGCTACGAACCAAAGGGTCGGAGGTTCGAATCCTTCCGGGCGCGCCATTATCTGGGTCTTTCCCAATTACGGGGGCACTCACCAATTAACAATGCAGCACTCTTTAAGTACGCTTATATTTCAAAACTACGAGTTATGAAACAAGATGAATTACTCATGCATGGCTCATTTTTTGTGTTTTTTAATAAATTCATTGAAAATACATATGGTTCTGCAACCTGGTTAGAATTATGTAAAACAGCCGGTATGCCCTACCCCTCTTATCAAATGCATGAAAATTATCCTATTTCTGAAATGTGTTCACTTATGAATGTGCAGCGACTATATCCAACTCCCGGCAGAAAAATTAAAGGAACAATTTGGAGAATACTTAGTACCTGGACTCTTAACTCTGTTTAAATCCCATATAAACCCTGGATGGAAAACCTTTGAAATGCTGGAAAATACGGAGTTCGTAATGCATAGAGCAGTAAGAAAAGAGGAAAACAAGGCAAGTCCTCCTACTCTGAATGTATCAAGAGTCAATGATAAACTACTCATAATCGATTACTATTCAAAGAGAAGAATGGCGAGTCTAGCTATAGGAATGATAAAAGGGATAGCGAAATTCTACAATGAAAGTGAGAAACTGCAGATTACTCTCAATGCAGAATCTGACGATGAAAGAGTACAAATAAGAGTGGAATTTAAGCGGCTATACCAAACAGAAACAACTGCTTAAATTGTTCATCCAATCAGGTTTTATAAAATACCTATAATTCATTTAGACTCTGAGCCTAATCCAGAATCATTTCCCGTGTATACCTTATTGACAAACACAGATTTCGTATCTATATATTTAAATAGTCAAGTCCATAAGGAATCAACATGTCGCATAAAGTTTTTGACCCCTTCCATTACGATTCGTTGGTTAATAATGCGCTTTATTATGAATACAGCACCTCAGCAAATCCAATTGGATCAGGCATTATTAGCGAAGTACCTTTTGTCGTGTTTCCAAGCAGTTTGCATGAGCAAGGCCCCACAAGAATAATTCCCCTTGACATCAGTGATCAATTGGGATGTTCTTATCCTGCAACGAGTCCTGCCTTGCTTGCTAATTTTATTCACATTCAGGCAGGAGAAAGTTTCACAACTGAAAATAATGCTACGTCACATTTATTTTATGTGATAAGAGGAAATGGACGCACGCAGATGGATGAACACACGATCCCCTGGAACACAGGTGATTTTTTTATTCTGCCATCCAATGGTGCAGCCCTCCATAGCGCGGATACAGACAGTGCATTTTATTATGTACATGATGAGCCACTTTTAAATTATTTAGGTGCTCAAGCGATAATAAAAAGATTTAAACCAACTTTATACACTCATGAAACAGCTGCAGCTGAATTACAGAAAGTTATGAATGCAAAAGATGCTCGAACAAAAAATCGTATGAGTGTTCTTCTGGCTAATAAAGAACTGCCTCAAACTCGTACGATTAGTCATGTTCTCTGGGCCATGTTTGGTGTATTAAATGCTAATGATACCCAGTTACCTCATCGTCATCAATCTGTTGCCTTGGATTTTGCTGTAGAATGCCAACCCGGTTGCTATACGTTGATTGGTAAAGAACTGGATGAGCAAGGTCACATTATTAATCCTATTCGTGCAGACTGGAAGCCTTTTTCGGCATTCGTTACTCCACCCGGATATTGGCACTCGCATCATAATGAATCAGGTGCTCAAGCACATGTGATTCCGTTGCAAGATGCTGGGCTACATACTTATTTACGAACGCTTGATATTCAGTTTTACACCGAATCATCGCCGAATCTAATTGGTTAGGAAGAATAAGCAGACTTCATTGTGAAATCGGTATATGCATAAACACAATTAAGAACAACATACAGAATATTGGCGCAAGTCAAAATGCGCCAACTCGCAAACCGTCTGACTTCATCTGTTCATAGACATATGCCGGATAAAAGAAATAAAACGGTAAGACTTTAATTATCATATAACCAAAAGAGGGTATGGCAAAAATTAATGTGATTACTTTTAATACAAGGTATCCACCTGTACAAGCAACCAAAATCCATGGAGCGATTAAGGAGAATAAGATTAATAAGCGTAATCCCCAAACCTTAGTGACCAGTTTTTTGTTCCCAAGCGTAAACCGTACTGACTCCATCCCTTTTTTCCAGGGAGATTTACTATCATTAACAAGCAAAACCGGAGTAAAAATTGTTAGCAAATAACCCAGTAAAACCAGTATTTTAAAAGGCTTGAAAAAAGATCCTATCAATTCCAATAGTAAAAGTATTACTAAAACAGCGCCCAAAGCTTTCCCCATGGCTTGAGAATTAAATAAATTAAGAAAACCTGTATTCTCATTAACGGGATTATCATCTAAATTGGCCTTAATCAGCTGATATAAGCCATCAAGAAAAGGAAAAAATGCAAAGAAAATCAACCCGGCTACTATTAAAAGATAAGGATAGTTCAAAAAAGCATGATTAAAACTAATCCATCCTAACTCATTCAATCCAAAAGGAATGATGATTCCAAATACAATCAAAACAGCAAGAGGGGTTAAAAAAAGAAAACTTAAGGGCCACCAGAGGACCGTACGACATCGAGTATACGATTTCCATGCCTCATCAAACCAAGGAAAAAACTTTAACAGATTCATAATGAGCATACATTTTAAATGAAATGTATGATATTAACACGTAACCCAAATCAAAAGTAGAATTTAATCTATATAAGCCATTGAGTAAATGGGTCACTTCTTAAGAAATCAGGATTATAGATTAGTTTTTTGGGAGTTTATTCCGTTTATTGCCACACTATTTATAACTACCCTCCCGTTCTTGGAGAAGCTCTATTTTGTGATTCACGTTCCTGTGCAATTATTGCAGAAATATCATCGTCCAAACGATGCAAATTTTCAGCTAATTGATTGAGTCGTTGAATAATCGGAGCTATTTTTTCAGGGGCAGTTTCAATAAAGTGCTCATATTGTTTTTTTTGCAACTCCAGTTTTTGTATTTTTTTACTGTCCTTACAATCAGTTAATTCGTTCTTTATAATATCAACTTGTTCTTCTGCAATCGTAACTTTTTGTTTAAATTGCTCTATTAAATCCAGAGCATTCTGATAAGAATCTTTTGCAGTATCTAGGTGCGCTTTTTTTTCAGCCAGCTGTTTGTGATAGTTTCGTATACTTTCTTGCTGAATAAATCTACGCATAGGTGAATTAAATAAAGTTGGAGCGGTCATAATAATTTTCCTTTTCCCGTAACACAAAGTGTACCCACACTTTGTGTTATTTAAAAGTTGGTTGAGCGACTTTATCTGCCGCCTCTTCTTCGGACGCTACTACCGGGGTGTTTCCTGATGTATCTGAACCCATAATTGGTGGTTCTCTAACCACTACATTATCTGATTTATTTGCAGCATCTACACTGATTTTAATTTGTTCCTCTGCTTGCTCCAGCACTCTTTCAGCCTCTGATAATAATGGTATTGGCTCACTATCTATGGTTACAAGCTGATCAGTTTCCAAGCCACCGGTTAATTCACTTCCCATCTGTTGTTCTACCTCATGGTCTTTAGTGTTTGGAGTAATCTCACTTTTATCTTCAAATTTTTCTTTCAAAAAATTAGAGAGATCTTCATCAAGAGAAATCCCTGCTTGAGATATGTTCTCTTTGCATTGTTTATCAATCTGTATTAATTGCTGGTTATATTTTTGTTTCTGGCTTTCATAGTTTTGTGCGTTGTTTTGTATTTCATTAGATAATTGAATCTCATCTGTAACCACTACAGCACCAGTCGTTACAACAACACCCCCTGCAACAGCAGAGCCAGCAATAGCTGTACCTGCAGCCAGGGCGATCCCCAGAGGAGCAAGTACTCCAGTTAAAATCAAAACGAAGCTGATGAGCGCTAATAAAGCAACTCCTCCTACTATCAATGAAGTACGATTGCGCTGAAAGAAATTTTGTTCTTGTTCTTTAGGGGGAACAGGAGCAGAAAGAGCTTCTTTCTGACTTTTGCTTTGAGCTCTAATAATTCCTGCTTGCCTCATGAATTCAGAATCAATAGAGTTTTTCGCCAATTCAGTGACTATAGTTTTATAATCTTTCCCTCCATAATATCTTAATGCCTCTTGGGTTGACATCTCGCGTAAACTATTTGCTTCATCTATTATTCTTTGCTTTAGACCGGGAGGGTCTTTATCTGTCAGTTCGGCTGCAAAATACTCAAGTTGTTCAGTCAGCTCTTCTTTTAATTTATCCTCATTTATCTCTCTAATTATATCAGAAAGTGCTTGTTCAAAGTTTAAATTTTTGTAAGCTACTAATTTAACGTACGATAAATCCTTTAAGGTTTCAGCTTTAGCTAAAATTCCTTTGCGTAAATATTCAGAATCTTCCTCGGTAAGAGTAGCAGCATACTCCTCAAGTTGGCGTGCAAAGTCCTTCATTTTTTCTTTAAGTATGGGGGTATCCTTTATTTCCAATTGTAATAAATATTTATCGAAGTCAGTTGAAATGGTCTTTAATTTTATATCAAAAGCAGTATCATCGAATGAATCAATGTCTTTTATTATCTCATTTTCCATTTCTCTTAGATGCTCAACCGCCTCTTCATCACCTTTACATTTTCGTGTTGATGCCTTAATAAAGTCTTGCAATTTTAACAGTTTTGGAATCCGGTCCTCCACTAAGCGAAACATTTGGGAATCATCCATACCTCTATAATCTTTTTCTTTTCCTGTTGGATTATCCCGCAAATCCCGCATCAGATTGGCTTGTTTTTTAAATTCCCGGATTAACATCAGCCCTTCATCATTACCTGACTCTATTTCAGAAGCCTTACGATCAAGCTTGATAGCAAAGTAGGTCAATTGACTCTTAAGCAAGAGACTTTCTTTTTGTTCGTCAACCTCTATTTTTCCAATTGAAGAATCAATATTAATAAAAACCTCTTCCAGTGTCTTTTGATAATCATCATCCTTGAAAAAATTAATATCGGATAAAGCACGGTTATTAATTTCCTGGATATATTTTTGAATATCAGGATCATTTGGTAAGATATTTTGTACCAGATCATTTATCTCTTTTAACTGCTCTTGTTTATGATCACGATCATCAATATTTCTATTTTCTCTAAGCCTTTTATTTAATTCAGCAAATTTTTTGGTTGAAATTGCCTCCCCATCGAACATACCTTCCAATAAACGACTGATATTTTTTGAATTTAATGCCCTATCTACCTCACCAGGAATTTCTGCCTCCTCAATGTCTGGTATTTTTTTGGCAACATCTTCTTTTAAAAAAACAGAATGAGTTAAAAGAGTTACTTGTCTCTCTGTAGGAGCAAGATTTGTATTTTTTATGATACAAACACTGAAGAGACGTTTGCGCTGCTCTACGGGAATAAACGCATCCCCCTTTGTCGGATCAGGATCATCTCTTAAGTAACCAATAGAAAGCCCACAGTAATTTCCATCATCATCTGTATAAGCCACACGCAAGGTATTAGCCCTGTCATCATGTTCCGTTCCTTCATCACTGGCTAATGCGAGCACCTCTGAAAATTTCGTAGATAAGTCTATTGTGAACCTGTTAAATATTCCCCCATCATAATTTCCCTGAGTAAATGAACGCGCTTCGTCCGTAGTAAGATGTGAGGTATCACTTAAGTCAGTTTTCATTTGAGAAACTGTCTTCTTAGAACTTAGATAAGACGTACGCTCCTCATCTTTTTTGACTTGCGCGTTATAAGCCTCGAGTGATTGTGGAGCATAAAAACTTGATGGCAAACCCAGACGATCAGTTACCTCAATATAGTTACCTACAATTTTTTTAAAATTAGGCATTTTTATACCTCAATTCTTGATGTTACCTTTTATTATATACAGGTAACATTAAGACATTATGACGTTGAATATCACATCTTTAATTACTTTCATTAAGACAATGGTCATTATATAAACAATATAAATAATTATTTAATCCCCAATAATACTTTCCTTAGTATGGTACTGATCCAAACGCTCATCCAAACTGGCAGCTTCTGTTAATGCGGCCACGTTTTCTTTAGTAAAGAAGCCATCAAAGCCATGACATCGCTCCACATATTCAGTAATTAATAGAGAATAGATTGAATGCTTGGAAAAAATTTGTTTTAAGTCAGGCGAATCGGTACATGTTCCGAAAACCTGAGCTAAAAACTCAATGTGTACATCCTCTTTTAGAGTATTAATGACAAAATCAATGTTTTTATTTCCAGAGGGGTGATCCCCATCGGTTACTTCATAAGCAATATGATGCATTCTTCTTCCGTAATTACGAACAAAGGTTTCAGTAGGCATTGGAAGGTTTTCAAATGAGTTCACCATATAGGGGGTGTTATTTGCAGTGAATACTTTAGCGGGTGATTTAATATCATGTCCGTGAGGGGTACGATTTACATTAGTTGATGAATTCATATCATGAATGTTATAAGCACCCCAAAAGTAATAGTTAGATAAGCATAAAAACTCTAAAATCGCGTCTTCACGTTCACCTGCTAAAATTCGTGTGGCCATATGATCAATACCTTTAATCAACCCCTGGGTACCGTTGTCCACACTCTCTTGTTCCGCGTTATCCAGAGTTTTTTCCTGTTCTTTGGTAAGATAAAACCGCTGTCCTAACTCTAAACCATCTAAATCAAATATATTGCCATCCATATAACCTACACTATTGTAGGTAAAATCGGATAAACGAGTGAAATAGATGTGTTTGCTACAGTAGAATTTATTTTCAGTCATAGATGGAATATGAAAATTAAAATCATGAGAAATCAAGATTTTTCGTACTTCATTTTTCTCTTTGCATTGATAAATTTCTCCAACATACCGTGCATTGAATTTTTCTCGTGAATTAGGATACATTTTATTAATTCGAGTAATATCATCCTTAAAATTAGGATCCAAGGGTTCCAGTACAATAAAAAGCGGGGCATTTTTTGTATTAACAAGACAATAAAATTTGTGGGTATCGCTAATGTAGCTCTTGGCATAGCGGTAAGGAGTCATAGCATACAACTCTTTTAAATAAGAAATTGCATCTCCTGTTTGTACTTGTACCACTATCCCACACATATCTCCATAAAGATCCTCAAGTCCCGATGCCAATCTTCTTTCAAAGATTTTCCTTTTATATTCATTAAAGTAGGAAGAATTCTCCTTATCTCCCTTAGGCTGATACTTTAGTGGATTAATCATCATGAACTCCAAATCCAATGTTTTAAATTTGTAATAGTAGTATAAGTATATACCGCAATTGAGACATTGTTATACAAATTTAATTGCAGGGCATCTTAAATCTCATTTCAGGACTAACGTATCGTTAAATGTCGTATGACATGATAAAGAATAATATTTAATAACTAGATAAGCTTTCTAACTATTAGACCATAAAATCCGTATAATAATTTCCTAATACTGACTACTCAATTTAAGAAACTTCTGGATGGAAGCTTTATTCGTCTCCATGAGCATTGTAGCTCTTGCTGAAATCGGTGATAAAACTCAATTGTTAGCTTTTATACTTGCTGCTCGGTTTAAGCAACCGCTACCCATTATTCTGGGTATTTTTGTAGCAACTTTCATTAATCATGGATTGGCAGGTGCTGCTGGAGCCTGGATTATAACTGTAATCCCTCAGGAGGCTCTTCGCTGGTTAATAGCCATATTATTTATTGGGATGGGTATATGGACTCTAATCCCTGATAAAATCGAAGCGTGTGAGGCTGAAGGGACAAAGATGTTTGGCGTATTTGGTACTACTTTTGTTGCTTTTTTTCTGGCTGAAATTGGTGATAAAACGCAGATTGCTACTATTACCCTCACCGCGCATTATGCAGCCCCCATACAAGTCATCATTGGAACCACTTTGGGGATGCTACTCGCTGATGTACCAGCTGTTCTTATTGGTAACAAGTTTGCAGAGAAAATACCCATGAAACTGGTCAATTCAATCACTGCAGTAATATTTATATTAATGGGGTTCTTAACTCTATTTTTTAAGTATGATTAACCCTATTAATTAAATCGATTACTGCTGATCTCTTCCTCATCATTCTCAGGACTTACTCCAAGCTCGTCACTTTCATCAACCGCTTCAATTTCAGACTCATCAATTTGATCAAGCCCTCCTTCCTCGTCATGCTTGATATTTAGATCTACTGATGTATTCGCTGCTTTATCAAGACGTATCGATTTTTCTATATTTTTTATTGAATGCTCAATTTTTTTCTGATGATATAGATAACAAATACTAACCCCAGTAGTAATGCCCTCAAGGATACTTGATGTGGCTCTCTTTAAAAATTGTTTAAATTTCTTTAAAAAGCTGGTACCGTCGTCTGCAGTACTTAATTTTTCAATAAAAACAGCATCATCAGGTAAAGATTTAACTTTTAATGCCCGTTCGTCTATAGGAATATCCCCACTGATAAGCTTTTGATTTATCCCGTCTATATAATCTTTTAAATCTTTATTTTTTGCAGGAAGTTTCAAACTAAAATGATGAAGTTTTTGGTATGCCTCATCAACTATCAAATAATTGCCAACGTTATTTCTTTCAAAAATTTGTATGGATTGATATAAGTCTTTTGCACTGTCGCTTGAGGACAGGAAATGATCTTTATTTTCATTATAGTGACTTCGAACAATCGCTTCATATTGATTAATGATAGGTTTTTTAATATTTGTACGCTTTAGATGATCGCGTAAATAGACTTCAAATTGTATATCCAATAAAGCCCTTTTTGTTTGATCAACGTCGTTATCTGCAAGAGCTTTAATTTGTTGCTCCAGAAGGACTAATTTATCTTCTTTAATCTTTATTTTAAATGCTATTTCATGATTTTCAGGTTGAGATTCGAACTCACTCTTTAAGGCCTCTAACGCCTCGTGGGTTTGTGTCATTACAATATTCAGAAATGAATTATCTGTTAATAAGGCAAGCTTTTTATTAAAAGGCATATCTAATTCCACAGCCATAGATAAAAACAATTGATTGACGGCTGCCATGGCAGGATTGATTAATGTGCCTGGCCTTAAGCTCAAGTAATCCTCTTCCTCTGATAATTTTATAATCAGCGCTTGATAAATTTTTTCTTTTATTTGAACAAAATCATTGGTGACCAACTGATTGATCATCACTGTTAACTCAGAAGCTTGAATACCTACACGTTGCATTTGTTTGATTAAATTAAGAATCATCCTGATTGTTGGCATATTGAATCCACTGCGCCGCTCCAATACTAATTTCAATCGACTGATTTCACTACGCATCAGTTCTTCATCAGCTAATTGTGTTCTTGATAGCGAATGGATTACAGGAGTTTGTTCTCCAAATACATTCGTATAACGGGAGCGCAAATAATTTGTAGCCTGCTGTAACTGGGGCGAAGCTAAGTGCAGGTATTTAATCCCCAGCTTCGCAGCTTTCTTAAGAGCCGATTCAGTAGTAATGATTTGAGCTGGCGCTTCACGTTTATTAGATTCAAAGAAAGCTTTTTCTAATCGAGGATCACGGGGATTTTTTCTTTTTAATAATTCTTTCTTAGTACTTTGAATTACGAATATAAGATCATTAAAATCTTCTTTATTGTAATCAATAGATTGAATTTTTTTACTAAAATTCAGCATTTGTATTGCTAATGGGCCATAATGCGCTTTTAATTCCGGGGTAAGTCGTTCCAATACCCCTTTTAATTGTTGTGCTTCATATTGAATCTCAACCAATGCCCTGGCTTGGGATACCAGAGTGTCATTTTTTTTCATTTGCTCAAAATGCACAAATGCTGTTTGTAAATGATATAAGCCATTCTCTACTTCTTTAATTTGACGCACTATAAGAGGATCGTTATCCTTTATAGAATGTAAAAGCTGCTCTTTCGGTTTTGTTAGATAGCCCTGAACATGTCTGGAAAAATTTGTTCTTGCAATTTCAGTTAATTCTTCTGCTACATTCTCTATAACTGAAGAGATTTTTAGCTCTTGGATATAAGCCAAATTACCGCGAATGCTATGCATAGAAGGGCTTGGTATGGGTTTTAACTCACCTGGCTCTACAATAGGTCTATTCGCATTAATCACTGAATATTTTTGTTGTAATTTCTCCATTGAAAACTCATCAGATTTTTCAATGATCAACTCTAAAGCCTGTGAATTGATATAATAAATGGCATGGTCAATTACATTAATCTTCAATGTGCAGGATTGCTGTCGTTGTATTATGTATTTTTTTACTGAAGACTCTTGTTTCATTATTTGTTCTATTGAAACCTTTGCTCCTCCCCTTGGATCTAGTTCCATGGTTTCGAGGTGATTTAGAGCACTAACACACTCGTTTGCTACATCCAGGTTACTATTTGTCATAGCCAATTGGATCATTGCGAAAGCACGGTGCAGTGTAATACGATCTAAAGGCTCAATCTCTCCAAATGATTTTCCAGAGTATTTTCTAAGCGTATCGAAAAAAATATCTGCGGATTTCATTTGATCTTTATATAGGAACACATCCATCCAATGTTCCATTTTCTTAGCCTTAAGTCCTTTTTTTCTAGTCTCTGCTAAATCAAAAGAAAGATTAATTCTTTTTAGATTGCTATTGGGTTTAGTCTCAATAACCTCATTTAATTTGTCATTAATTTTGTCTATTTCGAAAACTATAGATTTTGATAGAGTTCCTGGTTTCATTAAATAACGAGTCTCTATTTCATCAAACATCAAAAGTAAATCAGGATAGCCTTCTTCAAGCCATTGTTGATATGCTCGAACTGTCGCGTCCTGGAGGTTAGTACTTTGTTGTTGAAACCTTTTATTTAATTCAATTAGCCCCAATATTGCTCTGGGACCTTTGAGAAGGTTAATTATAGGAGACTTTTCTTCAAATATTAATTCTAATATTGAACTAATAGCATCAATTCTTTCCTGGCTTATTCTTAATTTATGTACCGATACCTCACTTTCCTTATCTATTAAGTTTGTCATGTTATTAAGTAGCGCAGGTAATTCTGATAATAATGCAACTAAAGAAGCTGTTTGGGTTGAGTGAGCTGTTTCTGGCTGAACTAAAGCAATGCCGATTCCTAACACACTGCCTACTTTTTGTGTGACATCAAGAGCATTAAATTGTTTAGTCCAACCTTCCCGCTTAATCAGATCTCTTGCTCCATCTAACACTGGCTTAATTAAATCATAATTCTCACGAATTAAACCTTGAACTTCAGGAGTAACTTCTGTAAATAGCTCTAGTGATTTATATACTTGAGACAAAGCGGCCACACCTTGATGAGCTGCAGCAACTTTACCCAAAGTGGTACTCGTATCTATGCCTTGCCATATCTTTAGGGCAGATTCGGCGTAATACATGCTATTAATCATTTTTTTAATTGCCGCTATTTGAGGCGCATTATTTTCTACATGAATAAAAGGAACACCTTCTTTTTGTGGAGTTAAACTACTGGATATAGGTAATGACATAGTAGTTTTAAATTTCTGCAACAATACGGCTCTGGCGGTAGAAATTTTGTCGATATAGTCTAATTGGCTGGACGATTTCGCATCCTCAGAAAATTTTTCTTCGGTTAAAGAGGGTTTATATTCTTTTCGATCCAGTACTTCTATCGCAGGAACCAAAGGAAGTATTTCTGATTTCTTTAATTGCTCAATAGAGGTTAAGTCACTGTTTCTATAATTGATACCGGATAGAGTGGCACCATAAGCCATCACTTGGTTTAATACTGGAGCCAAAGTTTTCTGCGCATCGGGAGTAAGTAAGGTGAGCCTCTTTTTTAATTGAGAAGCGGCAGAGGCTATTGCAAGATAAGATCGAAGATAAATTATAATTCCATAGTCAAGATTAATACTTTCAAAATGTTTGATTGATTGTTCTAATGTAAATAAATCATTTTCAACTTGTTTAATTTGAACCACCCCTTCAGGATCATCAGGACTAATGACATACGGAATAGTTGAAAAGTAGTTCTTGTCTTCTTCAGCAAAGTGACGACTAATCAGAATAGCCATAGTAGTTCTTGTATTATGAACTGTGGTTGACAATTGCATTCTCTGAAAATAAGTAAGGGTTCCTCGAAGATTCGTTAAATTAAATGGTTTTACGGTAACAAACTTGTCAGGAACAATTTCTGTCTGAGGGGCATGATTTAACTTGTTTTTTAATTCTTTAATCCGGTCTATAACCCTCTGATTGAGGGGAGCTTTACCCAATTCAGAGTTTAATTTTTCACGAGCCTTCTCTCCTATCTTAATCTTAAATTGCTCGGACTCAATCTGGGTGGAGATATAATTCTCAACAAATACTTTTGTTTCCAACAATTTCGTTATTTCAGGACTTACAACAAAACTAGCCACATAACTCACTCCGTCTGCTGCCAATTGCCACCATGTTCTGGGTGGGTCCGCAGTTTTTTCCAGGCCAGTGGTGTTCAGAATTTCTGTTAAATTATTTTCAATTCCTAAATTGGCATGAGCCAATACCATCTGTAACTTAGGATAAATTAATCTTAATGAAATACGATCTGGTTCAGTAATATCTGCAAGTGACCTTCCCTTATAGGGTTGTAAAATTCTAAAAAAATCTATAGCAGCAAGGTGTTGTCCTTCAGCAGCCATTATGGCTTGCACGCTCTTAATCTGAGTTGATTTAATTTGTTCTTCTCTGACCTCTTTCAAAGAGTCTGTGCTGATTACTCTTTGAGTAATGTTAAATGAGGAGCCTGAAGAGAGTAATGTATTAATTTGTTCCCCTAAGAGATCGGCTCTGGAGCATAAAGTCTGAGATAAAAGGCCTGATTTTAAGTAATTTTGTCGTTCTAATTGATCCGCCAATAGTATCAATTGAGGTAAATAATAATTTGCCCAGGAAACATATTCTTGTATTGATTTTCTGGTGAACTCAAAGCCATCCTCTTGAATGTTTTTAAACCAATTGAATAGATCTTTTACTGCTTTTGAATCCTCGAAATCAGCACATGTTAATTGGCCAATCAATGCATTACTATCCAAATCATCTAATATTGAACGAATTACGTCTATTTGCTGATGTTTTTCTGATTCCGAGAATACTCCGCTTTGCATCCCAGCTGCAGTCTCCATTAACTGGGATATTTTTTTGAAGGTCGAAATTAGAGGGTTGGCATTACTCCATTTAGCCAGGTCAGGACCTAATATGCCTATACCTTGATTGATGGCTGTAGAGGCCTTGTCTGTAATACCCATCTCCATAAATTGTGGAAGCCACCCTGAGCTCTGGATCACGTCATAGGATCTGGAAAATATGGGGGCAAAAATACTGTAATTTTCAGTCACAACCCATCTTATTTCAGGTGTTGCATCATCAATCATTGTTATGAATTTATAAACCTGGATAAGTGCCTTAATTCCTTGAGGTGCCGCTTTGGTTTTCCCCAACATCGTACTGGTATCTATTCCTTCCCAGTGCTTTAATCCGATTTCGGCATAGAATAAGCAATTAATTACTTTTTTTATGGCGCACAGTTGAGGAGAATCACCTCCAAAATTAATAAAAGGCACCCCTTCCAGCTGTGGATTCAACTGTTCTACTAAAAGATCATCTAACTGCGCTTTAAATGTTTCAAGTAAAAAACCACGTGCCTCATTGAACTGTTGGGATAATGGAACTTCAGTTTGCTCATTAACCGGCATTTTTCTGCTCCTATACTAAACAAAGTATAGTATCCCAAAAAATTTAGTGATCCTTTAAACGATTTTTTATTCATGATGGAATAGGATCCCAGCTACTTTTTACGCATAAAGTATGCGACCAATAATAAAATAATCACTCCTACAATAATAACAATTCCTAATATAGATGTGGGTCCGCTCAAAAAACTTGTAGAGCCAGGCTCTATCCTGGGTTCAACAATTAAATCAGCATAACTCGCAAGAGCATAAAAAATGCCAAGCAGACTTAATGCAATAGATATAAACCCCACCATATATACTCTCCAAGCACGATTGATGTTCCATTTAGTATCAATGAATAAATTAAAGCTCTTTTTATAGTTATCAACATGACCAGATTAATCAAAATTGCTTCCATTAATATCACCAATAATTCGGTAATAATCCAGCTAAAGCCAACCAACATGTGAGTTGATAAAAAATAATAAATAAAGTGTGCTAATGGGTTAGTAAAAAGATTTAATCCTATAATAAATACAACCCAAGACAAATGCTTCTCTTTAGGTAGCTTACTCTTGATAAAAAACCAAAACGCCAATAACTCCAATAAAATAGTCAGTGATAGCGCCATTATTGTTCTGATGATTGCTGCATCCATCATCCCCTTAAACTCCCATCTAATTTCTATCTGTTTTTTAGAACTACTACATGTATTCTATAAATTAGTTATTATACTAAAATTTAATAGAATCCCACTAAGGCTATTTATCGTTTAGACTTAATTTGGAGCATTGGTCTCCGGATACGGTGTCTCAGCTTCATTATAATTCCTTTTTTATTATTCTGCCTGTTCTTCTTTTCAGATTAAAACCAACAATACACCATTTATTTTTTATCCTGACTGAATAAGACTCAGTTTTTTTTAGTATCGACTAATAATTAAACAGAACTATTGTAATATTACATGCCTATTTGGAGACCGTATTATTAAGACTTAAGGTGAAAGGAAAACCAGTCTGCCTCCTCTCAAAATCCATGCACTAATGAAGAGCGTCTAAAATATGCTTTCAACAAAAGAAACAAATCCTGATACATGTTAATAAATCGCAACTAGTGGTAACATAAAAAATACTTAAAAGTATATGTATAGCTCATCAATACTCTCGAATGATTGGATACATTATTCATTGTGTAAACAGAACATGGAGGCTCGATGTTTTTTGATAAAGGAAATCAATATTCTCTGTTGGTAATGGTATTGTTAGGTTTAAAGATACAAGTAGCATTCTCCGCTGCCGACTCAAGCTCCAGTGTGGACAAAATACCCCCTCACTCCACTCATTCAAATGGCTTGACGACTTTCGTTTCTCAGCTCAAGACAGCTTATCACCAAATATCGTTTCAACTTGGGGGATTTAGAGCAAATCAGGGGCAATCACAAAACATCTACATCGACGGATTGATTGGCGACCGTTTCACCGTGAATCATCATAACGGCTCAAATGGTCTTGTGGGTGCTGGATATTATCTTAATCCACAAGAGAATAATCCATTTAACCTGTCCTATGGAATCAATGCCTTTTATCTGCCAAGAACAGATGTCAGTGGAGTAGTGATACAAGAGCAGCTCTTTACTAATTTAAGCTATTACTACTCAACTACCAATTACCCAATTTATTTTGCCGCCAAAGCACTCATAAAGAATAAGGATGATGCACCCTATAACCTGACCTTAGATGCAGGCATTGGCCCTAATATTATTAAGACCGCTACTGTTCAAGAAACATCCATAGACGGTGGGATAACCATTCCAGATCAAACTTTTTCAGGACGTACAACAACTGCATTCAGTGCAATGGCAGGAGTTGGAGTTCGGATTAATCATGTGTTTGGTCAAGCACCATTGGAATGTGGGTATCGTTTTTTCTATTTAGGGCAAGGGGATTTTAATAAGCTGACGAATCAGATAATCAATACCTTAAGCACTGGAAATAGTTATGCAAATGCTCTCCTTTGTTCAATAACCATTTAATATTTAATCTGTTGTAAGGACACCCAGAGACGATTTTTAATGGTTCCCTGGGTCTTATCTGGTAAGCGTTCACGGGGGGATGTTATTTTTTAAGATTAAGTAAAAAAGCTGCCGTCATTACGAACACAGTGAAGCAACCCAGTACAAATTTCTAACGAAGCATCGTTCTGGGTTGCTTCGCTAAGGCTCGCAATGACGAACGAAATTTACATGCCCGTGAACTTACCTTATCTGCGTTAAGTGTCTCAATAGATCATGAGAGCATTCTTTTTAATATATCATCCTTATTGATAAAATGATGCTTTAAAGCCGCAGCAGTATGTAGGGCTATGGCAGCTATCAATGCATATCCCAGCCATTCATGAACCCATTCAAATAAAAGTCGATTATCTTCATTAGCCTCTACAAGATTAGGTAAAGTAAACAGGCCAAAAAAAGAAACCGGAAGACTCGCCGAGGAAGTGATTAACCAACCCGTAAGTGGCATAGCCAACATGAAGATATAAAAGACCCAATGCATACTCCGTGCTGCGAGTTTCTCAAGCCATGGTAATTCTAATTCCGGTCTTTGGTTGCTCATACTCCATACAATCCTGAAAATTGCCAGAAAAAGCACCACTAACCCATACTCTTTGTGCCAGCCATAAAGCTTTAATTTTTGCAAATTAATGGGCAGATCCTCCATATACAAGCCTTCTGCCAATAAACCAATGATAAGAATAGCTATAATCCAATGTAAAGAAATAGCGACTATCCCAAAACGTGACCTGCTGTTTGTAATACGCATAGTTTACCTTATTTTTTATCTTGATATGCTTCAGCACCTATTTGTATGGTTACCTCATCCCCTACATCCGGTAATAAGGTATTCATACCAAAATCTGATCTCTTGATCTCGGTAGATGCCGTAAAACCAACAGAGTTTTTATTTGAAATTGGATTAACACCCGTTTTGTTTAAGGTAACATTAAGCGTTACTGGTTTCGTAACTCCATGCAGAGTTAGCATGCCATGTACTTTGGCGGTATCTTTGTTTAACACGTCTACTTTATCACTTGCGAAGGTAGCTATAGGGAATTTTTCCTGATTAAAAAATAATTTATCTTTTAAATGCTTATCAAACTCTGGTAAACCAGTCGCTATATCAGCAATTTTGATTGTGGCATTAACTTTACTTTGATCTGGATGCTCTTTATCAAGCACCAGTTGACCTGTGGCATAAAATTTACCGACCTGAGTTGAGAAACCCAGATGTTTAATACTCCATAATACATAAGTATGGTTTTTGTCCAGAGTAAAGGTTTCCGGCTCAGCATAAGTAACCGTGGCAAAGCTAAAAGTAGCAACCAGCACTGCAAGCAGACTCGATAGATTACGTTTCATATTCATTCCCTTATTTTTGATAACATCAAAATCATTTTATTTTCCGGCTTCAAGACTTCCGCCTACAATTTTTTCGCACAATCCCTTTGGCATAATAAGAAAGGCATCTTTTTGCTTATCTTTAGTAGATGAGCCAGCGCAGGAGGCGGTGGCAGTAGCGCAATCATTCATACCCATTTTAACTACTCCATAACATTTTTCAGTTGCAGAAGTACTGGGTACAACTTCAGCTATAGCAGTATTAGTTGCGGCGAGAACAAAAAAAGCAGTCATTGCAGACTGAATTAACTTATCAACATGTGACATCCTTATCTCCTGGTTGTTAATATATTTAGATTCCTATCTTAGAACAAAATTAAGGTTGTGCCTAATTTTCATTAAAGATAATATGATTTATTTTCAGTCAGTTATCGATCTTTAATATGATTTTTTACTATCATCCAACCATAACACGCGATCCAGAGCTGACGTATCCTAATAATGTTTCACCCCTATCAGACTAATAAAAATATGATCTCTTTAATAATATTCTTGATAGTCAGATCTTTCACCCATTTGTTGTTCAATCTTGCTGTACCACAGCCGTTTTATCCATGCAATACGCAGATACAGCATTGGCCATTGCTTGAGCTGCCTGTTCATTCTTGCGAAACCATAGCTCTGGCTCTATCATTTCTAACTCCGATAGGCATAATCTATTATGATTATCCCACATTACATCAACTCGAGCATAAACGGGTGATTGGTCACATTGGGCTATAGCGTGTTCGACAAAAATCCTCTCCTCTTGGGAAGCAGTATACGAATGTATGGTCCCACCAAAATCATCCTGAATTCTAAAATCTCCTGCCTTCGCTTTTTTTAAAACCGCATGACTGTATTGGCCACCAAAAACCATAAAGGAAACTTCCCCTTTAGACTCTATATTCTCCTGGAACTCTTGAACTAACATGGGTTCAGTACTAACTAATCGTTGGAAAATATCCTGATAATGATCTACATTATGTTCATTAAAGAGATGAGTATGGCGTGCCCCACCTCCTATTGCGGGTTTTAAAATGGCTTTATTCCATCCGGTTTGCTTTAATAATTTATTTAAACTGGCGCGTTCTCCTTGCTCAAAAAATTGTGTCGGAGGAATGTTTACCCCCCTTTGTTGCAAAATACCCAGATATTTTTTGTTCATATTCCATTGAATCACTGCATAAGGGTTAATAAACTCGATTTGTTGAGCACGTTTTTTTAGCCATAACTGGAACTCTGCAAATCGGTGAAAATAATCCCACGTTGCTCTAAATAATGCAAAACGAGTTTTTGTCCAATCGAATTTATCATCATCCCAACAGGTTCTGGTAACCTTAAATCCCTTTTGTTCCAATGCGGTGGTTAGTAATTCATCCTCTATTAATATATTTTTTGTATACGCATCAATCTGGGTTGGATTTAAATAATCTTTTTGAGTCAGCAAAACAATATCATAGTAGTTATTATTCATTGAAAAGACATCCCTTAAATTAAACGAGAATACTGCTGCACATGATTTTAAACTTTATCAGCAGCATTCTACAACTTATCCAATTATTCTTCACAAAAATGCACTGTGGCCTTCTCGCCCTCATCATTAATGCATTGGATATAAGGTTGTAAACCAAGAAACCTCTATCTTATATCTTCTGCATGATTTTTATAGTTCAACTATAATCTTGTTATGAGAATAATAATCAGGTATCTCCTGGAGATATAATGAACATTACACGGAATATGATATATAAAGCAGTGGATGCTAAAATAATCACCGAAGAGCAAGCTAACCGTTTAATCGAATTCGTCACCACTCTTCCCGAGCAAAGCCCAAGTTTTAATTTAACCAATGTTCTTTATTATTTTGGTGGCCTTATCGCTATAGCTGCTATGTCTTTATTTATGAATTTAGGATGGGAAAGGTACGGTGGATGGGGCATTTTATTTCTCTCTGTTTCTTATGGACTTCTAGGTATTGCATTAGCTCACCATTTACAAAACAAAGGACATAAAATCCCTGCAGGTATTTGTGCCACTTTTGTTGTTGTTTTGACGCCCTTGGCTATTTATGGATTTCAAAAAGGAATGGGTTGGTGGCCAGATGATACCGTGTATCAAAGTTACCACACCTATATTAAATGGCATTGGATATTCATGGAATTAGGTACTTTGATTGTAGGAATAATTATGGCCTGGATCTATCGTTATCCATTTCTGATCATGCCTATAGCGGTAACACTCTGGTACATGTCGATGGATCTTACTTCCATGATTGCAGGGGGGCGTTACAATTATGAACTTGCTGCCTTGGTTTCTATGTATTTTGGACTTGTTACTGTTTTGATCGCTTTTTGGGTAGATATCCGTTCCCATAATTCTGCTGACTATGCTTTTTGGCTGTATCTATTTGGTGTCATGACTTTTTGGATCGGGATGACAGCACAACATTCGGATAGTGAATTTTCCAAATTTATCTATCTTTGCATCAATCTGGTTTTGATTTTTATAGGTGTCATTTTAAACAGAAAAGTGTTCGTAGTTTTTGGTGGATTAGGAGTATGTTGTTATTTGGGGCATTTGGCATTTCAGGTATTTCAAAACAGTTATTTATTCCCCGTTGCGCTGACTGTTATAGGATTTTTTATC
>CAYRWO010000009.1:20006-115894 GCA_964428035.1 uncultured Legionella sp.
TTTATCCTTTGGTTGATCACCATAGAGATGCTGAGAGATCGGTATAGCTATTCCTAATTGAGCAATTAGTTTTTCTGTCGAGAACCATAAAGATGGGGCAATAAACACCACATTTCCACCGGAGTCTGGATTAAGCTGACCTGAAATTTTCTTTTTTTCAGTATATTGTCCATTTAACTCTAATAATCCAGAAAAAGTATATTGACTCTTGATACTAAAAATATTGTGACCTATGCCAAATTGATAAAGATATTGTGAGCCGAGATGAACATTGTTGTAAGGTGTAAATTTTAATAACCCGGGGGAAATAAACCATAACCAATCAACATAAGTATGATTAAAAGTCGCGCCAAAAAAATAGGAGGGTGAACCATATCCTGTTTGGGGAGATTTATTAAAAGAACCTGATGGCAATGTTATCGCTGTAACAACAGTAGCAAGTTCAGTTTTAATTAAATCAGAATTTTGATAAAAGGCATATTCAAATTGTAAACTGGTATCTGATATTCCTGAAGAATGCTCCATGCCACTTCTATAATCTATAGCTAAAGGTGTGAATAGATAGAACGATGCTGAATCAGTTATGCCATATAAAAGCGATGGCGTAAATGCAAAAGAACTGCCTTGCTCCACTTTAAGGTAGGTTGGTGATAAATAAATTTGCAGGTTATTTTTTTCAATAATGTTTTGGCCAAATGAAAAAAATGGACCCGGTTCTTGAGAAGCCGGGAGAGCAAAAAGCCCAATACTCGGAGGTTGCACAGAGGAAACCGGAGTTCCCTGCTGCGCTGCCTCCATGTTTGCAGAATGCAAATAGAATACTATTAAATATAAAATAAAAAATGGGGTATTTTTTTTCATGAATTACACAATCTCTATCAAAGTCATATTCACAATGATTCACACGACAACAGGTCAACAAAACAGAACCTTCTAATTTGCTTGCTATTGTCCTCATAAACATGAAAAATAAATCTACCACGTTTATTCTTATTGCTGGTATTTTATTCAGCAATTTATTGCAACTAAATACGAATAAATATTTTGTACCGATATAAAAATGCGACTACCAGAAAATTCAAGAATAAAAAAATGATTGAATAAAATAAGGCAGCATTCTGGGTTCCCCAACTACCGAAGAGATGGTCTGCTATAACAGCTCGCAAATTATCCAGATTTCCGTTTTTCAAAGGCAGATAAAACATAGACTGAATTTTTAACAAAGTGACATGTAATATAAAAGCAAATAAGGCATTCATCCCAAAAATTTTCAATGGTAAAGCCCATTTTGTATAACCTAAAATGTCAATAATTAAAAAACACCAGGCAAAGACAATTAAAGCCCAACCGCCAGTCCATAATACAAAAGAACTCGTCCATAAATTTTTATTAATTGGGAAACTAAAGCCCCAGAACCATCCCAAAAGCAAAAAAACACAACCCGTAATACTCATAATGTACCATTTATGTTTATTGCTCAACTTGGTTAATAATAAACGACCCGTTAAAACACCGGCCAAAGTAGTGGCAACAGAAGGAATAGTGCTTAAAAAACCTTCCGGATCGTACACTTTCTCAAATAAATGAGCTGGAGAAAAAAGCATTTGATCAAAATAGGTAACCCAATTCCCTTCAATGGTGAGCTGGTTAGCCCCATACCCCGGAACGGGAACTTGCGTCATAATAAACCAGTATCCCAATAAAACACCCCAAAATATCAAAATTTGAGCCTTAATTGTGGTGTTAAGGTAGATAATAGCGCAAACCAAATAACAAACCGCAATTCGTTGCAAAATTCCATATACTCGAATAGTTTCAATATTGAAATGGTAAGGAATAGCATTCAAAAGAACACCAACAAAAAATAAAATCAAGCTGCGCTGTACAATCCCACTATACAAAGCCAATTTGGATTTCTGGTGAACTTGATTTTTTAAACTTATTGCACTGCTTAATCCAACTATAAATAAAAAACAAGGAAACACTATATCAGCTAAAGTACACCCATTCCAGGAAGCATGTTCAAGCAAGGGATATGGAGATCGAGTTCCCTGGCTGTTGACTAAAATCATTAAAACGATAGTTAATCCCCGGAATACATCCAAAGATAAAATACGGTTGGTTTTTGGGGGGATACTGCTCATAATCTACTGAAGTGTACTTAAAAATTTAGAGTAGCATTTTAGCCAAGAGATAAAAAGTTTAAAGTTTCAATAAATTGAATTAATTGATCCTAAACTATATGAAAATAGTTATTAAACTTGTATGTTATTAATGATGATATTAATACGAAACCCGATAGCATGTTTAATAAAAAAGAACGAACTTTATTATTTGCAAATAACCTATGGTACCTCTCTGAAGGAATGCTTGGTCCTCTATTTGGAATTTTTTGCGCTAAATTTCAATCCTCTCCGTTAGATATTTCGTGGGTGTGGGCTCTTTACTTAATCTCGGTTGGCATCGTTGTTATTGGTTTAGGTTATATTTCAGATTTTATCTATAAAGAAAAACTCTTGATTCTTGGTTATGCCCTACAGACTATCTTCACTTTCTGCTATATTTTTGTTACCACCAAAAAACAATTGGCCTTGTTACAAATCGGTTTAGGTATTTCTGGAGGTTTATCCACTACTACGTGGTATGTGCTCTATGCCCGTTGTGAAGATAAAACCCATGAAGGGTTAACCTGGGGGTTGGCAAACGGTTTGGCAAGTATTTATACCGGGGTAGCTTTATTGTGCGGTGGATTAATCATTGCCTACAGCTCTTTCGAAACCTTGTTTACCATCATGGGCATTATTCAACTGATTGCTACCATCTATGTAAGCAGACTCACCTCCTTCGAAAAGCCTGAAATTTTACGTCGTTTTAAACTATTTAAAAAATACTCGCCCTCTTAAATAACGATATATTTCTCGTTCATTGCCAGGCAAACATCCTAAAGTTTTTTCGTAAATCGTGAGCGTTGTCTTAGCACAGCTTTTTCCATTCCCCTCTCCTCAACCCTCATCCCGCGAAGGACATTATCATACCAATTAAAATTCTAATTGCAGCACCTTTTGTTTTTGCTATCTATTTGTTTTATTATGAACATTCAAATGCTCTTTTGACTTCCTCAAATAGAAACATTAAAGGATTAATGTATGCCAAATTTTTTTAGTGATTGCTGGGCCGCGGTGAAGGCTCCTACCTTTGCGTCATCCTCTGCACAGCGTAATGTTCAAAGAACCATTGCTGTAACCGAAATAGCCGGTAATATGCTTGAGTCAGTCAGTCCAGTTGTCGTGATCCCCAAAAAAGTGGCTCAAACATGTTTATCACTGTATACCCTGTTTCGTTGCGATGTAAAATTATCCGAAAAAGCAATACAAGGGTTACAGGGCAGTATTGCTGCAGCGCAGCTTGGATTAGCAATTACTTTATTTTTTAACTCGAATACTTGTGAGGATGATAGTGAGATTCTTTGCAAAGCCGCACTGTTATGTCAAATGATATATAGCGGCGTGCTCCTTACTGGATGGGTTCCGAGTGAAGTTTCTAAAGAACCCCATGAACCAGTGGCACCTCCAAACCCAGTATAAGTTCTAACTATCCATTAAAACATTGATATCACGGGCATCAGAAAGCCCGTGATCGTCAACAACTCTGACAACAAATTTACCTGGTTTAGCCCGCCATAAAAAAGGCTGATCGGGTTTTGTTTCAGCGACAAACGTTTCATTAATAAACCAATATAAACGAGCAATACCGGCATCTGTTACTGCACTCAAGGGGATCTTATCATTGGATTTTGAATTGGCGCGCACAATGTAACTTATCCCTGATTGAGGGGAGGTGATTTGCGGATTAATACCCCCATTTCCTGTTAACGCACAGTCTGCCTCAAAAAAAGGGGGCGTATGTCTTTGAATGCCCGCTTTTTTAAAAATTCTTAATAAATCTGAAGGCCAAAATTCAAAAATTTCAAAACGCGTATTCTCATCAATATGACAGGTACGTAGGCCGGTTTTATTATTAATTGCGACCTCTCTAAAGATAGTATCCGTTTTAATCGGTGATTTGCCAGGAATAAACCAGGTCCATTCTGTATCTAAACAATAACGTGTAGGCAACATCCCAGACGCCTTGCATACCTCTATCTTGCGAAGATTCATCAGTTCAGGGCGTTTCTCAACAGTCGTTAAAGGACCTCTTTCTTGTTTAATTGCATCCACTAATTCAAAAAATAAAGGAGCAGCAATGTCTTTGCCCACAAAAGCAGGGTTGGCTTTATTATCAAAATTGCCGATCCAGACTCCTAAAACATAAGGACCAAAAGAACCAACAGTCCACGCATCTCGATAACCTGAAGAAGTACCTGTTTTCCATGATACTGGCACTTGAGCAAAAGCTTTATAACTTAAATCACTCCTGGCGGTATTTTTTAACATATCCAAAACTAAAAAACTTGCTTCAGGACTAAGCAAACGATGTCCCTTACTTTTGCTCTCTTCTTTAAGTAAACGAATGGGATTCCAGACCCCTTCATTAACTAACATTGCATATAAGCCGACTAATTCTCTCATGCTCAGCTCAACACCACCTAAATTTAAAGATAAACCATAATAAGATTCTGATCGTAAGTGACTTACTTGTGCTTGTTCTAATAATTGATGTAATGATGGATTGGTGAGCTGGCTGGAAAGATCGATAGCAGGTATATTACGACTTAAAACCAAAGCATCCTTGGCTTTAACAGGCCCCATAAAATCATAATCAAAATTTTCGGGGTTATACCCATTAAAACTATGAGGTACATCTTTCAAAACAGTGTTCGGATGAATCAAACCTTGATCCAGAGCTAATCCATAAATAAAAGGCTTCAATGTCGACCCAGGAGAGCGCTTTGTTTCCACACCATTAATCTGCCCACCGATATTCTTATTAAAAAAATCGGCTGATCCCATTAGGGCTTTAACCCCCATATCGCGGGTATCGACTAATAAAACCGCTGCATTATAAACGCCTAAACTTTTTTTCCTTGCTAAATAATGTCGTGTAATACGATCTACAATGATCTGCGTTCGATAATCTAAAGTGGTATCAATGCTTTGAGCGTGCAAAGAGGAAGTATTAAGCACCATATTGACCAAATGAGGTGCGTAGAAAGGTAAATTATGACTGTTTTGCATCACCAAAGGTAAATTAAACATCATTTTTTTAGAGTTATCCTCGGGATACTTCAGAAGCCATCGTGCAAATAATTGATCTCTAATTTTCTTTAAATTGCTATTATCCGGGGTTCGCTTTCCAGGATTTTGAGGAATAATGCTTAAAGTTAATGCCTCAGGTAAGCTCAGTTTATTAACGGGATTATTAAAGTAAATCAAGCTTGCAGCACCTACCCCCTCAATGTTTCCACCATAAGGTGCCAAATTTAAATAGGCTTCCAGTATTTGATCTTTGCTGTAGTGCATCTCAATCTGTAATGCTCTGATAATTTGCCACAACTTTCCGGATATTTTTTTAGAATTAATACCATATCGGATTCGAGCTAATTGCATGGTAATTGTCGACGCACCCACCCGACGCGATTTAACCGCATACGTTTGCCATACCGCCTTAAACAGGGCAAGAGGATTTAGACCAAAATGCCATCGAAAGTATTGATCCTCCTGTAATAAGGTAGCCTCAATTAATTGTTTGGGGATTTGAGGCAGAGGAGTAAACAATCTAAATTTATCATCTTTGCTCAAAGTTAATCGTAATAATTGATGATGATCATCGTATACGGCTTTAGAAAAACTGACCTCTTGGAGCAGCATAGGTTTTGAGGAAAAAAATAATATCAAATATCCACTGACAAACAGTGAGACAAGGATTATGCTAATTATCTTAATTATTCTTTTCATAATCGATATGATGCACCAAAAAGAATAAATTATATTCAAGTTTTATATAAATTACATTAAAATGCGTTTAAATTGGAAAAATAAACTCCATGAAGCATGATTTTAATGCAAAATGCTTTTAAACGTATAAACAGTCATCTCAAATGGGATAAACCATGAATAAAAATCCACGTTCTTCAATTCTAAATAGACTTTGCTCTGCATTTTCTTCTGTGTTTGGGAAGTTGAATTGGAATAGCCCCCCCTGGATGACTCACATGCACCGCAAAGCGAAAAGCAGTCCGAAACTATTTTGGGGCACCACGTCCCTGATTGTTGTTCTCCTTCTTGCTGCAGGATATGGTGCCTATTGGTATAAACATCGTCCTCAACCAACCTATGTCACGGCATCAATTACTGTCCCGGAAATAACTCCGGCAGCTGACAATGATACCCCTCTTGTTCCTAACAACTTAATTATAGATTTTGGCATCAAAAACGATGAATTTACGAATCAGTCGGTTGCCCCCATCAATTTAATTGGTAAAATAGTGACTGAAGGCATCGAAATAACACCTAAAATAGCTGGTGAATGGAGTTGGAGCAGTGACAGTCAATTAGTTTTTGTCCCTTCTGATGATTGGCCTGCAGGACAAAAATACACCATTCATTTTGCCCAAAATTTCTTTGCGTCAAAAACTAATCTGGAACGTTATGACTTTTCATTCTTTACCAAACCATTTGAAGCAAAGATAGGTGAGTTCAAATTCTATCAGGATCCTGTTAATTCAGAAGTTAGGAACGCTGTAGCAACCATCCAGTTTAACTTCCCTGTAAAACCGGAAAGTCTTGAAAAAAATACTTCTTTAATGTTTCAGGCAATTAAAAACGGGAAGTTAGATCTCCATGCAGAACCAGTTAAATTTTCTTATACTTATGATCAACATAATCGAGTCGCCTACCTGCATTCAGAAAACATTAAAATTAAAGATGTAGCCCGTTATTTGGTATTAACTTTAAATAAAAATATAACCTCCTCCACTGACTCCGCGGAACTTAAAACAGACACAGCCACTAATTTACTGATTCCAGATACCAGTAATTTCCTCAAAGTACTTTCAGCCTCTGCCTCAATAGTAAGAAATGATAAAGACAGACCAGAGCAAGTTCTTACCGTTGAAACAAGTTTAGGCGTTAATGAGAAGGATTTTAACAAATCAGTTCATGTCTACTTATTACCGGAAGACTATCCAGCCACTGCTGCGGAACAAGCTAAACAAAATTATCAGTGGCAAAACCCAGGAGAAGTAACCAGCACTATTCTGTCTTTAGCGACTCCATTAACCAAGGAAGTGATACCGACAGAACAAAACTATGCCACGTTACATAGTTTTAAATTTGCCGCCCAAACCCCACGCTATTTATATATTAAAATTGATAAAGGGATGAAAGGATTTGGAGATTTTACTTTAAGTAATGATTATGCGACGGTTATAGCCATCCCTGAATTTCCCAAGGAAATCAGTTTCTTACACAAAGGGTCGCTTTTGGCTTTAAGTGGTGAGAAGAAACTTTCCGTGTTAGTTCGTGGTGTACCTGCAGTTAAATTCGATTTTGCACGAGTTTTGCCTGCTAATATCAATCAATTGGTTACTCAGACTCAAGGTGATTTTAATAACCCCTATTTTATTAATCCTTCTTTTAATCAACAGAATATTAGTCAAATATTTTCTGATATCCAACAATTTGACAATTCAGATTTAACCAAACAACAGTATACTGCCCTTGATCTAAGTAAATATCTTACGGTTGATGCAAATACATCCGGACCACAAGGTTTATTTTTATTACAAGCCACGGGATGGGATGTTGCCAATCAATCCCCACTGGATGTAAAAGCCAGTCGCTTAATCCTGATTACGGACTTAGGCATGCTGGTAAAAGATAATAACGATGGCAGTCATGATGTATTTATTGATTCGATCACTCAAGGAACCCCGGTCGCGAATGTTACAGTAACTGTCTTGGGTAAGAATGGGTTACCTATTTTATCTCGTGTAAGTGACAGCCAAGGCCAAGTTAACTTCCCTACCCTTAAAGATTTTGTTGAGGATAGAGAACCAACTGTTTATGTAGCCAGCATCAATAATGACGTTTCATTTATTCCATTCAATAACTACAACAGACAATTAAATTTTAGCAAGTTTGATATTGGTGGTATCTACACAAATAACCAGGAATTACAAAGTTTGACTGCCTATTTATTCTCGGATAGAGGCATCTACAGACCTGGAGATACTGTTCACATAGGTATGATAGTAAAACAAGCCTATGCACAGCCGCAACCGGCTGGTTTGCCTCTACAAGCTACAATTGTAGACTCCAGAGGAACGACCCTTAAAGATCAAAAAATTACTTTAAACGATACGGGGTACATGGAGCTTGATTTCACTACCAATGCCAACTCCCCTACCGGTCAATATATGGTTAACTTGTTTTTAGTAAAAGACAACCATCCTCAAAACCTGTTGGGTAGCACCTCGGTTCGTATTTCAGAATTTCAGCCAGACAGAATGCGAATTACTTCAAATCTGACTCCTCCCCCGTCAGAAGGATGGATTTCACCCACCGGATTAAAAGCTCAGGTAGGACTTTGGAATTTATATGGTGCGCCAGCAACTGACCGAAAAATCAGCGCTAAAATTTTACTGATTCCCGAACAAATTAAATTTGCCAATTATCCCGATTATATTTTTGCTGATCCCCTTCTGGATCCCAAGAAACCACCTAAGGTGTTTACTGAAAATCTGACTGACGTTAAAACAAATGACAAAGGCCAGGCTGAATTTGATTTAAACCTGGATCGGTTTGAAAAAGCCACCTATCAACTATCGTTTTTTGCTGAAGGTTTTGAAGCAGACGGAGGTCGGAGCGTCACCACTCAATCCAAAGCTTTAATCAGTCCTCTACCCTATTTTATTGGATATAAGCCTGATGGGGACTTATCTTTCATTAAGCAAAACAGCGTGAGGAATATCAACTATATTGCTGTTAACCCTCAATTAAGCAAAGAAGAAGTTAAAGATTTAAAAATTCAATTAGTCTCTTTACATCCGGTCACCACTTTGGTTAAAAAAGCCGATGGAACCTATCAGTATCAATCAATTATCCAATCAACAGTGGTTAGTACTAATCCTTTTACCCTTGAAGAAGCAGGTGCGTCTTACCAACTACCCACCCAACAGATTGGGGATTTCTCCTTAAGTGTTCTTGATAGAGATAATACGGTACTTAGCCAATTAAAATTCAGTATTGTTGGAGCAAGCCAAAAACCGATGGCCAAAAATGCGGAGTTAGCGATTAAATTAAATAAATCTGAGTATAAAGCGAATGAAGATATCGAATTACAAATCACCGCCCCTTATACAGGTTCAGGCTTAATCACCATTGAGCGAGATAAAGTCTACGCCAGTCAATGGTTTAAAACTGAAACAACCAACTCAGTACAAACCATCCATATACCAGCAGATTTTCAAGGCAATGGATACGTTAATGTTGCATTCATTCGCGATTGGGAATCTCCTGAGTTATTTATTAGTCCTCTAAGTTATAGTGTCGTACCTTTTACGGTAAACCATGATAATCATGATATTAAAATAGAATTAAAAACTCCTAAGGTGGCTCGTCCCGGTGATACACTCACTATTGACTATCAAACGGATAAACCTGGAAAAATAATTGTCTTTGCTGTGGATGAGGGCATCCTTCAAGTAGGTCGTTACAGTACTCCCGATCCCTTATCCTTCTTTTTCCAAAAACATGCACTGGAAGTATTAACGCAACAAACTGTGGACCAAATTCTGCCTAAATTCATTCAAGACAGAGAACTATCCGCGGCTGGCGGTGATGATGGCGAAGAAGATATGTCAAGCCGTCTTAATCCATTCAAAAGAAAAACAGATTTACCCGTAGTGTATTGGTCTGGGATCATTGATACAGATATGACGAGTCGACAATTGACTTATCAAATTCCTGACTATTTTAATGGCAGTATTCGCGTAATGGCTGTTGCTGTATCGACTGATTCTGTTGGATCAAGAGATACATCAGCGGAGGTTAGAGGAGACTTCATTATCAATCCGAATGTCCCTACCTTTGTAGCACCCGGAGATGAATTTGAAATCTCATCAAGTGTTGCTAACAACATCAAAGATTCAGGTGAGCATACGCAAGTTACTGTGGATCTTACTGCGTCTCCAGAAATAGAAATTATAGGCAGCGCGAATCAAACCCTAGAAATTAAAGAAGGACGCGAGCAAACGGTACACTTTAAATTACGTGCTAAATCCTTATTGGGCGCTGCTAAAGTAGTGTTTACTGCTAAAGCGGATGGTAAATCCAGTAAAATGGATGCCACACTTAGTGTCAGACCTGCAATGCCGCTCATCACTAATATTAACAGTGGAACGTCTCAAGACGCTAACAAATCACTGGACATCATGCAAACCCTTTACCCCCAATATCGTAATGTAGATGTTACAATATCTACCAGTCCTTTAATATTGGTATTTGGATTACAACGCTATCTGGATAATTATCCTTATGGTTGTACCGAGCAATTAACCAGTAAAGCGTTACCTTTGCTGGCCATGAACAGCCAAACCTGGTTCACGAAAGACAGTCAGCAAATCAATGAGAAGGTCAACGCAACAATTCAAATGCTCAGTCAGCGCCAAATGTCGAATGGAGGCTTTAGTTATTGGCCAGGCCTGGGAGAGAATGATGGAAATACTTTTGCCTCTGTCTATGCAATGCACTTCTTAACTGAGGCCAGAGCGCAAGGTTTTTCCGTATCTAACGATATGTTCTCTAATGGTATTAGTTATCTTAAAAATCTGGCAAGCCAAAATGCATCTGATATGGACGCAGCAAGAATTCAGGCTTATGCAATCTACATTTTAACCAGAAATGAGATAGTAACAACCAATTATCTGGCCAATTTACAATTGTACTTGCAGCAAGACAGCACGAAAGCATGGCAAAAAGATATAACAGCTGTTTATTTAGCAGGTTCGTATCAATTATTAAAAAGTTATGATGATGCGAATCAATTAATCGGTCTTTATCAACCGCAAAAAAAACAGACATTTGATACCGATTTTTATGATAGCAATATTGCTGATGCCCAGTATCTTTATATTGTAGCCAAGCATTTCCCTAATTTATTACCCCAAGTAGGCGACAAATTGGTAATGGAATTGGTTAAGGCCATCAATAATAATGAAATTAATACTATATTGTCTGGTTACACCAGTTTAGCGTTAAGTGCCTATCAACAAAATGATACAACCGATTCTCATGCGACTTTGTCAATAACGGAAACGCTGAATAATAATCAAGAAGAAACCCATCCCACAGGTAATGGTAACTATCTAAAAGTTACTATTGCACCTGATGTCAAACAAATCAGCTTGAATAACCCTGATAAACAGACTTTCTTTTATCAGTTAGTACAAGCTGGTTTTGACAAAACACTTCCAACTACCCCTCTGAAACAAGGAATAGAAATCTTTAGAGAGTATAGAGATGAAAAAGGTAATGTTATCAACTCAACCACCTTAGGTAGCGAAATTGAGGTACATATCCAAATCCGTGCCTTAGATAATGCCTACCTGACTAATATAGCAGTTGAAGATCTTTTACCAGGCGGCTTTGAGGTAGTTCGTGATTCAGTGAAAACCGATACTATGGATTTTTCTGATGCACGGGAGGATAGAGTAAATTACTTTGGCAGTATTGACTCTACAGCCAAGCAAATTACTTATAAAATCAAAGCAATAAATACAGGAAAATACATCGTTCCTCCAACTTATGCAGAAGCAATGTATAATCCAGACACTAAAGCTCGCGGTGCTGCATCAGAAATTACTGTAACTGAAGCTCCATGATGAAACAGTGTTCACTTTAATGACAAATAAAAAGGCGTCCTTGCAGATGCCTTTTTTATTGGTGCAAACTCTTCTAAATTTAGATCACATGCCGGATGACACTGCCTAATCATCGATCCTAGTGACTGCTGAATTATTAAAAATAAAAGCCGATTCAATAAGCTGTTCTCTTCATCCTGATAGTACCTTTTACTACGAATTTTAAATGATCACATGATATGTTATATAATGATGCAAGTACTCTTGTGGTTTACCTCAGTTACTTTTTTTGCAGGATGAAAAGAGAAGAAAGACGGTTTATAAGAACACTCTAAATTAGCATTAAGATAATTTGTTGCCAATTTAAATAATTCATTCCCCCCATTTGAGGACGGTTTGTCGTTTAATTTTAATTTGGCACTAGCAATAAATTGATGAGCTAATTCTGGTATAAATCTTTCTTTCAGATGTTCTTCAAGTTGGTCTAAATAGAATTGAATTTCAATAATGTGAGCATATTTTAGTCCCTTTTTTCTCGCATACCCACTCTGATGCTGCTTTTTTTCTTCGCCAAAATCAGCTGTTTCAGGATATCTTTTTAAGAATTCCGTAAGAGTTTCTTGTGATCCATCTGTTTTTTTATGTACCACAGCTGAACCTACAGGTTGTTGAATTTCAAAAAAACGTTTGTCCTGAACTGTAATTAATAGGTTAGCGGGCAAACACACTTCATATAAGTTTTTTTCAATTAGGGTGGCATTTTCATGAATGGAAGCAAGTAAACCTGGCATACGGTATTGGCCATTATCTATTCCAGTAAACTCTCTAAAATAAACGAGTGCTCCCGTATGGCAAGAAAAATGATCTCTTTGACTGTTATAATGTTTGCGAGGAGAGTCCTCGGGTCGCCAGTCCTTCACTTGATATACATTAATCCTCTTGCTTACGAGAAGCGCTAAATATTCAGCATCCAGACCTATAGAATCAAAATACATCAGGCCTAATTGATTATTTTCTTTTATATAAAGCACTGGAGTTGAGTGCACACGACCACTCTCATGATCCATAAGAAAGGTCACACGAAAAAGAAGACGAGCATCCCTCTCTCCTTTCATAATTTTTTTAACCTCAGGCGCTCGAATAGCCTCCACTAATTCATCAGTACTGCTAACAGTAGTATAAGCAGGCACTCCATATTTAAGATTATAGTATTTAGCTACAATTTCCATACCTTTAGAATTAAGGAGGACATAGGGTATTCCATTATGAGTTTTATCACGTTGAAAATAATCAGTAGCATTAAATTTTTTTAGTTTAGCTTTTTTCATGACGATTAGATTGGCAATTAACAAAGGTGTGCATTGTATATTCAAATAGATGTCATGGGAAGCAATGACCTGTTTTTATTAGTACTGACCTAGCTAAAAAAGATTAATCTAACAATACATGACTTCGATTTTTTAAAGGCATGGTGTAGAATAAACTATAATTTTTTTCTAGGGTATAAAGCATGTCGAATATTCTGGTAAGCATTCTTATGGGTTCTAAATCAGACTGGGCCATAATGGAAGAAACTGCTCGAATGCTGGATAAGTTAAACATTCCAAATGAAGCACGCGCCCTTTCTGCCCACCGAACACCTGATGCGTTATTTGATTATATTAAATCAGCGGAGCAACGTGGTGTTGAGGTATTTATTGCCGCTGCGGGTGGAGCTGCACATCTGCCTGGCGTTGTGGCTGCAAAAACCTGTCTGCCCGTGCTCGGCGTACCTATGCCCTCGTCAACATTCACGAATGGATTAGATGCGCTGCTTTCAATAGTGCAGATGCCTGCAGGTATTCCAGTAGGCACCCTTGCTGTAGGTAAGGCAGGAGCAATTAACGCAGCTCTTCTTGCCGCTCGGTTTCTGGGAAATAAATACCCGGAATACAAAAATGCAATTATTCAACATCTTCAGGAACAAGCCCAGACTGTAATTGATAATTCTCTGTTAAAAGAATAAAAAACAAATTCTTATTTAAAATAGGATATGGATTATCTCTCCATATCCATTTCATATCAGCACAGCTATGCAGCTGCTTTAACTTCTCTGGATGCCTTGAAAAAGTCCCGGCACGTAGACCCGGTGACCAATTGCTGAGGCACATTAATTTTAAGTCCCCAGTGCAAAGTGTATCGAAAACTCACGATTAATAGGATAAAAGGCTACTACTTTTATAAGATTTATTGTTTATAATAACGTACCCCAAATACGGCTATCTTATTCAACTCCAATGGCAACCCTAAAAAATGAAATTTTCTGATCTATTGAATATAAATACCAAAAGAGCCATCAAGGATACTATCAATCTTATTATTCTATTATCACAACATTCTGAGACTGCAAAGCTTTTGCCAAAAGAATACAAAGATGAAGTAACGAAACTCCTGTCACACCCTCCGATTAAAAGAACGCGCCCCATTCTCGGGGCCGGGTATGAACTAAGAAAAAACTGGGGCAAGCTCGCTGAGGTTTTGTCTGTTGAACCTTTGCATGAATTGCATCAAACCATACAACATCATCTTACTCTCCTAAAACAAGAAAACATTGAGAAGGATCTGGAAGATTTTACTAAATTAACTCCCTTAACAACGACATGGCTAAACAATAAGACATTGAGTCTAGTGGATCAGTTTAATGTAGCGGAATATAAATATAATAAATGGAATTTTGCTCTAGCAAAAAAAGATCGCCTAAAAAGAGAAAATCAACTTAATAGTCAGTTTAATGCCGAAATGAAAGGAAACAGATCGGGAGGATTTAAAACAGAACAAGATGCAGAAGTTGAGCTCAACGCCAGAAAAAAAAATGATCCTCAATTAAATCAATTAAATGCTCGTATCCAAGATCTGGAATCCCAAATAAAGATAGAAAAACGTTACAGACAAATAACTGAGTTTATTTCTTTTCTTGAATACACCAACATAAATTTAACAGACAGTATCAAGGTTCTTGCTGAATATTGTGATGATTTACATCAACCCCTGGAAGATGAGATATTTAAAATGGATGATATTCCAGGTTCTGTCTTCACTTTTCTCTAATAAGAATAAAAAGCAGACTTTCATCCAGGCGATATATTATATCTAATGCACCTATGGTACTACTTTGGAAGCCATCGTTGCGAGGAGTGTAGCGAAGAAGCAGCGACGACACAAAAATCGTAGCGAACAGATTGGTAGTGCCACAAGAGATGCTAAAAATATGGCTTCGTATGCAGCCGCTGTTCATATAATTCGCATTGTACTGTGGACTGGTATCTCGTGACCACAGCATTTAGTAATGATCTAACCTTATGTTTTTAAACTGTGAGCAATTAGTTGAATGGCTTCCACTAAGGCAGGACCTTCTAGCTCTTGCACTCTCTGCTTTAACGAATCAACAGTATCATTAGCTAAAACCATGCATTTTTTTTGCAAAATAATAGGCCCGGCATCAACATGCTGAGTCACATAATGTATCGTGCAACCCGTTTCTTTTATTCCCGAATCAAGAACTGCCTGGTGTACCCCTGCATCCATTTTCCCGGCAAATGCTGGAAGCAATGAGGGATGTACATTAATGACCTTATTAGTCCACAAAGCAACGAAATCAGGCGACAAGATACGCATATAACCAATTAAAACGACTAAATCGACCTGATAGTGAAGTAACCGTTCATTAATCTGCTTATCATAATCGCTACGACTTAAACCCTCTGCACTTAGAAACTCCGCTTTTAATCCATTATTTTTTGCCCTTTCCAGGATCAAAGCATTGGATTTATTACTAATGACTACTTCTATAGTTGCAGGCAGTACTTCCTTATTAATTGCCTCTATAAGAGCGAGCATATTAGTTCCGCGAGTTGATCCTAATATTCCCAAGCGAATCATCATGAGCGCAGCCTTTTCATAGCCTCAATGCGTTTATTAATTAAATCAGAAGTACCAATGTCCTTTCGGTGAAATAACGGTCCTTTGATGTTACTGATTTCTTGCTCTGCAATGTGTTCAGCGCCACTAATGGTGTCTGCTACTCCAACATAAGCCGCGGTTCGCGAACCTGTGGCATAGAGCTTCCCCTCAACCGCATTCACTGCAGCCAAATACAAGTATGTTTTGTTTTCTACTTGATTAATGTCAATTTCAGCATGACGTACCGGGTGATCCGGATAACCTTCAGGTACGGCATATTTGCATACGGTTGCTTTTTTGGAAAACACAACCTGATTAGCCTGTAAAGTACCTTGTGTTAAAGACACACATAAATCAACAAAATCAGATTCTAAAATACTGAGCACATTCAACGATTCGGGATCACCAAAACGAGCATTAAACTCGATGACATAGACTCCGGCAGCTGTAGCAATAAACCCGCCATACAATATTCCTATGTATTTTTCCTTCATTTCAGCCATTAAAGCATTCAGAACTGACTGATTAATATCCCAGGCACTCGCTACATCAGATGGACTTAAAAAAGGCAAACTATGATCGGGATAAGAGTAGCTGCCCATTCCACCCGTATTAGGTCCTTTATCATCAGCATAAGCGCGTTTATTGTCTTGAATTAGTGGCATGGGAACCAGGGTATTTCCATCTGAAAAACACATAAAAGAAAACTCTTGACCAATTAATTTTTCCTCTATAACCAAAGGCTGTCCCTGAGCAAAAATCTCCATGCAATAATCTAAAGCCTCCTGATAGGAGTGTAGATGGTCTCCAGCTACTTTGACCCCTTTTCCGGCCATCAGGCCATTAGCTTTAACGACGTAATTATTTGGACCTAACTCGGCTAGAAAGTCACTCACTCCAACGGGATTAGAGAATATTTTGAACTTGGGTAAGCCTGCAATATTATATTTTTTCATTAAATCCCTGGTAAATGCTTTGCTTGTTTCCAGTTGAGCCAATTGCTGCTTAGGACCGATTACTTTACAGCCACAAGCTTCCAGGGCATCTGCCATGCCATGCTCTAACGGCGCTTCAGGACCAATGATAGCTATCGTTATCTGCCATTGATTGGCTTGATACGTGACTTGTTTCACGTCAGTAATATCACCAACCCAATAATCCTGGGTCATTTCCTCAATCCCTGGATTATGGGACGTGCCACAACAATAGATATGTGGTTCATGCCTGGAAAGACTTAATGCTCGGACAATTGCATGCTCTCGTGCCCCCGAACCCACAACAAGAATATTCATCAGGATAACTCCCCCAGCTCAGTTTGTATCTCGCTCTCGTCCAGTCTTTTTTTCTCTAAAGACTTTATTTTTTCCTCTGTAATATTTCCAGTGATGTACCTACCATCCATGCAGGCCATACAAGGTCGACTCATATGATGTTTTCCTCTGCGAGTAACCGCTTCTACCAGATCTGTCGCAGTTTGATATAACAATTTATCAACTCCTAAAAATTGACGAATCTCTTCTTCAGTCTTGTAAGCAGCAATCAATTTCTTGCGAGACGGGATGTCAATACCATAAAAACATGGGTTTTTAATAGGTGGACATGTGGATACAAAATAAATTTCCTTTGCACCAAATTCACGTACCATTTTTACAATTTCACGAGAAGTAGTGCCGCGAACAATACTGTCATCGACAATCAACACCTTTTTTTTATTAATTTCAGTTTTTTGCGGCGTTAATTTATAGCGGACCTGGCGGGACCGTGACTCCTGATTGGGCATAATAAAGGTACGGCCAATAAAAGGATTTTTATACAAGCCTTCAGAATAACGTACACCCAATTCATTAGCGAAAGCTAATGCAGCAGTATTTGCTGTTGAGGGCGCAGGAATGACCACGTCGGGTAGTAGATCTGGATAGTTTTCTTTCCAGCTTTTAGCCAGATTTTGTCCCATGCGTAGCCGGGATCGATACACGCTCACATCATCAAGGGTTGCATCAGGTCTGGCAAAATACACATATTCGAAGATACAGGGAGTAAACTCTTTAGTAGTGAGTATATTACGATATAACTGGCCCTGGTTATTTACATAAGCTACTTCACCTGCTTGTAAATCACCTTTCGGTTCAAAGCCCAAAGCATAAAAAGAAGTTGTTTCAGAAGCAAACATATAGTCTTTAGTACCGTCTTCACGTAATCGCTCACCCCAGACTAAAGGGCGAATTCCATGAGGATCCCGAAAGGCTACTAAACCTTTTCCAATGACCAGGCTGACAACAGAATAGGAACCTTGAGCACGTTTATAAATAGTACTTACTGAATCGCATAATAGTTTAAAAAATTGATCTTCATCTTCATCTGAATAGAAGCCTTTAGCCAAATTATCAGCCAAGAGCAAAAGCAGAGCCTCGGAGTCAAGAGTAGAATTTAAATGCCGATGTTGTTTACCACAGATGTCTTCAACTAACTCGGAATAATTAACTAAATTACCATTATGAGCAAGAGCAATCCCACGAGGACTTCCTATCCATAGAGGCTGTGTATCTGTCTCACTATAGCCTCCCGCCGTTGGATATCGAGCATGGGCAATTCCTACATTTCCGCGTAGTCGCAGAATATCATCAGCGGAAATGGATTCTCTTACTAGACCTAGTCCATGTTTAAAATAAAACCGATCGTCACCAGTCAGAATGCCGCAAGCATCTTGTCCCCTATGCTGTAAATGAATCAAACTATCATAAAGTTCTGCTGCGACGGGTTCATGACTGTAAATTCCAACGATACCGCACATACGTCTTACCCCTGAGAAAAATTCTTTCGGATAAATAAATTAGTCCATTCCTCTTTGGGTGTGGACTAACCCTTTACTCAATGACAGTGCAACCAGTCTTCTATATTGCGCATAATCCTTTGATTCACGGGTCCAGGATGCTCCTCATATTTAAATTGCTCTTTAGTAATCATTTCATAGAGCTGAATATAGCGCGAGGATAGAGTAACAATTAACTCCTCTGGGGCTTGAGGCAAGACTTTATCCTGATAAGGATCACAGTGCTCAACAAACCATAACCGTAAAAACTCTTTGTCTATATTTTCTGGCTCTTTGCCCGCATCAAATCGTTCCTGATAATTATCAGATAACCAGTAACGACTGGAGTCAGGTGTATGAATTTCATCGACAAGAACGATACGCCCCTCTTCATCTCGCCCAAATTCATACTTTGTATCAACTAAAATTAAACCGTGTTTTGCTGCGACGTTCATTCCATGCTGAAAAAGTTGCAGGGCATAGGAACTGGCTTCGTCCCAATCGGCTTGAGTCATCCAACCTTCAGAAACAATTTCTTTAGGACTGATAGGTCGATCATGCTCTGTTTCTTTAGTGGTGGGCGTTAAGATCGGTGCATCCAATTTTTGATTTTTCTTTAAACCCTCAGGAAAAGATAAACCACAATAATCACGCGCCCCTTTTTGATATTGAGTCCATAAGGAAGTGCTGGTAGTACCCGAGATGTATCCCCGGACAACGAATTCAATAGGGAAAACCGTACATTTTTTTGCTATAACCACATTAGGATCGGGCACAGCAATCAGATGATTAGGAACTATTGATTGAGTGTTATTGAACCACCAGACTGAGGTTAAATTGAGTACTTGCCCTTTATAGGGAACAGAAGCAAGCAATCGATCAAAAGCACTTTGCCTGTCTGTTGTTACCAGAATTAATTTATCACCCAGATCATAGGTATCTCTTACTTTTCCTTTGTATTTTTTGCCAAAAGTAAACGCAGTTTCAGTTAAACAATAAGGAAGTGCAGCATGTATCGCGTCTTGATTAGGAGTTTTCATATTCATAGCAGTTATGCGCATTAGGGTTAAAAATAATATTGGTATTCAATATCGCATCGGTTAAGTCGCTAATCTTAGCGTCTTCACTTTTAAAAATCCATAAAAGACCATGGTGGATGTGTTCCACATCCTGAATCGAAAAATGGTCCTGAAGCATCTGTTTTTTTTGTAGTCCCAATAAATCATCGATGGGTCTGACTAAAAAAGCTTTAGTGGAAGAGTTAGAGAGGCTTTGAGGATCAACCAGGTATTCTTTACGTTCGTTGTATAAAACACCTGTTTGTTTTATCTGATGAACAATTTCAGGTGAATGACAATCTATTTGCCAATGCACCATTCGACTCACGCGGACAAATAGGCCCAATTGCTTTAAAGTATTTTGCACCGTGAGTGCGTAATTATCAGTAATAATTAATTGGACAAGGAGTTCATGGCTGGGTTTTTCTTTGAGATAATGAGTGAGTGGTTCAAGTGCAGGTTTATAAGATAAGTATGAAGGCTGAAATGGCTTAGCTTCTGTTATATAATCTCTCATGGAGAGAAATATTCCATCTCCTGCAGGAGTACGCTCCGGATGGGGCATCATCGCCATTACGTTACCCGCTTTATTCATTACAGCCGCAATATTCAGCATGGAGCCATTAGGATTCACCGGAAAATTATCACTGATATTGCCTTGTTCATCACAATATTGAAAAACGTTTAAACCCTCTTTCTCTATTTCCTGTACTAATTGTTCAGGCATCACAAAACGTCCTTCAGCATGAGCTATAGGAACATTGAGAATCGATTCTTTCGACATATGTCGGGTAAACGCATTATTTCTGTGGGTACGAGTACACATATAGATCCAATTATTGTAAAAACCCGTACCTAATATTTTTCCATCAACGATTCGTTTATTTTCGCTAAGCGCCATGCCCAATTGGTTATTTACCAATCCAGGTACCAATCCGGTTTCAACCAGAATTTGAGCACCATTACAAATTCCTAAAACAGGTTTTCCCAGTTCACTTTGTACTTTAATTTCCTGCATGACAGGATCAAGGGCAGCTATTATTCCTGCACGAGATCGGTCTTCATACGAGAAACCACCCACAAGAATATATCCATCCATCTCACGTAATTTAAGATGCGATTCATTCCATAGGAATTCGACCGGAATCATTCCTGCGCGACGGACTGCAAGTATGGTTTCACGCTCGCAATTGGAACCAGGGAATTGCACAATAGCAATCTTCATTAGAATAGTCTCACTTCAGGCTTACCGGATACTACCCGTCCAATTTCATAAAGAGGAAAATCGGGATAACTCTTGAGTAGTAAATACATTTCTGCAACCACATCAGGGGATACTATCATCACTAAACCAATGCCCATGTTAAAAGTGCGATACATTTCCTGATCATCTAACTGCCCTAAGGATCGCAATACATTAAAAACAGGGAGCACTGGACATCTGCTTTTATGAATCTCAACTGAACAATGCGAAGGTAATACTCTGGGAATATTTTCTAATACCCCACCGCCACTGATATGTGCCATACCTTTTATGGATATTTTATTATCAAGCAGATGTAGAACAGGATTAGTATAATTAATATGGGGAGCTAATAAAGCATCACCAACGGTCTGCTCCAGCTCAGGAATTTTTGAGTCAACGGTGAAACCACCTACATCAAAAAATAACTTTCTTGCCAATGAATATCCATTTGTATGTAGTCCACTGGATGGAAAGGCTAAAACCACATCCCCCGCAGCTATATTTTTACCTAAAACAGCATCTGCCTTCTCAACCACTCCAGTAATAATACCTACCAAATCATGTTCACCTCGAAGATAAGTATCTGGCATTTCAGCGGTTTCACCACCAACCAGGGAGATATTATTTTCCAGGCAGGCTTTAGTCATCCCTATAATAATTTCCTCAATATGCTGGGGCTTTAAATGATCGGTTGCAATGTAATCCAGGAGGGTCAAAGGTTTTGCCCCTAAAACAATGATGTCATTCGTAGTGGCACTTACCAAATCTATTCCTATAGTATCAAATTTTTGCATCATTCGAGCGACCATCATCTTGGTACCAACACCATCGATGCTTTGCACCATAACCGGATGTTTATATTGTTCCATAAGGGGTTTTAAATCATACATGGCACCAAAACTACCAATTCCTGTTAACACCTGGGGGGAAAAGGTTTTTTCCACATTACGCTTAATACGTCGTACTGCTTCATTCCCGGCTTCTATATCGACTCCAGCAGTTTTGTAATTGATAGTAGTCATTATAATAACCTCTCTCTTAAACCATGTTCCCATGGATGTCGGGCTTCACTTATTTGCAGATTTATAACTGAATTTATCTGCAAAACGGGTTGGCTTATAGTGTGGCCAATAATCACATAAGGCACTTGATATTGAGTGAATAATACATCTAGAGTTGAACTGTGCTTCTCGTCTACCTCAAGAACAAAACCGCCTGACTCACTAAATAAAAGCTTTTCAGTAGATAAATCGCCCTTAACGTCTACCTTTATTCCTATGGAATTTTTAAAGCTCATTTCAGCCAAAGCTACAGCCACCCCACCTTCAGAAATATCATGTGCTGCCAGAATCAACCCTTGTTGGATTGCCGCAGAAACACATTGGATTTCACGACTCAGCGTTTTTAAATCAGGTTTAGGTATTTGGGAGCCCAACTCTCCAAACAATTGATAATAGACACTCCCACCACATTCATCTTTCCTTTCTCCAATCAAGATCAGAATACTATCGCTTTTTTTAATATCAAAAGTAACCGAATAATCAATATCTGGAAGTGTACCTAAACAACTAATCATTGGACTGGGTGGAATAGAGCCTTTTGCTGACTCGTTATATAAAGAAACGTTTCCAGCAATTACGGGTAACGTTGCATCTGGATATTGTTTTAGGTGAATAGAGGCACATGCATCAACAATCCCTCTCACTGCATCAACAAACTCTCCCATCTGTTCTGGTTTTTCTGGATTACCAAAACAGAGGCAATCCGTTAAGGCAACAGGATCTGCACCTACTGCAGTAATATTACGAACGGACTCTACTACAGCATTTACAGCCCCCCAATAAGCATCAATTTTGTTATAAAGAGGATTTTGATCCAAAGATAAGGCAATACCTGTTTTACGAATTTCTTCAGGATATTTATCTTCGTTAAAAGGCTGCATTACCCCCGCATCAGCCCAACCTGCTTCTATATGAGTCCGACCTTGAACCTGTTTGTCGTAGGTCTCAAAAACGGGGGCTCTGGAGGCAATGTTTTCATGACCCAAAAGCTGTAATAAGATAACGTTATAATCTGTTGGCGGAGCTAAATCAGGTTCTTGAATGATCGTCTCTTTCGATACAAATGGTCTGCTATAAACTATCCCTTTAGTTACATCAGGTACTTTAGCTCGAACCAGTTCTCTTCCCTGGTAATTAACCACATACATGCCGTCATTGCGAATTTTACCGATAATAGCAGCGCAGGCTCCTTCTGAAACCTTAGGCAATGCAAAAGTCTGATTATAATGGTCCAGGATGGTGTCTGCCAAATCTGGCGGCACTACCCACATAAATCGTTCCTGAGTTTCGGAACAGAGTATGACTGATGATAAAAGCCCTGTCATTCCTGTGGGTACTTTCTCCAAGTCAATTTCGGCACCATAGGCACCGCCGGCTTCAGCTAACTCAATACTGGCACAGGCAACCCCTCCAGCACCCAGATCTTTGAACCCCACTCTATCAATTAATTTTTTTTCTCTTAGTAAATTAAATAAAGCATAATTAGCTTTCAGAATATGTCTTTGCAAAAAGGCATTAGGCTCTTGAACTGCCCCTTTATTTCTTTCTTTTGAATCTTCTTCCAAGGTGGTCGAAGCAAAACTGGCACCACCAAAACCACTGTTGTCAGTAGGTTTTCCAACCAGAATGAAAACGTGGTCTTGCGCATCTGTTGGAGCATAGGAATGAATGATCTGATCCTCTCTGACAATCCCCAGAGTCACCACAGTTACCAAACAATTTTCATTATAGCCAGCATCATAATAAACATCGCCTGCGATGTTAGGAATCCCCAACGGATTACCATAACCGGCTATGCCTGATACAACACCTTCTTGTATCCAATGGGTATGAGAGCGGTTGATATCACCGAACCGCAAACTATCGGCCAAGGCAATCACTTCTCCGCCCATGCAACACACATCTCTCACATTACCACCAACCCCTGTGGCCGCTCCTTCATAGGGAACAATTTGCGAAGGATGATTATGTGATTCATGGCTAATAACGACCCCGTAGCGATGGCCTTGATTGTCCCGGGCTACAGCAACCACTCCAGCATCCTCTTTTGCACCGAGAATAACGTGAGGTCCATCGGTATTGAATTGTTTTAAATGAACTCGGCTGCTTTTATAGGAACAATGCTCTGAACCCTGAATAGACCAAAGGACACACTCAGCTAACGTGGGAGGTCTTTTAAGAAATTCATTCTGTATGGTTAAAGCTTCGTCAGCAGAAAGGCTCAAATGATGATCGCGAAGCAACTGGGTAATCTCTTCACGAGAAAAGGACGAAAAATCAAGAATTTCAGTAGGCTTTTGCATGAATCCCTTAAACAAGAAGGTATTAATTTTTGGAGGCTAGTAAATGACCTCCCGCCAAGTTTACTGTTCGTTTATTCGTTATATGTTCTGATCCCAAAATCAGAGCACATTGTATCGGTTTAGCTAGCAAGTAAGCAAGAAGATTTCTTCAGACTTTCAACTAATTATCCATTCAATCTGTTTCTTTAAATCGATGTTTATCTCTGAAAGTTCTTCAATGCTATAATCTGTATAGGGATTACTGGTTGCATCAAGAGCTTGATGTTTTTGTATTTGCTTATCACGAGCTTGATGTAACCAGGAAATCTGAGGAGCAAATAAATGAAGCATGCCTTCTACCCACTTATCTAACACCTGCCAATAGGGATCATCCATTAAAGTCATCTTGTAGCGTTTGAGAAAATAATCTACATGTTTCGCCTCATACCAAACTTCAGAGGTAACCCAACGATTGACAGTGAACAGGCGTATCGGTTGTCCAAATTGATTCATGCCTATTGCTACCAGGTGTGTCATGGGATTATCCATATACTTATCCCAATCAGATAAAGGAGCGGGTTTTATGCGTTTTGAAATGTGCTTATATCTGATGAAACAGTGAAAATGACCATGTTCGGTACTTTCAAAATTTTCTCTATGGCAATGATAAAAGTATTGAGATCCGGTACTGTGATCAATACGATCACCCTTAGGATAATGACTCATTCGCTCATGCCTGCGCTTTTTTTTTAGCGTATAATGAAGAATGTTTTTACCTTTATTGGTAGTCATTTGTTGTTGTGCTTCTAACACCTGAGTAGCATGCCCCAGAAAAATCTTCTGATTCCACTTACTTAAGTCCGGCAAAGTAAATTCTGAATTAGTCTGCATAATGATTACTACATAAAAAAAATGATTACTATATAGAAGGAAGAGGTAGTAAATACTACCTCTTAATATGATCCAAACTAAATACTAGTCACCACTGCAACCTTTGCAGCCTTGGCAACCTTTGCAGCCTTTGCAACCCTGACAACCTTTACATCCTTTGCATCCTTTGCAACCAGCACAACCTTTGCATCCAGCACATCCTGAAGAGGTAGTAGCAGAAGTATCATCAGCATACGCTACAGACATTACAGGAACTGTTGACAATGCAGTTAGCAATGCAGCTACAGCTAAAGTTGATTTTTTCATAGTATTACTTCCTTGATAGTTATTGGTTTTTTTATTTTGAACTCAATAAGATATTAGCAAACAAATTAAGGTTTTTCTTCATTTTTAACAAAATTTATTGTTTATTTACATTGAATGGAATTCTATGCCCTACTCATTATTTTATGGCTGACTCATTGAAAACTATTCAATCAGCCAACCATCTAATTTTTAGTTCAGGATGATTGTCGCGCTTTGCTTAACAAATCAAGCATGGATAATTCAGATACAAATCCTGCAGCACTCAGTTCAGTAATTGGTGTTCCATGAGTATCAAAAAAAAGCATGGTTGGGGTTCCGTAAATTCCAAATGCTTTTTTGATCTCTTCAACTTCCCTGCTCTTATCACTGATATCCACTTTAATATTAACTAATCCTGACATCGCTTGTGTTATTTGAGGTTGATTGAATACTTTTGAATCCATGTCCTGACAATCACCACACCAATTCGCTGAAAACTCAACGAAAGCTGCTTTATGATTTTTTTTAGCCAGTTCCAATTGACGTTTAACCTCACTGAGTTTGCTGACCTTAATAAATTGATTTTCGGTAGCAATATTCTGTGGAGAAGGATTAAAAATAGAAACAGCAAGTCCATAAAGAATAATCCCTCCATAAACTATCGCCAGGACTCCAATAGCTTGAAACACCAAGCCTTTTTTACTTTTCTGCGATTGCAAACTACCTAAACTAATGCTTCCAATGATCATTAAAGCAGCCCATAAAATTTTGATTAATGATCCATCCAGTATTCGTGAGAGCATCCAGATGGCAATTCCCAGCATCATCAAACCAAAAAAGTGCTTGATTTTTATCATCCAGGAGCCGGTTTTGGGCAATACCGACCCATATCCAGAACCTACAATAAGTAAGGGGATACCCATTCCTAATGCCATTACAAACAAGATTAATCCCCCCATTAATACCTGCCCTTTTTGACCGATATAGCTCAAAACACCAATCAAAGGTGCAGTGACACAAGGAGAAACAACCAACGTGGATAACACCCCCATTAAGGCAACGGAGATATAGTTACGTTGGGCGCCAGAGTGACCTACTCCATTCATTTTACCTGTCAATCCAGATGGTAATTTTAATTCAAAAAGTCCAAACATCGATAAAGCCATAATAATGAAAATCATACTGAATAGTACGATTACCAAAGGGCGTTGCATCATAGTCTGGATAGTACTACCCATTAACCCAGCGAGCATTCCTGCTCCGGCATAAGTAATCGCCATTCCGATTACATAGCTTAGGGATAACTTAAACGCTTTCTGAGTAGATAACGATTTTTGTCCAACAATGATTCCCGATAAAATAGGTACCATAGGCAGAACACAGGGTGTAAAAGCTAATAATATACCTAAACCAAAAAAAGCACTTAGGTAAACAAAAGCATTGTTTCCTTGAATAAAATGCATGACAGTGTCCGGACTGGAACTCTCAAAACCCGGTGTTGCAGACCAAACCACATTAGCAAGTAGCATCAGTATCGAAATGCTGATCATATTAATTGATGTTCTCATTTTAGTTTCCTAATTTTGTAACCTAATAGTAATTAATTGAATAAATACAAAAATAGAGTCTGTTGAGAATTAATCTTTAAAGCCCTTGATTTGACATATGCTCAAGAAATATTGTCTTCTACGTTCTGCAGAATTTCATGGTCTGTCAAAAAATCCAACCCGTAGCGGAGTTGAAAGATCAATTGTCAACGGAATGAACTTAAATGAAAATGGGTGGTTTAAAGAGAGAGGAAGTGGGGGAGTTATAAGTAAATTTAGGGATAACGAAATAAAGCAGTCCAGCAAGAAGGAACAGGTAAGCATCTATTCCGAACTCATCCTCAGCCAGTGTATATAACCATGAAGAGGCACAGGAAGATACAACAACGGTTCTACTCGAACACGGGCTTGAAGTCGCACTATATTGAGTATTTTGTTGTACCTGATTTTCAATTAAATGAGATAGCACGGGTTTTACAATAAATAAAACCATACTAAATAGAATTAAATAATTAATTAATTTAAGCTTCTCTTTCATATTTATTTATAGTATCCATTTGAGCGCTAAATGTACAGTCCTTTTTAAGGAGGGTATTTTTTGTTTAAAATTATTTCAAAAGGGAAATCTGCATCCAAAACCCAACCGTTTTTAAGACAATTCTTTTTTTGACAAAAATAAAAATAACTTATCAAGTAGTCTCGTACTTAATATACGTTTCAAAAAAATAAACAAATGAGAGGGTAGAGTCACCGGATATTTCGTTCGAGGTCTTTGGGCTTCAATAGCGTGGATTAATTTTTTAATAACGGTATCCGTTTTTTTAGTAAAAAAAGAGTTGGCCTTGACTTGCTTATAGTTCGTAAGCATGGACTCATATTGCTTTTTAAAATAACTGTTTTCCATGTCTATATTTTGTAATGAATTGTCTACCGAATTATCCCTAAACCGACTTTCTATTGGTCCAGGCTCTATGGTAACCACATGAATACCAGAAGAATGTAATTCCAATCTTAAAGTATCGCTTAAACCCTCTACTGCATATTTTGAAGCATTATAGGCACCACGAAACGGCATGCTAATAATACCGAGTACCGAACTGATATTAATAATCCGCCCCTGTCCTTGTTGCCGCATCACCGGAATAACGAGATTAATTAACTCCATAAGGCCAAATACATTAGTTTCAAACTGCTTACGCAGCACGTCACGAGATATATCTTCTAAAGCTCCGGCTTGACCGTAACCTGCATTATTAATCAAGACATCCAATCGCCCTGATGTCATGCTTAATAACTGAGAGAACGCATGATGAATGGAAATGGAATCGTTTACATCCAAAAGGAGAGTTTCAACCCCTTTAGCTGATAGTTTTTGTACGTCTTCAATTTTTCGACAGGACGCAATGACACGATGTCCTCTTTTCTGTAAAGCAAAAACAGTATCAAAACCAATACCGCTCGAACATCCAGTGATTAAAACTACACTACCCGCCATATTCAAAACCTTGAGAAAAATTCTTCTTACAATGCTACTAGTCCTTTTTCATAAAAGCTATCGAGTCCCTATATTTTCCCTTTCAAACGATGCAGCATGGTGTTTTTAAAACACTTATCGGCTAATTTTTGGACTATACTGTTGAAGATACATCAAAAAAAAGGAATGCATCATGGAGAGAGTACGTGCTAAATATCGATTAATGCCTTTACTTCTCGCATCTTTCATGCTGTTGATAGGTACCTTTTATTATGGTTGCGCCAATGCCAATAATAGTGTATCACCAGCTCCTGGCACTCAATTGGCTTATTTCATCGGCTATCATAGTTATAATGGAGGATACTATCGCCCAGGATATATCTATTATGGTCCAAGACATTATCCTCGTAGATCCTATTGGACCGGTTGGCGTTCTATAGGATATGGCTGCCGACAAACTTGCCTCATCGATCGCTGGAGTGGTCGAGCTATTCGTTGTTCCAGACGTTGCTTATAGCAAATGATTAATTAGGTTGGATTGATTCCAACCTAATTAATTTCGATAACCAGATATAACTTCTGTAAACAATACCCTAAGCAAAATAATCAATTATCCCTTCCTGAGGTCTTTTAGTTAATGGAGTCAATTGAATCTCATCATCGGGGTTGATCATGAGTACTTCTTCAGAGGGAACATTGTTATGATGAGCAAATGGACGAGAATCTGCATCTGACCCAATATGAACATCAGATAAATTTAATCCTTGCTCAGACATCATCTCCCTTAATTTTGGTAGAGCTTGATCCACGATATCACGCACATGACTGTTATGACTGTTTATATTAACAGAGGCTGAGTCCTTAACCACTTTGATACTAATCTCTAACGGCCCCCAATCCTCCGGGTGTATTTTAATCAATGCACTTTTAATCCCTTGATGTCCTAACCAGATAATATGCTCGGAAAATTTATTGGTCCATTGCGAATGATTGAGGTCAACTGGAATCTCAAGAGTCTTAACTTCGGGAATGTTTGTCGCGATTTGATTTTCCTTATTGGCAAACGCATTAGGTTGGATTATATATTGGCCATTTTCTGATAAGTTGCTATTTATTTGAAGCTCTTGCTTAAGGCTTACGCTATCCATTTCAGATAAAGGAGTTGTTGCAAATTGATCACTTTTATACCAATCATCTTTAGAGTTTGGTGTCACTTTGTCGTTTACAGGTATCGGATCCAGGATTTTACTATTCTTAGGAGGGGCATCCTTTTTTACTATTTCAGTTAATTTATTTGACTCTGCTAATTCCACTGATGGAGCCTCTGATTCAGGATAAACTTCATCCGCCAATTCATTAGTTGCGGAAGCAGACATCGGGGGTTGAAAATTTTCCGAATTAATCCATGCCAGGGCCACATTATTTTCTAAACTATCAGGAGGAAATTGCTCCAGATTAGAACCAGTATTAAACTGATTATCGAGTAATGACGGTACATTCTTTTGAAGAGCAGCACTTCCCGCTTGGTTATCAATAGCGATATTCAGAGTCCCACTATTAATGGGCAATTCATTTTTTATGCTTGTTTGATTTTCACTTCTTGCCAGATCCATCCTGTTGGTCATATCCTCTTTGTTAGTCGACTTCCCCATATTCTCCAGATCTGCAGTCGAGGCATTAGCTGTGTTTGGGTCAAGGCCACTTGAACTGGAATTAATCTCACTTTTGACAGGAGTATTCGCCAATATTTCGGCAAATAATAAGACGAAAGATGAGGGATCGAGGATAAGATTGTCTTTATCTATCGAATCATCTGTTAACTCTAAAAATTGCTCTAACCCAAGGGAGGTCTGAGGATTTATAGAAGGTTCTGCAGGTGAAGATGAATTAAGAATAAAGTAAGTCAAATCAAGCATATTAACACTCCTTGTACGCTGACTCTTAACAAGCAATATTCATACCAACCCAACCTGTAAAGAAAATTAAACTCGTGTTAACAAATATTCTTCAGTGTAGATCTCAACAGAGGGATCTGTTGTGTTCCTAGATCTAATGATAGCCTATGCTCACAAAATTAATATGAGAATGTAATCTCCAAATACATTCACAAGACCCATGATAATTTGCCAAATATAAGCTATGATTATGGTTTTGAATTCGGGAGTTTTTTTATGAAAGTAGGCCATGACAGTCTATCAACAAAAAGTCAATTAAATGTTGATGGCAAAACCTATCATTATTACAGCTTGAAAGAAGCAGAACAGAAAAATTTTAAAGGGATTAGTCGCCTTCCATACTCCCTGAAAGTACTCTTTGAAAATTTACTTCGTTTTGAAGACGATACTACAGTGACCACTAAAGATATTAAGGCCATTGCTGACTGGTTACAAACCAAAACCTCACAGCATGAAATTGCTTTTCGGCCAGCTCGAGTCCTGATGCAGGATTTTACCGGGGTTCCAGCAGTTGTTGATCTGGCCGCCATGAGAACGGCTATAGTAAAAATGGGAGGTAATCCCGATAAAATCTCTCCGCTATCCCCTGTTGATTTAGTTATTGATCACTCGGTTATGGTGGATAAGTTTGGTACCAAAGACTCTCTTGAAGTAAACACCGAAATAGAAATGGAACGCAACAATGAGCGCTATGAATTTTTGCGTTGGGGGCAAAAAGCATTCTCTAACTTCCAGGTTGTTCCTCCAGGAACAGGGATATGCCATCAGGTTAATTTGGAATACTTGGGTAAGACCGTGTGGAGTAGTGAGGATGACGGTCAATTATTTGCTTACCCTGATACTTTGGTAGGCACTGATTCTCATACCACCATGATTAATGGATTAGGTATCTTAGGTTGGGGCGTTGGCGGAATAGAAGCTGAAGCAGCCATGCTTGGACAACCCGTATCCATGTTAATCCCTGAAGTTATCGGGTTTAAACTCACCGGAAAACTGAAAGAAGGTATTACAGCTACTGACCTGGTGCTTACAGTAACCCAAATGCTTAGAAAAAAAGGGGTGGTAGGCAAGTTTGTTGAGTTTTACGGCCCAGGTCTTAATGATTTGCCACTCGCTGACAGAGCGACTATATCTAATATGGCTCCCGAATATGGTGCTACCTGTGGCTTTTTCCCTGTTGATAAAGAAACCATTCGTTATCTGGAATTAACTGGTCGTGATAAACATACTATAGCCTTAGTTGAGGCCTATGCAAAAGCTCAGGGTATGTGGTATGACAAAGACAGCGAAGATCCTGTGTTCACTGATACCTTACAATTAGATTTAAATACGGTAGAACCGTCTCTCGCTGGTCCCAAAAGACCCCAGGATAAAGTAAACTTGAGTACATTGCCTGTTGAATTCAATGCGTTTTTAAAGGAAACAGGCAAAGAGTCAGAAAAGAATACTGACTTTATAGTAAAAAATAAAGACTACAAAATGAAACATGGAAATGTAGTCATTGCAGCAATAACCAGTTGTACCAACACCTCTAATCCCAGCGTCCTGATGGCTGCAGGTTTGGTGGCTAAAAAAGCAATTGAAAAAGGTTTACAACGCAAACCCTGGGTTAAAACCTCTTTAGCTCCTGGTTCAAAAGTGGTTACTGATTACCTTAAACATGCTGGTTTGCAAACGTATTTGGACCAGCTGGGATTTAATCTGGTAGGTTATGGTTGTACTACCTGTATTGGTAACTCAGGTCCTCTTCCAGATGCTATTGCACACTGTGTTACAGATAATGATCTCGTGGTATCAGCCGTTCTTTCTGGAAACCGTAATTTTGAAGGCCGTGTTCATCCACAAGTCCGAGCTAACTGGCTTGCTTCCCCTCCCTTAGTCGTAGCCTATGCGTTAAGTGGTACTACGTGCACTGACTTAAGCAAAGATCCATTAGGTAAAGACAGTAAAGGAAATGATGTATTCCTTAAAGATATATGGCCCTCTAATGCAGAAGTAGCTGAGGAAGTTGCCAAGGTTAGCGGAGGAATGTTCCGCAAGGAATACGCTGAAGTATTCCAGGGAGATGCTCATTGGCAAGCTATTAAAACCAGCTCCGGTAAAACCTATGAGTGGAATGCTGATTCGACCTACATTCAGCATCCCCCTTTCTTTGAAAATCTTAAGGCGCAACCCGATTCGATTAAACCGATAAAAGACGCATATATATTAGCCTTGTTTGGAGATTCAATTACTACGGATCATATTTCTCCAGCCGGTTCAATTAAAGCAAGTTCACCTGCCGGGTTATATTTGAAATCAAAAGGGGTCAGTGAAAAAGATTTCAATTCCTATGGTTCTCGTCGTGGTAACCATGAAGTCATGATGCGGGGTACCTTTGCAAACATACGTATCCGTAATGAAATGACACCTGGTCAAGAAGGCGGTATCACTCGTTACATCCCAACGGGTGAAGTGATGCCAATTTATGATGCGTCCATGCTCTATCAGGCGAATAAACAAGAGTTAGTTGTCATCGCCGGTAAAGAATATGGTACTGGATCATCAAGAGATTGGGCGGCAAAAGGTACTAATTTGCTTGGTGTAAAAGCTGTTATTACTGAAAGTTTTGAACGTATTCATCGTTCCAACTTAATTGGGATGGGTGTTTTGCCCTTGCAGTTTAGTGATGGCATGACTCGTAAAACTCTATCATTGGAAGGTAATGAGCGAATCAGCATTGCTCTATCTGACTCATTAACTCCTGGTGCTATGGTAGCTGTTACTATAGAGCGTGCTAATGGTCACACTGAAGAAATTAAAGCACTCTGCCGCATCGATACAGCTGATGAATTGGAATACTATAAAAATGGAGGCATTTTACAGTACGTATTACGCAACTTGTGTGCTTAATTCTAATTATTGATGTCTCCGTAGCCTGGGTGAAACGTAGTGAAACCCGGGTTTCGGTCCTACGGACCGCACCCAGGCTACCCTTTATCTGCTAATTGATTCCATCGTTGCAAGAAGATTAAGTGTGAGCACGTAGCGTTCAGGGGTGTGTAAGTTGTGTCATTGCGAGCTTATCGAAGCCTTCAATAAATACCACCCTATCCTCTATTGAATTTGCCACCAGCCTATTTTTCTTGGAGTACGGTTAGGCGCAATAACCGATGTTTGTGTTTTATCAGATTGCGTGACCAGAATCACCAGATTGCCATTCTTATCAGGTCCCAGAATAGTTGGTGAGTTCGCATAACTACTCGATAAACCAATCCCTACAGGATATGATCCATTGTATCGATCTGCCGTATTAAAAGCATTGTCACTATTCAGATCAAATCGAGCATATTGGAAAGCGCCCCCATTTAAGAAATTCAATTCTAAAAGCATGGATGAGAATCCAAATACGCACGAAGTAAGTGGGGGGGTATTGAGCGTTGCAATAAATGCTCCGTTAATTAGCTCAGGATTGGTTATCACTCTTTGACCTGGTATAGGCATATCGGCAAACCACCCTACTTTGTTACTCCAGTTTATGGTATTGGTCGTTGCGGTTATAATGTTTGTGAATAAACCAGAGGTAGATGAATTAACCAGGGTTAATGTTTGCTGTTGCAGATCAGCGCGAGTATAGGTTGTTGAAGAAAGTGGTTTATCCCATACCCCATAAATTGTTTGGGTTTGATTATTGGCTAAGTCGGACGTTGTCAAAAGTTGTCCCGTCCCAAACAGAATAAAAAGTCCTTGAGTGCGTGGGTAATTTGGATTTAAAGTCACTATAGGAGTCGATGTAATAGGCTGAGGAACACCGAGAGAATCTCTTGCTTGAAACAGTACTCGAGCACTCCAACTTGCAGGATCACTAGATGAAACATCAACTGCCCATAGATTACCTTGTATGTCGCCTGCATAGACTACTGTAATAGGTTCCGATGGCAGACCATTTTTTTGAGCTAACGCAACTATTGATACCCCTTGCGGTAAATTAACATTACAGGCTGAAGCAACGGCGGCGCAAAGATCTATCTTTCTTATTAATGCTCCTGTTTGCGGATTAACTGCATAAAGTACCGAGGTATTATTCGGGCTGTTATAGCCATTACCAAAAAAGACAGCAAAATTTAAAAAAGAAGAGCTTGTTCCTATTTGACCAATTTGCGGTACGCTGTATGTAAGTCCTAAATCAGTATCAGTGAATTCCCACAAGACAGCATTTGACAGTGCGGCTTCAGTACCCAAGCTTGTCGGGTTAGTAATATCAAGAGCATAGATACTCCGGCCGCCTGCATTTTCCCCTCCCACGAGAAGGGTGTGCCAAGAACCATCGGAAAATTGCACATCGCCACTTTCTGGCGAACCATTAACAAAGAATGAATGATTTTGGTTATAGAGGGTAGAGGTCAGTTGATCGAGATTTTTAAAAACGGCATTGGGGATGAAGGTGAACAGCTCTTGACCTGTAGTCGCATGAAAAGCATGAAGCATTCCATCGTTTGCCCCTACATAGAGAACTGACTGCCGATTAGCATTTGCTTTTGCAAAATCGATATAACTCGTTGTTAGATAAGAAGCATCAGGAGAGCCAACGTAGATGACTTGGCTGTCAACAATATCCCCCAGCGCATGAGAACGATCGCGGAATGCCCCCCCATTTCTTTTTTCCAATGCACTATTACCCCGGATATACTCCAATCTCTGCTCTCCTAATAGATCTGAAGGCTGTAATTGCGATTGTTGGGTTGAATTAATACTGGTCCATCTGAAGGGAACTCCAACTGCTGCCAAGGGATCCCAAGTAGCTATTTTGCGGTTTGTTGACCACCCTGTTCCTGCGACTAAAGAGTCCAGTTGTGATTGTGCTGACCATAAGACAGTACTTGTTGGTATACCTGTATTCGGATCAAGTTTTATCGCCATCAATTCTCCAGTCCAATCTTCGTAAGGTGTGTCTTTTGTGGTAAAATTAGCTTGATATTGGACACTGTTGGTATTGATACGGGTTGAACTGACCGTTGAAGCTGAAGTTGAAAAAGAGCCATGTTGAATATTTGCCAGAATAGCATTCAAACTATTGACTAGCTCTTCGGGACTTGTGGCCGGATAATAATCTCCCGTACCGCCTGTTACTGCCATGGATTTTAGTGTCGCGGCAGCTTGTGGATTAACTGTAGGATCAACGCCAGCTCCCAGACCAATAACATAAGTTGTAACTCCACTATTTTTCAGGTTAGTTACTTGATCTATCGTATCAGCCAAAGCTTGATCATTTGTACTTTGGAGTGACCCATCGGCCTTGAATGTTGCGGTGACACCGTACCCTACTGCTGCTGCACTGCCTAATGGCGGCCAATATCTGCCCTGGAGGTCCTGAGTTGGCAAACCGTCTGAAATCAGAATAACGTATTTTTTTTGTGGGCAATTGCCACTAGTTGTTCCAACAGTCTTCATAAAACTCTCTGCCCTGGTTAGCAGTCCTGCAAGAGGAGACTGGGTAGCAGATGCTTTTATTTCCGTAGTAGCTTTTGAGTTTGTTTCCGGTTTCAAAAAGGGCAAAAAGGCATTGAGTGCATTGGCAAAACTTGTAGGAGTTGGATTTATTCCAGCGCTAGTCATATTAACCAGCACATTTCCTGTATTAAAAGAGTTGGCACTGTAATATGCGAAACCGCGTTGCGCATACATCACCTGCTGTGAAAAAGGGACAAAACCAGCATTTGTAGGTGATGTAGAAAAACCGCCAATAGAGGGTATTGTTTTGGCATATGTCATTTTGACGGTCCCCTGATTATAATTGGATATAGTATAATTTGGAGGGAATGGGTTTGATGGTGTTGGACCGTTATAACTGACAAAGACGGCAGGGAATGCACTTGAAGTATACAGTATGTCGTTAATTATGGAATCGTCACTGGAGTTTCCAATCTGCATATACGGGCTTGAAGACACTTCATTAGGACCATAGAGAGTAGCGATGGATGAGCAATTGCTTGCAACAGTAGACGATGCTGATTCATAGTTATAGCAAGGATTAGTGACATATCGATTACCTTCAATTTGCGTATCAGTAAAAATAAAATTACTGCTTTGAGGCGACATGTAATAAACCCAGGTATTATAAACACTGATGTTGCTGGTGCTGTAGCTCCCCAAGGCAAAATCTGTTGTAAGTATATAATGTTCAATAATCGCCTTGACTGCTTCTTTAGCTACATTTAATCGACTGGGACTATTATCCACCTTAACTCCGCCCTGAATAACGGTATAAGGTGCCAAACCATTTACATCCGGGCCTTGTACTGGTGGAGTAAAACCCGCTGGAACCGTATAATTTACAGGTGAGCTTGAATTGTAAAGTGAGGTTAAACTGCTCGACAGCGAACCCGAACCAGTCATAATTGCCCCGCTCCAGTTACCGTCCATCGATTGAGAATTTCCTATTAGTATCAATACTTGAGGATGAGTAGGGCTTGCTATGACAAGCGGAATCTGAGGAATAGCTAATGGCACGGCATAGAGTATAGTAGGACACAGTAAAAAAGCAGTGAGCGCACTTGATAGAGTTCTCATAAACCAGCATTTGCGATATCTGGTTAAATTCCTAGATCGTTTAGATCTTAAGGTGTCCATAATAAGGGGTCCATAAATCAAATCCTTTTGTTGAGGTTGAGGTTGAGGATTAATCTAAATCAGCACGAAACAACCATCATTAAATTCCTGGCTCTTTATTAAATATAGTACATCCGACCCTCCTTGGCTAAGGAGCGCCTTCATATTTCTTTAAAATTCCAATGTGCAATAATGGAGCTGTTTCATCTAAAGGACTGCTTTTTACAGCCTGTAAATCAACCCAGATGAAGATATGTATGAATCAAAGATTTCTGTTTCTGATGAGTCTTCAACATGACCTTGCTAGGATATCCTATGATCATTGTTTTTTTTTAGCTAAAATGCTACATTCACCTGTTAACTACATACAGCGAATCCGTGTCTATGGGTGTTTTTTTATTTGTCAATTTTAATGGTTCTACTAATAACAACGCACACATACCGTTCAGTTTCTCTTTCTATACCCGTTAAGGATCTCTAAATTATGAATCATTCAAAGAGGGTTTTGAGCGTTTTTTCCTTGGTAATGATTAACATAATTGCTGTCGATAGTTTAAGAACTTTGCCTATTAGCGCAAAACTTGGTTTATCATTAATCTCCTATTACGTTATTGCGGCCTTCGCTTTTTTTATCCCTGTAGCACTAGTCGCTGCAGAATTAGCAACTGCCTACCCCAATACTGGCGGAATTTACGTTTGGGTCAGAGAAGCATTCGGCAAACGAGCCGGATTTATAACCATATGGCTTCAGTGGATATATAATGTGGTCTGGTATCCAACCATACTCGCCTTTATTGCTGCTACACTTTCCTACCTTATTGCACCAGAACTATCCAATAATAAATTCTATCTATTGGGCACCACTCTGAGTTTATTTTGGCTATTTACCTTATTGAATTGTTTTGGGATGAGAATCTCAAGCATAGTGAGTATTATTGGTGCTTCTATTGGTACCGTATTACCTATGCTCATCATCATTATCTTAGGGATTATTTGGTGCATCCAGGGTAAAACACTGGCGATTGACTATTCTGCTTCCTGGTTACCTGATTTTAGTTCTTTAGGGAACTTATCACTATTTGCTGCTGTATTATTTGGCTTGATAGGCATGGAAATGTCTGCCGTACATGCTGAAGAGGTTAAAAATCCTCAACGAGATTATCCTAAGGCATTACTTTATTCAACGCTGGTCATTATTTCTACTCTGTCTTTAGGTTCTCTCGCCATCGTTATTGTTGTACCCAATGAAAGTTTAAGTGTGGTATCTGGACTGATTGATGCGTACTCCATATTTTTCAATTCATATCATTTGCCATGGATGACCTCCGTCATTGCGGTGTTAATTATTTTAGGTGGTATCAGTGGCGTTTCGGCCTGGATTATTGGCCCCACTAAAGGATTATTAGTGTCTGCTCGTGATGGATCTTTACCTGCCCGGTTTGCTCGCGTTAATAAGTATGGCGCTCCAGTAACTATTTTAGTGACCCAAGCTATTATATTTACTATTTTAAGCTCCATCTTTATTTTACTTGACTCAATCAATGCCGCTTACTGGATGTTAAGCGATTTAAGTGCGCAAATGGCGTTAATGGTTTATGTCATCATGTTTGCTGCAGCAATAAAATTACGATATAGCAAACCGGATCACCCACGAGGATATACTATTCCAGGTGGGAATATAGTAATGTGGCTAATATCTGGAACCGGTATTGTCTGTTGTTTGGTCGCCATGTTCGTCGGTTTCATTCCTCCTTCACAGATTCCAATTGGCAATGTATTTTTCTTTGAATCATTTCTAGTTGGAGGATTGATTCTGTTCGTATTAATCCCATGGCTACTCGCTACAAAGCATGAAGATAAGAACATTTAATTAGATACTGATGAAAAAAGAACTACATATTGATTATGTATCATTGCAGAAGCTGCTTTAATGATCGGAAAAAAAGTGGCTGTGTTTGATGTAGGCGAGTATGTTATTTTAAAATCAAATAAAAAAACTGCCGTCATTGCGAACGAAGTGAATAAATCACGTACAGATTTCTAACGAAGCATCGCTCTGGGTTGCTTCGCTAAGGCTCGCAATGACGAAATTTATATACCCCGTCAACACTTACCCTTCAATTTAAATTTATTTATATAATTTGACTATGAGTGGGCCATTTTAAACATTATTTTGGTTTGCTTTCTTATATACGTTTTCTTATATACGTTTAGAGCAATCAACTAGAAACAATCTACATTCTTCAGAAAATTACTCTAAACTCATACTGCTTATTCTTATTAAATTTCCTCAGGCAAAGACATTAAACTTGCATTCCCGCCAGCTGCAGTAGTGTCTACTGTATAAGTACGTTCATGACATAGTCTGATCAGATAATTAGGTCCACCCGCTTTAGGCCCGGTACCCGATAAACCTTCACCACCAAAAGGCTGTAAACCCACTACTGCACCGATCATATTACGATTAACATAGCAGTTGCCCACGTGAACTCTTTGTCTAATGTACTCAACTGTTTCATTGATACGACTGTGAATCCCGAGCGTTAATCCATAGCCGGTTTGGTTAATTTGGCTAATTACCTTATCGAGATCTTTTCTTTTGAACTGAATCACATGAAGCACAGGACCAAATACTTCTTTTTCCAGGGAGTTGATATTATCTATAGCTATCGCTGTTGGAGGCATAAAGTAACCTGATTCAATACCTTCATGGATCTGACATTGATAAAGGATCTCATGTCGTTTTTTCATATTCTCGACATGTCCTTTCAGCAGCGATAAGGCTTCCTGATCAATAACAGGACCAACATCTGTAGATAACCACCGAGGATCGCCTACAACTAATTCAGCCATAGCTCCTTTCAAAAGCGCTACAGTCCGTGGATAGACTTCTTCCTGAACATACAATACTCGAAGAGCAGAGCATCTTTGTCCCGCACTCCCAAAGGCAGAAGTGATCGCATCAACAACTACTTGCTCCAGTAATGCGGAAGAATCAACAATCATCGCATTCTGACCGCCTGTTTCGGCAATAAAAGGAATAAGCTCCCCACCTCGAGTAGCCAGAGTTTTATTGATGTGATTCGCAGTATCAGTCGACCCGGTGAACAATACTGCTTTTACTCTCTTATCAGCAACTAATGCGGCTCCAATGATCTCCCCTGCACCTGGAAGCAATTGGACAGCGCCAAACGGGATGCCTGCCTGATGCATTAATTTTACCGCATACGCGGCAATAAGAGGTGTTTGTTCTGCTGGCTTGGCTATTATACAATTCCCTGTTACCAAGCCCGCCACGACTTGACCAGTAAAAATGGCCAAAGGAAAATTCCAAGGACTAATACAAAGTACCGTGCCTCGAGGATGCAAACTTAATTCATTGAGCTCACCAGTATAACCGTGCAAGCGAGTTGGATTTGCCATCAATTGTTGCGCCATCATGGCATAATAACGGCAAAAATCTATGGCTTCGCGCACTTCAGAAATACCATCATTCCAGGTTTTTCCTGCCTCAAGACAGGCTAAAGCGATAAACTCCACCATATTGGCTTGCAACAAATCAGCAAACCGTTTGATACAAGAAGCACGCTCCTCTACCGGAGTCTTACTCCACGTAGCAAAAGTTAACTCGGCTTGTTTTAGTGCGTGTTCAACATCTTCCAGTGAAGCATTTTGCAATGAACCAACTACATAATCAGGTTGTTGTGGAGAAGTGACCGGATGAGTTGAATCAAAAACCGTACGCCCGGCAACTATAGGACCAGCCTTCCATTGAGTGACATCAATTTTTGCTAATTCCTGTTGTAATAGAGCTGTATCATATCGATTACTAAAATCAAAGCCTTTAGAATTTTTCCTTCCAGGTAGGAATAATGCTTCTGGTAAAGGAATATTCCTATTCATACTCCCGAATAAAGACTTTGCTTTATTAATGGGATCTTCAACCAAATCGCTAATGGGTGCATTGTCATCTACTATACGATTTACAAAAGAGGAATTCGCCCCATTTTCCAACAAACGTCGCACCAAATAAGGGAGCAAATCTTCATGACTGCCGACTGGTGCATAGATACGGCAAGCGATACCAAAATGCTCTTTTGGCACAACCTGTTCATAGAGTTCATTTCCCATCCCATGCAGACATTGAAATTCAAAATCCTTATACTCACCCACTATATTAAGGATCATCGCTACTGAATAAGCATTATGAGTTGCAAATTGTGGATAAATAGCATCAGTCATGGTTAAGATTTTTTTCGCACAAGCCTGAAAAGAAACATCGGTGAATACTTTTCGAGTAAACACCGGGTATTCAGTTAAACCTTGCATTTGGGTTTTTTTAATTTCGCTATCCCAATAGGCTCCTTTAATCAAGCGAACCATGATACGTCTTTGTTTTTTTCGTGCTAAAGCCGCTACCCAATCCAATACATAGAAAGCTCTTTTTTGATATGATTGCACTGCAAGACCAAAACCATTCCAACCATTTAGACTATCATCACAGAATACCTTCTCAATGAGATCAAGTGATAAATCCAGACGCTCTGACTCTTCAGCATCAATGGTTAAAGCAATATCATAATTTTTTGCTAGACGAGCCAATGCCAATAACTTCGCCGGAAGTTCAGCCATTACACGCTCATGTTGACTCTCACTGTAGCGTGGGTGTAGCGCAGATAATTTAATGGAAATTCCTGCTCGTTTATATACATCTGAATTTTTATCTGCTTTTTGCCCTATGGATTCAATAGCTACTTTATAAGCTTCAAAATAACGAGCTGCATCAATTGCAGTAAGTGCTGCTTCCCCAAGCATGTCATAAGAATATCGATACCCTTTAGCCTCTTTCTTTTTAGCTCGAGTTAAGGCTTCATTAATAGTACGTCCCATCACGAATTGTTTACTCATAATTCGCATGGCTTTATCTACTGCGGTACGAACCACGGCCTCACTACTGCGACTCACTAATTTCATTAAAGCTTTAGTTAAAGTATTCTCCGCTTTTTCAGGCGTTAATACTTTACCCGTTAACATCAAAGCCCACGTAGTTGCATTAACAAAAAATGATTCACTTTGTCCTCGATGAGAATTCCAATCCCCACCAGCTAATTTATCTTTAATCAAATCATCTATAGTAGCGTTATCTGGAACCCGTAATAAGGCTTCAGCCAAACACATTAACGCAATACCTTCATCACTGGATAAAGCATACTCTGTCAAAAATGAATCAATACCAGTACTTTTTTTGCGTTCAGTACGCACCGCCTCAACCAATTTCATCGCGCTGCTTTTGATACCAGCCAATTGTTGCTGTCCAAGTGCTGCCTTTTCGCATAGCTCAGTAATCAAAGATAACTCATCAGTGCGATAAGCCTGATTAATAGCAGCTCGTAAACCTTCTGGTAAATTAATGGACTGCTTTTCCAGCATAGTATTCTCCGAAATCTAAAAAATGTAACAATAAAAGATCATAATGTAGAACCATATTAAAAGGAATGCATAGGCTCAATTTCTGGTGCATTATATGACTATTATCGTGTTTGTTTAAAGAAAAAATATGATTTAAAGCCTCAAAAATAAGAATCAATTAAAAACAAATAGATCCAATTGCTCTCTTATTGAGTTAAATTTACACATGCAAATAGATTAAATTTAGTGCAAAAAGCACTCATTATGGTTAATTGCTTTTTTGTAGCCTCTGATAAGATCATGAATTGACTAATATTTTACCCTGATGGACAAGGATCGCTCTTAAAATTTTACAATTGCGTTGTTTGTTAATATAATCACCATCTTTTTAATGACCAATAACGGTGATTTAACAAGAAGAAAGGAGCAGTATGAATACATTATTAACTCTAATCTCAACCGTCATATTAACCAGCAATATTACCTCCAGTACCCCTACTTTTGCTAAAACAGGGCCGGATCTAAATACTCAGGTACAACATCTAAGTCACAAGGCTCCCCAGCTCAATAAAAATGTGCTGAAACTTGCTTTAACCGCCTATACAAACGCGAACAAACGAGGCGCAGTTAAAAAGCCTGTTCTTACCGTAATCGATTACTCGTTACCCTCGAACAAACAACGTATGTGGGTATTTGATGTTCGGAATGAACGCCTTCTATATAATACTTATGTTGCCCATGGTAAAAATTCAGGGGTTAACAAAGCAAACCATTTTTCTAATCGAGAATCCAGTAAGCAATCCAGTCTGGGAACTTACATTACCAAAGACACCTATATAGGTCATAAGGGATACTCTTTAAACCTACAAGGTTTAGATAAAGGCTTTAATACCAATGCGTACAACAGACGAGTGGTGATGCATGGAGCATGGTATATGGAACCTGATTTTATTAAAAGAGCTGGTCGTGCCGGGTTGTCTTGGGGCTGCCCAGCTATTGCACAAACACTTGCTAAGCCCATTATCAATACCATTAAAAATGGTTCAGTAATTTTCGCCTATTTTCCTGATAAAAACTTTTTATCTCATTCAGGTTATTTAGTGGCCTAAAAAAGTAAAGCCAGGGCAAGCCCTGGCTTTTCGCAGTCATCCATCATAAGAACATCCCGTTCTTATAGTCATCCTGACAAATCAGATCCGTCTGATTACAAATCCCTTTGCTTGACTCATATCCGTACAAGTCATGTATAGAATTTAGCAACTGGTGATAAGAAGTGCAAGGAGACGTACTTCATGTAAGCGATCATCTCAAGTGAAGCTCCAAAACCAAATTATAAAGAAAACACTGATAAAACAATGGCTTATTTTTTCCATACGCAAATGGATGGAGAAAAAAATGCTATTCTCTCCTTGTGATTTGAGAAATCTCTTACAAAGAATAGAGCAACAATTCCTATCTTTAGGTTATAGATTTTAGCAATAAGCTTAAATTGTGCCTATTTTATCAATTCAAGATGATGGTTTTATAGACTAAGTGGTACCAGCGCCAATTAAGTACTCATTAAATTATCATTACCAAATAACTACAATGCTTCAAAGAGATGGTGTAGAATCTATAAAACAATTCATTGCCGCTTGATTATGCCATGAGATATGGTAGTTTATTCAAGATATAATGTTTCAGAGTAGGACTATGAACCAACAGATTAATGCAGTTAAAAAAGATAAACTTCAAATTATAGACTGGCTTATTGAACATTTTCCCGGCGCCTTTTTTAAGAAAGGTAATCAGATTAAACCCCTTAAAATTGGTATATTTGATGATATTATCGATTTTTATGAGCGCTTGGACTCCCCCCCTTTTAGTAAAAAGTCTCTTAGAGAAGCGTTAAGTTACTACAGTGCCTCACCCGCCTATTTAAGCTGCCAAAAACCTGATGCTGCTCGAGTAGATATTTATGGGAATGAAGTAGATGTAGTCACTCCAGAACAGGCTAAATATGCACACCAACGCTTCCAAGAGCGTTACGCCAAGAAAAAAAATCCGGTGTGATGGCTCTGGATTCAATAATTGATTGATTTAGCTTGTAGAATGGAACCTTGGATTTGAGGAATCTCACCTACTTGTTACTTGCTAGAATTATTATAGTAATCAAGCTGAGGTCTAAAATAGGCATCCTACAGGCTATTAACACAATCAATCACCTTGTAACGCTATCAAATAATTAACAGATACATCAGAACTCAGAGAAGCCGTTCTCAAAATAGGATTATAATTAAGACCTTTCATATCAATTAAATTCAAATCAAACGACCGAGCCATGGCGACTAACTCACTGGGTTTAATAAATTTATGATAATCGTGAGTCTGTTTTGGTAAAATATTCAAAACATATTCTGCCGCAATAATTGCACTGGCATAAGCTTTTAAAGTTCGACTAATTGTCGATAAAAATAATAGACCCTGAGGCTTAAGTAATCGCTTACAGTGTTTTAGCACTAAAGCAGGATTTTGAACATGCTCTAACATTTCCATACACGTTACGATATGAAATTTTTTGCTTTTAAATTCTTCTATGGGCAGACAATGATATTCAATAGATAACTGATTTTCTCTGGCATGCTCTCTGGCAACCCTGATTGCTTCATCAGCTGCATCAATACCTGTAACATTTGCCCCAGCCTTAGCCATGGCTTCACATAAAACTCCACCGCCACAGCCTACATCTAAAACATTAATACCCTTTAAATCAATATGCTGAGAAATAAATGCAAGACGGGTGTCATTAATGTCATGCAATGTTTTTAGAGGGCCTTGAGTATCCCACCAATCGTGTGCATGCTGGGAAAATTTATGTACTTCCTGATCATCAATAGTTGATTCAATATGCTTCATATGACAATAAATCCAAGGGTTAAAAAAATTCAATTACATGCTGATTAGTAATAAAGCTTACATTAAAAGGATGTTCAGCGACTAGTCCTACGGACACAATTTATCTTGAGGAAAAGTACCTGCCATGTTACCCAGTAACATTACTTCTTTTAAGGCAAAAGCTCAAAAATTACGTTATTTTTTTATAAATAATAATTAATTGAATGCCATATTGTCACTATGAGGTATAATAAGGCATTTTATATTCGGAAACAGCTATGATTATTTTAACCGCTACTCTAATGGGAATGGAAAATACAGGGAAAACAACGATTGGCAAAAGACTGGCATCTCGATACGGACTCTATACCAATCCACTCACGTCCCCTTATAAACCAACAATTGCACCTGACTTCTCTGTAATGAGGATTCAAAGTGATCCTGAACAAGTTAACATCAAAGTATGGGATATTCCTGGTGATAGCGTTAAAAAACAGATGGCCATCCCATTTTTTATTAATTCCAATTTCGGTCTTTATTGCATCGATTTATCCGTTGAAATGACAGAAGAGATGGTTAGTGCAATAAAAAATGAGATTAATGAATATAGAAGGTACAGCCCTGATGCTCAATTAATTCTGGTGGGTACTAAAGGGGACTGTGCTTTACCCAATGCGCTGCAAACAGCGCAGAACTTATTAGCAGAGATACCCTTTGCGCGGATTATCTCTACTTCAGCTGGAGAGAACAATGGTCTACAAGATCTGCAGGACTTTCTGACTATGGAAGGGAAAAAACTGATTCCCCGGTATGAAAGACCTTATTTTTGCCATCAAATAATACAACCAGATAATGCAATTCTAAAAGCGAGAAATCGCTGTCTAAAAGATTCAAATTTATATAATGCTCTGGATTTTTTAAATGCAAGCATGGAGCACTTGAATGATGCCACGGTCGAAGCAATTGGAGAGGAAGTAAATATATTGCTTGACGGTCTATCGGATCCTTCTGTAACGGATAAGACAAACAGTATTAATTTATTTATTGAAAAAAGTAATGAACAGTTACAAGGTAAACATCACACCCTTAAAAATGTCATTCTATCTGTTGCTCTTACTGCTGCAATGACCGCAATTGCTGCGATGATAGGTTTTGGTATTGGATTCGCATTGGGAGTCTGGTCAGGGCCCGGTGCCTTCTTTACAGGATTGGCAGCAGGCTGTGCCAGTGCGTTAGCTGTGGCTGGCGGTGCTTCTTTATTTGGTATAGGAACTTTAGCTTATACCTCTCATCGATTCTTTAAAACAACCCTGGTACAGGAATATATTAATGAGGTAGCGGAAGCAGCCAACGAAAGTGCGTCAACACCGTCGTACTAAAATTTGTCCGTGTTTATTTCTACTCATATCGCGTGTTCCTTTATGCCCCTTAAAGGATACGCGACAACAAAAAAATCGTTACTCTCTACCGTTAAAATCCAATACCAAATAGCCTAAGCCCCACTGCTCTCTAGTTTCAACCTTATTGAAAAATAATAAGAACAAACTGCAAAATAAAAATATTCATCCATACTATTATTATAATATTCTCTTAACCTTACACCTTATAGGAATTAATAATATGGATTACACGCAACGCATTGATGAACAAGGAAAACCCTATTTAGAAGTAAAGACCAAAGGTTTTACTCTTATCTCAAATCCTATTTTAAATAAAGGAACTGGCTTTACAGAGCAAGAGCGATTGGATTTTTTTCTTCATGGCTTACTTCCTCCAGAAGTAAGTACTATCGTTGAACAGCGAAATCGATCCTATGCGGCGTTTAAGAGTAAAATCACTGACATAGAAAAATATATGTATATGCGTGATTTACAGGACTCTAACGAAACCCTCTACTACAATTTGATGAAAGAACACATAGTCGAGATAATGCCCATAGTTTATACGCCTGTTGTTGGCGCTGCCTGTCAAAATTTTAGTCACATTTATCGTAGACCTCGAGGACTTTTTATTGCATATCCTAACCGCGATAAAATCGATACCATATTGGCAAATCCTCGCTTTGATCAGGTTAACGTGATTGTCGTATCGGATGGTGAGCGTATCTTGGGCCTAGGAGATCAAGGAGCTGGCGGAATGGGAATTCCTATTGGTAAACTGGCATTATATTCTGCCTGCGCTGGAATCCATCCCGCATCAACGCTGCCTATTTTGCTTGACTCAGGAACCAACAATGCTGAGTTACTCAAAGATCCTCTTTATATGGGATGGCGACATGAGCGAGTACGAGATGAGGAGTATGATGAATTTGTTGATGCCTTTATTACAGCAATTAAGAAACGATTCCCTCATATACTTTTGCAATGGGAGGATTTCGCTCTCCAAAATGCCACCCGTCTACTAGACAAATACAGAGATCAATTGTGCACCTTTAATGACGACGTTCAAGGAACTGCAGCTATTGCAACGGGTACGCTATTATCAGCCGTGCAAGTGACCGGTATTCAATTACGTGACCAGAAAATTGTAATTGTAGGAGCAGGGTCTGCTGGTTGTGGTATTGCAGAACTTATTGTCCAGGCCATGATTGCAGATGGTATTTCTGAAGAAAAAGCACGTTCCCAAATATATATGATCGATCGTAATGGTTTATTAATTGAGGGGATGATCGGTTTATTGCCCTTCCAGGAAAAATTATTAAAATCCAAAGCCGCCATAACAAACTGGAAATGTGAACATGATAATATAGTGAGTTTGAAAGATGTTATCAATAACTTACATCCTAATGCTTTGGTAGGAGTATCAGCTCAACCTGGAATATTTACAGAAGAACTCGTTCGGGAAATGGCCTCTCATGTGGATAAACCAATTATTATGCCCCTTTCAAATCCTATATCTCGCAGTGAGGCAACACCGGAGAACTTAATGAAATGGACGAATGATCGCGCAGTAATAGGCACAGGCAGTCCTTTTGGCAATATTATTAAGGATGGGAAGCCCTTTAGAGTAGATCAAACCAATAATGTCTATATATTTCCAGGCATGGGGTTGGGGTTAATTGCCGTAAAAGTCAAAGTCGTAACGGATAAAATGTTCATGGCTGCTGCAAAAGCTCTTGCAAGTTGTTCACCAGCCCAAAATAATCCCAAAGCAAATTTACTCCCTCCTTTGGATACAGTGAGAGAAGTGTCTTATCAGGTTGCCCTTGCAGTAGCAAAGGAAGCGATTAAAAGTAAATTAGCTGATCCGATGACAGATGAACAACTGGAGCAACACATCCGTCAATACATGTGGGAACCTGTTTATGTCCCTTATCACAAAGTAAAATCCTAAAAAATATTCTTCTATGGAAGAAGGACTTATCAGTTCTTCCTCCATGGAATGTGAATCTAATTTAACAAAAAAAATAAAACTAGCTATAATGTGCCATATGGAGTAACTTTTATTCTAGGTGATTTATGGGTGGACAGTTATTTTTAAATAATGGAAAAGCCCCAGACAGGAGTAACGTATGTGTCTCTGGGTATCAAAGTGGAACTGAAAACTATGCACTAAGTAATTTTGAAAATAATCATGGGCAAGGCTATAGTTTTAAAGATCCTCATTTGGGACAAATCCGGTTTCCAACTTCCGAGCACTATCTGCATTTTCAAAAATTAACTCCTGAGGCGAAAAAAGAGAATTACAAGACATGGAGTATGGAACACGATCCTGGAACAATACTTAGAGGAATACGAGATCCTGCCAATAAGACATTTTATATAAAAGATGAAAATTATGCTTATAGGACCCCTAATGGGAATTTTGATATACAAAGATGGGATGCTGAAAAAATTGCTGTGCAAATGCAAATTAATGCCACTAAATTTCAGCAATCACAAGATTTCAGAAACAGCATCAATAAATCTATCGAATTAGGTCGCGCTTTGAACGATGGAAAGGGGCCGGCGACTATAATTGAGGATACCAGTAGTTTAGGAAGAGGAAGTAAACCAGAGGAAGAATGGGGGACTGGTCCTGGTGGAACTGGTAAGAATATTTTAGGGAATAGCCAAACTGCTTTTGCCACCTTGATGCAGAATTTAAAGGTTGATAACAAACCACCGGAATTAAGTACATATCAAAGCTCAGCAATGAAAACATTATATGATAATGCAGAGAATCAATATAAAAATACGTTACAACCCACACTTATCGATATTAGGAAAAAATCGGGAAAAAATGTAGGGCTTAATCAACCAGATACATCCAATTTATCCGGGGATCTGGTGCAGAGAGTTAATCTATCTCAAGGTGAAATAAAAAATACACCTCACGCACATTCATCTTCACAACAGCCAAAACCCAGAGCTGCGTCACCTTTATCCACATCCCTACAAAGGGACAGGCCTAATAATTCAGTTAGTCCAAATTCATCTTCACACCAGGAAATTAATTCATGGCAGCCCTCAAGGTCACAACAAATGGCCAGTCAGGAAACGTGTTTAATGATTAAGCAAATGATGAAAGTTAATGCTATGCGACAATTAAGTCCAGAGATCCCTATTGTATGTAAGGGAGCACAAAACGGGACGTTAAAAATAGCATTTGATAACCCACAAGATGCGCAAGCGTTTAGAAATCTATTAAATGATAGTGGATTTAAAACGACTTATTATGGTGGAAATGATAAATATCCAATGGAGCATGCAGGGAAAAAACTTGATCACATCGTTAGATTTGAAAACAATGGCGATAAGACCTGTATTCCTGAAGAGGCTCTAGAGTTTCTCAAAGACAAATTTAAGAACGATCATGAAAAAATTGCCAATATCGTTGAAGGGATGGGATTTGAAAAACCCGAGCTGGAACAAACCCTAAGTTTGAGATGAAGCTCTTTAGACCTGCAATCTTCTCAGTATTATCTCCTAAAGCTTAGTTCTTAAGAATAGTTATGGACCATGAAACAATATATTCCATGTCTGCCTATTATTAAAATTATAACTTGAAATGCCAATTCATTTAGTACGATACTTTAACTATTGGGTTCAGAATTATTTCGCAAGCTTTGTTAATCCAGGAAGGATAACTGAGGCGAAGAGTTCCCATATGTAAGGAAATTAACTAAAGGAGTGGTTTATGCCAAGGATGACAAGCGGTAAAATCAATGTTAATAAAGATAAATTTGATGAAGTATGTAGCCATCTTGAGCAAATCAGGAAAGAACTTAATCTTAAAAAAAGAAAGACCTTAAATTGTTACACAGAAATTGTGACACGATACAACCAAATTGATACTCAAACTGATGAAATTAAACAATACACTACGGAACACCCATCTGCTAAAAATAAGCTTCGTAATCTAGAATGTAAAATTGCTGTTTTAATGACTACTCATAATCTAAGGTTTGGGATAATACAGCAGGGTTACGAAGATGTTGAGAAGGAGAACGATACCAAACCTCTTGAAGGGCAAGCAGAAGAACATAAAAAAACCAATAAACAGCAGAGAAAATCTCCTGAAATTAAACAAAAAGATACTGCAGACACAGAGAGTCTCCAAAAACAACAATTCACAAAAGAAATGAAATTACGTGAACAAATGATAATTCCATATACTAATTTACTTAAACAATTGGAAATAAAACGTGATGAATTTCACACAAGATATCCTGATTACTCATGTGATGATGTAAGTAAAGCGTATGGTGCTGCATGCCAATTAGTCAACATCCTTAATGGCTACGCTGTGTCTTATAAAACACAAGCCATTGATCTGACCCAATTTAAAGAAAACTCGTCCAGAGTCATTCAAAGCAGGCGTAATGGTATTCTTGGGGAACATAGAGGAGTTAAAGAACTATTGACTAATCTTTTATTGGCAATTGGTACTCTTGGAATTGGTTATGCCTTTGCAGCTCTGTTTACACGAAGCTTTACTCCAATAAAGTGCAATACCGATACTGTAGATCTTCTTAATGAAACGAATAAAAAGCTGAATGAGTTAGCAGTGGTTCATACTATAAGCATCTAGAGAACATTATTTGGAGCCTGAGTATAGACGCAGTCAGATGAGGGGCACCCGCCCCTCAGGCTACATACAAAAAACTATTGAGGGAGTTAAGGTATTTGAACTATGAGCCTCATTTACTCCTTGCCAAGATATTTTGATAAATGAGCAACATCCAACTCGCGAATTTTTTCTAAATGTTGTAACACTTGTCCTACATTATACTCCAGGGCAGCATTCAATTCAGAATGGAGCACTAAATACTCAGCAAGATCTCTAACTGGTTTAATCAAATGATACTCTTCTGATTCCTCAGAAGTGGTATTGGATATCGAGCTGATAATATGTTCTAAACCTTAAGATAATATTAAGAACATTTATCAATTTTTGATTTTTTTAAACTCCGCAATTTCCCTTAGGGTTGTATTTGACCTCAACCCCCTTTAAGCTATTGTTTAATCTTAGTTTTAGAGCTGAACTTCATGGTCAAATCATATAGAGAACTAATCGAGACAGTAAAAGACAATGAAAAAAATATGGTGGATCAGCTTCATCAATTTTGTGAAATCAATTCAGGGACTACCAATTTAGCGGGTCTTGCACTCATGACACAAACCCTGCATTCGGCCTATGAACCAATTGCAGATACCATTCACAGTAAAAAACTAAATCCCTTGTCCCTCATGAATATGACAGGTACCAGCACCGTACAGCACTTCGGCGATGCGTTATTCATCAGCAAACGGCCTCACTTAAAAAGAAGGATTCTACTAAGTGGTCATATGGATACAGTTTATTCAGCCACCAACCCCTTTCAAAAATTAACTTATATAAGTGACAACTATGTAAATGGACCCGGTGTGGCGGATATGAAAGGGGGACTTATAGTCATGTTGCATGCGTTGTCTGCCTTTGAAAAAAGCGATATTTCCTCGGAAATGGGTTGGGATGTCTTGATTAATTCTGATGAAGAAGTAGGTTCACCTGCTTCCAGTATGCTTTTTGATGAACTGGCACCGAACTATCAAGCCGCATTGGTCTATGAACCCGCTATGACCGCAACAGGTACTTTAGCAAAAAATCGAAAAGGCAGTGGCAAATTAACTGTTGTGGCAACAGGAAAAGCAGCACATGCCGGTAGAGCCTTCGATGAAGGCAAAAATGCCATTTGCTATTTAGCAGAAGCAGTTACCGCCATCCATGCATTAAATGGACAATGCGACGGGGTAACGATAAATGTTGGAAAAATTGCTGGTGGCGAGGCATTAAATGTTGTTCCTGATAAGGCAGTAGCTCAACTGGATATTCGGATTAGTTTACCTGAAAACGAGTTTTGGGTAAGAGAACAGCTTAATCATATTATCAACAAATTAAAACGCTCTGATTATTCTTTAAGTGTTCATGGTGGCTTTGGCAGACCGGTAAAAAAAGTCTGTTCTGGTACAGAGCGTCTTTTTAAACGCGTACAAAATTTAGGTAAGGAATTAGGGTTATCTATAGACTGGAAAGACAGTGGCGGATGTTGTGATGGAAATAATCTGGCACATCACGGGTTAGCTGTACTGGATACCTTGGGGGTTAGAGGAGGCAATATCCATAGTGCCGAGGAATATATTCTACTTGATAGTTTACCTGAACGTGCCGCTCTAAGCGCCCTGCTTTTAATTGATCTGGCACAAGGCGGTTTGGAGGATCTAAAAAAATGATGCTTTTTCGTAGTGCACGCCATTCTGATTTGGATGCTATTCATCATTTAGCCGAACAAAGCGGCGTGGGGATGACCACCCTGCCTAAGGATATGGAATTACTTAAAAAACGTCTTGAATGGTCTAGTGATTCTTATAAAAAAAAGGTACTAAAACCAAGCCATGAATATTATTTTTTTGTTCTTGAAGATCAAAGCAACAAAAAAATAGTGGGTACTTCTGCTATAGAGGCTAAAACCGGATATGAAACCCCTTTTTATTCCTATAAAGTCTCCAAGCGTACCAGAATATGTCATTCGTTGAACATACGAAGTGAATATCAAGTATTAAGTCTTGTGAATGACAATCAAGGGCGCACCGAAATCTGCACCCTTTTTCTCGAACCGCCATATAGAAAAAATAATAATGGCTTATTGCTTTCCAAAGGACGTTTTTTATTCATGGCTCAGCATCCCAATCGTTTTACCCCCACCGTGATCGCTGAAATGCGCGGTATTTCTGATGAAAAGGGCCAATCTCCTTTTTGGGAAAACGTTGGATTTCATTTTTTTCATATGCCCTTTGCGGAAGCGGATCGGTTAACTTTGGCAACCAATAAACAGTTTATAGCCGATCTGATGCCACGAAATCCTATCTACGTCAAATTACTTTCTTCAGAGGCTCAGGCAGCTATAGGAAAACCACACCAATCTACGGTGCCGGCAATGACTATTTTATTGAAAGAGGGTTTTCGTTATAACAATTACGTTGATATCTTTGATGCAGGCCCCACCATTGAGGCGCCAATTACTGAAATTAAAACCATCAATTTAAGTCGTATCATGGTGATTAAAAGCATCAGTGATGAAGTAAGTAGCAATGAATATTTATTAGCGAACACTCAATTGGATTTTCGCGCCACAATTGATTATGCCGTGTTTAATCAACAAGAGAACACCTGTATTATAAGTAAAGAAACAGCAACTCTTCTAAACGTCAAATGCGGTGATTCATTACGCGTATCTCCCATTCAAATTAATCAGGCCCCTTCATTCCAATAAGGAAAAAAGATGTCTCAATTTCAAATCATACAAAGTAAAGGACAATATATTCAAGGTGCCTGGGCAAAAGGTACCGGGAGCACTTTGGAGTCCATCAATCCAGCCTATGGTACTCTTCTTTGGCATGGAAAGAATGCTTCTGAAAATGAAATTGTCGCAGCAAATATGGCTGCGCATCAGGCTCTTTCCTCCTGGTCCTCTTTAAGCTTTGAACAACGTGCGTATTATGTAAAAGAATTTGCCCAGCAAGTAGAAAGAAATCGCGCTCAAATCGCACGATTAATTTCTCTGGAAACGGGAAAGCCTTTATGGGAATCACAAACCGAAGTCACAGCAGTTATCGGTAAAATCAGTTTGTCCATTCAAGCTTATCAAGAAAGAACCGGGTCTAAGGAAACACTTTCTGCCGATGCCAATGCTTGCCTTCGATTTAAACCTCAGGGGGTCGTGGTAGTATTAGGTGCTTTTAATTTCCCAGCACATTTAAGTAATGGGCATATAGTTCCTGCTCTTCTTGCTGGCAACACCATCCTGTATAAACCTAGTGAAGAAACTCCCGCAGTCGCAGAGCTGATTATGCAATGCTGGCATGACAGTGGTTTACCTGGAGGAGTGCTCAACTGTTTACAAGGAGATGCCACTTGTGGAAAAACTTTATTATCCCAAGACATCCAGGGTGTTTATTTTACAGGAAGCTATCCTACAGGCTTGCATATTCATCAACAATTTAGTCAAAGACCTGAAGTGATTATTGCGCTGGAAATGGGCGGAAACAACCCATTGGTTATTGACGAGATCAGCAACCTGAATGCGGCTGTTTACCAAACTATCCTTTCAACATTAATCACTGCTGGTCAACGGTGTACGTGCGCCAGACGGGTCATGATTCCGAACTCTCACCAAGGTGATGAGTTTTTGAGGCGTTTTATTAAAACATGCTCATCAGTAAGAGTAGGTCCCTTTGATAATCAACCTGAGCCTTTTATGGGACCAGTAATTAGTCATACTCAAGCATTAAAACATCTTCATGCTCAAGAGAAACTCGTTGAAGCAGGAGGCGATTCATTGCTGTCTATGAGGCTTTTAGCCGAATATACCGGCTTACTGTCACCCGGAGTCATTGATATGACCCAAGTAAAAAATCCACCGGATGAAGAGATTTTTGCTCCTTTTGTCCAAGTCTATCGTTATGATGATTTTGAACAAGCCATACAGTTAGCCAATCAAACTCGCTATGGTTTGTGTGCGGGCTTATTAAGTGATAACGAAACACACTATCAACAATTTTATCGCGCTATACGGGCCGGTTTAATTAATTGGAACAGACCCACTACCGGTGCTTCAAGCAGCCTTCCTTTTGGGGGAGTTGGATTAAGCGGTAATCATAGACCCAGTGCTTTTTTTGCAGCCGACTATTGTTCCTATCCAGTTGCAAGTATGGAACAACCTCTTTTGAATACACCAGCACAACTGTTACCTGGCATAATATTGGAATAATATATGAATGTTTATGAATTAAATATGGATGGTTTAGTAGGTTTAACCCATCACTATGCTGGACTCGCTTCTGGTAACATTGCCTCTACAACTAATGCATTAAGCCCATCAAATCCACAGGCAGCAGCAAGACAAGGCTTGGAAAAAATGCGTCTGCTGCATCATATGGGACTAAAGCAAGGAATACTCCCACCTCATCAACGCCCTAACCTGCATTTACTTTACCAGCTGGGTTTTAATGGCACTCCAGTGGAACAAATAAACAAAGCCAGTAAAATAGCTCCTGAGCTGCTCAGTGCCTGTTATTCTGCCTCGAGTATGTGGACAGCTAATGCAGCCACTGTTTCAGCAAGTCTTGATACACTGGATAACAAAGTTCATTTTACCGCTGCGAATTTAGTGAGTAATTTACATCGGCATCAGGAAGCGGATTTTTCTAAAAAACTATTACATACTATTTTTTCAAATTCTAATTTTTTTAATCATCATCCGGTGTTGCCGAGGTCCAGTATTACTGGTGATGAAGGTGCTGCAAATCATAACCGCATATGTCAAAGTCATGGTCATCCTGGCATCAATTTATTTGTCTATGGGAAAAAAGCGTTGAGAGCGAACCCTCTTCATTCTGAACCCCAAAAATACCCTGCCAGACAAACCAAAGAAGCTTCAGAAGTTATAGCACGTAGCCATCAATTAAATCAGGAACAAATCGTTTTTGCCTGTCAAAACTCAGATGCCATTGATCAAGGCGTATTTCACAATGATGTCATCTCAGTGGCAAACGAATCCGTATTTCTCGTCCATGCAGAAGCATTTCACGATCAGGAAAGTATTCTGAATACATTAAGAAATAAGGCTCAATTCCCCTTAACGGTTATTGAATTATCCAGAGATCAACTCAGTATACAAGATGCGGTACAAACCTACCTTTTTAATTCACAACTGATCAGTTTACCTGACCAAAAGAATATGATGTTAATAGCCCCCTTTGAATGTCAAAACAACCCCCGGGTTAAAGCCTGTATTGAATCTATATTATCTGATGATTCAAATCCTGTTAATAAAGTACATTATCTTGATCTTAAGCAAAGCATGCGTAATGGCGGTGGTCCCGCCTGTTTAAGATTACGGGTACCTTTAAATGAAAAGGAGCTTGCTGCAATGCATCAGGGCGTTTTAATTGATGATCAATTATTAGCTCATTTAGATCAATGGATTTTAAAACACTATCGCACCGAGTTACTGGCTAAGGATTTAGCTGACCCCCAACTAATGAATGAAAGTTTACAAGCTCTGGATGAATTAACTCAAATTCTAAGGCTGGGATCTGTTTATCCGTTTCAAAACGAGTTGACCCAATAGATGAGATGGAGAACAAAGTTTGGCAAATGTATCTACACTTCCCCCTCAGGTTATAAGGTCTATCAAAATTTTTTTTATCGCTGGCTAACTCTCGGCAGCAATGCGCTTCAAACAGTAATTAATAGATACAATCCTAAAAAACCTGTTTTATATTACATACCCGTTCTTACCCTCTTGGCTCGTAAACTTCCTGGCGATAGTTGTTTACTTGGCCTTGGAGGAGCTAGCGTCGCTCAATTATTATCCTCAGAAATACCGGGTCATTCCATAATTGCCGTAGACAGTAGTGAAGAGATCATTGAAATTGCCAAACAATTTTTTATGGTAGGCAATATTTCTGGTTTAACTATAGTACATCAAAATGCCAATGATTATGTTAGGGAATGCAACACTACCTACAATCATTTAATGGTCGATTTATATGATGCCAATAATTTTCCGGCCGAATGTAGTAATGATGAGTTTTTTATTCATGCCAAAGAGAGATTAAAGGAACATGGAGTTCTAGCCGTAAATTTAGCGAATTACAAAGAACAATGGCCTATTTTTAAGATGATCAAAAAACAGTTTAAAAACACTTTGGTTATTCCGGTTAAAAAAAGTGCCAATATAGTAATTATTGCTTCTGCAAGTGAAGATAAAGAAGCTTTTATTAAACAAATGCAATCCTACCCTGAAATAAAACGTATTATGTGGATGGATTCATGGGGCTATGTGGGTAAATATAAAAATTAATGTTTTTGGTAGGATGTAACGACTCAAGTAAGTATTCACGAAGCATGTAAATTTCGTCATTTCGAGCCTTGGCGAAGCAATCCAGAAGGATGCTTCCATAGAAATCTGTACTGGATTGCTTCACTTCGTTCGCAATGATGGTTTTTTTTGGAGAGATCTCTTGACTAACGCTTGAGATGATAGGAAAAGCGAAAGATCTTCTCAAACGATGAAAACCCGCCTTTAAAGATCCTTCACTACGTTCAGAATGACGTTTATATTTCCATCAAGTCTTTTTCTTTCTCAACAAGTACGGCATCAACTTCAGCAATATACTTATCTGTCAGCTTTTGAATGACTTCAGTTGCTCGACGTTCATCATCTTCAGAGATCGCTTTTTCTTTAACAAGCTCTTTCAGCTGACTATTCGCATCTCTGCGAATATTTCGGATTGCTACTCGACCTTGCTCACCTTCATTTCGAACTACTTTGATCAATTCCTTTCTACGCTCTTCAGTCAAAGGTGGCATAGGCACTCGAATTGCACTTCCGGCAGTTGCTGGATTTAAACCTAAATCAGAGGTCAAAATAGCTTTTTCTATAGCTGCTACCATCGATTTTTCCCAGGGAGTAACTAAAATAGTCCGAGAATCACTGGTAGTTATGTTAGCTACCTGGCTTAGAGGTGTTTGGTTTCCATAATAATCAACCTGGACATGATCCAATAATCCGGCATTGGCTCTACCAGTACGAATTTTAGTCATATCAACACGCAATGCTTCAATGGTTCTCTTCATTCGTTTTTCTGAGTCTTGCTTAATGTTATCGATCATGATTCGCTCCGACAATAGTACCTACTCGTTCTCCGCGCACAATTCGTTTTAAGGCATCAGGTGCTGCCATATCAAAAACCTGTAGTGGCATTCCCTGATCTTGACATAAACAAATTGCCGTAGAGTCCATAACTTCCAATCCCTTTGTTAAAACCTCTTTATAAGTCAAATAGTCATAACGAATAGCGTTAGGATTTATCATGGGATCTTCTGAATACACACCATCAACCTTTGTTGCTTTCAACACAACATCAGCGCCAATTTCTATAGCCCTTAAACAAGCAGCGGTATCCGTTGTAAAAAAGGGATTACCCGTTCCCGCTGCAAAAATAACTACATGTCCTGTACGTAAATGAGTAATCGCTTTTCGTCGATGATATGAATCCACTACTCCTAGCATAGGAATAGCTGACATAATACGCGCAGGTAAATCAATACGCTCTAAAGAATCACGCATCGCCAAGGCATTCATCACGGTTGCAAGCATCCCCATATGATCACCAGTAACGCGCCCTACACCGGCTTTAGAGAGTGCTTTTCCACGGAATAAATTACCGCCCCCTAGAACCAGACCAACTTCTACGCCCATATTTATTAATTCAGCGACATCCTTGGCTAAAGTATCTAATACCGAGGGATCAATGCCAAACTGTGACTTGCCCATTAGCGCTTCGCCACTAAATTTGAGAAGTATCCGTTTGTATTTTAATTTAGGGTGACTATCACTCATCATTTACGAACCTGAGCCATTACTTCTTCAACGAAGTTATCTTCTTTTTTCTCTATACCTTCACCAACTTCATAACGGATAAATGAAACAACTTCAGCATTTTTTTCTTTTAAAAGTTGACCGACTTTAATATTAGGATCTTTAACATAAGGCTGCCCTAATAAGCTTACTTCATCAATGAATTTGTTGATTCGGCCTTCAATCATTTTGTCAATGATTTCTTGTGGTTTGCCACTTTCTTTGGCTTGGGCAGTGAAAATTTCACGTTCGTTTTCAATAGCTTCAGCTGATACTTGATCACGATTGACTACTATAGGTTTGCTCGCTGCAACATGCATGGCTATATCTTTAGCCAGTGCTTCATCACCATTTTTCAGTGCAACCATCACGCCAATACGAGAACCATGTAAATAATAACCGACAACCCCACCTTCACAATGCATTCTTTCTATGCGACGCAATTTGATGTTTTCGCCAATTTTAGCAACTAATTCCTGTCTTGCCTGTTCGACAGTAATACCTGAAGGTAGGTTTTGATTGGATAATGCAGCAACATCTGTAACAGAACTATTTAATGCAACTTCTGCAACTTTATTAGCAAAATCAGTAAAGTTTTCATCACGAGCAACGAAATCAGTTTCACTATTGATCTCAATCATTACTGATGTACGCTCATCAGCAGAACGAGCAATTACGATGATTCCTTCAGCAGCCACTCTATCCGCTTTTTTATCTGCTTTTGCCTGACCTGCTTTACGCATTTCAGTTATTGCTGCTTCGATATCACCGTTAGTTGCTATAAGAAACTTTTTACATTCCATCATGCCAGCGCCTGTACGCTCACGCAGTTGCATTACTAATCCAGCACTAATTGTTGACATTTTCAATTCTCCACATAGCAAAAAGGGGGCTAGTTAAAATTAACGCCCCCTTTATTCAAATATTAATTATTCCCCAGCTTTTTCTGCATCTTTAGCGCTGTCTTTAGCACTAGAGTCTGCTTGTACAAACTCGGAATCAGATGACATTCCACCTACAGTGTTACTGTTTTTACCATCTAAAATTGCGTCTGCAATACAACGAACATAAATATCTACAGCTCGCATGGAGTCATCATTACCAGGAATAACATAATCAATGTTATCAGGGCTATTATTCGTATCAACAACACCAATAACAGGTATTTTTAATCGACGTGCTTCTTCAACAGCAATGTGCTCGAAACCAACGTCAACAACGAATAAAGCATCAGGCAAGCCACCCATGTGCTCAATTCCACCTAAGCCACGCTCCAGTTTTTCAAGTTCGCGGGTAAGCATCAATGCTTCTTTCTTAATCATATCGTTAAACAATCCTTTTTCTTTCATTTCTTTTAATTCCTTTAATCGGAATATAGACTGACGGACTGTTTTGTAGTTAGTCAACATACCACCTAACCAACGATGATCTACATAAGGCATGCCACAACGTTTCGCATGTTCACGAATACTTTCTTGTGCTGCTCTTTTAGTACCAACAAATAAAATTTTTGCTTTATTGGAAGCCAGGCGACCAACGTAATTTACTACGTCATTCAGCATAGGCATCGTTTTTTCAAGGTTTATAATATGGATTTTATTTCTTGATCCAAATATATACTCTCCCATTTTGGGATTCCAAAATCGGGTTCTGTGTCCAAAATGAGCTCCTGCTTCAAGCAGTTCACGCATACTTACATTCATATTTAATCTCCAGGGTTAAGCCTCCACGCTTCCCATACGAAACCCACAAGGGACCCTATCGTATGTGACGAAACGTGTGTGTATTTAAAGCGCGATATTTATAACACATTGAGAGAAATTCAGCAATCAAATTAAACCTTAATACTCTATTTAGTAATCTCCTCGCAATCTCCCTACTTGACATGTTTTAACTCCCCACCTAGAATCGCCCTATATTTATCACCAGGGGTGCTGAACTTAAATAAGTTTGGCTGAGAAAAACCCTTAGTACCTGATCTGGGTAATACCTGCGAAGGAAGAGTGAATTATGTTTTTCATTAAGCATCGTGCGTTATTTTTTAAGCAAAAGCCCTCATTTTTGTCTGATGTTCTTTCTGACAATAAATCTAATTTAAAACAGATCTATAATCACCGTTTTAATCTGCAGCTATTTAAAGGAACATTATCTCCTGCAGTCTTTGGACGTTATTTACGTGATGACTATTATTACTTGCATCAATTTTCATCCGTATTACAAACACTCTCTAATAAAACCACGAAAATACATCCTGATTTAGCGCGTCATATGGACTATCTGGCAAAAGATATTATTAACAACGAATTAAGTATGCAACACCAGTATCAAGAGCACTTAAATAATATCTCTGATTTTATCCCTGGCGATACTATTTCTGCTTATGCAGCTTACTTATCTAAATCTGCCCTGCATTCAGAATTGCCAGTAGCACTTAGCACGGTCTTACCTTGCTTTTGGATTTATTACGAATTAGGAATGATGCATACGGACACTACATTATTAAATACTAACCGCTATAAAAAATGGATAGCTGCATACTCCAGTCCCGATTTTATTACTGCAACTCAGGATTTAGCCCATGCTATAACTATCATAGCGGGACAATCAACTCCTGAAGTACAAGAAAAAATGAAAGTGGCATTTAGAACTTCAGTTCAATTTGAATTAGATTTTTTTGATGAAGTATGTATACAGGATAATCATATAAAATTGATAGTTTAATTATAAAATTGTTGCATCAATCAATTTCTGCCCCTCTACGTCCAGCGGACAGGCCGCGGAACGTAGAGATGTGTTACAAAAGCACTATTCTATTTACTGAGAAATATCTTAAATGATTTCTGCCTCGACTCACGTGTGATATTTAAACCAGATTGGCATTACCTTATTTAAATAAACCATAAACTTCCATAGCCCAACCTGAGCCTCCACACTGCCTAAAGGATCAGTTTTCACTTCCGGATAAGCGATACCCAGACCAAAAAGGCCTGGGCCTATTATACCCACATGGGGATTATGTTTTGTATCTTCATAATCACCAATAACAATATTTTGACGCTTTTCGAAACCTACGGCATAAATAACTTTGTTACATTCAGGTAAATAACGTGAAATATTCGGCTGGCTTGTATTGTAACGAACTAAATTGGCGGGCAAAATGCCATCTATATTTTCTCTGGCCCAAGCAGCAGTCTGCCCTTTAAGTCCAGTATTATCAAAGAGTATCCAATCCCCCATGTCTATAGCATACCGACATGGTGAGCGATAAAAATTAATTACTTTTTTCACTCCTAAATCAACAAGATAACGCACAATGATAATTGCAGAGTGAGAGGAACCAAAAACAGCGTACGTTTCATTTTTGTTCGCTATATTGGCCAGTTTCTCTTTATCTATTGCGAAATCAAAAGGAATAACCTCAACTCCAGGATAATTAAGAGTAGAAGGCGAAGCACCTGTTGCCAAAATAACATTTCGAGCTTTAAAAATTTGCGAATCGGAAGATAAGAACCATGTGCGCTCCGATAAATGCATCGTAGTAATGGTTGTTTTTTGGATTTCAACTTTTTGGATTAGCTGATCTGAAACCCATTGCAAAGGCTCAACCACATATTTCAGAGTACAGGTATCATCTGGGGGTAACTCATTTAATTGAAAATTTTGTGCTTCCTTTTTATAAGAAAAGGAAGATGGAGACAACAAGAAATCGTTAAACAGTTTTACTTTAGTATTACTCGAGACATTGGGCCAAAATTGACCCAGATCACCCACCTCGAAATAAGGATCAATCCATAAAATAGTATCAGGAGAAATACCATTGTCCAATAATTTACCTATAGCAGCAATTCCAGCAGGTCCAGCACCAACAATAGCCCATTGAAAAGTTTTTTTATTTATTTGATTCAAATTATCCTTCCTATTTTGAGGCCATTAATGGCAACCCACTTTTAAATTTAATAAAAATTAAGGTTAAACTTAAACCGACTGAAATTCAAATTCGGAATGAGTTTAACCTCAATATATCATCGACACTCAATACAAAATACTTAATAGCAGCTTTGTTGAAGCCAACAACCTCTGTACGGATTGCATACCCGTATTGTTTGACATCTATACCCATGATATGGAGCCCCAATAACGCCTCCAACAGGGTACCAACCACCACCGTGCCAACCCCCATCACGAAAACCACCAGCATGCCAACCGTCTCCATGCCAAATTCTGCCATGCCAATGGCCGTAAGCACTTACTGAGGCACTAACCAGGACACATAAAGTAAATACGAGAGTGCGCATTCCACTTCCTTTTACGTAAGCATTCATCATTAGCTCTCACGATTAATTTTAACCATGGATTTATAATTATAGTTCATTTTGTTCTTTTTATGAGCGATCGCAATCAGGAATTATCGACTCAATGCTTAATTACTTCGATCTCTTGCAATAGAACTCTCGTTATCCATGTAATTTTTAGCAAAATTTGATTTGAGTTCAGAAAAGAGAATGACTCCGAGTCTAACGCATTGATGGCATAGGAAATTCTGAGATACCGCGCATAAAGCGCGGTACGTAGGCATTAAGTATCAATTATCCCAAATGACTGTATAGATACCTATTTCGAGGTTTGGATCCGTTTACCAACAATGAGATTTTCTCTTGGCTTGATAATAAATGCAGCAAGCATGAACTGCCGAAAATTGAAAAGGCCTCAACGCAAATTAGGTTGGAGCAAACTTATTAACTTCATCTCCATCATTAACCTCTTCATCTTCATTATCTGCTTCCAAAATAGGCGGTAGAACAGGCTCATACTGCACTCGAAAAAAAGGCCTGGGATATTTTTCGTCTTTTATGAATCTCATGATGTACATCTTCATTATCTGTAATGGGGAACGGATTGTATCAAATTTCTTAAAAATTGTTACTATTTTCTACAATTATCTTCTAGTATGGAACCCGAACACCATAGGTTATCTTCGTACCCTCTTCATTTACAACAAAACCTTTTTCTTTCATTTTTTGTAATAATCCACTGGGAGTTTTTGTGAGCCTCTCTGGCCAATTAAAAAGCATAATTGTTAAGATATTGCGATGCTCCCCTTTATCAAGATCGAATGAATTTTTTTTATCTGGAATCATCCGGTAGGTTCTACTATAAACCGTACTTAAATAAGATTTAATTATATTAATAGTATTGATATCGCTATTCTTAATTAACATAAAGCAAACACCTACCTCCGCAATCACATCATTCTCAGTGCGTGCTATTATTTCGCTGATATGGTTTTTAAAATAGGTAGTAATCCATTCAAATGAATCAGGACTTAGTCTGCTTTGATAAAAACGGCTGGCACTGATAATAAAATGGGTCATCCCATAAATTTTTGCTGAGTACTCTAAATCCGTTAGACGAGTATCTTCTGTGTCCGGAAATACGATTTTGAATTGATTGGTATAGGGTTCTCTTAAATCGACTATCCCTAATTGATATAAATAGTAAACATAATTGACCAGCTGTGCACCATAAATCTTAATGTTTTCTTCATCAAGAAGATAATTTTTCAGATCATTTTCTTTTGTTTTTAAAAAATTAATCGCCGTAAGTGTATCCGGAAACAAGGGGGTATCTTCCAAATGATAGGAATATATTTTATTGATTAAAATAAGTAAGTTAAGATAATAAGCTATTCGGGGAAATTTTAGACTTTTTCTAATTCTATCTTTTGTTTTATCCGTATCAAGTTCTGTAATCGTCAATAATCTTTTATTTTCGTTTTCTATTATGGTATCGCTTTTTAAATTATCAAGCAGGTATCTGTATCTATCAGCGAGTAAATACAGATAACTAATAACCGGATTAAGATATTCCTCATTACCAGTTAAAGCATACATCCTGATTGAAAAATGTTCTTGCTTAATAAGAGGTAAAGCATACATTTTTGACTGATAATTCTTTAAAATTCTGTCCCCTATAGTTGCATAGCAGATTGAGTTCAGTAAAAAACATACAATAATAATAATATAACGCATAGAATCTCTAATAATCCTTTGAAAGAGTTTAGTGGAGGCAATTTAGCAAATACCCTTAACGGTATTACCAGGTCACGAAAAAATGAATGTAACAAAGTGAGCAATTGAATTTAAACTAGCGCATAACACTTGGAACTTCGTGATTTTTAAACACACACCGTTAAACCCAGGAATATGCCTTAAAGTAGATGAACAATCAATAAATTATTCATCATACAATGAATTTCCCAGTATAACTGAATATAAATCTTCAAGTGTTTATGTAATGACCTAATCGATAAAGAAAGAGCATTATCAAAAACAAATTATAATCCGGACAACCCTTTTAAAATCTGATTGCCTAACAAAGTGGCCTTAGACTTTGCCTGATTAGTCAGAACCACTACTCCAAATTTTTTTGCTGGGGAAAAACCAATGAAGGTATTAAACCCTTGATTGGCGCCATTCTTGGTAATGAATAGTCCGTGCCCCTGTCTGATACGTTGCCACCCCAGCCCCATAACAAAGTGGGGTTTAACCACAAAAAAAGGCTGTTGGGCAAACTCCATTGCAGATAACAATTGCGGAGAAGCCTGCTCTACTTTGATTCCTAGATTTGCCTTCATAAATTTCAGAAGATCCGCTGCAGAGGAACGTAAAGCGCCACCTCCTAAAAAATTAGCAGGAATATAATGAGGAGCCATCGTATGATTTGGGTGATAACCTTGTGCCTGAAGCGTTAACTTGGCTTGAGGTATTGTAAAATAGGTATTATTCATTCCTAACGGTTGGGTAATGTTTTCTCTGAGTAATTGAGCTAAGGGTTCACCAGTAGTTTTTACTAAAACAAACCCTAATAGTCCAAAGCCAATATTGGAATATTTATATTGACTCCCAATAGGCACCAGAGGCTGCCAGGTTCTCAAACGATTAAAAAAGGCATTGATATTACCCTTCCGGACTCCAAATTGTTCCATTTGACGTGGAAAGCTTGCTGTATGAGTTGCAAGATTAACAACTTGCACATTATCAACTGGTAGACCATTCGTATTTGCCAGTTTAGGGATATACTTAACTACTGGATCGTTCAAGCTTAATTTACCCGCCTGCACCTCAATTCCTAATAAAGTAGTGACAAAAATTTTGGTAATGGACGCTAACTCAAAAATGGTGTTTTCAGTGATCGGTGTATTTTTATTCTTATCTGCAAACCCATAATTAAAATAATAATCCTGACCATTATAATAAATGGCAATGGCGGCCCCAGGAATTTGCTTATCGGATATAAAAGGTTCAGCAGTTTTAGCCATCAATTGACTAACCGCTTTATCTTCAGACGCTTGAGCAGGAGATGATAAAAAAATAGCCATTAAAGTGACACAAGACCAGATGGATTTAAGTGAATGTTTTAATGTCATAATAAGTATCTTCCTTAATGCTTAAAAATGGATGTTCATCGTCGTGAAGGTAATAACCTTTTGCTTATTATAAGATCTTTAGGATCAAAAAACATCCGCCTATTCCGTTCTGGATGATGAGGCGTTTACGCCGTCTCGAAGCCTTTACGCCAAGACCAGAAAGGCTTCGAGACAGCACTAAAGCGCTTCCTCAGCCCGAAAGGATCGAGGATAGATACGGCTAAAACTCCTTACTTGACGGCTATCGGTCGTGTCACGCATCGTTTTATGCCGTTGCAAGATAATCCTTACCAAATTGCTCTAAATAATCGTTATAATTACCCAAGTAATTCTGCACTCCGTATTGTTCCGTTAAAACTAAAACGCGTGTTGAAATATGATCAATAAAATAGCGATTATGGCTCACAAATAATACAGCGCCTGGAAATTGTTGTATCGCTTCTATTAATGCATCAATTGATTCGAGATCCAAATGGTTAGTAGGTTCATCGAAGATGAGCACATTATGTTTCTCTAAAATCAATTTGGCCATAATCAGTCGGGCAGACTCGCCACCACTTAACATAGCAATCTTTTTATCCACATCAGCACCTCGGAATAAAACCTGCCCGAGTACTTTCCTGATTTCCTGTGCCGGCGCAGCTATATTATCTTCCATCCATTGCCATACCGTTTGCTCAGGGGATAGCTGAGTCCGATAATCCTGTGCAAAATATCCGACGCTTACTGTATCACTCCATTCGAAATTCCCAAGATCTGACTTCAGTTCATTTAATAAAATTTTTAGTAATGTCGATTTTCCGATACCATTTGGCCCAATAATGGCGCATTTATCGCTACGTTGTATCGTAAATGAGACATCCTTTAATAATACCCTTTCATCAAATCGCTTATGGAGACTCTCTACTTTAATGACAGATTTACCAGAAGGTTTTTTTTGATGAAAATTGAAATAAGGTTTAAAAATATTAGACTCTTTAATCTCAACCAATTCAATGCGGTCAATCATTTTTTGACGCGAAGCAGCCTGACTGGCTTTACTTGCCTTTGCTCCAAAACGATCAACGAATCCTTGCAGCGCTTCAATTCTTTTTTCCTGGTTTTTTAATTCACTTTGTTTTAAACGTAATCGTTCTTCTTTAGCAAAACAAAACTTGTCATAGTTTCCGGGATAATCAAGTACTGTATCGTAATCAATATCGAGAATATTTGTAGAGATATTATTAAGAAAACTGCGATCATGCGATATAAAGATCAATAACCCCTTGAAAGAGGATTTCAAAAATTCCTCCAACCATGCAATAGATAAGATATCCAAATGGTTCGTTGGTTCATCAAGTAACATAATGTCGGGTTGTTGGTAAAGTACTTGTGCTAGCAATACACGTAATTTATAGCCACCTGATAAGGCACTCAGAGGACCATAATGGAATTTTTCGGCGATTCCGAGTCCAAGCAATAAATTTTTGGCCACGGACTCTGCCTCATAACCGCCTTGATTCATTACTATTTCTTCTAATTCACTCAGACGATAACCATCTTCTTCGGTAAAATTTTCTTTAGAATACAACTGATCTTTTTCAATCAAGGCATCCCATAGCACATTATTCCCTCGAATCACTACATCAATGAGACGATCTTCTTCATAACGGAAATGATCCTGTTTTAAAATTCCTATTTTAAGGTTCTTGGCTTTTTCTACCGTACCATTTGAAGCCTGTTCTTCGCCTGCTAATATCTTCAAAAAAGTAGATTTACCTGTACCATTTGCTCCAACAACCCCGTAGCGCTGTGTAGGCAACAATATCAAGTCCACATTTTGGAACAATGATTTAGGTCCAAACTGCATACTTATACTTCTTACATCTAACATTTACCCAGCCTTATTTGATATTTTATAACTACTTGATAATTATTTTTACCTGTTTGGCAAACTCGCCTCGCTCACCCTGTTCAAGTATAAAACTTATCCGCTGTCCTTCTTTTAATTCTTTATAGCCTTCTGTTTGTACTTCAGAAAAATGCACAAACACTTCCTTGCCCCCATTGTCGGGGGTGATAAAGCCATAACCTTTGATTTTATTAAATCGATTCACGGTACCTGTGTGCATGACTGTATTCCTGTCTTTAAAGTGTCATAAAACATATTAATCAAGATTGGTGCATAAATTAATCAATAAGAGTAAACAACGACACTAAGTATCTATTGTTGTGCAAGTTTAACACTATTTAGATTAATTAGCACGATACTTCTAGGTCGTTCATTGTCGAAAAGAGCACGGAGCATTCTCTACTTCGGAATTCGGAGCTAACTCATCCAAAAATTCTGATGATACTTTATATTTTTTATTGCCTAGAAGTTTCAAAAGAGTTTCTTTATCTTCTTCGTTATAATCTGAGATTGCATTATTAAATTCTTTCTTACAAAAGAGCTTTTGCTGTTTATTTCTACAATTCTCTATAAAATACTCAGGGAACATATCCAGGAGAATTTTAGCTTTATCAAAAGACTTCATCTTAAGACAATGCATCAGGATATCGGAATCATTCTCGTCAATATAAGTAAATAGATCATTAAAAACAATATCCTCTTGTTTCCGGATTACAGTCATTACTGTCTTAAAGTCTTTTGCAGAAAGAATGGAAATAGCTTTATGGAGAAAGATTCGGTCAGCTCTGTCATGGGTGAATATATTTGCCCCTTCGCTTATTAGTAATTGGATTATTTTGACATAGGGGATTTTTGACGCAGCGGTTGCAGCATAACCTTCCAAAGCAAAAAATAAAGGACAATTTCCTGAATGATTCTGTTGCTGATTAATATTCGCATTAAATTTAATCAACCACTTTGTATTTCCCAATTGCCCCAGATAACAAGCCATCATTAATGGAGTAAATGCATCCGCCTCATCAAAGTCTAAAATACTCTTTGAAGTATTTGCTTTTAAGAAAGGGAGATTGATACTGGCAAGAAAGGGCATTTCCTCTACCTCAGATAGAAGCTTATCTTCAAGGATCGCTTTACCAATGCTGGTTACGTAGACATTATTATTCTTTTTCAAGCGAAATAATTCTGTTGCAAAGGGCATCCTCACTAACTGATATTGCTCAGCATATTCGTCACACAGTTCAGATGCAGATTGAGACCCGTCTCCTGGATTGAGGAAATAATAGAGTTTTGAAGCACGCTCTTCATATGTATTATAATTAACAAGAAATTGTTGGCCTTCACTGATGTTCTTCGTTGTTATGACTTTGACAACTTTGTGACCGTTTAATTTACCTTCAACAAATTCAACATTATCCTGACTATCTGAAAAATTTATATATCGGGTAAAATTACCTTTCTTTGCCGCATCAATCATTCTTCCACCAATAGCCATTGCATAACTATTATCAGCCTCAGGGTTGGTTTTCAAATACTCCTCAAACTCCTTTATTGTGGTATATATCTCGCCTGTATAAATACCAATACAGGTACCTGAGGACATTTCTCTATTTGCAAATAGCCCCCTACCACCATGCTTTTTTAGCAGATTCACCGATTTTACAGAAACCAATCCCGATTGATCTAAATCTGAGGGGATATAATCTTCCTCAATCATATTATCAATATTAAGAGTTTGTATTATTTTCTTTAAATCATAAGGAGCTTTCGATTTTCCTCTTTGAACTTTTGAAGAAGAAAAAAAAGTGTGTTCATCAATTACAGATATAATCCTTCGTTTCTTCGCAGAGGCTAATTTGGTTGAACCTTTTTTGATTGGAGAATGATTTTTAGGCTTAAACTGCGTTTCATAATCATTAAAACGTGAAGGAACCTTAGTGTTCCTTTTTCCTGAATGTGGCATATTAATTCCAATATTTAAAAACCAATATTATACATTATGTTTATTTATTTAACAACAAGGACTATATTAGGTTAAATTGGATTATTTGAACAAAAGAGAAGCGTATAATTAAACCTTAATAACTGATCCCATCTTGTCTAATATGTAGCTTGAATAAATCTTAAGTCTAGAATACTGTTGCTCTACTGCTGCATATGCTAACATTATTGATAACTCTGAAAACTTCAATTTTAGGTGACTGAATCGAGTTTTATAAAGAAATTGAAGTGTGTTCAAGTCTTAATTATTTTTATTTTGGATACCCATAATGGCTGTTACAATTAAAAAACCTGATGAAATAGAAAAAATGCGTGTTGCAGGCCGGCTTGCAGGCGAAGTACTTGAAATGATTGGACCTCATGTCCAGGAAGGAGTGAGTACTGATGAATTAAATACTATTTGTCATGAATATATTGTCAACGTGCAAAAAGCCATTCCTGCTCCCTTAAATTATAATGGTTTTCCTAAATCTATTTGTACTTCTATAAATCATGTGGTCTGTCATGGCATACCTGGAAAAAAGACTTTAAAAAATGGCGACATCATCAATATTGATATAACCGTTATCAAAGATGAATACCATGGTGATACCAGTAAAATGTTTGTGGTCGGCACACCATCCGTCAAAGCCAAACACGTGGTACAAATTGCTCATGAATGTTTGTTTATAGGCATCGAGATGGTCAAACCTGGGGCTTTGTTAGGTGACATTGGTTATGCCATTCAACAACACGCTGAAAAAAATCGTTGTTCTGTGGTGCGTGATTATTGCGGTCATGGTATTGGTCGCGTATTTCATGAAGATCCTCAAGTACTGCATTATGGTGTTCCTGGAACAGGAATGAGCCTGGTACCAGGCATGACGTTTACCATTGAACCCATGGTCAATATTGGCAAATACCAAACACGTTTGCTACCAGATAATTGGACGGTGGTGACTAAAGATCATAGCCTTTCAGCTCAGTGGGAACATACGCTCCTTGTTACTGATAATGGTGTGGAAATTTTAACTCTGCGCAATGAAGAACGATAATCATCTCCTTAAAAATACGATTAAACAGTTCAAAGAGAACCTGTGCGAGGAATTTACTCAAAAAGCTAATATCAGTACCGTTACTCGTAAATTAGCTGTCTTTATTGATGATATTTTAATTACTTTATTTATCAAAAATAAACTCGATCTCGACGATCATTTTTGCTTACTCGCTCTGGGTAGCTATGGTCGTAGAGAATTGCAACTTCATTCCGATATTGATTTATTATTAGTCCATACTGAGAACATTTCTAAAAAAAAACTACAGCGAGCACAAACCTTTATTCAGGATTGTTGGGATGTGGGTCTGGAAGTAAGCCATCAAATAACTAATGTCCAATCCTGTGCCGAGCTGGCAGCTCAGAATTTAAGTGTTATTTCCAGCATTATGGATATCTATTTGTTATGCGGTCGCGGAGCTCTAATGGAGGAGTTAATCTATCAAACTCACCCTTTACACATGTGGCCAAGCCATGAGTATTTTTTTGCCAAACAGCAAGAGCAAAAAAAACGTTATGCAAAATATGGAGAAACTGCTTACAACCTTGAGCCAAATGTCAAATACGGGCCAGGAGGATTACGTGATTTGCAAGTTTTACTCAGCATCAGCAAGCGTCACTTTAATGTAAAAAAATTAGCTGATGGAATAAGCTATGGATTTATTACTGATAAAGAATACGAAGAACTAACCTATTGCCAACATTTTCTCTGGAGAGTCCGTTTTGCTTTGCACATGCTGGCAGAAAAACCTGAGGAACGTTTGTCCTTTGATTATCAGGTAAAACTGGCCCAGGTTTTTGGCTATACAGACGGCCCCCACTCCTTAGCCATAGAACAATTCATGAAGGACTATTTTAAAGTCATTAAACGCAATAGAGAGCTCAATGAAATGCTCTTACAGTGGTTTGATGAAACTATTGTCCATCATCAAAAACAAAAAATAACTCATCTAGATAATGAATTCCAGTTATCAAATAATTATATTGAAGTCCGCCATATGCGGGTATTTAATCAGCACCCTCAAGCCCTGTTAAAACTGTTTTTGTGGATAGCAGAACGTCCTGATATCGCTGGGGTCAGAGCAAGTACCATCCGTTTAATCAGAGAGTCATTATATTTAATAAACAAACGCATTAAAGCGTCATCGGACACGGCAGAAACTTTTATCAATATTTTGAAAGCAGAACATGCTCCCTATGAAGCTCTGCAAAGGATGAACCGATATGGGGTTTTAGCTCATTATCTTGATTGTTTTGCGACAGTCACGGGACAAATGCAATATGATCTATTTCATGTTTATACGGTAGATCAACATACTTTATTTGTAATTCGAAACCTATCTCGATTTAGACAAGAACAATATGGCAGACAATTCCCGCTATGTGCCAAAGTAATGGCTACTTTAGCCAAGCCTGAGATTTTGTATTTAAGTGCCTTGTTTCATGATATTGCAAAAGGTCGAGGCGGTGATCATTCCGAATTAGGTGCTATTGAAGCCCAACAATTTGCTCAACTGCACCACTTGGAAAAAGAGGACACTGAACTATTAATTTGGCTTGTTCGCCATCACCTATTAATGTCTCAGACCGCTCAACGACAAGATATTTATGATCCCAAAACCATAGAGCATTTTTGCCAACTGTTACCTCATCCCAGATATTTGGATTACCTCTACCTACTCACTGTGGCCGATATTTGTGGCACCAATCCTGCTCTATGGAATGCCTGGAAAGACTCGCTTCTTAAAGAATTATATCGTGCAGCAAAACACATGCTCCATAAAGAACAGGAGTTGATGGATGAAACGGCCCTTATTGCTGCTCGCAAACAATATGCTTTAACTATACTGCTCTCAGAAGGTGTCTCGTCAGAACCAGTTCAAAAATTATGGGATCAGATTAGAGGAAAATATTTTCTTCATGAGCCTCCTGAAATCATTGCAAGACATACTAAAGCGATTCTCATGACAAGAAAATTTCCTTTAGTGATGATTATGCCTCATCACAGTCAGGGTGGAACTGAAGTATTTATTTATATGCCCCATCGTGATGAGCGGTTTACCATCACTACCTCGGTGTTAAGTAATCATCATGTGACTATTCAGGAAGCAGCGATTATTACCTGTGATAACCAGTTCGACTTAGATACGTACATCATTTTAGATGAGCAAAATCAGGCTTTTTTCGATGTGCAACGATCAGCACAAATCCAACAAGATTTATGCCTTCATTTGGCTTATAAAGATCATCTGCCTCCCATTACCAGAAAAAGACTATCCAGAGCTTTGGCCCATTTTAATGTTCAAACACAAATTACTTATAACGAAGACCATCTGAATCGTCACACCCGTTTGTTTTTAGTAGCCAATGACAGACCTGGATTATTAGCAACTGTAAGCAGAGTATTTCTCACTCTCGGCATTCATTTACATAATGCAAAAATTGCAACGGCAGGGGAACGTGTAGAAGATATGTTTTATATTACGAATCCTCAAGGTCAACCTTTAAATTCAGAAGAAAAAGAAATTCTACGCCAACAGCTGGTTGAAGCACTTTCAAGCACTTAGTTATCACTCTTTCGCTGAAGCTCGAGATGACCTGGTGTTTAAGCGTTCACGGGATATGTGAATTCCGTCATTGCGAGCCTTAGCGAAACAAACCAGAACGATGCTTATTTAGAAATCGGTACTGGGTTGCTTCACTTCGTTCGCAATGACGACAGTAAACGTAGCCGTTTATACGCTGCGCTAATACGGGCATTAGAAAAATTCCTGGAATTTAAAGACTCAGCGACAATTCTTAAAAAAATCAGTCAATAATTGAGAGCACTCTTGCTGCATCATGCCTTCATCAATGATTACCTTATGATTTAAAGGATATCCCTGCAGTAGATTAAAAACTGAGCCTGCCGCTCCTGTTTTAAAATCTCTGGTAGCAAATACCAGGCGCCTGATACGGGCATGAACTATAAGTCCAGCACACATTACACAGGGTTCAAGAGTAACATAAAGAGTTGTCTCTAATAATCTATGGTTTTTGACTGTTTGTGAGGCCTGTCTGATTGCATTAATCTCGGCATGCTCAGAAGGATCGTGATGGTTCTGCAGTGTATTTCTTCCAATACCTAACAACTCGTTGTCTTTACTAACCAATACTGCCCCAACAGGCACCTCTCCCTCCAATTGGGCAAGTAGTGCCTGTTGATATGCCTGTTGCATCCAATATCTATCATTCATTCCCATTCTATAGTTGCAGGTGGTTTACCGGAAATATCATAAGTCACACGCGACACGCCTTCGACCTCATTAATAATGCGATTAGATACTGTAGCCAGAAAATCCCAAGGTAGATGTGACCAATGGGCGGTCATAAAATCAATCGTTTCTACTGCACGCAGACAAATGACGTAATCATATCGACGACCATCGCCCATCACGCCAACACTTTTAACGGGTAAAAAGACAGCAAACGCCTGGCTGACTTTATGATAAAGGTCTGCTGCATGAAGTTCTTCTATAAAGATTGCGTCGGCTTTACGTAAAATATCAGCATATTCCTTCTTAACTTCAGCTAAAATCCGCACTCCCAATCCCGGCCCAGGAAAAGGATGTCTGTAAACCATACTGTGGGGCAGTCCTAATTCAAGGCCTACTTTTCTCACTTCGTCCTTAAATAATTCACGCACCGGTTCTAATAATTTTAATTTCATTTTCTCTGGTAAACCACCCACATTATGGTGTGACTTAATTACTACAGAGGCGCCGTGAGTACTCGTAGCCGCAGACTCAATCACGTCAGGATAAATGGTTCCTTGAGCCAACCAGCTTACACCTGAAATTTTATGTGCTTCATGATCAAATATTTCGATAAAAGTTCGTCCAATAATCTTTCTTTTTTCTTCCGGGCAGGTGATGCCCTGCAGAGCTTTTAAAAATTGCTCTTCAGCATTAACTGCAATGATATGAATACCCATATGCTGACCAAACATGGTCATCACCTGCTCGGCTTCATTTAAACGAAGCAATCCGGTATCGACAAAGACACAAACTAATTGTTCCCCTATAGCCTTATGTAACAAGGCCGCAACAACTGAAGAATCAACTCCACCTGATAAACCAAGTAACACTTTGTCCTTACCCACTTGCTTTCTTATTTTGTCAATTGCTTCATCAATAATATGAGCAGGAGTCCAGGTAGTTGATGCCTTGCAGATGTCTACGACAAAGCGGCGTAAAATATTAAGCCCTTGTACTGTATGAGTGACTTCTGGATGAAATTGTAACCCATACATCTGGCGGTTCTCATCTGCCATGCCGGCAATAGGGGCATTTCGTGTTTCACTAATGATGCTAAAACCTGGTGGTAATTGAGTCACTTTATCTCCATGACTCATCCAAACATCTAATAAAGCATGTCCTTCTGTTGATTTTCGATCTTCAATTTCAACAAAAAGCTCGTTATTTCCAAGCAGTTTTAATTCCGCATATCCAAATTCTCGCACTAAAGAAGATTGAACCTCTCCTCCCAGCTGTACAGCCATAGTTTGCATGCCGTAACAAATACCTAATACCGGTAATCCGGAAGTAAATAGCCATTGTGGCGCACGAGGATTAGCCTCATGAGTTACTGTTGCAGGTCCACCGGATAAAATCACACCACAAGGGTGAAGCAATTCAAATTGATCGCGTTCCAGGTTATAGGGATGAATTTCACAATAAACACCCATTTCACGGACACGTCGAGCGATGAGTTGTGTATATTGAGAGCCAAAATCCAGGATAAGTAAGGGACGTTCTTTTAAATCATTCATTATTAATTATCCACCTGATAATTAGGCGCCTGCTTTGTAATACTAACATCATGGACGTGTGACTCCCTGATACCAGCATTAGTTACTTGCACAAATTCTGTTTTTGTATGTAGCTCTTCAATAGTAGCACACCCGGTATACCCCATACAGGAACGCAAACCGCCCAACAATTGATGAACGATCGTTTGTACTGGACCTTTATAAGGTACGCGGCCCTCAATTCCTTCAGGAACCAGTTTTTCAGCACCCTGGGAAATATCCTGGAAATATCGATCGCTTGAGCCTTGGGCTAAAGACATTGCACCAATCGATCCCATTCCTCGGTAACTTTTGTAAGTACGACCTTGGTATAATTCAATTTCTCCGGGAGACTCTTCCGTTCCTGCAAACATACCACCGAGCATTACCGTATCAGCGCCAGCAGCCAGGGCTTTACATACATCACCTGAAAAACGAATACCACCATCAGCAATAATTGGAATTTTTCCTTTAAGTTCTGAGGCCACGTTAGCTATAGCACTGATTTGAGGCACCCCAACTCCAGTGACAATCCGAGTAGTACAAATTGAACCAGGTCCTATACCCACTTTAACCGCGTCAGCACCTGCAGCATACAAATCACGTGCAGCAGCTGCGGTAGCAATGTTCCCACCAATTACCTGAACATCAGGGAAATGTTTCTTAACCCATTTCACCCGATTTAAAACACCTTGAGAGTGTCCATGAGCAGTATCGACAACAAGGACATCAACTCCTGCTTCAACTAAAGCGGCTACACGTTCATCAGTTCCTTCGCCAACGCCTACAGCAGCACCAACGCGCAATTGCTCAGCCCCATCCTTACATGCATATGGATTATCCTTTGCTTTTTGGATGTCTTTCACGGTAATTAAACCACGCAACTCAAAAGAATCATTTACTACCAGTAATTTTTCAATACGGTGTTTATGTAACAAGCTGCGTACTTCTTCTCTGCTGGCACCTTCCTTTACCGTGACTAACCTCTCTTTAGGTGTCATCACTTCGCCAACAGTTAAAGACATATTTGTTTCAAAACGAATATCACGACTGGTCACTATACCAACCAAATTCTCCCCATCAACTACAGGTACACCAGAGAAATTATAGCGTGTCATAACTTCAAGCAAGTTTTGCACGGTAACATCTGGCGTTACTGCAATAGGATCTTTGACCATACCGCTTTCAAATTTCTTAACTCTTTTAACTTCCTCAGCCTGATCAATAATACTCATATTCTTATGAATAATTCCTATACCCCCTTCTTGTGCTAAAGAAATAGCTAATCGAGCTTCAGTTACGGTATCCATAGCTGCAGACAGCAAAGGTATATTCAGATTTATTGTACGCGTTAATTTGGTTTGTAATGAGACGTCTTTAGGTAGGATCAGCGAGTGGGCAGGTACAAGTAATACATCATCAAAGGTCAATGATTGCTGTACAATATTAAGAGACATTTTTATCTGACTCCAGTAGTTAAATTAACCGAATAGTTTACTACAAATATAGGAAAAGTTAAACACATAAATCATAAATATTACACTTTATTAGCAAAAAAAAGTTTAATTCCAATTGAAGCTCTTGACAGCTTGAATTAGTTATTGAATAGCGTGTAAACTGTTGTTTAAATATTGTGTTGAATCGAAAAATAGGAAGGGTTCAGCGTTGGCTAAAATAATTGTAATTACATCAGGTAAAGGCGGAGTAGGCAAAACTACTTCTTCAGCGGCTATTTCTTCGGGTCTTGCTTTGCTTGGGCATAAGACTGTGGTTATAGATTTTGATATCGGTTTAAGAAATCTGGATATCATCATGGGATGCGAAAGACGCGTTGTTTATGACTTTGTGAATGTTATCAACGGCGAAGCAAGTCTGAATCAAGCGCTGATTAAAGATAAACGTGTGCCTAATCTTTATATACTCCCCGCATCACAAACTCGCGATAAAGACGCGCTGACAATCGAAGGAGTTGAAAAAACCCTTAATGATTTATCAAAAGATTTTGATTTTATCATTTGTGATTCGCCAGCAGGGATTGAAACCGGCGCTTTAATGGCAATGTATTTTGCTGATCACGCCATTGTTGTAACTAATCCTGAAGTTTCATCTGTTCGCGATTCCGATCGAATTTTAGGTATACTGGCAAGCAAAACCAAAAGAGCCATTGATAATGCTTCTCCAATTCAAGAGCACTTATTATTAACACGCTATGATCCGGAACGTGTAGAGCGTGGTGAAATGCTCTCGGTAAATGATGTTAAAGAAATTTTAGCTATTCCATTAATTGGCGTTATTCCAGAGTCAAAATCAGTTCTAAGAGCTTCAAATACCGGTACACCGGTCATTCTCGATGAAGCAAGTGATGCTGGTATTGCTTATCAGGATGCTATTGCTCGTTTTCTGGGTGAAGAAAGACCAATGCGTTTTATTAGTAATGAACGTAAAGGATTATTGCGTCGCTTATTCGGGAAAAACAAGGAGGAAATGGCAATATGAGCATATTCAATTACTTACGTAGAAGAAACTCTACTGCATCAGTTGCCAAAGAGCGTTTACAAATCATCATTTCTCATGAACGCTCTCAGCGCAATACACCGGATTATTTACCTAAACTGCAAGAAGAAATTCTGGCAGTCATAGCTAAATACGTAAATATTACTCGCGATCAAGTTAGCGTCAATCTTGAACGTACGGGAGATAGTGCCGTACTAGAGCTTAATATTACCATGCCTGATGATGTCTTAGAGGATGCATAGGAAAACCTGGAATTGATTTTTCTTTCTCTTATTTCCTATCTGATAGTCAGGTAATATTTATTATTCTTTAATTTATTAATAAGTTGCTTATGATTTTTCCTGCATTTGGTGGTTGATAATAAATCACTTAATGTCCCGATACATGCAGCATAAATCCATTAACATAATATCTGGTTTTCTGAACATTCGTACTCCCCTATTCAGGCTAAAAGACAATACCTTATCTATGGTAGCAATGAATACCTAAGTAATACTATATGCGTAATTGAGCATAATCCTCAGTGGATTAATTTGAATATTGGGTTATCTTGATGGAGGGATCCCTGCCTTAGCACTGAGGAATCCTGACATTTAATTGCTCACCTGATTAATAAACAACTCATCGGAGCAAAATTTGTGTCATTCCCGCATAGGTGGGAATCCATGCCTCAAAGTAACACCTCACCTTACTTAATGGATCCCCGCCTACGCGGGGAGGAAATAAATAGTGCCATTTTTTTGGTGGCTTCTTCATTTCCCAATGACGACATATTTTATTTGATTCTAAAATAACATAGAGCCATGAATGCTCAGAATAAAATGTTTATTTTTAGACATCAAATACTAATCAAATCTAATTACACTATCTCTGTTTCAAGATCATCTTTAGCTATCATTTTACCTCTGGATTTCAAATCACTAGCGGGAGACGGACGACGTAGCTCATCATCAGCAAAATCATCCACTTTAATAATTGCTTGTCTTGCCAATTCAGCTTCTTCCAATTGTTTGGCTTCATCTGTGGTTATAATCTCACAATGCAGAGCTTCTGTTATCTGCTCCAGGAATGTAAGTGATTTTAATACATGATCTTTTGCTGCTTTCATAACCTTTTTCTCTAGCTCCTCTACAGCGCAAATTTTAAGGAATGCTTCTTCTAACCTGCCTAATGGGCAGTTTTCGCCCGCTTCACGATAAACCAGACGAGTTAAACGAGTTCGAGTTTCATTAGGTTCAATTAGAATTCTTGCTAATTTATGTCCCAAATGATCATCGGGTTTATTTCTTCTATTCCCTAAAGGTTTTAAAATTAAATGCAGTACAATTCGCGCCCAACGTGCAGGAAAATTAATAATAACGCCTTGCATCGCGCTCTCACATTCATGCAATAATTGTTGACAGCTCCATTGAACCACAGGCAGATCCGCTTGTGGCTCTCCATCCTCATAAAACCGTTTCAGTACTGCTGAAGCCATATATAAGCAACTTAACATATCACCTAACCGTGCTGATAATTTTTCTTTACGCTTCAAACCGCCACCTAATACAGCCATAGAAAAATCAGCAAGAAATGCCAAATTAGTACTGTATTTATGTATTAATTGATAATATCGTTTTACGCTGCTCGGAGGCGCCTTGGTCATCCATGCATCAGTCCATGCAAAGATTAAAGACTTGGTGAAATTAGCGATAACAAATCCTACATGCCCAAAGAATACTTTATCAAACTCTGTTAAATCATTATTTCTAACACTTTCAAGTTCTCTAAATACATAAGGATGGCAACGTACTGCTCCTTGACCAAAAATAATTAAACTACGGGTCAATATATTAGCACCTTCTACGGTAATACCAATTGGGGTGCCTTGATAGCCTCTGCCTAAATAATTATTAGGACCAAGACAAATTCCTTTTCCACCATGAATGTCCATGCCATCACATGCCAGTTGTCGGGCTCGTTCAGTGGTATGATATTTTAATATTGCCCCGGCCACTGAAGGTTTCGCTCCATGATCTATTGCTGCGGCCGCCATGGTTAACGATGCATCAATAATATAAGTATTCGCCGCTATTCGAGCTAAGGGCTCTTCTATTCCTTCAAATTTTCCAATAGATTGATTAAATTGCTTGCGGATTCTCGCATAGGCTCCTGATGCTAATGCAACTGCCTGAGCGCCACCACTAGCACTGGAAGGTAAGGAAATCGCTCTACCTGCACTGAGACATTCCATTAACATGCTCCAGCCATGACCGGCCATTTCTTGCCCACCAATTAAATAATCCATAGGCACAAAAACATCTTTACCCTGAGTAGGCCCATTTAGAAATCCAATATTTAAGGGGAAATGCCTACGCCCTTTAGTAACACCCTGTGTGTCTGCAGGAATAAGTGCGCAAGTGATACCAATATCCTCACCTTTACCTAATAAATTTTCAGGGTCAAACATTCTAAATGCCAACCCTATAACAGTGGCTACAGGACATAAGGTGATATAACGCTTATTCCAGTTTAAACGCACTCCAAGAACCTGCTCACCATTAAATTCCTGGCGACAGACAATCCCTTCATCTGGAATTGAAGCAGCATCAGAACCTGCATTAGGGCCAGTTAAAGCAAAGCAGGGAACTTCACGACCATCTGCCAAACGAGGTAAATAGTAATTTTTTTGTTCTTCTGTGCCGTATTTAAGTAACAACTCACCTGGACCTAAAGAATTAGGTACGGATATAGTAGTGGCTGCAGTAATTGAGCGACCATAAATTTTAACCAAGATAGACATTTGAGCAGTAGCAGAAAATTCCAAGCCACCATACTGTTTAGGGATAATCATCCCTAAAAAACGATTTTCTTTGATAAACTGCCATATCTCTGGAGGTAGATCGGTTCGATTATGAGTAATATCCCAATCATCGAGCATGGCACAAAGCTCATTAACAGGACCATCCATAAACGCTTTTTCTTCCTGGGTTAAAGAAACAACAGGCGCTTTTCTTAGTAATGAAAAATTGGGAGCCCCACTAAATAAATCCCCTTCCCAACTGACAGTACCCGCTTCCAAAGCTTCTCGCTCCGTAGAGGACATAGCTGGCATTGCTTTACTCACTACTTTAAACAAATGCTTGGATAATAATTCTCTTCTTAGAGGTTTTATGGCACCTAAAATTAAAATAATTTCTATAGACCATATCAGGATCTCGGTGAATAATCCGGGAGAGCCATAGTTCATGACCAAGGCCGTAAACAATGTAAAACTAATTGCCCATACTGAAATTGAAGCTTGCCGGGTTAATAAAATCCCTGTAGCCACTATTGTCGCAAGTATTAAAATAGCGTGTAACACAGCCTTCTCCTTATTATCTGCAGCCTGATTTAAAAATCAGATATTTATTAAATTATAGTGCATCCACAGCAGCTATTATCTGTTTTGCAACAGCTTCTGGGTACTCCATTGGAAATAAATGAGTGCCCTTAATTTTATAACATTTAATCTTAAAATGATTTCTCATATAGCGCACATCCATTCTATCAACCACAGAGCTTTTGTCACCATATATCAATACTGAAGGAGTTAATAGTTTCCCTTTATATTGGGGAATAACATGTGGGATGGTGCGATAAATTTGATATTCAATATGCCTGTCAAAACGTAAATAATACCCGTCATCTCTATACTCCAGGCCATGAGTGATGTAATCATTTAAACATTCATCAGTAAAGGTTTTGAATAAGTCACGAGTTCTTAAGTAACGGATCAGTTGGTCGTGATTCTGCCAATACTCCCTCCTTCCTTTGGTTCTAAATGCCGGAGTAATGCGATCTATGATACCCAAAGATTTTGCCAGTTTCACCATATTGGATTTAAAAGGGCCAATGAGAGGAGAATCCAGCATAATCACTCCTTTAAACAATTGGGGTTCCTCTATTGCTGCCAATAAATTTAATACACCGCCTAAAGAATGTCCCAACGCAATCACTGGCTGTTGCGCTTGTCTTTTAATACTGGCAAGAACTTCTTTAACCAGGTTATGCCAATTTTCACTTACAGGATAAAGAGGATCATGACCAATCCTGTCTATGTAACAATAATCAAATCGCTCTTCCAAATGATCTAACATTTGCTTGTAGCAAAGAGATGGAAATCCATTGCCATGAGCAAAATGGATTAGCTCCCTCATAGAGTCACCATCTTATTACTTTCTGCTTTCAATGAATACACAGCAAAACTAAAGTACAGAGCAATGATAACCATTAAAATAAAACCAAATCCTGGGAACATCGCATCCATGCTTAACATCAATAATAATACCAAGAGCATGGGAGTTGTGGCTACCATGAACATACGACTGGATTGCATAAACGATATTTTAAAAGAAAAAAAGATATTTGAAAAAACCTGTCCCAAAAATGCAAGAACCAGGAAAATCACCACAAACATAGAATAAAATATGGCCACGACTATAGGGTAAATTATCGCCTCCGAAGCATATTTTAATCCGGCCATATTGTTTTCAGCGACTATTTTTTTTCCACTGAATACGAAATTAGATCCTTTATCAAAAGATTGAGATAAGGGAACGCCTGAATCAATCTCTGTTGTAGTTGAAGCAAATAGTTGTGGCGTTGGTATTTTAAAATAAATTTTATCCTTGGTAAGGAGAATATTAAGATGAGGGTATTCCGGACTAAATTTATCTGTTTTTCCCGTTGTATCAACAATTAAAACCACCTGGTTTTTTTTATTTTTAACGAGGTAAGGCATGGGCTTGTCCAGGGATGCCTCACCATTTTGTACGTAGATAGTAGGTAAAAGTAATAATGGTTCAATAATTTGCTCATTGAAGGACTGATTTAAATTAATGCTCATTCGTACGGCAAATGGGATAGACAGTACTGCTACAGCTAACAGAAGATAGAGTAATCCAAGACCACGCCAACGCTTGCCTACATCGACATATAAAAGTCTTGAGTAAAAGGACATATAAAGTGCCTCCCAATAACGATAGACAGGAGCATCAATTAACTTTAATTTATTTTTTGCTTTAGCCACGCCATTCTCCAATCCGTTTACCTGTTTTCTGATGAAAAACATGCAATTTTAATTTAGGTAGTTCAACATGTATTTTTCCATTTGCCAAAGGGTGATCCGCAGGAATACGTAAACTAAGAGACTCGCCATTTTTAATACACTTAGCCTGGATCAGCTTGTCAGCACCCATATCATCAATAAACTCAACCTGAAGTTCAATGCCTTGTTGATTCTCCTCCAGGCAGAGCTGAACATGTTCAGGTCTGATGGCTAAAATTAACGGAGTCTTATCTGCTGTAGTTTCTGTCCATTGAGGAGCCTCATAATGAACGCCCCAGCTGGATTGAATAGTATTAGTTTTCTTATCAAATACTCCATTAATAAAATTAATTGGATAGTGACCAGTAAATCCTGCTACAAATAGTGTAGCAGGATTTTGATAGAGATCTTGCGGTGTTCCAATTTGCTCAACAAGCCCCTGATTAAGGACCAAAACTCGTTCTGCCATAGTCATCGCTTCTGTTTGATCATGAGTTACATACAGACTGGTTGTATTAAATTGTTGGTGTAATCTTTTTATCTCATGGCGCATTTCGGTTCGCAATTTGGCATCTAAATTAGATAATGGTTCATCAAATAAAAATACTGCAGGTGAACGCACTATGGCCCTTCCCATAGCGACTCTTTGTTTTTGGCCGCCTGAAAGTGCTTGTGGCTTTCTCTCCAGATAAGGGGTTAGTTGAAGTAATTTAGCTACATCAGTAACTCTTTGATGAATCTCTTTATGATTAAATCGTCTCATTTTTAATGCATAAGCCATATTATCAAAAACAGTCATATGCGGATAAAGAGCATAATTTTGGAAAACCATAGCCATATCTCTTTTTGCAGCAGGAACTTCATTCACGCATTGATTATTAATCTTTATTGTTCCAGAGCTGATTTCATCAAGGCCAGCAATTAATCGTAATAAGGTAGACTTACCACAACCAGAAGGCCCTACCACGACCATGAACTCACCTTTTTTGATACTTAAACTTAATTTATTCAAAATGGTTGTTGGTCCAACATGTTTTGAGACGTCTATTAAATCAACAGTTGCCATGCTTATTTTAATCCTTTTTCAAACCATCGTTGCATCAACATCACCACCATACATGGTGGAATCAGAGCAATCAATGCAACGGTCATAATATAATGCCATTCAGGAACTTGATCTGCGACACCTGCCAAATAACGAATGCCCATTACTATAGTTGCCATTTTAGTTTCTGTAGTAATAACCAATGGCCATAAATACTGATTCCACCCATAAACAAATAATATGACAAATAAAGCAGCAATCTGAGTTCGGGATAACGGCAATACAATATCGAAAAAAAAGCGTATGGGACCTGCGCCATCCAGTTTTGCTGCATCGACTAATTCTTTGGGAATGGTTTTAAAAAACTGACGAAATAGAAAAGTTCCTGTAGCCGAAGCCAGAAGAGGCAAAGTTAATCCAGAAAATGAATTTAGCAATCCAAAAGAAGCAACCACTTGAAAAGTAGGAACGATTCTTACTTCAACCGGTAACATCATCGTTGCAAAGATAAAAGCAAAACACCACTTTTTAAAAGGGAAATCAAAATATACCAAGGCAAAGGCAGAGCCTAGTGCAAGGATGATTTTACCAAAAGCAATACCCAAGGCCATCAAGAGACTATTAACTAACATGGAGGTAATTGGTTCACCTCCTGTAACCGAGATACCCTCTGTTAATACGGTTTTCATATTTTTTAAAAAAAAAGTGCCTGGAAATAATGGAAGTTGCGCTTGCATCATCGCAGCACCCTCATTACTTGCCGCGACTATCGCTAAATACAAAGGCAATAACATCAATGCAATAAATAAAACTAAAAAGCCATGTGATAGTACGCGATTAAATAGTCTCATTCGTAATGAACCCTTTTTTCAAGATATCGGAATTGCAACAAAGAGATTATCCCAACAATGGCCATTAATAAAACTGATTGAGCAGATGAACTTCCTAAATCCATTCCTACGAATCCATCTTCATATACTTTATAAATTAAATTCGTAGTACTGTTACCCGGACCGCCATGGGTCATTACTTGAATAATACCGAAGGTATCAAAAAAACCATAAATGAGATTCATTATTAATAGAAAAAAGGTGGTGGGAGATAACAGGGGCATAATGATTTGCCAGAAACGTTGCCAGGGGGAAGCACCATCAATAATGGCAGCGTCAATTAAACTTTGCGGTACGGCTTTAAGCGCGGCAAAGTAAAATAAAAAATTATAGCTAAACTGTTGCCAGCTTGCGGTTAAGATAACTACCAACATCGCTTGATTTGCATTATTCACATAATCAAAATGAATGCCTAAAGATTGTAATACCTGAGTCATCCAACCTAAAGTTGGGTGACATAAGAATCGCCAAAGGATGGCTGCCACGGCAGGTGCTATGGCATAAGGCCAAATTAACATCGATTTATAAATACCTTGGCTTTTACTGCGATGACTTACCAGACGAGCCATAATGAGTCCCAGACTCATAGTAAACAAAGTAACGCTAATCGCGATAACAAAGGTAACCCAAACTGCTTTGGCATATGCAGGATCAAGAAACAAATCGAGAAAATTGGTAAATCCCGCAAAATGCTGATGCAACCCAAAAGCGTCTGAATAAAAAAAAGATTGCTTCAATGCACTGCAAGCAGGCCAAATAAAAAACACGACGGTTATAAGCAATTGTGGAACTATAAAGAGCCAAGCATAGAGACCTTGGTGATTAAATTTAGCCATTAGCCAACCATAGAGCGATTTAATGATGTATTTGTTTAGAACCTACGAATCGTTCAGCGTCTACCTTGGCAGGTTCGTAAATTCTATTCACTACAACACTTCAAAATAAGATTATATAGCGATTTTCAACAATTATGCGAGCGCTAAAAGAGTTAATGTAGTATAAATTATATAAGTGATATCTGCTGTGCCTTCTCAAAACAGCTCATATTTTAAATTCAAATGGGCTTAATTTAAATGTAATGAACTTTTTCTCTGTTCAAAAAAACTTTAAACGTAACAGGAGGAGCAAATTTTGCGATACATACACATAGAAAATCCTGGACCACACAACCACCTGATTATTGCTGAAAGGCCACAACCTGAATACAGCGATTCGCAAATTTTAGTACAAGTCAGAGCTACTGCATTAAACAGAGCTGATTTAATGCAGCGATATGGCAAATACCCACCCCCAGCAGGTGAATCAGATATACCTGGCCTTGAAGTGGCAGGTGATGTGATAGAGGTTGGTAACAAAGTCAGTCAGTTTAAACCAGGAGATAGAGTTTATGGACTCGTTGGCAGTGGAGGCTATGCTGAGTTTTGTCCTGTTGATGAATCACTGGCTCATCTCATTCCTCATAACTGGGATTATCCTATTGCAGCAGCTTTGCCCGAGGCACTGACCACCGTTCATGCTACTCTTTTTGATTTGGGAGCACTTCAATCTGGACAAACTCTGTTAATTCATGGTGCTGGGAGCGGTATCGCTTCACTAGCAATTCAGATGGCAAAACTTACTCAAGCAAAAGTGATTACCACTGTAGGTGATAAAAGCAAGATTGAGAAAGCCTGTGCTCTTGGCGCTGATCAGGTAATCAATTATAAAGAGAGTGACTTTGAAGACTTAATCGAGGAACAAAGTATTCATCTGATCCTTGATTTTATTGGGGGGGATTATTTTAATAAACACCTTCACCTTCTAAAACCCCAAGGGAAATTAATCCAAATTGCCTGTCTTAAAGGAAGTACTGTTGAATGTAATCTGGGCTTGATCATGCGTAAAAGACTGCAGATCATCGGGTTTGTCCTGAGGCCACAAAGCATAGAAGAAAAAACCAGACTGTGGAACTTAGCCCATCAACATTGGCTTAACGCTTTAATGAGTAAACAGTTCGCCCCGGTCATTGATCGTGAATTTAAATTTGAACAAATGGAACAAGCTCATCAATACATGCAGTCAAGTGAGCATTTCGGAAAGATTGTTGTCCACATCAGTTAAAAGAAGAGTAGCCTTGATGCAACAAAGAAATGGAACGATTGCCTACTCTTTTATTTTTAATTTTAACTTTAAGGCTCGCTCTAATAGCTGCGTGTATATAGGTTGATTCCGAGCTAATTGCATTACCGTAGTTGAAGTAATACAGGTAATCATCAGAGGTAGAATTAATAAATAATTTTGGGTCATTTCAACTACCAAAATCACTCCCGTAATTGGAGAACGTACCGTAGCTGCGAATAAAGCCCCCATGCCTGCAACCGCAAACATTCCTGGCTGTATTGAAAAATCCATAGTCATCCAGTGAAATACATGGAATGCAGCCAGACCCAACAAAGTCCCTAGAGCCAGCATGGGAGCAAATATACCCCCTGGTACACTTGTCGAATAAGATAACATTGTAGTAAAAAATCGAATAACCAGTAAAAAACATAATACATTGACACTGGGGGACATGGTCAAAGCCTGATTAATAATTTCGTAGCCACCCCCAACTGTGGGAGAATATAGATAGGCCAAATAGCCAACCAAAAGCCCAACTAGTAATACATACGCTAAATGATGTCTGGGGTCTAATCTATCCAACTGTCTCAGAGTCCACATCAGGGTCAGATTAAACAATAGTCCAACCAATCCAACAGCAATACCAAAGATAAAAAACAACCAGAGAGAAGACAAACTAGGCAAATCAAATACTTGCATTTGAATAGCCGGTTGTGACCCAACACAAAGATTGAGCGTAATAGTGGCCGTCACACAAGTAATAACGACCATTTTAAAATTGGTAAATGAGTAATTAAACTGATTGCGCATTTCCTCCATGACAAATAATACTCCAGCTAAAGGAGCATTAAATGCAGCCGCTAAACCAGCTGCTGAACCAGCAGCGATTAAAGTATCACAACGATGGCGTGCGAGATTAAATAATTCACCAAGCATCGCTCCTAAATTACCGCCCATTTGTATTGTTGGTCCTTCTCTCCCCACAACCATTTTCGCAGATATAGCTAAAATCCCGGAAAAAAATTTTACCGGAATTAAGCGTCTCCAAAAAATAGGTCTGAGATGAAGCAACGTTCCTTCTATTTCAGGAACGCCGCTCCCCGAAGCTTCTGGAGCTATATACTTCACGGAAAGCCAGGCTAGAAAGACCATCAGCATCGTTAAAAGGGCAGAAACTAATCCTACTGGCCAACCGTGATCCTGAACAAAACTCATAAATGAACTCAATAATGTATCAAGCCCCGCAATAGCTAATTGAAATAAGGAAGCGATTAAACCGGTTAATACTCCCAATATCACAGAAAGAGCATAAAGCATCAGGACTTTTTTTCTCATTTCACCATTCCCATCAAATTAGTCATGATTTTTAGCCCAGCCTGATTGATTAAAGACAATAGGGTTTCAGGATGAAATTGAACAGCATGTATGGGTAATTGATGGTGTGAAATAGCCATCACCACTCCATCTTCACTCATGGCGGTGATGGATAATTCTTTAGGCATTGCTTCCTCTCTGGCATAAAGAGAATGATATCGTCCCGCCTTAAATTTTTTTCCTAAACCGGCAAACAGCCCTGCGGAATCCAATACACTCATCATTGAAGGTTTCCCATGCATTGGATAATCAAGTATATCTAAAACCCCACCGAAATATTCAACAATACCCTGTAAACCCAGGCAAACGCCGAATAAAGGAGTCCCTTGCTTCATTACTGCATCAATGGTTTCAGATAACTTAAAGTCGCTGGGTTTACCCGGTCCGGGAGATAAGACCACTAAATTATACTGATTTTTCTTTAAATAATTTAATGCCTTATCAAAACGGATGGTAGTAACATCAGCACCGGTTTGGCGAATATAATTCGCCAGAGTATGTACAAAAGAATCTTGATGATCGATAAGCAACACTTTTTTACCCTTTCCTGTTAAAGGTAAACGAGCAGTATCCGATGGAGATTTGGACTCAGTTTTTTGAAGCAACTCTAAAAAAGCAGAAGCTTTCAGGCGAGTTTCTTGCTCTTCAGCTTCAGGAACTGAATCGTAAAGTAAGGTCGCCCCCACGCGAATCTCTGCAATCCCTTTCTCAATACGTACTGTTCTTAACACTAATCCAGTATTTAAATTACCATCAAAGCCAAACCATCCCACTGCTCCGGCATACCATTTACGTGGTGATTTTTCATGCTGCTCTATAAAGTTCATTGCCCAGATTTTGGGAGCTCCGGTAACCGTGACTACCCACATATGGGTTAAAAAAGCATCTACAGCATCAAAGCCTTCTCTTAAGATACCTTCCACATGGTCGACGGTATGAATCAAACGGGAGTACATCTCAATTTGCCTTCTTCCTATTACTCTAACACTTCCTGCCTCACAAACTCGCGACTTATCGTTTCTATCCACATCAGTACACATAGTCAGCTCCGACTCTTCTTTGGGTGAGTCGAGTAACGTTTGAATATTAAAGGCATCCTCAATGGCATCAGCACCACGCTTAATGGTTCCTGAAATAGGACAAGTCTCCACTCGTTTTCCCTGAACTCGTACATACATTTCAGGTGAAGCGCCAACCAGATACTCTCCTTCTCCTAAATTAATAAAAAATCCATAGGGTGAGGGATTAAGACGACGCATTTGACTGAATAAGCCAGAGGGCTGTTCTGTATAATGAGTATAGAAAGTCTGGCTTGGCACTACCTCGAATAAATCACCACAAGCAAATCGTTCCTTCGCTTTATGCACCACTTCCGCGTATTCACCGAGAGCATGATCGCATGTTTTTTCAGGTTTATTAGGAGACTGATAAGGTAGATAAATACCGTCTCTTGCCAAGGACTGAGTTGATTTACCTTGATATTGAAAATCATATCGCCTGACAAAAGCTTCTTCCTTACGATGATTAACGATAAAAATTTCATCCGGTAAATAAAGAACCATTTCTCTTTGCGACAGCTCCCGTTCCTTGTGCCGGGGTAAGTCTTCAAATTGATGAATTAGATCAAAACCAAATGCTCCATATAAACCTAAATGAGAATCTTCTTCCGATTTAAAAAAAGAAAGTAACAATCGGATAATACTAAACACTGAAGGTTGATGGCTTCTTTCCTCTTCACTGAAGACTTGTTCCGAGGCTTTAATTTTAACCTGGCAAAATGCAACCGAGTTATCCAGTATTTCTATACCCTCATGAGCTGTCAATAGAGGATAAATAAAGCCCAATAAAACCTCACCACGTTGATTTAAGGCTTCCAAACTGATAAGACTCTGCTTACAAACAATGGCTAAAGGGGGGTTATAAAATCCCAGATCCCAACAGGTATAACGCCCAGGGTATTCAAAACTGGAGGCAAAAATCGCCCCTCGTTGAGAGTCGATACGCTCCAGAAGAGACTGTATACCCTGTTGGTAATCCAGAGACTCCTGAGTTAACTCGACATGAACTCCACCTTGCGTTTTATACTGTTGTAGCATAGCTAACATACTCTGTTTAATTATTAAGATCTGTAATCATTCTACTGAAAAACCAGTCTAGTGCAATGTACTACTTCATTTTTAACGTGATCTCGATATAATGAGTCTCTTTCTATTGGGATGCCCACTATGACTATTTCTGAAAAAGACTTAGAAAAAATTGCGCGTTTAGCTTATTTGGATACAGAATCTGCAGATTTCTCACGACTCACACAGGAAATCAGCTCCATCATGGATTTTGTGGATCAATTACGTTCAGTGGATACCAATAACATAGAGCCTCTTTTTCATCCCTTTGCCTTACATCAGCGCCTAAGAACAGATGAAGTAACAGAAGAGGATTGTATTGCTGAACTGGAGGCAATGGCCCCCATGTTTGAAGACAATTTGTATTTAGTGCCTAAAGTCATCGAGTCGGATAAATAATTATGGAACAATTTTCACTTGCTCAATTATCCAAAGCCTTGCGCCAGGGCGAGATCTCCAGTACCGAATTAACGCAACACTATATTGATAAAATCCATGCCAATAGCGATCTCAATGCCTTTATCAGTTTAGATGAAGAACATGCTTTGACCCAGGCTCATCAAGCAGATATAGATCTAAAAAACGGCCAGGGAAAGGTGTTCACTGGAATTCCCATGGCACTGAAAGATTTGTTTTGTACTACAAAAATGAGGACAACTTGTGGCTCCAAAATGTTGGCTGATTTTCATGCCCCTTATGACGCAACCCTGGCTATCAAATTAAAGGAAAAAGGAGCGATTCTTCTTGGTAAAACCAATATGGATGAATTTGCCATGGGTTCCGCCAATGAAAACAGTTTTTTTGGTCCAGTAAAAAACCCATGGGATAAAGAACGGGTTCCGGGTGGCTCTTCCGGCGGTTCAGCAGCGGCTGTTGCAGCAGGATTAATTCCTTTTGCTATCGGTTCTGATACCGGGGGTTCTATACGCCAACCCGCTGCTTTTTGTGGTATTAGCGGCATTAAACCGACATATGGTCTGGTATCTCGCTATGGCATGGTCGCTTATGCATCAAGCCTGGATCAAGCAGGTCCATTAGCAAAAAGTGCTGAAGATCTTGCCCTTATTCTTCAAACTATGGCAGGTTTTGATCCACAGGACTCTACCTCCGTAGATTCATCTATTCCTGATTATTACGCGGAGCTTACTAAACCTCTCAATAGATTACGCATCGGTTTGCCCACCTGCTTCTTTCAGCCGCAAGTAGATCAAGGAATACAGAAAGCCATTCTTGAGGCAGTGAACATATTTGAGAGTCTAGGTGCTGAAATTGTTGAAATGGAATTAAAACTCCAACCGCTATGGGTACCTTGTTACTATGTGATTGCCTGCGCTGAAGCTTCTTCCAATTTGTCTCGTTATGATGGGTTACGATTTGGTCATCGCAGCGCTAAAGCAGCCAATTTAACTGAATTAATCACCTGTTCCCGTAGTGAAGGTTTTGGTATTGAGGTCAAACGTAGAATTCTTACCGGAACCCATGTTTTATCCGCAGGCTATTTCGATGCGTATTATTTGCAAGCTCAGAAAATCAGACGTTTGATCCAAGAGGAGTTAACAGCAAAACTTAATTCTGTAGACGTTATTTTAGGACCGACAACCCCAACTGCGGCCTTTAAACTGGGGGAAAAAATAGCAGATCCTATCCAAAATTATTTAGCTGATGTATTTACGGTAGCAGCGAATCTGGCTGGTTTACCTGCTCTTTCCATACCTACAGGATACGATAATAAGCTCCCCATAGGGCTGCAATTAATGGGTAGGCATTTTAGTGAAAGTCGCTTACTCAATATAGCTCATCACTACCAATTACACACCAGCTGGCACTTGGCCAGTCCAAACGAATAAAGGTGATTTATGGAATGGGATACAGTCATTGGTCTTGAAGTTCACGCCCAATTAAAAACAAAATCCAAACTTTTTTCAGGGGCCTCAACAGCCTACGGTGCATCTCCCAACTCACAAACTTGTTTCATAGATGCCGGTTTGCCTGGAGTACTGCCGGTATTAAATCAACAGGCTATCGTCATGGCCATTCAATTGGGTTTAGCCATTCATGCGGATATTAATGATTTATCTATTTTTGAAAGAAAAAACTACTTTTATCCTGATTTGCCTAAAGGCTACCAAATTAGTCAATTTCAAAAACCTATAGTGAGCAACGGTCAATTAAAAATTACACTGGATGACGGCAGTGAAAAAACTGTTGAAATCGTCCGTGCTCATTTAGAAGAAGATGCAGGAAAATCATTGCATGAAATGCATTCTCATTTTACTGGCATCGATCTCAATCGAGCCGGCACCCCACTACTTGAAATAGTAACTGCACCTTGTTTGTATTCATCTGAAGAAGCAATTAAATATTTAAAGGCCTTACATCAATTAGTACGCTTCCTGGGAATTTGTGATGGGAACATGCAAGAAGGATCTTTTCGTTGCGACGTTAACCTTTCATTAAAACCTAAAGGCTCATCTGTATTGGGAACCAGAACGGAACTTAAAAATCTAAATTCTTTTCGCTATATTGAAAAGGCAATAGCCTTTGAACGAGCAAGACACGAAGAACTATTGGAAGATGGCAAGCAAATTATCCAGGAAACCCGCCTATATAATCCTGACACCGACTCCACTCATTCTATGCGTACTAAAGAAAATGAAAATGATTACCGCTATTTTCCTGATCCTGATTTATTACCTATCCAGGTCACTCGATTTCAAATAGCGGAAATTAAAAATAGCTTACCCGATTTACCTGAAAAAATTTACCGTGATTTAAAAAACACTCCCTCATTAAATGATGAAGACATTCATTTTATTCTGTCTTCTCCGACAGCTTATCAGTTTTATAAAGAAGTAAAATCAGCCAGCCATGCTCCTGATAAAATAATTATCAACTGGTTGAAAGGTCAATATGCCGCTGCTTTAAATGAGCATAATCTAACATTTGACGCTCCGCCAATATCCGCAAAAACCATGGCCAGTCTTCTCAATAAAGTGCAAGACAATACTGTTTCTTCCAATATGGCCAAAAGTATTTTTACCATGCTTTGGAATGGTGAGGATGATGTTGAGGTCATTATCAAACGCGAAGGCTATCAACAAATGGATAATAGTTCTGCTTTGGAAGAAATGATTAAGACGGTAATTCAACAGCATCCTGAGCAGGCAGCAGAATATAAAGCGGGTAAAGAAAAGCTTCTGGCATTTTTTGTGGGTCAAATAATGAAGCAAACGAAAGGACAAGCTAATCCTGAGCAAATTAATAACTTACTAAAAAAGCATCTGATGTAATATACATGCTGGGCTAACAGCCCAGCCCAGGTTTGCATTTATACAGAGAATGCAGAATTATCTAAAGATTCATCGGGCGTTGAGCTGCAGTTCTTATAAGTACCAGTAGCAAAGAGCCCAATCCCTCCAAGTATTGAAGCCGCCCCCACACCTGCAACGATTAAACCAGCCAAACCAAAAGTCGCAGCATTTAGAACAATAAAAGCTACAGCAACAGCAGCACTACCCACTACTGCCATAAAACCACCTAAAACCTGCATGCTTATATTAGACCATGATGTTAAGGAAGATGTATCGGGTTCACTGGCTAAATGAACCGTTGATCCTAGGGACTCATCTTGGTTTCCTTTTTCTTCCCCCTCTGCTTCTTTTTCAAGTGTTCTATGTAGATTAGCCGGGGTATTCTTCGCATCCAAATTTCCTTTTTTGATTGCTTCTTGGTAAAGCCTGATTGCTTCAGGGTAATTAATATCACCCCCTAGACCATGCTGATGCATGTACGCGCGATTACTCATCGCTTTAGGAATGCCGTGCTTGATTGCTTCTTCGTAAAGCCTGATTGCTTCAGGGTAATTAATATCACCCCCTATGCCATGCTGATGCATAGACGCGCGATTAAACATCGCATCAGGAATGCCGTGCTTGATTGCTTCTTCGTAAAGCCTGATTGCTTCAGGGTAATTGATATCACCCCCTAAGCCATGCTGATGCATAGACCCGCGATTATTCATCGCATAAGGATTGGCGTGCTTGATTGCTTCTTCGTAAAGCCTGATTGCTTCAGGGTAATTGATATCACCCCCTACGCCATACTGATGCATAGACCCGCGATTATTCATCGCATTAGAATTGCCGTGCTTGATTGCTTCTTCGTAAAGCCTGATTGCTTCAGGGTAATTAATAGCCCCCCCTAGACCATGCTGATGCATGTACCCGCGATTATTCATCGCATTAGGATTACCTTTCTTAATTGCTTCTTCGTAAAGCCTGATTGCTTCAGGGTAGTTGATATCACCCCCTATACCTCGCTGATACATAGACGCGAGATTATTCATCGCACTAGGATAGCCGTGTTTGATTGCTTCTTCATAAAGCCTAATTGCTTCAGGGTAGTTGATATCACCCCCTATGCCATGTTGATGCATAAACGCGCGATTATTCATTGCATACGGATTGCCGTGCTTGATTGCTTCTTCGTAAAG
>CAYRWO010000010.1:0-49519 GCA_964428035.1 uncultured Legionella sp.
TTGCTTATCAGGAAAGTGGAACTTTGAATGGTAAAATTTCCTTATTATCCAATAAAGCGGAGTTGTCGCAGCTTAAAGATATCATTCAGGATTGTGTCAATTACAATTTTATTATGTTTAATAAGAAATTATCTCTAAGTGATACCGTGACAGAGAATCTCAATTTATTAACCGGGCAGTTACTTAAACTCCGAGCTATTTTACAGAACTCTATTTGCAAATTAGATAATCCTGCTATAAATATTGATGACACCTTGGACAACATGCCTAAGCTGGTATTTATGGATTCGACTCTATCGCCTAAGGCTGCTATAAGAGCCTATCTTGAAAAAGCCACTGCTTTTTTTATACTGATTGATCGTAAATATAATATAAATATAGACGCTATTAAGTCTGCACCCCTCGCGAAAATGGATACCCCCCATTTAGAACACTTGTTAGGTCCCACGCTTAAAGTTCCTGGGCCTCAGGAATCATCTTTACTCGCCCTTGAGGGATCTGTTACCAATGGTGGGTTCTTTAAACCAGGAAAAGAGGTCGTTATTTCACAAGGAACTCGAGTGAGCCAACATGAGTTTCATATGTAAGGGGTCGTTCGTAGGAATTCAAAGGTTTAGATATCCAAGAAAAGAGAGCTTGGTTTTTCTGTATATATGAACTTTAATCCGAGTGAGCCTTAGGGACAGGCAGCTGTATCTGCTTTGCCTGTTTAGAGCGGCTTTGGTGTGTTGATGCTACTCCCAGTTCTGATCTGAGAGTAGCGTGTTATTTAATTTCTAATTACAAAGCTTCAATTCTAATTTGATGCTCCATCAATTTTTCTTTAGCTTGTTGTGCCTGAATTAGTTTTTCTTGCTCTTTTGCTATAATTTCAGCAGGCGCTTTATCGGTGAACATAGGATTACTTAACTTTCCTTGGGCAAGGTTAATGTCTTTATCCAGTTTAGCCATTTCTTTAGCCAATCGAGAAAGCTCAGCTTCTTTGTCTATCAAATCCGCCATGGGAATTAATAACTCAATGTCACCTAATACAGCCGTTGCAGATACGGGTGCTTTTTCATCAGCACTTAAGTAATGAATTTCACCTACTTTACTCAGCGCTTTTAAAGTTTGTTGATACTTCTCAATACGCTTTTTAAGTACTGGTGTAATATTACGAATATGCAGCGGAATTTGTTTGGCTGGTGAAATCGACATTTCGCTCCGTATGGTACGCAAGGCTTGAATTGCTGCCTTTAACCAATCCACTTCTTCTTCAATGGTGTCATTAATAAACTCTTCATTCACTTGAGGATAAGTACTAAGCATGATACTCACCCCATTTTCACTGGTGAATTTAGTCGTTCTTTGCCAGATTTCTTCGGTAATGAAGGGCATCAAGGGATGGAGCAGCTTCAGAATTCGATCCAGTACATGAATTAAAGTCCTGCGTGTTCCTCTTTTCAGAGCGCTTAATGCCTGTTCATCCTGAAGCACTGGTTTGGATAGCTCCAGATACCAGTCACAATATTCATGCCAGACAAATTCGTACAGGGTATTGGCTAATAAATCAAACCGGTAGGTTTCGAAATAATGGTGTACTTTACTAATGGTTCGCTGAAGACGAGATAATATCCACTCATCCGCAGGACTGTATTGGAATGCACCGTCGCCGAAATCAATTTGCTCTTCATCGGTGTTAAGCAACACATAACGTGCCGCGTTCCATAATTTATTACAAAAATTTCGATACCCTTCAACACGACCTATATCAAAGCGTACATTACGCCCCGTTGAAGCCAGTGAACAATAAGTGAAGCGTAACGCATCTGTTCCGTAGGCACTGATGCCTTCAGGGAATTCTTTACGTGTGGCCTTGATAATTTTGTCGCGCACTGAAGGCAACATCAAATTGGAAGTACGTTTGGCTACTAATGATTCGAGATCTATCCCATCAATAATATCCAGCGGATCAAGTACATTTCCTTTAGATTTGGACATTTTATGTCCTTCACTGTCGCGGATTAACCCGGTAATAAAGATGTCTTTAAAAGGTACTTTCCCAGTGAATTTTAGACCCATCATAATCATGCGGGCTACCCAGAAAAATATAATATCAAAACCGGTAACGAGTACTGAAGTGGGATAAAACTGTTCCAGTTCAGGGGTACGCTCAGGCCAACCTAAAGTTGAAAATGGCCATAGAGCAGAAGAGAACCAGGTATCAAGAACATCTTCATCCTGTTTTAAGGGGGTTGCCTCATCAATTTTATACTTAAAGCGAACATCATTTTCACTATAACCCACATAAATATTACCTTGGCTATCATACCAGGCAGGAATTCTATGCCCCCACCATAATTGGCGGCTGATACACCAATCTTCAATATTATCCATCCACTGAAAATAGGTTTTGTTCCAGCTTTCAGGGATAAAGCGGATTTCTCCTTTTTTTACGGCAGCAATTGCCGGTTCAGCCAATGGTTGTATTTTTACATACCATTGATCAGTGAGCAGGGGTTCAATGATTACGTTTGATTTTTCCCCACGAGGTACTTTTAGTTTATGAGGTTCTGTTTTTACCAGAAAGCCTTCTTGGTCCAGATCCTGAATGATTTGTTCTCTGGCAACAAATCGATCCATGCCTTGAAATTTTAAGGGGACATTTTTATTAAGCATCGCCTTTTTGTTTAATATATTGATCAAGGGTAAATTGTGTCGTTTGCCTACTTCATGATCGTTAAAATCATGAGCTGGGGTAATTTTAACGCAACCACTGCCAAACTCTTTGTCTACATATTCATCTGCAATAATGGGGATGGTTCTGTCACAGAGGGGGAGAAGTACTTGTTTGCCAATCAAATGTTGGAAACGAGGGTCCTCAGGATGAACTGCTACCGCTGAATCCCCCAGTAAGGTTTCAGGTCTGGTGGTTGCAACGACCACAAACTCTGTAGAATCAACAACTGGATAGCGAATGTGCCAAAGAAATCCATCCTCTTCTTCAGAAAGTACTTCAAGATCCGATACAGCAGTACCTAGTTTCGGATCCCAATTAACCAAACGAGTACCTCGATAAATCAGGCCTTCATCATGAAGTTGGACAAACACTTTTTGTACCGCTGCGGATAGACCCTCATCCATAGTGAACCGTTCCCGATCCCAATCTACTGAATCACCGATACGTCTCATTTGCTGGGTTATTGTGTTGCCAGATTCATTTTTCCATTTCCAGACATGTTCTAAAAATTGTTCACGACTTAAATCTTTTCTGGTTATTCCTTGCGCTTCTAATTGTCTTTCAACAACAAGCTGAGTTGAAATCCCCGCATGGTCAGTCCCAGGTTGCCACAATGTCTTGTCACCCAACATTCGGTGATATCGAGTTAAAGCATCCATAATGGTGTGTTGAAAACCATGCCCCATATGAAGGCTGCCTGTAACATTGGGAGGGGGAAGCATAATACAAAATCGTTTACCATCACCTTTGGGTTGAAAGTAATGCTGGCTCTCCCATTTTTTGTAATAAGCCTGCTCTATTGCTTCGGGGGAATAGGTTTTATCCATGTTATAGCCTGTACTGGTAAAAACAAAGAATGTTATCACATACTGAGGGGACATGGCCATTTTCATGAGGGGGCACAAAAGTAGTTTATTCAATGAAAAAGCAGATGAAAATGTAGACAGGTGTCAGTCCAACCAGCTCATTCTACTATTTGATTTGTTCAACCTGTCTATTAAACCCCGTGATGCAAAAAAAAGAGCACTATGCTCTTAAAAAACATCGATTTTCACGGGTAGTCAATTTATACTATGCGCCTGAATTTACCTGAAAGTATAAAATATTTTTAATTCGTTCACCTATGGAAAATTGGTGGTAGGCCTCTGGTTATTGATATTGTTGAAATTATTAAGGAGTTATCACGATGCAAGTCCACTTAATTGATTTAAAGAATCAAAGTCTGCAGGAAATTAGAAATTTCTTTGCCAGCATTCCTAATACCCAAACTGAGCTGGAATTAATTGGTGGTTATGATGATATTGATGGAATGTACGCCTCTTATCCGGATGTTGCAAAGGCTCTTTCCTACCTTCCTAAGTATATAACAACCGTGAAGTTTAGTGGGGAATACATCATCAAAGATGCGGTCTATCTTGAATATATGGGTATGCAGGCAGGTGAACATGTGGATTTGCGCCGCAATTACAAAGATATTCATATTCCCACTACGTTACCACAGTTTGTTGAGTGTCTTCCTGACACGGTCTCCAGAATATCCTTTGCCTTTAAGTGTACTAATATTCCAGATGGAACAGTTGTTTTTTCCCTTGACGGCCTAATAACTGCGGTGGGTTCTGCAAAGAAGAACATCACTTCCCTGGACTTATCAGGTATGAGTTTCCAAGGCGTTGATCTAACCAAAGTAATCAGCTTATTTAGCAATATAACCCAAACGATAGAAGCCCTTCACATTCATTTTTCACCATCACTTTTAATAAATATCCTAAGTGTGTTACCCAATACGATCATTCGTCTTGATTTAGGAGGTATTTATTTAGGAGGGCAAAATGACTCCTATTTTATTAATTTTTTAAGTCTGCTCTCTCCTGATTTAGTGGATTTGGACTTACGGAGCTGTAGATTAAACGAACTATATCCAGAGGTCTTTCATACATTAACCTCCAGATTACCTCCAAAACTTGTTCGATTAGGTTTAAGTAACAATAATTTATTCACCATGGATACAACGCCAGAACAACTAGCATACTCGTTGCATGCCATTTCCTCCTCAGTTGTTGAGGTGGATTTGGGCGAGAATTATTGTCTGTCAGTTGAGAATGATTGTCTGGAATTGCTTCTTAATAGTCTCCCTGAAACAGTTAAAAGGCTGCGATTAAGTCAAAGTGATCATCCTCCTACAGAAGACATGTCGCCCGTGGATGGCAGCCAATTGGCAATTCAATTAAGCATAATTCCCTCCCATATTGATACAGTTATTTTTAGTCGGATGAATTTCTTTAACTTATCCGCGCGTGAATTTTCAGAAGGTTTAAAAGGATTACCGCCCACCGTCCATACCCTTGATTTTAGCGAATTAACCTGGAATTCACGAACCTTTGAGGATTTATCGTTCATTTTCTCAAACCTGCCTCCCCAGGTTTTTGCCATCAAATTATGTGGTAACAGGTTACTGAGTACTAATCCAGATACGTTTAAAAAATGGCTTCATAGTTTTGCTCCTCAGATTAGGGAAATTGATTTTTCCGGCAATGGTTTTGACCGATTGCTACCCTCCCAATTTAATCGTTTTTCAACCGGTATCCCAGGCCGCATCATTCGTATTATTCTGGATAAAAATCAATTTGCTTTACAAAATGACGGGGCTTTAGTGGCTTATCCCTCAACAAGGCATCATCAAGGTCTGTTTAAACCACAAGGGGCTATTCTTCATCACAAACAATTAGCTGACTTTAGGCTCGTGATGACCCAGTTTTTAAAAGCCTCCCATTTGCCTTTAAAAGCAGTAGCGCTCATTTTCTCCTATGCACTGGAATCCACGGCACAAGAAAGTGAGTATATGGAAAAGCAATTGGCGGTTAGACTTATTTCGGGAAAACTGCCTGCACGTGTTACCACTGCCATGAAGCAAGAATCCATTAATACTGCTCTGGCCCGGATTCATTCAGCAACAATTACTCAAGCGTCTAAAACAGATTTAAGCCGTTGTGGTTTAAATCGACTTGGTGACATAAGGTCAGTGGACGCTCTTTTTATGAAAATTTCTGTTATAACCACAGAGTTGAGTTTAAGAGCGAATGGTTTTGGACAAACCAGAGAAACCAGGGATTTTATAATTCAATTTTTGGGAAGGATTCCTAGAAGAATAACTTATGTTGATTTAAGTGATAATGGTTTTGAATATTATGATGCGGAACAATTAAGTGCTTTATTTTCGCACCTGCCTCCTACCGTCAAGTGGGTTTCTTTAGGTGCTGAAAAACCGCTAAGTCCAGCTGAGCATATCGCCTTAAGACAGTATCCCGAGTCCTACGAAGAATTAATTGCCAATTGTGTCGATATCATGCAACAAGTTCGTGCCGTTTTGGATGATTACACCAAAGGGGACTCCCAGTTCTGGCGAGCGGTGTATTTTCATTGGAATCGTCATAATACCGCTGAAGTCGCGCAAATAGTAACCCGAATTGATCAAGGTCTAATTACTAACATCAGTGATGTATTGAGTGAACTCAATCTTATTGAAAAAAGCAATGATATTGGTTCTTTAGCCAAACGAATCAGTTTCATGGCGAAAACATCGGTATCTACAGACGATGAGCACCATGAGGGTATGGGAATGGCCACCCTGACTTCGGGTATTTCCGGATATCTAATGTAATCAGTTTATTGATGAGTGATTGACTGGGAGGCATGATGGCCGATTATTACGAACAACTGGGGCTGACCCAGGATGCGACTGAGGAAGAGATTAAAAAGGCCTACCGTCGCCTGGCTTTGGCAACACATCCGGACAGAGTGCCAGGAAAAGAGGAAGAGTTCAGGCTGATTCAAGAGGCTTACGATACCTTGAGTGACTCAGAAAAACGACGAGATTATGATGCAGGACTGTCTTCTTTGGATAACAGCCTGGGTCACATTGAACGTTTATCACGTCAAGGTTTGAGATTTCATTTGGTTGAGTCTCCTGAGCTGTATGACCATTATGCTTATATAAATGCTTTATTTAATTGGAGTGGTGAAAAAGCATTAGTTGGGGGGCAAGACATTTCCGAGCAGTACGATACTTTTTGGGAAATGCTCAATTATGTTGATTATCGCTTATGCCGGATAGAAGAACGATTAAAAGTCATTTATCGTCGCAACCCCTCGGACGGGGTTAAAGAGCAGCTTCGCTTCATTGAGTTACATTTAGCTAAAATTTGCGCTGTTGTTCCCGTTATATTGAGATGTGAAAATCGCAAACGTCTGTACGATTTAGCCATGGGGTTTAATCAATCGACTGAAATGCTGGAAATTGAAAGCCTCATTGGAGGGAGGGCGGGATTAATTCATCACATTAAAGAGCAAGTCAATATCGATATTGCCACGGGAATTTTTGCCTTGAGGGATGCGCAATGTTTAAGCTCGGCCAATTTTAAGCAATTAACATCAATTGACCCCAAGAGTGATTTTTTCTCCTTGTCCATGGCTTTAAGCAGTTTACTGGAGGTTAATTTACTTACTCAGGCCAATTTCGAGCGACTGATGCAGCAGCACCAACATGCGCGTGCAATTGATGAAGGGTTAGGGCGTTTGAAATTAGTAGGTATTCTAAATCAAAGATATTTTGAAGCAGTGGTTGAGGCAGGAAGTGAGGGGCAATCAATAGGGTATCATTTGGAATCTTTGCAGCTAGTAGGTCTTGTTAATGATGAAAATTTTAAAATAATAGTGCAGCGAAAATTTAAAGGTGATATTTATCTTCCTTTAAAAGAAATGCAGGATGCTGGATTATTGAATAAGAAGAGCTCACAGGCTTTTTTATGGACTGGTCCTTCCGAGCTTCAATTACTGACTCATCGTCTGGACCAAATGATCGCGCATGGCGTTTATCTAATCAGCCAGGATGTTGAAAAAGGCAAGACCGCTCTTTTGCTGGGTCTGGAGCTTAAAAAAGAGTTAAAAGAGTTTTTTGAGCGTCCACCTGAAGAGCAAAAAGAAAATCTGAGTATATTTAAAGAATCCTTTATGCATCAATTGCATAGTAAAGATGGGGAAATGGGGATTCACCGGGAACCATGGAAAATCATTGTGGCCAACGTTGCTATTGCTTTCACGGGAATAGGCTTAATTGTTTTGGGTATCCAGTACGCTTTAAATAAGCGATGCTTTTTTGCACGCACTCAACGGGAACAGTTGATTGAACATATAGGGGAAACGGAATGGTTGTCGCCTGCTTGCTTTGGTTCAAGTAATTGAATTAAAAGCGAGGTTTTCTGCAACCTTACAGTAACCTTACTGGCATTAAGTTAAGAGTTTTTTGTTCCAATTTACTCCATCCGTTCGGGCTGAGGAAACATTTACTCCGCCTCAAAGCTATACACCAAGGCTTCGAGATGAGGCCCGAACGGAACGAGGGACAATCCTTAAATGACCGTGTCAGTCTCTAATGCAACGGGTTCATCCGGTTTACGACGATGGTCTTCTGCGATGTAGGTATACAGGGTCGGGACAACAAATAAGGTGAAGCAAGTTCCAATCAATAAGCCGGTAGCAATAACCAGACCGATGTCAAATCGACTGACAGCACCAGCGCCACTTGCAATCAACAGGGGTAGCACGCCAAAAACCATCGCCGCGGTGGTCATTAATATTGGACGCAATCGAATGGCAGCTGCTTCCTCCACAGCCTCGCGCCTATCAAGATTTTTTTCGCGCTGTAAATGATTAGCAAAATCAACAATCAGAATACCATGTTTACTGATAAGACCTATTAAGGTAATCAGACCCACTTGGGTATAAATATTAATGCTGGCCAAACCCAGGTTGAGTGGGATTAAAGCGCCACAAATAGACATAGGAACACTGATTAAAACAATTAAAGGATCGCGGAAGCTTTCATACTGGGCTGATAAAACTAAAAAGATAATAATGATAGCAAAAAGAAAAGCAAAGACTAATGCGCTTCCTTCCTGCATAAATTGTCTTGATTCACCGCCAAAATCATAAGTAAAGCCTTTAGGCAGGGTTTCCTTGGCCGCATCTTGTAAAAACTGAAGTCCTTCTCCTAAAGTTTTTCCAGGCATCATCACTGCCTGAATAGTTGCTGAATTTAATTGCTGGAAATGGGTCGCAGCATTAGGTTGTGTTTTTTCTACAGGGGTCACAACAGTTGAAAGGGGAACCATAATACCTGCCATGGTCTTAACATAAATTTGACCTAATTGTTCTGGGGTGAGACGAAACTTACGTTCAAGTTGAGGTATTACCTGGTAACTACGACCCTCAAGATTAAAATAGTTTACATAGTTACCTGATAGTGCGCTGGTTAAACTGCTTCCTACTGAGCGCATATCCAATCCCATTTCCGAAGCTTTGGAGCGATTGATTGAAAGCTCAATTTCTGGTTGATTAAATTTAAGCGAGTTATCGATATATATAAATAAACCACTCTTTTTCGCTTTTTCCGTTAGCTTGTTAGAAATGTCAAATAAACTTTGGAAATCATTAGTGGTTTTTATAACGAATTGAACCGGCGTACCACCACCTCCTCCTGGAAGAGGAGGAGGTACGATAGCAAAAGCATTCAGTCCAGCAATGTCTGACAATTTATCTTGCAGAGGTTGTTTTAAATCAAACTGACTTTTGGTTCGTTGATCCCATGGTTTGAGCACCATACCAGAAATGGGTTGGCTCATATTGACGGTAAAATAATTCTCTGTTTCAGGGAAGCTTTGGTAGATTTTGTCAAAAGGTTTGGTAAACGCTTCGATGTAATTTAAAGTAGCAAATTGAGGAGCAGTTGCCATGACAAAAAAGAAACCTTGATCTTCGTCAGGAGCAGTTTCAGCAGAAGTATTAAGATAGAGGTAAGGGAGCATGAGGATAACCACGGCTGCAAAAACAAGCATGATGGCGCGGGTATTTAATAAATTATGCAATACTTTTTGATAAGACACTCTGAGCTTGTTGAATTTATCATCCAGGAAATGGACGAATTTACCGCTACTGACCTCTGTGGACAATATTTTGGAACACATCATCGGTGATAACGTTAAGGCAATAATTCCTGAAATGATTACGGCACTGGCTAAAGTGAATGCGAATTCTTTAAATAAAGCACCAGTCAAACCGCCCATAAAACCTATAGGGGCATAAACTGCAGCCAGAGTAATAGTCATTGCAATAATTGGAATTGCAATTTCTCGAGCGCCAATAAGGGCTGCCGCAAAGGGATTTTTCCCTTCTTCAATATGACGGTGGACGTTCTCTACAACTACAATCGCATCATCCACCACTAACCCGATTGCCAGAACAAAAGCAAGCAGGGTGAGCAAGTTGATACTGTAGCCTAATACAAGCATGAGAGTACAAACACCAACTAATGAGAGTGGGATTGTAACCATCGGTATTAAAACGGAACGAATAGAACCAAGGAACAAAAAGATAACCACAATAACGATAAGTCCCGCTTCTATAAGGGTGTGGACGACCTCACTAATTGACGCTCTGATAAAATCGGTTGCGTCATAAACTATAGTACCAGTCAAAGAAGGTGGAAATTCCTTAATAATGGATGGCATCAATTTTCTTACATCACTGATTACGGTGAGAGGATTTGCCGTAGGGGTAGGTGTAATGGAAATAAATACTGCCTTTCTTCCATTAAACGTTACTGAATTATCATAGCTTTGGGAACCTAACTCTATTTTAGCTATATCACGTAATCGTATAATTGATCCTTTGTCACTGCGAACAATCAATTTACTAAATGCATCAGCATCGTTCAGATCTGTTTTAGCGGTCATATTAATTGCAACATATTCGCTTTTAGTGTTACCGGCTGCTGTCAGGAAGTTATTACTGGCGAGCACTGCAGAGACATCAGCAGGGGTGACATTTAAAGCGGCCATTTTGATGGGATTGAGAAATATTCTCATAGAATAGGTAGCACCTCCTAAAATTTCAGCTTTTGCTACGCCATCCACTGTTTGTAGTTGGGGTTGAACTACGCGAGTTGCATAGTCAGTAATTTGTTGAGGGGTCATTTCTTTACTGTCCAGACTGATGTACATCAATGCCGTAGACGAATCTGATTTTTTTAGTATGACAGGCTGTTGTGCTTCCTTGGGGAGCTGGTTAATGGTTTGCTGAACTTTACTCATTACGTCCGTAAATGCTATCTGCGGATCGAAGTTTAGTTTTATAGTTAAAGTAATGGTACTAAGACCTTGAACACTCGAAGAGGTCATATAGTCTATACCTTCTGCACTGGCAACCGCATTTTCTAACGGTGAAGTAATAAAACCCGCGATAAGATCCGCATCAGCACCTGGATAACTGGTCATAATAGTAATCACGGTATTGTCCATACGAGGATATTGGCGAATTTGCATTTTATAGATGGAATTAATACCAAAAAGAAAAATCAGCATACTGATTACTATGGAAAGGACGGGACGCTTGATAAATAGATCAGTAAATTTCATAAGTTATCCTGCAAAAAACCAGCAATTCATTTAATTTTAAAGCCAGCAAATATTATTGTTTTTTCCCGGGAATCACTGATTCCTGGGTTTATTTTATTTATTACTTCAGTTGATGATTTTAACTCGTTCCGTTAGGCTTCGAGAAGACGTTTACGCCTTCTCGAAGCCTAGGAACCAAGACTTCGAGAGAGGCTACCGCCCCCCGCCTGAATAGGCGCTCGTCAGCTTATCAATACGAATTTGCGAACAAACCCTATTGTCCCAAAGTATCAGGATTGCTGTCAGTATTTAGCTGAACACTATTATTAATGACCACTGGTGTGCCATTTTGTAATTTCAAATCACCAGTCGTCACTACTAATTCACCTGCTTTAACCCCTTTCTTTATTACCGTGTAATTACCTTGCTGCTCACCGGTGGAAACAAATATCCGGTTTACAACCAATACGTCTTCACCCTCTTTATTTTTCTTACCCTCTTTATTTTTTTCTATAATATAGACTGCATTTCCATAAAGACTGTAAGACACTGCAGTTGACGGAACAATAACAGTACCGGGTTCCATAGGTTGTTCGATATCAATGGAAGAAAACATGCCTGGTATAAAGACATAATTTTTGATTTGATTTTTTTTATTTAAATCACTATTACAAGTGACTATTAATTTATTACCTCGGGTTTCTTGCCGTGTTTTTACCAGTCGGGATTGTTTGGGATTGGCTATTGCATCCGCCGGGCAATTGGGCAAAGTTGCTTGTACCAGTACATTATGGGTATTCAAATCAATTTTAGAGTTAACTGCGGTTATTGTTCCTTCAAAAAGGGCATTGGGGAACTCTTCAACTGAGAATATAATGTTTTGATTAAGATGGATGTGTTTGTATAGCTGTTCCGGGAGGTAAAATTCAAGATATAAAGGATCCAGGGATTGCAGGGAAACTATCGAAGTTTGCCCCGGGCTTACATATTGTCCCAAATTAACCTGCCGAATACCCAAACGACCAGCAAAGGGTGCGACTATATGCTTATGATTAATTTGAGACTGAATTTGCTCTAGTTTGGCTTGAGCCTGTTGGAGATTGGCCTTTGCTTCATCGACGTTTGAACTGGGAGTTGCCCCTCTTTTAGCCAAATCAGTTTGACGTTTATAATTTAACTCTTTAAGGGTAAGTTCTGATTGGTTAAATTTTAACATGGCTTGATCCACACTGTCATCAATAGTAATCAGAGGCGCATCTTTATCAACATATTGCCCTGATTCGAAATCGATTTTTACTACTTTCCCTGATGCTTCAGAGTTGACCTCTACGCCATTCATTGCTACGAAATTACCTATGGCACTAAGGTTGGGTTGCCAATCAACAGCTTGTGCAACAGCAGATGAAACAGTGACCGCCGGCGGTTCGTAGCTGGCGAAGAATTGTTTAATCATAAACGACTTAATCAGATTAAAAGCAATGATTCCACCGAAAACAACCAATAAGGTTATTCCCATGATAGTCATGCGCTTTTTCATTATCTTCCCCTACACTGATACTGTAATTTTTATTTGGCGTGCAATATATCATAAAGACATACTTTATCACCTTATTGTAATGATTTGTTTCAATTTTTATTTATTCATGGGTAGAAAGAAAACCTATTGACTAAATTGAATACTTTGTTACTATGCGACTTCCATCTCACTAAGGGGAAATCCATGAAGTTGAAGTCTTTGTTGTTTCTAGTATGTTTTAGCTTATTCTCAAATGTTTTTGCAGCTAATTTACACATTAATCCGAAAGCAGATGCTGAAGATAAAAAATCTATAACCAAAAATATTACCTATCCTGGCTATTGCCAAATCGAGATCATTAATAACAGCTTCACTGATGTTACTGTGTTTGGTACTTATGAAGATGGTTCATCACTGGCTTTTGATATTTATAGTTTTGATACACCTCATTATATTAGCCTGTTTTATAATTTCTATTGCCATAGTCAAATGTATATTACAATTCAATCACCTTATTACACCCTTTACTCAGGTTGGACTAACGTGAACAGCACGATTAGAATTCTGCCTTATCTGAAAAACCAAGCTAAAGCTGAGTTATCAACCCGATAAATAAGTAAAGGAAAGTTCATTAAAAATGAACTTTCCTTTTTTTGAGGAGTTTTCCATGAAATACCTCGTTTCCTGTCTTTTAGTATTACCTCTGATTACATCCTGTGTTGAGCAAGATCAATATTACCCACAAGATTATTACAATCCTGCTCCTAGAGTAGAGGTTCAACGCAATGCTCCAACTCATTATCATCATAATGGATACTCCAGGCCAGCGCCTCAAGGAAGAGTTTATCATGGACGTACTGATTTAAATCGTAATAGAGCTAATCCACGAGGAGCTCAAGGAGATGTTGACGTGCAACAGAATGTCCATGGGCAAGATGGAACTAATCATCACAATGTGGTGAGGCATCCTCCCACCAACGGAGGGGCTGTTGTAGTGCCGGGATCTGGAAAGGTACACGGGCATAATAATGTTCATGGCCAATCGTCGCAACCCGTTCATGCACACGATGACACCCAGGAAACAACACATGGACATAATTAATATTATTGTTCTCAAAAGTAAATAAAATTATTTTTCTAGAACTCAGATGTAGCCTGGGTGAAAGCGAGAGCTGTAACCCGGGAACTGGTGGCACCCCATCCCGGGTTACGACTGCGTCTACACCCAGGCTACCCGATTTAGAGCGTTAAAAGAACTAAAATTGCGCGAATGTACCCTTCGTATCTGAATTAATTTTGTGGTACTCTAATGAGGTTTTTTTCTTTAAGGAGCCTTGATGCGTGACTCACTTAAAATATTATTTATTGGTTTTTTTTCTCTGATAATGATTGCGTGTACTGCTTCCCCACACTCTGAAAGTACAGGCGAGTATCTTGATAGTTCGGCAACGACCACCAAAGTGAAAGCCAGTTTAGTTGATGAACTGGGAACGAATGGTTTTTTTGTAAAAGTTAAAACCTATAAAGATGAAGTTCAGCTTAGTGGTTTTGTTGATACTCAACGAATTAAACTAAGAGCTGGGGCTATTGCTGCAGGTGTAGATGGTGTTAGAAACGTACGTAATGATATTATTGTTAAATCAAGGTAAGTATCACCACTCCAAGCTAAGGAATACTCATGTTTGATGGAAGTTATACCATAGAAAATTTTGATGAAGCACTTTTTCAGGCTATTTCTAAAGAAAAACGCCGGCAAGAAGATCATATTGAACTTATAGCATCTGAGAATTACGTAAGCCCACGCATCCTGGAAGCCCAGGGCTCTGTACTTACTAACAAATATGCAGAGGGATATCCCGGTAAACGTTATTACGGTGGTTGCGAATACGTTGATGTAGCGGAAGAGCTCGCTATCGACCGAGCAAAAAAACTGTTTGGTGCGGATTATGTTAATGTCCAACCTCATTCAGGCTCTCAGGCTAATGCTGCGGTAATGATGGCTTTATTATCTCCTGGGGATGTCATTCTGGGTATGTCTTTGCCTCACGGCGGTCATTTAACTCATGGCTCCAAAGTTAATTTCTCAGGAAAATTATATCAGGCTGTTGAATATGGTGTTGATGTTCAGACTGGATTAGTCGATTACGATGCGCTGGAACGTTTGGCGCTACAACACAAACCGAAATTGATAGTCGCTGGTTTTTCTGCCTATTCAAGAGTACTTGACTGGGCTAAATTTAGAGTAATAGCTGATAAAGTAGGTGCCTATTTGTTAGCTGATATGGCTCATGTAGCGGGGCTGGTGGCAGTTGGTCTTTACCCATCGCCGTTACCGTATGCAGATGTAGTTACCACAACGACCCATAAAACATTAAGGGGACCCAGGGGAGGTTTAATCCTTTGTCGCTCGAATGAAGAAATTGAAAAGAAATTAAATTCTTCAGTATTTCCTGGTATGCAAGGTGGTCCGTTAATGCATGTTATTGCTGCAAAAGCAGTCGCCTTTGCTGAAGCTTTATTACCAGAATTTAAACTATATCAACAGCAGGTTTTGCTTAATGCGAGAACGATGTGTGAGGTATTGCAAAGTCGAGGATATAGCATTGTTTCTGGTGGAACTGATAACCATCTATTGTTGATTGATCTCATTAACAAGAATATTACGGGTAAAGAAGCTGATGCCGCCTTAAGCAAAGCAAATATTACCGTAAATAAAAATTCTGTGCCTAATGATCCGCGTTCACCCTTTGTAACCAGTGGATTACGTTTGGGTACCCCAGCGGTAACAACAAGAGGGTTTAAAGAGAAAGAAATAAAATTTTTATCTGATTGGGTAGCAGATATTCTGGATAATATTAATGATGAAGCGATTATAGCCAGAGTCAAAGCGCAAGTTTTGCTTTTATGTCGCGAATTCCCGGTTTATGGTTAATCATGTATTGTCCATTTTGCCATGCAGAAGAAACAAAAGTTATTGATTCTCGTTTAGTCGCTGATGGCGCCCAAGTGCGCCGAAGGCGACAATGTCTTGAATGTCATGAGCGCTTTACTACTTTTGAAACGGCAGAATTAATTATGCCAGTAATTATCAAACGTGATGGAAGACGAAAACCTTTTAACATAGAAAATTTGCGCTCAGGAATGCTGCGCGCTTTAGAAAAAAGACCAGTGAGTGTTGATGCTTTGGAAGAAGCAATTATATCAATCACTCAGGAAATACGTCGTAGAGGGGAACGTGAAATTGATTCACAGTTGATTGGCGAACTGGTGATGAAAGAGCTGTTTCGACTGGATCATGTTGCTTACGTGCGATTTGCATCAGTATATAAACGTTTTAAAGACGTGAGTGATTTTAGACAAACGATAGATCAAATGAAAGATGATAAAGAGTAGGGTCTGTTGACATGTTTATTATTTTGGACAAAATGAGTTGATTTTTTGCGCTCCGATGCTCACAAACTGCGTGTATGTTTCGTCTTCGGTGCTCAAAAATCAACCCCACTGGCTCAAACTAGCGAAATGGCAACAGAGCCTGGTGATTTTAGTACTTCTTTAAAAATTCAAGAATTAATTCATGGGGTAATAGTGGAAAAACAATCTATAAGCGGTAAAAGACGAGCACGAAAACTAGCACTTCAGGCACTGTATCAATGGTTAATGTCTGGCAGCGATCTTCATGAAATAGAAGCCCAGTTTCGGGTTATTAATAATATGGAAAAAGTAGACGGAGACTATTTTTGTAGTCTATTACATGGTGTTCCCGCTCATATTGTTGATCTGGAAGCCAGTATTTCTCCTTTTCTGGACAGAGAGATTAGTGGCTTAAATCCCATTGAGCTTACCGTATTAAGGATTGGCGCCTTTGAACTTTTTCATTGTCCTGAAATACCTTATAAAGTAATACTTGACGAATCAATATCCTTGACTAAAGAATTTGGATCTCAAGACGGATATCGCTATGTCAATGGGGTCTTGAACAATTTGGCAAGACAAGTGCGTTCCGTTGAAATCAGTCTTGGCAATGAATGAATTTTCTTTAATTGAACAATTCTTTAAACCTTTCCTGGTTAAACGCAAAGAGGTCCTGTTTGGCATTGGTGACGATGCTGCCTGTTTGCAAATTCCTAAAGGACAGGATGTCCTGGTCAGCACGGATACTTTAGTTTCAGGCGTTCATTTTCTTCCTGAGTGGGATCCTTATGATATAGCGTGTAAAGCGGCAATGGTTAATATTAGTGATATGGCGGCGATGGCAGCGGAACCTTGCTGGGCGACACTTGCTCTAACCTTACCTGAGTTGAATCAGGGGTGGCTTGAGGCTTTTGCACGAGGCTTAAATGTATCATTTAACGATTATAATGTAGACTTGATCGGCGGTGATACCACACATGGTCCTTTATCTATCACGGTGACCATTATGGGGTTGGCTCCACATGGCCAGGCTATCAGACGTGGTGGAGCGAAGCCAGGTGATGTAATCCTGGTTTCTGGTCAATTAGGTGCTGCAGCTTTGGCAGTTAAATTGCTCACCCATCAGAATCTTCCCGCAAAAGACCAAGCGGAATTGATGAACACATTATTACATCCAAAACCACGAGTGGATTTAACTCCAATACTCCGTTCTTATGCCTCTTCTGCCATTGATATTTCAGATGGATTAAGCGCTGATTTAAATCATATATGCGTTGCCAGTAGTGTAGGTGCCTGTTTAACTAAAGAAGCCATCCCAATCCATAGATTACTAAATACCTATTGCGGGGATGACGCTGTTCATTTAGCGCTTACTGGCGGTGATGATTATGAATTATGTTTTACTGTATCACCTCAATTATTAGATGCTTTGATGAACGAATGTCGCAGAGCAAATTTAGTGTGCTACCCTATTGGCGTGATAGAGGAGAAACCTGGATTAAGGATGAAAACGTCCGATAGGACATGTGAAGAATTAAGACCCGCTGGCTATTCACATTTTTAATTTTAGACCAGACTTTTTTTGTGATGAACTCTTGAGGCCAATCTCGAAGAAAACATCTTCAACATGGGCATGTATTTCGTGTACACTGAGTTTCTTCAGATATTTTTTTCTTAGACCTTGTCTCTTCATTAATTGTTTTCAAACGAGCTGGGTCAGGTTAAGGACGCGTTGTTGCATCAATCAAAATTTATGTAGAATAGACGTATTTTGTAATACATTTTGATGTTCCAGAGAGCTAGGCAAAGAACGAGATTTCTAGATCCTGAGGACAAGCCCTGAGGTATCGTAGAAATAAATATAAATAAAATGAATAGCTAGAATGTACACCAGGCAGTAGCACGGAGTTGATTCCCTCTCCCGCGCTCGTACATTGAAGGATGAACTGAATTACAACGCGGGAGAGGATTGGGGAGAGGGAAATATCCAGATGTGTTATAGACCCTCTCCCCAATCCTCTCCCGCGAATTGAATCAGTTTATTATCCTTGTTCTTTCGCGGGCGAGGGAGAAGTCTGGTACGGGTCGGGATGTAGGTGTAGCTGTATAAATTTAATTGATGCAACACCGCCGATAAAGGAGCGAAAATGAATCAAGTGAGTATAGTTAATCGTGTATGGCAAGATCCTGTTTACTTTATTGCTTTTGGATTTGGTAGTGGCTTGATGCCTGTTGCTCCCGGTACCTGGGGCACTTTAGCCGCTATTCCTCTCTATCTCCTACTGATTGGAAGTCATTGGAGCGTTTATCTGACGTTTACTCTTCTGGCTTTTATTTTAGGTGTTTGGGTCAGCGATAAAGTGTCTAATGATTTAGGGATGCATGATTATAAAGGAATTGTTTGGGATGAAGTGGTCGGTTATTTATTGACCATGTTTTTAGCACCTAAAGGATTAACCTGGATGGTAATAGGGTTTATTTTGTTTCGCATTTTTGATATTTGGAAGCCGCAACCCATTGGTTATGTTGATCAAAAGGTACATGGTGGATTAGGGATTATGCTTGATGATGTGTTAGCTGCAGTCCCTGCATGGTTGATAATTCAAATTTTAGTCTGGAGTTTTGTCTGATGAATGAAGCTCATAAAGAACTGATTAGTATGGGCCTGACTGTCGGGATCATTATTCTCACCCTCTTTATTATTCATAAATTCATACCCTCGATGACCTGGGCCGCTATTATTGTTATTGCGACTTATCCGTTATATAAAAAGTGGCGTAAACTCTTCGGAGAGAATCACAACCTATCTGCTCTAATATTTACCATTCTCATTGGTTTAGTGTTTCTTATCCCTTTAAGTTGGCTCGTTGGCATTCTGATAAAAGAATCACAATTATTTATTAATTTTTTGCAGAAAATTAATACAAGCGGGGGCGCTGCACCTGATTTCTTTAAAAACGTGCCCGTCATAGGCAACGATGTAATTAAATATTGGGATGAGCATATTGGCAAACCAGGAAATATTAAAAGTTTTTTATCTAATTTACATTTAACCATAACACCAACAAGTTACTACATTAAACAGATCGGATTTAATTTGGCGCACCGGAGTTTTCAGGTTGGTTTCACTTTATTAACCTTGTTTTTTTTCTATCGAGATGGAGACAAGCTGCTCTTACAGATTCATCACCTAGGGGAGTATTGTCTGGGGGATCGCTGGTTTCGCTATTCCGATCGCTTACCCAGAGCCTTACGTGCTACGGTGAATGGCACCATAGTGGTGGGAATAGGTGTTGGAGTCCTGATGGGAGTATGTTATGCCCTGGTGGGGTTTCCAGCCCCTACTTTAACCGGATTTATAACAGCCCTGGCAGCAATGATTCCTTTTGTCGTGCCCGTAGTGTTTATCGCAGTAGCATTAATTTTATTTTCATCGGGTAGTGTGATTGGGGCCATTGTAGTGCTGGTCTGGGGAACCTTCGTGATGTTTGTGGCGGATCACTTTATTAAGCCTGTGTTAATTGGTGGGGCTATTGAATTACCTTTTTTAGCGGTTCTCTTTGGTATTTTAGGTGGGGTTGAAACTTTAGGATTATTAGGATTATTTGTAGGACCGATGGTGATGGTATTATTTGTTACCTTGTGGCAAGAGCCACAAGGAAAGCCCCATCTACGCTGCTAACAATCAATTGCACCTTTATCAAACGCGAAATTAATCGTGAAATTTAGAGAAGTAAGGCCATATCGTCGATCACCCATTTCAGGAAGACTTTTTGTGGTGATATAACGCAAGTCCATACCTGCCCAGGTGAAGTCATCCATAAAATAGCTTAATCCCAGTATTCCTTGGGCTACCGAGGTAGTAAAAGTAACATTGGAGCCGTGAGAATTAAGGTTATTGGTATTGATGAAATCACTAAAATTCCTAATTTGCGCCATTCCAACACCGAGTCCAATATAAGGAACGACATTAGTATTGCTGTTAGGAGTAAAGAAATCATAATAGAGATTTCCTATCCCATAGGTTACGGCACTGCTACCACTATAGCCTAAAGCTTTGGCTTGGAATCTATCAAATGCTCCTGCTGGAGCAGGCGGACAAAAACCACTAGGGGTAAGTACATTGGGACTTTCAAGAGTACAGCCACCTGGGTCTACTTCTAAAGGCCCCGTGGAAATTCTATTGTAGAGTATTTCTCCTTCAAGACGAAAATGACTTAATTTATAACCAAGCATTGCGCCGCCGCCGCCACCGACTGAGCTGTAGGTGACTGTCCCTGTAAATCGAGTTCGGTCTTCTTCAAAAATCACCCCATTATTTGAAGGGCCATGACTTATTCCAGCCATTATTCCTGCGTAAAATCCTTGAATGGGATTATTTAGTGCGAAGACTGTAGGACTTACTAACAAACTGGACAGGACACTGAGTTGAATTAACTGCTTCATTCTAAATCCTTACTTATAATTACCGTAGTCAAAATGATAAACTACCCCAGCATTGGCTATATGTGCTTCATATCTGCTGCCAAAATTGTCAGATGATGTGGTTGATACATAACGATAAGCAAGGTTTACTGTATAATTTTCAGAAAAGTTATAAGTGAGTCCAGCTGTTCCCTGATAGGCAAATGAACTCTCATTCATGCTAATAAAGGTATAACCTAGAGGCCCGATACTATTTAGTCTTTGCTGAATATAGGCATATCCTAATCCCAAACCCAGGAAGGGTGCGATACCGGGGAGCATCTCCGGGGTATCATAATAAATGTTTGCCATTCCCAAATTAGCTGAAGAATAGCCAGAGATTTCAGTTTGTCCTATGAAATTGATTTTAAAGGACCGAGCATTAGCGTGAATATAAGTATATTCAGCCTCGTAACGAAGTGGATTGCTTTGATAACCCACTCGAGCGCCTGCATTGTAACCTTCATTAAATGAAGCATTATTAATATAGTATCCAAAAGAATAATTCCTGACATTATCAGGTACATAGGTATAACCACCGAATACGCTGGTATACCATCCATCAACCGGTGTTGCAGCTGAGGTAATACCAGTCGCTAATAAGGCAGCAGAAAATAGTGTAAGTCTCATGACATCCCTTTGTTATTATTTTTTTCTAGCTCATGTTAGCGTTTTGCTTTAAATTTGCAAGTATTCTATCATCTTATAGCTCAACTTAAATTTTATGTTAGAGTAGCACAAGGATTTTGTTACTTGTATAAAATTACTATTAAGGTAATATGAATAACGCATCATGAAAAGGAGTTTCGCATGCCAAAAACAATTAAAGAATTACCCGAAATTACGGATGGTGGATTAGATGAGTTTGTAGATAAATTATTAAATCGAATCGCAGATGAATCTGAGGAAGGCCATGCCGCATTATTGTTGACGATGGCAAAGGCTCAACGGTTGTATAATCAGCCTATGGAATCCTGGTTTACCGGTTGGATTTATCAACAGACTCGGAAACGGGGGCCAGAAATAGAACGCGCAAAGAAAAGTATTATAGCTTTTCCAGATGCATATACTCGTCTGCAAGAACTTAAGATATTAGTTGAAGAAAATGGGGAATGGCATCCTGACAGTTCTTATAATTATTATTTATTTGTTGAATTAATTAAATCAGTCCCAGGATATAAACCCTTAGATGATGTATTGGTTCATCCCATTACCCTCAAAGTTAAAGATAAAATTCTTAGTAGAATTGATAGTTTCATGTATCAATATAAAGCCAATCAACAACAGATCGCGAGTAGAAAAAATGAGCTGGAGGAAACCCGTAAACGGACGCAAAAATCAGTAGATAATGTACTTATTTTTGAAAACCTAGAGCAAGCTCAATTTTCCGCCACAAAAAATCCTCTCAATGTACACTTTTGCCTGACTTTAATAGATAAGATATGGCATCTTTCATGGATTGATTTAGCGGGAAAAGCTTACAAACTTTATCCTACCGATGAGTTAATCAGCATCCTTGTTGACCAAAAGGCTCAAATAGAAGAGCAATTTGATCTCATTCATACTAAAAAGTTGAAAAAAGAATGCCTTACTGCTCGGGATATATTCCTGGAGAAAGTTCAATTACGCATTAATCCCAGAGATCCGGCGACTCGCATCGTATTAAATAATGAGAGTCTCATTGCAGGAGGAGCAGTTGCTACTTTTGTTTTAAGAGGTAAACCTCATCAATATTCTCTCTATTGGATAAGTACTTTAGGCAAAGCCACTGAGCTATCATTAGGGAACTATCCGCAATTCAAAATGTGGTTAGACTCTCAAAGCGCACTAGGCGAAGAACAGATCCCCCAATTAAAGGCCTATTTACTCTGCGTGAATACTTCAAAAACACTTACTGGGATGGAAGACTTTAAAAATGAGTTACAAGAGTGTTTGACTCAGGGACCAAAGAAAGCTATTAGCACGGGATCTCAAAAAATAGCCCCTAAACGGTTGGAGATGAGTTTATTTGCTGAGATTGCAAAGCGTGTAGAGGAGCAGCATGGAAAGCCCGAGAGCAAAGAGCTACAGCAAAAAAAGGACCCAGCAACAAACCCCGGTAAGGAAGAGATCGATTCTGAGGAGATACCTGAAGTGGCTTCAAAAGTTTCGCGACTGCAACAAGAGAGATATGCTCCTCTTCTAACGTTATTTAATCAGAAAACCAGACAAGGACCTGAGTTAAAGGATGAACCTAAGTCAGATAATCAACTGAGTCAGAGTTAAAGCCATTACTAATAGGATAACGCCAGTCTTTACCAAAAGCTATTGGGCTGATCTTAATTCCAGGAGCAGCCTGACGGCGTTTGTATTCGTTATGTTTGATTAATCTAATGACTTTCTTCACTTCTTCAGAATTAAAGCCTTGCTTGATAATTTCCACCGCGCTTAGGTTATGTTCCATGTAAGCGACTATAATGGCATCCAAAACAGAATAATCAGGTAAGCTGTCCTGATCGGTTTGATTGGGTTTCAGTTCAGCGGAAGGTGCTCTTTCGATTACTCGTTCCGGGATTACTTCAGAAAGAGAGTTACGATATTTAGCCAAAGCATAGACCTGTGTTTTGAGCACATCTTTTAAAACGGCTAAACCACCTGCCATATCGCCATATAAAGTAGCATATCCGACTGCAGTCTCGCTTTTATTACTGGTAGTAAGCACCATTTTACCTGTTTTGTTGGACATAGCCATAAGCAGCATACCCCTAATCCTGGCTTGAATATTTTCTTCCGTGGTATCTAAAGGTAATCCTTTAAAAACAGGATTAAGGGTGGATAATATGGTTTTATAAACAGGTTCTATAGACAGAGTAGAATGAGACACTTGAAGTGTATTAATTTGTTGCATGGCATCTTCATTGCTCATTGAAGCCGTAAATTGTGAAGGCATCATTACCGCATGAACCTGGTCTTTTCCCAAAGCATCAACTGCAATGGTCAAGGTTAGTGCGGAATCAATTCCACCTGAAAGCCCAAGTAATACACCCGAAAAATGATTTTTCCGGACATAGTCTTTGGTTCCACAGACCAGGGCTTTATAAATTAAGGCTTCTTTACTGAGAAGAGGAGTGATAAGTCCAGCGACTTTATTATGACTGATTTGCACGCTACATAAATCTTCTTCAAAAGCCCTGGAGCGAGCAAAAACAGTTCCATTTTTATCCATTGCCATTGATTGGCCATCAAATAGTAATTCATCCTGCCCCCCAATTTGATTAACATAGATAATGGCTATTCCTTGCTGGGCGTAGGATTTTAAGAGTTTTTCTCGTCTAAAATATTTATCATAATCAAAAGGGGAGGCATTCATAACCATCAGGGTCGAAATACCCCGAAGAATCAAATCTTCCACAGGTCCCGGGTGCCATAAATCCTCACAAATAATCACTCCGATTTTATGATCGTGTAGTTCAAAAATGCAGGGATTTTTTATACCCGGAGTAAAATAGCGTGCCTCATCAAATACATCATAATTAGGCAGATTTTGTTTATGGTATTCACTGATTTTTTGTCCCTTGAAGAAAATACTTGCCGAGTTGTAACAGGATTCGTTTTCCCGTTTAGGGTGACCAATAATCACATGACAATTTTCTGCCGTACTTTGGATTAAGTTTAAACTCTCAGTAACCGCCTGATGAAACTCCTTGCGAAACAGTAAATCTTCCGGGGGATAACCTGTTAATGCCAGTTCAGGAAAGATAATCACATCATGGTGACCTTGTTGGGCTTTAATGATGGCAATAATTTTATCGCGATTAGACTCAATAGCACCTACTGTCGGATTAATTTGTGCCATAAGAACATTGAGAATGGATTGCATTGGTTTTATTAATAAGAAGTTTATTTGCTAATAATTGTAGCTTATGGAAGAGTAAAGAGATATGAATTTAAAGATTGAGTAGTGCGGCGGATGTAATCATTCAGAAATTTTGTCAATTCGAATAACGGGAATATGAACATCTATTCCATTTAATGTTCCATGCGTGCTTCTGACTCAACTACTAAATCAGTGTTGTTGACAGGATCATTACTGGCTTTAGTCCCCTTATTAGTACCATCAACAGTAAATGAAACAGTAAAATGTTCCGGGTTAGTCCCTTGCTGTAATTCTTCTGTAAAAACCGGTTTAACTTCGCCCATTTGGGTGAGCAATTTTTTATATGAACCTTCAGTCTCATTAATAGTATGGGTTGGATGAGCTACAGCAATACCCTTAAGTATGTGGTTAGGGTAGAGAAACTCTCCAATACTTCTAAAAAAGGTATGTATGGCGGCAAAGGCTCCATGCATGGCGTGTCCGGATTTTACATCAAAAAGAGCAGCTATCCGGCCAAACATCATCCCCAGCACATAAGCAAGAGGTTTTACCAGTACCCCTAATCCTGTATAACCCAAGTACAGTAACTGAGTCGAAAAGACGAGCAATCTGCTTAAGTCTCTGGTTACTTTGTCATATAAATCTGTTGATGCTCTTTTGATGGGTTCAAATGGATGACTTTTGCCACTACCCAAGGCAAACGCGCTCAGTATGAACGAAGTAGTAAAACGTAAAACAGCAGGAATATAAGAAAGTGGGATAGCAAATAGTTGATAGGCAATAGAATGATGAGTTTCTGGATAAAGAATTTTATTCAGTGATTTACTTTGTTCTTTATCAAAAAGGGTATTAATTTGTCTGGACAATTCAAATCGTAGCTTCTCATTCATTTTGGGAATTGTTTCAGCATTCATCGATATCCAGGATGCTAAAATAAAGCGGTCAATTATTTTTTGCTGTTCAGGATCTTCAGCTTTCAATGAGCGTGCTTTTTCTATCAACTCATGTAAGAACTCAGGCTGCGGGTAATGTCCCTCTTTGTGTATCATTAAGGCCTCATAAAGCAAGATTGCAACTTTGGCGCCAATGAATGGATAACTACTCTCTGGGGAAGTGCCTAAATCTTCTTTAAGAAAATCACTAAGTAAAGGAATTGGATAGCCGGCAATACCATTGACCAGAACATATCCAATTGCCGTAGCTGTAGCCAAATAGGCTCCTACCGTCAGAGGGTCTTCACCTAATTGATACAGTGCATTCGTTGCTAAACCACTGGGGCCATGCATCAAACCATCCCATCCCGTGGCGAATAGCTGAGCTTGAGTTGAGCCGCCTGAAATAACCGCAGCCATTTTTGAAGAGCCTACTGAATAGCCAAACTGAGTAAACCAGTTGACATAAGCAGATCCAAAAACCGCTGAGGTGGCAGTGGGCATATAAATTGCCCCGGCGCCAACAGCAAAGGCTGCAGTAAATACCAAGCCTCCTACTGGATCTTTTGCATAGATATTATGACTGAAAACTGATGCAAATTCATTGAGACCGCGAGCCATGACGGTTAAAATATCATTTTGTTCTCCAGCAGTCAGGGCATACTCCACAGTGGCTAACTTGCTGGTAGGCGTTGAGGTGAGACCTGTAGAACTGTCGATGTTACATTGAGTCAAAATTTTCTTTAATCGTTCTTCTTCTGTACTTTTAATTGCAGCAATTTCTACTTCTGATGCTTCAAATACTTCTTTTAAGGAAGGTATTTCATTACAGGAGTCCCAATCATTTAACATATTCTCAGGCATTTTAATGGCCAATTCGGCACCGAAATCACGAACTCCATTGTAAACATCAACAAGCGCATAACCCATTTGTTTAAATAATTTAATTGGTTTTTGCCACATAGGCTCATTAGGTGTGACATGTTCCCTGAGTTTTTTAGCAAACAGATGAAAATGTTCGTTAGTCCAAGATTCCTCTTCCCATGCTTTTGTGGGAAGAATGATACTTTTAAAAAAATTCAGGACATAAAAGCCCATACTTTTGGCAAAGGCAGTAAAATTACGATGATTTTTCCATCGTGTTGCGTTAATGACATCCAGTGATTCTGAACCGGATTGATTGCTTACTGTAAGGGATTGGGTATTCACTTTATCCCAGCCTTCAATAAAACTTATTGCAAGCAATACCTCACGTTCCCTCTTTGGGGATAAGCCATCTCTTGAAAAATCATAAGAAACAAGCGTTTCATTTTCTTTTGCAAAAAGCCCATGATGTTTTTCAGTAACTGCATTACGCATATCTGCCTGCTGATCATCAACTTCTTTACGAGCATCCTCGATAAAATCGTTGAGTTCTCCACGTGTCAAAGCAAAATCACGTTTGATACTATAAGTAAGGTCTTGATTTATACCTTGCAGTTCATAAAGACCATGCATCATCTGTTGTTTGACAAATTCAAGAATTGAGTTTTTCCCTCTGGCTTCATTATAAGGAGAGAGATTTGGGCTATTTCTTAATACGTTTAAATAGGAATTTACTCGTTCTATATCTGTTTCGAGATCTTTTTTGATTTGCTCGAGTGTTGTCAGATCCAGTCCACCTTGGTTGAGCACGTCTGCAAAATATGTAGATAAATTAGCTTTAATATGTTCAAGCTTTTTCAGGTAAGAGTTAAATTCCGATTCATAATCAACCAGACTATTATCCTTATTGACCATGGATTCCAAATCGTGTAATGCTTCAAAACGATCTTGATAAAGATCGAGTAATTTGAGTTTAACGGTTTGGGAATTGCTTATCATACCCTTTGCAATTCGTTCATGAGCCACTATACGATAGTTTCCAAGCGCTGAAATGACTTTACTGGTAATTGAATGAGGCTTGATAATACCCCATCGCACAGCATTTTTTAGCTGTTGGGGGTTGGTCTGCCATATAAAAGAATGGGCTTCATCATTTTTAGTAATAAATTTAACGTGGTGATCTTTTCCAGAAGAGTGATCGCCATCAGGATGAATTATTTTTTTTCTATAAACATCTTTTCGCTGAGAAGCTCCAACACCTGGAACTGATGAAACTACTGTTAATGCCAGCTCTTCATCATTATTGAGAGTAAATAATCTGTATTGTTTATTATTATATTGGGAAAACAGTTTTTTCGCGCTATGTGCACCACTCATATAATAATTCCAATGAAGATTAAGCTACAAGTAATTTGCTTCATATTCATTACAGTAAGAGCAAATTATGCTCATGTATTGTGCATAATATTATTATACTATATTTTTTTGGTATAAGTTGATTTTATTTAGATCATCTCGTGCAAAACTCTGGTCTAGAGGCAAAAACAAGGAATAGCAATTCAGAGCGAACAAGGAAGAGGTTAGACCTGCTTGTCTATCCTAAACTAATATTTGTTTGAGATAACTTTTGGTTAACTCTCAGATACAATTGTCAATTAGGCTAAAAATTGAATACAATAGACCCTTTTGCCTGGACAAATCTATCCTATGCTAAATGAAGCAATATCTAAAATGCCAGAAGCTTTTGAATCAAAAATATTGTTACGGGGACAAGAGTATTTTCAAAAAGGCCAGGTACTGAATATTCGTTTGAGTGATGGTTTATTAAAAGGACGAGTTAAGGGCAGTTCAAGTCAGATCTATGATATTCATATGGATTTAAAAGCTTGGCCAGGAAAACCATCTCGTTGTACCTGTGCTTATCAAAGTAATTGTAAGCATGCAGCAGCTTGTCTGTTTGCCTTACGCGATAGAGAAAAAGCAAACAACACATCCTCCGTACCCTCTGATAGATTGGACAGGAAGTTGGACATCTGGTTAAAAAATCTACGTGCTCAGGAAGAAACGGCAGTTAAAAAGCATGATGCAACCCATCATTTGAATTATGTAATTACTTTAAGATTAGATGGATATGAGCATAAAGTCAGTATTGAGCTAGCCTTAGCCAAGCTATTAAAACGTGGAGGCTATGGAAAAAGAGTGATTTTTAATAGTCTCCCGGATTCTAAAAAGCAGCATTTTATCGGAGATGATAATGAAATCGTAGCGCAATTGTTATTTAAATGTGGCGTTTCCGGGTGGTTTGATAACTTAACTATTCGCAACAGTGAGTTGTTGGGAAGAATCATTGCTTCAGGTCGAGCTTTTTTTAATGTGGATGCAGAAGAGCCTATCGAGTTGGGAGAAGAACTTACAGGCAGGTGCCAATGGATTCTTTCCCCTAATGGAGAGCAAACACTATTACTGATGCAAGATAATAAAATTCTAACCCCATTATTATTGGATGAGTGTTGGTATTTTAATACTACAGAAGCCGTGATGGGGTGCCTGAATACACCGTATCCGGTCAAACAGCTTCGTCATTTACTCGAAGCACCACCCATTCCTCTCGATCAAGCAAAATTATTGGCCCAAAAAATGGCTACAACAGGCTCCGAGTTTCCTACACCACAAGTTTTTGAAAAACGTGAAACACTGGAAATTACTCCTGTGCCTGTTCTGATTCTTGATGCGATAAGTGAGCATGAAGAGGAGTCTTCCTGGTTTTATGATAAAGAGGAAGATATTAGTGCTTTATTTGTGGCCAAAATTGCTTTTGATTATTCAGGATTAATTATTGCCAGTAGTGAAGAATGTGCCAAAGTCGTGCGTCAGCAAAATGATGTATTATTTGAATATAAACGTGATAAACCTTTTGAAGAATTAAAACTCCAAGAACTACATCAATTAATCAACCTAAGACCTATCCACAGATGGGAAAATAATTGGGATTTGAAAGAAAATTCATTCTTGGTTTTAAACAATATAAAAGTACAAGCTGATTTGGAAATTCTCTATAACAAAGCGATACCTCAATTAAAAAATCAAGGGTGGCGAATAGAATTTGCCAGCCCCCTATACCAGGAAATAATCAGCGCTGATGACGTGGAGTGGTATTCAGATTTGCATGAAAGCACTACGGATTTCTTTTCTTATCAATTAGGTATTTTGGTTGAAGGCAGACCAGTAAGCATTGTTCCTTTAGTCGCAGATCTCATTCAACGCTACAGTGGGGAAGATTTAGATAGTTTACCAGACTCACAGCTTGTTAAACTGCCTTTACAAGACGGGAGAGCTTTACAGTTGCAAATGGGGCGAATCAAGCCGCTCGTACGCTTGTTATTACAGTTTGGTATGCGTCAAATTGATCCACACCAGCATTTGCAAATTAATAAATATCAATTAATTCTGATGCAAGAAGCGGAATTGGCAATCGCTGCAACTAATGCACGTTGGCAAGGAGCTGAAGATTTTCGTGAAGAATTAACCCAGTTAATCAAATTAACTGGCCTGCCTGAAATTAAGCCTCCAGCGGGCTTAAACGCCAATTTAAGGGATTATCAGCATTATGGATTAAACTGGTTACAATTTTTAAGAGCCAGTCGTTTTAGCGGTATATTGGCAGACGATATGGGCTTAGGCAAAACAATACAAACACTTGCTCATTTACAATATGAAAAAGAACAGGGAAGGCTGCAAAATGCTACCCTGATAGTAGCCCCAACCAGTCTTGTAGGTAATTGGCTTGCTGAAGCAAAACGTTTTACCCCTGAATTAACTGTTCTGGTTTATCACGGCAGTGAAAGACATCAGGATAACTTTGATGATTACGATCTGGTGATTTCTACATACGGATTAATTCACCGGGATAAAGAAAAATTTATCAATTATACTTTTTATTATCTTATCCTAGATGAAGCACAGTTTATAAAAAATGCACGGACTAAAACCACGCAAATTATTCAACAGTTAAAAGCATCACATCGTCTATGTCTTACCGGAACACCATTGGAAAATCATTTAGGTGAACTATGGTCATTATTTCATTTTTTAATCCCAGGTCTTTTAGGAGATGCGAAACAATTCAGACTCTGGTTTAGAACCCCTATAGAGAAGTATGCTGATTTGGATAGAAGGGAGTTATTAGCTAAAAGAGTGAAACCATTTATGCTCCGGCGGACAAAAAATCAAGTTGCCAGTGAATTACCTCCTAAAACCGAAATGATTCGTACTATAGAAATAGTGGGGCCACAACGCGATCTTTATGAAGCAATACGGATGAGCATGGAGAAAAAAGTTCGTGATGCCATCGCCAAACAAGGTTTAGGGAAAAGTCATATTTTATTATTGGATGCCCTGCTAAAGTTGCGTCAAGTCTGTTGTGATCCCAGGTTATTGTCTTTGTCCGAAGCTACTATAGCCCATGGAACATCAAGTAAACTGGAGGCCTTGATGGAGTTGCTTGATAATTTAGTTGAAGAAGGGCGGCGTGTATTAATATTTTCTCAATTCACCTCTATGCTGAAGCTAATTGAAGAGCAATTAAATGCAAAACAATATGAGTACTTAAAACTAACTGGCCAAACTCAAAACAGACAGGCGTTAGTGGAGCAGTTTCAGGAAGGAAAAACTCCTATTTTTTTAATCAGCTTGAAAGCAGGGGGAACGGGGCTTAATTTAACGCGTGCAGATACAGTAATTCATTACGATCCCTGGTGGAATCCAGCAGTTGAAGATCAAGCGACTGATAGAACCCATCGTATAGGCCAAGAAAATCCAGTATTTGTTTATAAACTAATAACAGCCGGCACCGTAGAAGAAGCTATTTTAGGAATGCAGGAGAGAAAAAGACAGTTAGTTGATGGAATATTATCGGCTGACTCTTCCAGGACTATGAGTTTGAGTGAGGAAGATCTCGCCCAATTTTTCATGCCCCTCACCTGAACGGCCAGCTTTGGCACATCTTGAACGATCTCGCCCGGTTAAAAATGCTCACATACCTGATGTATGCTGCGCTTTTTAACCGGGCGAGATCGTCCAACCTGCACTCAACTCTGGCCGTTCATTTATCTATGGCCCATCTTGAACGATTTCATTATTTAGCTAAAGTGAAGTGAAAAGTGGGGGCGCGTATCATTTAACTGAAGTATAAATTTTTTTAATGATCCTTGTTGTTTCTGAATACAGTTGTCAATTAAGTCTGATTGAATACAATCTCTATAATTAATAAATTGCTGCCATGTCATGTCAATGAAAAAAATTTTACTATTATAAGAAAGTTTATACTTCATAGTGTCTGTGTCGAAGGCCTGCTGCGGACTCAACAGAGTAATTCCAGTAATGTGTTGCACTAATTTAATAATTAGTTGTTCAAATTTTTGTATATCGTCCATTTTTACTTTTGGTTCATTATGTAATAAGTGTTATTAAATTGTAGTCTAAAACTTGTAGGCTATCGATTTTTAATAATCATAATGGGATTAATACATAAACCTCTTTTAGATTTGATTTAAATACTGTGCATGAAGTTCATAAGATTGTTGATAAGCTCTTTGATACCTTATTACCAAAACATGAGCTTATATTGTTGAATTCATTTTATTTTAATATAAAACAGCGTAAAAATTGGTAAATTCATAGATCATAGATTATGCTTTAAATGATTCGAATAATGGAGATAATTTATGAAAGCATGGAACGTTCTGTGTGGTTTTGTTTTAACTGTATGTTATTTACCTTTAGCGCTGGCAGCAGGGTCACCTGCAGGTACCTGGACAACAATTGATGATAAAACAGGCGCAAAAAGAGCAGTGGTTCGTCTGTCTGTATCAGGCGGCACTTTAAACGGCACCATAATTAAAGTATACCCTCAACCAGGTGATACTGGAATTTGCTCTCAGTGCCCAGGTGCATTTAAAGGGAAAAAAATTCAAGGCCTGACTTTTGTCTGGGGACTAAAAGATCAAGGTAATGGAGTCTGGGGTGGTGGTTCTATTCTAGATCCCAAAACAGGTAAAATTTACAAAGCCAAGATAACTCAACAAGGTAATAAACTTTATGTTAGAGGTTATGTTGGCGTATCCATGTTAGGTAGAACTCAAACTTGGGTTAAATAATCAAGATTTAATAAATATAATTACGAAAAGACACACATAGGTGTGTCTTTTTTTTTAAAGACTATTACAATGGTTATCATTCATTGTGGTAGTGGAATGTTATTACCACTTCCGTTCTCATTAACTTAACTATTGTGTTGCGCTATGTTAGATCTGCAAAGTCCCAAAAAAACAGTTGATCCTTTAAAACGCCCTCCACATTCCGCGGAAGCCGAGCAATCCATTATTGGCGGTTTAATGTTGGATAATCAGGTTTGGGATAAAATCAGTACCAAATTATGCGAGGCTGATTTTTATCGTACGGAACATCGAATTTTATATAGAGCTATCGCTGCTTTAGTCAAAAAGGACCAACCCTTTGACGTGGTTACCCTGTTGGATGCGTTGAAAACTCATAATGAATTAGATGATGCTGGTGGAGAAGCTTATTTATTTGAATTGGCAAACAATACTCCCAGTGTCGCTAACGTTACTGCCTATGCAGATATAGTGAGAGAAAAGTCAGTCCAAAGACAGCTTATCTCTGTAGCTACAGAAATTGCTGATTCTGCCTATAATCCTGCGGGAAGAGAAGTACCTGAATTATTAGATTTTGCAGAAACTAAAGTGTTTGCTATCGGCGAGCAAACTGCCGGCGATGGGGGCCCAGAGAACATTAAATCAATTCTCGTGCGCGCCGTAGAAAAAATTGATCAGTTATACCACAGTGGGGATGCAATTACGGGCCTTGCTACAGGGCTATCTGATTTAGATGAAATGACTTCTGGTCTGCAACCTTCAGATTTAGTTATAGTTGCAGGTCGCCCCTCAATGGGTAAAACAACTTTAGTCATGAATATGGCAGAGCATGCTGCCATTAAAGCAGCTAAACCCGTGCTTGTGTTTTCTATGGAAATGCCTGCTGACTCCTTAGCGATGAGGATGATGTCTTCCTTAGGTCGTATCGACCAACACCGAATCAGAACGGGTAAATTAGATGATGATGATTGGCCTCGAGTCACCTCCGCAGTTCATATGCTTTCAGAGGCTCCTTTATTTATAGATGATACACCCGCATTAAGTCCGGGAGAAATGAGGGCTCGTGCGCGACGTCTGGCAAAAGAACATGGTTCTTTAGGCCTCATCGTAGTGGATTATTTGCAGTTAATGAAAGCGCCTGGATTTAGTGCTGATAACAGAACAGCAGAGATCTCCGAGATTTCACGAAGTCTTAAATCTTTGGCAAAAGAATTGCAAGTTCCTGTTATTGCCTTGTCACAGTTGAATCGAAGCCTTGAACAGCGTGCGGATAAACGTCCTGTAATGTCAGATTTAAGGGAATCAGGTGCTATTGAGCAGGACGCGGATTTAATCTGTTTTATTTATAGGGACGAGGTCTATAATGAAGACAGCCCTGATAAAGGAACTGCAGAAATTATTATTGCCAAGCAAAGAAATGGTCCTATAGGTAAAGTGCGTGTGGCATTTATCGGTAAATTTACGCGATTTGAAGATTTAGCTTTTAATGGTTATCAAGGGGTAGATTAAGGTGACAAGACCTACCAGAGTACTTATAGAACCTAGTGCTTTAATACATAATTTATTACAGATAAAACGTTTTGCCCCAAATAAGAAAGTTGTTGCTATGGTTAAGGCTAATGCTTATGGCTGTGGTGTGAGTGCGGTAGTGCCTGTCCTAGAAGGACAAGTAGACGCTTTTGGGGTTGCTTGTCTTGAGGAAGCACTGGCTATTCGGGCGCTGGGCAGTAAGACGCATTGCATTTTGTATCAGGGGGTATTTAGCCATGATGAATATCATACGGTCGTGCAACACCAATTTGGTTGTATTCTCCATAATGCGCGGCAGTTACAATGGCTTTTGAATACCCCTTTGTCTCGCCCAATTCAAGTATGGATTAAGGTGAATACGGGTATGAATCGCCTGGGCTTCAACGCTCATGAGTTGCAAGAGATAATGAATGCCTTGCACACCTGCCCCTGGGTCGACAAAAATATTAATTTAATGACTCATCTGGCTTGTGCCGATGAGCCTGAAAGGGGAGAAAATGCTCAGCAAATTTCCTCCTTTCAAAATATAGAAATATCAGGATTCAATCAGCGCAGTATGGCAAATTCAGCAGCAATTATTGCTCTTCCCCAAGCTCATGCCGATGTAGTAAGAGCAGGTATTATGCTTTACGGTGTTTCTCCTTTTCCTAATCAGAATGCTGCACAGTTAGGTTTAATTCCCGTAATGCGCTTTACGTCTGCAATTACTGCCATCCATCATAATCCTCCTTTGGCACCAGTTGGTTATGGCGGTACCTGGAAGTGTAATAAACCTTCAGTGATTGGTGTTGTAGCGGCAGGTTATGGTGATGGATATCCCCGACATATATCAGCAAATACTCCTGCGTGGGTAAAAGGACGTGAGGTTGCTGTTGTGGGTAGGGTATCTATGGATATGCTAACGATTGATTTAACTGATCAACCAGACGTTGTGGTTGGTGATGCAGTTGAACTTTGGGGAGAGCATATTCCAGTGGAACGTATTGCAGCATCGGCAGGTACTATAGCTTATGAATTGCTCTGTCAAATTACTGAACGTGTGCGTCAAAATTAACCTATGGATAATAACTGAGCGTGATGGTAGAATGGCAACCGGTTTTGTAACCCTTAAATCAGGTGATATATGATGAAAAAATTAACTGTTGCATCGTTATCTTTGTCGTTTTTGTTAGTCGGCTGTGCTCCAATGAATAATGAAGGCGTAGGCACCATCGGTGGTGGTGTTGTTGGTGGTCTTCTGGGCAGTCAATTCGGTAGTGGCTCTGGGAAAGTAATGGCTGCAGCTGGTGGGGCTCTTCTAGGAGCTTACTTGGGTGGTCAAATTGGTAAGACTATGGACAGACAGGACCGACTTGAAATGCAACGTGCTTTAGAAACAGCACCAACAGGCAGAGCAGTGGTTTGGTCTAATCCAGACACAGGATATCGTTATACTGTACAACCCACTCGAACCTATTATCACGCACAACAACCCTGTCGTGAGTATATTACTAAAGCAATGATTGGTGGTAAAAATCAACAAATTTACGGTAAGGCATGTCGTCAGGCTGACGGATCATGGCGTGTAGTCAGTTAATAGATCCTCGCTAAACAAACGCGATCTATCCAGAATAAAACGAGGCAGTTTAAAGTCTTTTTGAAATTGCCTCGTTTGTATGTCATCCACTGGAAGTTAATTCATGGTACCATGAAGTGTTCACACTTCTTTAGCCAAAATTGCAACTCGTAACAGGGTTTTATATATCATTACCTCATATCTCTATATCAAAATTAAGATAGTTATATCCCCTATCTAGCCCTGTTATTGTGCTATATTTATACAAGTAACTTAAAATACTAATTTGCTTCATGGAGAGAGAAATGGCTCACTTAATTCATAGTGTGTTACCAAGACCGCCAAGAGGAATTGTTTACATTAATTCTAATGACTCCGTTAAAAAATGTATTGATATAATGGCAGAGAATAATATAGGTGCCTTGGTTGTCCTTGATGATGATGATAAATTTATTGGTATAGTGAGTGAGCGGGATATACTCCTTTCTTGCTTGCATAAGGGCATTGATATAAAAAAAGCAAAAGCGTCTGATGTGGTGTTTACTAAAGTAGCAGTACTTAGTCCACATGATTTAGTTGAGAAAGCAATGCAGGTTATGACTGAGACAAAGCGAAGGCATGTGTTAATTTGCGAAAAGAACGAGTTTATAGCCATTTTATCCATAGGTGATTTGCTTTATCACCTCTTGGAGGATAAGGCGAGAGAAGTAGAGCATTTGGAAAACTATATTTATAGATAGTCAGCGCCTACTTGCTGCGACAGACTTTAGATCCTTGAAAAACATAAAATTTCTCAAACTTGGAACAGAATGTTATAGTATTATTTTTATATAAGCGAATATACTTATGCGGGCAGTATTTCGATTTTCATTGGTTATGCTGATGCTCAATGCCAGTTTATGGGCAAGTGGCTCATCATCGCGCTGGTTCAGTCAGGAAGCTGATAAAAAAATTGTTATTAATGTAGAGTTGTTCCTTTCGTCAACCTGTACTCATTGTCACAAGGCAGATGCTTTTTTTCGACAAATAGAAGGAAACTCTCCCTGGTTGCATGTAAGCCGTTACACTATTGATAAAGATAAAAATGCTTTGGAACGGTTTAATCAGTTATTAAATGATCAGCAAATGAGCGATTTTGCAGTTCCTTCTGTATTTTTTTGTGATTCCAGATGGGTGGGATTTGCAACCGCTGAAACAACGGGAAAAGATCTTCTTTTCGCCCTTAATTATTGCAAAGAACAAATTGAAAAAAAAGGGGAACTCACCTCAGCTAATGTAAGTGTGTTACGGCGTTGGGCTAATGCTAATTTATTTGATTCTGGAATGACAGAAAATCCAACGGTAGTTAAATATATTACGGTTATTGCTTTAATGGATGCCTATAATCCTTGTGCTTTATTTTGTCTTGGCGGATTTTTTGCGCTTCTTTTTATGCAAGAAAGCCGTAAAAGACAGATACTTACTGGTGCTTTATTCATTTTAGCTTTAGGAGTGGTGCATTTTATCCAACAAGTTTACACCAGTATTTTTTTTGAATCACTTCCATGGCTTAGATGGCCGGCTGCCTTAGTTGGTTTATTCACTTTTTATATGGCTGGGCAATATTATAGGCAAAGATCTACCAGTAATCTCTTTTTCTTATTGGCTTTATTATTAGGCTTGATGTTACAGACTTATCAACAGACGTGTTTAATGAACTGGTCATATATTTTTCAGCAATGGTTATATAATCAACATTTATCGAATGAAAAGGTTGTATTATATCAATTGGCTTATCAAACCATGTATCTTGTTCCTTTAATATTCACCCTTATTTTATATGTGCTTTTAATTAAAATTAAATATTTGGCAAAATTGAGGCAGCGATTAAATTCTATTGGTCTATTGTACATTATGGCTGTGGGTTTGTTTTTAATAATTTATCCATGGGCTTTGTCCAATCTGTTATTGTCTTTATTTGTACTATTATGCGTGCTGATTGCAGGTTTGTTTTTAAGTAAATTTAATAGCCCTCCACCAGTATAGGAGAGCAGGTAAAAAAATATTCTTGATGGTTAGATTTACAAAATAGCCTTGAGGAGAGAGAAAGAAATAATATATTGTTTATGGAGAAGTCTCTAGCATGGATTCTGAGTCAGAATATAAACATTTATTTCCCATTGCCATAGAGGTAGAGAAAGGCCAAAAGTATATTTGGTGTGGATGTGGGAAAAGCAAAACACCACCACTTTGTGATAAGAAAGATTGTGGTGATAAAGCTGTTACCTATTCAGCAGATCTTACTGAAGAACTCTATTTTTGTAATTGTAAGTGCACTAAAACACCACCATTGTGTGATGGATCTCATGCGAAGCTTTTACTTGAAGTCGTAAAAAAGAGGCAACTTAAGTAACTGTAAAAAGGACTTCTAAATGATAGAGCAGGAATTAAAGAAAAAAATTGTTAATACAATTAGTACCTATGAGCTTAAATGCGACAAAATGCAACTGCAAATTAATGCGTTTAAAAATATTATCAATCAGTTAATCATTAATTCTGAAGGCCTAAACTATGAAATGGATGATCACCTGACTCAACTTCGTAATCAGCTGGATGCCGAGTTTGATTCTGAAGCCTTAGAGAACAAAGTTAACTCTTTAGCCAAAATTCCTGCAAAAGTACAAAGGAAACAGGCAGAAAATGCACAAATCCTGACAAATTTAATTAAACAAGGTACTGAATCTATTGGGCGTTTGGCTAAAAGATCACAAGATAAAAAAGCTGTCAGCAAATTACAGAGAATGTTAGATACCGAAATAGAAAGCCAAGCTATTCTGGTTCATTTTAACGAAGTGCTTACTCAATGTGTCTCTTCGGTTATAAGAGATCTGGAAGAAATTCCTCAAATGCTGAAGCAGAGTGCTCAAGAAAAAAATTTCGTCGAAATTAGCAACAAAGTGAATGAAAGCTTACAACAATTGATAAATCATTTATCTATCCCCAAGGTTTTGGATGCGAAAAGAGAGCATATTAAAATAAGTCTGGAACAGCAGTTAACGGGAGAGAGGCTTAGTAAAATCATCGATGGATTAACAGAGTTAGTGGTGGATGCATTCAATGTCGAACAGACTCGCTTCAAGGGATTTCTACAACAGTTAACGAATCAACTGTATGATTTTGATGTTTATTTAAAAACTACCACGGATACTCATAAACAGGCTTCGAATGAGAGCCGTCAATTAGAACATGGGATACAAAATAATATTGAGCAAATTAAAAATCATTTCGATAACTCTCGGACAATTGAAGAACTATCTATCAAAGTTCAGCAAAATCTCAAAATGATATTGGATAGAGTCAGAAACTATCGCTATAGTGAAAAAAATCGAGAAATAGATTATCAGAAACAAGTAATGGAACTGCAAGAAAAACTGCACGAGTCAGAGCAGAATGCGGAAGAAATCAAGAGTATTCTTTCTTTTCAAAAATATAGAATTAATCACGACAGCCTGACGGGTTTACCAAATCGCGATTCCTATGAAGAACATATGATTGACTCATTGCAACGTTGGAAATTGCACTCTAAAGTACTATCCCTTGCAATAGGCGATATAGATCATTTTAAGTATATCAATGATAGTTTTGGTCATTTGGCTGGAGATAAGGTGCTTAAAAAGGTTGCTATGATCTTTAAGTCATCAATTCGCGATGCTGATTTTATTGCACGAATTGGGGGAGAGGAATTTGTATTCATTTTCGAGAATACCTCTAGCAAATCAGCGCAACGCATTTTAGAGAAACTACGTAAATTAATTGAAGATTGCCAGTTTTATTATCGTGATAAAAAAGTGGATGTCACCGTTTCTTTTGGTTTAACTACTATTACTGCAAGTGATGAAATAGAGTCGTTATTTATACGTGCAGACAATGCGATGTATAAGGCTAAAAATGCAGGACGCAATCGCGTTGAAATTTTATAATATAAATTCGGGGGGCAGTTGAACTACTATAGTTATTGCACAACAATCAATCACATGGTATAATTATTAAATCGACGACTGATTACAAGCAAAACCCAGTCAGATATCGCGACCTATCTTCTCCTCAAGGACTGCTGGAGAACTGGTACCCTCCTAGTTTTAATCATTAAACGGGTTCGTCGCTGAGGTAAAGACCTAATGAAGAAAAGGTGTATTTATTACATCCGCACTCATTGAGCCTTGGTTCAGCGAAACGGGTTTAATTCCAGTCTCCTCAACTCATTAAGTCTTATATTTTTAGTCACTAGCAATGAATACTTGTGCTAATAGAGGAACATCATGCCTATACCTAATTTTTCAGAATTACTCAATAAAGTCTTAAATGGAGACAGCCCGGCATTGGTTCAATGGTTTCAATATACAGCAAGCAATGCATTTAGTGTAGAGGAAATCAAGCAAACGATTGAGCGAATTAATGCTGCGGAAGAAGGTCTACAAAAAAGCTATGCCTTATATTTAAATGCTTTGTGGCATCTATATGGCATAGGCACAGATAAAAACGAAATCGAAGCCATCAGACTTTATGAAGCAGCAATCAACTTAGGCAATTCTCATGCAATGAATGATCGGGCATTGATGCATGAATATGGTATCGGCGGTAACAGAGATATCCCTGCTGCCATCAACCTTTATGAAATGGCAATCGAACGAGGCAATGCTGCTGCAATGACTAATAGAGCCTACATGCATGAATATGGTATCGGCGGTAACAGAGATATCCCTGCTGCCATCAACCTTTATGAAATGGCAATCGAACGAGGCAATACTACTGCAATGACTAATAGAGCCTACATGCATCAACATGGACAAGGCGGCGACGTAAATCATAGCGAGGCCATCAGACTTTATGACGAGGCAATCAATCGAGGCAATACTGAGGCAATGGTTAAAAGAGCATTCATGTATGAATTTGGTCTAGGGGATGTTACAAATTATCCCGAAGCCATCAGACTTTATGACGAGGCAATCAATCGAGGAAATACTGAGGCAATGGTTAATAGAGCCAACATGCATCGATATAGTCTGGGCGGTAACAAAGATATCCCCGCGGCCATCGCCCTTTTTGAAAAAGCAAGTAAGTTAGGGGATATCCTCGCGCAGATTGCGCTATCTCAAATAAAGTTTGTAGAAACAAATGAACCACAAGCTCCTAACGAACAGCAAGTCCCTGCCCAGACCGAGGAAAACGCCCCCCCCAGCAATCTAGCGAATATTAGCATGCTGATTTTAAGTGGTTTTGTCACTGCCGTAGGAATTGCCGCAGTAGCCATAGCCTTTACTGCTCTGAATGCGGCCACCTGTGGTATTGCAGGAGTAGCAGTTGCAAGCGTCGGAGTGGCAGTAACTCTTGCAGGGATAGGATTATTTGCAACAGGAGTCTATAAAAATACCGCAATGAACCATGCCCCTTCTTTAGATGTGGCAGACACAATGGTTGCTACTCATTAAAAACCTATTGATACCAGGCGTTGACAATTGACCTCAACGCCTACGTCGCAGCCTGACAATCGAGCCAAGATAATCTTAAAATTAGCTTTCAATATCTATAATTCAATGGTAAAATAAAAGTCAAACCGACTATTTATAAGTCATAATGCCGCATACTCCTAACGAACTTATTGAATTAATACGTGAAAAGCCAATTTCAGCTCGTGAATTAACCCGCCTTATTGATGAAGGACTAGATCCCAATCACATGCTGCCTATTACATTATTTAGCGTTGATTCTGAGAACAATAATTTATCAACGCCTCTTCTTCATCTTATTACAGGTAAAGATAATTCTGTTGAATTAGCTGAAATATTAATTGCTCATGGTGCAGATATTGGGAAAACTGATTTACCTCGGGAGCAAAATGGTTCAGGAGGTGTGGGGAATACCCCACTACTTACTGCGATAGCTGCTAATGATGAGGCACTCGCTCATTTTTTAATAGAGCAATGCATCAAGCAAAATCGTCGTGAAGTACTCGATCAAGCTGATATAAGTTCATATGCCGGGAATACACCATTAATGCTGGCTTTGAAAAAGGGACTAATTGGCATCGCTTATTATTTAATTGATCAAGGGTGCGATGTAAATAAAGGTGATAGAAATCCACGGTATCCATTAGATGCTGCTATTTACTGGGATTATCCCGAGTTAATCATTCATTTAAAACTTCATAATGCAGAAAAAACTGCGATATATAAAAAAGATAAGGGGTATAAATTAGCCTATTCTGATTTAGTTCTTCAGGATGATTTAGGTTGTCATCCCCTTTCATCAGAGTTTAGCTTTTATCATACTATGCGTGACACGCGTGCTAGAGTCTATCGCAATAAAAATGCAAAAAATTTGAACATCACCAGGCAAGAACTAATTCATTTTATTGAAGAGGTAATGGATACTTCAGATCCGGCATCACTATCTGATCTGCCTCAAAATAACCGCTTTAAAACCCTTCTAGAGCAGGATAAATTAGAAAGGCAAGAAAAATTGTTCTTACTGAAACACCGTCCTGTATGTACAGGAAATGCTTTGCCCGTCACAACTAACGAGACCATTGTGGCTACACGAGACAATGAAATAAGCGTAGGCTTAATTTCTCTTATTCAAAATTTAATTGAAGAGGCAAAAAGAATTGATAATTCTGCTAATGCCCATGTTTACGACCGATTAATCATGGACAGCTGGAATAGAATTAGAACCCAGGCAATTTCGGACGGAATGTTCCGAGGTAGCGAAACTCAGGAAGTTCTATTCAATTTGCTTGAGTTTTCAGAAGATATACAACAGGATTCTTCTTTGAATCATATCATTCATGAACTCCGAAACCGATTTGTTGAAGGAGAGATTCGTGATGGATTTGAAGGTGATTACAAGGATAATGTAAGCGGCGAGGCTTGGATTCCAGTAAATACTTTAGAATTTTGGCTGGTGCTCCAAAAATACTTGGCCTATATTAAAAAAAATGATGATAATTTTCCTTCCCTCAACAACATACTCATTGAGGCGTTGGATCCAATAGCAAGAGGGGAAGAGGAAGGAAGATATCCTTCACATGCAGGATTTATTGCTAATCTATTCTACATAGTATTACAAAATCATGTGGTTTTTGATATTAAACCTGCAGACAAAACAATTCTACCTCCTAAGCAAGACTCTTTGACTGTTGTGAATGATAATAGACAAATGTCTAGTACCGATGATTTATTAACTACTTTTCGTACGGTTTATAAAGAAAAGTTAAAACATGATCTCCAAGGGTGTTTTGGTTTTTTTAGACGCTCCAGAATTGATGTCGACTCATCAAATCTGCAATTTGCAGATGTGTTAAAGCATGCATTATATGAAAAAGGCCATCGTACACGTCAAGTTCTTGTTGACTTAAACTGGATTCACAATAATGGTCAAATTAATACTCAAATACCTGCGCTAGTTGAAATAATGGAACAAATTAATCACGAAAGAGGTTTGGGTTTGGATGTAACAGAAGCTGGCTGCTGTGGCATTATTGGGTAAAATCGCTTAATAACATCAAGTCGAAATGGCTAAAACCAAGCAATGCAATGCATCAAGCAGGATGAGCCATGTTCCTGATTAAATTCGACTTGATCTTGTAGCTGTGATTTGGGATCATCATTACTCTTTGTTTTTCAGGTGACACCATGAGTAAACTGATTGATATTCCCGTTGTTGTAGAAAGTGGCCAGAAATATAAAACATCACATGGCGTAACAGCAATTAAAGATGGGGTGAAATCAACGGGCCAGGCTCATGAGCGCTTACCTAAACCTAAATGGTTGCGCATTGTCAATCATACTACTCCTGCATATAACCAGGTGAAAGAACAAGTTCAAAAGCATCGTTTAGCGACTGTATGTGAAGAAGCGAAATGTCCCAATATTGCGGAATGTTGGTCTCATGGCACTGCAACTATTATGCTTATGGGGGCGGTTTGTACTCGTGCTTGTCGTTTCTGCGCGGTAGATACAGGAAACCCTCAAGGTTGGCTTGATGCACAAGAACCAGAGAATACAGCCAATACGGTTGCCTTAATGAACCTGGATTATGTTGTTTTGACTTCAGTCAATAGAGATGATTTACCTGATGGAGGAGCAAATCATTATGCTCAAGCGATTAAAGCCATTAAAAAACGTTCCCCAAAAACTAAAGTTGAAGCTTTAACGCCAGACTTTCAGGGGGTCGAGAAGGATGTTGCTTTGTTGTTGGATAGCGGGGTGGATGTATTCGCACAAAATGTAGAGACGGTAGAGCGTTTGACTCATCCAGTAAGAGATAATAGAGCAGGATATCAGCAAACATTGAATGTCCTTGCTTTTGCCAAACGATATAAACCAGAAGTGTTAACCAAGACCAGTTTAATGTTGGGATTAGGTGAAACTGATGAAGAGATCATCCAGACTATGGATGATTTACGCGCTCATCATGTGGATATTTTAACTCTGGGCCAATACTTACAGCCCACTAAAAATCATTTGCCTATTGCCCGTTATGTCACTCCGGAGACCTTTGCTGAGTTAAGACAAATTGGTTTGGAAAAAGGATTTTTTGAGGTGGCTTCGGGGCCGCTGGTTCGATCAAGTTATAGAGCGGACAGAATATTTAAGCGTGATAATCTTGGTTTGGATGATATATCCAAGTAGTATTTTTTTGTTTTGATACAGTGGCGCTTACTAACGGTATCCTGCTGTTTTGACATTAGGTGTTATTTTTTTCTCGATAAATTATCTCAATTGTAGCCCGTATTAGCGCAGCGTAATACGGGAATAACTTTCATATTTAAAGTCTGAAACTGTTTTTGAAGACGTATCATTCCTCGGCTTAATAAGGGCGCGATTACTAGAAACTGACTATCCATTGTGCCGGGGCACCGAAATCCCAGCTTACGCTACGCTCTGAGGAATCCGACATTTATTCAATCACCTTATAGACTTTTTTAACTCACCCTGAGCAACATGGTGTCATCCCCGCGTAGGCGGGGATCCATTATGCAAGCAAAGTGAGGTGCTACTACTTTGAGGCATGGATTCCCGCCTACGCGGGAATGACACCAATTTTGCTCCGATGAGTTGCTTATTAACCAGGTGAGCAATTAAATGTCAGGGTTACTCAGCGCTGCGCTAATCCAGGCACACAAACTTAACTTAATGGCAGCGCTCCCAGGATCAACCTTTTTTAAACTGCATTTGCTAAGCTTGATAAGGTGTGTCGGTAAGGTTCGATGAGATAAGAATTTATTCAAAATTCTTAGATTTCAAGAGCGCCATGTTATATTTTTGATTGCAGTGTGCTATTATTGCGCAAGAAATTGTTCGTATAGTACTAATTGATTAGTGCTAAACACTAAAAATATACCTTTACACAGAGATCGCAATGAATTTTAAAGATTGGTGCCTTCAAGAGTTTGGAATTTTAGATTTTATGGAAGGAAAGATTGAAAATAAGTTATTTATTCCTGCTCATCCTAATAGGTGCATGAATTACATTGAAATAGATAAAATAGGAGGAAGTGTTATTAATTCCCCCTTCCTGCAAGGCATGATAATTCCGTTTACTGTCCATAACCAAGTCAAACAAACAATGTATGAGTTTTTTCGAGGACGTCATGGAGAGGACCCGGATGGTTTTAAACAATGGTCAAATGGTTTTTTTACGAAATTTGGACTAAACCTGGAACAAGAACAAGAATACAAAGAACCTTCAGCGATTCATATCACTTTTAGGAGTGTGGAAGAGCAGCATGGCTTTTTAAAAAAATTTCAGACATACAATCCTTCATTCAGTTTTAATGTTTTGACACAAAAATATTCGCTGCAAGTACCTGCTCATTTTATATCATATTTAAAGCAATTGTATTATCAAAGTCCGCATGCAGAAATCAATAAACCTCAATTGACTCCATTAATGTTAAAACAAATCCAAAATCTCCAGGCTCTCCTCGAAATAATAGAAAAGAATCATTTGCGAGAACGATTGGACTATGCAAGTTTTATATCCAAAGACTTCTCTAATACGACCAGGAACGGATCTGAGCTATATGATGATCAAGCACTGAGTGCTTATGCAATCTCTTTAAGAGTCTATGCAGAAACAAACCGGGATAATTTATCGGAGTATGAATATCAAAGTTTTAACTACGTCGCTTCAATACTCGCCGCATATGATGAAAAGGGTAATCTAAAACAAAGCTTAAAAACTGACTCAAAATTTGCCAGATTCATTAGTGAATTATATGATTTAAGTACTAAGAATCATCCTCATACAGTACTAACAGATTTACCTACGCAGCAACGGGAGTATATTCTATCGTTTATTGAGCAAAATACAAGCAATGCGCTCTTCGGTAGCTCTAGATGTTATTATCCAACATTGCGCTTTCTTCCTGACTCACAAATGCATTCTGAGACGGATGAAATGATTTTCCAGGGTGGCACAGCATCCCATTCAGCAATTTTCAGGATTATTAAAGTAGGTATTCTGTCCAATGGTCAAAAAGCAGGACCTTCTGATAAACCTCTTTTTTATGAGTATTATAAAATAGAAGATAATTTAGGAGAGGGATGTCATGAGATTGATGTAGTTAATAAGACCTGCACGGGAACTTATATTACCAAATTAATTCCTTTTATAATGCAGTCTGGGAAACCTGTACCTCTGGATATTAATCCCTATCAACAACCGCAAGCATATCAGCAGGTTATGATACTTACTCTGAGGGAATTAATTAGTGTAGAACGCCAATTAACCTTATACCCAAAAGCCTCGAATTCAAATAATAATTCTGCTGATAAGAAAGCCCAGGAATGGATCAGACTGCATGAATTACAAAGAATTTTAAGTGGGCAACCTTATCCATTTCCATTAGTATACTATACGCGAGATCCATTAGATCCTTCAACGCGTTATCAACGCTCAGTTTTTAATCAGAGAAACTTTATTCAGGAAGGAGGAAGTTGTACTATATTTTCTCTTAAAAGCTTAGTTGCCAGTATTATTGGATTGGAACTTACTACCCTTCATAATAATTTTATGCAACTCCATAATGGTGAGCTGCATTTATTCATGATAAGAGAAAAAATGAGTAAATTGCAATGTCAGACAACTCAATTTTTAACACCACCTAATCCAATTCCATCTCAATTCCAGAGTCCAATAGCATTTTTTGGAAGAACTCTGCACGGGATTGACATGTTGAAAAAATCTTCTTTGCATGGGGCGCAATGGATTGACTCAATAACTGTAGCACCGGATCCCTTTGATGCGTCTAAGCGGATTTTTAAATTCCGATGTTCCGATGCAAAAATGTCTTATATTGTAGCAAATTCTATTGCCTCAACTACTCCATATCTTAAAGTATTAATGAAAGGTAAAGAGTTAATTTTAGAGGAGGGGCAAGTTAATTCATTGTGCACTAAACTAAATATCGCGTATGAGGCTTTCTTAAACTCATTACCCTTAGAAGGAGAAAGTAGCCCCTCCACGCTATCCATGTAACTTATGCTAAATCAATGCCCTTTCTTTTCATTATTCTTTGTAAAAGAAAGGCCAGATAATACATAAAAATACCAATGACTAATGCACTAACCCCCATAATTAAATAATAACTTTTATAGTAGGGTAGACTGTCTACAGGAGATGTAATGTTTTCGGGTATGGCTACCCACCCAGCAATTCTCCCTGAAATGGCATTGGCCATGGAGCTGGCTAAATACCAAACTCCCATTGCAAAGGCAATGTCCCGACTGTCACAGTATAATCCTATCATGCTAAGTCCGATTGCGCTAACCCACAATTCCGCAATTGTAATCAGGACGTAGGTTAAAGCGATGTAATTGCCCTCTACTACTCCCGCACTGGCGAGATGCGCAGAAAAGGCCATTACCAGAAGAGAGATTCCAGCGAGCATAGTACCTGATGCAAATTGATAGGGAATGGTAAAACGAAAAAAAAAGCGATAAAAACGTGGCAGCTGGCTGCCTATCAGTAAAATTAATAAGGGATTTAACATTTGGTACTGAGCAGGAGAAATAGTCAAACCTAATAAATTATGATTGGAGTTATTTTTAGCAAATAAAATAATGGTGGTGTTCATTTGATTGTAGATAATAAAAAATACCACTGCTTCTATAATCAGTAACATGGCGATCATTTGTTTGCTGCGTGTTTCGCCTTTGAGCATTATAGTTTTTGCTAAAAACCAAAAGATACCCAATGAACAGCCGGCAGTAATTATCGTGCTTGCTATATAAACATGGGAATAAGCAAATAAGGTAAGACAATAAATAAGTGCAATATAACTGGTTAAAACAAATATTCCACGGTTTGAAAATTTAGACTCATCTTTGCCCCAGATAACTGTATCATAAAGTGAGTAGCGTTTGGCAAAATTTAACGCAGCGATTGATTTACCTATAAAAGTTAAAGTCAGTATGGAAAGAGGGCCATAACGACTGTCTAATAATACTGGGGCAATTAAGGTAGCCAGCAACGCTCCTACGTTAATTGCCATGTAATAATAAGTCATTGCGGATTTGGCTTTAATTGCATCGTCTGAGTAAATGTGAGAAACCATGCTGGAAGCAGTACCCATCAACAACGAGTTAGTTGCTGGAATAAATGCAAAAGCTGCAATGAACAATTGGTCTCCCAGAGAATTTATAGTGTATCCACTGAGCATCACTAACAAATAAGCACAGGCCAACATAATGCTGCCTAATAATATGGATCTGCGAACACCAATGATGCTATCTGCCATATATCCACCTAAAATAGGCATCAAATAACCGGTTGCTTGGGTTACACCAATAAAAGCATAGGCTTTGACTTGGCTATATCCCAATCCTTGCGCTATTAAAGGGCGAGTTAAGAATAAAACTAATACTGTATTCAGCGCATAAACAGAAAACTGACTCCAGAAGGTAATGAAGATAATATTATTGGTTTGTTTCTGGCGAAGGTTTAATTCAGGGAGATAATTTTTAACCGCTTGGGAAATCATGTTCACCTCTTCTTAATGTATCGAATACATCATTGTAGATTGGGTCAAGTCCCTGAGGGAGCGTCATTTTTTGGTACCAAAAGCTCCCTCTTCCTTGTCTTAATTAGTCTTATTGGTCAATGTGCGAGCGCGGGAATCAACTCCGTGCTGCTTACAATCACCTTCATTATCAATTAAATCAGATTATCATTTCTTGGCAAGGACTACATCAATGATGTGGGTGTCGTGATAGGGGAAAGTAAAAATCTTACTGAACAATCGCTTAAGTCTTTGAATTAAAAAGTATTTAGGAAGCATGCGTATGGAGAGACTGTTGAGAAACCAGGTTCCCTCAATCCCAAATAATGCCAGCTCATCAATATTATTTAAGGTAATAGGTATTTCTAAACGTTTATGATCGATTACTTCAAACTGATGTTGCTTGAACGCTAACATTAATTCATCACGATTTGCTGCAACCGTTGTATTTTTAACGATGGATTTATAATAGTGTCCGACCACACTGCTTAATATTGAATCTTGAGCAACAAACTCTGCTAATTGTTGCTGGGCAACCGGAAAAGAATCATATGTAGTGGTAATCATTGAAAAATGGCCATTAGCTCGCGTGAGTAACTTGGCCTCATCAAATAAAACATTAATAGGGATATATGCATTGATAAAATGAGCGAGTACTAAATCCTGGCTGTGGGGCGGTAGGAAGCGGCTTGCGTCTGCAGCACTGCCTTCTATGGTCTTTAACGGAAGTGCTTCACTTGCACGTTTTAACATTTCAGATGAAACATCAATACCAGTAAAATCTGCTTTTGGCATTACATGGTGAAGTTTTTGCAAAAAGGCGCCATCGCCAACCCCAAGATCAAGAACTTTATAATGCGGCTTGATGCCCAAATAAAATTTCTTCATCTGCTCGATAGCAACAAAATGACTCTCACTAATCGCGCCAAAGCGATTCGCGGTAGCATAATTCTCAGCGATTTGGTTATACATGGCCTTCAAGGACATGAAAAAATTCCTGTTTTATTCTA
>CAYRWO010000010.1:49529-115891 GCA_964428035.1 uncultured Legionella sp.
TGGGTGAAATTTGCGACTGATGTTTAAGGTAAAATTTAATTAAGTTAAGTATTTTAGTAAAACCATAAGGCGTACAGAGTTAATTTAATTCACTGTGCTTAATTTAAGCTCTCGATCTGTTGATAAGGAACGATATTTAATAACGCTATAATAAATTTTAGGGGAATACTGCATTAATTACAAAGTTAACTTTTTTGAGTATTATGGAATTTTCTTTATGTGGTGAAGGTTTTCTGATGCTGCATTAAATATCACTAATAAAGGCAAAAATGACTCATTGGTTCAATTAATTCTTTTCTGAATCGTTCTAATTTACTTTGATATCGTTTCTTGCAAAAGCAGTATGATATTCATTCATGGATTAATTGTGTGAAAAGAGCGTGAGTATTCATAAATTTCGTGTAAAATTTTCCGAGAATAATTTCATATAAAATTGGTTAACTTATTTGGATAGGATGATGGCTAAAATATTGGTTACGGGTGCTACAGGATTTGTAGGACGAAGCCTGGTACCTGCTCTTCTTAAAGCAGGGCATAAGGTGCGTTGTGCAGTCTCTCAGAAGGTTGATTCTCTCCAAACAGAACAAGTAGTTATTGATAGATTAGAAAATCAAAAGGATTGGAGTGAAGCCCTTCAAGGAATAGATACAATTATTCATCTTGCAGCCAGAGTTCATATAATGAACGACAAATCAAAATCTCCTTTGGATGAATATTGCAAGGTTAATAGTCTTGCAACAAAAAATCTGGCGGATCAAGCCGCCGAACATGGAGTAAAGCGATTTATATTTTTGAGTTCTATTAAAGTCAATGGAGAATCTACTGCAAAAGGATTTCCATTTACTGAAGAAAGCATCGCTGAGCCTGAAGATCCATATGGACAAAGTAAGTTAAACGCAGAACAGTATTTACATTCCATTAGTCAAAGTACGAAAATGAAAATAGTTATCCTTAGACCACCATTAATTTATGGTGCAGGAGTTAAGGCTAATTTTTTAAAATTGCTAAAATTGGTGGATAGGGGATTGCCTTTACCTTTTGGAAAAGTACAAAATAGACGCAGTTTTATTTATATAGATAATTTGACTTCAGCAATTTGTGCTGTTATTGATGCGCCTGAAGCTGCAAACCAGGTTTATTTGGTTGCGGATGATGATTCATTGTCTTTAGCTCATTTAATGGATCTAATCGCTAAGGAAATGAAAGTAAAATCCCGATTGATTGCTGTCCCGGTAAATGTATTAACCTGTTGTTTAAAATTATTGGGTTTGAAAAACTTAAGTTCCAGACTTTTGGGTTCTTTAGAAGTGAGTAATAGCAAGATAAAATCACAATTAGGTTGGAATCCCCCGGTCAGTTCGGTTGAGGGATTAGGTCGGACTGTAAAATGGTATCAATATGAATCTAAGTCTTAGTCTTTTTTTTGTTATCCTCTCCGCTACGTTGACTAAAGTGTTCTGTGTCTTTGCCAAAAATACGAGTTTAATGGATAAACCTAATGAGCGTTCTTTACATTCGACCCCCACTATTAGAGGAGGGGGGATTGTTTTTATTAGTCTGCCGTTAATTGTATTACCATTTATTTGTTACTTTACCAAAACGCCTTTTAGTGAGCATTATATTTTTGTTATCAGCATTATCTTCTTAGCTACGGTGAGTTTTTTAGATGATTTATATCATTTAACAGTTAAGCCAAGATTTTTGATTCAATCACTGGTTGCTTTGTTAGTCGCCCTGTTTATGAAACCTGATAAACTGGATTTTGTTTTATTTACTATTACGAACCAGTATTTAATTGTTCCTTTTTTATTTTTTGGCGTGCTCTGGGCAATTAATCATTTTAACTTTATGGATGGACTTGATGGTTTTTGTGCATCTCAAGCCTTGTTTTTATTTACTGCCTATGCGTTGTTATTTGGTTTACAAAATGCCGTAATGTATCAGGAGCTTTGCTTTATTTATATTTTTAGTTTAGTTGGATTTTTAATTTATAATTTTCCTCCAGCAAAATTATTTATGGGTGATATAGGCAGTGCTACTCTAGGCTTGATTATTTTTTGTATTGCGTTAATTGCACAACAAAAATATCACATTCCAATTTTATATTGGGTTATGCTGAATGGTTTATTCCTTTTTGACGCAACCATTACGCTATTGCGAAGAATTATAAATAAAGAAAAATGGTCTATACCACATAGAAAGCATGCATATCAACGCTTGAAACAGTTTGGCGTTGATTCGCGGGGGATTTTATTAGGTCAATTAATAATAAATAGCGTTTTTTTAATTCTGGTTTTATTATCGCGAACTATACTTAACATAGGTATATTACTGCTATTGCAGTTAGTTTTTATGTTTGTACTTTACTACTCAATTGAAAAGCGTTTCCCTATGTTTCAAAGTATAAAAATTTAGAGATCATGGTTTATATTTCAAATTCGTCATCCTGCGTTCCGCTCATAAATTGCGTTGGGTAGGCACAAAAATGATTTATATATATTTCTTTATAAAAATAAATTCTGGGATACATCAGTTCGGGAGGACATTACTAAGATTTATTGAAAAAGTAACAAGTTAAATTGTATTATATTGATTTTATTGATATATTTTTCATGGAAAAATTTAAAACGGAATTTAACAGATAGCATTTAGGTCTTTTAACAGGAATTTTCCTCATAAAAGTTATATTTTTTGTAAATTAAAAATATAAATCTCTATTTTCTTAATACTCTGTTAATAATCAGCGTGTAAAATAAGATGCAAACAATAATATTGTTTAAATTTTAGTCATTTAGTGGCTGCTAAGAACACCATGGAAGCGTTCTATGGAGAAGGAGGTAGCTGCATCGTTAGGGAGATTTAGTCATGTTGATATTGACTCGGCGTATAGGTGAAACATTGATTATTGGTGATGATGTTAACATTACTGTCTTAGGTGTGAAGGGCAACCAGGTTCGCTTAGGTATTAATGCACCAAAAGATGTTTCTGTCCATCGTGAAGAAATTTATTTGCGTATACAACAAGAAAAAGAATCTGATGATTCTGAAGAAACGGTATAAATTGATTTCCTCGCAGTTCATCCAGTTCCGAGCACTTAAAAATGCTCGGGACGAACTCAAATTACTCTCTATATTTTCCATAATTCAAAAATAGCCCGTTCTAATCGTCATTTGGATAATCCAAAAACTGAATTATTAATGACAAGACTCACAACTTATGTGAAAATGCTTTCGTAAAAATGATGTTTAATACCATGCAATGAACTTAAATATACTCAGGTTATTCACATTGATTTTCAGTATAATAAATGTTCAGCAGATTAAATTTGTTTATGTTTAAGCATCAGTCTTCGTGTTAATTTTTAAAATTGGATGATTATGACTGTTAACACACTATGTGTTTTTGGCACTCGCCCAGAGGCCATAAAGATGGCTCCCCTCATCAAAGAACTTGAAGCCCAGAATACGATTTGTAATAAAATTTGTGTCACAGAGCAACATCAACAAATGCTGGAATCGGTTCTTAATTTGTTTGAGATAAAACCTGATTTTAATTTGAGGGTAATGACTGCCAATCAAGACCTATCGGGTCTTACAACAAAAATACTACTGGGACTGGCCGAGGTATTTAAACAATACAGGCCTGATTTCGTTTTGGTTCATGGCGATACGACAACTACATTAGCAGCTTCTCTTTCTGCGTATTACCATCGCATTCCTGTTGTCCATATTGAAGCGGGTCTTCGAACCGGTGATATGACTTCTCCATGGCCAGAGGAAGCTAATCGCAAATTAGCTGGCGCATTAGCTGTAACACATTTTGCACCAACGCAATGTTCGCGCGATAATCTGCTCCGTGAAGGAATAGCACCAGAGTCAATTTACGTGACCGGTAATACTGTTATTGATGCCTTAAATGGAATGGTCAATAAAATAGATCAGAATCCAGTGCTTTCTTCCAGGCTAAGTTCAGAATTTCCATTTTTAAGTTTCGAGCGAAGGTTTATACTGGTGACCGGACACCGACGCGAGAATTTTGGTGAGGGATTTGAACGTATTTGTCGGGCTTTGGCAGAGATTGCGGTACGATTTCCTTGTATTGATATTGTGTATCCTGTCCATTTAAATCCTCAGGTACAACAACCAGTCAAATCATTGTTAGGTCATATTCCTAATATATACCTTATCGAACCTGTGGATTATTTGCCCTTTGTGTATCTCATGAAATCTGCTTATATTATTCTCACCGATTCTGGGGGGATACAAGAAGAAGCTCCTTCACTGGGTAAGCCTGTTCTAGTCATGAGAGAAATTACAGAACGACCCGAAGCTGTTGAATCAGGCACAGTAAAACTGGTAGGAACGGACATTGAAAAAATTGTGGGAAATGTAGCGCTACTTTTAAAAGATAATGAGTTATATCAGCAAATGAGTTGTGCGCAAAATCCGTACGGAGATGGAAACGCATCAAAGCGCATTGTCGAGGTTATTTCACAATTAGCTTCTAAAAGCACTGTTGTTTTATCTAATCCTTTTGTTTATCCAGTTAAAAAAAATGCCTCCTGTTATAGGGAAGAAAACATACCATGTTAGAACAAAATTTGAATCCTTTACCCTTTTCAAAAGTGTCTGTAATTGGTCTTGGTTATATCGGATTACCCACTGCAGCGGTGCTTGCTTCTCGTAAGTTACCTGTGGTTGGCGTGGACATTTGCCAGAAAACAATTAATACGATTAATCGTGGTGAGATCCATATTATAGAACCCGAACTTGATATCGTAGTCCATGCAGCAGTTACCCAGGGATATCTACGCGCCACCCAAAGTCCAGAACCAGCGGACGCATTTCTGATTGCAGTACCAACTCCCTTTAAAGAGGATCATGAACCTGACTTAAGTTATATAGAGGCTGCAAGTTTATCGATTGCACCGATTTTAAAAAAAGGGGATTTGGTCATTCTTGAATCTACATCTCCAGTTGGCGCCACGGAACAGATGGCCGGTTGGCTCGCAAACGTGCGTCCGGATCTCACATTCCCTCAATCTCATGGGGAGCATTCGGATATTCGAATTGCCTACTGTCCTGAGCGCGTTTTGCCGGGACATGTTTTGCGCGAGTTAGTACAAAATGATCGTGTTATTGGTGGTATGACTCCAAAGTGTTCTGCTGCCGCTGTTCAACTATATAAATTTTTTGTCGAGGGTGAGTGTATCGTCACTAATTCCCGTACTGCAGAAATGTGCAAGCTAACTGAAAATAGTTTTCGAGATGTTAATATTGCTTTTGCCAACGAATTATCGTTTATCTGCGATAAACTAAGTATTAATGTTTGGGAATTGATTCGACTGGCGAATCTGCACCCTCGGGTAAACATTCTTCAACCTGGCCCCGGGGTGGGTGGGCATTGTATTGCTGTCGATCCCTGGTTTATTGTAAGTCAATCGCCTGAACAGGCACGCTTGATTCGTGCTGCTCGTGAAATTAACGACAGTAAACCAGCATGGATAGTTGAAAAAGTTCGCTTGGCAGTCTCCAGATTTCTTCAGGAACACCCCGAAAAAACCACTAAAGATGTTACTATTTCATGTTTTGGCTTGGCCTTTAAGGCAGATATAGATGATTTACGCGAAAGCCCGGCTTTAGCGATAACCAAAGAAATAGCATTGACTCATCCTGGTCATGTTAAGATAATTGAACCCTATATAAAAATGCTTCCACCAGAACTATCTGGGATTGCAGAACTTAATACGATAGAGCAAGGATTAGCAGAAACAGATATTGTATTAATGTTGGTGAATCATAAGATGTTTAAAGAAATTCCTCTAAATATTCGCCAAAAATATATTGTGATAGATGCTTCCGGGACTTGGTTCATTTGAGATTAGGATCTGTTGACCCTTGGTTTATTCTGCGCCTTGTTCCTGAGAGATTTTCTGACGTCCCGTAGACAAGCTTCAGGAGGTCAGTGTTTATGGAACAATGCCGAACAAGTCGCGGCACGTTGGGCTAATATCCACTGAATCATAACCTGAAATGGTATGTTACTCCTAGTGAGATTGATGACGCGTTGATCCAGGCTTGAGGCAGTTAACTCTTGACATGTTTTGCTGTTTTGACTACATTTGCCCTTGAATTTCAATTATTTGACGAGGATAACTCGTCTAGTTCAAAAGAAAATGTAGGTCTAAGCAAAGGATATCGCAGGGTGGTAGCGTATAAGACAACCAGCTTTGTAGAAATGAATAATGCAGAGTTTAGAACAAGAGAATTTTGAAATCGTGACATAAAATTCGTGCAACGTTTGCAAAATACAACGGAATAAAGTTGGCATTTAGCCAAACTACAAGGTAGATCGAGCAAAAGTTATGTTTAATAATAAATCAATTCTTATTACTGGTGGTAGTGGTTCGTTTGGAAATCAATATGTTCGTACTATTCTGAATCGTTATCAGCCGAAAAAGCTAATAGTCTATTCTCGAGACGAACTCAAACAATATGAAATGGCTCAGATTTTTTCAGATACAAAATATGATTGTATGCGCTATTTTATTGGTGATGTGCGTGATCGTGAACGCCTCACTATGGCCATGCGTGGTGTGGATTATGTAATCCATGCAGCGGCGCTAAAACAAGTCCCTGCCGCAGAATATAATCCCATGGAATGTATAAAAACAAATATCCATGGAGCGGAAAATGTGATTGAGGCAGCGCTAGCAGCTGAAGTTGAAAAGGTAATTGCCTTGTCTACTGATAAAGCAGCGAATCCTATTAATCTATATGGAGCTACTAAGCTTGCTTCCGATAAATTGTTTGTCGCAGCAAATAATATTGCTGGAGGTCATCGTACTCGCTTTTCTGTAGTTCGTTACGGTAATGTGGTAGGTTCTCGTGGCTCGGTAGTGCCGTTTTTTCAAAAACTGATTGAACAAAAAACGGATCATCTGCCTATTACCGATTCTCGTATGACCCGTTTCTGGATTACACTGCAACAAGGTGTGGATTTCGTTCTTAAAAATTTTGAACGAATGAGTGGTGGTGAAATATTTGTACCGAAAATCCCTTCCGTCCGTATCGTTGATTTGGCCACTGCAATGGCACCTCATCTAGATCAAAAAATAATAGGTATTCGGCCTGGTGAGAAAATTCACGAGATTATGTGTCCTGCAGATGATTCTCATTTGACGTTAGAGTTTCGAGATCATTTTGTTATAACGCCTACCATTTTATTTACGGACCATAGTAATAAATTCTCGCCAAATAAAATTGGTGAACAAAGTAGTGCAGTAGAGCAAGGTTTTGAATATAACTCGGGTAAAAATGAGCATTTTTTGAGTGTGGAAGAGATCATTAAATTTAACAAATTAGCAGGGATGATATGATTCCTTATGGTCGGCAAGATATTACAGAGGCCGATATTGCTGCAGTGGTAGAAATACTGCAATCTGATTGGCTGACACAGGGTCCCACGGTACCGCGCTTTGAGCAAGCGGTGGCCAGTAAAATGGGTGCTAAATATTCAGTTGCTGTTAATTCTGCAACCAGTGCTTTGCATCTGGCTTGTCTTGCTTTGGATTTAGGCCCAGGCGATTGGCTCTGGACTTCTCCGAACACCTTTGTTGCTTCTGCAAACTGTGGTCTTTATTGTGGAGCAAAAGTTGATTTCGTTGATATTGATCCACTTACATATAATTTAAGCGTTGAGGCGCTTACTCTTAAACTGGAACAGGCCGAACGTTCCGGTACTCTTCCCAAAGTAGTCATTCCAGTTCATTTTTCTGGTCAGTCTTGTAATATGGCTGAAATTCATGCCCTTTCACTACGGTATGGATTTAAAGTTATTGAAGATGCATCGCATGCTATTGGCGGTCAATATAAAGGTCAGCCTGTTGGAAATTGTCGCTATAGTGATGTCACAGTATTTAGCTTTCATCCAGTAAAAGTGATTACTACAGGTGAGGGTGGTATGGCATTGACTAATAACTCCATGCTTGCCGAACGGATGCAGCGCTTACGTGCTCACGGGATTACTCGTGACCCACTGCAAATTCAAGATAAATCTCAAGGTGTTTGGTATTATGAACAGATTGATCTTGGATTTAATTATCGAATGACCGATATGCAAGCTGCTTTAGGGCTGAGTCAGCTGGAGCGTTTAGAGCAATTTGTTACGCAACGACAACATCTTGCATCCGTTTATGATCGTTCACTGACTAATTTGCCACTAGTGCGCCCATTTCAGCATCAGGATACTTATTCATCATATCATCTTTATGTTGTTCAGGTAGATGTAAACCATTCACCTTTAGATAGAGGTACCTTATTGGATTATCTCCGCAAAGCAGGTATTGGCGTTAATGTTCATTATATACCAGTGCATACCCATCCTTATTATAGAAAGATCAATTCTGCTAAAATGCAATTCAAAGAAGCAGAAAATTATTATGCTCATGCTATCACGCTTCCTTTATTTTTTGGGCTACAAGAATCTCAACAGGATGAAATTATTGAGGTACTGACTAAGGTTTTGCAAAAATGATAGCACCCGATGTTGAATTAGCTTTGGGAACGGTACAATTTGGAATGAAGTATGGAATTGTAGGACGTGGCGAGACAGTTCCTGCCAAAGAAGTACAGGATATTTTTGCCAGAGCCTGGGAGTATGGGATTCGTGTATTGGATACAGCTCCTGCTTATGGCACTATTGAAGAGAGTCTTGGTACTCTGACTGAAGGTTACCCTTTCAAAATGGTTTCCAAAATTCCTGTCTTGCCTAAAGAATCTAGCTCAGTTGAAGTCGTCAATTTTGTCAGCAATTCTATTCAAAAGACCAGAGAGCGTCTTGGAGAGCGTTTAACTACCCTCTTGTTTCATCGAAGTGATGATTTACTTGAGCAGCATGGAACGATTGCATGGGAGACTGCTTCCAAGGCAATATCCGATTCGCCTATCAGACTGGGAGTATCTTGTTATTCACCTTCTGAATTGGCTCTGCTGCAGAATAAATTTCCTATATCAGTTGCACAAATACCGGGAAATGCCCTGGATCAAAGAATAACTACTACTAAAAATATAAATAATGTCGAGTTATATTTGAGAAGCGTTTTCCTTCAAGGTATATTATTGTTGGCTCCTGAGAGAGCATCTAAGCAGTTACCGCAAGCAGCAAACAGTATTAAGGTCTGGGGAAAATGGTGTGATGAACATCAACTTACCCCTTTACAGGCAGCTTTGAGTGTTGCAAAAGGGCTTCCAGGTATACGCTACTGTGTTGTTGGCGTTGATAAATTAGCGCATCTTGAGGATATTCTTACTGCATGGAGCAGTGCTGTTCCGCTCACTGCTCCTTCTTTATCTACGGATAATATGGATATAATTGATCCACGTCGTTGGTGAGCGAATTAATTAGCTGAAGTCAGATTTATGGAGTTAAACAAAATGAAAAGATGTTCCCACTGCGGACTACCAGAAACCCACGAAACCATATCTTTTGATCATGAGGGTGTGTGTAATATTTGTCGCCAACAGGAATTCAAACGGGATCAGATTGATTGGTCTGCCAACAAAAAAGCGCTTGATGTGCTTATAGAAGAACATCGGGGGAAATATGATTATGATTGTATTATTCCGTTCAGCGGCGGTAAGGACAGTACCTGGACCTTGTATTACCTCGTAAAAGAGTATGGTATTAAACCGCTGGTCGTACGATTTGATCATGGCTTCATGAGACCTAATCTTGAAGATAATGTAAAGCGTACCGTTCGTGAATTAGGTGTAGATATAATGACGTTTACACCTAACTGGAAAGTAGTTCAGAAACTGATGCTACAAAGTTTCCTTGAAAAGGGTGATTTCTGTTGGCATTGTCATACCGGTATTTTTTCTTATCCAATGTGGGTTGCGCTTGAGAAAAAAGTCCCTTTGATATTCTGGGGTGAGCGTTCATCTGAATACACCGCATACTTTAGTTATGATCAGGTCGAAGAGGTTGATGAAAAGCGATTTAATCGTTATGTTAATCTAGGAATTAGTGCTGATGATATGTTTATTCGGCTTGGAGGTGATGTTGACCCACGTGATCTGAAACCTTTTTCTTATCCTCCATTGAAGGATTTACGCGCTCTTAATTATCGTTCGGTTTGCTTAGGTTCTTATACTTCCTGGGACGTAAAAAGGCAGTCTGAAATAATTCAACGCGAATTAGGCTGGAAAGGAGCCCCGGTTGAGAATGTGCCTCCGCAATACCAATATGAGAAAATTGAATGTTATATGCAGGGCGTGCGAGATTATATCAAGTATATTAAACGAGGATATTCGCGTCCATCACATTTAGTGGCTATTGATATTCGTAATGGTCGTTTGACCAAAGAAGAAGGGCAAAAGCTTATTGACGCATATGAAGGAAAAAGACCACCAAGTCTGGATCTGTTCCTTGATTTTATTGGTTTGACTGAAAAAGAATTCATTGATATCGCCATGAGTCATCAAGTCAGCCCGTACGTTCATGATCTACAAAAAACAAAGCCTGGCGAAAAGACTCCTGATTTTGATGTATGGAGTCGTGACGGTTCAATGGTTCGTGTCGATGCAGAAGAGGTCATTGCACGTTGGCGTGCTTCTAAGGTTAGAGACGTAATCGCATGAAAATAGACTCTGGCCGCAATGCAATCGTTGGAATTATCGATTATCAAGCGGGTAATATCCAATCTATTGAGAATGCATTTATCCATATTGGTGCACGGGTAATTCGGGTTGTTTCCGAACAACAAATTCAAGACTGTACTCACCTTGTTTTACCTGGTGTGGGAGCTTTTGGATTTTGTGCTGAAAACCTTCGCTCCAGTGGATTAATTTCTGCCCTTGAACGATGGGCTTTAGACGAAGGCCGGCCTTTATTAGGCATCTGTGTTGGGATGCAATTGCTAAGTGACCGCAGTGAGGAATCCGAGGAGTCCCAAGGATTGGGTTGGTTTGGTGGCACTGTTAAGGGTATTTCAGCGAGTCCCGGCATTCGTGTACCTCATGTTGGTTGGAATATTGTTGAATTTGAGAGCGATTTTGGCGAGTTTGCTGCTGGAGATAAAACAGATTTTTACTTTGACCATTCTTTTGCCTATCAAAAACCAAGCAAGGGAGCTGTTTTAGGCTTCTGTACTCATGGTGAGCGATTCAGCGCGATCATTGAACAAGGCAATATTATTGCTACGCAATTTCATCCTGAAAAAAGCCAGGAAGCTGGATTGCGATTTCTAAGAGGTTTTCTTGCGCGATGACTTTAACTTATCTAAAAAAAAGATTAATTCCGAAATTATTAATTAAGTACCGAAAAATTGGTCCAGTCACGCGCCCTGTTCTTGTTAACACAAGACAGTATACTGAGATATATGACGTAGGTGATGCCGTCTCACAAGCAAAAATATATGAAGCTCAATTGGCCGATGAATTGATGGTTTTGAATATTAATGGCACAGAGATAAGCTCCGATGCAACGATGCTTGCCCTGGTAGAAAGGTTGGCCTGCGAAACCTTTATGCCTTTAGCCGTTGGAGGAGGGGTACGCAGTTTGTCTGATTTTTCTTCTTTATTGGCTCATGGTGCAGATAAAGTCTGCATTAATTCCATAGCCTTGTCGCAACCTGATTTTATTAGCGAAGCAGCCAGTCGATTTGGTGCACAATGTGTGGTTGTATCAATTGACTTTCGAACAGATGCTACAGGACGTGCGGTGGTTTTTAATGGGCAAGATAAAAAACTGAGTCAATTGGATGTTGTCGAATGGGCACAACAGGTTGTTCAAGCGGGCGCAGGTGAAATTCTTTTGACTGACATGGATAAAGATGGTCTGGGTTCAGGTCTTAATTATGAAGTGGGACATGCAGTGGCTAAAGCGGTGTCTGTTCCTGTTATTCTATCGGGTGGCTGTGGTTTGGTTGAGCATTTCGTTGAGGGTTTTAAGTTGGGCGGTGTTGAGGCTGTTGCTGCTGGAACCTTCTTTAGTTTTCGCGATCAAAATCCGATGCAGCTCCGCGCTCATTTAAAGAACGAAGATATCTCTATCAGGATGAATTATTAATGCTCGCATCGACCTGGTCTAATAAATTAATCCAACTGTTTGTCCTTACCGAAAATGATGTAGCCCCTTCTTATATTGACTGGCTAAATGATTCAGAAGTGAATCGTTATCTTGAAAGCCGATTTGAAAATCATACCTTGGATAGCACGCGGCAATTTGTAAAAAATTGTTCAGAAAATGACAATACTTTATTATTGGGTATTCGTTTTCCTTTGCTGGCAAACAAACATATTGGAAATATTAAACTTGAAATTAACAAACGACATGGTCTTGGCGAAGTAGGGATTATGATCGGAGAAAAGAAAGCGCACGGGAAGGGAGTAGCGACTCAGGCGATCAGTTTACTTGCTCAGATTGCCCGTGAAGAATTAAAGTTGCGTAAATTAACTGCCGGTTGCTATGAAAGTAATAAAGCGAGCGAACGGGCATTTATAAAAGCAGGTTTTGTAATCGAGGGAAAACGTCCGGAACATTTTTTAATTAATGGACAGCCAGAAGGTCTTACATTGATGGGTATGATGTTATGAAAATAGTTGCTTTGGTTCAAGCGCGTATGGGTTCTACTCGATTGCCTAATAAAGTCATGCGTCCTATTTGTGGCACACCCTTAATCGGTTTATTGATGCAACGATTAGCTCAAGCGACTCAAGTGGATGAAATTATTCTTACGACGTCAACGGAACCTTGCAATACAACTTTAACAGAGTACGTCCAGCAACTGGGCTACGCGATTTATCAAGGCAGTGAACATGATGTACTGGATAGATATTATCAAGCTGCAAAACAAGCCAAGGCAGATGTGATAGTGCGTATCACAGGGGATTGTCCTTTGCTTGATCCTGTACTGGTTGATTCAGTGATTACACGGTTTTTAGAAAGCAAAGTGGACTATGTCAGTAATGTAGCACCCCCTACTTTCCCGGACGGACTGGATATCGAGGTATTTAGTTTTGCTGCTTTAAACAGGGCGCATCTCGAGGCGAAACAGCCCCTGCAGCGCGAACATGTAACGCCTTTTATCCGTGAATCCGCTGATTTTTCCCAACTGAACTACAGTAATGATACCGATCATTCCAGTCAGCGTTGGACAGTTGACGAGATTGATGATTTTGTTGTTGTTCAGAAGATCTATGAATATTTCCATCCACGTCGTGATTTTTCCTGGATTGAGATTCTTAATCTTAGTGAGAAGGAACCTCAATTATTTGCGGCAAATCAACATTTGATACGAAATGAAGGAGTAAAAATGGGCACAGGACAAAAACTTTGGAAACGCGCCAAGCAAGTGATTCCCGGTGGTAGTATGTTATTGTCAAAACGTGCCGAGATGTTTTTGCCTGATCTCTGGCCTGCTTATTACAGCAAAGCTAAAGGGTGCAAAGTTTGGGATCTTGATGGAAATGAATTTATTGATATGTCCATTATGGGTATTGGAACCAATATTCTTGGCTATTGTCATCCTGAAGTAGATGCTGCCATCCATGCGGTTATTGATGCCAGCAATATGAGTACACTGAACTGTCCAGAGGAAGTATATCTTGCTGAGCGCCTTGTGGAATTACATCCATGGGCTGATATGGTTCGTTTTGCTCGCTCAGGTGGTGAAGCCAATGCAATTGCCATTCGTATTGCTCGTGCCGCCAGTGGTAAAGATAAAGTTGCATTTTGCGGTTATCATGGGTGGCACGATTGGTATTTGGCTGCTAATTTAGGAGATGAGAAATCTCTGGGCGGTCATTTGTTGCCTGGCCTTGAACCTAATGGGGTTCCGGCTAATTTACGAGATACAGTATATCCATTCAATTACAATCGCTTTGATGAATTACAAGATTTGGTCAATATGCATGATATTGGCGTCATCAAGATGGAAGTTTCCCGTAATCAGGGACCTGAGCCTGGCTTTTTAGAAAATGTGCGTCAGCTTGCGACTGATAAAGGTATTGTGCTTATTTTTGACGAATGTACTTCCGGTTTTCGTCAAAGCTTTGGCGGGCTGCATAAACTGTATGGGGTTGAGCCCGATATGGCTATGTTTGGTAAAGCTCTTGGTAATGGTTTTGGCATTACAGCAACGATTGGGCGTCGCGCAATAATGGAAGCGGCGCAAACGAGTTTTATTAGTAGTACGTTTTGGACTGAACGTATTGGTCCTACTGCAGGATTAAAAACTTTGGAAGTAATGGAAAAAATGCAATCCTGGGACATTATTACTCATACAGGAAACCAAATTAAAAAACGGTGGCAAGAGCTGGCTCAAAAGTATCACTTGAAATTGGAGCTTTGGGGATTACCTTCGCTGGCCGGTTTTACCATTGTGAGTGCAAATAGTTTGGCTTATAAAACCTTGATAACGCAGGAAATGCTCGCCAAGGGGTATTTGGCAAGCAATTGTATTTACGCCAGTATTGCTCATACACCTGAGATTGTGGATGGCTATTTTAACGAACTTGAACCAATATTTGCGTTAATTGCTGAGTGTGAAGCAGGGCGTGATGTGATGAGTCTATTGCAGGGTCCAGTATGTCATGCTGGATTCAAGCGGTTAAATTAATGAGAGTTGCTTTTCGGGTAGACAGTAGTTCGCTAATAGGCAGCGGTCATTTGATACGCTGTTTAACTTTGGCTAATGAATTGCGTAGTCGCGGTGCAGAGGTGCTTTTTTTAAGTCGTGCACATCCGGGACATTTAATGGAGAGAATTGAAAAAGCTTCTTTTTCGCTTTGTCATTTTCCAGCACCTCAGGCACAGTCTGTTTCTAATCCTAATGATTATGGAGCGTGGCTGGGAGTAACCCAGGAACAAGATGCTGCTCAAACGCTCAGAGCTCTTGATAATCAAAGATATGATTGGATGATTGTTGATCATTACGGTTTGGATGTGACTTGGGAAAAGGCCGTAAGACCTTTAGTAGAAAAAATCCTGGCCATTGACGACCTGGCTAATCGTTACCATGATTGTGATGTATTGCTGGATCAAAATTATTTTGGTGATAAGACTTTTACCCGCTATCAGAATATCTTATCTGAACCTTGCAAATGTTTGCTCGGCCCTGATCATGCTTTGGTCCAACCGGAATATGCGCAATTGCGCACCATTTTACCACCGGGTGATGGACAAATACGGCGCGTACTGGTGTTTTTTGGCGGTAGTGATTCTACCGAACAGACTGGTAAAGTGCTAAAAGTTTTAAGTCACTCTGATTTCTCTCGCTTGGCTGTTGATGTGGTTATTGGAGCAAATTACCCTAATCCTGAAGAGATCAAAACTCTGGTGTCGCAGCGACCAGGTACGGCGATGTATCAAAATTTACCCACTTTGGCTGGACTTTCAGCACGGGCCGATTTGGTAATTGGTGCAGGGGGGGCAACAACCTGGGAGCGAATGTGCATTGGATTACCTTCTCTTGTGATCAGTGTTGCTGAGAATCAAGATGAGCCGACTGAATCACTTACTGCAGATGGATTTCAAGAATCGCTCAGTAAAGGAATGAATGCTTCATCAACTGATTGGCACCAGGCTATTTTAGGATTAATAAACGAGCCTGCTAAAGTGCTGGGCCTCTCTCGAAAAGCCAGTAATTTAGTTGATGGATTAGGTGCTAAAAGAGTAGCCTGCATTTTATTTGGGAAATTAATTTCCAATGTTAAAATACGGCGCATTACCCCAGCTGATGAATTGTTGTTATTGAGATGGGCTAATGACCCTGAAGCACGGATGCAAAGTTTCAATCAAAAATTAATTAGTGCAGAGGAGCATGCTCAGTGGTTTGCTAAAAAACTAGGCGATCCTGACTCATTAATCCTCATTGGCGAAGAGGAACATGGCCTACCTTTAGGGCTAGTCCGATTTGACATAAACCGTGAGAAAGCAGAGGCATTAATCAGTATCAGCATTGATCAATCATTGCGTGGTCTTGGTCTTTCCACCAAACTGTTGAAGAATGCCTTGCAATATTGGCATTCCATTGCCCTGAATATAAAATTAATCGCAGAGGTACGAGACTCAAATAGCCGTAGCCAGCGACTGTTTATCCAACTACAATTTAAATCCGCCCGTTCACGAAGGGTGGGGGCTTTGGCTTTTGAATTGGAGCCATTAACTATAGAACAGAAGTAAAATAATTGAGACATGATAGACAAGGGGATATATATGGGTTTTACTATTGGTAACGTACCGGTAGGTAACACAGCAGCACCTTTTATTATTGCTGAGATGTCAGGCAATCATAACCAGTCCTTGGAACGAGCATTAGCTATAGTTGATGCCATAGCCGATAGTGGCGCGCATGCACTGAAATTGCAGACTTATACTGCTGAAACAATGACCCTTAATTTGGCAGAAGGGGAGTTTTTTATTGAAGATCCCAAGAGTCTCTGGAAAGGCAACAGTTTGTATCAGCTTTACGAGCAAGCCCATACTCCCTGGGAATGGCATGCAGCAATCTTTCAGCATGCAACGTCTCGCGGATTATTAGCGTTTAGCACTCCATTTGATACTACTGCCGTGGATTTTCTGGAATCCCTTGATGTCCCAGCTTATAAGATCGCTTCATTTGAGAACACGGATCTGCCTTTAATCAGCAAAGTTGCTGCCACTGGAAAACCGGTAATTATTTCCACCGGAATGGCGACTTTGGCAGAAATTGATGAAGCAGTTCGTACAGCAAGAGAAGCTGGTTGCACCGATTTAGTTTTACTTAAATGTACCAGTAATTATCCAGCTAGCCCGGCCGCATCAAATCTTGCCAGTATTCCTCATTTGCGCAATTTATTTAATTGCGAAGTGGGACTTTCCGATCATACTTTAGGCATAGGGGCTGCCATTGCCAGTGTTGCACTTGGTGCCACAGTGATTGAGAAGCATGTTACTCTTAATCGCGCTGAGGGGGGAGTAGATTCGGCATTCTCACTTGAGCCTGTAGAATTGAAACAACTGGTAACTGAAACAAAAACAGCCTGGGAAGCTTTAGGCAAGTTGCAAATTGGCCCAACTGATGAAGAACTGGGTTCACTGGTTTTCAGGCGCACTCTTTATATTTGTGAGGATTTGCAAGCAGGGGATGTATTAACACCGAGTAATTTACGTGCCATTCGTCCGGGATACGGTTTACCCCCCAAATTTATTAATCAATTAATGGGTAAACGCGTTGCAAAAGCAGTGAAGCGTGGAACACGGATGCACTGGGATCTTATCAGTTAATTATCACTAAATTGAGCGTAACTGTTAGCCCAATGGCGTTCAGCTTAGGGATGTAGCCTGGGTGAAGACGCAGCCGTAACCCGGGATCGAAACTTGATCTGAGCTCCGATCCCGGATTACGCCTCGCTCCATCCAGGCTACAATGTTCTCTTAAGTTGACGCCATTGAACGAACAGTTACAATGAAGCAAGCATTTAAACTAAGGTTTATATCATGACACAATTGGCCATTAACGGTGGAAGACCAGTAATAACGCAACCTTTACCCGCTGATAACACAATTAATAAAGACGATTTTGATGCCGTCAAACGTGTTTTTGAACGAGGTTCACTTTCTGGATTTTATGGAAGCTGGGGAGAAGAGTTTCTTGGTGGAGTGGAAGTTAAACAGTTTGAACAGTTATGGGCTGAGCGTTTTGAAGTACCCTACGTTGTTTCAGTGAATTCAGCTACTTCCGGTTTATATGCCGCAGTAGGGGCCTTAGGTATTTCTCCGGGAGATGAAGTTATTGTTCCTCCCTATACCATGTCAGCCACAGCAATGGCGCCCCTTGTTTATGGTGCAATCCCCGTTTTTGCTGATATTGACCCCCATACTTTTTGTCTTGATCCTGATGCGGTTCGAGCTGCTATAACCCCTAAGACAAAAGCCATCATTGTTGTCAATTTATTCGGTCACCCAGCTCCCTTAACTCAACTGGCTGCTATTGCTAAAGAGTTTGGCTTGGGTTTAATAGAAGATAATGCTCAAGGTCCATTAGCTATGGAAGATGGCCGCTATGCAGGGACAATTGCTGATATCGGCGTTTTTAGTCTTAATTATCATAAACACATTCATACTGGCGAGGGTGGAATGTGTACCACCAGAGACCCTGAACTTGCATTGCGATTACAAGCTATACGTAATCATGCCGAAAATATTGTTGCACCAGCACCCATTCAGAATCCAGTAAATATGATCGGTTTTAATTACCGAATGACAGAAATGTCGGCCGCAGTGGGTATTTCGCAACTCGCAAAGATTGATGCGGAAGTAGGTCGTCGTCAACATCTCGCAGAGTGTTTATCAGAAGGTTTGGCTGATTTGGAAGGGATCACGGTCCCCACAGTGAGGTCTGGATGTCGTCACGTCTATTATACCTGGGCTGCGAAATTGGATGAAGCGCGTTTAGGTGTGTCGCGTAAAGACTTTAGTGCTGCCCTGACTGCGGAGGGATTTCCCCATTTTCTGGGTTATGTGGCTCCCTTATACATGCTTCCAGTATTTCAGAAAAGGATTGCCTTTGGTCGAGAAGGTTGGCCTTTTAATCTGACCAACCGCCAATATAATAAAGGTCTTTGTCCTGTAGCTGAGCGGATGCATGAGCGAGAGTTGTTAGGTTTTGAAACCTGCGCCTATCGAGTAGATAACCAACATATTGAATTACTTATAGAAGCAGTACGTAAGGTTCACACTCATAGGCACACTATTCCTGTTTCCGAGGGAGTCCTGCATGCCTAAGGTTGTTGCAAGTATAGAAGCAAGAATGGGATCTTCCCGATTGCCTGGAAAAGTATTGACTGATATTGGTGGTGTTCCTGCGTTAACCCGGTTAATTCGTCGTTTACGACAGTGTCAGGCTCTTGATGATGTTGTTCTGGCTACAACTACTTCGCCAAAAGATGATGAATTAGTATCTTGGGCACAGACCAATAATGTTCCCGTATTTCGTGGCAGTGAAGAAGATGTTCTTGCGCGCGTCGTTGGGGCTCATCAGATGATGGGTTCTGATCTTGTTGTTGAAGTAACGGGAGATTGTCCTTTACTTGATTCAACGGTGATCGATTTGGGTATAGAAACTTATTTTGCTAATGACTGTGATGTGGTCACTAATGCTAGGGTTCCTTCTTATCCTCAAGGAGCTGATGTCCAGGTTTTTCAATTGAAGGCATTATCAGATGTCGCTGACTCTGTTTGGGATCCAGCAGTGCGTGAGCATGTATCGTTATATTTTTATGAGAATCCTGATAAATATAAAATCATTCATTTAATTGCTCCTCAAATGTGGAAAGCGGAGAATCTGCGCTTACAGTTGGATTATCCAGAAGATCTGGAGTTTATTCGCACCGTATATTCTCGACTTGAACCTCAATATGGTGATTCTTTTGGCATCTATGAGATTCTGAATTTACTAAAACATGAGCCCGCACTGCATGACCTTAATGCTCATTGCGTAGAGAAGGCTGTACGATGAATGTAAAACCGTTACGCACTGTGGTCATTGGCTTTGGTAAAATGTCCAGTACTTATGCCAATGATCCTGTAATGGCAAAATATTATCCTTATGCAACTCATGCCCAGGTTCTTGCAGTTAATCCTCATTTTGAATGGCTGGCCGTTGTTGATCCTGTAGCGGCAGCTCGGGATGATGCGCAAAATTGTTGGAAGATTCCTGCAGTTGCGGATGTAAAGGACTTAGGCGCTCTGGTTTCTGAAATTGAAGTTGCCGTGCTTGCCACGCCACCTGAATCAAGAATTGGGATTATCGATTCGTTACCTAATCTTCGCGCTGTTCTGGTGGAAAAACCCCTGGGCCGCTCGCTGAAAGAGAGTATTGAATTTTTAGAAAGTTGTTCTCGGCGAAATATCCACGTTCAAGTGAATTTTTGGCGTCGTGCTGATTCTCAATTTCAACAGCTAAAAGCAGGATCTCTTAGCGAACTGGTCGGAGAGATCCAAATTGCCCACGGTATCTATGGGAATGGATTATTAAATAATGGGGTTCATCTTATTGATTTTATTAGAATGTTGTTTGGTGAGGTTGAGTCAGTAGCCCCCTTGGGAAAGCACCTTCCTTTTAATGGAAGCCCAATTATAGGTGATATCAATTGTGGTTTTGTGTTAAGTTTATCAAATGGTCTTGTTTTGCCAATACAACCTGTCCAATTCACTCATTATCGAGAAGTGGGACTTGAAATTTGGGGGCAGAATGGTCATTTGGCTATTTTAAATGAAGGACTTACATTAACGCATCGGGAGCGAGAAGCTAATCGCGGAATGTCTGGCGAATATGAGTTACCTTTTGATAAAGCATCCTACCTAACCTCCACTGTTGGTGATGCACTCTTTCGGATGTATGACGATCTTGCCCGTGCTCTTGATACAGGCAGTGCCTTTTGTAGTCCAGGTGAGTCAGCTTTGCGGACAGCGACTATTGTAGAAGCAGTTCTGGAGTCTCAAAGACGAAAGCAAATCATTTCTATCAACGAATATATGGATGCTGTATGCTAAATATTGTTGTATTTGCAGAAGATCCTGGGGCCGTTAATTATATTACGCCACTTGTTTTTGCTTTAACCCATCAAGGCCATTCAGTTTTGTTATTATCCGCTGGAGTAGCAACCCAGTTATTTCAAAACAAAGGGATTTCTTCTTTGACTCTGAGCGATGGAGATGAGGCATTGAAGTGGCTCCATAATAAGTCTCCTGAATTATTATTGGTAGGAACATCCGAGAATCTTGACTCACCTGCTTTTGCGCTTATTTCAGCTGCGAAGGAAATGCAATGTGTTTCTATAGGTGTTGTTGATTTTTATGCCAATGCCGCATATCGGTTTCGCGGAAGAACAAATAACCCACTTGCTTATGCACCTGATTGGCTTATGGTTCCAGATGAATTTACCGCTTCAGAATATGAATCTCTTGGATTTTTAAAGCAAAGAATTTTTATTGCAGGCCATCCTCATTACGATGACTTGCTAAAAATGAAAGAGAAGTTGGATAGTGAAGGTCGCGACATTATTCGCGCAAAATTATTCCCTGACGCTTTAGCGGATCAAATGATTGTTGTTTTTGCCTCTGAGTTATCAACAGGCTTAAATGCAGAACAATATCAATTTTCCAATGAATATTCTTTAAAGGGGCGGGGCAATTCTGTTGGTCGCACTGAAATCGTTGTTGAAGAATTTTTGGATGGTGTTGGTATATTAATTAATAATGGGGTTAAAGAACCTTATCTTGTTTTACGTCGCCATCCCAAAGAAACTTTAAGAGATTTATCGGACTATATTCCTGAATTTGACTTGGTAAGTCAGGGAGGCGATCCACTCGAATTGATCTATGCTGCAGATGTAGTGGTAGGAATGAGTTCGATGTTGTTAGCCGAAGCTCATGCTCTTGGAGTACCGGTATTATCTATTCTTCCTCGTGAAATAGAGCGAGATTGGCTTCCATTAACCATTAGACATCATATTTTTTGTGCTACTCAGCGAAATGTAATTGGTACCTATCTTCGTAAATTACTAAGTAACCCCAGTATTAATCTAGTTAAAAATGCGGCAAACACTCTTCCCAATGTTACTGCTGGTATTTTAACCTTTTTGCAAAGTGCTACAAAAAAAATAGATAAAGAGTATAGTATGTCAGAGTTTTTGCCTTCTGAAGAAATGAGATGAAAAGGAATTGTTTTCGATGAGTCTTTCATCACGATCACTTGCAGTGTTTACCCGAGAAGTATTGTTATTCGGCTCTAATATGGTCACCAGCCTTATTGTTGCTCATATGTTAGGGCCATATCTGGCTGGAATCTGGATAATCCTTGCCTTAATTCCATCCTATGCTGAATTGTTGGCACGTATTAAGGCAGATGCCGCAGCAATCTTTTATCTGGGAAAGGGTATTTATGCATTGGGAGATGTGATCTTCACGCTCAATGCCATCGCATTGGTTACCAGTACTCTCATCTTATTGCCCATTTTTATTTGGTTCGATGCATTTAAAGAAGCTATTTTTGGTGCTAATACGCAGAATATTGGTGTGCTGATCTACATCATGTTAATGCAGATCCCCATCAATTTTTTATATCTTAATTACACTTATCTTCATATTCATAAAGAAAATGTCAGCTCCCTGAATATGATGGTTGTGACCCGTGCTCTGGTCAGCTCCGTGATTATTATCACATCGTTAGTTGTTTTTAACCTTGGATTATTTGGTGTGGTGGTAGGTTCTACTATAGGACTTCTTTGTGCCTTGAGCATTGGTATCTTTCGCTTGGGTTATGTACCACGAACAGGTCCTTTTTTTAATGCCAATTTATTGAGAGATCTTCTGCAATATGGCAGCAAATTATATGTGGGGAGTTTAATTTCTCATTTGAATGTCTACGTGAGCCAAGCTATTGTGATTGCATTCTGCCATCCCGCTCAGGTTGCATTTTTCTCAATCGCACAACAACTGGGACAACTCATCAATAAAGTGACTGAGGCCATGAGCACTTTTTTATTGCCCAGTCTTTCCAAACAAAATGAGAAGCAACAAGCCGCAGAGCAGGCAGCTCGAGCGTTTCGCATTGCAGTGGTCATCCTGGTGTTGGGTGGTGCATGTTTTGCTCTAATGATGCGGCCTGCTGTATTGATTTTATATGGGGTTGCCTATGAGCCCGTACTTATTCCTTTTTATATTATTCTTCCCGGATTGATTGTCGCAGCCTGCGCTTCCGTGTTGATGATGTTTTTTCAGGGTATTGGTCGCGCCGATTTGGTAGCCAAAGTGGCTATTGTGCCTCTTATCTTACAAGTTCTTGCCTCTTTAGTTTTAGTTCCCAAATGGGGAATTATAGGTGGTGCAGTCGCATTATTGTTTACTTTGCTTGTTACCTCTATGGTGCAGATCATTGTTTTTATCAGCATAGCGGGGCTTTCGAGTTCTGAGCTAATAATTCGATGGAAGGATGTTCTATTGGTTAAAGACTTTATTATTGGCACAATACAACGTACGTTTCGTATTAGTCTTAGCAGGAGTTGACTTATGGTACCTTTAGCTCAAATGGAAAAAAAACCTTTAACACCCTTAAGAGTTATGCGCGGAGTATATAATCGTTTAAGAGTATATGGGCAGGGTATTTTTTCGACCCCAGTCAAACTTTGGTATGCCAACAGTGCAGGCTTGCGCAATAATTTTGGTGAAAAAAGAAATTTAAAACGCTTACAGAATGATTTTTTATTACTAGGCGAGCACATTTCATCACAGCAATCCGCTTTACTTTCCGCGCAGTCGTTAAAGCAGAATGGATATTATACACTTCCAGCGTATTTCGATAGAGAGACGCTTCTTAATATTCAACAGGATGTGGCGCAAAAAATTGAGAATCCTGAGCTATCAATTAGTTCCCCTAATGGAGCTACAAGATTTTTACTTGAACCTTTAGAGAATGTTGCTGCGCTTGGAATGCTTTTAAGAGACGAAATTTGCTCTCTTATTACTTCATATTATAAGTGCGCTTTTCGAGTGGAAAGTGTAAGAGTCTGGCGTAATTATCATGTGCCAAATATTGATACTGAAAAAGATGATAAATTTTCCAATACCTTCCACCACGATAATTGTCCTGTTATGGGGCTTCGTGTTTTTGTTTTACTTACAGATGGAGTGACGAGAGCGACCGGAGCACTTCGATTTCATGATAAAAATACATCAAAAAATATTATTCGTCGATTGGGTTACTTTCATCGTGAAAAACTGACCAAGTCAATGCGTCAGCGGTTAGTTAATCCTTCTACATTGAACTTTTTTGAAGGGAATCTTGGCGATGTTTGTATTTGCAACACACAAGAGTGTCTGCATGCCGCAAGTGTACCGCAATTAGGTACTTATAGGGATATGTTACAATTTGAGATCTATCCAACCGCAGGACCTATGCAGACGGCTGATGTATTATTAGCAAATGTACCAGCCGATAAGGCATTATTAGCCATGAGAGGTTGAGCATCAAACAATGAATAAACGCTTAATTATTCTTTCAGTTCCCAATATCCGTGTCGCTCGTGTATTACTGAATGATGATGTACTCAATGCCCTTAAAGGTAATGCTGATATCATTGCGGCAACTCCTTTTGCTGAAGATAAGTCTTTTCAGAGTGAATACAGTGCTGCTGGTATCGGTTTTCATCAAATCAATCCACTTGAACCTGTAAGACAACCAGCAAGGGTTTTGTATACTCTTTCTGAACTCACAAGGACCGTTGCCTACTATCGAAAATACAGACGGCATGGACTGCAATATTATTGGTCCATGGTTTCCAAGCAGTATGGTAACGATGGCCATGACAGCAGAGATCCATTATTAAGGCGTGTGATAAAAGAGGCGGCGAGTATTATAGGCTTATGGCGAGGTGCTTGGCGTGCTTTAGATAAGTTAATAGGTAAAGCCATATTTCGTTCTCAGCAGTTTGAAAATCTTATTCAGCAATACGAACATATTACGCTTGTTCAAGCCTCTTCCTGGGGAGATCAGGATCGCATGTTATCCTGGTATGCGCGTCATTTAGGTTTTCGCTCCGTTCTGGTTCCTTATACAACGGATCAATTATGGGTTAATGGATATTTACTGTGTGATTACGATGCGGTGTGCGTTCAAGGGCGTTTTGAGGATCAATGCGCTCGTAGCTATCACAATCTCAAGGATTCTTCTATTGTCCAATTGGGTTCGATGTGGTATCGAACTGTGGATAAAATAATCGCATGCCATCCTGAATTAAATCGCTCACTTAATAAAGATAAAAAAAATGTTGTTCTTTATGCAGGAGTTTCACGCACCTATTTTCCCAGAGAAAGTGAGTTTCAGGCCATTGATGCTCTTATTGCTGCGAATCAAAAAAAACTATTGGGCGACACGAAACTTGTATATCGCCCTTACGCAATGGCCCCCCAGGAGCGCGCTGAAATTGTTGAGCGCTATGGAAATGAAGAATTAATTCAATTGCAATGGCCAGAAGAAGCCTGCGCAGGTTTATATGCTTTTTCAGGTGGATTGATTTCGGCTCAGTTATTAGAATACATTCGAAATCTCGCCCAGGCAGATGTTTTAATTATGTCCCATACTACTTCTCTTGGCCTGGATGCGGCCTATTTGGGCTGTGGCGTGATTGCTAATTTTTCTGATGCGACGGGTATATTAGCACGAAGAGAAAGCCATCTTCGGTTTTTAGAAAATGGAACACTCGATTTTGCGCCAGATCTTCCCGTGGTTCATACACTTCCTGAACTCATTTCCTTAGTTGAAGTTCTTTTAAATGATTTAAAAACAACGAAGCAATTAGCTGAAAAGATTGTGGCTTCCTGGGATTATAAATCTGTAGATTCACAGGCTCTCTTGCGAACTGCTGTTTATGGTTATGGTAAAGAGAGCGAAGCTCAGACGGTTCCTTTTTTTTCACCCGTCATCTCGAGCGCGAGTGAGAGAGCTCCAAAATAGGAGTAGTGCTATGTTCTGGGGAGCTTTCGCTGGTGCTCGAGATGACGTGCAGTGTAATTTTAATGTAGTTATTTAAAATAATGAGGATGGTAAAGTGTTCAAGATTATTAAGAGAGCCAGTGGTTATCGTTTAGGCCAAGGTGCGTTTGATGAACTTCGCTGTGCAGGTTTGTCTGATTCAGCTCTCGATTCGTTACTCTCCTTAAAAGATAAACATTACCCGTCAAAAAAAGAATTTATCAATACTGTTCAAGCGACTATGCAGACACCTTCTGCAGATTCTTATATTAAACCAATACTTAAATCGGCTAAGATTTTGCAGATTCGTGAGATCCTTCGCTACATTAGAACGCTTAGGGGTTACCACTTCATTCGCTATAATACACTTTCAAATTTCCTGTTTAATTCGTTACGATTCCCTAAATTACCACGTGGTAAAAAGGTAGTTATTAACTGCAGTGGTAAAAATAATTTTCATTTTGGAAAAAATATTTGCATTGGTGATTATGTCAAACTGGATATTGGTACCAGTAAACTGTGTTTAGCGGAAGGGGTTGGTATTCATCACAATTGTAGGCTTGCTCCTGAAAAATCCGGGATTAAAGTTGGAAAACGCTCTCGTATTCAGGATTTTGGGCGATTATCCGGGCAGGTCACTATTGGTGAAGATGTAATCATTGCCCCTAATTTCTATGCTTCATCTGGTGTCCATGTTTTTAACAAATCGCCGCATCTTCTAATGAATATACAAGATCAAATGTATGATGGACTCATGGGAGAATGTTATATAGAGGATGATTGTTGGATAGGGATGAATGTCTGTTTGATGCCTGGAGTCCGGATTAGAAGAGGATGCGTGATTGGAGCTGGAGCAATTGTTACTCGCACGACAGAACCTTACAGCATTTATGCGGGAGTGCCGGCCCGAAAAATAGGAACTCGTCTGATCTTGGAGCCTAAGACAATTTTAGATGCAAGCACTGCTGAAAATCTACCTTATTTTTATCAGGGCTTTGATCATTATAATTATCTTAACTACAAGGATAAACTTCAAGGTATATTAACTGATGCAACTCATTTTGCTCTTTATACAGAACTTTCTAATATAAAGTCTGTTCATCTGGAAATTGAGCCTGCCACTTCTGCTCCAGGAACCCTTAAGTATAAAAACTTTAATTTTGAAATTAAGACAGGCATTAATAATATTATTATTAATGATATTGAGCTTAGTGATAAATTACTTGAGTTAGAGTCAACTGAACAACTGGTTCTTCGAAAAGTCATGTTTCAAAACATCTAAACGGATAATTAACAAAATCTGAAATTAAATGATAAAATAACTAGCGGCTGACAATTGGTCTTTCGACGTTCCGCGGCTTGTTCGCGAATCCAGTTAGAACTCTTTGTGAATAAGATATTGTTCTTTGTGCTAGATTTCTGGATGCCGCGAACAAGTTGCGGCACGTAGGGCTTTTTAAAGCAAATTGTCAACAGATCCTAAGCTCCTAAGCTCATAAGATCTGCTGGCATTACAGTTATTAGATAAGGATGGTTTTTGTGGTGAAGCAATTTCCTGTGTTAAATATTGAAAGCATTCGTGTTGTACCTTTCCAGCGCCAGCACCTGACCTCTCGATATATTTCCTGGCTTAATGATCCCGAGGTGGTTCAGTTTTCCGAACAACGTCATTATAATCATACGATGGCAAGTTGTGAGCAGTATTTTGACTCTATGCAACAGGGAAGTGGTCATTTTCTTGCCCTAGAAACCTTAATTGATGATTTAGGCCATATTGGTAACATAGGTATTTCAATAGACCCCTACAATCAGATTGCTGATATGTCAGTTATTATTGGGGAAAAACAAGCTTGGGGCAGGGGATTTGCATCTATTGCATGGATAGGGGTAATGACGGAGATGTTGAAAAATCAAGGAGTCCGTAAGTTGACTGCGGGTACCATGTCCGTTAATGAACCGATGCTGCGCCTGATGAAAAGAGCAGGGATGCATATTGAGGCTATTCGTCCTAAGCATTTTCTTTGGGAAAACAAGGAAGTGGACATGGTGCAAGCAGCGATATTCAGTAATAGTATAAGCAAGTAACATCTTGCAAAAGGCGGCCATTAGAGCAGATAATGACTGCAAAATGTTTATTTCAAAAATTGCAGATTATCTGGGTTGGGTGATCTTTCGACGTTCCTTGACTTGTTCGCGGCACGTAGATTGTTTAAAACAAACTGTCAGCGAACCCTAAGTAGTAAGTAGAAGACATCATGGGTATAAAGCAAAAGAGCAGGGATAATATATGAGGCCAGATGTATTTATTAAAAAAGCAGCCCGCCGTGTTTTATGGGCAGTTAAGGGACGACCTGTAGCACCTAATTTATTAGAAATGGTTTGGCCTGAAGACAAACTGACAACTCCTCCACAAGTTCATACTCCTAAGGGTTATTTGTTACGTCAATTTGAGTCTAAAGATCGGCAAAATTATTTTGATTTGTTTGTTGCTGCTGATATGGAAAAACCACCTTTGGAGTATTGGGAAAAGCATTTGCTTCCTAATGGTTTTTTTGTCATTGAACACCAGGAAAGCGGTGCTCTAGTGGCTGCCTGTTTCGCATCGCATCATCCGACCACAAAACATGCACAGGCAGGTAATTTTGGCTGGCTTGCAGTAGATCCCAATCACCGCGGGCTAAAGTTAGGACAAACTGTGGCCTCAGCAGTGACTGCGCGATTAATTTCTGCGGGTTATAATCGTATCTATCTGGAAACTCATGATCATCGTTTACCCGCAATTGCCATTTACCTCAAAATGGGATGGGTGCCCCTACTATACTTGCCGGAAATGAATATGAGATGGGCAAATGTTTGCAAAAAACTAAATTGGCCATATACTCCCGAATCTTGGCTAGCATAAAAGAGAATAAGGTAAGTAATAATAAAATGATACCAATATCTAAACCCAATATTTCTGAACTGGAAATTCAATTTGTTACCGAGGCTGTATCTTCTGGATGGGTCTCATCCATGGGGCAATATCTGGAGCGTTTTGAGAAAGAGTTTGCAGATTATTGTGGTGTGAAACATTGCATTTCCACATCTAACGGCACAGTGGCCATTCACCTTGCACTGGTTGTTCTTGGTATTGGTGCTGGTGATGAGGTCATAATTCCTGATCTTACTTTCGCAGCGACAGCTAACGCTGTAATACTGGCAGGAGCCAAGCCTGTACTAGTTGATGTTCGACGTAATGACTGGTGTCTTGACCCGGAAGCGGTTTGCCGTGCGATTACTCCAAGAACTAAAGCAATTATTCCGGTTCATTTGTATGGGCATCCTTCTGAGATGAATGCTTTACAGACCATTGCCAAGGAACATCATTTAAAAATAATTGAAGATGCGGCAGAAGCACATGGTGCAGAATATCATAACCAACGTGTTGGTAGTTTGGGTGATTGCGCCACATTCAGTTTTTATGGAAACAAAATTATTACCACAGGTGAGGGCGGTTGCATTACAACAGACTCAGATTTTATCGCTGAGCGGGCCCGTTTGCTTCGCGATCACGGAATGAGTAAAGAGAGGCGTTATTGGCATGCAGAAGTCGGATATAATTATCGAATGACCAATCTACAGGCTGCAGTCGGGGTGGCACAGATGGTACGAGCCAATTATTTTATGGCTGAGAGAGACCGTATTCTTAACACCTACAAACAGTTCTTACTGCCACATGGCTTTTTAATGAACCCACATCTGGATGGTACAAGACCAGTCAATTGGTTAACTTCTGTGGTCCTGCCTGCTGGTACTCGCGAAGACCGCGATAGACTATTAGCAGAATTAAAGACGCAGGGAGTTGAAACAAGAACCTTTTTTTACCCAATGTCGGCTATGCCAATCTATGAGGGTGGAGATAACCCTGTATCTTCGGAGTTATCTGCTCGAGGATTTAATTTACCTACTTTTCCTGAACTTACCGATGAAAAGATTCAGTATGTTTCAGAAATTCTTTTAGAAGCGGCCAAGCACATTTTAGTTTAAGGAAGTAAGAAAGTATGAACGCGTCACCAAAAATAGCACTTATTACTGGTATCACCGGACAAGATGGAGCTTATCTTGCGGAATTTTTACTCAAAAAAGGTTATATTGTCCATGGTTTAAAACGACGAAGTTCGTCATTTAATACCAGTCGCATTGATCATTTAATTACTGATGAACGTGATCCTAATTGTCGTTTTTTTTCTCATTTTGGAGACATGACAGACTCCATGAGTTTGATGCATGTGATTCAAAAAGTAAGACCAGATGAAATATATAATCTGGCAGCGCAGTCTCATGTCGCTGTATCCTTTGAAGAGCCCGAGTACACAGCAAACTCAGATGCTCTCGGAGCATTACGTATTCTTGAAGCGATTCGAATTTTAGGACTTGAAAAAACCTGTCGGTTTTATCAGGCTTCCAGCTCTGAATTGTATGGATTAGTTCAGGAAATGCCTCAAACGGAACGTACCCCTTTTTATCCACGTAGCCCTTATGCGGTCTCAAAATTATATGCTTATTGGATTACCGTGAATTACCGGGAAGCCTATGGAATTTATGCATGCAATGGAATTTTGTTTAACCATGAATCGCCTATTCGGGGAGAGACCTTTGTTACCCGTAAAATTACCAGAGCTTTGGCTCGTATTAAATTAGGGATGAAACAGTGCTTGTATCTGGGAAATTTAGATGCCAAACGTGATTGGGGGCATGCACGCGACTATGTAGAAATGCAGTGGCTGATGTTACAGCAAAATGAACCTGAGGATTTTGTTATTGCCACGGGTAATCAATACAGTGTCCGCGATTTTGTGAATGCTGCAGCAGTTGAATTAGATATGAAAATTACTTGGTCTGGTGTGGGTGAAAATGAGCGCGGTTTTGATGAAAACGGGAAATGTATTGTAGCTGTAGATTCTAGATATTTTAGGCCTACGGAAGTGGACACCTTATTAGGTGATTCCTCTAAAGCTAAGGAAAAGTTAGGATGGTCTCCCAAAATCTCTTTTAAAGAATTAGTCGCTGAAATGGTAGCTGAGGATTATAAAGCAGCCCAAAGAGATAGTCTTGTGAAGCTTCATGGCTACAAAACACGGGAGTATTGTGCATGAGTATACTTGTTCCAGAAGAGAAGATACAACAGCGGGTTGATGAGTTAGCCAAACTCATTAGTGCCGATTATGAGGGTAAAACCCTTGATGTGATTTGTTTGATAAATAGTGCCAGTTTATTTTGTGCCGATCTTGTGAGAAAACTTTCTATTCCAACCCGACTGCATTTTTTAGGCTTTAGTAGTTACTCAAAGGGTACTCATTCTGGAGAGGTTCGCATAACCCAAGACATTAATGAACCAATGTTTGCTCGTCATGTTCTCGTTGTTGAAGGTATTGTTGTTAGTGGTCGAACGCCACGCTATGTACTTGATTTAATTGACTTGCGTCAGCCGCAAAGTCTGGCCATGTGTGCACTTGGCGTCAAACCGGCTCAGTTGTGTGTAGATTTACCTTTAAAATATGTAGCATTCGACCTGGGTTCTGAAATTGCTATAGGATACGGTGTTGGTTCAGGCCCAGCGAAAGTTTTGGGAAGATTGGTCGAGGAAATACCGAGTTAGTTCAGGGTACTAATGAGATAAAAAAATTCAAGCAATCACTCCTCTTGCGGTACGATCCATTTTGAGGTAATAGAGTACTGTTTGACTAAATAATCTCTGAGTTAATTGACAGCTATTCCTATGAATAACGTTGTTCTCCTGCATTCCCGGGATTTAGTTAGTAGTATAAAATTAATAATTATTAATATGAAGGTTGTTAATGAAAACAATAAGCTGTGAAAATTTACGTTTACTATTAGTTGGTCCTTATCCTCCTCCGTATGGTGGTATTGCCAGCCATCTAACCATGCTTATTCCAGGCATGCGTGCCCGGGGAGCACAAGATGTGGCTATTGTGAGTTTTGGTGATAAAGATGAGGTGAGGCAAATTGACGGGGCTACACTTTACCGTTTTGATACCAAACAACATCTTCGAGAATTGTTCTCTTGGAAGGGTTTGCGCATGCTGGGTGCGTCTATAAAAACATTAGGTACTGCAGGTTTGGGAGTTAGGAGAGTAATCTCTGAGGCAGTCAGAGCAGTCCTTATTAATCGGGTTGCTGAACAGCATAAAAGTCAGGTTGTTAATTTTTATCAAAGTGATTGTTCCCTTTCTTTGCTACCGTGCAAGCATGCATGGGGTGCTCGTCGGAAGGTTATGTTGATGATTTTTGGTGAAATATACGATAGTCCTGATTTTTTTATAGGGCGAAAAAAATTTTTTGAACACTATCTTGCCAGTCCTCTTGCAGTAACTTCTTCGAGCAAGCATTGTGCTTGCAGTTTCGCAAAGGTTTTGGGTATTACACAGGAAGTTGAGCCTGTTTATTTGGGTATTGATCTGGAGCGATTTTCAACTCAGGGATTACGCGAATCTTATCGTGCCGAACTTAGGGTATTACCAGAAGAAATTCTGCTCCTGTTTATGGGGCGATTTACTGAGGAAATGGGAGTGGGGCGGTTGCTTGAAGTAGCGCCACTCTTGCTTCAGCGTTTTCCACAGATAAAATTATTGTTTGCTGGGGCCAATGGATCTCTTTCAGAAGCGGTTGCCAATTTCAGCAACCAACATCCGGATCGAGTTCACGTTTTAAACAATATACCTTTTGATTTGCAACCATCGATTTATGCGGCAAGTGATATTGTCTTGGCACCTTCTCACGATCAACATGCGTGTATGGGGATGTCTATCAAAGAAGCAATGGCGGCTTCTCGACCAGTAATAGGTAGTAATGCAGGTGGTATCCCTGAAGCAATTGTACACAATGAAACAGGATATCTTGTGCCACTAGATAACAAGACTCAACATGTAGACACCGAGGAACTATTTAATTGCGTTGAATCATTGGTCTCGAATGTTGTTTTGCGTGAATCAATGGGTGTTGCCGCACGGAGTCGTGCAGAAACTATTTTTTCAATGGAACGGACAAATGATAGAATGGCTGAACTGTTTATGGCTGCTAAGGCGGTACCAGAAAACCAGGTCTGTTGACCATTTATCTTTATTTAAAAAGCCCTACGTGTTACGACTTGTTCGCGGCATCCGGAAATCTAGTGCAAAGAATGGATATCTTGTTCAAAGAGAACTCTTGGAATAAGTCGTTTTCTCTCATCTATGCTTACGCCCCGCGGCATGTCCGAGGGGGCCAATGTTTTAGCGTAGTTCTTCTGGATCTCACGTACGTGCCGCGGGACGTCGGAGTAGAACTGAACTGGGTTTTCAGGTATGTGTATAAGATTCAGGAACAAGCCGCGGTCGTAGAAAGGGCAATTGCCACAGTCCCTAGTTAATTTTGAACTTTTAGGCACCCAAAGCTACCTCGAAGTTTTAATTGTATAAATATAATTATTTCAGTATTATTTTGAAAATTTTAAAGTCGTTTTCAATCTTAGTTAATTTTTATTTTGGTTTGAAGTCAATGGAATTTAAGGAAATGAGATGAATCAAGCAAAGCAAGCAGTTCATGGTTTTTGGAATAGTGGTTCATGTGGAGAAGTTTATCTCTCAGGGTTAGATAGTAAAGAGGGATTTGAACGTCAAGCCAAAATTAGATATGAACTTGAACCCTATATTTTTGATTTTGCTGAATTCCATCGTTACAAACAAAAGAAAGTACTGGAGATTGGTGTAGGTTTAGGTGCAGATCATCAACAATTTGCTGAAGCAGGGGCAGAATTAACGGGAGTAGATCTTACTCCTCGTGCTGTAGAATACACTCGAAAGCGTCTACAGACGTTTGGCTTAAGTTCGGACATAAAAGTAGATGACGCGGAACAGTTATCTTTTTCTGATGATTCATTTGATTTAGTCTATTCGTGGGGAGTTTTACATCATTCTCCTAATACCCCAAAAGCTATTTCAGAAGTCCATAGAGTACTTAAAAAAGACGGTGAAGCTAGAATAATGATCTATCATAAATACAGTTTCGTGGGGTATTTGGGATGGATCAGATATGCTTTGTTAAAGGGGAAGTTGTTTACCTCTTTGACGGAAATTTACGATAAATATCAAGAAAGTCCGGGAACAAAAGCGTACACTATAGCAGAAGCTCATGAACTGTTTAAACAGTTTAAAGAAGTGGAAATCAAAACAATATTATGTCATGGCGATCTTTTAACTTCATACATTGATCCCTCCCATAAAGGCAAGTTAATCAGGGTAGCGCAATTTCTTTGGCCTCGCAGAATTATCAAAACCTTCTTTAAATCCCATGGTTTTTTTATGCTAATCAGTGCAAAAAAATGAGAAAAATAATCCACTTATTTTTAGATGGTCTTATTTTGAAGTACTTCTGGAAATGTTGTCTCTAACCTGGTAGCGATCTCCTGAAGCTGGCATAATGCTTGTGCTTGGAGATCGTGTACGCGTAGGATGCAGGATTTCCGAAACCTATTAATCTCATTGTTGATATTAGTCTATTTTAAGCAGGAATGATCTGAGGTTAAATAAATGTATAAGCGGCAAATATCGCTCTACTTTGGCTCTATAACTATTCGGCGTTCATTCCAAGGTATTGGCCTGTGGTTTGCTAGCTTGTGGACGAATGCGGATTTTCAGCGTAATCGATTACATCAGAAGATTAAAGAGATTTATTGCCCTTTTAGTTCTGGTGTATTTTCATTAGGTAGTGGTCGATCCGCACTGACTCTTTGTCTTAAAGCTGCAGGTATTGGACCTGGGGATGAAGTCTTGCTCTCGGCTTATACTTGTTTGGCAGTTCCCACGGCAGTTATTGCCGCAGGCGCTAAACCCATTTATGCAGATATTAGTGAGGAGACCTTAAATGTTGATCCAAGCGCAGTTTTTAAGGTTTTATCCTCAAAGGTGCGAGCTATCGTTGTTCAGCATACTTTAGGCAAGCCAGCGCAGGTAAAGGCTATAGTTAATGAAGCCAAAGCTCGGAGTATTCTGGTAATCGAGGATTGTGCGTTGGCGATGGGATCAAAAATAGATGATTATCATGTCGGTACATTTGCGGATGCAGCTATATTATCGATGGAGTTATCAAAAACCCTTTCTGTAGGATGGGGAGGGATTTTATTAGTTAACAATGAGCCGCTTGCTAAACGTGTGAATCAGCTATACAACACCTTACAAGAACCGTCCTGGTGGTCTGCCACCCGTGATTTATGTCAAACTGTGATATCCTCTTGGTGTTATCAACCTACTGTTCCTCATTTGATTCAAAAATATGTAATGTATGCTGGATTCAAAAGTCGTTTTTTTCGTTCGTCGACACCAACTTTGGAATTTGAGGGAGTTGTGGGCTCTGATTTTTTGGCCAAAATGGGCGGAATCCAGGCTGCTTTAGCAGTGTTTCAGTGGGGTGATTTTTCAAAAATCACATCGGCATGTGAGAGGAACGCAATGATATTAAGAGATACGTTATTAAAATTAAATTGTATAGCTCCAGGCTCTCCTGCTCATAATGAAGTTTCAGTAACCCCGCGCGTTTCTCTTTTAGTGACCGATAGGGAGCTTGCCATTCGTTATTTTGGGGAAAGAGGTGTTGAGTTAGGTCAATGGTTTGATGGTCCATTATCTCCAATACCCACTAGTCCTCTCTTTAATTATCAGATTGGTGCTTACCCCTCAGCTGAAAAAGTAGCTAAAAAGATAGTTAATCTACCCTGTCACAGTCGGCTAACAGAACGAGATTTAGGTCAAATAACAGCATTATTAATAGAATTTAACCAAGAACATCCAGGGTGTATTTTAGAACAATAAATCACTGAACATTAGAATTGGAAATTAACTTTATGTGCGGAATTGTAGGGGCATTATCTTTTAATGATTCATCTTTTGAAGTAAATGAATCATACATCGTGACGTTACGTGACACCATGATTCACCGTGGCCCTGATGGTGGAGGCGTATGGATATCACCGGATCATAAAGTCGGATTAGGTCATCGTCGTTTATCAATTATTGATCTGTCCGAGAAGGCAAACCAACCAATGAGTAATGAGGACGGAACCATTTGGCTTACCTATAATGGCGAAATTTATAATCATGCTGAAATCCGTAAAGAATTAGAGGAAATTGGCGGTTATGTCTGGAAAACAGATCACTCAGATACAGAAGTGGTTTTGCACGCTTTTGAGCAATGGGGGATAGAATGCCTGCAACGATTTCGGGGCATGTTTGCCATTGCTATTTGGGATAGCAAGAAGCAAGAACTATGGTTGATTCGTGATCGATTAGGCATTAAACCACTGTATTATAGTATTCATAATGGCCGAATTGTTTTTGCATCGGAAATAAAAGCTTTGTTGGAGGATAAAGAGCAGGTTCGGGAAGTAAATGAAGAGGGATTTTTTCATTATATGTCTTTTCTGACTGTTCCAGCACCGGACACCCTTTTTAAAGGCATTCATAAATTACCTTGTGCCTCATGGATGTGTATCAAAGCGGATGGGCAGATTAGCGAAAATAGATATTGGGACGTTTTGGATCATCTAGAACCCATGCATGAACGGTCAGATAATGAAATAGCCGAGCAACTGTTAGGTGAATTAAGAACGGCAGTGCAATTATTAAAAGTAAGTGATGTTCCGGTAGGTATCTTTTTATCCGGAGGTATTGACTCCAGCACGAATGCCGCTCTTTTTTCTGAAGGCGATACGGGCTTGGTGAAAACTTTTTCTATTGGTTATGATGGAGAATATGAAAGTTATCAGAATGAATTGCATCATGCCAAAGTAGTAGCAGATAAAGTGGGTGCGGAATACCATGAAAAATTGTTGAATGTAAAAGATTTAATCGATTTTATGCCGCTTATGGTTCATTTGCAGGATGAACCCATAGGTGATTCTGTTTGTATACCCAGCTATTATGTGGCAAAACTGGCTCGCGATAATGGTGTCGTTGTTTGCCAGGTGGGTGAAGGGGCAGATGAACTGTTTTGGGGGTACTCAAAATGGAAAGCGAAACTGCGTTTACAACATTTGGATGATATCCGTGTTCCCAGAGCTTTAAAAAAACTGTTAGTTAAAACGTTAGGGCTGTTTCAGTTTAAAAATGATTGGCGCTATGAGTATTTAAGAAGAGGAAGTTGCAGCCAACCCATATTTTGGGGGGGAGCTGAGTCTTATACGCAAATAGAGAAAATGTCATTGTTGTCGCCGAGGATGCGAAAAAAATTCAAAAACAGGACATCATGGGAAGCAATAGCCCCAATACGTAAACGTTTTGAAGAAAAATCAAAAACAAAGTGTCATCTTGAATGGATGAGTTATATTGATTTAAACATGCGTTTACCTGAATTATTGTTGATGAGGGTAGATAAAATGAGCATGGGTGTTTCATTGGAAGGAAGAGTTCCCTTTTTAGATCATAAAGTGGTTGAATTGGCGATGAGCATCCCCACAGCCGTTAAGACTCGTAATGGTACCCTTAAGCATATTCTCAAAAAAGCAGTGCGGGGTGTTATACCTGATGAAATCATCGATAGAAAAAAACAGGGATTTTCCGCACCCATGAAAGATTGGTTTGATGATCGTTTAGGTCAAGTTGCAGTAGATGAATTAAAAGAGTTTTGCGCCAAGACCGATCTTCTTGATTGGAGTGAGGTTGAGAAAATGCTCAAAAGCAAAAAACGAGATCGGATTTGGCCACTTCTTAATGCAGCTCAATGGTGGAAGTCCTATGTGAAAAGGGTTGAATGATGAAACAAGTTTTAATCAGTAAAGGAAAGGCTATAGTGGGTGAAGTTCCTGCACCAGGGGTTGGAGCTGGAGAAGTTCTCGTGCGTGTGCACACTTCATGTTTGTCTGTTGGTACCGAGATGAGTGGCGTACGTTCCAGTGCTGTTCCTTTATGGAAGAAAGCATTAAAGCAACCCGAAAAAGTGGCATCTACCCTGAAATTGGTGTCGACCATGGGTTTTAGTCGTACCTGGAGCCTTTTGGAAGAAAAGATTGATGCAGCTCATCCTACTGGATATTCTGCAACTGGAACTGTGATCGCTGTTGGTACTGATATTCATGATATTGCGATCGGAGACCGAGTTGCTTGTGCGGGTGCTCAATGTGCTCATCATGCCGAATTTATTCGAGTACCACGAAACTTATGTGTGAATCTGCCCGAGACACTCAGTTGGGAAAATGCTTCTACGGTTACTTTAGGCTCTATTGCCATGCAAGGTGTACGGCGCACTCAACCTACTTTAGGTGAAACCTTTGTAATTATTGGTCTGGGGATTCTCGGACAATTGACTGCTCAGCTATTAAAGGCCAATGGATGTCGTACTATTGGGATAGATGTGGATAGAGAGCGAATTGCTTTGGCATTAAGTCTCGGCATGGATATGGGACTTTGTCCTGACGATGGAGAAAGCATCGATCAGGTTGCACGCTTGACTGATGGATTGGGTGCGGATGGGGTGATTATTACAGCAGCTACTCCATCTGATGCAGTGGTTTCTACAGCATTTAAAGTGTGTCGTAAAAAAGGCCGAGTCGTTCTTGTAGGTGATGTAGGTTTACACCTTAACCGTGCCGATTTTTATGTTAAGGAAATTGACTTTTTAATTTCCAGTTCTTACGGTCCAGGTCGTTATGATCACCGTTACGAAGAACAGGGAATGGACTATCCGGTAGCCTATGTACGCTGGACAGAAAATCGTAACATGGGTGAATATTTACGATTATTAGCCGAGAATCGGGTACAGGTTGAAAAATTAATCTCTGCTCGATATCCCATTACTCAAGCGACGCAGGCTTATGCATCACTCACTGAAGCTACAGTGAAACCGATGATGGTTCTTTTGACTTATCCTGAGAGTGAGGAGAAACCAGCCCATACTATCCGGTTAAAGCCTACAGTAGCTTCTACAACGGGAAAAATCCGTATTGCAGTATTAGGGGCGGGTGCCTTTGCTCGATCTGCCCATTTACCCAATTTAAAAAGCATGAGTGATCGATTTTCTTTGCAAGCCGTTGCAACGCGGACGGGTCATAGTGCTGCAGCGGTGGCCAAACAATTTGGCGCGAGTTATTGTACTACTGATTTTGAAGAAGTTCTTGGTGACCCTGATGTTGATGCGGTAATTATTGCGACGCGTCATCAACAACATGGGGCTATGGCATTAGCTGCCATACAGGCTGGAAAACATGTATTGGTAGAAAAACCTCTTGCCTTGACTGAGGCAGAGCTTGCAGCTCTTGATGAATTCATTACATCTAATAAGGATAAGCCCCTGCCTGTATTGTTAACCGGTTATAACCGTCGTTTTTCACCTTATGCAAAACGCATGGCTGAATTGCTAGAGCAACGAAGTGCACCCTTTATCCTCAATTATCGCATGAATGCAGGTTATATACCTTTAGATAACTGGGTACATGGTGCAGAAGGTGGCGGTCGTAATTTGGGTGAAGCATGTCATATTTATGATTTATTTACTTTTTTTGCCAATGCCGAAGTAGCAGAAGTCAGTGCTCATTCTATTATTCCAAAGTCGCATCATTATGGACGTAATGATAATTTCATTGCCACCATGACCTTTAACGATGGGTCTGTAGCAAGTTTAACTTATACTGCTTTAGGTTTTAAAGAATATCCTAAGGAAATAGGGGATCTTTATGTTGACGGTAAACTCATCACGCTTTCCGATTATAAATCTTTGGATGCTCATGGGATTAAAGGCAAGTCATTAAAAACATCAAGACAGGAAAAAGGTTTGCGCGAAGAATTAGTGGCTTTTGCCGATGCAATTAATGGTGCCGACTGGCCTATCCCATGGTGGCAGCAGCTCCAGTCTGCAAGAATAGGTTTAATGGTAGAACAGCAAATTGGCAGTGATGGTGCAAATAAAGAATGATAGGGCGCTTAAAACAAATTATTTCTGAATCGGGTTATTCCGGATTAGTGAAACGCTTATATGCTCGTATTCTTCGTGAACGAAATTTGATGGTGTTTTTAGCTAGAGATACTTGTTTTGGCAGTTATAAAAAACACGATCAGGCATTTGTTTTAAATAATGTCCTAAAGGTGGAAGAGGCTGATTTATGGCTCGATATAAGTAGCATCCCATCGGAGGTCATCCATCATTATCTGGATCATCGATTTGATTTGCTTGGATCGGGATGGGTAAAAATTTGTTACGGTATGAGTTGTCGAGGTTTGGAGAACTATCGTTTTGCGCCAGGCCCCGTTATTCAGCCAGACCGTCACGGTCATTGGCTTCGAGGACGAATTAATAATTCAAATCTTTTAGTGGCCCAAAAAGTTTGGCAACAGGTCGATCCCGATTACATCCCTATTGATTGGCAAATAGATTTTAAATCAGGTTATCGCTGGTCTGAAAAAACATGGTCTAAAAAAATTAAATTTGGCCATCAATTAGGGGTTGATGTGAAAGTTCCCTGGGAATTGGCTCGTATGCAGCATCTGCCTCAATTAGCACTAGCCAGTTTTTCCAGCGCCCTTAACGAAGAGAGTAAGTCGCGCATTAAGAATGAATTTCAAAATCAGGTACTTGATTTTATCGCGACAAATCCCCCTGGATATGGAGTTAATTGGATATGTCCTATGGATGTAGCCATTCGTTCGGCCAATTGGATATTAGCCTGGAATTTATTTAATTTGGCTCAACTTAAATGTTCCAGACATTTTGAAGAATTTTTTGCTCAGAGTATTTATGAACATGGACGCTATATCATAGAGAATCTGGAATGGATACCTGATCGGGCAAACCATTATCTTGCCAATATTAGTGGTCTGGTTTTTATTGCTGCATCTCTTCCTTCAACAGAGGAAACAGATCTTTGGCTGGCTTTTGCTGTACAAGAGCTCAATGTTGAAGTGGAAAGGCAATTTGATGAAGACGGTAGCAATTTTGAGGGTTCTACTTCCTATCATCGCCTCTCCGCTGAAATGGTTTATTATGCTACAGCCTTAGTGCTTGGTTTAGTGGAAGAAAGGGGCGAAAAATTAAAGTCTTATAATCATCAACTCTTTAAAAAAAGACGTGGAAAGCCCGGGTTGCACCCAGCTCCATTGATGTTTTATCCATTAGAGGGTGAGATTAAATACAGTCCATTTTCAAAAGCCTACTTGCAGCGTATGGAGCGTATGGCTGAGTTTATAAGGGACATAACCAAACCTGATGGCAGTATTCCCCAGATTGGTGATAATGATAGCGGGCGTTTTTTCAAGTTGGAGCCGGTATACAAGGTGATGACAGTTAAAGAGGCTCAGGAGCGCTATGTAAATTTGGATAATTATGATGATTTGCCCTACCACGTTAACTACTATATGGAAGATCATTTGGATTGCAGTCATATAGTGGTTGATGGCTTTGGATTGTTTAATCGAAATGATTTTGCTGATTGGTTAGGAGGGCAACAAGCCGCTAAGTATAAAGTAGATGCTCTCATGCTTAGGGCGCTTGCGGCTCATCAAATACCACCTAATCCGATATTAAATGCGGCGACTCAATATGGAACAATAGCTACTGTTAAAACCCTACATGAGAATTTATTGCAGTTAGGTAACTTGCCTGAAGAACAGATCGGGAAAACTGAATTTACAGTTCAAGAGGGTAGCTTATTGGAAGGCCTAAAACTTTTGGTATATCCGGACTTCGGTTTGTTTCTTTTCAGGTCCCCGCGTTTATATCTAGCGATACGATGTTGGATTGGCAAAAAAATCGTCCATTCCTCTCATCGTCATCAAGATCAACTATCTGTGGAATTATCGATAGACGGGAAGAATCTGATTTGTGATCCCGGAACTTATCTATACACTTCATTGCCTGCTGAGCGACGCAAATATAGAGGAAGTGACAGTCATTTTTCTCCCTTTTTGAATTTTAATAAATCAGAGACCCAGACAACTCATGTTTTTAGTGCTCTTCAATTAGAAAAAGCCCAGGTGGCCTATTGGGGTTTAGAAGGGTTTGTGGCTGAAATAACTTCAATAAAAGAAAAGCATCAACTGTTAATTTCTCTGGGAAATAAATCGGTAGTGATTTATCATAGAAGCAATGAGTTTCGGCAAAGCAGGCATAAAATAGAAAGACAGCTCGGATTTTCATCCGGGTATGGAATCAGAGATAGGATAGGAATAATATGTAATGATTAACTATTTTTCAATTTTTAAGTCTAAAATTAAATATTTATCAAGCAGGGACAACTTTGGGGATCTTTTCGGTTTGTACCTGCTGTTGTTATTACTTATGATGAATCCCTTTCATTTTCTTTTATTCGATAAAGTTGTGTATTATCGCGAAGTTATTTCCGCCATTTTTTTAACATTATGTTGTATCAAATACGTTTCCAAGAGAAAAGAGCTTTTAGAACAACATTACGATACCGGAGTTGATATAGGGCTGATTATTTGCTTTCCTTTAATTTTATTAGTGTTTGCTGTTCTTGATACCGGGAAGAGCTTATATGATAGCGATATTACAGAAGCATCATTACATTTAAAATATCTGAATCCAGATCTGTATGTGCTTAGAAATGCTCTTTTATATGTTCCCATGGTAGTGTATTTTGCTTTAAGAGGGATTAAGGATAGTGAGATACGAAAAATTGCCCTTACCACCGTTTTAATAGCTCCGTTAAGTATCTTTGCTTTTATTTATTTCTTCCATCTTGCTACATTCACTACTTTTGGTGCAATGATTAAATTAAATGGTACTGGATTTCAGTATAATACTTATATTCCCTATTTATCTTTTTCGGCCTTGTCTGCCGTTTATATATGTAATACGCCTACTTCTAATAGATTTGAAAAATATGGCTCCCTGGTGGTGTTAGGATTCTTGATTATCTATATCTATTTATCAACCAGCCGACAATCCATTATATTTGTTTTACTTTCTGGTTTGATTATTTTTGTTAAAAATTATGAACTCAGTTTGAAAAAGAAATTGATAGTGTTGCCTGTTTTTTTGTTATGTACCTGGTCTGTTTTTAAATTAATTACAATAGATTTTTCTTGGGAAAATTTATCTTCATTCAGTGCCGCACATTCAATAAGTGCTAATGTGGAGAGTTCTGATTACACCGAAAGTGCTAATATTTCGACTATTAATACACCTACTCAGCGCCCCCAGATTAATCGCTCTTATCAGATGACATTAGAGAAATATCATACTTTAAATACGCCCCGCTGGAAAATAATGAAAGAGGGTTTATTCTTGCTGCAGCCGAAAGAATATTTGATAGGAGCCGGTTTATCCAGTGTTATCAACTCAGGCCCTCATAATGATTATATTAGATGGCTACAGCGTATCGGTATTTTAGGGATGTTATTTGGTTTTTATCCATTTTTTCGTGCGGTATTTTCTATTACAGGATTACGAGATTTATTCAACCAGGATGAGAAAAATAGAATATTTCCTTTTTATCTGATACTGGCTATTTTATTTACATTGTATCATTCCTTTTTTGGATACCCTCGAGAAGATGCCTACCAAGCTGTCTATTGTTATCTTGGTTTGTCTATGTGGTTAGGGGTCAGAAAAGAATATGGTTTAGTCTCAGTGATAAAGCCAGATAGAAAAAAACTGTTGTCGCGTTTGATATACGCACGAAACTAATTGGAACAAAACAATGCGTGTTTTAGTTATTAGCCATTCTTATTGCCCAGCCAACGATCCGCGAGCATTTAGATGGAGCGCAATTTGTGAGTATTGGGCTCAAAGTGGTATTATTGTTGATGTGGTTTGTTCTGTATCCACAGCTACCTCACCTCAATTTGAGCTATTAAATGCGGTCAATGTATATAGAGTTCCCGATCCTTCGCAACGTTTTCGATCTAATGAAGGTGCAAAGAATGACGAAAAAAATGTCATTCCTCTTTCCTGGAGTGGCAGAATTAGGAAGTTTTTGTATTCATTGGTGAAGAAAACCATAGTGATGGTGCGATGGCCTGATCATGCCTGGCTGTGGATACCTAAAGCATATAAACGAACAGCTCATCTTCTGGAGACTCATCATTATGATGGGATTTTCTCTGTGGCAGTGCCCTTTAGTTCTCATGTTGTAGCAATGCTGCTTGGGCGAAAACGAAGTGGTATCGAGTGGGTTTGTGATTATGGTGATCCCTTCTCTTTTTTGAAGGAGTTACCCATGAATAATACCAGGCTGTATAAAAAAATTAATAAATTTATTGAAGGTAAATTAATTAATGCATCACAAAAAATTTCCGTAACGACATCGGAAACACTAAAAGAATATGTGTCTTATCTAGGTGTTCCTAAGAAATGGTTGCATGTTATCCCTCCGGTAGTAGGGAATAACTATATTGATGCGAGTATATATAATACACAGGGTAATTCTATTAAGGAATCCATTAATTTAATATTTGCTGGCACCTTATACAGCAAAATTCGTAATCCAAAGTATTTATTGGAATTAGTGTCCAAATTGCGCACCAAGCTTCCTAATTATCAATTGAAAATTCACTTTTATGGGCGTATTGGTGATTGTCAGAGCGAGTTTGATCCTTACATCGATGCAATTAATGATTGGATATTTCTTCATGGCATCGTGAACAAAGATGATATGATGAATGTTTATAAAAACGCAGATGTGCTTGTTAATATCGGTAATACTACGGCCTATCAAGTTCCGAGCAAAGTGATTGAGTATATGTCTACTGGCTTACCTATATTAAATATTACGTCTGTAGCTAGAGATTCATCAGTATCAGTGCTGGAAGATTATCCCAGCGCTTTTTCTCTATTTCAAAATGTCGGAATATCAGATACTACTCTTGATGAGATTTGCACGTTTATAAATGGCTCCAGGCAAGTAGATAAGAACAAAGTAAATAAGATTATGGCACAGTATCAGTTACCCGAGGTTGCCAATGCGTATATTGATTTATTTTCAAGAGGTTCATGAATGCCTTCTTTAGTCATTTTAGGTGCAGGAGGCTTTTTAGCTAAGGCCATTATTGAGCAGGGAACGAGCCTTTTCCCGATAAAAGCCGTGATACGTAAAAAGAAACCGGATACCCACTTAAATTCAGATAAAATTACCTGGTTTGAATCAGATCTTTTAATCCCGGGTGCACTGGATGAAATTCTTGAAAAAGACGACATCATCGTCAATACGGCTTATATTCCCGGTGATAGTGATACTGATAATCTTCATTTGATCAATAATATTATTGATTCTTGTATTCGGAGCAAGGCAAAAAGATTAATCCATTGTTCTACAGCTAATGTGGTGGGTGCGGTTAAACACTCTCATATTGATGAGTCCATTATTTGTCAGCCCCTTACCCAATATGAACAAGTTAAATTCGCCTTGGAAGAGCAAGTATTAAAGAATGGCCTGGATGATCTTAATGTGATTGTTTTGCGACCGACTGCTATTGTTGGTCCGGGAGGAAAAAATTTATTAACATTGGTTGATGCTTTACTTAAAGGCAATCAATTAGTTAACTATCTGCGGGCCTCACTTTTTAGAAATCGAAAAATGCATTTGGTTTCTGTTCATAATGTAGCTGCTGCAATACTTCATTTGGCTATTCAAGAACCTTTATCAAGCAGAGGTATTTATTTTATTTCTTCAGATGAAGACCCAAAAAATAATTTTCTTAGCATTGAATCCATTTTACGGGAAACTCTGGGGCTTAAGAGAAGAAAAATACCATTATTACCTATTCCATTATCATTTTTATCATTGTTACTCAAATTGAAGGGGCGTTCGGGATTTAACTTATCACGAACTTATGACTCTAAGAAACTTTTTTCTACGAATTTTATTCCAGTTGATTCATTGGATAATGCGGTTAGTCAATTCGGTAAAAGCGTTCTGGAAAAAAACACAACAGGAATTTAATAAGTGATAAGTAACAAATTTCTATTTAATTTTGCGGTCTCTTATTCTGGCGGAGGTTTTAAACGTCTTTATGCCTATGCAAAATGGTTTAATCAAAATGGTGGGGCCTGGTTCATAATACATCCTATGTGTCAGTCATTAATTACCGAGTTTCCCAATAATCATTTTTTTATAGTCAGTCAATCCAAATTACAACGCTTGTTCCGTGATTGTGATTATTTGAACGAATTGGAAGCTGAGATAGGAGTACCTGATGTTTATTATTCCTATGGAATTCCCATTTACTATAAATTGGGAAGGTTAAACTGGTTTCATTTGAGTAATGTTTTGCCTCTTGGCTCACAGGGGATCCCTTTACCATTATTTGATAGATTGAAACTGAGTTATCTTGGCAGGAGGATAGAGAATAATTTTAAAAATGCAGAGGTGGTTTCTGCAGAATCGGCCTATTCCTTGAGTTTGATTAAATCAAAGCATCCCTTGAAATTTTTTGTATCAGTTAATGGTAGTGATGACGAGGTATTATTTTACAATACTGAAAAATTGGAAAAGAAAGAGAAAATTGCAGTAGTTCTTGGAACCTATCGTTATAAAGCATTAGAAGATTCATATGCTGTATTTGAAATGCTGCGTGCGAAGGACAATCAACTAAAACTGATGATTATTGGTGATGATAAAAAAGTTCCTAAAAGTCTTCGCATGAATCCAAACATTATCTTATTGGGTAGCCTTCCAAGAGATAAGGTTATTGACTATTTGCGTCAATCCGAGTTTTATATTTCGACAACTTATATTGAAAATTCGTATAATGCGGCCTCAGAGGGGATTTTTTTTGCAAAAGAGTCCTACATTTCTGATATTCCTCCTCATAGAGAATTGGTTACTGGTTTGCATTTTGAAGAAGTGTCTGTCCCATGTTTGAACAGACCATTATTACATTTAAAAAGAGAAGAAATATCTCCTGGACATTTAAAAACCTGGGATAAGGTGGTTGCTGAGATGGTGGAACATATTTCTGCAAATAATACCAGGGTGTGTTGATATTTATATTTAACTATCAGAGTTTAGAACTTATTAATGAAAATTCTCTTAATATCTCAATACTTTTGGCCGGAGTCATTTATTATTAGTGATTTAGCTAAATGTATTGTTGCCCAGGGACATACAATTGAAGTTCTCACCGGGAAACCAAATTATCCAGATGGAGCCATCTATAACGGATATTCGGCCGCTGGATGTGTCACAGATTATTTTGATGATAAGATACCCGTCCATCGTGTACCGCTATTTCCAAGAGGAAAGGGTGGGGGTATGAGGTTAATGCTTAATTATCTTTCCTTTGTGTTCAGTGGTTTGTTTTATTTTCATCGCTTAATTAAAACAAAACAATTTGATATAATTTTTGTTTTTGCGCCTTCTCCAATAACCTCCGTAATCCCTGCCATTTATCTAAAAAAACGGCTGAAAATACCTCTGGCATTATGGGTTCAGGATCTTTGGCCCGAGAGTTTAAGTGCTACCGGGTTCATCCGAAATAACTTCATCCTTAAGTTAATTGGAAGATTAGTTCGCAGAATGTATACCGCTGTAGATATGCTATTGGTACAATCACAAGCATTTCGCAAACCGGTTTCCCAATATGCAGCTGAAGAGAAAATAGTTTATTACCCCAACTCATACCTTGAAATTTCTCCGGACCATCATGAGCCCGAGTCCATTCCAGGTGAGCTGCTCTCAATACTTGAAAGTAATCGCTGCTTTGTTTTTGCCGGTAATCTTGGAACGGCACAGTCTGTTGAGACCCTGGTGCAGGCAGCAGAACTACTAAAGCATTTGCCCGATTGCAGGTTAGTTTTAGTCGGTAGTGGTAGTATGCTCGGATGGCTTGAACAACAAAAAATGAACAAGAAATTGGATAATTTGACTTTGACGGGGCGTTACCCTGCGTCATTGATGCCATTTATATTTTCGCGCGCGGCCGGGTTACTTGTTACACTTAAAAAGGATGAAATTTTTGCTTATACCATTCCAAGTAAAATACAAGCTTATTTGGCGGCTGGCCGGCCAATACTAGCAGCGCTTGATGGGGAAGGTGGACGAATAACTCAGGAATCAGGTGCTGGTTTTTCTTCCCCTGCAGAAGATGGAGTAGCTTTAGCTAAAAATATTGAGCGACTTTACTATATGTCAGACCTAAACCGAGATAAACTTGGCCAAAGTGGACGGGCCTATTTTCTTGAACATTTTGAAATGATAAGTCAGAGTCAACGTCTCATAGAAGTTTTTGAGGAACGAATTAGTAAAAGTGGAGAAATTAATTGAAGATTTTAGTGTTGGGAGCAACAGGCATGTTAGGCAGTGCTATCTTGCATTCACTTCAAAAAAAGGAACAACATGAGGCGTGGGGTACCCTGCGTAGTGAAAATGGCCTTGCTTATTTTCCTCCACAGACTCATTCAAAATTGATTTATAATGTGGATGTGCTGGATGAAAAAGCACTCCTTGATGTCTTTGAGCTGGTCAAGCCCGATCTGGTAATTAATTGTGTTGGCTTGATAAAACAACTTTCCAGCGCTAATGATCCGCTTATAGTGTTGCCTATCAATTCTATATTTCCGCATCGCTTAGCGAAATTATGTGGACTTTTTGACGCAAGATTAATCCATATAAGCACTGACTGTGTTTTTTCGGGACGCAAGGGGATGTATACAGAGTCAGATCCATCCGATGCTGAAGACTTATACGGCAAATCCAAATTTATTGGTGAACTGTCAGAACTGTCGCACGTAGTCACGTTAAGAACTTCAATTATTGGTCATGAATTAAACAGCAATTATGCTCTGATCGATTGGTTTCTCTCCCAAAAAGAACAAGTAAAAGGATATGTACATGCTATTTTTTCAGGGTTACCGACCGTTGAATTGACTCGAGTGATAATGGATTGTGTAATTCCCCGGCCTCACTTATCCGGCCTCTACCATGTAGCTGCTAAGCCAATTAGTAAATATGATTTATTAAATTTGGTTGCGGAGATTTACGGGAAAAAGATAACCATTATTCCAGAAGAGCAATTTTTTATCGATCGCTCCTTAAATGCGGAACGATTTAGAGAAGCAACTGGATATGTTGCCCCAGAATGGCCTTATCTTATTGAAATGTTGCATCAGTCTAGAGGCGAGTTAAATGTTTAATGACAAAGTTTTAATGATTACTGGGGGAACAGGCTCATTTGGTCATGCTATTCTAAAACGTTTTTTGAATTCAGATATTCGGGAAATACGGATTTTTAGTCGAGATGAAAAAAAGCAAGAAGACATGAGAAATGTGATAGATAACGAAAAAGTTAAGTATTATATTGGCGATGTACGGGATTATAATTCGCTTGCGGATGCAATGAATGGCGTGGATTATGTATTCCATGCCGCTGCATTGAAACAGGTACCTTCATGTGAATTTTATCCTATGGAGGCTGTTCGTACGAACATCCTGGGTACGGAGAATGTTCTTCGATCAGGTAGAGCTAATTCTGTTAAACGAATGGTAGTATTAAGTACAGATAAGGCGGTTTATCCAATCAATGCCATGGGTATTTCAAAGGCTATGGCTGAGAAAATTGTTGTGGCCAACTCACGACTTGTTTCCCCAGGCGAACCAATAATATGTGCCACCCGTTATGGAAATGTGATGGCCTCAAGAGGTTCTGTAATCCCACTTTTTGTAGATCAAATTAAAAAAAATCAAGAGATAACGATTACTGATCCTTCTATGACTCGCTTTCTGATGTCTTTGGATGATTCAGTTGATCTTGTTTTATATGCATTTCAACATGCAAACCCAGGCGATATTTTTGTACAAAAATCTCCAGCATCAACAGTGTCGGATCTTGCCCAAGCCCTTATTGAGATATTTAAAGCTAAAAGTACTCCACGTATTATTGGTACGCGTCATGGGGAAAAATTGTATGAGTCGCTGGTCTCAAGAGAAGAAATGGCAAAAGCGATTGATCTGGACAAGTATTACCGTATCCCTTCGGATAATCGAGATCTGAATTATAAAAAATATTATATAGAGGGAGAGGAAGTAATTTCCAATTTTTCCGACTACACCTCTCATAATACCCAACAATTAAAGGTGACTGAAATCAAAGATTTGCTTCTTCGACTTGATTTTATTCAGGAGGCACTTGATGCTTAAAGTAATGACGATAGTAGGGACGCGGCCTGAGTTAATTAAGATGAGTCGTGTCATTGCTGAGTTTGATAATCAGGTAAATCATATTTTGGTTCATTCTGGTCAAAATTATGATTATGAGCTAAATCAAGTTTTTTTTGATGATTTGGAAATAAGAAAGCCGGATTATTTTCTTAATATTTCAAGAGATAATGTAGCCAAAGCTATTGGCGATGTAATTAGCGGCGCTGATCTTTTATTTGAAGAAGTAAAGCCTGACGCATTATTACTGTATGGTGATACCAATACCTGCCTCGCTATTATTGCAGCGAAACGGAGAAAAATACCGGTTTTTCATATGGAAGCAGGAAATCGATGCTTTGATCAACGTGTACCAGAAGAATTGAATCGTAAAGTGGTGGATCACTTAAGTGACATAAATATGGTGCTGACTGAGCATGCAAGACGTTATTTAATCACAGAAGGAATTAAGCAAGAGACTATAATTAAAACGGGCTCACACATGCAAGAAGTTTTGGATTATTATATGCCAAAAATTCATGCATCCCGTGTTTTAGAACGATATAACTATGAGCCAGGAAAGTATTTTGTTGTTAGCGCTCATCGCGAAGAGAATGTTGATTCTCCTGAAAATTTACATCATTTAGTATCAAGTCTGGAAGCCTTAGCAGAAGAGTACGAATATCCGATTTTTTTCTCAACGCATCCACGCACAAGAAAGAATATAGAGAACTATATTGGAGGAAGAGTAAATCCCTTAATTCAATTTGAAAAACCTCTAGGTTTATTTGATTATATTAAGTTGCAACTTTCGGCCTTTTGCATCTTATCTGATAGTGGGACAATTACTGAAGAAGCTTCACTATTAAATCTTCCCGCAATTACGATAAGAAATGCACATGAACGGCCTGAGGGTATGGATGAAGGGACGTTAATCATGAGTGGCTTACATAAAGAGAGAATATTGGAATCAGTTAAAGTAGTCACTTCACAGCATCATAACGGTCAGCGAGTCATACCCGTAGTGCCGGATTATCAGACAGGCCCTGCGGTATCAAAACAAGTGCTCCGAGTCGTCCTAAGTTATGTTGATTATATTAATAAGAATGTCTGGCATAAATAGTAACATAGCCCACATAGGTCGGAGCTATGGCTCTGACCTATGTTAATAGGCTTTCATGAGGAGTTTCACTTCGTTTCAACCAGGCTACATCAACTAATGGTACCTTTATTGTGGGTTGTACAACCCAACCTAAATTTATAGAAAATATCACTCGAACAGTTCTAAAACTTTCTCTGGCGGACGTCCGATTATTGCCTTGCCTTTAAAGGTGACAATTGGGCGTTGCATTAATCTGGGTTCTTTTAACATGGCTTGAAGCACATGGGCTTCATTATTCAGTGACAATCCTAATTCTTTAAAAACGTGCTCATTTGTTCGAACGAAGTCCTTGAGAGCAAAATGAGATCGTAACTCATTCAATTGCTCCATAGTAAGCGGTGTCTTAAGATATTCAATAATAGTGAAATCAAGATCTTTGCTTTGAAGTATTTTCAGGGTTTCTCTTGATTTCGAACATTGGGGATTATGATAAATAGTAATTTTTTTCATGTCGTTTTTTTAAGTTTGTCCTGAGAATGATTTAAACTATACCATTTTTTTTGATTTTTATCTTTGCTCTAATGAAGGTTAATCCCAGACCACGTTTTCATGCATAGTTGCTGATCCAGGTAATTTTTAATAAAAGTGCATTTGTTAATCAATCCTTAAGCTTTAGTGTTTTACACTGATAAAAAGCCTAGAGGAGATTATCATGTCAAACAAAAAACTAACTGAACGTTTGAACAATGAGCTTGATGAACTTGGTGTTCCTACTTTAATGACTGAACGCGTTCAAGTGTGTTCTAAACTATTCAATTTGCCCAGATTTAAAATTGAAGCTTTGTTACATGGTGTCATTGCTTTTGACTCTGACTCCATGCAAAAAATCGCTGATGAACTTGATGTAAGCAAGGACTGGTTATTGGGTAATGTTAAAGGCAAAACAAAGCACTAGAGTAGTCCGGGTGGCGATCGGCACGACCTCCACCCTGGTTTCACCTTAGTGCACGCCGGCTTACACCTGCTCAGTGACATTCATAACCTGATTGCTACGTTAACCACTCTTCGACACGCCATATCCCATCCCAGACCTCGGGTGGTGAATTAATCAATCGCTGGCATCTATCAATATATATATGAGCTAACTGATCACCAGGAAAAACCGGCGTTAGTTTTTTAAACAAAAGTAAACTATGTTCCCATTCACCCCTTTGATAAAAGGTAAATGCTATTTTGAATTCTTTTTTATATTGTTCCAGATTCTCTAGATTGGACCTCACAAGTAATTCATAGATTAAGGTGCCTTTTCGTTTGCCGCGAACTGCGACTTCATCCAACAAACGGAAGGGAAATTTATGTTCAACTTCTTTGTAAGTGTCTTTACTTATAATAATTTGAGAATGATATGTTTTGTTAATTACTTCAAGGCGACTTGCTAAATTTACCGTATCCCCAAGTGCTGTAAAATTTAGCCTGTCTTCTGAACCAACGTTTCCTACAACCGCCTCACCAGAATTAATTCCTATTCGTATGGCAAATTCCGGTAATCCATATTGGCGATTATGATTATTCATTTTTTCAACCCGCTCAAGCATATCAACTGCTGTTTGACAGGCATGGAACGCATGTTTCTTATCCGGGAATGGTGCATTCCAAAAAGCCATTACAGCATCCCCTATGTATTTATCTACAGTACCCTGATGGGAGATCACCGCCTCAGTCATGGATTGAAAATAGTTTGATAAATAAGTCATTAATTGCTGAGGTTCAGTTTCTTCAGCTAATTGAGTAAAGTTTTTGATGTCGGAAAATAAAACAGTGATGTTTTGATTTTGCCCGCCAACCTGAGCTATTTTGCCACTACTAATTAATTTTTTAACTAGAGAGCTGGGAATATAGCGTTGAAAAGAAGCAAGACTATTGCGCATGTTAGACAAACTTTTATCCATATAACTGATTTCTTTGATCATCGTGTTAAGCAAAGGACGTGGACTGAGGTTTAATTTAGTAATTTCCTCAGCTTCTTCTGCCAGTAGGATAATGGGATGAGATATTTTCCTGGAAATATAGCGGGCAATTAGTGCTCCAATGAAGAGAACAATGAAGGTTAAAAGTAAAGCACGAATACTTAAGATCTCAAGGGGAGCCAGGACATCGTCGGCAGGAACAATAATAGTAATATTCCATGGGTCAGCAATCGTTTCCGTGATGGGTTGATAGGCTAAAAAAAATTGTTCCCCTTTATAGCGGTAAGAGCTCACCATGGGTTTGGAATCTTGTCTTTCAAAACTGAGAAGGGGGATATTAAATTTTTTAATAAGCTCAGGAGTTAATTTCTTTCCCCGAATATCCTGGGTTTGAAAAGGGTTCCTATAAGCGATTACTTGTTGTTTTTCATTGGTAATATAAATCATGGCATTTGGCGTAACCTGCAATTCCTCAATAAAATGTTGTATTCCATCAATTGTTAAATCAAGAGCCAAAACTCCTTTTAATTCTTTGTTATCATCATAAATGGGCGCAGCCGCCGTGATGCCGGGAACCAGATAATCACTCTTATCAAACACATAGAACAGATATATTTCAGTCCATACGGGCTTTCCGGCCTTTGCAGCCAGCTGATACCAAGGTCTGACTCTGGGATCGTAAGGTTTGGTAAGGTATTTCGTTTTAAGGATATTGCCGGAATAGTCAAGTTCATAGCGAATTTTTTCAGGTGGTGCTACTGAGTTTACAATGTGAGTTAAACCAACTACGTTAGGTGTTTCATGATCAACGCCATAGAAATTCCCTTGCACTGTACCGTAATAAACCATAAATATTTCTGGCTTATAACGAATTCTTTCCGTGATAAATCGATCAAATTGTGTGGTGTTGTCGGGATCAACAATACCTCGATTAAGGGTGTTTCTCATTTCAATGAGATCATGACTTAGAGGACGTAAATACATGTGAACGCGTTCTTTGACTAGTAAAGAAGTTTGATCTATCAAGGTTTCAGCACTTGAACTGAGAATTTTATTTAAGGCCACATAATTAATAGCAATGATTGTAAAGCCAATGAAACTCAGCAAAAGGACAAATAAAGTAATAATACTTAGTCGGATACTAATTTTAAAGCTTTTGAACATGATGGTTATATGTCCTTTTCGCTTGGAAAGAGCCTGGTCTCTAATTTTAATTTAGAAGTATTTCATCTTATCTACAAGTAATACAGTTATTAATGTCTTATATTTTCATGAGATCTCATGCATAAGCTAATGAAATAATTAATCTTCTTTGTATTTCTCAATGATGTTGATTAAATTGCTTAAATAGAAAAAATCTCAGAGTAGGGACCACTAAAAGCACAGATGACAGGCTTTCACGTCATGCCAATACTAAAAGGCTTATCTTCTTCTGTATACCTGGATCTCATTAATCCAACCATCTGGTGAATTAATTCGTCACATCCTCCCTTTCTTTCACCACCTTTGATGTTAGCATCAAAAAAACGGCAAGAGCCTTCTTTTTTATTTCTGCCTAAATAAATTTCGTGATCCGCATGTTTTTGCGGAAAAGTAATTAAAAGATGCTTATTTTCCTTTAATAATTCAGTGAATGTTGTTTCTGTTAAATCGCACTTTGCGACAGTGATATCTGTGTGTGAAATGCCATTCTCTGTAAAAGCAAAATGGTCAACATCAGGTTCGCCTGATTCCAATTCTCTATTTTCTTCATCAATTGCCAACGCTAAAAATTTTTTATCATTTGCTAAAAATTCTTTAGGTTTCTTTCCCTTTAAAAGAAGATCGAGGTAAACATTGCTCATTGGTCGACACATCCCTACCACTTTACCCTCATCATTGACACCTTGACCATATTTTTCCAAGACTTGCTCTTGCGTGGTAAATGGAGTTGTCTCCTCTTTTTTTCTTGGTAAAAGAGAACAGAAAAAAGTACGCATATTAATTCTTCCTATAAAAACAAGTGAAAAATGATAACACGTATAGATCATATAAAAATAACGAGCCTTATTAATTTCAGAATCCTGGCCATTGTATATAGCCAAGATTCTGATAAAAGCTGGGTGTTATTATTTCATGCTGCTCTTTATATCCTGACGATAATCAAGATAATCATGGAGGGTCCCAATGCTTAGGTCGTTTTCATGAGCTACATAGGGATTCGTAGCTGCTTTTACTGTGCCAAATAAAGTATGTGCTATAACTCCAGCCTGTCCATAAATGACTTTTGTTGGATCCGCTTCAATTCCTTTTTGAGTCTCTTCTTCGACTTCTTTGACAAAAGAGTTAATTATTTTCTTTTCATTTTTTATGGTTTTTCCCCATTTTGATAACTTTTGTTGATATCCTTCAACTGGATGATCATCTATCTCGAAACCACGTTCAAAATGTTCAACATGATCTTGATGCAAATCAACTCCTTTCTCATCAAGATATTGATTAACTGCTTGCACGACAGGTGGTGCTTTTTCATGCAATATTTTTCGTTGTGGAAATTTAAATTCATAATCTGGATCTATGCTTGGCATGAATACAGCTTTTATTACACCGTAAGTTGCCTTCAAAAGACTTGGCGATTGATTATCTGATTTTGTCGTCATAACATTATACCTTATTACTTGTTACTACTAATGACGTATTAATTTTAATGGACTCAGATTAACGTAATATTAAATGTTGCAAAATTAAAGCTAATTAATTAAATTTATGATTGTATGATGCAAATAAGAGCAAAAAATACGAAGGGAAGATAGTTCTGGCGACAAAATATTTGCAATAAATAACCAGATTTATAAGTTTGCAGACTAAGATGGGACGAGGTTTGGCCACTTTGGATTTATTAGAAGAACCTAGGGGGATATTACTTTAAGCATGATTGTAACGAAGTATCCCCAGAAGAAAGATAATGTTTTGCCCCTTGTTCATTTTCCAGAATTAACATCCCGGTCTTATCTATACCTCGGGCAATTCCAGAAATAGCTCCTGATGATTGAGTCACGGTAATGTGTTTACCTTGTAGGTAATCAAATTTATTCCATTCGTCAATAAACACATCAAGCCCTTTACTTATAAATTTACTTAAATAGCGTTCTAGATTGCTAATAAGGTTCCCAATTAATACATTACGATTATATTTCTGGTGAAAAATTTCATACAAGGAACACCAGGGTTTATCCGATAAAGGGTGATTTTTAGTATCTGTATTAACATTTAACCCTATGCCAATGATTACCTGCGCATTGCTATTTGATTCAGCGATAATCTCAATCAGGCTGCCGCATAATTTTTTATCACCCCATAAAATGTCATTAGGCCATTTTATTTTGATGTCAGGCGAAGGATTGAGCTGATGGATGGTTTCCAGTATGGCTAAACTGGTTATGAGACTTAAGCCTGATAGCTTGCTGAGGTCACAGTTTAGATTCCAACGACTGGAGCAATAGATATTCTCCCCAAAGGGGGAGTGCCAGAGTCTGCCGAATCGACCTCTTCCCTGGGTTTGTAGTTCAGCGCAACACACATCAAGGCTGGGACTTATGGGTAAATCTTTTAAATAGCGATTTGTGGAGTCTATTGAGGTAAATAAATGAAGATTAACAGATGATGAAAGTACATGAGCATTTAAACAACTGGATATTTCCTGAGCATTTAATAAGACAAGTTGGTTTGGCAATTTGTAGCCCTGGTGAGGTAATCGAGTGATCGGTACCCCTAAATCAATCAATTGATTTATTTGTTTCCAAATTGCAGAGCGAGTAATGCCTAATGCTTCTCCTAGTTCATTGCCGCTATGACAGGAGCCGTCCCCAAGAATTTGGAGTAAGATAAGTTGAGAAGGATTAAATTGGATCATATGAGTTAGTATCTCAGGCTGAAATTCGAGTGGAGTTGAAGCAACCCATGACGAAGTTCTCTTACAGTGGGGTGGTAGCATAAGGCGCCACTACAGGCCACCCCAGGCATGAAAGAGCGTAATTGCCATGTGACCTTGTGAAGAGGATCCTTTACTAGTTGTTTCGTGGGTATGGTGGTAGGAACAGTAAAATCTTTTGTAGGATAAGAAAGTCCTAGTCCGCACGCTTTAATGAAGGCCTCTTTTTGTGCCCATACATGAAAAAAGACAGCCGGTTTTAATTTTTCAGGCACTTTTTTAAATTCTTCAAACTCCTGAACTGAGAATAAACTTTTCGCTATGCCCTCGTAGGGACGCGCAGAGTAATGTTCTACATCTACACCCATAGGGTGGCCTTTGCCTACTGCTAACAGGGCAAGGTCCCCTGTATGACTTATATTAAATTGTAGCTTTTGTGAATTAACCACTGCTGGTTTACCATGAGCACTGTAGGTGAACTCCAGGCGCTCTGGGGCGGTGTTCAGATATCGTCCCAGGATAATTCTCAAAGCAGCTCTTGCAGTAGTAAAACGCCGTCTATGTCTGCTAAAGTAAAATCGGTCACCCCGTGCCTTTTCATCAGCATTTAATAGTTGATAGGAAACGTTTAATTCTTGCTCCAGGGAAAATTGCCATAGATCAATGCGTGATTCATTTAAGATACAGCTTTGCATATTTAAAGGGGTAAATCCTGTAATTTTCATATGATGTGCTTTGAATCTGGCGTCAATTAACGGTTAAGAGTATCATATACCATGATATTTAATTTACCAACGAGTAATCAATGAGCCGACAATTTTTGGATTTTGAGCAACCTATTGAAGAGTTGAATCAGAAAATTGAAGCACTTCGCATGATAGGTACGGATAACGAAGTAAATTTAAGTGATGAAATAGCAAAACTTGAAGCTAAATGTTCTGATTTGACTTCCCATGTTTTTTCTAATTTAGAACCTTGGCAAATCGCCCAAATGGCCAGACATCCACTCAGGCCGCAGACTACTGATTATATTGAACGTATTTTTACTGATTTTCAGGAGCTGCATGGCGATAGAAGTCATTCTGCTGCTCCAGCAATTATTGGTGGGCTGGCACGCTTAAACGATGAGCCGGTTATGGTTCTTGGTCATCAGAAAGGAAAACGAACCAAAGAAAAAGTATATCGTAATTTTGGAATGGCTCGTCCTGAAGAGTATAGAAAAGCATTGCGCCTGATGAGAATGGCTGAGAAATTCAACCTTCCTATATTTACCTTTATTGATACGGCCGGAGCCTATCCCGGTATCGGTGCTGAAGAAAGAAACCAATCTGAAGCTATTGCGCGTAACCTTTTTGCCATGTCACGGTTAAAAACACCTATTATTTGCACTGTAACTGGTGAAGCAGGTTCTGGGGGAGCCTTAGCTATTGGAGTAGGTGATAGAGTACTTATGTTGCAATTTGGTATTTACTCTGTAATTTCTCCAGAAGGTTGTGCATCGATATTATGGAAAGACGCGGCGAAGGCAAGTGAGGCGGCACGTGCTATGGGGATTACTGCGGATAAAATAGCTGAAAATAAATTAGTGGATATGGTAATTCCTGAGCCTTTAGGTGGTGCTCATCGTGATGTTGATGATATGGCTCATCGCTTAAAGAAGGTATTAACTACTGAGTTACACAGTCTGAAAAAATTGCCAGCAGATAAATTGATAGAGCTTAGGTATCAGAAATTTATGGCTATGGGGGCATGTGACTAGGTCCTTACTGAATTCAGAGTGGATAGCTCGCTTGGGTGAGTTCACTAAATTAATTGTAGGGTTTAGTGGCGGACTGGACTCTACAGTATTATTACACCTACTTGCCTCCCACTCTTCATTACGTCATAAATTAATCGCAGTGCACATTAATCACGGGATTAGCACCAATGCTGAATATTGGCAAAACCACTGTGAACAATTCTGTCTGAATTCAGGTATTAAATTTATATCTCGCTCCGTGCAGTTTGATCGTTCTGCTAATATAGAAGAAGAGGCGAGAGTAGCCCGGTATACGGTTTTTTCGTCTCTCTTAAATGTCCAGGATTGTTTGATTTTAGCCCATCACCGGGATGATCAGGCTGAAACCGTGCTTTTGCAACTTTTTAGAGGAGCAGGTGTGGATGGTTTAGCTGCTATGAGTGAATTAAGCTCTTGTGGATTAGGGGCGCTAGCCAGACCTTTTTTAGCCTATTCTCGGGAACAGCTCGAGCATTATGCGGCAAGTTATAGATTAAAATGGATAGAGGACGAAAGTAATCAAGAAATTAATTATTCGCGTAATTATTTGCGTCATCAAATAATGCCTCTCCTCTTAAAAAAATGGCCTGGAGTGGCAGGTAATATAGCAAGGACTGCAATTCATTGCCAGCAAGCCAAAGCTAATTTGGATGATCTGGCCATCGATGATAATCAAGAATTGCTCGTTACCAGAAGTTCGTTATCTATTGAGTCGTTAAAAAAATTAAGTATGGATCGTATGGCTAATGTGTTACGCGTTTGGTTGAAAAAAAATCAAGCTCAATTGCCTTCTACAGCTACATTCCAACGATTGATTCATGAAGTGATATTCGCCAGTTTGGATGCAACTCCTGTAGTAAGCTGGGGTGAAATTCAAGTGCGTCGTTACCAACAACATCTTTATTTAGATAAAAAAAAGGTGATTAACTTACCCTCTTGTATAGAATGGACAGAGTTCCCATTACCTTTAGTTTTAACAGAGTATAATTTTCGTTTAACTGCAAGAAAAATGGATCAGGGTATAGTCGTGCCTCCAAAAGCTAGAATAGTGATTCGCTTTAGGGAGGGCGGAGAGCAATTTTGTTGGCATGGTCAGACCAAAGAGTTAAAGAAGTTATTTCAAGAGTGGGCCATTCCTCCCTGGCTTAGAGGGACAATTCCTTTGCTTTTCATCAATGATCAGTTAGCAGCAGTAGTTGGTTATGCAGTTAGCGATTTATTTTTTTCTAGTACCTCTTCTGAAGCCTGGCAATTGTTAACTATTAGTTAATTATATATAACAATTTCCAGCATTCATTAAATAATAGTTAACTATTATAATGGGTTAAATATTAGCATTTGATCAGAGGATTTGGTTCCAGTTCATTCAATTTCCAATCTCAGTAATAGGTGGCTGTTAATCATTCGTCTTCAGAATTCCGAGTTCCGGCTTATATACATTTTGATTGATGCAACAAGTCGCTTCGAAGGACCAATTGGACACAGCCTTATGAATGAATAAAAATCCTCTTAACAATTAATGGAGAATCATCGTGGCTTTTTTTAACGTTGTTTGGTTATTAAGTTATATTTCTATTGCTTCTTTTTCTGCGGCTATTATTACTCCTGCCTTACCTGAAATTCAGCAACAGTATGCTTTACTTCAAGGTCAGGTTGAGTGGATAGTCTCTGTTTTTTTAGTTGGCTATGTCTTTGGGCAACTTATTTATGGACCTCTGGCAAATCGGTTTGGACGAATCACCGCTTTACGTATCGGTTTAGTGATTAATCTCATCGGTATTTTAATTTGTTTTGCTGGTCTTTCTCTTCACTCATATCCGATATTAATCATGGGACGATTTATTAATGCCCTGGGTGCTGCAAGTGGTTTAGCATGTACCTTTATGTTAATTAATGAATGGTTACCTGCTGAACAAAGAAGAACAGCGATGGCCTATACCATATTATCGTTTACATTAGGGATAGGATTAGCAGTAATTTTGGGTGGGATGATTACTGAATACAGCCATTGGGGGAATTGTTTTATACTCTTGTTAGGTCATGGAATGCTAATGCTTTATGGAACAAAATTATTTAGTGAAACATTAGTTACACCGCAAGCAATTAATTTAGGTTCTATTCTCAGCAGCTACAGGATAGTTTTATCGTCTGGGTCCTTATTAATCTATTCTCTGGTGGTTGGTCTTTGTTCTGCAATAGGATATTGTTTTTCAGCAGCTGGACCACAAATTGTTATGGAGTTCTTTCATGTATCACCTGCTGAATACGGCTACTGGAATCTCTTTAATATGGTGGGGATGCTGGCAGGGGGATTATTGGCTAAGGAGTTATTACAAAGATATAAAGCTAATAAAGTCGTTTTTTTGGGTTTGAGCGGTACTGCATCAGGTTTAGTGAGTATGATTTTGATGGTTTATTCAGGGAATGGTTCCGTCCTGTGGTTTTTTACAAGCACTTTATTAATGTATTTGTTTAGCGGTTTATTGTTTGCTGGTGGTTCTTATATTGCTTCCAATTCGGTTAGTGATCAAGCCAGCGGTGCTGCCATGATGAGTTTTATCAATATGACCACTGCGACACTTGCGGTGATTTCCATGGGTTATATAAGTAGCTCGCCTTTGTTTGCTTTTATAGCGGTACTCGCCAGTTTCTGGATGTTTGTGGTTATTATATTAGGGGGCCGAAGAGGTTTAGGATTGATTTATAATCATCGATGTATGAACGCTTAATTTTCACATGAGATTAGGAAATCAAAGAACTAAACACACTTTGAGGTAACTTCAACACGATTACGCCCCTTTGTTTTAGCTTGATAAAGTGTTGCATCAGCGGTTTGTAACAAAGTATTTGCCAGGCCTCGACGTGGAACGCAGCAAGCTACTCCCAGACTGATTGTGACGTAGGGAGATACAGTGGAATTGGGATGGGGGAGATTCAGGGCATGAACTGCTTGTCGTAGTTCCTCTGCGATTATTTTTGCGCCAACTATGTCGGTGTCTGGCAAAACACAGACAAATTCCTCCCCACCATATCTTGCGATCAAGTCGCTGGCACGGAGCACCTTGCTCTTTAATGCAAGAGCAATCTGCTTTAAACATTCGTCCCCTGCCTGATGTCCCAGAGCATCATTGTAAGGCTTAAAGAAATCCAGATCCGCCATAATAATGGTTAATGGTTTACCATTGCGTAAGGCTCTATTCCATTCCTGCACAAAATATTCATCAAACTTGCGACGGTTGGCTATCCCGGTTAATCCATCTTGATATGACATTTCCTCAAGCAAAGCATGAAATTTCTTTTTCTCAGTAATGTCCTCACCTACAGCAACAAAATTTTGGATTTCACCATGTTCATTCGTCACCGGAGCAACCTTCCACGATTGCCAGAATACGCTTCCATTTTTACGTTGGTAAAGTATTTCACCACTCCATGGGCGACCGCTCAAAAGGGTTTTCCATAAGTCGCTGTAGTTATTTCCTGGAGTCTGGTCTCCATGAAAAATATCAGCTTTTTTATTTTTTAACTCTGTTTTAGTATATCCAGTTGCTCTTATTAACTCTGGATTAGTGTAGATAATATTTCTGTCCTTATCAACAATCAGTACGGAAGCTGGACTTTGTTCAATTGCGGCTTTCATTTCACGCAATTGGTTTCTTTCTTGTATGGATTGAGTAATATCATGGAACGCGATGACGATGCCGTTGGTATTTTCTTTGAATTTGATGGGCGTTACAGTAACAGAAACTGGGAAACCAGTTCCATCCGGACGCCAAAAATATTCGTCCTCACTGGAGTAAGGCTGTCCTGTTGCCAGAACTTGCATGATCATACACTGTTCCAGGGGATATGGACTGCCGTTTGGATACGAATGGTGAAACAGCTCATGGGAATTTTTACCGATAACTTCGTTTTCATTAAGCCCCAGAATTCTATTGGCTGCAGCATTAACAAACTTAATTAAGCCATCTTTATCGGTGACCAGTAATCCTTCGCCAAGTGCTGCGGTGATATCACGTAACCGTTGCTCGCGTTCTTCAATTAATTGATTCGCCTGTTGTAATGCGCGGGTTATCTTTGCATTTTTGTGGAGAGCCTCTTCTAATTCCCTGGTTCGCATTCGAACCTTGTCTTCCAGCATCACCGTGGTTTGAAATACACTAAAATCTGAACTAGGTGTATTCATGTCTTGTTCCGCTCGATCTATGAGCGCCTTAATAATTTTATTAAGGCGCTCAATTTCAGATCGTAATCCTTGTTCCTCATTGGGTTGATCAGGTAAATCAGCCATTATTTTCTTCTCGCGATGAGCTAATAGCTATTCCAGTAATGGTTTGATTGATATGGACGCCCATGAATTGTTCACCATAAGAATTAAAACCAATAACGTTATTATTCTTTAAAATGTGTTCCACTCGATTTGCTAATCCTTCGCGTTCTACCTCTAGTTTACGAAGTATGCAGTCGCAAGCTAATACCAATTGTGGTTTACCAATTTCAGTTTGAATATCATTAAATGTTTGTTCGAGGTTATTGACGAGATTCACTCCATGAGCTGCCATAAATACCAGCCCACTGTCAATGGCACAATAAAAAGTTAAGCTTCCATCGGGATTGCATTTTTGAATGGAGCGTACATAATCTACTTGATTAATACGCACTACCATTGGAAAAGCAGAAAAATGATTTGCATCAAGATCTTGAACTGGAATGCCTATAACCCGTGCGTATTCAACATTTGCCGGATATCCATTGATTTCACTCACAATCCGCCGGGTAGGATCTGCTTTGGTCACCACCAGTCGTTCATTTCCACACATGAAATGCTGTGATTTAAATAGTTTAAACTGATAAATAGTATTCATTAAAATGAGCGCTGCACAGTCGGTATGAAAGGATCCTCCATAAAATATCCAGGTCGATTTAAAATTTAAATCATCACCTGCAGAGCCACCAAGCAATACAATGTTGCCTAATGCATGCTGAAATGTCCGAGCTATAGGTTCTTCACGTAGGGATAATCCATCAATCAGTGAGAAAGCAAAACTGGTTGTGGAATCAGTATTAGGTGCACGAGCTTCTAATTCTTGGAGTAAATCATTAACAAAAGTTTGACCTTGGGTCTCTTCAAAATGTTGCACATTTTCGTAAAGTCTGGCCACAACTGTAAATCCATCGGATGGAAAACTGGCACCAGTAAGACTATTTTCAATGTAACCAAGAGGTCCTATTTCACCAGCAGTCGTGCATCCCACTAACAGCACGTTAGGAAAAAGAGAGTTCATTTCGTTAGTTAGTTCATCAAGATCATAATGACTGGAGCAGAAAAAAACAACAAGCGACATGTTAGGTTGGAATACTGCTGCATGAAACTCTCTTGCAGCGGTGCGTGCGTCTTTTGCAGAAGATTGGGCCATAAGGATATGGGGTTTACTGCTCATCCTGTCTTCTCCTTAGGTAATTAATTGTTCTTCTTCAAGAAAGTCTAGTTAAGCCTGTTAAAGATAGCAACCTATATAGTTAATGCAGTTTAGTGGCTGACGTGCGTTAGTATCCCCAGGGAAAAAAGTTGATAGTGACTCTCGTTTACCCCTTAACCTGAGGCAAACAAGAGAGTTATTCAGCTATATTTTTTTGCATCGAGATGATCAAAAGTGTATTAGCTGAAAGTGGTAGAAACCATAGGCCATCAGAATGATTCCAATAATACCCGCTATTATTGGAACAACATAATACCCCCATCCGGAATACATTTTGTGGGTTACATTGGCCATGTATTCTGGAAAAGACAACCACAGTATCGATTTAATGAATAAAAACCAGGCAATCAAGGTAATTAATATTTCTGTGTCCCAAACCCAGATATTATGAATAACAATGAGAATTACACCCAGAATTAATCCTAAAGTTGCAGCCAAAACTATTGCAGAACTATTTCCTCTAAAATGAGTAAGCAGTTCCTGATAATAAGTAGCACGTGCCACCATAATTATGGAAGTAACAACCAGGTACAGCCCCATGGCTTGGGCTAAAAATAGTGAATGTAATGAGTCCATAACAAAATCCCTTTTTTAATTGTTCTCTGTCTTAAGTTTAGTATAGAAATTAGGAAATTGTGTGAATTATGGCTGAGAGAGTTAATGCTACTTCTGTTTTTTGCAAAACCAACTCACCGGCTCTCTTGTTTCTTTCTTAAGCTGCGGCTAATAAGAGAATTCATCATCCTGAATAGTGAACGATCTCCCATGCCGGCACGATGCCAGCTTCAGGAGATCTCTCGTATATTGGAGTTGACGTTCCCTGACTTGCTAATGATAAAAAGGACCTAGCATTCAGGCAAATTAACAGCCAAACCGCCCATTGACGTTTCTTTATAGATACTTTGCATGTCCATTCCAGTCTGTTTCATCGTTTTGATGACTTTATCCAGTGAAATATGATGTTGCCCATCACCTATGAGTGCCATTCTTGTGGCGTTAACTGCTTTCACAGAACCCATTGCATTACGTTCAATACAGGGTATCTGTACTAGTCCTAAAACGGGATCACAGGTCATTCCCAAATGATGTTCCATAGCAATTTCAGCTGCATTTTCCACTTGCTCAATAGTACCTCCAAGCACCGCGGTGAGGCCTGCCGCCGCCATAGAAGAGGCAACGCCTACCTCACCTTGGCAACCTACTTCAGCACCAGAAATGGAAGCGCCTTTCTTATAGAGGATTCCAATAGCAGCCGCGGTAAGAAAATATGTGTAGATGTCCTCATTATTCATCTTATCATGAGCCATTTGACAATATTTTAATACCGCTGGAATAATTCCAGCTGCTCCATTGGTTGGTGCTGTGACGATACGTCCTCCAGCGGCATTTTCTTCATTGACAGCCATCGCATAAAGATTCAAATGATTCATGATGTCTGATTGTTCAAAGATACTCTTAATCCCTTTGTGTTCCACTAATTTTTTATAGAGGTCCGGCGCTCTTCTTTTTAGATTAAGGCCGCCAGGCAAGATCCCATCGTGCTTACATCCGCTGGCAATGCAGTCATCCATGACTTTAGCTATGGCTAAAATTCCGCGCTGAATTTCTTCCGTACTGCGCCAGGTTTTTTCATTAATCATCATTAATTCAGCGATGCTTAATTTATTTTCCCTACACCGTTTTAATAACTGATCTCCCGTTGAGAAGGGATAGGGTGGTGGATTAGAATCTTCAGTGGTTTTATTAAAATCTTCTTCAGTGGTGATAAAACCCCCACCAATTGAATAATAAACCTGATTAATTAATAAATTATCTTGATCGTCAAAAGCAGAAAACCGCATCCCATTGGTATGCTTGGGTAAGAGTTCTTTTTGCAAAAATAAAAAATCAGTGGATTCATTAAAAATAATATTTTTTTTGCCAGCTAAATTAAGGGTATGTGAACTCAGTATCTCGTGCATCCGAGGTACCATGGATTCAGGTACAACGGTTTCAGGAGCTTTATTTTCAAGTCCATTTAAAATGGCTTTATCGGTACCATGCCCTTTTCCGGTTAGAGCTAATGATCCATAGAGCTCTACTTTCACACGCTGAGTTTTATCAAAAAGATGCTTCTCTTCGAGTAACTGTAAAAAAGCATTAGCAGATAACATGGGACCCACAGTATGTGAGCTCGAAGGGCCAATGCCAATAGAAAATAAATCAAATACACTAATGTTCATACGATCAAATCTCTTGTTCTATTTAAAGGCAAGTGTAGAAGGATAAGCGGGATTTGTCTATTTGTAATTAAATAGTGGGTTATGGCTGGTAATTTTATGGGAATTTAGGCAGAATGAACGGGCATTTTTACAATGTTCTATATCTTTCTGATTGTATAGTAAGGAAGATATGTAATTAAAGAAAGACTAAAAGGGGATTGTTTATGAAGATGAAATTGGTCACTGCGGCCGTCATGGGGCTGGCAATGTCAACAGCAATGGCTGCACCCGATGCAACA
>CAYRWO010000011.1:0-56613 GCA_964428035.1 uncultured Legionella sp.
AATTAGTTAGTCTAGACTAACTTGATTAAAGTGCCCCCTTTTTTGGGGTAGAGCCCGAATATTACCTTGTTTATTTTCTACTTGTAGATTTGCTAGGTTTTGAAGATTATGGACAATCAGAAAAGATTGCATGGTCTATTCCCATCGCATTTGAAGGCACTGTTTTTTTAATAGAACACAGAAAAATGGGATTGGGATTGTTTGCTTATAATCCGAATGAGAGCGAAACAGAAGCAAAAAAAATTGTGAAATTAATTAACAAAGCCGTAGTGAAAATAAAACCCTATTTTCAATGGCGGGCATTTGTAGCAATGGATAGTTCGAACCTAAATGTCGAAAACCATAGCACGGTTCTATTTGAAAGATACAATTTTTTTTTAGAGCAGTACAAATCTATCATTAAAGAAATAGAGCAGAAAAAAAATTTAAAAGAACTAACTATCTACACATTATCCCCGCTCTTACATAAATTAAATAATCATAAAGAATGGTTAGCGCTGGCATCAATCGATGCTTTTTTCAGCTGGACTGAGCATGTGTTTATTCATTTAGCTATTCTTACCGGAAAGATATGTACGGGGAAACAAGTAGCACAATTAGCCTTAGATGATTGGCAATCAAAATTCAAAATAGCGATTGAAATTACAGATGGAATAAGGCCACTATACGACCAACTATGTGTAATAAAAGAACAAATAAGGAATTACGTCACTCATGGAGCCTTTGGGAAAAGAGGAGAAGCATTTCATTTCCATTCAAAAATTGGTGCCCTGCCTGTTTTTATGCCCAAACAAAAAGAAAAATTTCAATTTTCATTTGTACAAAACTCGGAATTTCAGGATGACCAGGCTATTTCTATAATAGAAAATTTTATTTCAAAGTTATGGACTGATTCTAGAAAGCCAGCATATTTGTACATACAAGAAAGTCAACTGCCTACAATTTTATCATTAGCTAAAAGCGGGATATATATAGAAGCCATGGAAACTTTAGATAAGATGGACACTTTAGTTGAGCAGCTATGTGATCAATTTGATAATGCTGCAAATATGGACTGGTGGTAGTGTATCAACATCAATTTCTATTATTACTGTTATTATTCTCTTACTTTAATAACTCTCTTCCGAATAATTGACCCACATCAGCTATTTAAAAACAGAGTTAACCCACTGAATAAATTCAGTCATATTCATTAAATCGATTCTACGTTTTGAAGTGCTTGCTTCCATTAAATTAAATTTCTCACAAGAGCCGCGAAGCCATTCGATTGCTCCAAGTTTTGCACCACCCCCGTCCAGTAAAATAATAATGTGAGGCTCAAGCATTTTTTCAGAACAATTCAAAAACAAATAAGGAAGCTTCTCATCAACGCTTCCAGAAACCTGTTGCCACTTACATTCAATCCGAGTGTACAGATTATAAACTTTCGACATTAAAACAAACTCAGTTGCACTGGCATGTTTATAAAGCCCCTCATAAGGAACATTTTTTAACAATAACTCTTCTCCATAGCTTGATGGGCTTAGTTTCCAATCTTTATAACGAACAACAGTAAATCCTTTTTTTGTGAGAGCAAACTCAACTAATCCCTCGAGAACCCCTCCACTGCTATTTGCATATGAACCACCTTGTTTCATGACATTGCCCCTAATCAAATAAAGCAAGCACTTCTCTCGCTCTGGTTCTTGTATTGCCATTGCAACTTATATTACGTTGCACATCAAAACTGACGAGGCTGGAGCCTTGATATAAGTTCTGAATAAACGCCGTATCATGATTTGATAAAATTACAGGGATTCCTTTGGTGGCTAATTTTTTAGCTAACTCAACCAATCGCTTCTGATCTTCTTGACCAAAGGCCGTGGAATGATATTTTGTAAAATTTGCCGATGCAGATAATGGAACATATGGCGGATCACAATAAACTACATCCCCTCTAATTGCTTCCTCCATAATCACGCTATAATCAGCACATTTAAATTCTGCTATTTCCGTTTTCCGAATAAACGCCTGCATTTCTGTTTCTGGAAAATATGGTTTTTTATAATCTCCAAAAGCCGTATTAAACTTCCCAAAACTGTTGTACCGCATAAGACCATTAAAGCAATGGCGATTGAGGTACAGAAATAATGCCGCCTTTAGGTGAACATTTTTTGTTGTATTAAACTCCGACCTTAATGAAATAAACGCAGATTTTGTATTGAGATCGGCAACAAAAAAATGCCTGCAAAAATCAATAAAATCATTTTTTTCAACTTTGAGAAAGGTAAATAAGCTAATTAGATCAGGATTAATATCAGCAAGAAGAAATTTATTATAATCCGAATTTAGAAAAACTGATCCAGAACCTACAAATGGTTCGATCAGACGGTTTCCTTTTGGAAGATTCGCTCGAATCTTATTTATTATCTGGAACTTACCACCTGCCCATTTTAAAAATGGTCTAATAGTAGATCCGATCTCCATCCCTGAATAATTGTTTTTTTTCATTCTTCATCCTTTTTATCTTAGTTTAGTAGAAGTTTAAGAATTGACCATTCAATTATTGGGCTATAATTATACAGTGGCGTCTTGCCTTATTATTATTTTATCTTTGAGCAATTGCTGTGATGAAGGGCAATAATGCTCTAAGAGGCTTGGGCTAAACCCAAGGAAATAATAAAGGTGTTTTTATGCTGAATAGCTTAAAAACCGTTTATGTAAGGCAACATTGGAGAAAGCTATCAAGCTTCCCAGTTCATGTTCGTGTTTACTGGCGGTCACAACCAAGTAGACACTAAAGTCTACATAAGGCGTTTGCGCCACCTCCCCTCTGGGGAAAAGGAGTAAATTAAATGGATATAATTGCTGCTTTTCGTTGGGATAGCTCTGAAAAATCTATTAGTTATATGATTGTTGATCAGGAGTTCAATATTAGAACAACGCCAGTAATAAGAAAGTTAAATGGCCTCAATTTGGATGAATTTAAAAATAGCGCTGAACAACTCATAAACGATTTTTTTGATGAAATTACTAAATTATGCGAAGGTAAAAATAATTTCCATGTATTAATAGAGCATAAAATTGTTGGGTCTGCCAGTCCTGCTGGTCTGTACCATACAGAAATGCATAAACCAAGCGGTAAGACAGAGTTCGTTCGAGATTCATTTCATGCTTGTGTTGAAGTTATAAATAGAAAAAATAACTCCATTAAGTTAGCCAAACAACTTCGTTCTGATTTGAAAAATCCATTGCTAAAAGAATTTAAAGAGTGTCTAAGGAATTATAGAGTTGTAGAAAAGCAAAGAGGAAATGGCTTTTTATACCACCTATGGGCATTAGCCTTGCATATTACACAATCAACATATGCAAAAAAAATTAAAGATTTACGTGAAAAATTAATCAGACAAGAACCAAGGAAGTTGAAAGAAGTGCAGAAGCACGAATCAAAATAACATCTCCTCTTTCAATTTCTGAAATAAGATTACTTATTAATTGCTTTGATAAAATGGATTGGCATTTGTCTGTTTCCATATTTATCCCTTTAGCTATTGATAACATTTCGAATAACTCTCTTCGCCTATTGATTATCAGATTACCTTTGCCTGATTCAAGTGCGTCTTTCAAATTATTTATAGCCCCACGTAAACTCAAAAGGAGTGCTCCATGTGGTATTGCGCTATCAAAAAAAATATTACCACTATAATTCACTATTAATTCTCATGTCTTTTAATTACGCATATTTGAGCATTTTTTAAACACATTTACAACCTTTTTAATTTTAATGTCCCATATGTGTCCCAATATACATTGTAATTTACATTATACATTTTAATTCAATGGCTTATAAAATTACAACGTGTCATTATTAATCCTATGAGTCATTTATTACTTATGTTTAATGCGAATAATTTAATATTTTTTAAGCTAGATTAGTAATAAAAATTTTTGAAAGATTTTACTTATACAACCCTAGTGATGACTAGGTTTCTTTGCCTTTCCTTGACTCAAGATATTCCATATAAAATACAATTCGATACCAATTAGCTCATATTGATCTCTCGCCTCACATCGGAGGCATCACCCTGCAACAAAGCCGGGGCATCGCCCACTGATGAGTTACCCCATCATCATCCTGCCATTCCAGCAAGCGACCCCATTCACCGCTCTGAGCATCTCGGATTTTTGCAACGACATACAATGGTGCACATATCCACCGAGGTGGTAAAGGAGTTCCATCCTTATCAATACCGATAAAAGTTAGCCCCTCATTAGTTAACCGAAAGCGACCACCGGCATAGTCGCATACAATTGGGCGCTGCTTTAGTGTATTGGCTAATTCAATAACATGATTTTGTGACATACAATATTCTCCAAACAACAGTCAAACCATCGGAATGAATCCAATTCATTCTGACGAATTTTGAATTTATGCGTTTTCAACAAGCTGTAACTGACCTTCGTCACTGGTTGAGTAATAAATTTTTTGTTGTTGGAGAAAATTCAACACATCGCTTTTTCGATACAACACCTTGCGACCAATTTTTAAATAGGGAACACCACCACCCGCCCAGCGGTTACGTTCAAGTAACTGGGTGGAGCAGCTTAATACCGCAGCAATCGTTTGTTGATTAAAAAGTGCAGAATGTGGCGCAGATTCAAATTCGTTTAATAGATGTAAATGGGATGGTTTTTTTAAAGTCATAGGAAATTCCTCAGTTATTTACACCTCAGCCAAATGCCGAGATGTATCTTCCTTGAACAGAACTCAACGCATCATCCAGTATCACCCTGGACAATTGATTGATATTCTTTTCTCCTAATCCTTTGACTTCCAACTGCCTACATTTTGTTGGAACATCGGGCTTACTCCTTAAGCTTGAAAAAAGTATCTCGTATTCCCTCAAAGAATGTCAAGCACAAAAGATCAATTTCAAAGATGTGTTATCGAAGGATATTGATACTAAAAATGAAATATAACATGTCATAAATTCGCAATTCGCGAATCGCGAATTTATCATAACTTTTAGTTTTATTACTTAAGTGCAGGAATATCCGTGTCCCATACGTCCCAAAGTCCCAAAATAAGCTTGGGACGTGTCTAGCCCAGTAATGACATGGATGCCCCACGTGTCCCATTAGTCCCGGATATTTTTATATGTCTACCAAAGCATTGAATAAATCGCAAAAATTTATTTGCATTCCATTTTGGACGAAGCTATATTCCATATTAGACGGACATATAATCCATAATGGACGAACTCATAATCCATATTAGACGAAACTTAGGACAGCTTCTTGAATACGAAAAAAAATAATTTTCCAAGACAACTTAAAAGTCGAATGGAAATTGCCATGAAGGATACACCCGTTGTTTTAATTAACGGGCCTCGGCAATCAGGAAAGACCACTTTAGTCAAAGAATACTCGACTTCCTTACCCTACTACACATTGGATGATGACAATATTCTTAATGCAGTAAAGCAAGATCCTGTAGGCTTTGTTAATCGAATCGATACAGCAATCATAGATGAAATTCAACGCGCTCCAGAATTACTACGTGCGATAAAACTTTCAATTGACGAAAATAGACAGCCCGGTCGCTTTTTATTAACTGGATCAGCCAATTTACTAGCATTACCTCAAATTGGAGATAGCTTGGCTGGTCGAATGGAAATATTAACCTTATTTCCACTTTCTCTGGCTGAAATTGAACGTAGGGAAAATCACTTTATAAAATATGCATTAGACCAATCCTGGCCAAATCAAGCAACACGTTCAGAGCAATCAGACGTTATTTCACAAGCTCTGAGTGGTGGATATCCCGAAATGTTAACGAGACCAACTTTTGAAAGACGAAATGCTTGGGCTAAATCTTATATCAAAGCAATAGTGGAACGAGACGTAAAAGATATCTCATCAATAGAAAAATTAGTGGAAATGCCTCGATTACTGGAGGTACTGGCTCAACAATCAGGAAAATTAACCAATTTTACTCAAATTGGTGGGCAATTAAATTTAGATACCAAAACAGCGCAGAAGTATGTCGGTTTACTGGAAACACTATTTTTAGTACATCAATTAAGACCTTGGCATGACAATACCTTAAGCAGGATAGTTAAAACACCAAAAATTCATTTTATTGATAGTGGGCTTTTGGCATGTCTAAACAGAGTCACCATTGAAAGCATTGAAAATGCTAAATCTTCTTTTGGAGCTTTACTAGAAACTTGGGTATATAGCGAATTACTGAAAATGTGCACTCTAGCAAATGAACCATGGAATATTTATTACTATAGAGACAAAGACCAAGTGGAAGTAGATTTTATTCTTGAAAATCATGCACGCAAGATTATTGGTATTGAAGTTAAAGCAAGTCAAACTATTCTTAATCAAGATTTCCGTGGATTGAGAAAACTGGCCAGTTTAGCTGATAAAAACTGGATAAGCGGGATAGTTCTATATAGTGGAGATAAATGCTTGTCATTTGGAGATAATCTCTGGGCAATACCCTTTTCGTTCCTTGATTGAGACTAGAGTGAGAAAAATAAAGCTATATCGAATGATATTGATTGATATTGGAAATAAATACTAAACATGCCATGTCATTAATTCGCGAATTGCGAATTAATCATAGCCTTCAATATGCAAGAATTACTCATGTCCCATGCGTCCCAATGTTGCAATAGAAGGCTGGGACTAATCTACTCCAGTAATTATGAGGACATCCCACTTGTCCCCTTAGTCCCAAAGATTTTTATCTTACCAAGAAAACTTGTTGACACAGCACAATAAACTATAATTTCCACAACTTAATAACCTATGATTTCCACACACAGAAATGATTTATCTTGGAATTATTTCTTATAAAAATACTTAATAAAAGCAATTGGCAGAAGGAGATTGTTCATTTTTACGTTCTGTTCATTTTTAATGAACATACAACAATTATGAACAAAAATAATTTTATTACTGACTTCACAGCGCTTGTAATGCCAAGTATACAGAAATACTATATTTATATAGGATTTCTGTATACTTGGTAAAAAATCACCGTTTGCCTCATTCATGCTAACATTTTGATGTTTTCTTGCATGAGGCATCTATCTGAAACAATATAGCTTTAAAATTAATCAATGAAAGTAGCTGGTGTAATATGAAATCGCGCTGCTGATTTCTTGGTATGAGAAATGTTGAGCTGTCGCTTGCAGTTTAATATCCCAACTTATTAATTTTATAGAAGCTTAAAATTCTGAGGAAATCCCTTGCTACATTTAATCAGAATAAGTATAAGCTTTTTCAAAACTAGCAAATCCTCATCACATCCTGGCCTAAGAAAAAAATGCTTCTAAAATACTTATTTACAATTACGTTTTTAATCACTAGTTCAATAGCTTTTGCTCAATTACCCAAAGAAGTCATAGATTCTTGTCATGATGGAGAGGCTGACAATAGAGATAGTGCCATTTACATGTATCTTCCTAATGATTTATGGCGCTTGGCACCTCTTTCAATAACTCCGGTTAAAAATGGTGTTGAGCATATAGAGCTATATGGAAGTTATGATTATGAAGAAATTAATGGCAGTGAAGAACGGTATCAATTTGATTTCTTTATGCACCATTTTAGTATAGAAGATAACCAATATTTTGTAAGAAGTGACAGCCGGACAAAATTATCCGATGCGATTAATCATTCGAATCATTCTATTGCTAAGCCAGGAAATATAAATAATTTCATGACTGTAGCAAAGATTACCTTCAATAAAAAAGATTACCTATGTATATCGGGCTCGTTATTTCAAAATGGCGCGTTGGCTGCGGTTGGCGAGTATTATATTGTTGAAAATGCTTTTGATTATGACAAAAAAATACGATTACATTATTATTTTTTTGACAAAGAATTCGTTGAGATGGTGAGAATCAGAGACAATTGGGATGGGTACTAGGAAATTAAGATACGACCAATGGATTGCTCAGCTAATTAACTAACTTACAGTAAATTCAGCGATTAAAAAGATTGGGTCGCAATACGAATTTAGTTAACATAGAAGAATTAGTATGATTAGACCTACCGCCATAAACTATGGAAGATTTTAATTTATTAAAGTATCAATAGTCATGAGTTTCATCGTATATAGAAATCATGTGACTGATAATGTCAACTAATCCCATTAATTCATGAGACTCATCATCCCTGACTATATCCAACAGTTGATCAAGGACATTAGCCAACTGATTATAATCCTCCGTACTTTGAGGCGCACGTATTATTGGTGATATATATTTCCAGTGCTCTATTAGTTCATTGATAGTCATAATTCAGCTGTCTCCATCATATGCTCAAGTATAAAATTAGCTACTTGTTGCATAGGTTTTCGTAACCGCTCCACATCTTTCATAATATACCCAGCTGTAACATCATTATTCATTTTATGATTGAGCAATCGCTTCAAAGCATAAGCAGGTAGATCAAGGCTATCAGCAATAGTAGCGAATGTTCTTCTCAGATCATGCAAAGTAAATGTTACACCTGATAACTCCACAACCCTATTCACCGCTTTTTTAGGTTCATAGATATAACCAGTTTTACTTTCAGCAGGAAACACAAATTCACTGGATTTATTCCGGCTTCTGCGTTCCATTAGCTCATAGACAAAATCAGACATAGGCAGTGTATGGATTTCGTGGTTTTTGGTATCTTGCAAAGTGATCGTTTTGGATTTGAGATCAATATCCTCCCAGCGTAAAGAAGCTGCTTCCATTTTTCGCATGCCAGTGAATAAGAGTAATAAAAAATAATCATGCCACAGTAAGGCGTTGCGGTAATTATCTGTCTCCACCAACACAATGACTGCTTTATACCAGTCTGCTAATTGATGTGGTTTGATGCTATACAAAGCGAAGATGACATCATGAAAGAAATCTGGGAAATGCTGGAGAACAGCCCAGAACCCAATGATGGGGAATACGCCATCCACGATTATGAATGATTCGGCAGCATCAACATCATGAATATGAGTCAATAAGCAATATTGTGGAATATGCCTTATTTATTCGCACGTTATTTTTCAGTTTTTGGAATGTATCTGCATGCTTGGCCTTGTCTAATGGATAAATTCATTTGAAAATCTGCATCGCAACACAAATTTCGAGATTTTGGTCTATGTTTTATATTAAAATATTCAATGCCATTTAGGAGACAGAGAGTTCTCAGTATTTCAGAAGTGGGACTTAAGTGAAGAACTCTCTAGGCTTAAATCATAATGTGAAACAGATTTAATGTAAAATTAGTAATACAGGAATTATCTCGTACTACATTTCCAAATAAACCATAACCCTATATTCTATTGGTAAACAAAATAATATTCGGGCTGATTGAATGAAACTTCTTCCTGTTCTACTCTCTCTTTGTGTTTTTATTACCCAACCTCTTCGAGCTCAAGATGAACCCCTTATAATTGGAGTAGACCCTGTTATGCAAGGAGCTAATAATCAATTCTATGGTTATGATATTTCAATGATGGAATATATTTGCCAAACCTTACTACGTCGCTGCCAATTTATTCCGATTCGTTTTGATAAAATACTTGATGCAGTGAATACAAAAACAATTGATGTAGCGACCAGTTCAATTGGCATAACTGCAGAAAGAGCGGCAATAGTGAACTTCTCACTGCCTTATTTATTAAGCCAAGCACGCTTTATTGGACCTAAAAAACTAGCAAATCAACCCTTTGGATTAGCCCTGCTCATCAAAAAATCGATATTTTGGTGATGGGTACGGTCGCACGTACTGGGATATCGGGATTTATTATGGCAATACAGCAGAAAACATCCTGCAGAAAATTGACTGCTCTTTACTGGCATTAAAACCGCTTGGCTTTATTTCACCGGTAAAAGCCTATTAATCAGGGATAAGAGAAACATGGCGGAACAACAAAACATCATTTCAGAACCATGCTGGCATGAGCAATTACCAGAAACAATTCTTGCAACACTACATACCACAGAGTTGGGTCTAAGCAAGGAGGAGTCTCAAAGCCGATTGAAGGTTTATGGGCTTAATCGCTTACCGGAACCAAAAAGAAACAGTTCTTTTTTTCGCTTCTTACTCCAGTTTCACAACATACTTATCTATGTGTTATTAGGTGCAGCCCTGGTGACTTCTTTCTTGCAACACTGGGTAGATACTGCCGTTATTATAGCCGTTGTCGTCATCAATGCCTTGATAGGCTTTATCCAGGAAGGAAAAGCAGAAAAAGCACTGGATGCGATTCGAACCATGCTGTCTCCTACTGCCACCGTATTACGAGATGGAGAACGACTGAGTATTGCCGGTGAGGCGCTTGTGCCAGGTGATATTATTGTGCTAGAAGCAGGAGATAAAGTTCCTGCTGATGTACGATTAATAAAATCTCATGGTTTGACGGTCCAGGAAGCTATCTTAACCGGCGAATCCATTCCTGTTGAAAAACACATTCATCCTGTCCCAAGTGATGTGCCATTAGGTGACCGAACCTGCATGGCTTTTAGCGGAACCTTGGTAACTAATGGCCAGGGCAAAGGCATTGTTGTAGCCACCGGCTCATCCACCCAAATTGGGCACATTAGCGGACTATTATCAAAAGTAGAGTCATTAACCACGCCATTAGTCATACAAATGGGCCTGTTTGCAAAATGGCTCACTTTATTCATTTTATTAGTTGTCGCAATTCTTCTTGGTTATGGTTATTTTGTTCAACATCACCCATTTGGTGAGTTATTTATGGTCATGGTTGGTTTATCGGTTGCGGCAATTCCAGAGGGTCTTCCCGCGGTTCTTTCAATTACATTAGCCATTGGTGTGCAGGCGATGGCGCGACGACACACCATTGTGCGTCGTCTTCCCGCGATTGAAACATTGGGCTCAGTGTCGGTTATCTGTACCGATAAAACCGGTACCCTGACTCTTAACGAGATGATGGTATCCACTGTTTTAACCAGTAATGACTTGTTTACTTTGGATGGTATCGGCTATGAACCTCATGGAACGATTACTTTAAACGAACAAGTAATTGATAGTAACGAGCAGCCTTTGCTTAAGACACTCGCGCGTGCTGCAATGCTTTGTAATGATGCCGCGCTTCATGAAAAGAAAGGGAACTGGACTGTGGAAGGCGATCCTATGGAAGGCGCATTACTTGCATTTTCCGGTAAAACAGGACTTGTTCTACAAGAAGAAAACACAACCTGGGTACGTACCGATCTGATTCCTTTCGATGCCAGACATCGCTTCATGGCTACCCTGCATCATGACCATTTAAACAATGCGGTAATCTTTGTTAAAGGAGCCCCTGAGCAAATTTTGAAGATGTGCCAAAATCAACAAACCAATTGGGATGAAGTACAGCCATTAGATGAAGCTCACTGGAAGGAACAAATGGAGCAGATAGCAGCAAGAGGGCAGCGCGTGCTGGCTTTTGCAGCCAAAAAAACAAAGCCAGAGCATACCGTTTTGGAGTTCGCTGATGTTGAAGGCAGTTTGACTTTACTTGGGATGGTTGGACTAATTGATCCTCCGAGACCGGAGGCCATTGCGGCAGTGGCACAATGCCATACGGCCGGTATTCAGGTCAAAATGATTACAGGGGATCATGCCAGTACGGCAGTTGCCATAGGTCGTCAAATAGGACTTAACAATTTGAATAACGTATTAACGGGCGTTGATTTGGATAACATGGATGATGCGACACTCGGGAATGCTGTATTAAAGACAGATATTTTTGCCCGCACAAGCCCCGAGCATAAACTAAGGCTTGTCATGGCATTACAATCGCATGGCATGACAGTGGCCATGACTGGTGATGGTGTCAATGACTCTCCTGCGTTAAAACGCGCGGATGCAGGAATTGCCATGGGAAGAAAAGGCAGTGAAGTGGCCAAAGAGGCAGCGGAATTTGTACTGGTAGATGATAATTTTGCTTCTATTGTGGCCGCTGTTCGTGAAGGCCGTACCGTTTATGACAACCTTAAAAAAGTCATCAGCTGGACTTTACCCACAAACGCAGGCGAAGCAATGACCATTATTTTAGCGTTACTTTTTAGCCTCAGTTTACCCGTTACACCGATTCAGATTTTATGGATTAACTTAATTACTGCCGTCACTTTGGGGATTGCCCTGGCTTTTGAACCAACGGAAGAAGGCACTATGCATCGCCCACCTCGTCCTCGAAATGAATCTCTGCTAACCGGAAGTTTGGTATGGCATATTATTCTGGTTTCGATTCTATTTATCTGTGGTGTTTTTGGGCTCTATTTTTATGCGCTTGATCGTGGTTATTCCCTTGAGCTGGCACGCACCATTGCATTGAATACACTGGTTGTCCTTGAAATTTTTCATCTGTTTTATATTCGTAATATTTACAGCACATCCCTCACATGGAAAGCAGTTCAAGGGACAAAAGTAGTTTGGATGGCAGTTATCGTAATTACTGTGGCACAGTTTGCAATTACCTATTTCTCTCCATTGCAAACAATATTTGTCACCGAAAGCATCCCCTTTTGGGATGGGGTACTCATCATTATAACCGGCGCGATATTTTTCGCTGTGATTGAAATTGAAAAACAACTTCGCTTAAGGATAAGTGTTATAAGCCATATCAGGGCTGGAGAAAATGCTCGCTATAATGATGGGGGCCTATGATGGATTGGGCATTAATACATGCTTCTCCTTTTTATGAGCTGACCTCACTTCTTATGATGGCAACCATTGTAGGTTTTATCTGTCTGCTGCTTCGACAGCCGATGATTGTTGGATTTATCGTAGTAGGCATTCTCGTAGGTCCTGGCTTTTTAGGGATTGTACAATCCCATGAACACAGTGAATTGTTGGCTGATCTATCAAACATCGCTATTCGCAAAGAATAAAAATCCACCAGATAAAATGTAACACTAGAATTTTTTTCAATCTTTATTGGTGTATTGACATGACATGATCATTGCTGCAATGAATGCTGTTAAAGGAATGGTCAGTATACATGTTAAAAAGATTGTTCGCATCATTGACCACCGTGCCCACGCCCGCAATAGCCCCCGTTACAATGTGGGACAAAAAGAACATGGGGATTGGTATAGAGAATTATTTCAACCTAGCGTTGCTGTAGGTCTTTTAAAACCTACTGATCTGGCAGGATACAGACGAAGCCCTGTATTTATACGTCAATCAAAACATATTCCTCCACGCTGGCAAATTGTTAGTGAACTAATGGAAGAGTTTTTTCAGTTAATAACCCAGGAAAAGGAACCTTCTGTTAGAGTTGTTCTCGGACATTTCTTTTTTGTTTATATCCACCCTTATTCAGATGGTAATGGCAGAATTGGACGTTTTCTGATGAATGTTATGCTAGCAAGTGGCTATTACACGTGGACTATTATTCCTGTGGAGAGAAGAAACGAATATATGGAAGCACTAGAACAAGCTAGTGTTAATCAGAATATTGTCCCCTTCACTAAATTTATTGCTAGTTGTATTTAGTACTATTGATTTTATATAAAGGCTTTATGGAGAATTACAATGGAATTTGCGAAACCAGTTAAAGTAGCCTTTTGGTCGGCTAGAGCATATTGCTTTTATAAAGAGACACCTAGATGTTTACAAAAAACCAGATATTACCCAATATCCCATAGTAGCTTATGAGTTACAGGAGTATCCGGTATCCCTTTGGGTAATACTTTGTATTGATGAATTCAGACGATTAATATGAAAGAAGGCTAATAAAGTGGCTAAGGGTATAAAATTGAAGGTATAGGTAAAGTATACCCATTAAAGAACAAAAAATTTCCATTTTATTTGTAGTTGGACTATCCATTATGCGGTGGCAATGTAATGGAAATTTTTACTTAAGGCAACAATTGAAAATAAAATGATCCTATGTGATGATCAAATATCGCGGGTGTAGTTCAATGGTAGAACTGAAGCTTCCCAAGCTTCCGGCGTGGGTTCGATTCCCATCACCCGCTTTTCTGCTTTAAACATGCTAAATTTTAACTTTAACTACCAACTTTATTTGAAAATACACAAGAAAAAATTGGAGCGCCAGTATTTTTTACGGGACAGGTAAATGAAACACCAATAGGTTCTCCCATGTTTTCAGACGTTGTTATCCGAAACTTAATTTCTCCACCACCAGCAGTAGTGCAGATTTTTTCAAGGTTATGATGAATCTGATTGCTATCCTTGGTTTGGCCGGATTTAGTAAACGCTTCTTGACAGGGAGCTGGTTGATTATCCACAAGCACCAGTATGACATTTGTTGGTCTAACCGATTGTTTGGTTACTTTATCATTTTTTTTAAAATAGAAAAAAAGAATGTCGACTAATATACACCAAAGTAAAAAAATCCCTACATACGTAGAAAATGACTTGTTTTTTAGTTCTGGAAACATCGTATTAGAATCCTATTAAGCTTTTTAATGCTTTTATTATACGAACATCCACCTGATTAAAGACAAGCATTTTAGCAAGAGTAGGTCGGGTCAAGACCCGACGCTCAATCTTTGTTTACAACAATATTGACATTTAGATCTCTGTAGGGAGTGGGGTATTAAACAGTTGATCCAACTCTTGTTCCTGCGTTTCAAATTCCTGCATAACAGCCTTTAATTTTTGTTCTGAGTTCGTTTCCGGTGTTGCAAAGAACGTGTTTACATAGCCCTGTTTTGTAAAGGATACTACCACCGCAGGTATTATCGTCAATGTAGCAAAAATACCGAGTAAGGCTTTTAAAACAGGCTCAATTTGATGCCATACGCCGCGATGTTTTTTAAATTCCTCTGCAGCAATTTCAACTTCTCTGTGACAATCTCTTTTAAAACGCAAAAGTCCTTCTGGTGTTGGACAAGTATCAAAAAAATGTTGTCCTATAGCGATTAAATTCCTTTGCAATGATAGAGCATGATTAAATACTACAGTGTATTGCTCTGGATTATTCTCTTTCTTGATTCCTAAATCGTCTTTTATTGCTGCAAATTTATGTAGCAATGCGTTAAATTTATTTTTATTGATGCTTAAATTAAGTGCTGGCATGTGTTCATCCTTATTAAAAGTAACAACATATAGAGTATGCTTGATCAAATATATTTAGAGCCATCAATCTATAAATAATGCACGGTTGCACTATTATATATCAAATTTATTAAGAAATTATTAAAGGCAGGGAAGTTATATTAAAAGAAACGTCCGGTATTTCCCGGGCAAAACAATAGACCTAAGTCCGGGAGCCTAAATTACAAACCGATTCAAAACGTTAGTAATAATTGGCTACCCGTTCAGTCGAAGAGCCATTAAATCGCATCAAGGAGCAAGAGTAGGCTGGCTGAAAAGCTCAGCAAATGATTTGATGAATGGATTTGATACTTGCATTAATATACTGTTCTCGAGTTAATAATAAATTTCCAGGTAATGCCGAGAGTGGTCGCTGAGCTTTACAGCCCAGCCGCTTGCTGTCTTGAATTAAAATTCAGGACAGTTGCTACACGGGTTACGCTTGCTCAGCAAACTCAGATTTGCCTGAAAATTCTGATTTACTATCCTTTGGATGGACTTTCACATGCCAGAGTGGCAGCATCATAAATAATGGAATCAAGCAGCAAATAAACAATGTAAGGAAGAAATTATCCCAGCCGTAATTTTTGATAATGGCACCCAAAGGAGCACCAGCCAGAACAGCACCTAAACAATAAGCAAAAAATCCAGCAAAGCCCGTTGCAGTCGCCGCTGCTTTTTTATGTGCTAATTCCGCACACGCCATACCAATCATCATTTGTGGTCCAAAGATAAAAAAACCCAAGAAAAAAAGAAACAAAGAATCGAGGAATGGTGCATATTCCCTAGCCAACGTAAATAGCAGCAAAGTGACGAATACTCCTGCGGTAAAGAGAACATTGATTGGATTGCGTTTACCTTGAAATATTTTATCAGAAGACCAGCCTGCAACCAGACTTCCAAAAAATCCCCCCACCTCAAACCATATGACACAACTACCTGCTGTGATTAAGGAATAATCCTTTACTTCTGTTAAGTACAACATGCTCCAGTCATTAATGGCCGTTCGGACAATGTAAATAAACAAATAAGAAATGGACAATATCCAAATATATGGGTTACTTAACACATAGTTCCAAAGAATTTCTTTGACTGAGAACTCTGCTTTTTCTTGGTGGTGATTTGATAAACCAGAAAAATCTTCTCGATATTGTTCTATCGCAGGTAAACCGAGCGACTGCGGAGTATCTCTTAAACGATTGATTAGAAAAACACCTCCTAAAATGCAGATGATCCCAGGTACAAACATGGCTGAACGCCAGCCGAAATACTGCGCGCACATAGCAACAATCAATGGAATTAATGCGCCACCAACGTTATGTGATGTATTCCAAATACTCCACCAACGACCACGTTCGGATTGAGAATACCAATGGGTTAATAATTTAGTACATCCTGGCCATCCCCACCCTTGAAACCAACCATTCAATCCCCAAAAAAGAGCAAACAACCACCAGGTCGAAGACAATCCAAACAAAATATTAAAAACACCTGTCAAAATTAGCCCAATCGCCATTAAATAACGCGGATTAGACTTATCGCCAAGAACTCCACTCAAAAATTTGCTGACGCCGTAACTTAAGCTCAGAATACTAGCAATCATTCCCAGTTCAGTTTTAGTCATCCCCAAGTTGTTTTGTAATGCAGGCATCACGAAGATAAAACTTTTTCGCGTAAAATAAAACAAAGCATACCCTATATACATTGCATAAAAGGTGCGAATACGCCAATAACGATATTGCTCTTTAACAAGGGTTTTATCCTGAATTTCATTAAGATAAGGAGCGGGTTTTAGAAAATTCAAAAATGACATGATTGTCCATCTTCATGATAAAAAAATAAGATTAGAATGTAACTCGCAAAGTATGTCAATTCTTTCTAATAGAAATGATTGCGGTATCCTAGCTATTAAGAATTAATTAAAAAATTTAAATGGAATTTTTGTGAAATTATAAATAAGCTACCTCATTTGCTTTAAAAGGAATTTGTCGGAAATGAAAGAAATAGTAAATTTATTAGAACAAGATCAAATCGATTTTGCTATTCATAAGCATCCTGAAGTCTTAATGGTTTTAAAAAGAAAATTTCGTACTCAAAAAGATTGGATTATTGCTTCTTTCAATCAATATCAATTTACTGAAGAAGAATCGCAAAAAGTTCAACAAGCAATCCTAAATGGCGATCTTCGAATAACAGATCTTCTAAAACGTCCGTTTTCCCACCATTTTTGGAGTTTCCTTACCTTTAAGTGGGGAGAGATACTTTCGGGCGGAAAAACTTTATCTAAGCAAGAGGTCTTACAAATTGCTACCTACTCTAGCAATGGCCAAGAATTTGCAAGAACCCCAATTCAAAATAGAAGTAGGCTGATAAAAGGAATACCATTAGTCACAGGCAAAGTCGTTACCTCCATGGCATTGTGTATGGTATTTTGCCTGGGATTATTAAGTACTTTAGGAGCCCCCTTTGGCATTGGCCTCGGCATAGCGCTAGTACTTTCCTTATGTAATGGAATAGTTTGTTTATTAAGTCGCGGGCAAGCCATGCTTGATAGTGTGGGCTTTCAGCCTCAAAAACAAAAAACGTTTAAGACACTCGAAGAAAATATACAAGAAAAAACGGTATTCGATAGAGGTCAGAAAGTATTTTTTGGTATCGTCACTTTGTTGGCATGTATTTCTGCGGGCATTTCTGGATATGCTGGTCTCGTAGGACTTCTCACTTTTTTGGGGGCAGGTATGATCGCCTCTAATCCCCTGGTTTTGGCAGTAACTATAGGGTTATCTTTGATTGCAGCTATCTCCTTTTATTCGTTTCAAGCTGTAGGCATACGCGAAAATTATGCAAAATTTAAAAATCTTTTTATTGAAGATTATAAAAAGCCCTATGGTCTTCTGCGATGTATCTTATTAGGAATGGTAAGTACGGTCTTTTTAGCTGTTTATGCAACGCTAACTTGGTTTACTACTGTATCCGGGGTTAATAAGCTTTTCAATGCTTTAGGCGCGACTCCTGATACCTATTTAGCACATGTTCTGTCTATGATATGTACTTCGACAACCATGGTTGTTAATACTTTTTCACAAGTATATAAAGTCTTTAATCCGAAAACGTATATCGATTTAAAAGAAAAATTTGAATCAATACAACAACCACCGGAACAATACCAAACAAAAGCACAAAAGATAAAGTATGTAGCCATTAACATACTCAAATTATGTGCTTTGATAGGTGATTCTCTTGCTTATTCTGTTGCCGGTGGAATCCGAAGCGGAATTCATGTTGGTGAAACCCTGGGAGAAGCAATAGGGGCAAAACTTGCATTAACCATTACCATGGCAATATTGTCTCCAGTCATTTTAGTATTCGTATCGATAGCTTTTACTTGGCCTACCGTTTTTCCTAGAAGAAATTCGACTCAACATCCTTCACAAATGGAGCCATTGATAGAACAAATAAGTCAAAGCCATACTCCAGATTCACTTCAAAACAATACTCTATTACCAATATCAGAAAAATTTCCCAAACCTGATAATTCTAAAATCAGGCAAGCTGGGCTAAGATTTTTTGATGCGAGATGGAGTGAAGAGTGTACTCTTGAGTCCGATTGTAGCCCTTCTTTAGAGGAAAGAACGGTTCTAATGTCCTCGGGCGGGTAAAGCATTGCTTTGGCATTGGAATCCATGTTCATTAAAGTATGAGTGATTACAGTCGAACTTGACACCCTAAATCCGACTAAGAAACAATTGATTACTATTAAGTAATAGTATTTATTTTGAGAGATCAAGATTGAAACAAAGCATTACAAACATATTAGGCCATTTTATTGTCCTGTTAACAATTTTATCTGGTGACTTAATTTATGCTTCGGAAACAGCACAACATATGCGAGAAGAGAATAAGAATCTGCTCGCAGTGTTATTTGGAGCTACAGAAGTAAAAAATAATAATTATTTTACTTACGGCCTGGAATATCACAGAACGCTCATCCTCCCTTTGGGTTTTTCTTTTAGTGTCGAGAATACTCCGAATAATAAAGAGCAACATCATGAAATTGAAACTATGGGTTTAATAACCCTAAGTTTTTTTAAAAACATTACCCTTGGTATTGGCCCAGGTATTAAATTTGAAGAAGGGAATAAAAGTAAGTTCTTGGGAAGAGGGGCGTTTAACTATATTTTTAAGATTGGATCCACTATCGAGATGACTCCTAATATTAATTATGATGTTGTTAACAATGGGGTTAATGAAGTAATTTATGGAATAAAAATTGGCAAGCAATTCTAAATCTTGAATGGGGTATGTGCCCAATTCAAAAAGCTAGTGTCAGTAATTATGGGGCGATAATATCCATTCCGGTCATGATTGGGGTAAAAACATTTTTTGGTTAAGGCTCTTGCCTTAACCCGGGCTTTCGCTCAAATTCAACTAGTCGCCTTTAAGTCAATTCAACTTGAGCCGATACCATGTTTGTCAATATGTCAGTAACAGCATCGTGGTAAACAGGATATTTTAAACGCGCCTGTAAAGAAGATAAAAATTTTGTACACGCACTGCGCGCTTCGGAAGAGTTATCCTGTGCTGTGATTTCTCGAATCAAGCCTAAAACGCTGTTCTTAAAATCGCGATCAATTTCCTTTGGAGCATTAACTAAAAAACTGAGAGAAAAACCCTTTCGGTAAGCATTAGGATGTCTCATCTCATGAAGTGCTTGCTCTCTCTTCAGTATTCTTAATTTAATCGCCGTTCCACCATGGTTAAATGCAGAAGTACATCTTGCAATGAAATTTTCTCTTTCGGAAAAAGGAACTTGTTCGTTATTCGCTCTATAGGCTTGCACGATCTTGTCGAGTAATTGCTCTTTTGAAACAGGAGCCTCTTGTCCGAGATCATCTCAGAATGGCCTTTTCTAAATAGGTCAAGAGGCAAATGAGCATCGGCATCATTAAATTGGGTACTGTGAGCAGGTGGACACATAATGTGAAGAGAATGTTTATATTGAGGCTTATGACTGTTTTTTAACGTCTGGAAATCAGATCTATTGGGTAATTTTACCCATCTATACTTTACACTCTTTGATTTACAATTAATCATAAAGCGTCAGTCAGATGTATACAACTATTTTTTTGGAGGATATAAGTTGCCTGGTTCTACTCATAAGCGCGATATAGCATTGTTGGACGTGGATAACACGCTGCTTTTCGGTGCGGCTCCAAAACTCACTTATAATGATAATTTACTCAGTGTTCTCCTAGAAGCAGGAGTTCATGATCTTTATTTGTTCACCTCCATGCACATTGATTCAGAGAGTGTTGCGGAGCGACAAGCACTTGTACAACACATCGAAAGTAAAGGGTTTAAGGTACATGGTGTTATTACGTCCAGTGATATCTTTTGGCATTTGGATCAGGAATTACTGAAACGTTTTTTAAGCCATTTTATACATCCTGATAAAAATTTGACAATAAAACTATTAAAGCAAGATCAATATGGTGTTATTAATTTTGATACTGAGTCTCAGCCAGGGATTGCTTTTGCAACAGCACTAAAGAATCTTGAAAGAATGGATGAAATAAGATCACATTACCTGATAGCTGATGGTGTATTAGAGTTAGTCAAACAGTATGAGACTGAAAAGGGACATATGTATGACTTATTTGTAAAACACAAGCCAGAGTGGGTGAACCGTATCCTCTTTGTAGATGACGCCGCTGGCAATATCAGAGCTGTTGAAAAAGCAAATGAACAACACCAATGTCCACTATTAGCGGTTTTAAATAAAGATAAGCAAAACAATTGCAATCTTCCTCTCTCGTTTTACCAAAATGCGTTAGCGTCACTCATAAGTAACAACAGATTAAATCAGTTGTTATCAGGCTATAGTGATGCGAAACAAAACCAACAGTCATCATGTAGTTGGGCTGCACTTTTCCAAAAAACGGTAACTCCAGTTCAAGAGAACGCCGCAATTGCTGCTGTAAAGCAGGCTCTGGACAATGAAGGAACAGATCTGCTGTCCCATTTAGAAACTCTACGACAGGGGAAACTTGGAAGCACAATAAGACGTTTCGTGAAAAGCGGCGCAGCGAATGCACTGTGCGGCAAAACAATTTCTTCTGTGAGTGAATTGGTTAATGCCCTTCATACCCAGGTTAATGGCCAAAATAACTTGGTATTAATTTAAGAATTGAGCTGTTATCATGCACTTATGAGTAGAGCCTTGCAGAATTTGCAAAAAAATAATACTGCCCTGTCCACCCATTAAATCCCTAAATAAATAAGGCCAGATTTTCTGGCCTTATTGCTATTGAGGACCGATTTCCGCAGAAGGTAATAACTCCTCGTCTGGACCTGAAGAAGGGGATGAGGTTTTATTAGAGAAAAACCGTTGTGGTTCATATTTAGCTTGCGAGCCCTGCTCAATAATTTTATGATCAGTTTGTGCAGCAACCACTTCACCCTGACGTACCTCTTTTGCAACCGTAGTATCAGCAACTGTGGCGACCTGTTTATCAGCCTCGACAAGAACAATTCTCGCGTCTTCAGCTGCAACCATGGCAGAATGAAGTTTAGTCACTTGTTTAAGAACATAGGTGTCGGCTTGCTCCTTGCTTGTTGAACCAAACGGATTAAAGCTTTTCTTAAATATAAGCGCATATTCTCGTTTCTGCTCCAAATACTCCGCCTTCTGTTCTTCAGTTGCATTTTTTCGCAAAGACTCTTCATTGTATTTGGGAGACGCTAAAAATTTAACCATATGCTCACTTAACAATTTAGCCTGTAACTTTTCATTTCCTTGAGCGGCTAAATAACCCTTATTATCTTTCCTAAATCTTTTCTCTTCCTCAGCAATTAAGTTAGTTCTAAGCCAGGCACCCAATGATTGGTTACTATCTAAAACCTTCTGAAGAAAAACCACCTGTGCCTTGTAGTTGCTTTCGGGTCTTACACTTTTGGATCTACTCTCTTCACGATTGGAAATTTGGTTAAGCGCTCTCAGAATACCTGCTAATATTATCCCCTGTTTTTTGGGAAGAGAATCATCAAGCTGGTGAAAAGGAATATCTTTGTATTTTCCATAAGGATCGTCAATTTCTGAACGGTACCCTCTCTCATCACTCGCTCGCTCAACGTATTTGGAAAGTAAATCAGTAAGATGGTTAATTTCAGCTTTTTGTTTATTCAAGCGAGTAAATGCTGAAAGAGTGCCATTTTCCAATCTGACCAGATAAGGGAGCAACCTGTCTTTATTGGGCAAAAGAGAAAATTCTTTTTCAAAAGGTGCAATACGAGCTTTAAATTGGGCTTTAGATTCCTGTGCTGCTCCTTTTGAATCCGCTCCTGTTAAACGGCGCAACCACGCTTCCTGGGCGACAAACTTTTCCAGATAACCCTCACCAAGTGTTCCAAATTCTCTCAGATGTCGTTGTTTGATAAAAGAAGGCAGCGTTTTCAAATCTTTGCCTAACTTAAGCGAATCAGCTTCTAATCCACTCATTTCATTGATAACTTTTAAACCCAAATTGATGCCAATAGCCTTGACTAGATTCCCTAATTGCGCCTCACATTCCAATACTTGCATTTCTTTTTGGGTACGTTTCTTGGCTATTTCTTCCTTATCTGGTGGATTCACTCCTTCTTGGCGAAGCAATTCAGCAATCTCACTCTTGAGTGCAGGAATTTGCTCTTTAAACGTCTCTGCTTTTCTTACTTGTTTTAAGATGCTGCGATAATCTTTCTTTATTTGCTTTAGTTTGGCATCGTAACTAGCTTGTGCAACCTCTAGTTCTCCAAGACTTTTTGTTTCACTTTTAACTATTTTTTTTGCCATAACAACTCGCTTATAAAATCTGGAGATTTTGTATAAAAATATCTCTAGTTGAAAATTATAGCATTCGTTTCTTAAGCAAGGATTAAGGAATGTTTCTTTTATGTCAAGATTCATTGCACAGGACAAAAATTATGAGACAAGCACCTGTAGCGAGTAAATATTAAAAAATATGCGTAATGTTTTTATAAATTGAAGCATTTTTTATAGGAATTGAAGATGAGTTCCTGAAATCGAACCCATAACGTAAGAAACCATTCTGAGGACGATGACTATCCCTATACTTACTGTATCCTGATTCTTTTTCGTGTCTGCTTTTGATTCTCCCCCTAACTTCTTCAAATATTGAATAGCAGCATCAGTCGGGCCAGCACTTCTGCATTTCTCGCCAAGCCCCTTATTAGTTTTGTTTAATCTGGCTTCCATAAAGCAGATGGCTTTCTAAACGAGAGGCAAGCCAACTCATTAATAAAAAACCAAAATTAGGTGATTGCAGACATAATTCACTTAATCTATCATGGCTTACTACATATAGAACACTGTCTTCAAGGGCTTGAGCATTGAAAAATGTTTTGCCGCTTTTGGAAAAATAACTAAGTAAGCCGAATACATCTCCAGCTTTAAATTCTCTAGTGTTCCAATGAGTATCCGGGGAAAATTCTTTCACTGCCCCTTCTTTAATAAAATAAATGGAATGGCTGATGGCTCCTAGTTGAAAGATCATCTCATTTTTTTTGACTATTCTTTTTTCAGCATACCCCTCAAGAATTTTTACATCCAGCTTACAGGGATCGGAAATGGCATTAATGTTCTTTTTTAGTTCGTAGATACGATAAAGGTTTAAGGGTAATAAAAATCCATGCAGAATCACAATAGGCACTAAATCAGCACTTAGTGCGTACCAGATAAAAGCTACATTACTCCCTACTGCTATAACGCGTAGGGTCATAATCCGCTTGACATAAAAGGTAGCAAATACCAAAAAAGAAGCGAAATATCCTATGATTTGTATGGTAAGGCTCACATTTGCTCCAGATCCCCTCTTAATTTAAACAAAATTCTATCAACAAGTTACTGAATCTCCAATTATTAATTGTTTATAGACCTAAGACCGACTCATGTTTCCAATTCAATCTGTACGGGTTAAATGCTCCGCTACATTTACGCTAGATCTTTAAAGCCTGCTCAGAATCCAAAGAAGCTTCGGCTACAAGTAGATCAGACGAGAAAAATCTATCCCTCTGGTTTATTGAGCTCGCATGAGGAAGTGAGTTTAACAATCTCTTAGCCAGTGCGCTTTGGATAACCGACTCATAATTTGACGGCAGCAACGTTACTGTATGCAAATCTTCTCGTGTTGTTGCACGATAACGAAACAGAGGATAGTCACATTCGCTTTTTCCCCAAAGCACCATTAAATCATTCTTCCAGTTAAATAAACCACACCCTGTTGCTGCTGGTGCAAATGGATTTAGCTCGATAACCACCATTACATAAGTATTGGCTCCAATCTCAATTTTATTTTCATCAGTTAGATCACCATAATATTGCTCTACTGGGATTAAGCCTAAATCAACAATATATTCACGAATGCACTCTGATGAATCGTCATTATCTTGCTCACTTGAGAAATTTAAAAATTTTGCAACATCAGGATCTACTGACTTTAGAACATAATTTTCAAATTTTGTAACAAGAGTATTTTTACTTTGCTCATCTAAAAAATTGAAACAATCTGTCGGAGCGTTATCAAAATATAAAAAGTGAAAATATTGTGATATAGCAGTAACAATACTTTCTTTACGTTGTCGTCTGGATACAAAAACTCTAAACTCATGGTCCGGACGAATATCATGCCATTCGCGCAAAATAACTTTTGTCGTACAATCTGATTTATTAACCGAGCTAAGAAGCGAAAGTAAATCGCTATAAACTCTAGGACTTTGTGCTATAGTTTCAATTATTTTCTTACCATCCTTAATTTTCATTGCTTTGAGCATTGATACAACAAAGGAAACTAATTGCTGATTTTTGTTGTCATTTTCCCTCCAATAAGCAAAATCATTACTCATCAGAGTTGAGGCTTCCTCAAATAGATATTTAGAATCTTTAGGACTTCTGGTGGACAAGCGCATAAAGGCTTCTTTATTGTTAAATTCTAAAAGAACTTCATTAAAAATACGTTCCAATTTAGTGTGATCATATTCTGGTGTACTGATTCCCATTAAATACTGAATATCATCGTGATTTAAGGTAATAAAACGTGATTCAAAGGTATGTTTTCTTAGATGCGAATACCAGTTTTCTACTGAAAACTTATCTACAGCCTCCCAGCGCGTTGCTCTATTCGTATCCTTCGCTTGCGTTGCAGGGAAATATAATGGGTGATCTGGATCCAGCCATGGAAAACTGCTGAGGTCATCATTTTCTCTATAGTCACTATCCTCCACAAGATAAAATCCATCATCGTCACTCTCATTCCCTGTAGAACTAATTGGATCAGAGTTGTTCTTCTCATTAATTTTAAGTGCCTGTAAACCAGAACAGACTTCATCAACAGATTGCATTATTGTTCACCCTCCAAGATGGTTTCTAATTAACTCTTAGTCGTTGTTGTTTGTTGATTGACCTTGATTTAATCAACATTAAGACGTTCCTATGCAAGTCATTGCTTCATTAATTCTACCACTTCCTGTGTTTACCAGACTCCATACGTCCAAAACCCATTAAAGCCATATTATACACAATAACATATAATGAACATATAGGTCTATAATTAAACATATCCAATAACGCAATAAACATATGCGAGTGGTTCTCATGAAAATATATGGTTATGTAGATGGTCAGCTTGCATTTAACTTTGATATTAAAGTGCCCTATGAAAAATTAAACAATAAAGGACGGGAATATTTAGGTCTTAAAGGCTCACACGAGCTGCTTACTGTATACCAACAGGTTGAAGATCAATTAAAGCTTATATTCCCAGTCAATGAAGATTCTCCTTCTTTAGATGAACTAAGCCTAGATGAAATCAATCTTAACGAATACTTAATAAAAAAATTCCCCCAACTACAACAATTGGAATTACGAGCTGATGATGAGAGCTACTCTTCTTCAGTAAAAAATTTATTTGGTAAACAATATGGCTATCCTTTAGTTTGGTTAAATTGTAATAAATACAATCACCCAGTGATGTCCGATCTTAAGACTCATCAATGGGAACGATGCATGTATGGGTCAAAACTGAACTCTTTAGATAAAATTGGATCTTTGACCCAATATTTCAGGAAAACAGAGGAAGCTCTTTTTTATAAAGGGGATTATAATGCATGGCTTAACAGCGTTAAAAATTCATTTACAGATAATCTGCTTATAAAAAGCACCAGACAAGGGAGTCATGTTGCAAGCGAAATAGCAAGAATGCAGGATTTTCAACACCACAAAAATTTTGCTGTTTTTGAAAATACCAATAAATCACAAGTGACCTATATTACAGCTGACATTAAAGCGGCGCTAAAGGACAGTTTAGAAAACCACTTAGATAGCTCTAAAACAGTGAAGATATTATTCCCTATCGAGGTATCCAATGGAAGTTATGACCATGTAATCATGGGAAGTATTACTCTGACTAAATCTGATGATCTGACTCTGTGTAATATTACCATATACGATGCTTTAACCAGCGACCCCTTTGTCAAAGAAGAAAATTTAGAACTGGAAAATATAAAACAACAAATAGCGGAAATTTTTAGTGAAACCGATGCATCGGTCGAATTCTCTACGGACATTTACAATATGAAATATCAACTTCCCCTACAAACCCACTGCGGCAGATTTGTTATGACCTGGATGGCTGCAGAGGTGGCAGGACTTGATATTAAAAAACTTAGCAATTATAACGAACCGTTTAATTATATTTTTGGACAGATAGCAAAAAATGATATGAACTTTGGTTCAAAGTATCAAAGAATCGCTCCTGAAAAAGCTTTAGAGGGCTTTAAAGAGGATCTGAGTATCTTCTTTGCTCAACGTCAATATGAATTTAAGAAGCAATGGACCAATGCAGGAAAAGAAGACCTGGAGATTACAACGTCTCTTTTGGATCTGATAGCAGCTGTAGAAAGAAATGATGGAGATTTTGAGGCTTGTAAAAGGCTCGTTAAAAAGCTGGAAGATCTTTCTCCTTATTTAGATGGCAATAAACAGCTTAAAAACATTGTTGATAATGGGATGATCAATTTAGGCTATGGCACCCTTGTTTCTTTTCTGACTCAAGCAAAATCGCCTGATTTTAGGTTTACTCCAAGAAATAATATTGGCTTACAATATAAAAAGATTGATGAGTTAATGGAACAAATGAATGAAAATCTATCCTTTGATTTTGATGATGAGGATGATGTTGAGCAAGATAAGAATAAACAAGATGAACTTGAGGATGATTTTGAAATTGTGGATATAGATGAGAAATTATTAGCTAGCAATATCCAGCCCAGTAAAGAATTTGAACAACAATTAAAATTAGAAGAAAGCATTAGTGCTCAGAAAAAGTTAAAAGAAACAATGCAAAATATGAAAGAAGATACAGAATCTCAAGTTCCAACAAAGACTGATTTCACCAAAGTTTTTTAAGCGCAAATAAATGGCATTGTGCTATATTTTATAGCCACGATTGAATTCACTATCTGGAGTCATAAGTTATGCCTTTACCTATTTATAAAATGATAGAGTCGTTATATAAATTAAACACAGTTGATTTGCTATTTATAAGAGGATTCCACAGTTCATTTAATGAAGATAGCTTTTTTCAAAGAACTAAGAAAATAGAAGATTTAGGATTTATATTTAAAATTTCAAGAGAAAGTAATTATTTTTACAATTTATGTCAGCAAGACAAATATAAAAAACTATGGGATGTAGTTTATTCTACTATGGGGATCTATTTAACCTCCTCAGAAAAAGAGGGAATTTCAGAAATTTCTTTTTATGTCCATGACAATCCAAATCTGGATAGTTTTTCTTTACTAAAAGGTGCTTATTTATTCTATCTTTCAGACTTATTAAGAAAAACTATAGACACTGATTATACAGTTACCGAGATTAAGCTTTTAAAAGAAGCGATTCCCTTAAAATCTATTCATGCTACTCAACGATATAATGAGTACCTATTTTATAAAATGGAACATAATCAGCTAGAGGAATACGAAGATGGACCGGCTTTATTTAAAGAAGCAATCGCTAACTGCAAACAACAACTTGAATTACATGGTAGCTATGCCTATATGATGTTGGCAGAAGCTTATTTTCAATATGCAAAATGGGCTGTTTCAGAAAGAGACAGCAGTTTGGCCAGTAAATCAATTGCTGCAGCAATACAATCCTGCTCTTTAGCTGCAAAACACTTAGAAAAAAGCACTTACTCCATTCATAATGCTAGCTTAGGTAGAGGATTAGCTTTTAGTAATTCATTTAAAATAGAATCCCCCGAAGAAGCTAAAAAATTTTTAATAGAATGGCAGGAGGGTCAACCCTTAGAATCAGTTAATCATTCAGATACCCGCAGTTTGGGATAAGAACGCCCACTGTATCGTCCTTTGCTATGCACTATGCTTAGTATGAAGCTATGAGGCTGACCTATGCGACGTATTAGGTTGCGCACTTCATTAGCAATGACAACAAAAAAACGTGTCCCGTACAAAGAGACTCTAAAAAAATTCCTTTTTTAATAAATTCTTAATTTTATTCCAATATAATATTGCTCAGTTATTAATCTTTTTGTGCTATTTAAGCAAGGTCAACCATGAAAAGAAAACATGAGTCAAGTAAACATGAACAGCATTATTATAAAGAAGTTGGCAAGAAAGTGGTGCTCATAGAAGATAAGGAGGGGCAAAGAAAAATCGATAAATTTATGGATAGACATTCAACTACTCCCCCGCATACAACACGTGAATCTGGTTATTCAGCCTATCTATTCAATGGAAAAAAGGTTGAAGTAAACAGTTCTATGGTAAGAAAACGAAAAATAGATGAAGATCATTTTCTGATTTCAAGAGCTCCTAATGCTCCTACCTTACCTGTTTCTTGTTTAGCTTCAACAGAGCATGTAATCGCTATGCAGGATAGGGTTAGAGATTTTAAATCGGAATTTGAACCGACAACAAAACAGAACGTGATGTATCTAATTCCATTATCGTGTAGTACTAAAAAACTTAATGTCTTAAATGAAAAAAAGACTATCTTAAGTCTCATCCATAAATATGATGAGACTTTAAATGAGAGGAATGTCCGCATTAACTATAATCGGAAAAAAGCTGTTTTTGAAATTAAGGTAAGTACTCAAGTTGCAGATATTCAATTACTTGTTCGTGCGCTGACCCAAAAAACAAATTATAAAATCGTTGATTGTGATTTTAAAGGTATCGGTCTAAATCAAGGAGTGTGCCTGGTTAAAAAGGATGCCTCTAATCCAATTCATGCCCTGGTTAATATTGCAAATTCTGATTCTGGAAAAGGATTCCTTGAGAGAGATGCAGGCACAACAACAGGACTTTTTACAGCGGCTTATCAAGATCGCAATTGGACATTTAATTTCTTTACCAGTTTAGAAGATATGCGACAGAAAACTGCATACCCTGAAAGTACTCTTGCCATAAAAATTTTTAATGACAGCTAAGAAGGTTCATTTCATGATAGATGAGAGAGGTTTCCAATGCTCTATTATTTTATTAAAACGGTCATCTGGTATCTTTTCTATAGACTATCTGTTCAATCAATTTATATTAAATGGATTTTATTTTTGAATTAATGCTACAATTTGGAACCTTTTTGTTCTTATTTTTCCTTAAGATTATTATGAGGAACCTCATTAATTGAACCCAATTGGCTGGACAGAAAGACAAAGTCTTCAGTATCTATTTCCTTTAATTATTAGCATCTCCTTTGCTATGGATGTTTTTGTGCCTGCAATTCCAGAGATGAGTCGTTTTTTTAAAACGGATAGTACTGTAATGCAGGCAAGTCTTTATGTATTTATGCTTACTGTGGCTCTGGGGCAATTACTCGTAGGTCCCTTGGCAGATCATTATGGACGTCGACGCATCACTATTTATGCAGCACTGCTTTTTTTTATTGGATCAATGCTTTCAGCATTGGCTCAATCTATATCCACCCTCATTATTGCCCGAATGATTCAGGCTGCTGGAGCCTGCGGTACCTATTTGCTCTGCTTTATTATAATAAGAGACAACTTTTCAACTACTGTTTGCGCACGTCTCTTTAGCATTTTATGTGGAGTCAACTCAATGGTTGCAAGCTCTGCCCCTGTTATCGGTGGATTCTTACTTGATTTAACCCATGATTGGCATAGTGGATTTTATTTTCTTACACTGCTTGGTCTTTTAATGAGTTTTGTAGCATGTCGCAATATTCCTGATTATGTTTATCCAAAGCAGGAATCAGATCATTTAAATATATTTAAGACTACAAAGCTGATTTTAACTAACTTTAACTTTCGCCAATATGCCCTTATCGCGTCTGTTAGCTTGCTTGGCTTGTATTTATTTTGCGCTTTATCCCCAGGGATCCTGATTAGTCAGCTGCACCTTAGCGCGACTCAGTACGGTTTGTGGTTTGGGTTAAATGCAATGACCGTATTCCTCACTAATCTAGTTTCTGCACGCCTGACATATACTTATCCATTGGAAAAGATAGTACGTTGGGGCCTGCTTTGGATCATTTTTTCGTCTATTTTAATGATCTCTTTAAATCTCTATCAGGTCAGTGTGGTTCGTTTCATGTTTCCCATGCTCTGTTTAACTCTGGGTATCGGCCTCAGTATGGGAACAGCAACTGCTCTTGCTTTAAAAGATTTTAAACAACAAGCAGGAACTGCCACCGCGTTGTTAGGAGCATGTCAGTTTGGCCTATCAGGTTTTATAGGTATTGTAACCGCCCAATGCAATTCAGAACCATTGCTTCTCGCTTTTCCCGTGTTAGGTTTGAGTGCATTAGCCCTGATTAGAATGCGGGGAGCAGGTTTAAAGCTCTTACTCAATTCTTAATGCTTCTTAGCAGCTCTCCAAAGCCACTCACTTTCCCCACCCTTTCTGGATATGCTTAATATTGGTAACAAAAACACAAAATTTGGGAATTGTGAAAAAAACATTTGCATTTAATTCAAGATGTAGATTAATCTGAAAGAGACTCATAAGGAAAAGGAGCTCACCATGGGTAAGAAAGCTGCAAATTCTCAACAAAATGGAAAAACCAAACAACCTAATCAGGGATCACTACATTTTTTTAATCCAGAACCAATAACCCCATCCGCCGAAGTATCTCCAATACAACAAACTCAGCAAGTGAAACAACCGGTTCCAGAAATAAAATTGCAGTCTACTACTGACATTTTATTAGCTGCCATTTTACAAGAATTACAAACTCAAAATATGCTTGCGCTTATGAAAATCAAGGATCAACAAGAACAAAAGCGTGAGGAATTACAAGCCGCTGAAGAAATGCAAGAACATGATAACGAGCGGTTCAAGGAAATACGGCAATCGATGTATATTTGATTTTAATAGTACCTTCTCTCTAACCAATTAACAGATTATTGTTAATTGGTTTTTTTACATTCAGCAGAGGTTATTATATTAATCGATGATTTACACAACCATTAAAACTATGATTGCACCCCATAGTCGTCAGTCAAAAGGATTTGCCAGGACTTTAGCAAGGAGCTGCAGTAAGTAACCTTATTTTTATCTATGTGTCGTTGATTTTATTAAAAAAATATCATATGGTGATCCTCTTGAAAAGATACCTATCCTTGTACATTTAAAATAACCGTATCAAGAAAGAGGCTTCCCCCCATTCTCGGAACACATTAAATCAAAAACATAAAATCGGGTGATGGATTTGAAACAGTAGACTGTTGCCTACTGCTATTAAGGATGATAAATGAATGTAATTTTAAAACATATTGCTATTTTGAACCTGTCATTGGTGTTGATCGCAATTACTCAAAAAAGCACTTTTGCCCATATTGTCTATGGAATTGACAAGGCAAGCCATTTTAATACAACTCACCATGGACCATTCTCTATATATGCGGGAACATTTCGAGCGAAGCATTCTGCCAGCCAATTAAGAGATAAAATAGCAGCTCGCACTCCTTACCCTGTTCGAGTGATTCCTACTGGCCAATTGCACTCGGTTGTAATTGGCCCATTGGCTTCAGCTGAAACAGTGCGAATTATAGGGGACTCGCTGGCAGGTGCTCCCCTTCTAAACCCTGATAAAATGAATAGAGTAGCGAGAGTATCTCATGGACAGTCCACACAAACATTAGCCTCATCACCTGTTACTACGCCGCAAAACGTCAGTTCGTTTTCCCATGCCGATTCCTTAGCAAGTGGTATGAGAATCACCGTATTAGCCGGTGGTAGCTCCTATGACCTGGATCAACAAGGACAGGTGTTTTTCCCCGCGGAAACATTTAGAACAGATTCCTATGCAGCAGAGGAACATAAAATCCATTTCGCATCTGCAATAGGTATCTCCTACGAAAAAATTCTTGAGTCCAATAAGACTCAATCCTGGAATGTACTGCGAAGTATCTCTTTAGGTGTAAATGCTTATTATAATGAAAGCTCGCAAAATGGTTCGGTATACGAGTATAGTTTACCCGATTTTAATAACGCCACCTTCGACGCACAAGTTAGAAGTTTTCGTGTGATGTTGGATACTGAATGGGCTTTACAGCCTTTCTTCTTCGGTATGATGCCATTTATTGAAGCCGGTATTGGTGGTGCTCAAAACTCAATGAGCTTCCAAAATATACCACGACCAGATATCGGCGCTGATGGTGGATATTATACTCTTTCCAATCGTTCAGGCGTGAAATTTGCTTATGAGCTTGGCGCTGGAGTTAGAATACCCGTGAGTAATCATTTGATGATATCTGCCCGTTACCTGTTTGCCGATACCGGCGATGCCACTAGTGGAATATCAGATAATGAAACGGGGGTGCTCCTGGCTTATCCTGTCAGAACCGATGTTCAATCACACTCTGTATTATTTGGCTTAAGTTACTTATTTGGATAACTATTTATGAAAAACATTTTACTAAAGCAACTGCCTTTCTTATTCACATTGGGTCTATGTTGTACATCGGTCTACGCAGGAAGCACCCCACCGCTGTCTCTTATTGCACAAGAAACCGTCCAGAATATGTTGCCTAATACAAAACAGACGCTCACTTATACTATTAAGAATAACGTGCCAGTTGCACCAGTCATGCTCAATATAAGCCCATCCAGAACGATGCTAACCCCTGCATCGCCGCTCACTTCATGGCAAATTACAGATGACTGTGTATATAAAGGCATGAATCATTATGTACCTCCCAACGGACTTTGCAATGTAATCGTTACTATCAACGCTGGTGGTACAGCGGCTCATGTTCAACAAAACCTGATTATCAATTATGGCCCCACGTTCCAAACGATTTCCCCCGCACCTGCATTGAGTTTTGATATTAGCAGCAGCGCTACCGAATTCCTTTTTACTATTCAACCCGCTGGAAATAATATGGCGGTGAATACCTCCCAATACCTTAGTTGGACTGTAAAAAATACCTCAGCGAGTAACATTTCAATTAATAATGCAGCCATCCATTTTACTGTCGCCTCTTCCTTAATTGCCACGCCAACCTTTGCTAATGATTGTGGTAATATAGTTACGGCAGGTGGTGGCACTTGTAATATTTCAACCACTATTCAAGCACTTGGTACCGCAGGAGAGGTGAATCAGTACCTTGCCATTCCTTACGATTCCGGTAAGACCCTCATTGCTGACCAGACGACCAATTTCTCCATTCTTTCATCAGCAAGTACCCGCACCTTCATGTTTGAGAATCAATGCCCATATGATGTTTGGTTGGCTTTCGTTGGGGGTGGTCAAATTAATGGATGCGTGACAGATACTGATTGTGACAATAAGCCTAATGTGACCCCTGGAACTTTTGCCTGTGATCCAGCAGCCAATGCTGGTGCTGGTATCTGTAACTGGAAAAATCCCACGCCTCCCGGTGGTGATTACAAAATACTTGCCAATGGCGGCACCAAAAATGTCACATTAGTTGAAAATGTTTATCCTCTTTCATCCACACAACACCTGGTATGGAGCGGTGTGATTGGCGGCAGAACCAGTTGTACCAGCTCTGGCTGCTCTACTGCTGATTGCGGCGGGGGGCAGGGCGGTTGTCCAGTAGGACGGGGGTTGAGTCAACCCGCGCAACAAGCGGAACCTACATTCCAACAAGAGTCCGATTTTTATGACATCACTGGTATTAACGGCATCAACATTCCCATGTCAATCGAGCCACAAGGGGTTACAAGAGATGCATTCAATCCTTATACTTGTGGCGCACCAGGTATTACGGCTAACCAAATGGGTACAGGTGGAACGATTGGTGCGTGTACATGGAACTTTGTGCTACCCGTACTCAACGGCAACAATTATATCTGGGTTGCCAATGGCGGGGCGAATTGTAATGTGAACGGTGATTGTGATGAAGCGGGAGGTGAGGCTTGCGGTTTATCTCGAGCCAGTATTGTAGCTAATTCAGCACAAAAAACCTGCGGAATTTTTGAAGGGTATTGGACTGCGAATCAAGTGTGCGGTATTAACACGGTCTACTCGCAAGCCCCCTATTTTTGCAACAGCCCAGCGACCAATGGAACATTTACTAACATGTATCAATGCAGCGGCACGGGGTACAATCAATCGTGTTATAACTCCTCCGGCTCAACAACCTGCTGTGGTTGCCAAAATTGGCAGGAGGCCCCAACCAATATATTGATTCCTTCAAACCCGCAAATTGTTGCTCAATGTAATAGTTCTGGAAATAATTCGAACAACGCTGTATGGAGTGCCAACGCTCTTCCAACACTTGGTTGGTATAAAGCGGCATGCCCGCCCTTTTACGTTTATCCCTTTGACGATAAAAGCAGTACCTTTAGCTGCACGAATAATCCCACTGGAGTCAATTCAACCAACTATAAAATTACTTATTGCCCTGGTGGAAATTCAGGAGCTCCCGCAGGAGTCGTGCCAAATCCTTAAGGGATAGCATGGGCGTGCCAGCATCAATCAATTTCTGTAAACCCCTACCTCCCGCGGCTTATCCGCGGGACGTAGAAATTGTAATAAAAACACCGCTTCTATATAAATTTTGTTTGATGCAGCAATGCTCGAACGCAACGGCGGTTAATTTTTAGCCTCTGATTCTCTTATTGTGGACATCAATGAAATTGAGACCTTAGGCCCAATCTCAATACAAATAATAAAATAATGTACTATGGTAATAGGTATCACGCATTTTTTTGCAAAAACCACTTTATAACCATTCCAACTTTAAAAGGAGCGGGCATGAACAAGGACATTTTCGAAGGAAACTGGGAACACATTAAAGGTGAAATCAAACAATTCTGGGGTAAATTGACGGATGATGATTTATTGGAAATCAAAGGCAATCAGCAGGAAATTTTTGGTAAATTACAAAGGCACTACGGCTATACGAAAGAAGAAGCCAGAAAAGCCATAGAAAAATTTAAAAATTCAATAAGCTAACATGTTCTTAACATAACAATCAGCAGGCAGGGAGAGCGTTATGGCAAAAGGAAAGACCAAGCCTATCGTCATCATTACGGGCTCCGCCGGGACAATCGGCACAGCCCTGACCAGGAAATTGAAAGACCGCTATCAGGTCGTTGGTTTTGATTTATCTGTGGATTCCTGTGATATTCCTTGTGATCTTACCTCTCCAACGTCTGTGTTGTTAGCTCTCAAGTTATTTAAAGAGCAATTTGGCGAACAGATTGCAGGGGTTATTCATCTTGCTGCTTTTTTTGATTTTACGGGTAAAGACTCCCCCTTATATGACACGATTAATGTAGAAGGCACAAAAAAACTGCTCGAAGCCCTACAGGATTTTGACGTTGACCGCTTTATATACTCCAGCACCATGCTGATACACAAACCCTCCGAACGAGGGGAACGCATTAATGAACAAACACCTGTTGAACCCAAGTGGGTCTATCCCAAATCCAAGGCTAAAGCCGAAGAAACCATAGCCAGATATCATGGCAAAATTCCTTATCTTATTCTGCGTTTAGCCGGTGTCTATGATGATCAAAGCGGTGTTCCGACCCTGGCAAACCAAATTGCCCGGGTATATGAGCGAGATGTAAAAAGCAATTTATATGCAGGAGATATTAAGGCCGGCCAATCTTTTATTCATCAAAACGATTTAACGGATTTGTTTAAAAAAGCATTAGATAAGCGAAATGACCTGCCAGAAAAGGAAATCATTCTGGCAGGTGAACCTGAAACTATCAGTTATGAGAATCTGCAAAAACAAATCGCTCAGCTCATACATGATGAAGAAGTGGAGCTTATTAATGTTCCTAAAAGTATTGCAAAGATTGGGGCATTCATAGAAGAAAAAATGGAACCGGTGGTTCCAGATGAATATGACAAAGGGGAGAAACCTTTTATCCGTCCTTTTATGATTGATCTGGCATCCGACCATTATGCGCTGGATATAACAAAAGCTCAAAAAGAACTGGACTGGAAGCCTAAACATCGAATAGATGAGACATTGCCAAACATCATTAGATCATTAAAAAAAGATCCTGATAGATGGTATGAAAGAAATAAGGTCAACAAACCAGACTGGATGGAGGCCAATGAAGGTCATCATGCTGAACAGACGCGAAAGGCTTATGAAGTCCAGTTTCGAAAACAGCACCAAAGCAATCTTTGGGCGCATTTTGTAAATATCGTTCTGGGATTCTGGCTTATTACTTCACCGCCCACCTTGGGCTATCAATCATACCCTTTGGCAGTCAGTGATATCGCAAGTGGAGTCTTATTGATCGCCCTGGCATTTTTAAGTTTGTCCTGGCGAGCAGCGCCTGCTCGCTGGGGGTGTGCCTTAATTGGCTTATGGTTAATTTTCGCCCCATTGTTTTTTTGGGCGCCCACCGCTGGGGCTTATTTAAACGATACGTTAATAGGTTTTCTGGTGATTGGATTCTCAATACTCGTCAAGCCATCGATTGGTGTTGCCCCAAACGCTGCCATGCATGGTTCTTCCATTCCCCCCGGGTGGGACTATTCACCTTCAAGCTGGTTTCAGCGGTTTCCAATCATCATTTTAGCGTTTATTGGTTTATATATTTCCCGATATCTGGCCGCCTATCAGCTGGAACACATTGACAACGTGTGGGAACCTTTTTTTAGCGGATTTTTACCGGATGCAAAAAACGGCACAGAAGAAATCATTACCTCCTATGTATCAAAAGTATGGCCTGTACCGGATGCAGGTCTGGGAGCGACTGTGTATATTCTGGAAATTTTAACCGGGATTATTGGCAGCTCCAGTCGATGGCGAACCATGCCTTGGCTGGTTTTATTTTTTGGAATCATGATTGTACCTTTAGGAGTGGTTTCCATTACTTTTATTATTATTCAACCGATACTGCTAAACACCTGGTGCACATTGTGTCTTATTGGTGCGGCAGCAATGTTAATCCAGGTTCCTTATTCATTTGATGAATTGATTGCTACCAGTATGTTTCTCTGGCGCCGTTGGAAGGCTGGCCGCCCCATCTTGCGGGTATTGCTGGTTGGCGATGTAGATGAGGTGGATGATAAAAACAGGAAAAAAGAGGATGATTTTGAACAGTCGCCCCGAGCAATCATTAAAGAGATGTTGACAGGTGGAGTAACGCTGCCCTGGAATTTGGCCTTGTGTATTTTAATCGGTGTTTGGTTGATGTTCACTCGTCTCACCCTGGATGCTTCAGGGAGTATGGCCAATGCCGATCACTTGATTGGGTCGTTAATTGTTACCGTCACGGTCACAGCACTTGCTGAATCCGTTCGCGTGCTGCGTTTGATTAATCTTGTTTTTGCTCTGGCTCTGTTCATTACCCCATTTGTTTATGGAGCGAGCCTTACCGCAACAGTCGCAAGCATTGTGGCAGGTAGTTTGTTGTTTGTCTTGACCCTGCCCCGTGGCACCATTCGCTGCTCTTATGGTGCATGGGATAAATTCATCGTTTAAATGTTAGTACGGATTTTCCATAAAATGCATGACATAGAAGTAAATTCTGCATACACACGCGATGCATGGAACATTTTCTCCCACAAATGGAGCTATCAATTGCAAAAAAGGGGCTAATCTTTGGGCGTTAAACGCCTTGCGGACGCTTTGATCGCTTGCGGCATTAAATAGTTGAAATTCTTAATATTTCCTGATAGTAAATTCACTTGCTACTGACATCAACTGTCAGCCTATACCCGGAAAGATAATGGGTGCCGCCAATAACATATCTTAAGGATTTTTGTCTGGACAACAGGGCAATGTTTGTATTTTAATGTAATCCCGATTGGTTCAAGTGGAATGAACTTTATGGCTCTTATAAGGCTTTTCTTTTTAGTGGTATTATTTAACATTTGGGGAATACAGGAGGCCCTGGCAGAAGAAACGGATCAATTTACTCTTCCACCTGCCGAACTGCTAGACATTGGTCCGACTACTAGCCACAAACTTTTCGAAACCATTAAAAGCGTTGTAGATCAAACCAATTCGGAAATTCAAATGCTTCTACCTAGAGCCAAGCATAGTCGGCTTGCAGCTTCAAAATTGGCAGCGCGCCTAAATGACGTCTATCTCGCCGATTTATTATATCAAAAAACTGGTCCCGGCTTTCCGCGCTGGATGCGCGGTAATCGTTTAAATAATGAGATTAAACCGGTGCAATATAAAGAAATCCGGCCTTGGAAAACCATTTATTGGCTCGTTTTTTCGCAATCGCCCCTATTTATAATTGGGCTTGCACCCACGATCAATATGTACGATTATTATTTTGGTACTGACAAGCTCGGGCATTTTTTCATGCAGGGTCATACCTACTATAAAATATATATGTTTTACCTGAATCATGGGAAGTCTGCTGAACAAGCTCATACAGCGATGATTACCTATGGTCAAATCCTTGAGCAGACCTATTTAGGCACCTTGATTAATGGGGTCTATTCCAATGCTGATTTGTCGGCAAATTATTCTGGATGGAAATTTTATATGAATCTTGCCCATAGCGTAAAAATTGGTGATCAGACGCTTCCTCCGATCCTGGTTTTAAATGGTGATAAATGGGAATTTGCCACACACGTCAACAAAGATAATCTACTGAAACCCTATCTCTCAGATAATCTGAATGAAGCCTTGAACCCATGCCGTTACACGTTTATGCGCGGTCGAATTCGTACTTTGATAGAAAAACGCTGTAACGATTGGATTGAGCGTAAGGGTATTACCCAACAAATTGTTGAGGCAAAACTTGAAGAAAGCAGTCGTTGGCATGGTGAGGATTATGGTCACTGGCTTCCCGAAAGCAACGCAGTAACTCTCAATACCTGCTTCGGAGGCAAGTAATAAGCTTATTTTTTTATTATTTGTGACGTAATCAGGATAAGAGTTGTTCCTGTGAGCGCTCCAAGAACGGTTCCTATACCCAGCAACTTTAAGCTGCCAATAATGGCACCTATAGCCATTCCGATGGACAGCTCGATGCCTATCCCCAGGGAGGGAATTAACACTTCAAAAATATTGTCTTGTGATACGGCTTGGATTTGTTTTTTATTTTTATTGATTTTAAAAATTGCCATGCCCCCGGTAACCACTCCTCCCAGGATCGCGCCAATAATCAAACCGGAGATACCACCAACGAAAAAATCTACATCAATACCAAACTTATGGTCTTTATATCCAGAAAAAAATCCAAATAGAGGAGCAATATAACAACCGGATAAAGCGCCAATAACTCCCCCGGTTATTGCTCCAGGTATCGTACCTACTGCTGCTGCAAGATATAATTTAGGATTTTTAATAAGATTTAGGAAACTGCTCTTAACACTCATGATTTTAGTCCAAATAGTCCATTAATATTAATCTACCAATCATAACATCTATTGCCAATCGAATCGTCCCCCCCAGGTCATTGTCTTTCTTAGGCAGATCAATATAAATCAGTATAATCAGTGATTCATATTTAATCTTGAAATATACTAAGAGTCACTTTATTTTTAAACATTTGAATGAATTGGAATTTGTACTATAGCAAAAGGATCGTCAAGTTTTGAATAAGAATATCTTAATTGAATTACAAATTGCTTTAGTTTTGCTCGGAGCACCTATTTTTGTTTTTCTGGATAGCCCGTGGTTTTCTGAGCATTTTTTTCAGGCACAAGATTTAAATAATACAATTATGATCTTTTTTTACTGCTGGATTCTGTTCCTTGCAGAACGAAGATTATATTGGCTGATGCTTATCGTGGTCGTTGTTAGTTTTTGCGCCGAAGTAATAGGTTCCACAATCCTGACCTTATATCGGTATCACCTTGATAATATCCCTCCATACATCCCTTTAGGCCATGCGGTTACCTATGCCATAGTATATCAACTGTCCCGTCAACGATTCATATGGAGTTACCATGTGGTCTTTGAAAAATTCTTGCATCAATTTGCTTTCATCACCTGTTTTATGTCATTAATTATCTTAAAAGATATTGCAGGTTTTCTTTGTTATTTGTTATTTCTAATTCTTTTGAGCCAGAGAAGAAAACCATTATTCTATTTGACGATGTTTGCCGTAACGTATTATTTAGAGTTATTAGGTACTGTTTCTTCCGCATGGTCCTATTATTTTGCTCTTGGAAATCATCCTGACTATCCTTCAACATCAGTAACTCCCTGCGGCATTACTGGTGTCTATATGCTCGTTGATATATCCAGCAACTCGATATATCTGCATGTTAAAAAATTTAAACATAACCTTCTCAAAAAAGATCCCAGCATTAAGTACGCCAAGCCTGTCTACAAGACTTAGGCTTGCTGAGCTTTGCAGTCCAGCTTACCCGCTGGTTTGACAGATACCTAATGCTATGCCAGTATTATTTTTAATGATCAGATCGATTTAAATTTAATCTAATGGCTTTGGTTCAAGGAGGATTATCATGACACAAGTTCAGGCTTACGCGGTACGAGAAAGAGGAGGGCAACTTTCTCCCTTCGAGTATAAGCTAGGAGAAATCGGTTCTGATCAGGTAGATATCAAGGTTGATTCGTGTGGGATTTGCCATTCAGATCTCGCCATGATCGATAATGAATGGGGGATTAGTAATTATCCTGTGGTACCCGGTCACGAGGTGATTGGTACTATCGTTAGAATGGGAGAACACGTAAAAAATCTCAAACTTGGTCAGCGTGTTGGTCTTGGGTGGTTTAGTGGAAGTTGTATGCATTGCCATCACTGTCTCAGAGGCGATCAAAATCTTTGTCCTACGGTAGAACAGACGATAGTAGGACGAAATGGAGGATTTGCGGATCTGGTGCGCAGCAGCTCAGAATGGGTAATAGAATTGCCCGATAGCTTGGACGCTAACCATGCAGGCCCCTTATTCTGCGGTGGTATTACGGTGTTTAATCCAATGGTGCAATTTGATGTGCGTCCCACTCAGCGTGTAGGAGTGATCGGTATTGGTGGTCTTGGCCATATGGCTCTGCAGTTTCTCAATAAATGGGGATGTGAAGTAACGGCATTTTCCTCTACACCGGGAAAAGAAGCCGAAGCCAAGCAAATGGGGGCACATTATGTCGTTAACTCTAAAGACAGCAAGTCCTTAGAGGCACAGGCTGGGAGGTTTGATTTCATCCTTAATACAGCGAATGCCAATCTTGATTGGTCGGCTTACATTAATGCACTCGCCCCACGCGGACGATTACATACAGTTGGTGTGATCTCTGCTCCCATTCCTGCCCCCTCTTTTCAACTGATCACGGGGCAACGCAGTGTTTCCGGTTCTCCGCTTGGAAGCCCCGCAACGATTCAAGATATGCTCCAATTCTGCGCACGTCATCATATCATGCCTTTAACCGAGCATTTTGCCATGAAGGATGTTAACAAAGCACTGGATCATTTACGAGCTGGTAAGGTACGTTACCGTATCGTTTTGGATAACTAACTTGAGCAAACAAGTGTTGATACTGCCTTTAAATACAAACCGATAGCATTTAAAGGCGGAGTTTTCTGCATTCAATTGAATTCGATATTCTTCCTAAATTCAAAATTGCTTAAGCTAGACCTCCATATTTATAGTCATGGAGTTTTGCAATGCTCCACTGTTTGGTCTAAGCAGGGTATTTTCTCGCATAGATTTGCAAAAGGTTTCTTTAATACCAAATAAGGCAAGAATCAATGCAGTAAGTAAAAGAACAACCATTACAAAAAATGCTCGCTGATAATCGATGAGTGATAAGGGATTACATCGGACTAAGATAAAGCCTATTAAAGGAGCGATTGTTGCAGAAAATAATGCAATCATCGCGTTATTAAATCCTAACCCAACAGCTAGATGACTTTCTTTGCATTGTTCTGCCATAATAGCGAAACCGATGCTCTGACCACTGGCGCCAATGCCGAGCAAGATAAAGCCTAAAGTAGTCATCACTTCGTTGAGTGGTAAGTAAATAATACCGGTAAGAGCCATCAATGCTGTAAATGCGCTAGCGATCATTAGTGTTTTACGACGGTGAATTTTATCAGAAATATAGCCTAATAATGCACAACCCACAGCATAACCAAACCAGGCGATTGTAATCATATAGGCAGAAAAATTAGCTGAAAATCCTTTGTTTATCAGAAATTCTTTGCACTCATTTTCTGATAAATATTCCAGGCTGAAATAGACAAAAGCAGAGAAAACTGCAATATACCAGATTTGTTTTTGATAAATAAATTTTTGTAATGTTTCCTTAACGGAGGCAGTGCGTGTGAGTGTGACAAATTTATCTTTTTCCCCTCTATTTTTATCCACTACTAATAAAACAAGTGCTGCAATTGCTATCCCTACACCGGTTAAACATCCAAAAACACCTTGCCAGCTTACAAGAGATTTCTCGGATAACATATTTAATGGTCCAGCTGCTAGCATAGGACCAATAGTTCCTATGAATTGTGACAAGCCAATAAACAGGGCAATATTTTTTCGTGGTAACCAATCATAAACTGCTACTAATAAACAAACGAAACCAAATGATGACCCTAAACCCATTAAAGTGCGAAATAAAATAGCAATAACGAATGAGGTGGATAAGGCAAGACCTATATCAGCAAAAACGCAGATAATTACTGCGATGAATAAAGTTTTTTTTAAACCCCAACGTTCTGAAATTAAGCCAACAGGAATTTGCATCAATCCATAAATCAATTGATAAGCCGTAGAACTAAGAAGAGCAAAAGTTATTGGCGTCAATTGTAGTTGAGTCATTACCGGCTCTTGGAATATACCTAATACTGTACGTAATAAAAATTCATACATAAAGAATAATGCGCACACTAACCAGACTGCCAGAGCGCGATAGGTTATTTTATTTGAATTCATTATTTAGTCTCTAAGATTTCACTCCAGGCTTCAATGGTCGTCTCAGCCCTATCATTATCAATGAACGAAGCAATTTTAAATAATGTTTGCCCTTCATGTATAAGTGGGTGACGATTTATTCCTACCACTATTCCATCACCGGGAGATTTGACGGGTTCTCTCGCATCAGAACTGAATGGGTCACTAATTAATCCCAGAACTTGTTTTTTTCTTATCATCTGTCCTAATTCAACTTCGCTATGGAGAACGCCGCTTAAATGCGCACGAAGCCAATCTTGTTCTTGAGAAAAAATAGATTTATAGGCACTGTTATCGAGAGTACTTTTTTCGTCCAACATTCCTAAATGGATCATTACGTTTTGAATACCAGATAAACCTAATGAAATTGCGGATTCATTAAGGCGCATCGCTTCACCTGCTTGATACATTACAAAGGGGATATTTAAATTTTCAACTGTCTGGCGCAAGGAATTATCATTTTTAATAAGATTAGTAATGACTGGAGCAGTAAATTGTTTCGCCAAACGTTTACTGTCTGGATTATCAAGGTTACAATAAATTTGAGGTAAGATGTCATGATTTAAAGAGCCTGTTTGTAACTCGATACAATAATTTGCCTTCGATAAAATTTCTTGGGTAACTAAATGGGCGGTACGCTCGCCATAAGTACCTTGTTGTTTGCCTGGAAAACAACCCTCTAAGTTAGTTTCATGTGATGAGGCTTTAGGATGATTTATTAATCCTAAGACATTCATTACAGGAATTGCAATTAAGGTTCCTCGCAAATTTTTTAATTGTTTCGACTTGAGCAAACGATTAATGATTTCCATACCGTTTAACTCATCTCCTTTCACGGCAGAGAAAATTAATAAACAAGGTCCGGCTTCTTTTCCGTGGATAATTTTGATGGGCATACGAAATGAAGCACATGAATAAAATTCCGGGAGTGGTAACGCTAAATTTGAACTTTCTCCTGGATAGATGGTCGCATCAAAAAAAGTTAAATTGGTATTTTTCATAAGGCTTGGACACGCTGTTATTTGATTTCAAGCTATTCAGGATAACAAATTAGACTAATGTGTGCAAAATTCCTCTTACTTGGTCTAAAGACAATACGTCCTTAGCGCTGCTATTCATTAAAAATTAGTCTTGAAAAATAAGCAGACTAATTCCCAAAATGAATAAAGTAACCCCGCCTGTTAATCTGCACCATTTAGCATATTTATCGTTTATCTGGGTCACAGCAAACACTGCCAGACTAAAAATGATCAAATCATCAAGCATAAAAAATACATCATAAAGCAAAATATAAAAATAGTACTGCCATGTTGGAAGATTATATAACGCTAATGTTTGGGTGAAAATCGCAGGAATAAAAGATGAGCAGATAAACTCTATCAAATTAACAATAAAAGCCAAAAGAATGATGCCCCCAAGGGTTGCCAGCGTCATTGGGGATCTTATTAACTCCTCCATACGCTGCATTATTTTTCGCTTTTGCTCTGTTGGGAGAGGGCAGGTTAGTTCTGGTGAAAAAAAATCTCTTGTTTGCATCATACCAAGCCATATTGAAAATCCACCAATTAAAATAACAATGGGACGGATATACCCAATAAGCAAAAAAACATTTAACCAGGCAGTCATGAATAAAAAATATAAAACTCCGGATGTGAATACAAAAGTACCAATCAGAAACCATAATTTGGTACGGTCATTTAATCCAACAACTAAACTGATTAGGAATATGAGAGCCCACATAGCACAAGGATTAAAACCATCGACAAGACCAAGCATCACCGCAAGTACAGGCAAAGAGTACTGGGTAACATCAAGCTCACCTAAAAATGGAATTGTTCGCTTTTCAGAAATGATAGAGTCCGACCGCGTGGGATCTTCATGATTTCTTTTAATTGCCATCTCAATAGCATAACCGCTGGTTCTATCTGATTCAAAGCCCAAAAAAACTTTGCCATTCACAACGGTTAAAGGGACTCCCAAATTATTTGGGTTAATAGAGTATTTCTTTGCTGTCGAAAAAAACAGCTCGGCTTCTTCAGGATGAGCTATATTGTGACTAATAATAGTAACATTATATTTTTTTTGTAGTTTATGGTTAAATTTTTTTTGATCTGCACAATGAGAGCAACCCGGAGAGTAAAAAAAATGAATTTCACTGTCTTTAGCATTGGAGCGTTCATTTTTAGGAACTATCAAAAATAGAACCACAATTAATATAACCAATACTGTTACTATAAATTTAAATTTGTCCTGATATATTTTGTTATAAAAATCCATAATGATTTTGAACATATTTTCCTCTAGTTGTAAGCATCACCTAAGCTTAGGTCCGCAAGACCAAAAACAGGACTCCGCTTCTCCAGCGGCTGCCTTGCTCATATCAAAGCATCGATAGCATGAATGAGTCAATCGCGACATGAATCAATTTAGGATACACTCTTTCTTGGGTACTTTGTTCACCAAGTGCCCCATCTTTGGGGAGCCAAAGGGTATTAATCATTCAAGGATATGCTCATGATGCCCATTCGATTGTCTTTATTACAACTGTTTGCAGGAATGATGTTTTTATACTCAGCTATAGCTACTGCAATGAATATAGATCTTATTGAAACAAGCCCTAAATCGCCTTCGGTATTATATCAGGATGAAGCACTTTACGTACTTATCCATTATAAAAGTGATCAGCCACTGCGCTTTCAAGCAATGGGGAAAAATTTGGATCAAAAAATAAGCAAAGGGGCACGAATCAATCCCTCACAAGCTTATCCTGCTGGAGAAGGTGATGCTATTGCCTGGGTAGCCTACGATAAGGAAACCTATATAGATACAGTCATTGTGACAGTATACGACGCCAACTGGAAACAACTACAAACGAAATCAATGCTGCTCTCAGCAATCTGGCAAGAAGGTAATACTGGGCAAACACATCCCCGTGCATCTTGGGTAAAGCGACTAAATCAACAACAACAAGCCAGCGTGGGGAAACAAAAACCGCTCTCTATGTGGGATATGCTCTTTGTCCAATTACTCTTTCTTTCTATTCCATTTTATTGGATTTTGCAAATTATACTCATTTTTAAATGGTCCGGCAGGTGGAGAACGCGGGTTTACCTTCCTTTATTGATAAGCATACCTTTACTTATTTACACCTTATACGCATTATACGCCGGCTCCAACTTATGGCCGCTAATGATGCTATTTATTACCCCATTTACCCTTCTGTTTTTACTGATTCTTATGGGTATAAAAAAATTCTCGCCAGGATAAATGGTGCTGACGAGCTGTCATGGACAAAATCTCTTAAATAACATTATATTGGCAACCTATTAATCATAAAAGGTGAAACAATGCTTCGTAAAACCGCTCCGTGTTTTTTTGCAGTTATTATTGATGCCTTAGGATTTGGACTTGTTTATCCCGTAATGACATCACTCTTCACCACGGATCACAGTCCTGTATTAAGCGCAGATGCCACTATCGCTACCAAGCATTTTTATCTGGGATTAAGCTATATGCTCTATCCCTTGTGTATGTTTTTTGGCACCTCATTTATGGGTGATTTATCAGATATCTGGGGTCGAAAAAAAGTATTACTTTTATGCATGATGGGAATAACCCTCAGCTTTCTGCTAATGGGGTTGGGGGTTGCCTTTTCCAGCCTGAGTATATTACTCATTGGTCGAGCCCTTTCAGGATTAATGGCAGGGAGTCAGCCTATAGCTCAAGCATCTATCGCCGATCTGAGCACACCTGAAACCAAGCCATTGAATATGAGCCTTATTTCCATGAGCTTTAGTGTGGGTTCGGTGCTTGGTCCATTGCTTGGTGGTATCATGTCGGATCAACAATTGCTTCCATGGTTTACTTATACTACGCCATTCTTTATGGCAGCCTTACTGGCATTATTTGCTTCTATTTGGATAGGGTTTGGCTATAGCGATACAGCTCTTGCTTTGTCTCATAAGAAAATATCCATCCTTCGTCCGGTTCAAATTTTCATTGAAGCATTCCAGCATAAATCCGTACGTATTTTGGCACTGGTATTTTTATTGATGCAGATGGGTTTTAGTCTTTATTTCCAATTCATCATTGTATATATGAAAAACACCTATGATTACACTAATTGGCAATTAGGTGCAGTACAAGGCATGATTGGTTTAGGTTTTGCCTTTGGCATCCTTATTGGTATGCCTTTATGTGTTAAGCGTTTCAAAGTTCCCTCCATTGCCGTAGTCACTTTATTGCTCACCGGTCTTGGACAATTGCTTGTTTATGTCCTGCCCCTGTCTTTACTACAATGGCCATTAGCAGTCATTATTGCAACGTCCGACATCATGGCCTTTTCATGTTTATTAACGCTGTTTTCCAATGCAGTGGATGAAAAATCTCAAGGCTGGGTAATGGGGATCTCTGGCTCGGTGATGGCTTTTGCCTGGATGATAACGGGTTTAGGTTCCAATTTATTATCCCTTATCTCCAGCGCTGGCTTGATTGCTCTTGGCGGCGTGCTATTAATAATTTCCGCTGTCCTATTAAAAAATAAGATGACGGAGTCTAATTGACAATTATTGTCTCGCTTCGGTCTATACAATAATAAGACCGGCTACAATCCTGAAGCTAATAAGACTTGTAGCCGGGAAATGAATGTCCTTAATCTGGCTACTAAGCTGCCGGAGATAAATTGGGACCACTTTTTGTCTGTAAGATTTCATTCTGCATTTCCGTCATTTTCTCCATGTATCTTTCTTCTTTGCTCTTTTCATTATTATCGCATAATGCTTTTTCTTCTGGAGTCATTCTAAGCAGAAGTTGAATGTAATCATCAGCCGCCGTTTGGGTTTCATTGGAAAATGTTGTGGATAAAGTACCTTTTATAACCAAGTCAATCAGTTTTGGGCTTACGTTTTTTTTTCCAATTAATGAATGCTGTACTAATGAGGAATGATTTTTCTGTTCCGCTTGCTGTTTAAAATCTGTTAAAGCATCGTGCATCATTTTAAGAAAGAGGGTTAATCCTTCAACAGGATTTATTTTTCCTAAAGAGACATCTCCCAAAATCCCCAGGCATTTTTGCCTGCATTTTTCTTCTAATATATCATCAAAATCATTCATAAATGGCGGCAATTCAACAGTTGAATTCAGGCTATCCATAAAATGAGTACCACTAAGCAAGCTTTTATGTTTTTTCTTGCCCTGCATATTTTGATAGATTGTTTTATCCAGTAATGAGGGAGTAAAACTACTATGACATGCCTCAGTCATGCTTTTAAATCCGTAGGTATTGCGTCCCCTGCCATGCTGCAAATCCGTATGGCCATAGGTTGGTAGAACTCCTGTTTTATAATAGGCAATTAACGTGTAGAAAAATAAATCGACACGCCGATTTGCATGTTCAATAACATATTTTTCTGACATTTCAAGCAACGCATCTTGATTATTCTGTTGTGTCTCTAATTGATTTTGTGAATAAGGCAATGCGAGAGCGGCACTGTAATTGTTACAGTAATCAAATCGTGCGCGTTTTTTATAAGTAAACTGTTTGTGTTCTTCTAATTTTAATTGCGCGAAAAATTTTGGATCTGATCCTGTCGCTGATTGAGTACCTGTTGTGTTTGCTTTGCTTTCTATAGTTGCTGCTGTTGTGTTTTTTTTTCTTGCGAGTAAAACACGTGAGGAAGACAATTGAGGTGGTGTTACAACATCAGAAAATAGTCTTGCTAAGGGCTTTTTACCCGTAAACTGTCGCATCATGGTTTTCTCCTTGAAATTGCCCCATTATGTCCAGTAGATACCACCAACCGCTTTCAGAGTCTTTTTTTCCATGAACAGACCCCAATTTACAAAAGTAAGAAACGCCAAATAAATTCTAATCTTACTCTCTGCTTTTGATGGAATGTACTGCCTTATTACAGTACATAGTTATCTTACAAAATTCAAATATTAAATCTATCAGACACTTTTTAATTTGGGATTGTGTAGCAATGCACCATATTTCTCTTTATATGCGATAACAAGAAAACCTGTAATCCCTACTGCTAAGGTCACGGGAATCACTCCAATTCCATAAACAAAAGCTTGAGTCACCTCAGTACCGCCATAGGTATTAATTACAAAACCAATTACGGTATGGAATGCATAGCCAAAACTCATGATGATCATATTAGCAATTGCAGTGGTAAGGCCGGCAAGATTCTCTGGTACATAAGTAGATACTTTATAAATAGCCAGGATCTGATAGGCGCAACATACGCCAACTAAAACAAAACTTATTGTGATGCTAGTGACGGTTAATGCACCTAAAACCAGGGCAAGAAACGTTAAAAACATTATTGCTCCGGCAGCAATGATCGTGCCGAAATAATATCCTGTTTTTTCTGCAATCAAACTTAAAACAGGAGAACCAAAGCACATTCCAATAAAAATCATTGAAGGAAGATAATTTGCTGTAGTGGCATTAAAGCCGTAAGCCTGCTTTAAAAAACCAGATCCCCATACATCAGAAAAACCCTCAAGTGGCCCGAGCATCAGCCCTGCAAAACAACATAACAACATGACTTTACGGTGAGTAAAAACGGTTTTAATGTTTGAAATAATAGAAGCCTGACGATCTGGTTTCGCTTCTGGAACAATAAAATAGGTGATGCCTGCAAGCAATAGACCTACAACAACAAACAGTTCTACGATTACTTTGTAACCCCATAAATGACAAAGATAACTCACAGGACCTCCGCCATACACTGCACCTATAAGTCCAATCATTACCGAAAGGCTGAGCATTCGGGGAAAGTGCTGTTCCTTAAAAGTCATACGGATTATCTTAAATAAACCCAAAATTGCCGCAGAAGAACCAATACCTATCAACGCTCTTCCAATAAGAGGATATATCCAATGCTCAGCAAAAATGATAGGCAGCAGACCAAGAACCGTCAACAAAATACATCCCGTCATTACTTTTCTCGGGCCAAAGCGATCGAGCATTATTCCAATAGGCAGATGCATCAACGAATAGCCGAGATAATAAACTCCTGAAAATTGTCCAAACACTGCTGCATCGATATGAAATTGTTGGGTAATATCGGTCATCATAATACTTGGCATAACTCGTAACACATATTGATAAGCATAAAATATAGATACAATTATCCATACAAACCAGGCAACAACTCGTGAACCAGACATAATTATCCTCAAAAGCAAAGAGTTCAATATACACATGGTGATCAAACCATGGGCAGTAACGCATTTTAGCTTATTTTTGGTGAAATAAGATTGCTAAATTCGCCATAAAAACAATTAGTATTGGATTATAATACCAATAAATTTTGTTTTATTAGCTATAAATGCTAATATTAAATATATTTTTATTATTTTTAGGTTAAAATGATGGATCGTACTGATAAAAAGTTACTTGAGCATTTACAATCCAATAGTCAGATTAGCAATCAGGAACTCGCTGACTTGGTGGCATTGTCCCCTTCCCCCTGTCTTCGTCGCGTTAAACTATTAGAGGACAACGGTTATATTAAAAAACAGGTGGCTCTAGTCAACCCAGAAAAAATAGGATTAAAATTAACCGTTATCGTTTTAGTAGGATTAAACAATCACCAACCGACGATAATGAGTGAATTTGAAGAAAAAATTCGTTTTCTTCCCGAGGTAATTCAGTGTTACTTGATTACCGGCCAATCAGCCGATTATTTGTTAAAAATTATCGTCCCTGATTTGAATGCTTACCAATCATTTTTATTAGGTAAATTAACCTGTATCAATGGTGTTGATACCGTTCATTCCAGTTTTATTTTACGAACTATTTGCGAAACTACAGCTCTCCCTTTAGGTCATTTGGACTAAAGAATACATCAGATCCTGAACAAAACAGATGAATTTTTTTTTATCGACAAGATTTTATAAAACTGGGCTTTAGCCATTTTTAAAAGAGCCTCTAAAACTGCCGTCTTTGCGAACGTTAGTGAAGTACGGATTTCTAACAAAGCGTCGATCTGGATTGCTTCACTAACGGTATTTTACTGATTTATAAAAATGGCTAAAGTTCAGAAAAGCGAGAATCTCTTAGCCTGATCCAAAACGACTCCCCAAAAAATATAATAAAAAAGTCAATTTGTTAAAAATAAGAACTAAAACAGTAGACATTTTATTTTTAACATCTAAAATTTAATTGGTAACTGCATTTTTGTTAAATAATTAATCATAAAATCTTTAATAGATGGTTTATGTCAACGTGTAACTCAGGAGGAGTCACCATGATGAGGCATTCCATTAAAACTTTTATGTGGCTAATGATTACTCTATGGTCTGTATCATCTTTTGCAGAAAATACAATCTCCATCACGGTAAAAACAAATGAAAAATCTGCATTCGCCATAGGATATTTTGTAGGTGGAGAAGCGAAGGGAAGTATGGGTAAATCCTATTATGGCAAAGGACCTAAAAATAAAAAATACATTTTTGGATACAGGAAAAATTTTATCCACGGAGACAATATTTATTGTGGGACTCAAATTTTAACTCAAGACAGTACGATTACCTTACTCACAGAAGGCTCCCAATGCCGCATGGTCATCAATTAATTGTAATTTTTCTCAGCAGCCAAGGCTTTTGCAATATCTTGAGTTAAATGGTTTAAATTGCTATTCATGCTCCTGACTAAGGTCTCTATCGTTACAGGAGCTACCTTCATATGATAGAATTTTTCATATTTTTTAATTACTTGTCCCTGATGGAAAATGATGTAATCGGCACGTAAGCTGCTGTTCCCAAGCATATCCACTTTGAATTCAGAAATAACAATTTGCAAAGTGTAATCAGGTTTAAATTCAATATCCCAAGGAGCATCCTCCATAACTGCTCTCGGTAAAAGAGTATTCAAGTTGGTTTTTATTACACGTCTGATGTTCTTATCCAACGATTCTGCCCATTGATGAAACTCTTCCAGCTGAACTCGATTAAAACTGTCATAAATAATCAGTTGGGGTTTTTCTGTGAATGCAGGAGTACGAATAGAATCAATCCCTATTTTTAAGTAATTATAACGATTGACAGGAACTATTTTGGGAGGAACTGGATTTAACATATAAAATTGTGCCTGCTTACTTCTCCCACAAGCACATAAAGTTAATCCCACTGCTAGAATAATCATTAATTTAGGAATTTTCACCGTTTACCTCTTAGCAATGATTCTGGATTACGGGATAAATAATCGGTTAGGTTTTGTGTAGAGGAAGCGGCCTCGGAAATTCTTTTCATGGTCAGATTAAAGTTAATCAACGAGCGCGGGAAATACTCCTCCATGTTAATTGCCAGTCTATCCACATGTTCAGCCATCTGTTGCGTAGATGTGATAAGATCTTTGATCTCCTGAGAGCTTACTAATTTTCTGATTGCTTCGAATGTCAGCTTAGCTGCTTTTATTGAGTCATCTAAAGTAGTGTCTTTTTCCACTTTATTTCTGGTAGGGAAAATAGGGTAACCATGAAACATTGTTTGTTTGATTTGGAGACGGTCATTAGCTTTCACTAACTCTATTTCGGCATTACCCGTTATAAAATTAGGTTTGGAGATCTGGGCAATATAACCATTACTAATTAACAAGTGAATTGGATTTTGGGTAAATCCAAAGTTTTTTTCAACAAAAAATTCAACATACACTGGAATCATTACCTTATTGCGCGCTCTATTTTCTGTAACCTCAATCAGTTTAACTTCTCCAATTTTAATCCCTCTATAAGTTACTGGTGTAGTTGAATTTAAACCTTGTAATGAACCTTTAAAAAACATCACATACATTTGGAGCTTGGAGTGGACATACTCATGATAAAAAAACACGGATCCCATGATCATGAGAATAAATGCACCAACTACAAAAAGACCAATCAATGTATAAAATTTTTCGGAACGCATTCTATTCCCTATAGGTTCAAAAATTTAACATAAACACTACTTATAGTTAACCAAAGAGAGCCTCGAGTTAAGATACGCGAAACAGCCCTTCTCAAGGGTACATGCCTTGTAGCAACTTGATAATAGTAATACCCCGCAGTAAAACTGACAATGGAACAATATAATAAAGTCTTTGCTACTGAAGAGATATAAAAAAGCATGGTGGTAGTGCGTCCTATATCCAGTAAATAAATTTGAGAGCTGATATTTAGTAGATGATGAAACGTAATATAAAGACTTAAAAAAGTGACCCCCATCAAATAAGTATGTAATAGTAACCCAGTTATATTTACCCCAATAATAATGGGTAGTATATATTCAAGAATAACCTCTTGAGGGCTACGTTGCAATTTGGTGATCTTGATTCGAGCATTAATTATATTTAATGAAACCTGCACACATAAGACAAAACCAATAAGTATGGGTAGAAAATCCTGCACCAAAAGGGTTTGTGCTATTGAAAGTGCTTGGTTTTGTAAGTGAAATTTACTAAAAATCTGATAACTATTAATTGCCAGAGACATGGCCATTAACGCACTGATAATAATAAGAGGGATGGCTAAGGAGACCCCGGAATAATATAATACTTTTAAAACATTCGGCCAGGAAATCTTTAAGTGACGGGTGATAATATTTTTAGAACTATGGCATAAATGACCAATGAAGCCAAAAAAAAAGGAAATAGATTTAAAAAAACGTATTACGTGAAAACCTGTTTGTTTAAAAGCATACATTCAGTCTATTCCTTTATCCGTTATTATCCTTCGCTACAACCTGATCAGAAGATCTGTCACGATGCACCAGAGTCTTAACAACTTTAAACAGTAGACCAGGTTATAGAGCTATAAGCTTACCTCTCAATCTGGGCTTTAACGAAGATTAACGCGATTTTAGTAGATGGGCAAGCTTGGGCTTATAGCTTAAATTTAAAGATCAATTATATATAAGATGATTTGCAAAAATCCGGTGAATATTAAAATCTGATTTACCTCGTAACTCTTTGGGCCAAACAACGCTGATCTCATTTATTTAATAAAAACACTTCAATCAGCGTCATGGTCGAGTCATTCCTTTACTTAATGCTATGTGGTCCTCTTTCTTCAATTACATTATCTTGTTTCATTTCTTCTAATGCTTCTTTCATTTTGCCTTTAAAAATAGTTACTGCTTGTCCTGAATGAGAGTGAACCTTTTGCTGATTCTCTTTATGACCAAACTTATCCGAAGTTAATTTAGCTACATCCGCTACCAACATGTTTAATTGAGGACAGGTTTCAAAATTCTTTTTATAACAGGAATCCGGACTAAATTTCTCTGCTCCTTGTCCCATTTCTTTATCAGGATTAAAGTGTTTTGATGAAGATATTTTTATTGTTTCAGGACCAAATTTCATCTGTGGGGATTTATCGCCAATAATCATTAATGCTGTCCACAGATATTCAAGTTGCTCTGAATTCTCACCGCGCAGAATGATCGGATTTTTAGCGGAGGGAGGTTCTTTTAAACCAGCCAATAATTGGGTCACCATGGCCACAGAATAAGCGACTCTGCCATTTGGGTCCGTCGCAGGAGGAAAAGAGGTCACCGTCAACTTGACCTTGGGTTTTACTCCAATTCTATCAATTCCAGAAACCCGCTCTTCAATGAATCGGCCAACTACCTGGTTATTCACAGCGACCGTATGTTCACGGAAATGATCGGGTTTAACTCTATCAACCATTTGATAGGGACGTGTATTATCAGGCTCATAAACCTCTAAAGAAGCTCCTGGACCTGTTTTGCCACTACTGTCTAAATGATTATTTTTTTCCGCTATAGGATAATCGGTGTAAGACACTTTAAATATTGAGGACAACTGCCTAAGATCTTTGAGGTCTTCTTTGGCTTGTTTGATATTTTGTAGCATACCTTGCTGCTCAAGAAGATTTTTCTTGTCTTCATTTCCTTTCAGCAGTTTTTGTACGGGCATATGGATGCGTAATTCATCTTCAATTCCCCGTAAATAACGAGTTAACAGCTTTCTATAATCGGTAACTTCATCCCTGTACGCTGCTCCAATCATCTCGCGATCATCGGGTAAGCCAGCTAAAAATTCTTTTATTACACAACGTTGCCTATATAAATAAGGCACAATGACATCAGCACCTTCAGCTAACTCTTTAAAGTGAGACTCTAATTTTATAGCCTCGGGCTTAGCAGACTCTTGAAACGCAGGATTAAGCCATACCATGGGCGTTTCGCCCAGGTATCTTAATTCCTTGCGTACCTCTCTTAAAGCCCCCATCTTCTCCATAGGGCCTTTTAGTGCTTCACGATTGAGTCGCTCAAATGCCTGCCACTGAGTAGGGCTCTCTAAAATTTTTTGTTTCTGCCCATCACGAAAATCATCTAATCGAGCTAATCGGAAATGTGCCCTTTCAACAATTTTCCCAATCTCGTCAGGGTGATCCAGCAATGCCTGGACATCTTTAGAGTTTAATCTTCCAAAATCTGTTTTCTTAAACAAATCTTCTTTAGTACGCGCACCACTGATTAATTGCAGCAATTCATAGTCTTTGCTTTGATCAATTGCGGCAACTAAAGCATCAAATGCATCCCTTTGGGCCTCATCAGCAGCTCCTGAACTTGGTTTTAAAGAGGATCTACCGGAAGATGTTCTATGCTTATTTCTTTGTAATTCTTCATCTTCCCTATCTCTTAAAGGCTCATCTTCGAAGAACAACTCATCTGACAGGGAAGAATCAGGTCTTCTATGAAAACCTTTTCCTAATTCATCCTCTCTGAATTGTTCCTCCATATTAATTGGTTCGAGCAGTGGTATTTTGGCAGTTTTGTGAGTGCCCTTACCCAACTCCTCAACCGGCTTATCCTCAGCATCCTCTTTACTATGAGGAATAAATGCTTCTTCTTCCAATGCACTTAAACGTTTTGCCGCGGCCTTAACCACTTTTTGAAATGTGGCTGGATCTTTTAAAAAGGAGAGATCATTCTCATCCAAATCTAGAGATTCTATAGCCTTAAGGTCCTCTATGCTTTTAGCCTCGGCAATAGCTCTTACTTGCTCTTCGTTACTCTCTCCAATTACTTTCTCCAGAGCAAGAACTGCCTTTTGTTGAGCAACCAGTTTTAGAGTTTCTGTTAGTTGGGTAATTTGTTCATCTTTCTCCAAAGATGTCGTTTGCAGTTTCAACTCGTATTCTTTCTTCTGCGCATCCAGCGCTTCTTTGCCAGAT
>CAYRWO010000011.1:56713-114021 GCA_964428035.1 uncultured Legionella sp.
CCTGCGCTTGCAGTTTCAACTCGTATTCTTTCTTCTGCGCATCCAGCGCTTCTTTGCCAGATTCCGTCAGATCGCCCAGAGCTTTGGTTAAGCGCTGTATTTCAGTTTCCTGACGCTCTTTATTACCCGTCTCACTCAGCAGGGATTCGCGCACCACCGCCAACTCATCGCGTAAAACCTGTTTTTCAGATTCCAGTTGCTTTTGAGTCAACTCCATAGTGGACTTGGCTAAATCAACCTGCGCTTGCAGTTTCAACTCGTATTCTTTCTTCTGCGCATCCAGCGCTTCTTTAAGAACATCACGTCCACTAGCCAGGGCACTGATCAAACCTCCCAGATCGCTATTTTGTCTTGCTACCTCTTGCATGATTTGGAGCGGTATTTCCAAGGCGACTGGGTTAACCATTTCAGCTTCTTGACGAGGAGAAACTTCGGCTAATAATTTAGTATAAAAGGTTTTTGCCGGTGAAGGTTCCTTTGCATCTTTTGCTAATTTCGCAAAAAGACCTTGTTTCAGCGGTGTAGATAATTTGTCGTTCTGGAGTAATTCTTCTAATGAGCCTTGACTGCTCACATTATTAGCTTTTTCAAGGAGCCAGTCTTCATTAACCAATAAGGCAACGATACGTGCTTTTTGTGTTTCTTCTGATTGAAAGTCTGGTGAGATTTCATCAAATAATTGATTCAAAATCTTGAATTGTTCCACTTCATTTTTTTCAAAATTCAGAAAATTTCTAATGGGATTAACTGGATGAGGATTACTCAATAAATGCACCAGAACATTTTGAGGCTCAGCACAATTTTGCTTAATATCTGCTAATAACCCAGTCAAAGTAGTATACTGGCCTTGTTCTAAAACATAATTAAATAAATTTTTACCATGCTCATCACTTTGAGTATAAAGCTTGCTCCATTCTTCTTTAGTTAACTGAGCGCTCATACCTAATTCAAGAAGGGCGGTCACCCCGCCATAATTACCATTTCTTGCAGCAATCAGAACCGGATAAGCATGGGTACCAGCTGGGGGAGTTAATAAAAACTCCTTTGCGACTGCTGCCGTTCCTTTCAACTCGGCCCATGGAATAGCATCCAGATTTTTCTTATCTTTCAAGAAAAGATGATACGGTGAGGTCCTATCAGGGGGATAAGTCATCTTGAGAACTTTCCCCGCATTAATCTGATCCGCAACATCATGATTTAATACATTATATTTTGAAATAATTTGATTAAATAATGCTTGATTACCAAGAGCTGCACAAAGATGTAAGGCACTATTAATAATCGGGGCAGTCTCATTGCCTGCAGGTAATAAAGATAAAATAACTGCCAATTGATCCTTATTATTATTGCGAATAGCAATATGGAAACAATTCGTTGCCCATTTAACTTGCGGTGCAGTATGAATACGAGTGTCACCGGGGCCATATTCCTTTAACATTAATTGGAATATTTCATTGTTCGCAGAGCTTTCTGTTTCCGCAGTACTCGCCGCTCTTAACGCCCTTACCAATTGGGAAAAAACATCGGTCATCCCCTGCTCTGCAGCATAATGCAGTAAACCCTGTTCTTCGACAAGATCTGTAAATGCTTTATTAGGTGACGTTATTTTTGCTAATAAACTGCTAAGAATTTCTCCTTGGCCTTCCTTAATACATTCTCTAAATAGATGGCGACAGGGTTTTCCTTTTCCAATAAACTTATCATTTAATTGAGTTTCGTTAATCGCTTGATTTAAAATATCAATGGCTTTTTCTTTTTGTTGTTCGGTACTGGGATAAGTAGCGAGAATTTCTATGCGTCTTAATTCGCCTTCAAACGTGAGTAAGCTATCTGCTGTAAAGTTCTTTTTGTCATGCTCATTAAAAACTGCCTGTAACGTATCTCCCTTTAAAAGGGCTTCTTTATATCCAAAATCATTGAGCTTCTCATAATTTTTTATGCACCGTTGTGCCGCAGCTAATTGTTCTTGCAGCTGCGCTTTTGTAAATCCAGTACCCTTGGCAACTACTTCGTGCACCTCAGTAAGTATGGCATTAATGTCCTGAATAATTTTCTGTTCTGGGCTATCTGGAATTTTAGATGCTTCCGAAGCCTGCAACTTTTCTTGTACCATTTGCAATCGGCGATATAGATGTAAGGGTTCACCTTCACGCTGATTAGAAGGAATAAACATGACTGCATCTTTTTTATTATAGGCTGCCCCTGTTTGCAAATCTCCTTCAGTTATTCTATCCGAGCCACACGCAAAAAATTGATTAAAATTGTCTGTTGAAGATATTTTTAACCCTGGTGGTTTTCCTCCATCAAGATCTAACACCCCGGGAATAACATAATCAGTAACCGCACGTCCTTTAACCAGAGTAAAATAGGCCTGACGATTACACACCCCGAATGTCATCGCAGTCAGTGCCCAATCATCCATATAAGAATCATCAGTCTTTAAGACGGTATTCATGGTTGGGTCAGGTATACTGCCATCTTCGGGTAGATAATCCCTTGTTTCTCCCAATACCATGGGGCTGATATAGGGTAAAGTACCATTGCGAGCACCATGCAAAATTTGCAATGTCGGATCGACACCGAAAGTCCTCTTAAGTCCGTCTATTCTTACAAAACGCCCATTTGCATCAGTACATTCCTTTTCTCCAATAGTAGTTGGAATAGCACCTTCGAATAACTCAGCAAAAATTGCTGCAGCAGTTACCCCAGTACCGTTATAAGTTTGCTCAAAGCCGCCGGTTGCCCAGTCAATGAACTTGACCTGGTAACTGCCGTCTGAATTTTTTTTATAGAGAAAGTTCTCGGGTTTGATGTCATTATGAGAAAAATGTACCCCTTGAAATCTTTGCGCTTCACCTACTATAGCTTGAGATAAGTCCAAAGTATCTTTTAAAGATCCTATCAGATGTCCTTCAATACTCGGATCCCGTTTTGAAGGATCATGATAAGCAATATCCTGTTTGGCAAAAAGATTTAATTTTTTATTAGCTGTATCAGCAAAAGTATCTCCTTTCGCACGCTCAGTTAAAATTTGATATTGCTGAGGCGTATCACTTTTAGAAAATAGCAAGCCTGATTCTCGTGGTTTATCTTGTTCTATCCAATATTGAGTTCCACCCGATATAGTTCCTTTTTGGGCGCTTTCAGCTTGGGATAGATATTTTAAAACATCACTTTCAATGCGGTATAATGGATCATCGCGCGCCGTTATTGGACGAGACCTCAGCTCATTGCGACTTTCATCTTTAAAAGTTGGAGTTCCCTCAGCAGTAGGAACATAACCTTTTTTTATTACCTGATTCAAACCAGACAGTAAACTTTCAACCTCTTTAACAGAACCGTATTGTCCTACCCCAAGAAGCCTGCTATGAGTAAACAAACGGCCTTTTTTTCCTCCCACTCCGGCATAAGCGGTGTCTAAGCCTTCAAAAGGTGCGATTATCCCCCGAGTACCACCATAAGAAAAAATAAAATCACCACCAGGAGGCTTTACCAAAGAATAAGGGAGTCTTGTTTTGCCTACATCAACCTCTACTGATTTAAGAATCTTGCCTTCAGCATTTAAAACTTGTACCGTTTGTCTGCCAGTAGTTGAATGTTTTACTTTAAATCGCACGTCGCTTATATCCTGGTCTATACTGTTCGCGATTTGTTGGACTATAGAAAAATAACTTGCCTGCTCTGTCTCTGAAATAGCAGGTTGACCTGCTCTGGTACGTTCTATCAAACGAACCATCTCTTCTGCCATCCCCTTGATCTCGGCCTCCATGCGTTTGACCTCTTCCTCGGTCAATTTCAAGGTATCTTTCATTGCTCGATATTCGTCTAAAAAAATATCTTCTACTTTTTTAGCAACATCCACTCCTGATTCAAAAGCCGCTTGTAATTCACTTGATTTTTCCAATCTTTCTCGAGCAGATGAAGCCATGATCCCTGATTTATCAATGATAGGAATTACATGAGCCTCTACAGTCCTTCTATCCATTGTAGCCAGTTGAACATAAGCTGCTTTGACTGCAGCTTGCAAACCATCCACTTTTAATGCTTCAACAAAATTACCCGTGTCTATAGCATCAAGCGCTAATTTAATAAGGGCATTATCTGTAACGCCAGCTAAGGGCTTAATGTAGCGTAATTCTAATAATTGACGTAATAAGACTTCCTCACTGGTATCTAATTTCAGTGAGCTTATTTCAGATTTTTTGCCAACCTCTGTCTTGAGTTTATCCAGTTGTGATTTATAAGCTGCTTTTGCTTCTCGTGAAAGGGCACCATTTTCATTAATTTGACGCTCAATATCATCAAGGGAACTACCCGATAAAGAAAGACCCTCTATACCAGGAACATTTTTTTCTATGCCTCTTAATTTATTTAATAATGTATCTGGTTCATATCCAAAGCCACCAGCCTCTAGAATCTCATCAGTAAAACTGTCCGCCATTTTTGTCTTGTGGTACAGTTGGACTTTAATGGAGTGACCTTCAATTTTTATTGTGGGTTGTGAGAAATTTTTTTCGAACGCCCGACGCACCTCCCCTTTAAGTGCGGGAATTGCTCCAGGAGTTTTTTTTAAAATAGCCGTATTTCCTGTTGGGATTGGCTGTGGTTTATGTAGTCGGCAAAGAGCTTTAACTTCTAATATAAGAGTAGCAAGTCTTTTTTCTTCAGTGGAGAATTTCGCATATTTCTTATCTTCAAGCGGCGGTCCAAACTCTACACTTTGAGCAAGAGCAATTCTTTGTGTAATTCCAGCAAAAACTTTGTCTGAAGTGCTACTTTTAGTAAATAACTCAATATCACGGATGTTTCGTGCCCAGAATAAATCACGCGTCAAATTACTTTCTGTTTTCTTCGCATATTCTCTGCGATCTTCCTGGCCAAATCTTAAGGTATCAAACAGGGTTTTTCTGGCTTTAAGAGCATTAATTTTATCATCACTCCTCCAATCCCCTGCTTTCGTTATTTTAAATTTGTCTTCCACCTCGGCTAATAAATCACCAATTGATGTTCCATTGACGGCTTTATAATTACTCAAGCCATCTATAACAGAGGATTTTCCTACTTTAGGTAATTGGGAACGTAAGTCGGCAATAAACTCTTGATATTTGATGTATTGTGGCGCCTCGGCTTCCTTATCTATTTTGTTGCAATCAAGGCGGACGATTTCATAAAGGCCCATATGGACAAGTCTTTGGCATTGATTTCGTAACTCAACATTTTTTGGATTACTGTCATACATGGCAATAGCTTGCTCAACCATATCCAGAATATTAGGCAGCGATAAAGTATGTAATTGAGCTTCTTGTTCTGCTGGATCGAGTTTAAACAATACTTCTATATATAATGGCGTTTGGAGTTCTTTAATAACGGGTGGAGCATCAGAGAGGGTATACGCCAAATGATTGATGTCACGGAAATTCTCGGCAAATGTTTTAATAAAATGAACAGGATTATCAATGACTATTTCTGCTTCAATTTTTTGACCATATTGCAGAATAAGCGCCGCTAGCTGAGTGGCTATGTAACGCTCATTCTCTTTTTGTGAATTTTTATATAGTTCTAATTGTGTATTGGCAAATTCATTCTCAGGGAAACTCTCAGGAAGCTCAGAGAGTCCTTTCTGGATAGCTTCATGTTCTCTTTTCAACTCTTGATAAGCAAAGGCAATTAAAGAATTTCTAAGAAGGATTGCTGATTCATCCGGAAAATTAATGGCATTAATACCATTAATAAATTTTTCGCAATATGCCATATCAATTGACCCCACAATGGTCGCGTCATAATAATTCGCTAATATCTTAATTTTAACTCTAAATTATTAAGGCAAAATTAATGATCTCTCTGATTATAGAACAATCATACTGTATTGGAGAAACAGTTGGTATAGGAATTAAACTAAGTAACCAAATTATGTTGACATTGACCCATTTGAAGAAGTCCATATCGATTCATCAGAGCAAATTGAGTTATAATCGATTATTAATCATGATCGATCTTCTCTTAAATCCTATTTAAAATGATTGAAGAACTAATTAATCCATTGTGGGACTACTCGCTGAAACTTTATACCCAGGAAGACATCAAGCAATTATGTATTACTTTACAGGATAACTATGATGCCAATGTAAATATTGTATTATGGTGTTGCTGGTATGCCTCAGAACTGGGTCAATTCAGCCAGGAATTTCTAAATCAAATTTTAGCTTCCAATGCACCATGGCATGATCATGTGACTCGTCAATTAAGACAGGCGCGCCAATGGCTGCGAAACAATCAACAAAATAAACTAGTCCAACCCTTTCGCCAACAAATACTACAATTAGAAATAACCTCCGAAGCCTTTCAACAAAAACAATTGTATGAGCTTTCTGTAAATCAGAATAAAACAGCTCAAAATAGCGTGAATGCAGCGCACTCTAACTTACAGATGTATTTTAATAGCTTAACAACAAGAATAAGTGAACATCATTGGCAGCTTATTAAAATGAACTTGTTACCCAGAATATAGAATTGACGCACACTTCAATTGACAACCAGGGGAACTGCTACAATAATTAAATTTACAATCCAAAAAGGACCTTTAGATATGTCAAAGTCATACGATACTGCCACAATGTATTCTTTCCCTAGTGACCTGGATGATACGGATCGCAACAAAATCGCTCAAGCCATTAATTCATTAGTTGCTGATGTTTTTGCGCTTTATGTTAAGACAAAAAATTTTCATTGGCATATGTCTGGTAGCCATTTCCGAGATTACCACTTATTGTTAGATGAACAAGCCGATCAAATTTTTGCAATGATTGATGTACTTGCTGAGCGTGTCAGAAAATTGGGGAAAAATACGATTCACTCAATCAGCCAAATAGCTCAATTACAAAAAATAAAAGATAATAATAAAGATGATGTAGTGCCGCAGGAAATGATTGAAGAGCTAATGAATGACAATAAAAAACTCATCCAACACATGCGTTTGGCACATGAAATCTGTGATAAAGGTAATGATGTGGCAACAGCCAGCCTGCTTGAAAATTTTATTGACGAAACAGAAAGAAGAGCCTGGTTTTTATTTGAAACCCAAATAGATTAAGTTTCAAATCGCTTATTCTATAATAAACCTTCGGGCTATAGCTTCTAGCCCGTCTGGTGAACTGCGTGAACGCATTACTGTTTATTTATTAGCCACGATGGACGCAACTTCCCAATTTGGGTTAATATAACCAGCTTAGACCTACATGGTATACCAATTAAACTCACTATGCTTAAAACTCCTGATCATACAAAACTTATCTCCTGCGTTGTTCCTGTTTATAATGAAGAGGGCTTGATTGCAGAGTTTGTCACCGCTCTGGATAATACACTTAAAGGATTAGCTTATCCTTATGAAATAGTGATTGTAGATGACGGAAGCCGCGATAATACCCTCGCAATCATCTACCAACTCAGAGCCCAGTTTCCTATTCGCTATATTCGTTTTAGTCGTAATTTTGGGAAAGAAAATGCCCTCAGTGCAGGCTTGGATCATGCCCGGGGTGATGCGGTTATTTTGCTGGATGGTGATTTTCAACATCCATTGGAACTCCTGGGAGAGTTTATTGCCAAATGGGAAGAAGGGAATGACATGGTTTATGCTGTTCGTCAAAACCGTGCTGATGAATCCTGGTTAAAACGCACCTGTGCCAAAGCATTTTATCAATTAACATCAAAAATAAACCGCATTAACATTCCTGCTAATGCCGGGGACTTTAGATTACTGGATAGAACCATAGTGAACGCACTCCAGAAGTTACCGGAACGTAATCGCTTTATGAAAGGTTTATACAGCTGGGTAGGTTTCAAGCAAACTGCTATCCCTTTTGAAGTACAACCCCGCAAATCAGGCATCTCTCAGTGGAGTTTTTATTCTCTGCTTGATCTGGCGATTACAGGCATTACCTCGTTTAGTGCCTTTCCCTTAAGAATGATCGCTTTAGGGGGCATGGGTGTTGCCAGCGTTGCCATACTCTACGCGATTTGGATTATTCTAAGCACTTTTATATTTGGAATACAGACCCCAGGTTGGGCAACTATAGTCACAGCCATTAGCTTTTTTGGGGGGCTACAATTATTTGCTTTAGGAGTGGTCGGAGAATATATCGGCAGAATCTTTGATGAGGTTAAACACAGGCCATTGTATGTTATTGATGAGGAATCGAATTTTAATGACCACCTCCCTTAAATTACCATATCGTCTGATTTATTTTGGAGTTACTGGTGTCAGTGCTGCAGCAGTACACATCCTTACGGTATTAGGTCTGGTAACCTATGTGCAGGTGAGGCCGCTAATCGCCAATATATTTGCTTTTTTGCTTGCCTTTAACGTGAGTTTTTTAGGCCATCGATATCTCACCTTTGCAAAACTCCATAATCAAAAACAATTGAGCCTACCCCATTTTTTTCTGGTTGCGTCCTCGGCTGGAATAATCAACGAATTGCTCTACTTCCTGTTACTGGACTACACCCCTTTAAGTTATTTATTTGCTTTGATTATAGTTTTAGGATTAGTTTCTGTTTATAGCTTCATGCTCTCCAGATTTTGGGCTTGCCGATAAAAACAGACGAACCTGATGCTCCTGACAATCCTCGAGAAACTCATCACTCAGAAAATAATTCATTTCTATTAAACGAGTCTTGGAAGGGATTAGACCTTCACCAGGATGACACATAATGAGTGTATCGGAAGGAACCAAAGCCAGCCAATGCTTAAATAATGTTCGATAGTCAGACTCTGGAGCAAAATCATAAACTCCGGCAAAATAACGATGGTGAGGTATAGTCAATTTTTTGAGCTCAGCATGCAGTTTTCTCCCCCCTACCATGGCCAATACTATTCCTTTGAACCAGTACTTAGGAATAGTAATGGCGGGATAAGTTGAACGTATCCAGGTTCTGTGGGGTCTTATCCGTTGTTCATAAATGTCCAGGATCACCCTTCTTATCTCAGGAAATTGGTGCACATGCTCATGGCCATCAATAAAATCAGGCATCTCGCCCATCATTTGGATAAAATGATCGAGTTGGGCATTAAATTCTTGAGCAATAAAGTCGGGTTTAAGGAGATGTAAATGTGATTTTACCAGCAAGTTATTTAACCTGAAACAAGGTCTGTCAGGTTCAGACAAGAGATAACCTTCCGTTAGATTAAAATGTAATCCGGTCTGTACTTCCCTTTTTAAAGCACATAAATCTTTGGCATAAAGATTAAAATCCGGCATATTAGTCATGCAACTTACTGCGGATAAACGACGCCTCCGCACTAACTTTAAAATTCCTTGAGAAACGCCAGAGTTTAATCCGAAGTCATCGGCGCATAACACTATTGTTTTAAAATCACTCATTACAGATTTCTTGTCTTAAAAGAAGTTAATCATATACTCATCAGGAGTGATTTTGCGATAATTTTGTTTTCAGGCTTCATTGGGTTGAGCTTTCGTCATAAAAAAACGAGGACTGAGGATATTAATACAAAGCCCACTAATCACTAATAAACCGGCATTCAATTTCCATAACTGAAACGGTTCTCCGAGAAGTAAAATGGAGCTTAAAATACCAACTACAGGAACTAATAAAGTAAAAGGTACTATCATTCCAACCGAATAACGACCGAGCAACCAATTCCATATTCCATAACCGACCCAGGTTGATGCATAAACTATATATAGAAGTGAGCCTATGCCCTGCCAAGTCAGATGATGATAACTGGTAACAATACGGTGAGGCCCTTCAAATATTAAAGACAATAAAAACATGGGAAGACAAGCGACGAAGCTTCCCCAAACAATAACAGCAATAAAATTGGTCGTTTTAATTTTTTTGGTAATCAGATTACCCACCCCCCAAGTTGCTGCAGCGGCTAATATCAGGATAAAACCAAGCAGTGATACGTTGGTATCGAAATGCAGGGCTACTAATCCAATACCCATGAAAGCAACCAAAGCCCCTGCTACTTGACTGATGCTTGGCTGTTCACCTAAAAAGAGCACCGCAAAAAACATACTGAAAAATACTTGTACCTGCATAATTAATGAAGCCATTCCGGGTGTCATACCTACATGCATTCCCATGAAAACAAGGGAAAATTGCAAAGCAAACATGACTAATCCATATAAGGCAACGATTCTAAAAGGTACGGAAGGGGGCTTTATAAAAAAAACAGCAGGAATGCTGGCTAAGAAAAAACGTAATGCGCAAAGTAATAGTGGCGAAATTTCCTCCAGACCTAATTTTACAAAAATAAAATTAAGCCCCCAGATAACCACTACTAATAAAGTCAATAACAGATGGGAGATAGGCATTATTAATTCAATTTATTTAAAAACAAGTCTATTTTAACTTAAAAATAAAACTATTGCTAAGAAATATAATTTATTGTGTGAAAAAAATGCAAAAAATGGGGGCAAGTCTTTAAATGATAGCATCTTAAAAAATAGATACTCTAATACGGGACTTTAGCCATTTTTATAAATCAGTAAAAAATACCGTCTTTACGAGCATTAGCGAAGCAATCCAGATCGGTGCTTCGTTAAAAATCCGTACTGGATTGCCTCACTCGTTCGCAAAGACGTCAGTTTTAGATGCGGTTAAAGTCTCGTAATAAATAGATGCAAGCGAAAACAGAGTAAATTTATTAGTTAAGCAGGCCAAATGAGTTGTCACGTTCACAACCACTCATATCCCCCAATTTAACCAAAGAATCATGTAGTAATGTAAATGGCGAACCTAATAAAAAACCTATAGCTCCAAGTAAGAATGCGGCTAATACTACTGAAGCTGCAGCTACATAATAAACAGGTCTTAGAAGAGAAGGGATGGTTTCAGCAATAGTAGCGCCTTCAGAATTCTCTGGCCCATGAGCTCCAAATAACCAACACAATGAAAAAACAGGTGGAACGAGACAAGCATTAGTCAATTTTGGCGTCCAAAATGAAGTTTTATAAACCATAATTAAATCCATTAAAAATGTTAATAATATTAACATCTTGAATATATGAGTCAATGAAAAGCCCAGAAGCTTTAGATCTCATCTATATCACGATACAATTAACGTAAACTCCTTTAGAAACCCATTATGAAAGAAATCATTCTCGCTACCTCTAACTCTGGAAAAATTAAAGAATTTCAACATTTATTGGCGCCTGTTCAATGCATTGCACAAAATACCTTAGGGATACCCAGTCCAGAAGAAAATGGATTAAGTTTCATAGAAAATGCCATCATAAAAGCCAGACATGCCAGTTTATTAGCTCATAAACCTGCCTTGGCAGATGATTCAGGTCTAGTCATACCCGCATTGAATGGTGAGCCTGGTATTTACTCCTCACGTTATGCCGGAGTGGATGCTACTGATAAAGACAACATCGATTTACTATTAGCAAACATGGCTCATCTACACTTGGAACAGCGACAAGCTTTTTTTTATTGTGCAATTGCTCTGGTTCAACACGCAACAGACCCTACTCCTATCATTGCTGTAGGTAGATTTGATGGCAGCATCAGTATCAGTGCGTCTGGTGAAGAAGGTTTTGGATATGACCCGATATTTTATGTTTCTGAATACCAATGCACAGCAGCTCAATTACCTGCTACTATAAAAAATACCATCAGTCATCGCGCAAAAGCCCTAAACCAACTACGCGCCCTTACTCCGAATTTATAATGAACAGTGAAATCGAAGCCCTTTTTAGCAAAGCCTATCAGCTTCAATATGAAGGCCAATACTCCCAAGCTATTAGCCTTTATAAAAACATCCTGACGCAGCTACCCAACCATCCTGAAGCCTTACATTTTTTAGGCTTAACTTACGCGCAATCAGGAGATATGGATAACTCCATACTTTATTTACTACAAGCATTAAAAGTTCATCCTGATGATCCGGTTTTACTTAATAATCTGGCTAATGCTTATAAAAAAAATCTAAAGTATGAAGAGGCGATTCGATATTATCTGCAAGCTATAGGATTAAATCCTGAATATGCTCAAGCTCATAATAATTTGGCAACCATTTATGCCTTACAAAATAACTATCAACAAGCACTGACTCATTATGTCAAAGCCGTCAACGCAGAACCTGATTTTAGCGCAGCTCATTTTAATTTAGGTTTATTATTGCTCCGAAATAATCAATTAGCCGCAGCTAAAACTCAATTTAATAATGTTATTTCCTTATATCCTGATCATACTGAGGCTCAATTTTATTTAGGTGTTTTAAATCTGGAAGACAATTTACTTGTCGAGGCCGAGCAATGCTTGCAGAAGGTTTTAGAGCAAGATAATGAACACGTAGACGCATTAATTAATTTGGGTGTTATTGCCCTGAAAAAAGAGCAGAATCAACTGGCCGTGGACTATTTCTCCAAAGCATTGGCATTGGATAATGAGAACATCGATGCCCGCAATAATTTAGCAGCCACATTTATGCATCATGATCGTTTTGAAAATGCCTTAATGCATTATGATGTATTACTAATCAAAGATCCCGATAATATAGAATATTTGTATAATTCCGGGGTAGCACAAATGGCCTTAGGTCATTTGAATGAAGCCATCATTTTTTTTGAAAAAGTGCTGAGTTTACAAAACCGTCATACCCCCTCGCTTAATAATATGGCTGCCATTTATCTAAAAATGGATCAACGAGAAACCTCTCGTGAATATTTAAGGCAAGCACTGGCCATTAACCCCCAAGATACCATCAGCAAACACATGCTACATGCCCTATCAGGATCTAAAGAGGCTGACACAACCCCTGAATATGCTCAAAATTTATTTAATAATTATGCTTTGTATTATGATCAGCATATGCAGGGACAATTAAACTATTCCATTCCTCAACATATAGGAAGAATGATTCACCAACTGGAACTAATCCAGGTTAATAAAACCCTTGATTTAGGATGTGGAACCGGATTAACCGGAGTAGTTCTACGTGAGATAAGTAAACAGTTAACCGGGGTGGACATCGCCGCAAAAATGCTCGCACATGCGAAAGAGAAAGGAATTTATGATGTCTTGACCCAAAATGAGTTAACTGAGTTTTTAAAAGAAAATAAACACCATTTTGATTTAATAGTTGCTGCCGATGTATTACCTTATTTTGGTGATCTTGATGCGCTGTTTGATGCAATCCATCAGCATTTAAATACTGAAGGGTATTTTATATTCACTACCGAGATCAGTAAGACCATACCGTGGCTTCTTGAACCCAGTGCTCGCTTTAGCCATCATCCTGATTATATTAAAGAGTTAGCAGAGCGCTATAAATTCCAATTAGATAAACAAGAGAAAGTACCTGCCCGTTTACAAAACCAACAACCTTTAGAAGTAATGCTTTATGCCTTAAAAAAAGCAAAAGAGTCCCATGGAGCCTGATCTGAGGAATCCCCCATCATTTTATGCTCAAATACAGAACATCTAGCCTGTCCTCCTCGCACAGGCGGGGTCCATTCAATTATTCATCAAAATGACGCTTTATTGCCCACACCCCCGCCTGCTCCGGGATGACAATTCATTGATTTACAACGTTATTGAGCATTAAAAATTATGGGGGATTTCAGGACTGAGGAGGCGTTTACGTCGTCTCGAAGCCCACAGCTCAGACCAGCAAGGCTTCGAGACAGCGCTAAAGCGCTTCCTCAGTCGAACAGAACAATAGACAAGACGACTGTCATCTCATTATTAAAAAGGTAAATCCAACCGATTATCAACCAAATGGATTTGATTTTTAAATAAATGTTGAATGTGCATTAAATTATCTTCATCGGTTGCTTCAAACCGTGCCACCAGGCAAGGTGTGGTATTAGAGGCACGTAATAATCCCCAGCCATTAGCGAATTCAACTCGCAGACCATCAATAGGAATAATGCGTGCTTCTGAAAATCGAGCCTCTTCACTAAAACGTTTCATAAAGGTAAATTTATCTTCATCGGCTATAGCAATTTTTAATTCAGGAGTATTAATACTGTTAGGGATGAGTTCAAATTGCTGACTAACAGTTAATGATGAGGAACTGATAATCTCCAGTAAACGACAGGCACTATATAAAGCATCATCAAATCCATACCAGCGATCCTTAAAAAACAAATGACCACTCATCTCACCAGCTAAAGCAGCCTGTTCTTCTTTCATCACCGACTTGACTATAGAATGACCTGTCGGACACATTTTCGCTACACCACCCGCCTCCAGAATGACTTTTTCCAAATGACTGGAACATTTGACATCAAAAACTATGGTGGCTCCTGGAATACGTCCTAATAACTCTCTTGCATAGAGCATCATCAAACGATCAGGCCAAATCATTTCAGCCTTGTCAGTGATCAAACCCAAACGATCAGCATCACCATCAAAAGCCAAGCCTATATCAGCCTGATGCATCAGAACGGCTTCTTTCAAATCAACGAGGTTCGCCTCTATAGTTGGATCGGGATGATGATTTGGAAACCGTCCATCCACATCACAATATAAGGGAATAACCTCACAACCTAATTCCGAAAGTACCTGCGGTACAATCGGCCCGCCAATACCGTTTCCACAATCAACAACCACTTTCAAAGGACGTTTTATCTTTATATCACTAAGAATGCGCTGGGTGTAACTTGGCATCACATCAAGGACTGTTTCTTTACCACAACCAGTCACCCGCTTACCTTCAACAACTAAATCATAAAGAATATCTATGTTTTCTTGAGTTGATGTTTTACCGGCCAAAACCATTTTAATGCCATTATAGTCCGCTGGATTGTGACTCCCAGTAACCATTAAACCGCTGTCTATGCCTTGAGTATGAGTTGCATAGTACATTACCGGAGTGGCTACAGAGCCCAGATCCACTACATCTATGCCACTATCAAGTAAGCCTTTTTTTAAGGCCAAAGCCAGATCTGGACTGGTTAAACGACCATCTTGAGCAAGAAAGATTTGATGACGTTTTAACTTTTGTAAATAGCAAGCCAACGCAATGCCAATACTATAGAACGCATGCTCATCCAAATCCTTTCCTACGACCCCTCGAATATCATAAGCTCTAAAAACTGAACGATTAACTTGTTTTTGCTGATAAATCATTTAGTGTCTCCCGGAGCTACCAAATCCACCTTCGCCCCTGCTACTTTCTGTAAATGTTTCCACAATTTCAAAAGCCGCTTGAACTACAGGAACAAAAATCAATTGGGCAATGCGCTCACCGGGATTGATCGTAAAATGCTCCTGGCTTCGATTCCAACAAGAAATTTTTAATTCACCTTGATAATCAGAGTCAATTAGTCCCACGAGATTACCTAAAACAATACCATTTTTATGACCCAATCCTGAACGGGGCAGTATCACTGCTGCCAAATTGGGATCAGCAATATAAATAGATAGTCCAGTAGGTAACAAAACTGTTTCCTGCGGTGCGATTTGAATGGGGGCAGTGATACAAACCCTTAAGTCCAATCCAGCAGAGCCGCCGGTGGCATAAGTAGGTAAAGGAATAGTATCCCCAATTTTTGAATCCAGAATTTTTAATTGAATGGCTTTTAACATGATTATCCCTGATGAATTTATTGCTCGCCATTTTGCAGAGTTGCAGCAAGGATTGCAATAATTTGTCCTGCCAGACGCACTTTATGGGTTAGTGGCAATTCGATCTGCTTATTTTTTGTAATCACAGTGACTTGATTCACATCACTTTCAAACCCAACTCCTTTCCCAACTTGATTAGCAACAATCATATCCAGTTTTTTTTCGCGTAATTTTTCTTTGGCATAATGAATCAGATCGGTGGTTTCAGCAGCGAAGCCCATCACAAAAGAAGCATTGCCACTTGCAGCCACCGAACTAAGAATATCTTTGTTTCTAATTAACTGGAGACTCAACTCAGCGTGATCTTTTTTCTTCATTTTTTCTACCGCGGGTGATTTCACCTGATAATCCGCCACAGCTGCAGTACCTATGAATATGGAATCCGTTTGCATCTGTTTCATTACCTCATCCAACATAGATTGAGCTGACTCCACCTTAATAAGTTCAATTCCTGCGGTAACGGATAACATACTAGGCCCGCTAATTAGTGTGACTTGCGCCCCAGCCATAGCGGCTGCTTCTGCCATTGCGTAACCCATCTTGCCAGAGCTGTAATTGCTTAAATAACGAACAGGATCTATAGGTTCACGAGTAGGTCCGGCGGTAATCACCACTTTTTTTCCGGCAAGTAGTTGATTCACATCATACAAACGTAATGCATTAATAATGTGCTCCGCTTCACTAACCCGCCCTAACCCCTGTTCCCCACAGGCTTGCGAACCTTCTTCAGGGCCAACAAATACTACGCCTCTCTCTTGTAACAGATCACAGTTTGCTTTAGTGGCAGAATGCGCCCACATGCTTCGGTTCATCGCTGGGCATACAATAACGGGAGTTTCAGCGACAAGGTATAATGTAGAGAGTAAATCATCGGCGATACCCTGAGCCATTTTGGCCAGATAATTAGCAGAGGCTGGGGCAATAAGCAAATAATCTGCCCATCGCGCCAATTCAATATGCCCCATAGCGCGCTCCGCCTTTGTATCAAATAAATCCGTACGAACCTCATTGCCTGACAAAGCCTGCATTAATAACGGACTAATGAATTGCTGCGCTGATGGCGTCATGACTACTCGAACCTCAGCACCGAGACGAGCTAACTCTCTCACCAGGTAGGCCGATTTATAGGCAGCAATACCCCCACAAACACCAAGAAGAATTTTTTTATTAATAAAATCTTGCATGACTAACCATTTTTGATAAGAATAGCTCCGATCAAAGCATAAACTTCGCAATAAAGGAATATAAAAAGGAATACAAAATGACGGTTGTCCAATCAACACGGCAGTTAGATCTGCGTGAGAAATTACTTACTGATGGAGTCCAAAGCCTCTCTGATGTAGAATTATTGGCAGTTTTTATCAGCTCTGGAAGCAGTAAAAAATCATGTTTGCAATTAGCCTTCGATCTCATCAGACATTTAGGTGATTTGCGAGCAGTTCTCAATGCGGATCCCCAAAGCTTTAAAAAAGTACAGGGATTAGGAGAAGTACGTTACGTTCAACTTCAGGCGGTAAAGGAAATATGCCGGCGCAGTGATTTCATTCACTTACAAAAAGAAATCCAGATAACAAATAGTAAACAAACCTATGCTTTTTTAAAAAAGAAAATGCGTGATTATAAAAATGAAACTTTTGCAGCACTTTTTCTTGATAATCAACACCGCATCATTGCTTATGAAGAATTGTTTTCCGGCACTATCAATTCAGCAGCAGTCCACCCAAGGCCAATAATTGAACGGGTTCTGCAACTCAATGCGGCAGCTTTGATTCTTGCCCACAATCATCCCTCAGGAATTTCTGATGCCAGCCATCAGGACTTGGCAGTTACCCAACGAATTCGAGACGCATTGGAATTAGTAGACGCTCGATTACTCGACCACATTATCATAGGTGATAATGAGGTGTACTCCATCATTGCCGAAAGTAAATCAACATGTCATTAGGGAGAAATCCCCTCCCCAAGGCATCGATATTTCATGATTTTTTAAGGATTTTAAGGATGTATCAATTATTCGTTACTGATTTTATTAGACAACGCACTGTTCAAACCAGTATGGCCCTATGTATTTTCTTTGAGATAGTAATATCAAAATCAATAAAACATACCCTGATTCTCTTTGGCTTGCCTTATTTAATCTCTATAGCCATGTATTATCGGTATAAACCCCAAAAAAATAGAATTAAAGCCCGGATAAGCAGGCAATACAGGAGGAGCACTACTGCATCACGTTATATGTTAAAAGCAGATAGGTAATTCATCCAAATTATGAGTATGATGGTTCAAAGAAAATTACAGGCAGGGAATTTATCTTATCAAGGTAAAATTGATGATTTCTCATAATAATGCCATAATTATTAAGCTCTTATAAAGAATAAATGCAACCTCTCTATAAGTACACGAAAACGTCGCGATCGTTGATGGTGACTGTTTCCGGAAATTACTGAGACGTTACGAAAATAATGCAACTTATTGCAGATAAATATAGGATTTGTTGATAATTTTCTTTAAAGCCCTACGTGCCGCGACTTGCTCGCGGCATCCAGAAATCTGGTGCAAAGAACAGATATTGTTCATTACGAGTCCTACCTGGATCCCGTGAACAAGTCGCAGCACGTAGAGGGATCTTCAGTCCTATAGATATTAAAAATTAGAGTAGAAAGGAATCTATGACGCAATCTTTCTCATTAGATGTGACACAAATCTGGGGGGCATTATCGACAATGCAATCGCCTGGATTTTACTGGATTAATAGTGATCGTCAAATAGATGCTGAACAATTTTGCCGACAAATTATTACCGCCTTGCCTGCAGATGCGCGCGCTGCCTTAATCTATCAAGGTGAACAACCCAAACTACTCTTAAAGTCTCCTGTTTCTGTTAAAAGATTGCCATTATTTACCTTACCAGAAAAAAAAGCAGCCCTTTTACACCTGACTTCTGACCTGATGCGCTCATTAAAAACCACGAAACGCCTCTTTATTTTGCTGACACACTCTATTTTCTGGACAACCTTTAACACGGAAGAAACTCAACGTTGGATACAAGTAACCAATGAATGGCTCAATATAGAACAGAGCACCTTATTAATCCTTAATCACGGCCCACATGCGGCCCAATTGAAAAACCAATTATTGTCTCAACATCGTTTTTTGAATGGGTTATCACGATTACATTGGCAAGAAGATAGTCTGCAATATATGATTTCCTGGTGGGCTACAGAAAGCGGTTTGACGGCGAATCAAACACTCATCATCCAAAAGGATTCTCCAAACTGGATTATCCAGCCAAACAATCAACCACAATCCACTTTATTGTCTCATGATGAATTTCTTTATCTTGCAGACAGGAGAGTTCTTGAAGGAACGTTTCCTCCATCTGAAAATTGGCATTTATTAGATAATAATCAATTGTTGTCCCAGAAAGCAGAACATGCTCAGGCTGCCACGCTGATTTTTTCTCTGTATGACAGTAATCAGATCAATGAACTTGCCAGACAGATTCATTGTCTACGGCGACAGTGTGGTAATGCATTAAAAATAGTCGTGCGTGAAATGAGCAATAGCATCCGCTATAGCGATGAACGATTGTTATTAGCATGCGGCGCTAATTTATCCGTCCCACACACCGTTCCACTCCCCAAATTTCTAACGATGGTAGAAAGTATTCAAGAGCAGCGATTTGCTCGTTATGTGCCGGAAGACTTTAATTCTTTATTAAAAACAATACAGCCTATAGAACTAAAAGGTTATCTGCCCGTAAAAGAGTTCACGCAAACAGTACTGTCTCGGATGAGTAGTACGCTACTCCCCGATAATGGCAAAGGAATCCTGGTCGCTTTGATGCCAGAATCCGGTGTAGATGCGCATCAGGCACTTTCTCTTTGCGAATTAAAACGTTTAGGTGATATTGCCACAATCAGTGATAATAGGCTGTTTCTATTTCTCTCCACTTGCGCTACTAGCGACCTTGATCCCACCCTTAATTTTATTTTTCAGCAACCGGTAAATCTGATATTTTCGAACCACGTAGCCTGGGATCTTGATTTGCAGATTATTGCTGAAATGAAACAACTTGCCCTGCATCATGATAAGTTAATGAATGAAGAGGTACTATTATCTAAACCAGGTGAAAGCGTATCAGAAAAGCCCTCCCCAATTGTGATTGCCAGACACATCCCGGAGTGTATCACCCTGTCTACCAACATTAAGCAAGGAAAATAACCAATGCAGCTGACTGATATCGTTCAAATCACTTTGTTATCTGCAGTGTTCTTTTTTTTACTTGGCTATGCGGTTCGCCCTCGATTACAACGAAGATTAAAAGCCATGCAAAACTATTTTTTAAAACCACGATATTTAAAAGCAACAGGTTTCCTATCGGCTGATAATACTTCAACGGCAAAGAAAAAATAATGAGAAACACATCGCAAATACAGGAAACTCCAAATGTTTGGGGTAATTGGAGAGGCCTTGGGGGCTGGAATTACTATTTTTTATTAAAATTTGCTCTTTTGTGGTATGGATATCTGGATTTTCACCCCTTTCTTAACCTGGTCTTTTTAACGTTTCTCCTGTTTCCACTTCCTAAGCTATTTTTGCATCGTTGCCGAAACTGGCTGGCTATACCGATCGGACTTGCTTTGTTCTACCATGATACCTGGCTACCTAATATACACAGTATCATGAGCCAAGGAGCCGGTGTTCTGCAATTCAGTTCGGATTATCTTCTTGAGCTGGTCATCCGTTTTATTAACTGGAACATGATAGGAACCGCTTTTGTTTTATTGGTTGCTTATCTGTTTTTATCGCAATGGATACGCTTCACTACCTTTACAGTAATCGCTATAGGCTGGCTCAACATACTCACTATTCAAAGTCCAGCCTACCCACTGCTTCCGGCAACGAGTCAGAACGCATCGAATCAAAGTCAAACACTTACCACCGATAAACCCAATACTACTGAACCAGGCACTAATCTCCCACCCACCAATGAAAATCTAAATGCTTATCTAAATCAGTTTTATAAAGAGGAAAAAACAAAACGTACTAAATTCCCGGCATCCTTGCCTGCTGATGCTCAACCTTTTGATCTATTGATCGTTCATATTTGCTCTCTGGCCTGGACTGATATAGACGCGGTGCATTTAAGAAATCATCCCCTGTGGAACAAATTGGATATCTTGTTTAATAAGTTTAATTCAGCCGCTTCTTACAGCGCCCCTGCTGGAATACGCTTGCTGCGTGCCAGCTGCGGTCAAACATCACATACAGATCTCTATAGTCCGGTCGCTCAAGATTGTTATTTAATGGATAATTTGGCAAAACTTGGCTTTACCCCCCAGCTAATGCTGGATCATAATGGTCTTTATGGCGATTTCCTTGCTCAGTTGCGTCAATATGGTAATGTACAGCACGTACCGTTAATGTCACAAATTGGCATTACTCAATCCATGATAGAGTTTGATGGAAGCCCTCTTTTTGATAACAATGAATTGCTTAATCGCTGGTTACAAGAAAAATCGAAACCCGACACTAATCGAACCGCTACTTACTACAATATCATTACATTACATGATGGTAACCGTTCTCTTAAAGACAGTAAATCAGTGCCTTATGAAAATCTGGCAACTCATTTGCTTGATCAACTGGTTGATTTTTTAGCTGTATTAGAGCGATCAGGTCGTAAAGTAGTCGTGGTAATCATTCCTGAGCACGGTGCCAACCTTACAGGTGACAAATTACAAATGCCAGGTTTGCGAGATATACCTAGTCCTGCAATCACTCATATCCCTGTCGGAATAAAACTGGTTGGCTTGAAAACACCCAATCAAAATGGGACGTTGCAAATCAATAATCCTGCCAGTTACCTGGCCATTTCCGAATTAATATCACGCATGCTTGATGGAAAGATATTTAATCAATCACCGCTCAATTTACAAGAGCTAACCAATAAATTACCCCAAACAGCAGCTGTCTCGGAAAATGAAGGGATCATTTTAATGGAGTACCTGGGAATACCCTATGTCTTGCTGAAGGGGGATTCAAAGTGGATACCCTATCCACAACCTCCTCTTTCACCGGCAAAGAATACTCCTATAAAATAATTCCTTTACTGGATATAAACTGCAAAGCCATAGCCGTCAGGCTATGATTTTTTTTCCTCATTGATTAAAACATACACCTATATCGTTCGGGCTGAGGAGACGTTAACGTCGTCTCGAAGACTCTACGCTAAGATAAGAAAGGCGTCGAAACAGCTCTAAAGTGCTTCCTCATCCCGAACGGTTTGAAGACAGACATAGCTAAAACTCCTTAAAGTAGGCGATCCTGGGGAGAACGATGTTTATATTTGGAGATTCCTCAGGTATAACTGGGAGCCTCACTTAAACTGATGTACTGATTCGCTGGGATAGTGTAATGTTCTTGGGGTTTTGAGAAAAAGGAACTACGGATTAATTGACTACAGTACTCGTGATAGCCTTCTGATTCAGAAATATTTTTCTGAAATTTTTTCAAATCAGTTAATTTAATTTTTGCACCTGATTCTACCAGGGCAATAAATTTGCTATCAAGAGGGTTATTATAAAAACTGCCTAACTCCTCCCATATTTTTAGTTGTGATGATTCTTTAATATACTCCCACATCGGCATAATATTATGCTGAAGACCAGTAAATAATTGCATTAGCAATTGATACTCTCTTGCTGTTTTAGGGTGGGTGAATTTTTCTAAATAGTCCATAGCTATCAGGTTAATTATTTTATTTTTCCTTTCATCAATCGCTGATTCCAATGCTTTTTCAAAACTAATAAATTTCTTGGATCTTGACTCATAAATAAACATTTTCCCGGATTCAAATTCATACAGCCACCCATGGATAGTCAATTCATTATTTGCTAATTTTTTCGCAATCACAGGGTATGTTTTTAAATGCTCTATTTGCAGCAGGATATTTTTTTGGGTCGCGATTGATAATTTTACTTCAGGATCCGTGATGAGCTCCGTACGATCTTCATGCATTTTTTGTAATACCGAATCTGAATGACTAAGCCACGATGCTACAGCAGGTAATCGTTCCGCTATATTGGGCATTAATAAACCTTTCATTGCTCCACACTGAGAATGGCCGCAAATAATTATATCTTTTATATTTAATTCATTTAACGCGTATTCAATTCCGCCTGCTTCGCTAGACTGAGAAGGAAATGGAGGAATAATATTCCCTATGTTACGAATAACAAAAAGATCTCCAGGATAAGCTTGAGTAATGAGACTGGGAATTATCCGAGAGTCCGCGCAGGTTATAAAAAGAGTATCAGGATTTTGCCCCTTACTTAATTGTTCAAAGAGACTTTGCATTTCGACATAGGGTTTTTTATTGAATTGAAGCACTCCAAGCATCAGTTTAATTAACATCGAATTACACCTCATTAGTTTTTTATCGCAAATTGCTCAACAAATATACAAGCACCACAAACTACATTATCGTAAATTTGTTTTTCAAAATTGTAAAGTTAATTTCAGATTTAGTACACAAATTTTACTGAACGATGAAATTTAATTAATTGGTTATAACAGATTGAACGTTACTGATGGTGGTCGGTGCCAAATTTCTAGCGTCAGGCATAACATTTAAAAGGATGGGTTGCTCGAATGAATATTCAATTATAGGGTTCGTGATAATTAGACCCAGGCTCTATCCACAGAGCACTGGGTCTATCTAATTTGTTATTTATAACCTGTTTCTACATCAAAGCAAAATTATGACTTAAAGGTTTGGAAGCAGGCTCAACAAATTGATCAGCCAATAATTCGACAGCCAGCTGTTTCACCAGATTAGTAGACATGGCCTCTATAAAGCGAGGACTCAAAGTCTCTGTTGCTGGTTGTAACTTTTTATGCTCTCTAACAAAAGCTGAGATCTTATTCGTCAAAGACTGTAACAACAAGCTATCAATTGGAATAAATAAATCTCTCTCTTCCCCAGTACATCTTGGATGGTTAGGAGTCATGTGACTGTGCAAATGCTCAACTAATTTGGAGAGTACGGCCTGTTGAAACTGCTTATTAGATGGCAGGAGTGAACGCAGGTTGACATAATTCTCAGGCGCCATGCCTTTCTCTAAATCTAACCGTAATGCAGAAATTTTTTGCTGATTCTGCCGATGTAACATTCCAACCTGGAAGGTTTTTTCTATCAGTTCATTAAGATGATAATGGTACTGAATAATATCCAGTTTTGAACAAATGAAAGGTAAAATAATATCAAAAGGGGGATAAAAAGCCTGAGCCTCAGTAAAGCGTAAAGGCTGAACCTGAAATTTTGCTCTGACCATCATCTCCAACTGTTCATCACTAAATACGATGCTGTTAGCAAAAAATTGTCCTTTATTTTCATGAAATGAAGGATTAAGCAAAGAAGATTCTTCAAATAAGTTATTTGACATGACCTGCTCAATACAACGCCTCAAGTAGTTACAGAGTTGTTGCGCCTGTTCCTGTTCCAACTCATTATCAACAGTAAGCATATATTGCTGAAATATGGGTTCTAATAACTCTTCACAAAGGATGCGTATCAATTGTATTTGTTGTTTTTGCAGTACAAGTTGCGATTTTAACCAGTATGAGTTGTGTAAAGTGAGTAAACTCGCATTGGTATGCCAAGGGTATTTCTTGAGCTCTTTAATTTTAACATCATTATTGTCTACTATTGTTTCGTAAACCAGGGTTTTTCTCCATAGCTCTACGTGCTTATCTATTTTGATTAACGAGTCTAGATGGATACTCAGTGCATTTTTTTTTACGGGAAATAAGTTACTTTCTTTCTCTTTTCCTTTTCCTTTGTCGTGTGTGGATGACTCAGACACCATACTAATTTCACTTGAAAGAGAGCTATCTGGCATTTGCTGATATTCTTCTTGCTTTGATGTCGAGGTTAGATTTGACGAGGATTTAAAAAAACTTGAAAATAAGCGTTTTCTCTCTCTCGATACTTCTTGCTTACTCCCACTCTTTTTTTTCCCTTTCCACCAGCTACCTTGCGATTTTTCTTTTCCTTGACTGTGGACTTCGTTTTTTTCTCTCATCGTTGGACTTCCTTATATAGTTGAAAAAAAATTACACAACATTCTAGATCATTTATAAATTTAGATCAAATGGATTAATTTTAAATCAATATAGGTCGATGATTAAACAGTATTTCTTTTTAGGAACACGGATACCGCTAAATTATGTAAGGGAAACTCGTATTAAAGGCCAAACATTCGGAACAATAAGATGTAACAGGGGCTGTTGTTCTTTCGGAGATGTGTTAAAGATTCAGCTTCTTCCGCGGTACGTAGATCCTCTAAATACAGAAGAAATAGCTGCTCTGTGATGATTAACCAAAATTAGCATAAGGAACCAGTGGTCTTATGGGCATATCAAGATCCCCCATCCATCCATCAAGAGAATATCGGAGGTATAGAGAGATATGACTTGGAGTAAAATCTTGTGTTCGCTGTATATTAACCACCGCGCCGCAAGTGAAGTGCGATCCAAGGCGACGTTCTGCTAAAGCCAGTAAAGTATAACCAAAGACCGCACCGCTCCTGCTCCCGCTTAAAATGGTATTTTGAGCAAGAAGAGCGTTAGGAATAATACTGGGTATTGGATAAAGTGGACGATCGTGAGTAGTTGTCCAAGACAAGGAAACCGACCCGCCCAACTCATAGGACCAATTAGCTGTCCGTTGACGATAATCCACCGGCAGAGCGAAAGATAAATATTCCTGAGGACTGAAATAACCTCCTTGTCCCAAAGAATAACCATTCAAATCCCTCTGATAGTGCCAAATCATATTATTAATCCCAACAGAGGCGCGGCGGTTATCTTCGTTAATTAGTTTGTAGTAATAACCATCCATTAATCGGGCTCGTTTATTATTTATTACATTTTTACCGGTTAACTCATTCGCATCCATAAAAGCCCATAACCCATAGGACCCGCCTCGATCATAACTAAGTGCCAGATTAATCCCGCTGGACACTACTCCACCCCATATAATATTGGTATTCGGATCTCTGGTTCCGGCAAAAGATAATAGTGAATTAGCCATAGGACGTCGTGAAGCACCTAATGTCCAGCCTATATTATTGAAATCCCCCGAATAATTGATACTGCCTACCCAATTTACCACGGGAAACCCATAAGGGGTTTCACCTACATCAACGGACCATTTTTTATTCTGCCAACCAATTACGGGACTATAACCACTCGCTCGCTGAGAGATACCATTGACACACCCATTAGTGCAAGTACCAAAATCATTCAAAAAAACACCATTAACAGGAGTAAAATCTCCAGCACTCACATCAATTAACTCACCTCGAAAAAATACACGACCATCATAAAGCGGCATATCCGCTTGCACGATAGTATCTTTAATGGATAAATCAGAAACTCCTCCAGTTCCAGTCAAGCTCCAACTATCGTTCTCAACGGTTACTCGCACCTCTTGTTGACGATAAAGTTGAGCTGCATCGGAACGAATTCCTCTTTTTAACCAGTCATCCTCAGAATGATTTCGGGTCAGGTACGTATACGTATCGTTGTCCCCTGGATAAATTGAAGTAATTTCACTTTTAACCATGGCATAAGCATAATCAACTCGCGCCTGCTTGGGTTCATGCAACTGCTCTTCAAGTCGAGCCGCATCGCGAAATACCAAAGCAGTGGTTTGACTGGACGCCTCTTTTCTGGCCTGTTGCTTTATTCGTTGGAAAATCGTATAGGCCTTATTTAGCTCTGTAACCGCAATCCATGCATTTGCTACTCTTCTTTGCATATTAAGGTTTAGAGTAGATTCATTGTCCTGGTCTGCTTGTAAAAAATGACGGGCTTCCTCAAGTCGTCCAGCAGCAACAAGCGCTTCAATTTCACCTAAAAGGGCATCAACATTTTGAGGTTCAACCGCTTTAACTTCACGATAATAAGCTAAAGCACTGTCAAATTGCTCATCCTCCAAAGCCCAATCCCCTAGTGTTAAGGTGATTCTTGTCATTTTAGGTTGCTTTAAAAGGTAGGCAACGGCTCCATCTTTATTCCCCTGAGCCCGCATCTTTTGTGCCTGTTCGATAACCATTTGTGCATATTTTCGGGCTAATTCTTTTTCCAAGCGCTGTGCCAACTTACGAATATCATCATTCCAAAGTGTTTTTGGTAGCTTATTCAAATAATTTAATGCGCTTCGTTCTTGTTCCGTGGCAGACAGATACAGCGCATAAATATAAATTATTGTTGGATCATTACTTTGTTTTGCGAGCAACTGAGGTAATAAAGCATTCGCTTTCTCATGTTGTCCTAGCTGATACAATATCATGGATAAATGGTAGTTCAGCCAAGGATCATCAGGGGTTAGTTGATGAGCCTGTCGATACATTCCCAATGCTTCTGACCATTGTTTCCGCGCTTCGAATCGTTCAGCTTGCTGCTGTAAAATAGCACTTTGCAGCATCAGCCTTACCTCTTTAAATTTAAACTGTTTGCTCGGTGGCAAGCTCTCCAAATAATGTAATGCTTTTTGTGGTGACTGACGTCTATAAATACTGATTAAACCATACACAGCGATGCTCCCACTAGGATAGAGCCGCTCTGCTTTTTTATATGCCTGTTCTGCAGCAACAAAGTCGTTACGAGCAAAAGCGACATCGCCCAATCCAATTAATGCAAAATCATTAGTGTTATCATATTGGTATGCTTGTTGATATTTTTGCTCAGCCAAAGATAAATTAGCTGCTTTAAGTGCCTTATCACCCTCAGCATTTGATAAGCGCGATAAATTAGTTTTAAGTGAATCTATCCAGTGAACGTTGCTCTTATTATCTTGAATAAGTTTATTTGCCTGTAAATACCGATATAAGGCTTGCAACTGTTTCAGACCCTCAGACTCCTTTCCAGGTATCCGCGATACCATAGTCCAATATTCCACAGCCAGAAAAGGTGTAGGGGGATCTCCTTGAAACAGAGAGTCATAAAGTTTTTTTGCTTCGATAAAATGCCCCGCTACCGCCATCAGTCTTGCTTGCTGGAGCTGCCTTTCCCCTTCGGGTTGAGCAAGAATTATATTTATTTTTGCATGACGATAAAGATTTGAATCCGGAATCAGTTGCCTTAATTTTTCCAGCTGTTGTGTTGCCAGTATCTGGTTGCCCTGCCGCAATGCCAGTCTAAGACGTGCCGCGATCACTTCTGGATCATTAGGCGCGATTAATTCTAATCGATAAAGGGCTTGTTGCACCAAATCATCTCGATAATTGGCTTCCGCTGAAAATACTTGTTCTAACAAAAATTGTTTGGGGGCCACGCCATCTGATGCCTGTGCCTGAGAGATACATGCTGCGCTGAATAAAACCAAGCTTAGTCTACTTAGTTTGCATCTAACGTTGCTCTTTGATTTTCTCAATTATTTTACCCAATTATTTGTTTCGATAACTCCACACCCGGCTGATCAAAGGCATTAATATTCCATATTACACTTTGCGTAAAAATTTTATGCTCATACAAAGCCATTAAAGAGCCTATGGTTTTTGGCGTGCAGTCAAGCAAGGAAATATGATTCATCGGCGTTTTGCTTGATCTAAAACCATTAAGATCATTATTTTTATTGACTCCGTTGCTTAAAACTTTTTGATGCGCTTCACACATTTTATTAACAAGTTCATCTCCAAACATGTTAACGCTAATTAAATCAGCAGCTACTCGATGTGTTCCCTGGCACAATAACTGAAAATAACTATGCTGAACCTGATTAGCTGGCCCGCCCCAAACAATAGGCCCTGTTGCATAATTAATTAATTGCCCCTCTTTATCTATTGATTTTCCATTGCTTTCCATATCGAGCTGTTGAATGTAGGGCACAAATTGCTGGAGATCATAAGAATAAATGAGCATCAGAAGATTATGAATTTTTAAAAAATTGTTATTCCAGATACCAAGTAAGGCTAAAAGAACGGGTAAATTCTGTAAAAGTTCTTGATTATGAAAGTGTTTATCCATCTCGTGAGCACCAGAGAGCATCTCTGAAAAACGATCAAACCCAATCGCAATACAGGTGATTAAATTGATCGACGAACACGATGAATAACGTCCACCAACCCAGTTCCAGGTGGGGATTACATTAACTATCCCCAACTCTGCTGTTTTTTTTATGTTAGCAGTTACTGCGATGATATGTTTATCAAGATGGTTGGGTTGGTTAATCCATGCAATAGCTTTATTCATATTGCACAGTGTTTCTTTAGTAGTAAATGACTTTGAGGCAATTACAAATAAGGTTGTTTCAGGATTCAACCTGGTTACAACACGCCTGAACTCATTCGGATCGATACCTGAGATAAAATGAAATCGTAACCTGTCAGTTGTAAAATCAATTAAAGCGCTGGTACAAAATTGTGGCCCAAGAAAGGAACCGCCAATACCTATATTAACAACATCAATGATCGGTTTTCCCGAGTATCCCACCCATTCTCCATTTCTTATTTGAGTGGATATAATACGCATTCTCTCACGAACATTTAAAATGTCCGGAATAATATTATGGCCATTAACTATAATTTCTTCATCGCCTGAAGTCCTCAATGCGGTATGTAAGGCTGGCTTATGTTCTGAATTATTAACAAGATATCCCGACATGAGTGCATTTATTTTTTTGTGTAATCCACACTCCTCCGCAAGCGAAACCAGAAAATGCATCACATGATCATCAATGCATTGTTGACTGTAATCAAGCCTGATACGTTCACTTGAAGCATAATAATTTTTTGGACGATGCTGTTGGTCATTTTCCAACACTTTTGAATAATTATCAGCACTGGAGTGTGCGCATTGCTCCAGCTTCTTCCACGAGTTACATTGAGTTGGTGATGGCATATAATTACCGTTCAGATTATTGATTAACCGTTTCTAATAACCATTTCGAAAAATTCTCTCCTTCCAGTGGATCAATTTTCCCCAAATCTACATTAGCTTTCAGAAATCCCAAGATGCTTCCACAGTCATAACGTTTTCCCTTGTATCGATAAGCCCAAATTTGTTCTTTTTTTAATAAGCCTTTAATTGCGTCTGTCAATTGGACCTCTTCTTGACCGGTTTGGGGTAAGGCTCTGACTTGGTCAAAGATTCCCGCGCTAAGAATATAGCGTCCTACAATACCAATATTCGACGGAGCTTTATCTGAGGAGGGCTTTTCCACTAAATCGCTGACTTTTATAAGGTCATCATTTTGTTGTTCTCCTGCAATAACTCCATACTGTTGGGTATGTTCCGGAAGGATGTCTTCTACAGCCAGGATATTAGGTCCATATTCATTATAGAGGCTGACCATTTGCTTCATGACGGGAGTTTTATCAGTGAGGAGATCATCGGCAAGTAATATAGCAAATGCCTCTTGTCCCACCAGTGTTTCAGCGCATAAAATAGCATGTCCTAAACCCAATGCTTTGGGTTGCCGAACATAAAAACATTCCATGTCTGGGGGATTAACCGCACGCACCAAAGATAAAAGTTCCATTTTATTATGCGATATCAGTTCGTCTTCTAATTCATAAGATACATCAAAATGATCTTCAATTGCACGTTTATTATGACAGGTTATAAAGATCATTTGCCTTATGCCTGCAGAATATGCTTCTTCGACTGCATATTGAATTAATGGTTTGTTAACAATAGATAACATTTCTTTAGGAGCTGCCTTTGTTGCGGGTAAAAACCTTGTTCCTAAACCAGCAACAGGAAATACCGCTTTTAGTATAGGGGCATATCTCGATTTCATGGTAATTAAGCCTTTTCGATAATGCAAAACGAAGTATTATTATTTATCAATACCATAGAATTAATAGAAAAAAAACATTAAGTTAACATGGGTATGAATAAGGAATTGAAGGAGACCTTATACACGTTACACGCTGTGCTGTTCAAATGACTGCGCAGGCTGATGCTAAATGAAGTGCAGCCCGGCATGGGAAGGTTGATTTAGAAGTTTGGTTCCACAAGTGCTGGAGTTAGCAAGCTCAGCACCAGTTTACATGAAGCACATAATAATCCTTATTCATAACTCACGTTAAGTTAAGCAAGAAAAAAAATTAGTATCTCCTGCAATCCCTTCAGATGAAAAACGGTATCAATGCTCACGAATCAATAATCGTTGCTATACTTTGGATAAATGCATTCGTGCCGAGGTAGACAATGGATAAAAAAATACTAAGCATTGATCGAACAATGCCTCTGAAAACAGCAGAAGATATACTCGCACTAAGTCGCGCTTACTCCTTATCCAAGCTAAGTTATATTAATATTTCACAACTGGAGCACTTGGCACACATGATGGAGCACTGGCCATTATTAGCAGAATTAGCTCAATTAACACCTAGCAAACTAGACTAATCCCAACTGAATAAACAAGGATAGATTTAATTATGCCAGTCATTGCATTACAAGGAATTAGAGGAGGCACTGGAACCACCTCAATAACAGCAGGACTAGCCTGGGCCTTGCAAAATCTGGGTGAGTCTGTGTTGGTCATTGATTTCTCACCAGACAATCTGTTACGTCTGTTTTTCAATATGCCTTTTAAACAGCCTCGTGGCTGGGCACGAGCCTTAATGGACAATGTACCCTGGCAAGAAAGTGCTATGCGCTATACCAAGTCATTGGATTTTATACCTTTTGGGAGCACCTCAAAAGCTGATGTGATCCAGGTGGAAACTAAATTTCTGTCAGAATCAAACTTTTGGCAATTAAATGTAGCCCAGTTGATTGCTACCGGGAATTACAACTGGATTCTACTTGACCTTCCGGCGGAAAACGGCATATTGGCTCAAAATGGATTGGCTCTGGCTGACCATATAATTTGTTTATTAAATCCAGATGTGTCCTGTCATGTTCGTTTGCATCAACAAGAACTGCCTGAGCGTTGTCATTTTTTAATGAATAAATACAGCTCTTCCAATCAGTTGCAACAAGACTTGCTTCAATTATGGCAACATACTGTTCCTGATTTATTACCTATCATGGTTCATCTTGATGAGGCAGTTGCCGAAGCACTTGCCGTTAAACAACCGCCCGGTGAGTATAGTACCCATAGTTTAGCTACCAAAGAGCTGGCTGTATTCGCCAACTGGTGTTTAACTCATTTAGTAGAAAAAACGTCATGAGGAGCATCCTGCACTTATTGTTGGCAAATCCAGCATATCAAATGATGGAAGGTCGTTATCAATACTATCGTCAATACGGCGCGTCCATCGGGGCCGGTATTCTTACTACGCTGTTGCTTACTTTAGCTTGGCTTTTTCTGAGACTTGAATCCCCAGGCTGGCAATGGGTTCGTTCAAATCGTCTTAACTGGTTTCCTCAAATATCGCCATGCCGTCCTCGATTCGGAGATATTTTACGCTATCTAATCCAATCTGTTTGGCTGGTGCTGTTTGTTCACAACCCACCTGAAAATCAACTGAAACAATGGAAAAAACAAGGTATTCGAGCTTATTATGAATGGATAAACGCCTTACCCCAAAAAATTAGAACAAGTCATTATGGACAAACAACTTCAAAATACCTGAAACTGATGAGTAAAAAAAAATACACTATTTTACTTGTTTTAGCAGCTATTTTTTCCACGGTGTTACTCCTTATTTGTATTACGCAACCCTTTAACCCAACAGCTCAATTAATTTTTGTAGTCATTCTATTATTCATCGGCTTAAGCATCCGGCATGTCCCAGGACATATTATTGTCATTATGCTGATTGTACTTTCATTAATTACGTCAAGTCGTTATATGTGGTGGCGATATAGCACCACCCTAATCTGGAATGATCCCTTGAGCCTCTTATTTGGGCTTCTCCTCATCTTTGCAGAGAGTTATATTTTCCTGGTTCTCGTCTTAGGCTATTTTCAAAGTATTTGGCCTTTGGAACGCGAACCTGTTGCACTACCTAAAGACAGTACCACCTGGCCCAAAGTTGATATTCTAATCCCTACTTATGATGAAGAATTGAGCATAATAAAACCTGGTGTCTATGCCGCATTAGGCATAGACTGGCCAAAAGATAAACTCAATATTTATATTCTGGATGATGGAAACCGTCCTTTATTTAAAAAATTCGCTCATGAGGTTGGTGTTCATTATATTGCCCGTACCACTAATGAACATGCTAAAGCAGGCAATATCAATCATGCGTTAAAACAAACCCAAGGTGAATTTGTCGCTATTTTTGACTGCGACCATATACCAGCACATACATTTCTACAATTGACAATAGGTTGGTTTTTAAAAGATCCTAAACTTGGTCTATTGCAAACCCCTCACCATTTTTTCTCACCAGATCCTTTTGAACGTAACCTGGAAGCATTTCAAAACATACCCAATGAAGGTGCCTTGTTTTATGGAGTAGTACAAGACGGTAATGATTTTTGGGATGCAACTTTTTTTTGCGGTTCCGCAGGTGTACTCCGTCGAAGCGCTCTGGAGACTATTGGTGGATTTGCAGTTGAGAGTGTTACAGAAGACGCGCTGACTTCACTTCGCATGCAACGTCATCATTATACTTCTGCTTATATTCGTATCCCAATGTCTGCTGGTCTGGCAACTGAAAGTTTAGCCCACCACATAGGTCAGCGTATTCGTTGGGCACGAGGTATGGTACAAATTTTACGGGTTGATAATCCTTTAACAGGCAAAGGTCTAACCTTTCCGCAACGCCTATGCTATTTCAATTCCATCCTGTATTTTTTATCAGGCATTCCCCGTTTAATTTTCCTCGTTACCCCGGTAGCGTTCCTTTTGCTACATGCCCAAATAATCTATGCTTCAGCGTTGATGGTCATCTTGTATGCTCTCCCCCATATCATCCATACCGTCTTAGCCAATACGCGCATCCAGGGAAAATATCGTCATTTCTTGTGGAATGAAATATATGAAACGGTGATGGCATGGTATATCGCTATACCCACTACAGTGGCTTTAATTAATCCACGCAAAGGTAAATTTAATGTCACCGCAAAAGGAGGCTTAATAAAAGAGCGTTATGCAGACTGGGTGACTGCGCGCCCTTATCTTGTCCTGCTGACCATTAACTTAATTGGTCTGATTGCGGGCATTTGGCGTTTATTTTGCGGCCCAACTGAAGAAATTCCGGCAGTAATAATTACTCTTTTATGGGTGACGTATAACCTGACCATTCTTGGCGGAGCACTGGGGGTAGACGTTGAAACCAAGCAGGTGCGTAAATCGCATCGAGTTAAATTTTCTTTGCCAGCAGCAATAGCTCGAACTGACGGTCACTTATATCCATGTACCCTACGCAATTATTCTGATAGCGGAGTAGGTATAGAAATAAACGAACCTGGTTTGCTAAAAAATGGCGAAAATGTAGCACTATTACTTAATAATGGCTTTGAAGAGTTCCAATTTCCTTGTAAGGTCATCCGAATTTTTGATCGGGCAGTAGGAATACGCCTAAATGACTTATCAGTCAAAGAACATATCGATTTTATCCAATGCACTTTTGCTCGTGCAGATACCTGGGCACTGTGGCTGAAAAGCTTCCCTGAGGACAAACCGATGCAAAGTATGCGTCATGTTTTCAGGCTGGACTTCCGTGGCTATCTGAGTATTATAGAATATACACCGCCATTAGTTAGGAACTTCCTGATGAGTTTAACCCGGATACTCATGTGGGTAGTGTCATTTGCTCCTCATAGTATAAAACAAAACCAAATGGCGCCTGAAAAAGCTGAGGATTATTGAAAATTAATGGATGAATAATTCAATGACAAGAAAAAAAGCCTGTCTCAAAGCAGTGGTCTTGATAACCATCAGTTTGCTTTCTCAAACTGCTCCAGCTATCGCGCAAGAGACGACGACGCAGGGCCTGATCGCTACCTCTGCTGATGCAGCTGCCCCAAGTAGAAAAATGCAGATTTTTTTTAATCAGAAAACCTTATTACAGGGAAATTTCACCATCACAGGTTTAAATCCGGAAAATAGAATTGAATTTACGGTACGTAAGGATGAACTTGTTTCTCAAGCTCAACTGAATCTGCAATTTACGCCCTCTCCATCATTAATTCCGATCCAATCGCAGCTTAAAGTTTATCTTAATGAAGAGTTGATGCAAGTTATCAGTCTGACTGCAGACCAATTAGGCAAATCTAATCAGGTTGTCGTACCCATTGATCCACGATACATCAACGATTTTAATCGATTAAGATTACAATTTATTGGTCATTATGAAGCAGTATGCGAAAATCCGGCGAATAGCACTCTATGGCTGGACATCAGTAAATCCAGTGTTCTTGATTTAACTATTCAGACCTTACCATTAAAAAATAATCTCTCCCACTTTCCTGAGCCTTTCTTTGATCCTTTAGATGAGCGGCCCCTAACTCTTCCCATCGTTTTTTCCAGGCAACCTGATTTAATGCAACAACGTGCTGCAGCCATTTTGGCCTCCTGGTTTGGCACCAAAGCACGATGGCGTGGCCAGTCATTCCCGGCCCTATTTAATCAATTACCGGAACGCAATGCTATTGTGTTTGTCACCAACAAAGAGCGGCCTGATTTCCTTAAAAACTACCCAGCAGTGAATGCCCCAAAGATAGAAATGATCGACCATCCCAATAATCCCTATATAAAACTGCTTGTTATCTCAGGCCGCGATGATGATGATTTAATTAAGGCAGTAAAAGGAATTGCTACGGGAAATATCTTATTTCGTGGCCAGAGTGTGTCTATCGATAAAATTGAAACAATTGCACCTCGACAACCTTATGATGCCCCCTATTGGGTTCATACTGACCGGCCAACAACTTTTGCAGAATTACAACAATTTAAAGAACAACTACAAACCTCCGGGTTTAATCCAGGGCCAATTACTCTTCCGTTTATGCTCCCGCCTGATTTATTCCTTTATGGAAGCCAAGGTATCAACGTGTCATTGAACTATCGCTATTCAATACCACCCGCTTCGAGTACATCACATCTAAACATTAGTTTGAATAATTATTTTGTGGAGAGTTACCCCTTATTATTAACGCCTGATCGGGAGTCAAAATTTCTCGGCATGTGGTCTTTACAGAACTTAATCGGATCAGCTAAAAAATTTACTATCCCTGTGTTAGATTTGGGAACAAACAATCAAATGGTTTTTGAATTTGCTTATGTGAACGTAATCGGTGGGGGCAATACAGAAGGGCGTTGTGAATCGTTCACTTTAGTAAATAATTACGCCTCTATTGATGGCGATTCAACTATCGATTTCTCAAATTATTACCATTATCTAGCGATGCCTGATTTGAGTGCTTTCGCCAATGCGGGCTTTCCGTTTAGCCGTTTGGCTGATCTGGCTCAAACCACTATTTTAATAAGCAAACAACCTTTAGCTATAGAGGTAAGTACCCTGCTGAATGTCATTGGCAATATAGGCTCTCAAACTGGGTATCCTGCCTTGGCTCTGACTGTAACCAATGACTGGTCCAAAATAGCCAACAGGGATACTGACATTTTAATCATTGGTACTATCCCTGCGGAGCTATATAAGGACAGTAAAATAAATCTGCTTTTAGATAAGACGAAAAGTTGGATAAATAAACCATTCCGCCAAGAGGAACTTCCAGCTTTTCCAGTCCAAGCCAATAATGCCGCGGTTAATGACCAGGCGGTCGTGAGTTCTGATGGAATAATGTCTGCAATAATTGGCCTTCAATCACCTTATCACAAACAACGTAGTATCGTTGCCCTACTGGCAGACAGCCCGCGAGGTTTTGAACTACTTAATGAAACACTTACTAAAAAAAATTTGCTTGGGCGAGTATTCGGTTCAGTAGCCGTAATACGAGAGTCTGGGGTTAACAGTTTGCAAGTGGGTAGTGTTTATTATATTGGCCACTTGCCTTGGTATATACAAGTTTGGTTCACTCTGAAAAAGCATCCAATCAGTCTGGCGCTTGGGGCCGTACTGGTCGCTATTATCATCACATTAATGTTGTGGCGTGCCTTGACCGCCATTGGGCGCCGTCGTTTAAAAAAAATGGATGATTAGGATAGAGAGATGAATTGTGTTCTTAAAAGCCTGGTCCTCCTTCTCTTGATCCTCCTTCTTCATTCGGATGGGCTTATCACCTTTATCTATTGGCCATCGTGGCAAGATTTTAAGCAGAATTATATTAACAGTGATGGACGCGTGGTGGATTCATCAACGCCCAACAAGATTACTACTTCTGAGGGGCAAAGCTATGCCATGTTTTTTGCTTTGGTTGCTCATGATCGACCTATATTTGATAAATTGCTCCAGTGGACTGAAAATAATCTTGCTTCAGGTGATTTAAGTTCCCAACTACCCGCTTGGTTATGGGGAAAAAATCCGCAACAACAATGGGTTGTTCTAGACCATAACTCAGCCTCAGATGCAGACTTATGGATAGCTTATGATTTGCTTGAAGCTGGGCGTCTGTGGAACAATCAGCACTATGAAATGCTGGGAACCCAATTACTTGATCGTATTTTAAAAGAAGAAGTAGTCAATATCCCAGGTTTGGGAAACATGTTATTACCAGGAAAAAACGGTTTTATTCATGGCGATAATTGGCGCCTTAATCCCAGTTATTTACCTCCTCAGCTGCTGGCTAAATTCATCCTTATCAATGCTCATTGGAAAGATATAGAACAAAATAGCCTACGTTTACTCATAGAATCATCACCAAAAGGATTCTCTCCTGACTGGATTATTTGGAACAAAGAAACGGGTTGGCAGGCCGATCACGAACACCCTAATCTGGGCAGCTATAACGCGATACGTGTTTATTTATGGATTGGCATGCTTGCCGAAGATCTAGGCTATAAAGAAGAGCTGGTTAAGCATTTCCTACCCATAATAACCCTCACTCAACAGCAAGGAGTACCTCCAGAAAAAATAAACACGGTGACGGGTAAATATACCGGCAAGGGACCTGTTGGATTCTCAGCTGCCTTATTACCTCTTATGGCCAATATGCGAGGACTAAAAGAACAACGCCAACGCATTAATGATTCCTCAATAAGTACGGATGGTTATTATAATTCGGTACTTCGGTTGTTTGGTCAAGGTTGGGATCAACACCACTATCGTTTTAATCGACAAGGCGAACTGGTGTCGGAGTGGAAGTAATTAATGTAAGCTCGGCATCATTCGACATAAAAGGTATGCACGATCGTTTATGTCGCTAATCGGACACTAGCCCATAACTCCCTCACCACGCACTTCATTTTCTCCAGGTTTTAGATCCGAAGTGATCAAAAAATAATGGATACTCTCTCTTTTTTAGGTCATATTTTAAACAGGTAGATTATGGATAATCTATACTTTTACTGTTCCCCGATAAAAACATGATGCGAGATACTGAGATGAAATCAAAAATGACAGCAGTACATACGGTACATTCTGTTGAGAATTATAAAAATTTCCTTTCAGGTAGCAACGAAAAACGCCCTCTCTCAGTAGAGGTTATCTCCTTTAGAGCAGATCTTGAAAAAATGCTTATGGACGATACCAGTGATCTGACTAAATATTTACAACGACTAAGTGAAAAAGATAAAGTTTCACTTATCTTAGGCTTACTAAAGAATGATCCCGATTTATTGAATGAAGTACTTTCTCCAATATTTTTATCCGAACCTGATGCTCTTTCTAAACTACAGGATATTGTGAAACATGGTGAACAGGACAACGAAGAGCAATGGCTAAATAATACCTGTCTCGCCTTAATTAAAAGACTCTTTGAAAGTGATGAGGGGAAGCAATTACCTGAGACCGATTGCCAACACTTAGTGACTCGGGCTATGGAAAAAATACCTGATATTCTAATTGATCTTCCATCTAAATTAGCCATACACCTGGCAATTATTCCTGTACCTGGCTATCTCCATTTGGCTTATAAGGAAATACCTGACCCTTTGAAAAAAAATAAATTCACAGGTGAGATTAAGCTAGACGAATTTATATTCGCCACTCATGCACCAGGCTTGGATAAGTCTGAATACCTGTTTTTAACTATGGGATTGTTGCAAAAACAGGCTTTGAACAATGAGCATATAAACCAGCAATTAAGCCAATGTCGTCAACTGTATATGGAAACCCATTATGAGAATGCTATTAAGCTCATTACTGGGTTATGCAATGAATACCAAAGTGAGATAGGTGGAGAGGCGTGTGCTGCAATCCTGGATGCACAGACTGAACTGTTGGAGGTCTCTATCTATAGAAATTACAGTCGACGTTTTTTTGAAAATAGAGTGGCTCTTTTATACCAGGGACAAGGGATAGGACAGGATGTTATAGAAGGCATTAACAGAATTGCTATAGATTTTTTAGGCTATGAAACTCAACTTGCGTCTAGTCCGGAAGAAGCTTTGTCTCTTGTTTTGAAACTGGATGAACTGGAAATCAAAGAAATAGCAGAAAAAGAATTAGAACTAAAAGCAGACTCCAGGGATTGGGAACAACGTGGTCGTTATACAAAAGAAGAATTCAGATCGGAATACCAAAGAGCCATGGGAAGGAAAAGTGACATCGTGATGACCAGAAATATGGGCATGATGCGATCTTCCCAACCCAATTTTCCCGACGAAGTCAGTCATCACCCATTAGAAAATAAAGGATCTGATATTTACAGTACTTCCGAGGATTCCTATGAATTTAAACGGAGGCGTTCCGCTTATATTGCGTCATTATCCGGCCATGCGTTTCTTGCTACTGCCCTTCTTATGACTTATCTTGAGCGAAATCCCACTTGCTCTAATAATGATCAAGACATTAATCATTTTTTGAAACTATATGCTTCAGTATATGTAAGCCATAGTTTTCATAGTTTGTTAGAAGTCATGGATGTTTTTAATCAACCGCATATAAAAAAAATATTTGCAGACTATGGCGTAACAATCGATACCCGATGGCCAGATTTTATTTTGGAACAAGCATTTAAAGACACTCAAGAGTATACAAAGAAACTTTGCAAACACAGGGTTGTCGAAGAACAATTAAAATCACGCTTATCTGCCATGGTGGAGCAGGGTAATCTCAGGGAGATGGAATCATTACTTGAGCAATTTCATGAGCCCAATACAGTATCGCCACAAGGACTCACACCATTGATTATTGCCCTTAAAAGAAGGGATGGTGTCATTGTTAACAAATTAATAGAGGCGGGAGCCGATCCTACGCAGTCTTTGTTTATTGCCATCAAAGAACAGGATTGTGAATTACTAAGAGCCTTACTTCGATACCCGATTGATATTTCATTGAGTGATGATGGATATAATCTATTAGAATATACCCATCAATATGGAAGCGAAGAAATTAATGAGGAGATGTCTCTATTTCTACAGTTTCGAATTGATGCTTGTAAGAAAAGAATTGCTCGGATCAAAGATGATCCTTCTAATACAGCACGCCAACAAGCTATTGCATATCTAAAAAAATTTGAAGTAGATATTAGCGAAAACTTAGAGTCACTTATTTTATTCGAGAACAAGCTAAAAGAGTTCCTTTCGTTAGATTCAGTGCCTATACCTCTATCAAAAGAACAAGCAGAGCAAGAAATTGCAGGCCGACCTTTTCTATTTGTAGCAGTAGCTAATGATCGCGATGATCTTGTTGAAGCTTATCTTAAGTCTGGCGCTGATCCTAATGTAAAACTTAACAATGGTTGTACGGCTTTATTCATGGCAGTAGAAGAAAATAAAGAACAAACCGTCAAATTACTATTAGCCAATGGAGCTGATGTTAATTTAGCTTCGTACGATGATTATTCACTACTTCATATGGCAGTAGAGGGTGATCATTGCGGACTGCTGAAGTTACTTATCAGCGCTGGTTCCATAGTAAATCCAGTCAGTGACTATTGTAACTCACCTCTTGCCATAGCAGTTAGGGATAGACATAAAAAAGCCGCCAAAATATTGATTGATGCTGGAGCAGATCCTAATGGGATGACTGTTGATGGAATGAAGCTCATTGCACTGGCGATAAAGAATCATGATGTTGCTATAGTTAATTTATTACTTGAAAAAGGGGCTTCCTTAAGCCAGGAAGATAAAGACATCTTGTTACTTAATGCGCTCCATGATAATAATCAGGACGAGTTACAATTCCTTTTAAGTATAGGCGCATCACCGGATAGCCGTGATTCTGGAGAGCCTGCTCTTTGCATTGCTGCAAAGAATGGTTTTGTTGAAGGGGCCGAATTATTACTCAAGTCTGGGGCAGATCCTGATGCCTATTATTATTATGAGGTGGAGCATCAGAATTTTACCCCAATGCAACTGGCAATCAAAAATGGAAATATGGCTGTAGTCGTTACTCTTTTAGAACATAACGCAGAACTGAGGTATACGGATAGAAACGGTTTAACTATGGTCCAATTGGCAAGAGAACATCATCATCCCTTAATTGCTCAATTGATTGAGGAATACTTAGCTCAAAAGATCTCTTTATTACATGAGCAAATTAATCATATTTCTGAAACACCTGCTAATGAAAGCAGACTGGCTGCGATCACTGGTCTTAAAAAATTTGCAGGCGATACTGAAAAAAAAATGGAGCAATGGGGATTGCTCGCTCTTAGAATTCAACTTTTTACAGAACTGGATGATCAATATAAACGATTTTTAAAACTGCTTACTGAAAATAAAATACAGACAAGCAAGATAGATGAGGTTACCCATTGTTTTGAACAACAATTTACAAATTTCAAAGAAAATCAGAATATTCTTCTTTCGCCCCAAACGGCTGAGAAAGCCATTAATCAAGCTATTTTTCAGGCGAATTTAAGGTTATTTGATCAGAGCGAAAAAAAACCAGCCTCCTCGCCACCAGATCCAGGTATTAAAAATGATCCGTCAAATATATAACACTATCTGTCTTCTATTAGGATAGCGGGGTGAATTGCTCTTCTGGTCTAAACAAATTACCTCTTATTTACAGGCTATCCTTATGAATGGACTAGCACCTCAACGGGTTAATGATCCGTCAAGGTAACGTTTACTAGATTGGAATTACTAGCGTAGACCAAACTGAGTTTCTCTACTGGGTTCTACTTCCACTTTATTTTTTTTGTGAGGAGATGCTTCCTCAGACATAATTATTGCATGTAAGCTCGGATGAATTCTTTTCAGATCAACCTGCTTAGCCCATTCCTGTTCTATTTGAGTAAACTCAACCAAATTAAGCTTGGATTTATTTTCAGATGTATTTATTGCTTTATTATTCACTGTGTTGATCACTTTTTCAATCTGCTGTAACTCGGACAAAAAGTTATCCTGCTCTAAATACCAACTGGAAAAATCAAATGATTTAAGAAGTCTCTTAGACTGACGTACAAAGCTTAAACAAGACAGGATACTCGCTACGGTTAGAATAGTATTCCGGTTAACATCATTTTTTTTGTGGACATCGATGATTTCATCCCTTAAAGGAAAATAATAATTAGCAATACTTTGATACAAAGGCACTTTGTCTGTTATTGTAATTAAATCCAGTAATGTATATTCACGTAAAAAAGCCTCTAATGAATATGTGAACATAAAATAAATGGATTGCCGCGCACCTGCAAAGCTTTGAAAGTGAGTTCCCAAGCTAAATTTCTTTGGATCTTTTAATAAATTTTGAAAAGGATTGGGTAGATTACTTGGATTAAAATTTCGTCCAATAGCATCAGCTGAAACATAATCCACATAAGAACCAAATTGATACCGGTCATTACGGATTGAAAAAAAGGGGTTAATAACCCTATCCGATATTGGGACGGTTCCTGGAGCAATTCCTTCTTTTTGGAAAATAGACGTTATTTCTTCAATTAATTCTTTAACTGTATCTGGAGAAATAATTGGTTTATTATCTTGGGTGATGTAAATAGCGATTTGCTTGCCTTGAAGCACGTGATTAGCGTCTCTATTGATTACTTTAAAATCAATTTGATAAGGAAGAATAAGGCGGACAATCAGATCATATGCTCTTTCAATATCTTTAACCTGAACTGAAATATGTAATTTCCACCCTAATAGACTTTCAAAGTCTCGCTCAGTAAAAGGTGTAATATAACCATACCAAAAACCGCCCTCGGTCAACACAAAAATAGGTCGCATAGAAATTGAATAGTGTCTAATATTCTGATACTGGACTAATTCTGCACCATAATGGGTCATTAAATATTGTTGCCATAAACTAATGCGTCTATTTTTTACTATCTCACTTTCTCTTCGTTCGATTGGGAGGCAGTCACTGAATAAAGCCTGGGTTTGTAATCTACTTTGAGTGGTAGTTTTTAACCCCTTACACGTTGGATCTATAAAACAACATTCAAAGCTGGCTGATTCAACTGTTGCATGGGTGAAATCACAACACAATTTTTGAAATTTAAAATGACAGTTGGTTAAAACACAATCTGAAAAATCAATATGTAGCTCCACGCCGAGTCGTGTGAAATCAATATTATCTAAATAGAGTTTCCCATCTTTCAAAGCATGGGGAAATAAGTGGGTGAGTTTAATCTGCTTCGAATCATTTGGAAGTCTAAAAATTATATACTCCAAATCTACACTGGTAATGTTCATAGGAGAGCTCCTGAAAGGTTTTAAGCTCTGGAAAAATCAAAAGAGATTATATTAGCTATGCCAGGCTGCTTTAAAGCCAAAGCCAGCAATCTATCTATCCCTAGAGCGACCCCACTACAAGAAGGCAATCCATGTTCTAAAGCCTGTAACAGGTATTTATCTGCAGCAACTGGAGCCAGTCCATGTTGTTTTCTAATTTGTTGATCTTGGGCAAAGCGCTTTACCTGCGCTTCTACTTCAGTTAACTCATGAAAACCATTAGCTAACTCTACTCCCTGGTAATAAACCTCGAAGCGTTCTGCAACACCCCCGCTGATTTTTGCAAGTGAAGCCTGCGAAGGGGGGAAATTATAAACTGCGACCGGAGCACACTCCTTCCCTAAGAAAGGCTCCACTATATGACTCATTAATAAAAATAAATACTGATCTTTATCCTGCTCTTGAGGAGATAAAACGTTATCTAAATTATAGTGAACCAATAATTGCTGTAATTGTTCTGCAGAAGCAGCAAAAGGATCGATCGCACAGGATTCAAGAAAAGCCTGTTGATAGGTTTTTCTAATCATCGGCTTGGTCTGAATAAGCGTTTGTAGAAAAGAATCTACTTCATCCATTAAAGCATGATGATCAATACCTAATTGATACCATTCCAGTAAGGTAAACTCAGGATTATGCCATCTTCCTAACTCATCATCCCGAAAAACACGTGCCAACTGAAAAATAGGTCCCGAGCCCGCTGCAAGTAAACGTTTCATGTGATATTCAGGAGAAGTTTGTAAACAGTACGGAGTATCCCTGAAAATAGCTTTGATATTACTCAAATAAACGTCTGTTACCCCATACTGGGCCATAACAGGCGTTTCTACTTCCAAATAAGAACGTTGAGTAAAAAACTGACGAATCGAGGTCAGAAACTGCGCACGCATACGTAATAATTCTATAGAAGCAGAAGGCTGCCAGGAGAGTTCAGACATGATTAATAAAAAATTCCTAACTCAAGACGTGCTGCTTCGGTCATTCTCTCTTGCGTCCAGGGCGGTTCCCATACCAATTCAACAGTACAATCACTGACCCCCTCAACCTGATTCACCGCCTGCTCAACGGTACCAGGAAAGGTTTGAGCCACAGGACAACCTGGAGTAGTAAGTGTCATTTGGATGTGTGCATGCCCTTCATCATTAATTGCTACATCATAAATCAAACCCAAATCATAAATATTGACGGGAATTTCGGGATCATACACGCCTTTAAGCGCTCCAATTACACCTTCTTTCACTATTTCTTTATCCTGTTTTCTCTTAAAGCCAAACATGAAGCCCCCTACGGACAACTATTCCGTTTTTACTACAGCGGTCTCTTTATTTAAAGCCGCCTCCAAAGTATGCCAAGCTAAAGTGGCGCATTTGACTCGAGCTGGAAAAGCTTTAACTCCGGCAAGAACGGCCAATTTATCCATAGAACTCAGTTGAGTTTCCTCATCCAAAGTAAGCATATGATGAAAGCGATGAAATAATTCATGTGCTTCTTCTACTGTCTTACCTTTTAAGGCATCAGTCATCAATGAAGCAGAAGCTTGGGAAATGGCGCAACCACAGCCTACAAAACTTAAATCCGCAATCAGACCTTCATTTAACTTGGCATAAACGGTTAACTTATCACCACATAAGGGATTAAAACCATTAGCCTGGGTCGTCGCATCATCCATAGCATGATGATTACGAGGATTGCGATTGTGATCAATGATGATTTCCTGATAAAGCTCACGTAATTCGGCACTCATGCAAAAACCTCTTTTACTTTTTTCAATGCGGCAACACACCGATCTATTTCCTCTTGGGTATTATAAAAGGACAATGAAATCCGTGATGTAGCGGCAACCTGATAAAAATCCATCAATGGCATGGCACAATGATGCCCGCTACGTATAGCTATACCTTCGCTGTCAAGAATGGTTCCTATATCATGGGGATGTATTTTGCCATGTACAAAAGAAATAATAGGCACTTTATGCTGGGCTGTGCCAATAATATTAAATCCTTTTACCGATTCAACTGAGGCAGTAGCATAATTTAATAAATGCGCCTCATAAGCTGCAATCGCCTCCAAATCCAAAGACTCTAAATAATCAATAGCGGCGCCCAAACCAATGGCGCCAGCAATATTCGGAGTACCTGCTTCGAATTTTTGGGGAAGAGCCGCATATTCAGTGGCGTCAAAAGTGACGTAATTGATCATCTCTCCCCCTCCCTGATAGGGAGACATATTTTCCAAAAGTTCTTCTTTACCCCATAAAACACCAATGCCGGTGGGACCATACATTTTATGCCCTGAAAAAGCATAAAAATCACATCCTAAATTTTGGACGTCTATGGGTAAATGAGCTGTTGCCTGCGCCCCATCAAGTAACACCTCAGCGCCATAGGCATGGGCCATTTCAATCATTTTTTTAACAGGGTTAATCGTGCCTAAAGCGTTAGAAGCATAGTTAATTGCTACAAATTTAGTGTTTTCATTTAATTTCTTTTCAAATTCATCAAGCAAAATTTCACCGCTCAAGGAAATTGGAGCTACCTGCAGCTTGGCTCCCGTTTGTTTGCATACCATTTGCCATGGAACGATATTAGAATGATGCTCCATGTAAGTAATTAATATTTCTTCATTGGGTAAAATGCGCGGTGCAACTAGACTCTGTGCGACCAGATTAATGGCTTCTGTAGTACCTCGCACAAAGATACACTCACGTACGGATTTCGCATTAATAAAGCGTTTGACCTTGGATCTCGCTTCTTCATATTGCTCCGTAGCTTTGACACTTAAAGCATGTACGCCACGATGAACATTTGCATTAACATGCTCATAATAATCCGTCATGGCCTGAATTACGGCTTTAGGCTTTTGAGTAGTCGCTGCATTATCAAAGTAAATTAAATCGTATTCATTGATCTTTTGATTTAAAATCGGGAATTCTTTACGAATCGCCTTAATTTCAAATGGTGAAAGTATTGAAGCATTGGTACTCATTTGCTTACCCCAACTGTTGAGTTAATAAATTACCCATCCAATCAGCCAACTCACGATTGGGAATAAGCCTTAAATTATCCTGGGCAAAGGCATGAATTAAATAATGTGATGCTTCTAACCTGCCAATCCCTCGCGTCGCCAAATAAAATAAAGCCTCTTCATCTAATTGCCCCACCGTTGCACCATGAGAACACAGCACATCGTCAGCGAAAATTTCTAATTGGGGTTTGGTGTCAATTTCAGCATTGGCTGAAAGTAACAAATTCTTATTTTGCTGTTTGGCATTGGTATGTTGTGCATCTTTCGCAACAATGACCTTGCCATTAAATACGGCTCGAGAACGACCTGTTAAAATCCCTTTATAATCCTGATCGCTGGAACAATCTGCTACCAAATGGTGGACGGTCGTATGATGATCTACATGCTGTCCTTCCGACGGGGCATAAATCCCATTCATAAGACAGTGAGCATGCTCTTCTTGCAAATACATGCTGATATCACTTCGCACCAGCTTACCACCCAAACTTAATGAGTGACTGGCAAATTGACTATGAGCTAATTGCTTCACTGATAGATGCCCCAGATGATACGCGGCTTTACTCTCATTTTGAATTTTATAATGAGTAAGCTGAGCTTCAGATCCTACAAAAACTTCAGTGACTGTATTCGTCAAGTAACAACTCTCTGCATCACCGCGATACTCTTCAATAAAAGTAGCCTGACTCTGCGCTTCAGCAATAATTAAATGGCGCAAATGAACTGCCTGGTTGTTTTGATCCTGAACATGGGTTAAAGCAATGGGTTCTTCAATACAAACCCCTTCAGGTATGTATAAAAACAAACCGCACTGAATCATGGTGGTGTTTAAAAAATGAAAACCATGTTCCTGTTGTAAAATGGTTCCAAGATAAGGCTTAATCAGATCGGCATGCTCAACTAAAGCTACGGATAAAGGTAGAAGTAACACACCGTCAGGTAGCTTCTTCGCCAGTTCTTGTTCCCCAGAGATTAGTCCATTATGCATTAATAACTGATGTTTTACCGGTAAATCAGTATCTTTTAAAGTCATAGGACTGACAATAGAACGTTGTGGCGCAAAACGCTGCTTTAATAAAGCATCTACCTGGGTATATTTCCATTCTTCATCGTGTCGGGTAGGAAAGCCATGCCGATCTAGTTCAGTTGACGCCTTAGATTGTAATTGAGCAAGCCAGGGATGAGGTGACAACCCCTTTTTTGCCTGCTCTTGATAAAACTCTAAAATCTCGTTCATCACTGCTCCGTTTCTTCAAGCCAGCTATAACCTTTCTTCTCCAGTTCCAGCGCTAAAGACTTATCACCAGACATGATAATGCGGCCATTCACCAGGACATGAATAAAATCAGGCTCGATATAATCTAGTAACCGTTGGTAATGAGTCACTAAAATAATTGAGCGCTCCGGTGAACGCATGGCATTAACACCATGAGAAATAACCCGCAGGGCATCTATATCCAAACCAGAGTCTGTTTCATCAAGAATAGCTAGTTTAGGCTCCAGAGCGGCCATTTGTAAAATTTCATTGCGCTTTTTTTCACCACCTGAAAAGCCTTCATTAATACTGCGGTACAAGAAGCTTTCATCCATATCCAGCAACTGGCATTTTTCACGGATAAAACTCAAAAACTCTATAGCATCAAGGGTGTTTTTACCCTGACCTTTACGAACCGCATTAACAGATGCTTTAAGGAAATTGATATTAGTCACTCCGGGAATTTCTACGGGGTATTGGAATGACATAAAAATACCTGCCTGTGCTCGCTCCTCAGGTGCCAAAGGTAATAAATCGCGGCCTAAGTAGCTAATTTCTCCCCCAGTAACTTGATAAGAAGGATGGCCAGCCAGTACTTTAGACAAAGTACTCTTTCCTGAACCATTAGGTCCCATAATGGCATGAACTTCACCTGCATTTACCTGAAGATTAATGCCTTTTAAAATGGACTGTGCATTGATTGCAACATTTAACTCATTAATTTTTAACATATTAGCCTACTGCCCCTTCTAAACTTATACCTAACAATTTAGTAGCTTCCACCGCAAATTCCATGGGTAATTCTTTCAATACTTGCTTACAAAAACCGTTTACTATCATGGATACCGCATCTTCAGTATCAATGCCACGTTGCTGACAATAAAACAATTGCTCTTCGCTAATTTTGGAAGTGGTTGCCTCATGTTCTACCTGAGCTGTTGGATTCTTAACTTCTATATAAGGGAACGTATGTGCAGAGCACAAACTGCCCATTAGCATTGAATCACACTGAGTGTAATTACGGGCATTGGTAGCTGTTGGCGCAATCCGAACCAAGCCACGGTACGCATTATGAGCATGACCGGCACTAATTCCCTTGGCAATAATGGTCGACCGCGTATTTTTTCCAATATGGATCATCTTGGTACCTGTATCGGCCTGTTGATAATTATTGGTTAATGCTACTGAATAAAACTCACCAACAGAATCATCCCCTTGCAAGATAACACTGGGGTATTTCCAGGTAATCGCAGAGCCCGTTTCTATTTGGGTCCATGAAATTTTTGAGCGCTTACCCCGGCAAGCACCTCGTTTGGTAACAAAATTATAAATACCACCTTTACCCTCTTTATCACCAGGGTACCAATTTTGTACTGTGGAGTATTTAATTTGTGCCCCATCTAAAGCAACCAGTTCAACCACGGCTGCATGTAACTGATTTTCATCACGCATAGGAGCAGTGCACCCTTCCAGATAAGACACATAACTGTCGGCATCGGCAATAATAAGGGTTCGTTCAAATTGTCCTGTAGACGCTGCATTAATACGAAAATAAGTGGATAATTCCATGGGGCAACGCACCCCCTTTGGAATATAAACAAAAGAACCGTCACTAAAGACAGCCGAGTTCAATGCCGCATAAAAATTATCTCTGTACGGCACAACTGAACCCAAATATTGCATTAACAACTCAGGATGTTCGTGTACTGCTTCAGAGAAGGGACAAAAAATAACGCCTTTTTCCGCAAGTTTTGCCTTAAAAGTAGTTGCGACGGAAACACTATCAAAGACGGCATCCACAGCCACCCCTGCCAGCATTTCCTGCTCTCTCAGAGGGATACCTAATTTAGCATAGGTTTTCAGTAATTCCGGATCTACTTCATCAAGGCTTTTGGGAGCATCTTTCTTATTTTTAGGTGCAGAATAATAAGAGATAGCTTGATAATCTACTGGAGGATAATGCACGCTTGACCATTCGGGATGAGGCATAGTAAGCCAATGTCTAAATGCTTTTAAACGCCACTCCAATAAAAATTCAGGTTCACCTTTAATGGCTGACAAACGTCGAATAACGTCCTCATTCAATCCAGGTGGAAAAGTATCCACTTCGATATCGGTTACAAACCCATGTTGGTATTCTCTATCGAGCAGAGAATTAATGTGCTCACTGCTTTTAGCCACGATTTACTCCACTTGCTAATTGCCGGACGCGGTCAATATCCCGCGCCTGAAGAGTTGGTTTTGCTAATGCATCCAAACTCACACTATCCAATGCAGTCTCTATTGCATGACTTATTAATCGCCAATTGCCCTGAATAGTACATACTCCTTGCAAAGAACAATCATTCGGTTGCAAGCTGCATTCAGTAAAACCACGATGCTCTTCCAAAGCATATATAATTTGAGATACTGATATTTCAGTAGCAGACCTTTGTAGCCTATATCCTCCGGTCGCTCCGCGTACTGAAGTCAACAGACCAGCGATTGTTAAACGCTTTAAGATTTTACTAACCGTAGGTACAGCTAAATGAGTATGTAAGGCGATATCACGTGCGTTACATAATTCTTGCGCGTGCTTGGCAAGATACACCATAACAACTGTTCCATAATCGGCCAATTTGCTGATGCGCAGCATAACACCCCCATATCAAATAATCTAGTACCAGATAAGTCTTAATTAAAGATAAATCCGCGCTCGCTCGAGCTGCTGATGACTCGTCCGCAGAAATAACAGAATTCCTTAATCAGGACTTTAGCTATTTCTATAAATCAGTACCAAATACCGTCTTTGCGAGAGAAGCAACCCAGATCGATGCTTCATTAAAAATCCGTACTGGATTGCTTCATTTCATTCATAAAGACGCAGTTTCAGATGCTCTTTAAAAAACGACTAAAACCCAGTTAATTTCGTATCAGTTAAACCGCCGGCAATCTTTACTTACCAATACATAGCACTTACTGATAAACTTACCTTCTTAGTATAAATATAGTACTAAATTGGTTCTATATGCGACAAAAGGCGAATAATACCTCATTGTAAAGGAACTATGCAATTAAAAGATTTTTTTCATCTTGCTAAAGGTTCTAAAACACCTAACAATAGAGAATAAAATCATTTGTCTTAAGGAGGAAGGATGTCCCATCATGACAAAGAGCTCAGCGAACTCATGCAATCAGTCGCTGAAAAAAGCTTACAAATTATCGCTGATTTAAAGAAAAAGCCGACCCAACTTCCAGTCCTGGTGAACCAGTTTATTGATCTGACAGAACATTTCCAGAGTATGATTACTGTCATTTTAAAAAATCCGGAAAAAGTAATAGAGATGCAGGTCTCTTATTGGGAAGATGCAGTCACTTTGGCCCAGTCAATGTTTAATTCCTGGTTAGAAGGCAAACCCATGCCTATCAATGACCATCGTTTTAGTGGTGATGATTGGCTCCACAATCCTTTTTTTAATCTGTTGAGCCAACAATACCTTTTAGCCAGCGAACACTTGAACTCCTTATTAGAAACCATGGAATACAGTGATAAAAATTCAGCGAAGCGCCTGCAGTTTTTTACCAAACAATATCTGGATGCCTTGTCTCCTTCTAATTTCCTCCATACTAATCCACAAATTATGGCTGAAACCCTGGAAAGTCGCGGTAAAAATTTACTCCAGGGACTCCATAATTTGCTGTCCGACCTGGAAGTAGACTCTTCCCGATTAGCAATTAAAATGTCAGACCATACTGCCTTTAAAATAGGCGAAAATATTGCGATTACCCCTGGAAAAGTAATATTTCGTAGTGAGATGATGGAGTTAATTCAGTACACACCACAAACGACAAAAGTAAAATCAGTTCCTCTGCTCATGATTCCACCATGGATTAATAAATATTATATTCTGGACTTAAGTCCTCATAATTCTTTAATTCGTTGGTTAGTCGCTCAGGGGATTACGGTATTTATTATCTCCTGGGTAAACCCCGATGCACGTTTTGCTAAAAAAAGTTTATTTGATTACATGCAAGAAGGCCCCAGAACTGCGATTGCAATTATTAAAAAACAATTACACGTTAAAGAAGTGAATACTTTAGGGTTTTGTATCGGAGGAACCTTACTTACAACGCTCCTGGCTTATAACAAAGCCCATAATGATCAATCTATCCGGAGCGCTACCTTTTTAGCATCCATGATTGATTTTAGTGATCCTGGTGACATTTCAGTTTTTATTGATGAACAACAAATTAAAAAACTGGAAGAGGAAATGGAGTCTAAAGGATATCTTGCTGGCAAGTTTATGGCCTCAAGTTTTAACTCATTAAGAGCAAATGACTTAATTTGGTCCTTCTTTATCAAAAATTATCTGCGTGGCAAAAATCCAGTACCTTTTGATATCTTATTTTGGAATGCTGATTCAACCAATATGCCAGCCACGATGCACTCCCAATATTTACGTTGGATGTACTTGCATAACGATCTGGTAAAACCAGGGAAAATTCGTCTCAATGATACCCCCATAGATGTCAGGACTATTGATAATCCAACGTTTTTTCTCTCTACTGAAAAAGATCATATAGCTCCCTGGAAAACGACCTATATTGGTTTTCAATTGATGAATGGGCCAAAGCGTTTTGTTCTGGGTGGTTCCGGGCACATTGCCGGGATTATTAACTCCCCCAATGTAATAAAATATGGGTATCGTACCAATATCAGCACCACGGCTAGCCCAGAAGAATGGCTGGAGCAATCAGTGGTCAATCCTGGTTCCTGGTGGCCGGAATGGCTCAAATGGCTTAAAACCCACTCTGGAAAATCGATACCAGCCCCAGATTTTGACCAACTGCCTTATGCTCCGTTAATGGATGCCCCTGGCAGTTATGTACTTAAAAATAGCGAGCAAGCACTCATCCCTACAACCTAGCAGAAGGATAGAGGGTGAATGCTTGGTCGGTTCATGGTTCATAAGCCATGAACCTAAGAAAAAAATCCCGTCTTTGCGAGCGTAGCGAAGCAATGCAGAACGGAGTTTTGTTTGAAATCGTACTAGGTTGCTTCGCTATGCTCGCAAAGGCGGTTAATTTTAGCAGATTCCTGCATACAGTGTTTTGCCTATCCCATCTTACCTTAACCTGACGGCTATGGACCATGGGCCCAGCCTACAAATATCCTTAACTTAATGGCAGAATACACGGGGGATTTAAACCAATGATCTGTTATAGTGATCATTGGAATTTATTTTTTAATTTTTTTGCCACAGAGTGAGGCCTATCACTGAGGATAAATAGCCTACTTAAGAGTTAGTTGTGACAGAGTTCCATTTATTTTAGCTTCGTCAATTTCTTCTTTTTCCAAGTCACATAAATTATCAACTTTCTTACAACGTTTTAATTCACTTGTAATTTTTTTTATTACATTTCCAGCGACATCACGCTCACCATGAGCAATATTGAATTTAGTATGTTTTACCACACCCAAATCTATCTTCTCACTTCCTTTATGATTAGCTTTTTTTTGATGTTTAAATGCAGGCTCAAGTGAAAAAAATTTATTTGTTTTTTGCTTTGGTTCTTGCTTTGGCATTAGAGTATTCCTCATAGGTAAAGATGCGACACGAGGCACATTGTTCATTATTAGTGCGAGTAGCAATTTTACCATCCAAACCTTAACACTTTATTATCAGATCTTAGCTGTAACTGAAGAAATTCGATTGAACGTAAATTGCAGGGTACTCAGCCTAGGCACATAAAGTACGAATTTTCTCCACCAGCTCTCTATTTTTGCCAAAATCAGAGTGCCCCATAGTCGCACTGGAGCTTACCGCGCCATCATTATGAATGTACAACCAATCAACAAAATGAAAAACTCTACTTGGTCTATAAGCAATAATTTGAGATGCATCGGTATTTTTAATAATCACTTCAGGTATTTTCGATTCAATACAAGAGGATAACTGAGCCAAAGACTGAATTTTTAATGGAGCGATATAATGGGTGTCGGTCATTGGTACTTTACTACTAACCCAATTAGGCTTTCCCTCTGGCAAATGTCCCTCACTCAACCCCGCAGGCATATCTCTATAATTAATTTGGGGAAACAAATACATGATTGCTACTACTATCCCTATGATGATGAGAATAATGATTAATAATTTCATTTAGAGTTCTTCCCTTGTTTTTGTTTCTCTTATTAATTGTTGATCCAGGAGAACATAATCGATTTTACCTGAAGATAAAACGGGGATTCTGCTTCCTGGATAAATGCGATGAGGTATTAACAATTCTGAATACCCCTGTTCCTTTATTTTTTTAATGAAAGATCCCTTATCTGCATTGGATGCTTCACTAAATAATAAAATTTGCTCTCCTTTACCAAAGCATTTTTGAATTACTGCCGCATTCAATAATTCAGGCCAGACGGAGGCAGCTATTCCTTCTACTGCGGTAAGCGAAACCATTTCACCGCCAATTTTAGCAAAGCGTTTGGCACGTCCCACAATCGTGATAAATCCATGATGATTCATTGTGACTATATCGCCAGTATCATACCAGCCATCATCAGGAGCATTGATGATCCCTGGCTTATCCCTGTGCAGATAGCCAAGCATAATATTAGGGCCCCTTAACCATAAACGACCTCCATCAGCTATCCCTTCCACAGGCTCAATTCGACTCTCCATAGCCGATACTATCATGCCCACGGTACCGGGTATAAATGCCAATGGACAATTAAGTGAAATGACTGGGGATGCTTCTGTAGCACCATAACCTTCGTAAATTGTGACTCCAAAAGTTTCCCTCCAATATCTTAAGGTTTCAGCCTTAACTTTTTCAGCCCCTGCAAAAATATAACGTACCTTACTGAAATCCTGTTTCTCTGCTGCACGCGCATACCCAGTTAAAAAGGTATCTGTACCAAACATAATAGTAGTGCCTGTTTGGGCAATCAAACCCGGAATTATTTTATAATGCAAAGGCGATGGATAAAAAAAACAGGTAATGCCGGTTATTAACGGAATGATACTTCCGGCGGTTAAGCCAAAAGTATGGAATATGGGGAGAGAATTAAAAAATACATCTCTGGAAGTGAAATCTACCCGAGACATCATCTGGTAACAATTGGCTAAGAGGTTAGAATGACTCAGAGCTACTCCTTTGGGATATCCCTCCGAACCGGAAGTAAATAATATTAGCCCTATTTGTTCCGGGGTGACCTTCTGACCGAGGAAATGATAACTCAGACTCGGGAACATTCCTTTGAACAGCCCCGAAAATTGATGACCTAAATGAATAGAAGATTTCAATTCCTCTAAAAAATGTATTTTTATTCCAGCTGCTTGAAATTCCTCTATCAATGGTTCTAGCTTGGCAGTAGTAATAAATTGTCTGGAAGTATAAATAGTCTTTATTCCAGTCATAGTGCAGGCAGAAAGCAAATGATAAAAGCCCATACTGAAATTCAGCATGGCAGGTATACGTCTGTACGCCTGTAAAGAAAAAAAAGTAACCATACCGGCAATAGAAGTAGGCATCATCACCCCTACATATTCTCCAGTTACCGTTTGTTTTTTAATTTGCCTTCCCAGAATAAAACACCGAGTAAGGAATTGCCTGTACGTCAAAGGAGTGTGATTACTATCTTCAATTTTTGCTCTATTCTTAATCCCCATGGAGACCCCTTGCAATAAGGCGGCAAACAAAGATTGAGGTTTGAAACGATGAGTAAAAGTTAAATCACTGCTCAGGCGAAAGAGTCGCAGACCGGTTTCTTTTCGATCCATCGATACTTGTCCAGGATGTGAAAATGACTGTGAGGGTAATATATGTAACCTAATTTCAGGGAACAAACGAAGTGGTTTTTTGCTTTTATCTGCAGCAAATAAACTTGGGGACGCACCTTCAATGCGAATGGGTATAACTTCCCCTCCTGTTTTTTGCAGCACCAGCCCCAACCCCTCATATACCCTTGTACTATACCCCTGTAAGCGAGAAAAATCCTGAGGAAAAATGACACAGGGGTTTCCTGTCCTTAATACGTTTATTAAAGTCCTTGCGGCCAGAGCCTTTGTGGAGTCTATAATGATGACCTCAGAAAAAAGCCTCAGAATGTTCATCCATAAGAGGTTGAACATTCCAGGAAGTAAAACTATAGTCACTTCTTTTGGTAAGAAAACAGCAAGCAACAGCACGTCAAATTTGGAAGATTTATTTGCAATAGTTATGGAGTTGGAAAGGGGTTGGTAATGCCCGGAAATTTCTACTCTAAGCCATAACCCTAAGAAAATTTTAATCCATTTTTTAGCCCACTGTGCCTGCTTTTTTTTCCGGCTTAAATAGTCCATGTTTTTTTGTTTTCTTAACGATACTCTTATCGGTTATACCCAATCACTGATTGTTTTGCAAGATTACTTGCGACTCGTTACTGGCTGTAATAAAGTGTGGGGCATGATTTATAAACCAAACCGCTATCTTAAAATAACTTGCTTCATTTTGGCCTTAATGGCATTAATTGCATGCGCATTGGCTTTTCAGAAACATTCACTTGAGATCATTGATTGGATCAATGAGCTCGGGTGGCTTGCGCCTGTACTTTTCTTAATTCTTTACTGTCTGGCAAGTTTAATGTTCTTACCTACCATGGTACTCACTCTGGCAGGAGGAGCTATTTTTGGTCCAGTAATTGGCACCATACTTAATTTATTTGGTGCAACCTTTGGCGCTGCTTTTTCCTTCTTAATCACCAGGCATCTGATTTATGACTGGTTTTCAAAAAAACGAGGCGAAAGACTTAACAAGTTAATTGCTGGTGTTGATCAAAAAGGTTGGATGTTTGTTGCTGTCTTGCGATTATTCCCTATTGTCCCTTTTAATTTAGTCAATTACGGTTTGGGAGTAACCGGAATAAAGTTTCGTCTTTACATTATCACTACTTTTATTTTTCTTATCCCAGCAGAAATTATTTATACTTATTTTGGTTATGCAGGCATGGACGCTTTATCAAGGCCCGATCATTTTTATAGAAATGGGGGTATTATTCTCTCAGGATTGGGTATCCTGTTTCTTTGCATTATTAAACTGGTTAAAAGAAAATAAACGGAAGTAATCTTAAACCCTTCGGGGGATATGCTTTTGTCCCGTCTTTGCGAACGTAGTGAAGCAATCCAGTACTGTGCTATAACAAAGTTCCGTCCTGGATAGCTTCGCCGAGGCTCGCAAAGACGGAATCGGCATTATCCCTGAACGCTCAATAGCGTCAACGGTTACGTAATCTTATACTTGCTCTAACCAAACAACCAATTGCTCCAGCAAAGGGTGAGTCAAATCAAAAACAATATTATCTAAAGAAAGCACGAAACGCATCCCTTGCAGGGAATTAGTTACAAATACCGCATCGGCTTCCTCAATCATTTTTTTTGTAACAGGAAGCTCCAGGCAGGCCACCTGATGTTGCAGGCCAATGGAAAGAATGCGTGAACGAGTAATACCCGGCAAAACACCATCGGCTAAAGCCGGGGTTAACAGAGTATCATCCTTAATCAAAAACAGATTGGCGCAAGTAGTTTCAGTAGCATGATGAAGCGTATTATAAAACAAAGCATCGTCTGCCCCCTGAGCAAGGGCTTGCCGCCGTGCGATTATCGCTTCTAAATAATTGACCGACTTTAATTGATAAACAGGATTTGCGCCATCCCTTAACCAGGAAGCACTAATCAAACGCACAGGGTGCTTATGCACAGTATAATTAAATGTTTGAAACATCAGTTGGCTGACCTGTCCTTGCTCCGCCAAG
>CAYRWO010000012.1:0-3159 GCA_964428035.1 uncultured Legionella sp.
CCCCTGTTACCGCCGTGAAAGGGCAGTGTCCTAGGCCTCTAGACGATGGGGACCTGGAACTCACTTACTACACTACTATTTTACTACTTTACTGCTTTACTGCTTTTACTACGACAACCAAATAATGGCGTCCCCAAGGGGATTCGAACCCCTGTTACCGCCGTGAAAGGGCAGTGTCCTAGGCCTCTAGACGATGGGGACCCTGAACTATTTCTCCACCAACATACAAGGATGTTGATGGTGGAGCTAGGCGGGATCGAACCGCCGACCTCTTGCATGCCATGCAAGCGCTCTCCCAGCTGAGCTATAGCCCCAAAATAAGACTCGCAGTTTAATGAGCTACCTCAATACTGTCAAGCAATTTTTGACTTTTCTGAATATTTTGATCAACAATCCAATTAACTAATGCTTTATCTGTTCTTGCACCTGAGCTATTTGTTGTTGCAGGGTAGTTTGTATTTGCTTCATCTGATTTTGGGTCTGAGTATTGGCAGTTTGAATTTGGGTTTGCAGGTCGGTTTGAACTTGTTTCAACTGAGCTTGTAATTGCGAGTTTAAAGTAGTAATTTGTTCCTGCTGCTGAGTTTGCAATGCTTTTAACTGGTTCTGAATCGTAGTATTAAGCTGCTCAATTTGTTGACTGGGTGATGCAGCAGTAGCAGCAGGATCTGCCGCATAGGTCATAGTACTTATTAATACAGAGCATAAAATAATTTTAGCTGTAGATTTAGATTTCATTTGAATTCCTTTTAAGTAGAAATATAAACTCTAACTGTAACTAATATTTTTTTATTTGCAAAGTTCTTATTTTAGCCCAGCAGAAATTTTATTTTTATGCAAAGCCCTCTTCTAATAAAATAATTTCGCGTACAGCCAGAATGAATGTAGAAAAATTCGCCGATCTTACAAAAAACTTCCGGTTGAAATGAGCAGTTTAAACTATTAGTATAAATAATCATTTGTGCACTAATGATATCAACAAACACTATGTGTGTTGAAACATCTTAAGATGAGGAAATCACCTTATGGGAAAAACATATTATACGTCTAAAAAAGCAGGGAATATTACTATTTCAGCAGATGGCGATAAATTTACCATACATACCACAAGACTGGAACTGTACTCATTGAATCAAATTGAAGAGGCCTTTTTAATAGAGCATTACAACCAGCTTCTGGGCAATCCTGAAAATGTGGCTTTATATGGAGAAGGTAAACCATGGAGTAAAGAGGAAGTAGAACAGCTAATCAAAGCAGAGACTTTAAAATGGAATGCAGGGGAGCGATTTTGTGTTTTTTCCATTCACGAAGCCACCACCAAAAAATTTATGGGCAGTTTAACTATTAAACACGCCCTGGATGATTTTTCCACCATAGGATCAGGTCATGGAAATGCAGCCGAGATTGCTTACATTCTTGACAAAGATTTTTGGGGAAAGGGATACGGTACTGAAATCGCAATTATAGGTAAAAAATATATAAAACATATTATTAGCGAAGCAAGTAATACCCATGAAGAATCACCTAAAGAAATTGTTGCAACCGTGCATCCATTAAATGGTGGATCAAAAAGAATTTTACAAAAAACATTAAAGAATCAAGAACCTGATGAGTTCCTCAAATTTGGAGATCAGCCACGTCTTCTGTTTTTTAAACCATTAAAACCGGTAAATTCATTATTCGAACAACATACGACTTTAGAAACCAGCTCACTTGGCGCGCCACAGAGTCTATAATCTTATATTGTGAAATATATGCTATTAGATCATAGACTTCATCCATAGCTTATTTAAGATAAGCAGTCGTTTTACGGTAAGATTCACAAGGTATGTTATTTTAAGTTAAATAAAAACGCACCGTCATTGCGAACAGTGAAGCAACCCAGTGCAGAGTTCTAACGAGGCATCGTTCTGGGTTGCCTCGCTAAAGCTCGCAATGACGAAATGTACCTACTCAATTTTCGTTTACGTTCTGACCACGTCATTCAGTTTTCAATGCAAACTGACGTCATTGCGTACAAGGTGAGTCAAACCAGTGCAGAGTTCTAACAAAGCATCGTTCTGGGTTGCTTCGCTAAAGCTCGCAATGACGAAATTTACATACTTGTTTACGTTTACGTTCAGGTTTTAATGCTATACTTTGCTCCAATTATTCAGGATAGCAATATATATCCCCACCGCCTTCGACACCTGAATGGTATATAATTGCATCAGTGCCCACCACTTCAATTTTCTCTCGCACGCATCGATAACCAGAATAAGTATAATAATATTTACCTTCAGGTACGGGACCTTCAACAGTGATGTAGGTATGTTTGTCCGGATTGACTGTTATGGGTACGCTTTTCCATGTTTGGGTTTCAGTCACGATGACACTATCAGCCAGAACCACTGTATTAAATACCGTGAGTAATGTAGCCATCATTAATTTGTTCATCTCATCCCTCCCAATAATTGTCCTACATCAATAAATATCTTACACAAATAAATAATAGTCCAGCCAGAGCTATTAGCAATAATAATGTAGTTAGCGCTCTATTGCTTCCTTGTTTTTTCTCGATCTTCCTTACAAACTCACATGAACAACATAGACGTTGCTCATCAAGCCTGTTTCATAACCTTATTGAATACTGTACTGTTTCTATGAGACTTTGAGAGGAATTCATAATATTCAGTTTACTAACTCCAATAAATTGGATGAAGCTGGAGTTTGAATCATGTGATGAGATTTTAATTCAAAAAGGAAACTCCAAATGAGAGGTTATTTCTGTAACATTGTTATTTTTTCCATTGGTCTGGTGAATAATTCCTGGGCATTACCTTGGTTCCAGCACCCAAATGAGGGTGAAAATTCTCCCCAAAGCCAGTCAAGCCGGCATAACAAAACTCAAGAAAACCCTATAAATTTTTCTGGGGTTTGGGAAGGTCAATGTGACCATAATCCTGCCATAGCTCTCACAATAAAGCATAACCAGAACCAGCTCACCATTTCTTATGGTTTTATGGAGGAAAAATATGTTTTGGGTGAAATTAAATCAATAGCATCTTCTCGTGCAGAGGCATCAGAAAACAGCAACAACACCGTGAGGTGGAGCACGGATCATACCGCATTAATTTTTACTAATTATTATTTATTTACCCATGGGACCAGCAAATCGAA
>CAYRWO010000012.1:3259-109686 GCA_964428035.1 uncultured Legionella sp.
AGCGATACCCAGGATGATTTCACACAAGAAACAATCTCCTGTACTTATTATCGCAAATAAGTATCTAACACCAAAAAAGTGCCAGGTATTGAAAAATAACACTCCAATATACCGTTTAGGAGCTGATTTGCTTCAGTTTGTAATACCTGTAAGGCCCCGTTAGGTTTCCTTGAAGTCGAGAATCCATTCAGGATTCTCCTCCTCACAAGAAAACTCTTCTCGTTTAGTCAATTCAAAACTATTTAAATCTTGAACTTGGGCGATCTGTCATTAAGTTAAGAAGTTTGGGAGAGTATAAAGTGCTCTGAGCGCAGCTAATCCGGGATATGCATTGACCCTGTCCATATACAGATCACGCTGTGATCATCCATGCTAAAAAGGTCTATACTAAAAGATAGCCAGTTTTATTTGGAGTTCCCTATGAATAAAAAAACGCATAAGCCATCTAAAGAGTGCAGGAAAGAGCAACAAAAAATAGCAAATGAGGATCTGAACAAAGTCTCTGGCGGAAGAAGGCAAGACGGTGGACTACGGGATTTCTATAAAAATAAAGGTCGTAATGTTTAGCAAGTGGTTCTAACATCATCTTGACCATGCTAAACATCCACAAAACCCGTCAAAAACGGCAGAATTACTTCCAATGGCTCGTTAAATTTTCTGCGTGCAAGAAGTCACAGCGATTTTGAATTTCAGCTCTTATTTTATACTCTTTCTTATGTATTCACTTCCCCCACCTCATCAGACATGAACATCGCCATGTGATAGTTCGTCGTTATATTTTGGTGAATGCAAGCAAGCGTAAAGGATCCATCCAAAGAACATGGCAACGCATGCCAGGACGGCCCAGCCGGGAATCGGACCCAATGCAGCATTCCCCACGATACCACTGAAAGAAATCGCCATTTCCTGACGAATACCATTGATTTGCAGCCTGGGAGAAGATATTTTCAGAACCCATGCCATCAGCAATATGAGGAACATCCATACATAGTTTCTGCGCAGCCTCCGTGACATTGCCGCGCCGAAGCTTATAAGAAAACGTGGCGCACGCAGGTCTTGCCCTAGAATTTGTGCCCAATTCGACTCAATCTCTCTGGCAGCTGTAAACATAGGAGCAAAATAGTACCGCTCGAGCAGACGCACGCGTCCTCTGTAGACGTCAAAGAAGCGATATCGCCTCGACTCAATGAGGAGAAGCAGCAGAACCAGCACCATCGCAAACAGGAGTAAACCGTGATGCGCCAACGGGGTCGATAGAGAAATTGAAAGCATTGCGGCCACAGCAGTAATTGCCCAGTTGGTCGTTCGATCGATCCGATCCCGCCATCCAGCCATCCGCGCGATCTCGGCTCGATGATAATGCGCCAGCACCGTGATGAATTCAGATGATGTTTTCGGAAGTGGGGGGGGCTCAAAACCCGCTATGAACTTTTCGCCCAATTGTTGATTTTCGTGTTCCATCGCTATCTCCCATAGACGAAGGGCAGAGTTTGAAGCATATCATGGGGATACTTAAGGACAAAAGAAATAAAGGTTAGACAACGATTTAACAAAGCCATTCCTGTATCTTTTTAATCCAAACTCTTCCATCGATTAAGATGAGCTGTATCATACCGTAATTGTTTTAAGGAATATCTGCTTTTAAAATTATAGCTGAAATCATTTACTGATTTTAAAAGTATATTTCACATTTTAATTGATGCAAGAATATTGAATACAAAGGAGATTCAGATGAAAACCGCACTAATCACAGGACGCTTGCTGACTTTGTTTAATGGCAACTCCTCAAAACCTTTATTTATATAGACAATGAAGCTTGCCTGGATGGTTCTTCTCTTGCCAGCCGCATCACTGCACGTAATATATTTTCCAAACTTGCATCGAAATACTTTATTCTGAGTTCCTTATCATTAAGTATAATATCACTAATAGTATCCATGAGGTCATATGTCACCACGCACTGATGTCCTTGGTCCTTCGCAAGTTGGTAAATTCGAGCCATATCATCATTGAACACCTTCATGTTATTTTTGGCAGCCAATCTTATTGAGCTAAAAAATAAATTATTGTTATCAACACTCGCTTCAATTCCCCTTAATTCCCTCTTTGAAATTTCTTGTTGTCTGATAAGACTCTCCTCTATTTCTGTTCGTAACTCCATCATCACCTGTTTTTTTTCCACTTGCCCTTCCCATAAACGTTGTACTTCGTCAGGGTTCATTGAAACAAAATTAAGTAATATTTCGCCATTCTGAGGAAACTCTTTAGCTATCCCAAATAACTTATCTTTATCGACAATTAATCGTTTCACTTCCACAGGGCTTGTAAAGACAAAATGAATCCTGGTTTTGGCCTGTTGCGGTAATGCCCGTGTCGTATAAATCAATTTCCAGTAACTTGGGATAAGTCGTTGAAATTCATCCGTATTTTTTAAAACCATATTAATCAGCGGATTAGTAGGAAGAGCGCGCAGCTCTTTAGCTACATAATTTAGCTCCCAATTGTCTTTAATAAGCCGTCTAAACTCGCCTGTTTTTTCTAAAATATTAAGTAGAGAGTCGGCATGGAGAGGTAATGCTCGAATTAAGTCAATTAGATCATAGGTGCATTTAATAAGTCGTTTAAATTCTCCTGGTCTTTCTAAAATCTTAATTAGAGAGTCAGTGTAGGAAGGCAGGGTTTTAATTGCGTCAATTAAATCATATTTGTCCGTGATCAGTCGCTTAACTTCCACAGGATTGGATAATACAAAATTTATTAGTGGTTCGGCATGCCGGGGGATTTTTTTAGCAATATGAAGAAAATTATAATTACCAGTTCTTAATGCCAGATTAATCAGTGCTTCCGTGTGCTGGGGAAATTGCTGGACTATGGCAAGCAATTCATGATTCGCTTTGATGAGTCGTTGAAACTCATCAGGATTGTCCAATACCCTGCTAATTAATCCGTCAGCATGTTGAGGAAATTGCTGGACTGTGGCAAGCAAATCCTGATTTGCTGTGATGAGTCGTCGAAACTCATCAGGATTATCCAATACCCGGCTAATTAATCCGTCAGCATGTTGAGGAAATTGCTTGGCTACTTTACATAGTTGCCAATTAAACATAATTTTTTTGTATAACCTATATACAAACAATCAATTTTTCCAATCCCTATTAAGTCATTATTATACCCATGTTGATTACTTATTAATCATATAACGTGGAGGTTTCAAATGTATTACCGATTAGACTTAGCTCAATATAATAACGACTTAACTCAGGCTCTTGCCGCAATTCCTAAGAATGCTACATCACTTCATCTAAGCTCGATGGACAAGATGAGTAAGGCGCAGCTGGTAAGATTTTTTTCTGCCCTTCCCATTCGCATCACCTCGCTTAATTTGGAGGGAAATAAGTTAGGTTATGAACATGGCAATACTTTAGCGCAAATTTTTACCGCAATTCCTCAGAGTATCACCTCACTTGAATTGGCAGACAACGATCTGGATGTATTGAGTGGTGCTGAATTAGCACAAGCTTTTGCTGCAATACCGAATCGGGTGACTTCGCTTCATTTAACTGGAAATAGATTAGGCGATAAAATCGGCATTGAACTAGTACAAGCTTTTACCGCAATTCCGGATAATGTCACCTTTCTTAGTTTGCGATCCAATTATTTATACAATCTGGAAGATGAATTAGCTCAAGTCTTTAGGGCTATTCCTAATAGCATCACGACTCTTGATTTAAGTTGCAATAACTTCGATGATGTGAGTGTTGACGAATTGGTTGAAGCCTTCACGACCATCCCTAATAGGGTGACTTCTCTTAATTTGAGTGGTAATAACGCTTTAATCAAAAAATTACCTCAAGTGCTTCCAGCCCTCCCGGATAATGTAACTTACCTTGATTTAAGCCATAATTACTTAGGTCACAGAAGCGTAGAAGAATTAAAAAAACTTTTTTCTGCTATCCCGGATAGTGTGGTTGGTCTTAATTTGAGTGGAAATGCGTTCGGAGTAGGATTTCGTAGAAAAGGTATCGAACTAAAGAAGGTTTTTGAATCTATTCCTGATAACGTGACTACTCTTGATTTACGTTACTCTCTGCTTAGACTGACTCCCAAAGACCTGGTCTCTCTTAAAGGTTCTTTACCCCATATTCAAACAGTCTATTACGATGCCAGTTCAATAGCTCATATGTCAAGGGAACAACGTCGCTCATTAAGAGCAGTATTCCCCAACGTTAAAGAAGTCATGCTCAAAGGCTCTAGTGATAAAAAAAATATCACACCAATGGATATGGATAACTACGTAAGAGAACTTGGAGGACAAGCAGAGGTTGCCTCTTTACTACATCAATGTTTTAATTTCTTTAACCGACAGGAATTAAGCATCAGCGATATGAATGTTCCTGAAGAAGTAAAAGAACTTAGTGAGTGCTACAAACAACCCATTTAATCAATTTTTTCAAGGATATGAACAGGTTAAATGGATTAAGGTTACCTTCGCTCAGGAAAAGGATTTCCTTTTAAACGTTATGGAACCAATTACCCCCTTAGGCTCAAAAGAAAGCATTTCAAACATGTAGTTGAAAGATATTGTTGGATACCATACTTAAATACGCTATATTATCCTGGACTCCCTATTCGGTTACTTATTAACTGGTAGCAACCAATTGCTAACTCAGTGAGTGGCGATTTATTACATTCAAAACTCGAATGGAGCCGCTCCCCTATTTATTATAATGTAGATATTAAAAATGAGACCCCTTGCACGTGGATATATACATCTGGTAGTGTTTTTTATTATTCTCTGCCCCTGCGCATTGCTCCTAATTTACAGCAAAGGACCTTGGGCTCTTTTAGCTAGCCTAATATATACTGGAAGTCTGATTATGCAATATGGGGTGAGTGCGTTCTATCATACTCACACATGGAGTCGGAAAAAATATTTATTATTAAGACGTATTGATCATGCATCTATTTTTGTTCTAATCGCAGGCTCAGCAACTCCTATTTGTCTCATTGCTTTAAAAAGCACGATAGGTTGGCACCTCTTATCCATTTTTTGGCTCATTGCACTCATAGGGATGTTCTTGACGACCATGTGGACTCATGTACCCAAATGGACTAGAGCCCTTCTTTATTTATTTATGGGTTGGATTGGCGTTTTCTATTTCCCCGAAATCAAAGCCTCCCTAGACTTAATCAATATTCAGTTATTAATATTAGGTGGAGTAACTTACACATTAGGTGCTCTAATTTATGCTTTTAAATGGCCAGATCCTTTTCCTGCAGTATTCGGATATCATGAACTCTTTCATGTTTTAGTAGTATTGGGGAGTGGATTTCATTTTGCTCTAAACTATAATTTAGCAACTACTTAAATCGAGAAATAGACAAGAACCCAGAGATTTTGGCCTAATACCCAGCACGCTTAGTTGGTTCCTTGGCACAACATGAAGCATTCCTACTCTAAAATTCCTGGCATCTGCACAATCTTCCTAATATCTTCGTGAAGATCTGGTGAAATGAATTAATCAATATTTGAACTTTATTTAAAGTTTAAGCGCATTTTGTTAATAGTTTGTTAATAATATTGCGGTAAAATAAGTCCAATTTTAACAAAAACAGGACAGAAGATGAAGTTTCAAAATATGGGTATGAAAAACGAATATTGCATGGAGGACAGGTATAATGATTTTTGGAACTCCCAAGCGGTTTCTTCTTATGACTTATTAAAAATTCATGCTCAATCGCAAATTAATACTTTTTTTTCGACTAATAATCCATCAGTTGATCATTTAGTTAAAAAATATTGTGATGCTGTGGCTACTATAGTGAATAATCTTAATCGCCAAATAGATCTTTTTGAAGATCAAGACTATGTAAAAACCTATCTTGAAAGTACAAAACAAGTAGCTATTTCTGATCTACAAGAAATCATGTGTACATTCCTATTATCCAAAGAAAGCCTGAACTGTATCAATAATGCATTTAATCTCTTACAAGATAAAAAAGCAGAATCTGCTCAGATAGTTTCAACACAAGAAGACAGCCTAGATTTGGATATGGAATTGGATGTCCAACTGCAGGATATTGAAGAATTTTTCTCAGGAAATTATAGTCCTTCAGGCCAATCTTTTTAAAAATAAATTTTAAGGGGGATTTAAGAAGTCCCTCTAAAACCCGGGTTTTAAATAGAAATATGGGAGAACGTGATATCACTCATTGAAAAATCTATAAGGATTTCAATTTCCAGAAGTTTTTATTTGATGTCATCCCTGTTTGCTCCATCCTTGGCTCCTAAACTACTTACTAAAAATAGTGAACTGTCCCAAAAAAACGAGTTTTCTATCATCAAATTTACACCTCTCAGCATTTTATGAATCGTACCGTCTTATCCTCTAAATATGGCAATTACAGCATAGATAAAAGAAGTCACTCCGGTATTTCCTATTTGACATCGAGCTAAAATCTAATATGCTTAATAATAGTGCACAAGGTTTTATGCGAGGCATCCTAGACTACAGCTAAGGAGAATTATCATGTCTGATTTTAATGACAATGCAAAGGAAATTAAAGATAAAGCAAGTGTGTTATATGATACTGCCAAGGAAAAAGCTGCAAAGGCATATTATGAAACTAAACCTAAAGCTGATGAATTAGCAGCAAAAATCAGTGATACTGCATCTGACCTATATGATTCAGGTAAGGAAACAATATATCAGGCCGAAGATTATATTGAGGATTCAATTGCCTCCGTATGTAAATCTATCCGAAAGCAGCCTCTTACTTCCGTATTAATTGCTGCGGGTATAGGTTATCTGTTTGCTAAACTTGTTAAGTAGTAATTCTCAATCGTATAAATTACTATGAAGAGGATCCCCTGCCAATTTCAGTAGGGCACATAAGCACTGCCAAGCCTTCTCAAAAGGAAAGGAGTTCCCTCTTATCTGGATAAAATTTATCCCATTCCTCTGTTTAAATATTCTTAATATAATTCTTTCCATCTGTAATAGGAACGATAGAGGCTTCTGATTTAACTTATTGTTTTTATAACAAATTGTATATGCATTCCTCTTTCCTATTTTTACATTAATATCAATAGCTATTCTATTCAATATTTTTAATCAATGGGGTTGTTTAACACGTGTAAATTTGATTTAATTCGCCGACTGTTTTTTTTATTTGCCCGATGATCAAAATATCGCCTATAAAAAATGGAAAAAAGTAACCTTGCCTCAATTGATTGAGTCAAGTTGGATGACTGCAAGTTAGAAACTAATGGAAAAAGGATTATGTCTAACGATTTAGCAATTTATTTAAGCAAACAATTACTTTGGCATGCCTTATTTATTGCCGCTCCCATCATCCTTGTATCACTCATTAGCGGTTTAATCATTTCAATTCTGCAAGTAGTCACGCAAATTCAAGATTCTACATTGAGCTTCGTTCCCAAAATATTGGCAGTAGTTTTAATGCTTATGTTATGTGGCGAATGGATGTTACATTCACTCATTGAATTTGCTCAGAATATCTTCTTAAACATTCCAGGAATGATAACACGATGACTCTGTCGTTATCCTGGCTCACTTGCTTATTATTCATCACTATTCGCTTAGGCACCGTTTTATTATTTACACCGATTCAAGCGATTCGCCAACTACCTGTGCATACACGTTTAATATTGATTTTTATATTCAGCCTCTTGCTAATTAATTACGTCCCAAATCAGGAAACGGTAAATGATAACCCCCTCCTTCTTGGAGGCATTGTTGAATTTTCCAATGGTCTGATTCTGGCAGCAAGCTTATATGCTGCCTTTGCCGTTTTTCAAATTGCCGGACAAATAATTGACAATGAAATAGGACTTAATTCCTTAGCAGTTTTTAATCCAAATGAACACAGTCAAGAGCCTTTAACTAGCCATTTATTATCCATGTTAGCGGTATTATTCTTTTTTGGTTTGGATGGCCATCTTTGGTTATTTAAGGGCTTAGCTTATTCTTTTGTCATGATACCTCCTGGCTCTTTAGCTTTGTTTGCCGGCTTTACTCCAGTTCTCAAACAATTTGGTTTTATGTTTACCTTGGCCTTGATGATTGCAAGTCCTATAGTCGCAGGTTTATTGGCTATTGATTTGTGTGGCGGCATCATCACTCGTAATATGCCGCAAATCAGTACTTATTTTCTAATCTTGCCCATAAAAATTCTGGTGGGATTAATTCTGTTAGCCTTGATGCTGAATTATATTAATCCGCTCGCTCATACGGTATTCGAGAACTGTTTTCATACATGGCAGGAGCTCATGTCATGACTGAAAAAACAGAAAAAGCCACCCCCTATAAATTACAAAAGGCTAAAGAAAAAGGCCAAGTCAGTAAAAGTATTGAATTAACTACGTGTATCTCGTTACTGGTAATGCTTGCTCTGATCACTGCCTTATGGCCTAAACGATTAGAAGAACTATCCACTCTCTTTCGCCATTTGGTGGGAACTACATCCCATATCCAATTTACTATTGATAATCTCTGCCACCTGTTCCAATTACTCCTGACTAAGATGATTACTTTATGGCTTCCCTTTGCTTTAGCAGGCGGGTTGGCTATTATCTTGAGTACGGTAGCACAAACAGGCATTGTCTGGTCAGCTACCCCTCTGATCCCTGATTTTAAACGCTTGAATTTCATACGGGGCAGCAAAAAGCTTTTTTCTATGAAAACAGGGTTTGAAGCATTTAAAAGCATTCTTAAATTAACCCTGGCTTTGTTATTACTATTTTTTACTTTTAAGCATCACCTATCCAGTATTCTTCAACTGGCTATAACCTATCCTGATCAAACCCTATTGTTCCTGATGAGTTTTATTTTAAAACTTATTTTTCAGCTTCTTCTGGTGCTCACCCTCCTGGCTTTCATTGACACGATGTATACACAAAGAAAGTTCAAGAAAGACAATCGCATGAGCAGGCAAGAAGTCAAAGATGAATACAAACAAAAAGAGGGTGACCCAAAGATAAAGAACAAAATGAAACAATTACAAAATCAATTACGTCAAAAAACTGCTTCTTTAAAATCAGTTAAAACAGCGGATGTGATTATCACTAACCCTACTCATTTAGCTATAGCCCTAAGATATGAACGCCACCTCATGCCTGCACCAAAGGTTGTGTGTAAAGCACGGGGGGAAATGGTCACCCAGATAAAAGAAATTGCCAAAAAACATGGAATACCTATAGTAGAAAATAAACCCTTTGCACGCATGCTTTATCAATCTGTCGAACTCAACCAATGGATAAGCAAAGATCTGTTTCCTATAGCAGCAAGCATCTTTAGAGATATTTACAGGCAAAGGGATACAAGATGAGTAATAAAACAAGTTTTTTTAGCAACAGCAGCGAAATGATGATGATAGCTTTTGCTACTGGAATCCTTTTTATTTTATTTATCCCCATCCCTTCTGCCCTTTTAGATTTATTGCTTATCGTTAATTTCAGTTGGGCTTTAACTATTTTACTTCTGACTTTTTATACTGATAAGCCCTTAAGCTTTTCAACTTTTCCTGCTTTATTACTTATATCTACTCTTTTTCGCCTGGCACTTAATATCTCAGCTACCCGTCTGATCTTGTCTGATGGTGATGCAGGAAAAGTCATTCAAGCCATGGGACAATACGTTATTCATGGCAATTACGTGATGGGATTAGTAGTCTTTTTAATTCTGATCATTGTGCAATTTATAGTGGTAACCAATGGCTCACAACGTGTGGCAGAAGTGGCTGCACGTTTTACTCTGGATAGCATGCCGGGCAAACAAATGAGCATTGATGCCGATTTAAATATGGGGAGTATTTCACAAGCTGAAGCAAAAGGCAGACGAGCACAAATTGAAAAAGAAGCTAATTTTTATGGGGCTATGGATGGTGCCAATAAATTTGTTAAAGGTGATGCTATTGCTGGCATCTTAATCATCCTTGTAGATATTATCGGTGGTTTTGCTATAGGACTAGTACAAAAAGGATTAAGCCTATCTGAATCTATCCAGACGTATACCCTCCTAACGGTTGGTGATGGCTTGGTGACCCAAATTCCTGCCTTAATTATTTCAACAGCCACAGGAATCATCGTAACTCGTGCCGCAACAGACGCGCATCTAGGGAGTGAGGTAGCAAAACAAATTAGTTCCTACCCTAAAAGTTTAATTATGGTATGTGGTGGATTAGTCTGTCTTTTATTTTTAAAAGGAATCCCCACTTTTCCAGTACTGCTTATTTTAGGCCTATTTATTCTGATGACCTGGTTGGCTCTCAAAGAGAATAAAGAAGAGCAAATAGAGGAAGCTGAAGCGGATTTATATGAAAAAATTCGTATCCATCCCATAGAAATTAATTTTAATAAAGAGCTGTATCAATCTTTATTACCCTATGAAGCCCCCCTACTCCAATCCATCCAACAGATTAGAGAAAAACTTGCTTTTGATTTAGGTTTTGTTTTACCAGAAGTCAAAATAAAAGCTGATAAAAAACTGGGGTATCCTTTATATCACATTTCTATTCAGGGCAATAATGAGGGCAATAATCAATTGCATCTTGATAAAAGTCTGGCAATTTTTTCAATGCGTAGCCAACAAAAAAATAAAAATTTGCCTGCCGGAATCGAGGTACGCGACCCCAGCTATGGTCTTCCAGCTGCATGGATAGAACCACAAGATAAATCCCTGGCTTTGGAAGAAGGTTTTACTGTATGCGAACCGCTGATCGTTTTAACCACCCATCTTAATGAAACCATACAATCTCATATAGCAGAATTATTAACTCGCGAGGAAACCGAACGCTTACTGCTTCAACCAGGCATTAAAACTCTAAGCGAAGAACTTATACCGGCCCTTTTGCCCTTGGGCCATGTGCAGCGCATACTTCAGACATTACTTCAGGAAAAAGTATCCATTCGACATACGGCACATATATTGGAACTCTTATTAGAGCACGCAAAAAGAATCCCGGATCCAATACAACTTACTGAATTAGTAAGAGCTGGTTTAGCCATGTCTATTTGTCAAAAATTACTTGCCAATCAAAGCAGCTTGCATGTGCTAACTCTTGAGTCTGCCCTGGAACAAAAACTCAATCAGAATCTAAGTAATAAAGATTATTTTGCCTTGGAGCCTAGTGTAACCGAAAACCTGATTACTTCATTGGCTTATCAGGTCGAACAAATGCTTGGTGAGCGCAAACGCCCTATTCTGCTCTGCTCCTCATTATTAAGGAGGCATATCAAACAATTAACCCAAAGGGTGATTCCACATCTCACTGTATTAGCCATGAATGAAATACCTGTGAATGTTCAAGTGGAGTCTTTTGGTATCGTGAAATAAGGAAGAATGATGTTCGATGCAATAACAGCAACACAATTAGCCATGGAAGCAGATCAATTAAAATTACAATCAATAAGCCAGAATGTAGCTAACATGAATACTCCTGGGTTTAAAAAACAATTAGTGGAACTTAATGCTTTTGATGAGCACCTCCAAGTACAAATGAATAATATTGTTCAGCAATTACAGCGATCTCAAATTAAAACTCAAGGCACCTTCAACCAGACCCATAATATGAATGATATGGCGTTAACAGGCGATGGTTATTTTCAAGTCCAGAGTGAACAAGGAATTTTTTATACTCGGCGCGGTGATTTTCAAGTGAATCGTCATGGTGAATTATCCACCGCCACAGGTGAAATTATTCTTGGCAAGGGAGGATCCATTAAGATCGATGACAATGCCTATACTGTTGACGCACAAGGAATCCTCTACATTGATCATCATCAAGTAGATCAATTCAACATCGTGCAATTTAATCAACCTAATCAATTAAATTACGTAGGGAATGGACTCTATCAAACTGATGAGCCTCCGAATCCCTCCGATCATCACACCCGAGTACTGCAAGGGTTTATAGAACAATCCAACGTTAAATCTCTGGATGAAATGATGGATATGGTGAAAACCTCTCGCCATTTTGAAGCAAACCAACGAATCATGCGTACCGCGGATAATCTATTAGCAACCGCCATTAATCAGTTAGGAGAAGGAAATGTCTGACGCACTCTCTATTGCAGCGAGCGGTCTTAAAGCCGAAGAGTATTATATTGATAAAATTGCCAATGACCTGGCCAATTTGAACACCCCTAATTATAAGGCAAGTAAATTAGCCTTTGAAGACATGCTCTATCAAAACATTAATGGAGCAAATCCTCTTTTTAATAATCAACCTGGGGCCAAATTAGGTCTCGGAACTGCGGTATATAAATCAAGTAAAGATTTTTCAACAGGTCCCTTAAAATCAACCAACAATTGGAATGATGTTGCAATTAACGGAATTGGCTTTTATCAAGTGATCAATAGCGACGGGAATATTGCCTACACGAGAAACTCAACTTTAAGCATCGATTCGGATCACTATCTCACGACCCAGGACGGTTTAAGATTGGCTGATAACATCCAAATTCCTGATGACTTTACTAAACTAACCATTCAAGCCAATGGTGACGTAGAGGTCGTCGTAAGTGATGATCCCGAACCTCAGTTACTGGGAACCATTCAATTAGCCAAATTTATTAATCCTGAAACCTTGGATCCTATCGGCTCCGGGATTTATATTCCAACCGATGAATCAGGGGATCCACTTACTGATATCCCAGGAAACAGTGGCTTGGGCTCACTCGCTCAAAATCAAATAGAAGGCTCTAACGTCGACATGGTTAGTTCCCTGATGCAACTCACTATGGCACAACGCGTTTATCAATTGAACGCCAAAGCAGTACAAATAGCTGATGAACTGGAAAAATTAACTAATGAACTTCGCGATTAAAATAATAGTAGCATTAAGCCTGGCTTACCAGGCAAATGCCCAAACCATACTGAGATTTCAACAGCATATTACCCCTAATGCACACCATTTAGGTGATTTGCTGATTATTACAGGTGATAAAAACAACTTAGCAAATATCCCTTTAGACAGTCATCCCGAAATAGGCCGAAAAATAACAAAAAAACAAGTCATTACCTGGGTAAAAAATAAACGGGGTTCTTTTCAGTATCAATGGAGAGGAAAAAAAATCGCGGTCGTTAAACAACGAACCCAAACTACTGGAATGGATTTAATCAATAGAGCTCAAACGGAATTAAAAAGTCAATTAGAGAAACAAGAGTACAGCCAGATTGAGTTGACCACCAAAACAAAATTAAAAGGGAGTGTATTTCCCCTGTCTGCCTTTAAAATACAAATTCCAAATCAATATCCTGTAGCAAAACAGGTATGTGTCCGACTCAACTATGGAAAACACTCTATTCCAGTTTGGTTTACTGTAAGAGCCTATCAAAAGGTATTGGTAGCCAGACATCAAATTAAAAAGCGCACTATAGTATATGAAGATGATTTCATCGTGAAAGCACATGATATTTCTGGTTTAAAACAAATGCCTTTGACTAAATTATCTCATTCTTTCTGGCTTAAAAAATCAATTAATGAACATCAAGTCCTCACCCAAAAACATGTGAGGGAAATTCCCTCTATCATCAAGGGACAATCCGTACAAGTTAAAGTAGTCAATCATGGTGTTTCCATAATGACTGAGGCCATAGCTCAAAATGATGGCGATATAGGCCAAACCATTAGAATGAAAAATCCGCAAACCAACAAATATTTTGTAGCAGTGATTACAGCGCCAAATCAAGCGGAGATTCCATCATGAGATCACTTATTATTTTCTTGTTTTTTCTAATTTGCGGGATTCAGCAAGGATGGGCAATTAATTTATTTGACGAAGAATTATATAGGCCCTTAATCGCTGATCGTAAAGCATCATTACCGGGTGATATTCTTACCGTTATTGTCCTCGAAACATCCAACGCTCAAACCAGTGCCGATCTTTCATCAAGTAAAGAAATAAAAACTGCTTTGGAGGTTGGCTACAACAAAGACAACCATGAGGTCCAATTTGGACTAAAGGGTAAAGGTCGTGCCGGAGCTAAAACGGGACGCAATGGAAAAATTAAAGCCGCTTTAACAGTAAGAATTAAAGAGGTATTCCCTAACAGTACCTACCTGGTTGAGGGCTTACAATTAATTACCATCAACGGCGAGCAACAAAGAATACTTTTAAGTGGCATAGTAAGACCCGAAGACATTAGCCCCCAAAATACTATTTTATCAACACGCCTGGCTGATGCCCATATTACTTATACTGGAAAAGGTTCAGTGTCTAATGCTCAGGATCACAATTATATCTACAAAATCCTGTCGTTTGTGGGGTTAGTGTGATGAAAAAACTGATAATAATTATTCTTTTCCTTAGTCAGGTTGGCCTTCAACAAAATGGGTACTGTGCAGTCCGCTTAAAATCTATAGCTCGGCTCTCAGGATTACAGGAAAACCCACTTACCGGCTATGGTTTAGTCATTGGATTAGCTGGCTCTGGAGATTCAAGACGTAATAAAGACACCACTCAAGCGATTTCCAATTTATTATTAAGCTTTGGGGTTAATATCAATCCCAATGATATTAATAGTAGAAATACAGCAACAGTCATCATTACCACCAGCCTCCCCTCTTATGTACATCAAGGAGATAAAATTGACATTAACGTCGCTTCTCTCGGCGATGCAAAAAGTTTATTAGGAGGAACATTATTAGTAACGCCCCTTAAAGGTGCGGATAATAGAGTATATGCCTTGGCTCAAGGTCCTATTTCCATTGGTGGATTCAAATATGATCTCTATGGCAACGTCATTCAAAAAAACCACCCTACTACAGGTATGATACCTGGGGGAGCAGTAGTTGAAAAAACCATCTACAATGACGTAATCGATAAAACCGGCGATATCCATCTTATTTTAAATCATCCTGATTTCACTACCGCGGATCATATTGAAGCGGCAATTAACAAACAATTTGGTAAAGATACAGCTCAGGCACGTTCTGCCCAGGATATTGAAATCCATCCCCCTTTGCCGGCAAGAAGGCATTTTATTCGTTTTGTCAGTCAACTCGAAAATGTCATCATTACTCCTGATAATTTACCTACAGTAGTTGTTAATGAACGAACTGGAGTTGTGGTTGCTGGAGCTGATGTAAAAATTGATGCAGTAACCATTTCTCATGGAAATTTACAAATTTCTATTGCCACTGATTACAACGTTTCCCAGCCTACTTTACTCCAGAATATGGGCCAACAGGTACGAACGGTAGTAACCCCTTCAACCAATATTAACGTCAAAGAAGCTTTGGCAAATACAGTACGATTAAATCAAGGATCTACTGTAGCTGATTTGATTACCGCACTTTCTAAAGTACAGACTTCCACTCGTGACATTATCTCTATTTTAGAAAGTTTAAAACGAGCTGGAGCCTTACATGCTGACTTGGTTATCCAATAGGAGAATACTTTGAACTCAGACCCAACTGTAAAACTAGTTAGTTTAGCCCTGGATGCTGCATTGATGCGCCAAACTGCTATTGCAAATAATATCGCCAATATCAATACAAATGATTATAAAACGATGGAGGTAAATTTTGAGCAACAATTAAATGAAACCTTCAGAAATGATGAAGATTTATCCTCCATCAATCCGTTTTATCAAACTAGCGATCATCAATCTTCTATTGATGAACAAATGGTCTTAAATGTACAAAATATGACTCATTATCGCGCCTTAATCAAAGGATTAAATCAAAAGCTAGCCATCATGAAGTTAGCATTACAAGGAACGAATCAATAATGAATTATGATCAAATTTACGCCATAGCTACTCAAGGCATGAATGTAGAAAAATTACGAGTAGATGTAGTAGCTAACAATATTGCAAACCAACACTCGCTCAAAAGCGCTGACGGCAATTTGTTTCAAGCCAGTCAAGTAATAACCACCGCAAAACCTTTTTCAGATTTTTTAGAAGGCAAGGGAGATATGGGGATAGATTCAATAGAGCTGGTTGCTGAAAATCTACCACCTAATAAAGTCTATCAACCCGATCATCCCGCAGCAGATAAACAAGGTTATTTGACTTATCCCGGTGTTAATACCATTGATGAAATGACGACACTCCTCAGGGCATCACGCGCCTACGAGGCCAACATTAAAATCATTAATACAGCTCATAGCCTTTATTTACAAGCACTGAGTATAGGTGAGGAACGATGAAAATTGATGGCCTAAATCACCTGTTTTTAACTCCAAACACTAAATCCATGGAACTGACTGAGAAATCGGAAGCATCTTTTAGTAGCTGGATAAATGAAAAAATTACCAGTACGAATGATCAACTCAATGCTGCTGATCAGGCTTTAACTCAATTAGCCAGCGGACATGCCGAAAACCTGCACCAAACCATGATCACGTTGGAGCAAGCAAAATTATCTTTTCAATATATGGAGCAAATTCGTAATCGTTTGATGAGTGCCTATCAGGATCTGTTAAGAGAGCAAATTTAAGTGAACTATATAAAACAAGCCTTAGAATGGTTTAATACCCTGTCACGGCAGCGCAAACTGAACTTGTCGCTATCGATGCTATTCATTACTCTGATTACTGCCTTATTAAGCTGGTGGGCTTTATCTCCTACCTATGCTGTATTGTTTAATCATGTGGACGAACAAGACGCCAATCAAATTTTAAGTCAACTCGAACACGCCAATATCAATTATCAATTACGCAATCAGGGTAGAGATATTTTAATTGATAAAAATCTGATTGCTAAAACTCGTCTTAAAATTATGGGCAGTGGCATGCAACTGACGGGTAGTGTGGGATTTGAATTATTTGATAAAAGTGATTTTGGCATGACTGATTTTTCACAAAAAATCAATTACCAGCGTGCCTTACAAGGTGAACTGGAACGAACCATCTCCAGTTTTGATGAAGTACGCCAAGCCAGAGTACATTTAATAATTCCAGAAAGCCATCTCTTTGATAAAGAAGAGAATCAGCCTAAAGCTGCAATTACGTTACATTTAAAACAAGCCTTAACTCCCAAACAAGTCAAGAGCATGCAGCAATTAATTACCGCAAGTGTGGCACATTTGACGAGTAATAATGTGGTCGTTGTAGACCAGAATGGAAATACACTTTCTGCAAGCGAAGAAGACAGTTCTCAAACCCAGTTCACTACTAAAAAAACGATAGAACATTACCTAAATGACAAAGTGACGCAAATACTCTATAAAATTTTCAGTAAAAATCAAGTCATAGTAAAAATAGATGCCACCGTCAATTATGATGAGCTACAACGCGAATTGATTAAGCCGCAAAGCCAGGGACAAATAACTCATGAAAAAGAAATCAAACATTCCACTACTGGTAAAAAAGAGAAAGACAAAACAAACCAAGAAGTAATCCTTGAAAAATCCTATCAATTCGGAAGTGAAAAAGAATTGTTTAAACGAGCTAGTGGAACTATAGAAAGGTTATCCATTAGTGTTGTCTTACCACAAAGCACTGATAAAAATACCATTGCCCAAGTAGAAAGGCTAGTAAAAAGCACGGTTGGATTTAATGAAAAACGAGGGGATGTAATCAGTGTAGCCCCCTTAATAGCAGCGAAACCCCACTTGTCAACCCCTGCTATTTCTTTTCCCCCTGAAAGAAGGCCTCAGGAGTTTGACAAGTCTGTACTTTTTTATTTTTTAATTTTATTTATTTTCATGAGTATCACTGTGATTCTCATGATTAAAAAAGTCAGGCATAAAAGACGTCAATTACTTTTAATTGAATTAACTCAATGGCTTACTCATCATGAATAATGAATTCAAAAAACTCTTGTTAAAAATTGCAAACCTACCTTTAGCAGATCAAAAATGGGTTTTAAGTCAATTAACACCCAAACAACAAGAGTTATTTATCAGATGGCAAGGTCTTACTTTACTGAATAAAGCGCGTCGATTTAGAAAATTACCTTACCCTCTATTACCTCAAGTCGTTGATAACCCCCAACTGCCGGAATTATGTCAGCAGCTTAATCAACAAGCACCGCTTTATATAGCTATTATCCTGGAACAAGGACAATTTAAATGGACGCAACAATTCATCGAGTCTCATGAACAAAGTGACGAAATAAAACAGCTCCTCCATGAAGTAGTCTGCTTTATTAAACCAGCAACGAAAGCCTGTACTTTTAAACAATGGCAACACCAGTTGAGTTTTATGGAACAACTGGAGAATATTAATGGCTAAAGTATTTAAAAATGCAGTAATCAGCTCAGAAGTCACCTGTTTAACAAATCAAGAGTCAGTACTAAATTTATCTCAAGATCCTGGTACCCCACCACCAGCAATAAACGAGGAACAACTGAAAGCAATACAGGATGAAGCATATCAGCAAGGTTATATCTCAGGTAAAGAAGAAGAAAAAGCCATTATTGAAGAACATCTTACTCTTTTAAAAAAACAACTTGAGGCAACCCTGCTGGCAATACCACAAGCCATAGCACAAAACCGCTTGGAGTTAAGTAACGAAATTGCAGATATTGTATTACATATTACCCAACAATTTTTTCTTGAAAAAGAATCTAATCCAAAAGCCTTGGAGCTTCAGATAAATCAATTGCTAACACAATTAAATAACAAGCAATCAATTGAACTTTATTTGCATCCTAAAGAAATCAATATATTACAAGAAGGATTAATTCAGTTAGAAGCAAGCCATTTAAATGGCTTGAAAATAAAAAGCAATGACAGTCTGACTTTAGGTGGTTATATCATTAAAACGGACCACGGCATATTTGATGCCAGTATAGAAAAGCAAATAGAGAGACTGAAAGATTTTTTATTACAGCTAAGAAAAAGAGGGCCCCATGCAACCCTGGATTAAACACTTATCTGCTACTGAGCGTCTGGGTGAAATTGAGCAATTTGTAGGCTTAAAAATGGTTGCTAATGGGCCACCGCAAGCATTTATCGGTGAAGTCTGTGATATTCTGGATCAACATCATCAACGGGTAATGCAGGCGGAAGTAGTCGGTTTTGATCAGGGAAAAGTGTATTTAATGCCCTATGATAATGCAGCTATTCGCATGGGTTATCAAGTCAGAGCGACCGGACACCCACTTTCTATCGATGTGGGCCATGAGCTGCTCGGTCAGGTAGTAGATGCCTTCGCCCAACCCATTGATAAACACATTAAACTCTCCTGCAGACACCGTATTCTTACCCAAAATAAAAAAATCAATCCTCTTAACCGCAAGCCCATCACTGAGCGGTTATATACCGGGATTCATGCTATTGATAGCCTTCTGCCGCTGGGAAAGGGACAACGTATCGGTTTATTTGCCGGTAGTGGTGTAGGAAAAAGTATGCTCTTGGGAAACATAGCTCAAAATATAGATAGCGACATTAATGTAATTGCTTTAATTGGTGAACGCGGTCGAGAGGTAAATGATTTTATCGTTAATCATTTAAACGAAACCACGATGAAAAAAACTGTTCTGGTAATAGCCTGCAGTGATGAGTCAGCACTCATTCGTCGCCAAGCAGTCTATACCGCTACAGCAATTGCAGAATTTTTTTGCCATCAACAAGGAAAAAGTGTTCTGTTGTTTATGGATTCCATTACTCGCTTCGCCATGGCACAACGAGAAATTAGCTTAAGCTTAGGCGAACCTCCTACCGCTCGCGGCTATACGCCCAGTGTTTTTTCCCTTTTACCCGGAATAATAGAACGCACCGGTAATTTTAAACATCAAGGGAGTATCAGTGCCTTATATACCGTTTTAGTCGAAGGGGATGATTTTAATGAACCACTTGCAGATCACATGCGTGCATTATTGGATGGACATATTGTTTTATCCAGAGAATTAGCTCAACGTGGCCATTATCCTGCTATTTCTATATTGCAAAGTATTTCTCGTTTAAGCAAACAACTTCTTTCAGCAGCAGAACAAGAAATAGTAAGTCGTATTATTTCTATGCTGAGCATTCATCAACAAAATAAAGATTTAATTGAATTAGGGGCATATAAACCAGGCTCTAATATTCTTTTAGATGAGGCGGTAAACCGCGTAAACGCAATTAACCAGATATTAATCCAGGATAAAACCACCACTTTATCCTTTGTTGATCTCATCAATCGCTTTAAGGAGATCCTTCAATGAATCAATCGATAACAGCACTAATGACTAAATTAAACTGGCAACGAAATGAACTTAGTACGCATTTGCAATCAGCCGAAAATGAATCTGAAAAAATAAAACTTCAACTGGAGGATTTGGAGCAGAAACTTAATCAATCCTGCGTTACCCCTATCCTGATTAATCCTGAGTTTGAAATTAACAGACTCAATTTCATTGCTCAGCTAAACGAGAAAAAAGAAAAATTAGAGCTGCTTTTAAAAAGTAATCAAGCTTTGGAAATCAAGTTAATGGATAAATTACAACGCATTAAAATGGAATTAAAAATGCTGGAAAGATATCTGCAAAGAGAACAGCACCATCAACAAGAGCAACAAAAGAAAATACAAGAACATACACTGGATGAATGGGTCATCCAAAAAAGGACCGGTCATGAAAATCAATGAACAATTAGCATTAATGCTTCCCCAAGTGCCAAAAAAGAATCTCCAGGATATGTTGGATTTTGAACAGTTGATCAACACCCCCACCAAACAAAATAGTGGTGATGAATATTATTGGCAACATCAGGATCAATTACAACAATCCAGTTTACAATTTGATCCTCACCCCTTAGCGATTCAACCAAAGATAAAAGCAGTCCTGGAAAATGAAACGATTAGGAACAATCCAGAAGTACATTTGCAAATTCTCAATAATCCAACCCAACCAAATCTATACCCTTATCAATTTGAAAAACAGAATGATACCCTTTTAAGCACCAAAGTATCTCAAATCTTTAAAGATTTAGAACAAAAAATCACCCCCATAATCATGTCTGTTGAAACAGCTAATACACCTCCCAAAACAGACATGTTGAACCAGATCAAAAAAATAAATGAAATGGTCTCCTCTCCCGACAACCCTAATGAGTTTAAAAATTATCACTTGTTTATTCAGGGGAACCAAGTGGAGTTAACTCTTAATATTCAGGATCTGGATCCCTATGAACAAAAAGAATTTACTAGCATGATGAAGAATCATTTAAAAAATAAAGGCCTTTTTCTGAGTAAACTAATCATTAATGGAGTAGAAAATGACTGAACCTGTCAATGCAACAGGAATAGACCAGGCAGATTACTTAAAGTTGTTCATGCAAGAGCTGACCTACCAAGATCCTTTAAAACCAGTGGATAACCGTGAGTTCATGGCGCAAATGGCACAATTCTCTTCTCTACAAGAAGCAAGAACAACCAATGAGAATTTAACCCGATTACTCGGAATGACTAGTGGTAACCAGAGCCTGAATTTACTGGGAAAAAAAGTAAGACTACAAAATGCAGAAGGCGAAGGTAGAGTCTCAACAGTAGAGTTTCATACTGATGAGCCACCTAAAGTGACGGTAATCATGGACAATGGCGAAATTCCTAAAGTTGATTTAGGGCAAATTATTGAAGTTAAGGATTAACATGACGAATACTTATTATACCAGTTTATCAGGCATGCTTGCTGCAAGTTATGGCTTACAGAACACCTCAAACAATGTTGCCAACATGCAAAGTCCGGGTTTTAAACGTAATGACGTTTTTTATTCGTCTTTAGGCAATGGTAATGGCGAAGAAGGATTAGGCTCAGGAGTATGCATTGGAGGAAATGCTACCAACTTTAGTGATGGCAAGTATCTGGAGACCAGCAATCCTTCTGATTTAGCGATAGTCGGCCAAGGTTTTTTTGTGATCAGAGTCAAAAGTGGAGAGCTACTGTATACACGCGACGGAGAATTTGGCTTTAATAATGATGGCGTACTCATCGACCGACATAGTGGCGGACAGGTACAAGGATACAATAATGCGGGTAATTTGGTACCCATACATGAAAAAGGACCTAAAACCTCAGCAGGGAAAGCTACCCGTGAAGTCTTTCTTAAGGGGCAATTTATCCCTCGCGAAAAATCAGAGGAGGATAAAAACCTACCTGATCCGAGTCCGTATAAACATAAATATGAAGACATTAGCTTCTCCGTTATTAACATATATGATGCCCAAGGCAAAGCTCATGAAATAAAACTTCAATTTCAATCGACTCCAGTGTTAGTAAATGGTAACACGACCAACTTCCCGGATAATGGCACCAGTTGGGATCTGGTTAATATTACCTGCAATGATGCTGAAATTAATTTTTCTAATGGCCAACAAATTATTTTCAATGAGTTATCTCAGGGGGCAAAACTCGAAAATAGCGACATTCAGTTTACTTTAAATGGGAAGCAGACTGTAACGCTTAAATTCGGTAACTTTAAAGATGGAGCTGATAGCTCTGTCGAACTCAAAGACTCAAAACTAAATCCAGAAGGTACTCAAATTGAAGTCTTGCAAAATGATGGTTATGGCGAAGGCAAACAAATCAGTTTTACTTTCGATGAACACGGCCAAATTGCTTATAACTATGACAATGGACAATCAATAGAAGGCGTCTATGTCGGCTTAGCACGGTTCGATGATTTGGAACACACTCTGGTGCAAACCAAGGATAACCTATTTAGAGCTAAAAGTGATAACGGAATACACTTGGGACGGGCGAATAAAGATGGCTTTGGAAGTATTAAAGCCAAACAACTAGAAGCCTCTAATGTCGACTCCACCACTGAATTTGCCAATATTGTTATCTTGCAAAGAATGTTTCAGGCTTGCTCCCAAATAATGGACATTGATAAACAATTATTAGAGGGACTTGAATCCAAATGATTAAACCCTATAGATTGATTAATTCATTTGAAATGGATCAACTAAATCGGCATTTTTCCCAAGTGATTCAAAGCTGGAGCCATGAATATGCAAGGACTCCATTAATGATGAATCTGGAGGCCCCCGCTGATAATTATTCAATTAATAATGGATTTCATATTCTAGCGGAACAAACTCCTTTAGCAATTATAGAGGAACATTATATAGGTCTATTTAATCAAATATTATTTGGTGAAAATAAACCTGGTTTTAACTCAGTCAGTCAAGAGTTGATGCTTATTTTGTTGAATCAATTATTTAAAGTGGAACATTGCTTCATTGAAGAAGGAGTAGTACAGCCATCACCAAATTGGTTTTACCGGGGTTCAACCTGTCTTATTTTAACTTTAAGTATCAACCAGAATAATATAGCTATCATTCTTAACCCCGATTGGGTTTATCAATGTCTATCTCCAAATAAAACAGTAAAAAATAATCTTTGCTCCTTAGATGAAGCACTGGCAGAACAAACCCTCACCTTGAATTTGGAATTACTTCCCCTCAACATATCCGTTAAACAACTACTGAATATACAACCAGGTGATGTCATTGTTTCAGACCACCCTATAACCACTCCTTTAAGCTTAACTCGTAATAACCAAGTTTTAGCTCAGGCTGAACTGGGTCAATCATCCCATTATAAATCTATACTTTTAAAGAGGTCCTCATGAGTATTAGCGTTAAAAAAATAGCTTTAACTGATCAACAATCGCAAACCGAAGGCCAAATGATTAATAACAATTATTTGGGCTTGGTCGGCAATATCGAAGTGCAATGCAGTGTTCGTATAGGCACCCTTAATCTGACCATTGCACAATTAAAACAACTCAAATCAGAACAGGTACTTCATTTGGAACAAAAGACCAATGAGCCTATTGAGCTTGTTCTTAATGATCGCGTGATAGCCAAGGGGGAGTTAATGAGTTATGAGGACAATTTTGCGATACACATAACTGAGGTCACTTGTTAATGCGTCAGATTACCTTATTTATTTTGCTCTTTTTAGTTAATCCCTTATTTGCTGAAGAGGCCATCAGTTTTAAAAAAGAACTAGTTACTACAGTTCATTGGTTTCCCTACGGCATAGTTCTTATCTTGTTAATTATTGCTTTATTGATTTTAGCTAAAAATTCAAAAAAAGTGATGACTGCTCATGCAAAATGTAAGGTCATTGAAAGAGTAGCGATTCATCATAAAACTAAAGTTTACGTTATTGCCTATCAAGGTCAGCAATTTTTGCTAGCAGATAATCAAAACTCGTTGGCTATCCATGCATTACAAGAGAATTCCTCTGATGATGAATAATAAACGTTACCCAACTCTTCCTAAAATAGAGAAATCTTCCCGTATTTCGCGTTGCTTCATACGAGCTACTTTTCTTTTACTATGCTGTCCCATCATCAGTTTTGCTGCATCAGGAACTCATATTGGCCCTATTCATTTTGATCAAGACAATGTTTCTCCGGCTCTGCAGGCTTTTGCTGTTCTGACTGTTTTAAGTTTGGCTCCCAGCATATTAATTATGTTGTCTTCTTTTACCCGAATCATCGTAGTTCTTTCCATGTTACGAAATGCACTAGGATTACAACAAACACCTCCTAATACGGTGATAATCAGTCTGTCCTTGTTTCTTACTCTATTTACCATGATGCCGGTTGTAAAAACCATTTATAAGGAATCCTATCAACCCTATGAAGCACATCAAATCAATACTGAAACAGCGCTTAATACAGCGGCTAAACCACTAAAGCAATTTATGCTAAAACAAACGCGAGAGAAGGACATGCAGGTTATTCTGGAATTAGCTAAAGAACCAATGCCCCTCACTGCAGAGGAGATTAAGTTTTATCAATTAATTCCTGCTTTTTTATTAAGTGAGTTGCAAACTGCTTTTCAGATAGGCTTTATGATCTTTTTACCTTTTTTATTGGTGGATCTTATCGTTTCCGGCATTTTAATGACTATGGGGATGATGATGATGCCTCCCATGAGTATCTCTTTACCTGTTAAAATTTTACTTTTTGTCTTAATAGATGGATGGGATTTAGTGGTTCAAGCTTTAGTGGGCAGTTTTCACTAAACACAGAGTGAGTATTAGATGCTGTCGTCACTTTCTCACTTCAATTTGATGTATTTGGGTGGCCAGAGGATCTGCTTTGTTTTTATGCGCTATAATAAAAACAACATATATAATAGAGAGTAATATGGTCGACATCATTAATCTTAATAAAAAAAGAAAGGCTAAAATTCGTTTGGAAAAAGAACAAAAGGCTTCTGAAAATCGCATTAAATTCGGCAGGACAAAAAAAGAAAAGCAGATAGAGAAACAAGATAATGAACGTAATGAACGGCATCTAGATGGTCATAAATTGGAGCAAAAAGAAAAAAATAAATAAGACAAGTCTATTTTAAGGTCTAAATTAATCAGAACCCGGCAATAAACAGGGGGGGATCCAGTTTAATACCGCGTTCCGACATCATTTCTTCCAATCTCTATAGTTAATGCCATAGACTAGCATCGGTACACATTGCATGATCTCTTCACCATGAAAAATGGCCCATTTGAATGCAGCAAGTTGTATGATTGCATCGTTTCATGTGTTTTATTTTAAATTACAAACAAACCATTCGTCTTGCCCTTAGTTACATTCCAAGTGTGTTTTCAACTTCAACTGCTGGTTCATTCATAATTGCATACACTTCGTCACGCAATTTTGAGGGTACATTGAGTGAAAAAGACACATTTACTCTCTCTTTTTCTCCCTTTGGTAATGCTAGTTGAATGAATTGAGGATCCCTATCAATATCAATCCCTTTCTCATAATGAGATACTTCATGTTCTTCAAATACCCCTACTCTTTTACCTGCTGCTTTATACTTAAATCCCGCTTTTTCAATTAGTGCAATAATTTTCTCAAGTTTCATAAATAAATACCTTTGTTGATAAATTACGGGCAATAATTATAACGAACAAACAACATGGTGACTATAAAATTTACCAATGTTAAGAAAACCAAGTGACTTTCCTAGCATGTTGTCGGGAAATGCTTATATGTAGACGGGCTGTATAGTTATTTTTTTAAACCATAGCCTGTTTTAAAAATCCAGCCGATGATGCAGAGACAGATGACTGTGAATGATGAAATCATTATAACACTCGTGATAAGACTCACATCACCGCGCTCATAAAAACTCCAACGGAAGCCACTTACGAGGTAAACTACGGGATTTAGCAATGAAAATTTATACCAGAAGGGAGGTAGCATGTGGATAGAATAAAAGCTCCCCCCCAGGAAGGTTAACGGTGTTATGATCAGGAGTGGAATTATTTGCAATTTCTCAAAGCCATCTGCCCAAATCCCAATAATAAATCCTAGCAAACTAAAGGTCACACTGGTCATTATCAGAAAAAAGATCATCCACAATGGATGCTCAACTCGCAATGGCACAAAAAACAAAGAGGTTAAGAGCACAATGACTCCAATCATTATCGATTTAGTAGCAGCGGCTCCCACATACCCCACCACCACTTCAAAAAAAGACAATGGTGCAGTGAGAATTTCATAAATGGTTCCAGTGAAGCGAGGAAAATAAATACCGAAGGAAGCATTTGCTACACTTTCTCCAAGTATCGTAAGCATAATAAGTCCAGGCACAATGAACGCACCATAGGACACACCTTCGATGGCTCGCATGTGAGCACCAAGAGCCGCTCCAAAAACAATAAAATAAAGTACAGTTGAAATTACAGGAGCGGCAATGCTTTGTCCCAAAGTTCGTAAGGTTCTGCTCATTTCAAAAGTATAAATTGCACTAATGCCACGAATATTCATTTTGCCTCTACTAATTTAATGAAAATTTCTTCCAAATTGCTTTGACGACTATAAATGTCTTTAGGCCGAATGCCATTGGATTGGAGATTATCGAGGAAATCTGAAATGTCATTTCCGGTTTCATTATCGTAAGTCAAAATAAGATTGCTTCCATGTTCATTATTAACCAGGGTGAGAGGATATCTCTTCAATCCTTCAGGAATAATCATCAAGGGTTCACGGAGCAGGAAAATCATTTGTCGTTTACCCATTTTTTTCATGAGAGTTTTTTTTTCTTCTGTAAGGATCAGCTGACCATTATTAATAATGCCTATACGATCTGACATTTCTTGTGCTTCTTCTATATAATGAGTTGTGAGGATAATGGTGACTCCAGTCTCACGTAAGCCCTGCACCTGCTCCCACATTGATTTACGTAATTCCACATCAACACCTGCGGTAGGTTCATCGAGAAATAAAATCTCTGGTTCATGAGATAGTGCTTTGGCGATCATGACTCTTCGCTTCATGCCTCCCGATAAATGCCGAATTTGCTCATTTTTCTTATCCCAAAGAGAAAGACGTTTTAATACATCCTCGATATAGGCAGGATTGCGCGGTTTATTAAATAAGCCTCTGCTAAACGTCACCGTATTCCATACTGACTCAAACGCATCGGTTGCCAGCTCTTGTGGCACCAGTCCAACAGCAGCACGTGCTTTACGATATTGTTTGAGATGATCATAGCCGGCGACAGTAATAGAACCGCTACTGAGTTGAGCAATACCGCATATAGTATTGATCAAAGTGGTTTTACCGGCTCCATTGGGGCCTAAGAGCGCAAAAATCTCACCACGCTTGATTTCCAGATTGATGTCATTCAGCGCTTTAAAGCCATTGCTATAGATTTTAGTAAGCGATTTGATATTGATGGCAGAGAGGTTAAACATTAAAGAGTTTGCTCCATTTGATTAATAAAAATTAATCGTATTGAACTATAAAAGTACTCATGACGTTTCAAACGTATGACATTATTCATTCAAGATAAATTAGCTGCCTGATGGCTTTTTTCATTCATGATAAGAAAGACCATGTAGAATTATATCAAGATGATCTTATCTGGAATAGCTAAAAATCAGATATTAAAAAATTTCCAATTAAGTGCTCATGCGCCTGTTTTATCCCTCTAACTAAAAACCCAACGCTGTAAGCTCTTGACCTGTCAGTCGCTGAAATTGATGAGCTACGAGAGTTTCAAGCTTTACGCATGTTAAAAGTATCACCTCCATTTATTAAGCAGATTCAGCACTTAAGAGATTAGTGCATTTTAGATTCGATCAAACTACACTAATGATACTCTGAAGCTTATCCTTTTGATCCTTCCAGAATATGAAAAAGAAATTTATCAAACCAGCTGATAAAAAACAAATGTTGGGATTTGCTATAACAGGCATATTAAGTACATTAGTGATGTTTGCCCTCTATGTTCTGTTATATCAATTAATAAACTATCAATATGCGTATTTAATAGCGTATACAATTTCAGTAATTGCTCTCTATTTTATGAACATGTTTGTGTTTAAAGGAATCATGTCATTACAGACTTTTTTAAGATTTCCCTTAATCTACTTATTGCAATATGTAGTAGGTGCCACTTCATTAGAGTTTATAGTACGGCTAGGATTTTCAGTCACCTATGCACCTCTGGTTGTCGTGATTGTTTTGTTGCCAGTCACTTTTTTATTAAATCGAATAGTATTTTCAAAACATTAAGAAGCTTGAGGAACATATGGACCTGTTAGTCAATTCAAAATTATTAACCTTTTTAAGCTTTATATGTATCGTTGGTTTTGTGAGTTGTATAGTACAACATTATTTGGCTAAGAATAAAAATGGTTCCTTATTATATTGGCGTAACTGGTCGCTATTGACTGACATCATCTTTCAGCTCGCACGTAACATCTACATAGAATACGCAATTTTGGCAACAAAAATTTTTCTTTCCTCAGATCGAAAAATCGGGCTTATCTTCACGACTTTGCATTTTCGATTGTTACGCTTAAAAAAATTGTTTGAGAAATTGGACGACATCATTGATAGCATGATCCCAGAAGAGATTTTATCTTTGGGCGATCCTGTTTTGGGGCCAACAATGAGTTCTTTCTTGGGGAACATACTGGGTGAGGAAGATTTGGACTTTATTAATCAACTCATAGCAGATGGACTCCTTACAGGAGAAGAAATATTTTCATTTTATAATTTAATCGTGCATAAATTATATATACAAGCTCGACTAACCTCCTGCTATGATGAAGCATATGATCCGGTAATAAAAGCCGCATTACGACAACAAATATCACAGGAAAACATTGAAATAACAGGCATATACTTTATTTTTGTAGCCCATTTTATTAAAAAAGATAAACGGATTTTAGACCTGGTTTCTCAAAATAAAGACAATGAATTGACCTATGAAGTATTAAAAAAAATATATCCAGAAGCGGGTCTGACTGGAGAACTGGATCAGATAAAACATGACACGATAGAACATCGTTATGATCTGCTCCAGGAATTTGTCGTGGGTAAAATTAGCCCTAACTATTTTTTAGCACGGCTAGAAAAAAATGGACACCTTGCTGATGCTAAAAAAGAATTAAATAAGTTATCAAACAGGCCGGTTACCTATTACGAACTACCTTCAATCATTCAGCAAAACTATTTAGACGTTAGAAAGCATTATATAGAACAAGCGTTAAAAATTGGAACAATCACTGGAATGACCTATATTTTAATTTGGGAATATCAATCTAGGGTTGGATTTTATACTACGAAACCACGCTCATGGAGAACGCCCTCATCCTATCACCTTTTTAAGATCGAACTGACTTGAGATCAAAGAACACGAGCTGCATTGATAATAGTTGCTCTCAACTCTTGCACTGATAGCTACTAATGGACTGAAAAGAATGGTGTATTGGTTCAGCTAATCTTTGATTATGAATATTAAATTGTTCAATACTCAAATAATTATCATTAATCTTGATTGAATAATGGCATTTCAATTGATCAGCAGTTCCCAACTCATATTGTTGTACGATAATGAGATTTTTTTTGCAATAAACAGTGCACGTCTCACTTAAAACATCATCCTCATTGTCTGGATTTAGCTCCGACTTATTTTTAGCAATGCAAAATACTGATGGCTCATCTTTAACAAACTCATCAATATCCTCTTCCCAACTGTCGTCAGTCCCGCCGACCAAAATGAAATTAATTTTATCGCGAGTTACGCCTGATTCTTTCATCAATAACTCTATCTTTTCTTTTGCAATCGCAGGGGAAACAAAAGAATGTGAAAGACAGAGTATCTGAGTCCCTCTCTCATCATAACCAAAAGCAACTAAGGCATGACAAGAGGCAAGGCCTGTGGTGCAAATAGCATCATAACCTAAACCCAGAAAAGAATTTCTTTCGACAGAAGATTCTGATTCTTTTTCATAGTCCATTCTGGCTAATGTTTCTATATATACTTCACTGTCTCTTAATATTCCAGCTGCTTCCATAGCCAGATTAAAGGTATGGACGAACTCTATGGGTTTATCGTTGGGAACATAATGATCGACCAAATTAGGTGGTAAAGAATTAACTTGAGGATTATTGTGTTTCTTTTCAGTCGTAAATAAACCGAATTCATAACGAGATTGCATTTTTGTTTAATTAATAGATAAATAGGTGTTTAATATACCATGTGATCTAAATTAAAACAACTGGCCTACTCATAACTTGATTGACTCGACACACTACTTACTGGTCAGTATGTCACAAAATAAGTGCTAAACTTATCCATAGAGACTTCTATGGATACAAAACTCATGTCAAAAAAAACAGGGAGAAAGAGCAGTCCTAAAGGAAAACCCACTCTTGTCGATCTGGCCTTACAAGGTGGCGGCGCTCATGGCGCCTATACCTGGGGTGTTCTTGATCGTCTGCTCGAAGAACCTGAGATGGTTATTGAAGGAATTTCAGGAACTTCTGCGGGTTCAATGAATGCGGCTGTTTTGGCTAGTGGCTATGCAAGTGGCGGAGCAAAGGGAGCCAGGGACTCTTTAACTGCATTTTGGCAAAGAGTCTCAAAGGCTGCACGTTTTAGTCCTTTTCAAAGAGGGCCATTGGATATCCTTTCCGGAAATTGGACTATGGATTATTCTCCTTTATTTGTCGCCTTTGATTTAACGTCCCGTCTTTTTTCTCCTTACGATCTAAACCCCGCCGCTCTTAATCCTTTGCGAGAGATCCTTGCGGAAAGCATTGATTTTGCAGCGCTGATAAAATCACCAATTAAATTGTTTATTACGGCAACCAATGTAAAAACTGGTCGTGGAAAAGTATTCAGAAATAAGCAAATTACTCCCGATGTCTTACTTGCTTCTGCCTGTTTGCCCTCAATGTTTCAAGCGATCGAGATTGACGGTGAGATTTATTGGGATGGTGGATATACAGGAAATCCCACTATTACTCCCCTGATCCAAGAATGTGAATCCAGTGATACCTTACTGGTGCAAATAAACCCTATTGAACGAACTGGTACGCCAAAAAGTGCACGAAATATTCTCAATCGCCTTAATGAAGTTGCTTTCAATGCGACACTAATGAAAGAGCTGCGGATGATAGCCTTGCTAAAACAGACGGTTAACTCCGATTCAGGAGAAGGAGCGCGTTGGGCTAAAATGCGTATTCATCGTATTACCAGCCCCAAAATGGTTGAGTTAGGATACTCTTCTAAATTAAATGCCGAATGGCCTTTTCTTAGTATGCTTTTTGAAGAAGGACGAGCCACTGCCAATACTTTTTTAAACGATCATGGAAACGCGCTTAATCATCACTCCACCTTTGATTTGGAGTCACTTCTTTAAATTTAATAGCGTTGCGCTATTAAATTTAAAAGGAGTGATCTCCGGAATCATTAGGATCAGTGTTACCATCAGGTGAAAGATTGAAGTCTACTGGGTCACCAGGAATTTTTCGGGTTTCACTAGCCCATTCACCTAAATCAATTAGTTTACAACGATTGGAGCAAAAGGGTCTAAAGGCGTTTTCAGGTTGCCAGGTATTGGGTTTGCCGCAGGTAGGGCACGTGATTTTCTTTAGGTTATTCATGACGCTCTTTGTTAATTGATGTCAGGGATTGTATTAGCTATGCAATAAAGCCCCAAATGCCCTATTTTATCATGCTATGATATTTTTAACATTAATTTCGATAGGCCTTGATCCGAGAGGCGATCGTAAATCAGGAGTGATTGACATTAGATTCAATTGAATGAATAATGGTTTTTTATTTACTATTAGCCCGTATAAAATGCAACTAATAAGTTTACAACACATGATGATGCGCCGCCTGGACACTGTTGTCGAGGTTGGGCGGAGTTATTTGTAAACAGCGCTAACAAACTAATCCTCACCAATACCAGTGTCCAGGTTTCGTTGCACTGGTTCTAATCCCCAAACCAGCAAAAGCGCTTCAAATTAAAAATTCAGTAGTAAAAAATTCTGACTCAACAGAGCAATTCCTTGGAAATTAAATCTGTGAGCCATCAATTTTAATCAATATTTGCTGCTGGATTTAACCCAAACTTGCTTAACCAACATGAAACTATACGGTTACAGTTCGGGTAGAGACGAGGCTATTTTTATGAGTTCTAATCTAACAGATATTCAATCAGCGATTTTTAACGCCGAGTTTGTTTTGAAGTCTTATATCCGGCGCCATATCAAAGGAATTACACCAAAGTATACCTATTCTGAAGAGTCAGGAATCAATCCAGCCTTTCAATGCATTGAAGAGGTAGATAAGCTTTTTCGATTAAATGAAAAAAGAATATTTGTACTACGCAGCGATTTTATTATTGCAACAGGGATTAAAAATGCCGAACAAAAACATGGTTATCTGGGGTTGAAAGAAACATTTGATGAATCACAATATCCTTATTTAAATTGGCAAGACAGGTATGGTCATCCTTCTCTTGCCATGGCAGATAATGATTACGATGGAACCGTCTTGTACGCTGGATTTATTTGCCAACGCAAGGGATATCTAGAGGTCTTTTTATCGTCTGGTAGATATAATCGATGTGATAGAGTAGGTGAAGGAATTCTACCCTTAACAAAAGAAAAGGTTAACGTTGTTGAATCGTATTTGTCACTCAAGTTTCAAAAAGCTTATGGGTCCCAAGAAATAGTATTTTACGATACGACACCAGAGCAGGATGATGCTGATTCAGCATTATTTTTTACTAATACTCCTTTTTCTGAAAGTAAAAATCCCAGGAGATACCAATCATCATCAATCAATAAGGCTGTCGAGGTGGCACAGAAGGATTCCTATTATGCTGAAGCTCAAAAATATATTATAAAAAACATTCCTCCGGTTAAACCAAAATCCATGTACCCTGGCGAAGGCTGCATCAATCCAGGATATCAAGATATTTCCAGTATTCAGTTCCCCTTGCGGCCACACGAGAAGCGAATCTGGGTGTTACGAAGTGATCTTATTTTAGCAACTGGAGTAAAAAACGCTTATGAGAAAGAGTATGGTTATACTGGACTTAAGGACAGCTTTAGTAAGTCGCTATATTCATTTTTAAATTGGAGCGATCGTTCTGGACATCCTTCACTTACCCTGGCTGAGGGTGATTACGATGGCTCCGCATTTTATGCAGGCTATATATGTCAGCAAACAGGTTATTTGCAAGTTTATCTTGTCTCTGGACGCTTTGAGCGCACTGATTTAAATGAGGAGCAAACCTGCCTATTAGAAGCTTACATTGCTGCTCAGTTTCAGGCGGTTTATGGCAATCAGGAGGTTGTTTTTGATTATGGCGACTCGGAAATTCCAAAGTATCACGCTACTTTTTTCAGTGGGGGATCCTTTGATAAAAGGAATCCTCAACGACGTTACAATCAATCTTTAATCAGGGAAATTTTGCAGAATATCTCCATGAAGACAGATAAAGACATCGGGGAGGTAAATCTGTTTCAGTATAACCGATGATTTAGGGGATGGATGCCCCATTCTTATAACACAGCGTATTAGGGTCTTCTAAATACTTTAAGCCTGGATACTCCTTCAGGATGATGCAAGTTATAAAACCAAACCGGATATTTTTCACAGGCTGAGGAGGTAGGTTTTGAAGTCTACTCTTTATAATCTATCCCTCTACACTTATTATTGTGTACCTACCAGCTAGCAAATAATCTCTCTTTTAAAGTGACCTGCTTAAAGCGGATCCAGCTGCGGCAACACTTACCCCCAAGACTAATCCCATTGTGAGTGACGGTTTAAAAAAATTAAAATGATTAGGCTTTTTTTCTGTTTCACTCGACTGGGGTTCTTTTAGCATCGTAGGACCGTTTGGTGGACATGCATTCACGAGAACACCTTTACGCGCCTTGATTTTAGTTGTAGAGAAGGTAACGCCGTTTTTTTTTGCTTCCAGATTATATTCTCCCTCTGGTACATTAAGAAATGCAACGCCTCCATCCAGTGACGTAGCTTCTAATGTTCTGATAAAAGGATTAGTTTTATGGATAATGGGGAAAATCCCAAAATAAAAGGGTTTTATGTTTACATTCGGTGATAAAGTTACTTTAACATCTGCAACGCCTTGGGGAATATCATCCATAGTTGTATTTGGAGGTGTAATGGTTGCAGCAATCTGACATGCTTGAGTGTCTTCAGTAACCCCCATTGCCCAGGAAAGAAATTTACAGGCCAGATTTGAAGGGACTTGAAATGCAATATTTTTTAGATAGTCATCATCATTTATCCCCTCTGGAGGAACGATTAACGTTGCAGATTGTGTCGTCTTATATCCAGACCAAAGAGACCCTGGTTTCTCAAAAACCAAAGTAATTGGCTCCCCAACGGGCCATTCAAAGGGTCCAAATTTTCCAGAAGAGTCGGTGTAAAGTTCTAATTTTTTATCTTCAATTGCAGTGATTCTCCCACCAGAAATAGGCCAAGTTGATACAAAAGAAAGTGCTACTCCAGATACTTTTGCTACACCACTCTTCATAATGAATTCCTTTTAAAGGTCGTATGGATGCCAAAAGACATCAGAAATCACGATTTGACCCTGCTCGTTTGAGCTTGTCCCAAATGCCAGATTAATCCAAAAGGTGCAGGACCATTAGATATATAATGAGGAAAGAAATTATCATTCTGGGAACTGGGTTGGATCTTTAAAGTACCCGTATATCCAACGTAAGGAGTCATGTAATTTCCATACATTTTAGTCCCATTATGAGGGTTATCTGCATAGACCTCTGTTCCCGCACTAAAATATTGAGGAAGATCATTTGCCGAAGGGTAGATGCTGTCAGCATAATAGCCTAATAATATACTGATGCTGTTTGTTGAACTGTTGCTGGAAGGATTATGGGTCATCAAGGTTAGATAGTAGGCAGGACTATTTAAATAGTGACTTAGTGTCGTATGAGTCGCCTGAAAAATATAATCAACACTTGTATTAGTTGGGGTACCGAGTACTGGAGTATTAGGAAACTGAACAAAGTTAGGACATTCAATATTATAGCAAGAATTATTGCCATAATTATCCACACTGGCAAAAACAAAGATACTGGTAGAGGCTGGATCGGTGAAATAAGCACTGGCAATAATTCCAAATTCTGCTGAATAAGTAGCAGACGATTGTTGATAGGTATTATTTGTAAACCAGAACTGATCGAGTGAATGATCCGAGAAATTATTGCTTCTTACTGTTTGATGTTGTGGACCCTTGAAATACGCTTGATTAGCCTCAGTTAAGATACTTATCAGACTGCCTGAGTCATCTTCACCTAGCTGGTACGAGTAGCCTCCTTGGAAACGAATGGGTGAGGTAGTTGATCTGTCCGCTCCCGGTGCTATTTTTTTATTAGCTTGCTTCGATGTGAGCATAATTTTAGAGGGGCGTAAAATGGCAACGCTACCTAATGGACATTGCCTGGCAGGGTTGAAATCGAAATTTTTTCCCATTTTTTTTAGTGCGGACCAGTTATTTTTAGTAGTCTTTCTTACTCCTGCTAACATTGTTTTGACTAGCGCTGGATGGTCGATTAATGCACGTTGTTCAGCAAAAGGAATACAATCTACCGTGTAATTTTTCTTATTTATGGTTTTTAAAATATGGATTTTTTTATAATAAGCGATAGTTTTTAACAACCGCTTTTTTAAAGCAGCCGTTTCTGGCTGATAGTTAGCAATGGTCTTTACATAGTTCTGCAGTTCTAAAGAATGGATAATAGTTGGGTTACCACTTGGTGCTGAAAAATTATCTGCATTAGCAAGACCAGAGATGAAACAGTTTGCCAGGAGAAAGAGAATAGAGATACATCGTTTCATTTGACCAAATTCCTTTTTAAATTTGCTTGCTCATCAGGCAAGCCTTCATACTTGTCTGTACTCAGTTAGGAGTAATAGCTCTCACACACCTCACACTGGAATAAAATGTTTTAAAAACACTGAGCTGATTACCATTATCAAAAAACTGGAACCAGGCATTATTCTCATCTTTCTCAGTAGAACTCCAATAAACTGCATTCATAAAACCAGCAATAGCGGCTTGATTTGTGTAAAGGCAATTAAGCTGCTCTCTTGCGGGTAAAAACCAATCATTGTATCCATTGATTGTACCTGAACAGAGATTTACTGCCGAATTAGTTATTCCTGCTCCAATAATAAAGCGGCTATTACCAGCACCATTAATAGTGCTTTGTGCTCCAGTTGCGGTACCAAAGCCTCCCCACGGTATTCCATTAACACTATCATTCATTGCAGCAATAAGATTCATATAAGGCGCGCCCCCCAGACAAGCGACTACTCCCCCCCCATAACTGGCCCCTACGGGTGGAAATAAAGTAATCGTTTTGGGAGTGGTGTTGCTTACTGAAAACAAACAATATCCATTGCTAGAGGGCGTACAGTCAATCCCTAGATTTGCCAGTGTATGTTGGGAATTAATTTTAATTCCGGCAAATGGATAAACATGGTTAGGCACATTGGTGGTAATACTTAAGTTTAATGCTGATACGGTATAGTTCTGGCAACTCAGAGGTCCTTTTCCATTGAGACAGAGAGTGATGCTCGCATTATTTGGGGCTCCTGTAGCAATCACATTAAATAACAAGCCAGGGCCAGCATAATTGGCATGAGATATCAACCAGGTGAATAAAAAACTTACTCTTATAAATACTCTATTCATTTGTGAAGCAGATATTTTACTGAATAAATCCTTGTGATCCCTCACAAACGCCTCGTTAATTATTCTAAAAAAATAACGTTATCAGAAAATATTGGAAAATTATAGAGGTTTGGAATAAGGATTTTCAAGACCATGTGCTCCTTTTCCAATGAATAAATGGGGGCATCAACGAGCTAATAACCACTTATCAAAACCTGGGATTACAAATAATCAATCATAACCCAATAGCATCTATCCACTTAATGAAGTGAAATCTGATGCATTTCTTGATTTGTTATATCCAGAATGTGATTTAAATAAATACCTAATGAACAAATATTGAAAAATAAGCCGGTAAGATGTTGCTTTAAATTTAATCTTGTGTAAAATTTGCTTCAACTATGAACAGTAAATTAATTTACACAATAATTGGTATCGTTTATCTTACGTTCAGATTCGTTGTGCTGGTGCACCATGAAAAAGTTCCAGAGCCAATAGTACCTCCTAAAAAAGAAGTCGCTCAAACCCGAGTACCTCTCAAAGAAGTGGTCACTAAAACCCAACACCTAAAGAAACCAACGACAGAGAAGGATACTTCGAATCAGGTTGCTTTAAAGAAGGTGACTACAAAAAAACAGACTTCCCATAAACGGAAAGATACTTCTCACCTGCATAAAGAGAAGGTGATTATAAAAAGCAGTACTTCAAATAATTTATCTTTAACCAAAGTCTCTTTTGAGGAATTGCCAGGCTGGGATAAAGCTAATGTTAAGAAGTCTTTATCAGCATTCCAGTTGTCTTGTGACACCTTCTTGAAGCAGAAACCATCCCATTCAACCGGCTCCGCGCACATCAAATTAAAAGCTGGAGACTGGCATCCAGCCTGTAAGGCAGCTGTATCTCTTGATTCGATATCTGAAGATACAGCAAGAACATTTTTTGAAAAATGGTTTCATCCTCTGGAGTTTGAACAAAAAAAGCCTGTTCATGGATTATTTACAGGTTATTACATGCCCCGACTGGAGGGAAGTTTAAAAAAAACCTCAAAATACAATACGCCCATTTATGGATTACCGAAAAACTCGAGACAAAAACATTATACCCGTGAGCAAATAGATAATGGATTGCTCAAGAAAGAAGCACCGGTAATCGCCTGGATTCATAGCCCTATTGAGCGACTTTTTTTAGAAATAGAGGGTTCTGGAGTTATTCAACTAACTAATGGTAAAAATATATACTTGGGATATGCCGGTGAGAACGGCGCTCCATATACGTCAATTGGAAAGGTACTTATCGATAAAGGGATCTTGACTAAGCATAATGCGTCAAAATCAGCCATTATACGCTATTTAGAGAGTCATGCGGATATAGCAAATAATATCATACACAAAAATAAGTCCTTTGTTTTTTTTGAAAACCTGAAAAGGCCTGTTGCTATAGGAGCTAAAGATATGACTCTTACCCCAGGTTATTCTTTAGCCATTGACAAAAAATGGATTCCACTTGGCGCACCACTTTGGTTGGATACTAAACGGCCTGACGTACAGCAAAATAACGAGAAACAATTTCAACGTCTTATGATTGCTCAAGATACAGGTGGAGCAATTCGTGGAGTGATGCGAGGTGATATATATTGGGGCTCAGGTAAAATCGCAACCTTTCTTGGCGAGCATATGAAAAATAAAGGACATTACTGGCTACTGCTCCCCAAACATATTTTTAACAGGCTTGCTAAAAAATAACCTAAAATATCAAAAAGAATTGGTATCAAGCGTGCTTAAACTTATTTTTTTTCACTGTTTTGGAAAAGGGTATCTGATGTGACGTAATTGCCACAGGCCATGTTTTCATAGGAGCTGACAGACGATCTGCTACTTGTCTCACTTCTCGTGAAGAGCGTATTGGACCTATAGTCACCCGATAATAATCACCATGATGAATGGTCTTTACTGGATAGTTAGTTTTTGACTGTAAAAAAAGCTGATATTGATTAGCTCGGGATTTATCTAGAAAACTTCCTGCTTGAATATAAAAATCATCTGTAGAAGGTCTATTAAACTGCTCGGCATTTTCGATACCATATATAGTTCGAGCCAGAGACTGTTTAGAAAAACTAATGACACTACCAAGTACCGCAAAAAAAATAACAGCATAATAATATTTTCGTATCATTACCATAAATCCATTTATTCCATTAATACCGACTGCTAAGGACTATAATCTATTAAATGGTTGATTTGCAATGAAGAAAAAGAAAAAAAACTGAATTACTTTCACATGATTGAGCCAAATAAGTGATGCAACGATTTAAAACATACTTGCGAGTTAAGCACAGTAGGTGCTATGTTTAATATGAGGATTTTTAAATGGAGTTAAAAATGGAATCAATGATTGATATGGTGGGCTATACCGCTGCCTCATTAGTTTTTGCGACTTTTTATGTCAAAAGGATTTTGACATTACGTCTCATCGCTATTGGAAGCAATGTAGCATTTATTTTTTATGCTTTTGAGAGCAGTTTGTATCCAATTTTTATTCTGCACTCTTTGTTATTGCCTTTAAATTTATATCGAATATTTGAATTAAAGAAGTTAGAAAATAATTTTTCTCGTCTAGATGAAGCAGACTTAGAAACTTCAAACTAATTTTTTATTCTAATATAAATTAACCTATATAAATTAGATAGATATTTATTTACTATGTGAATAGTAAAACATTAAACTACAGTATTTTTTTATTGGAGTCCAGCTAGTCAATAATTTTTTTTTGAACTATTAGGGTAGGTTGTCCTCTTCATTGCTGCTTGAAGGTTAAAGTGACAACACCCTCAAAAAGTACTTAAACTCTTATTTTATCACCTGCTGGAATTTTTTATTCTCTGAGTTGGCTCAATAAACTTAAATCTGCTGGTAAGGAACATCATGAACTATTGGAAATTGATAACAGGCTTATGTTGTATCGTTTTTTCAACACTCGCTCAGGCTAAACTCTATACACCAAATTGTCCTAAGCAAATAAATAGAATAGAGCATATTAATACTGCTCAAGATAATTGGGAAACTATTCCCAGTATTCCCAATAATTTTTTAAGTAGCGTTTCTTTTTATTCAGGACATCCCAAAGAAGGAGCCAGCTTAAAACCTCGCTCGCTCCATAAAAAAATGGCCAAATGGACATTTTCACGCAAAGAGATGATTTATATCGTTTGTGAATACAATCAGACAGGAATTAAGTTAACTCAACCTCTAGCGAAGAAAACTTCGCAATGTACGGTACATTATAATCATAATGTAAAAAGCAATGATGGCTTTTTACCCGAAAAAATCCAGTGTACCCAATGAAAAGAGATTGGGCTTTTTTGATAGTCCTGATAAGATCCGCCCAATGAACCTCATGCATCATTTCATGCAGTTTTTCTGAACAAATTTTGCAATGCAGAAGTCTTAACTTCCAGAAGAGTTTCACCTCATTATATTATAAGGATTGTCCATGAATAATCAGCAAGTACCCGATAAACTAAAGCGTCACTTATCTTTTCTGGAACAAGACGAAAATAATTTGACCTTACTAGTAGAAATTAGCGATCTGTATCTGGAATTAGATGATCTGGAACGAGCCCAAAGTTACCTGGATAAAGCCAAGGCAATTAATACTGAAGCCTGTCTGGGACATCAGGGGTTACTTTATTTAAATCAGGGTAAGTTTTCGCAAGCCAAAGACTGCTTTCTTGAATCCTTAAATCATGTTGAGACCCCTGCCCTTCGCTACAATTTGGGGTTCACTTATTTTATCACTTTTGACTTTGAAAAGGCCTGGGAAGTATTAGCTCCTATCCTGGAAGGAGACCATTATCCCGCGGCAGAGCTTTTAATGGCACGTATTCTTCATCGACAAGATTCTATGGAGGAAGCTATAGGTTTGGTCGAAAATATATTGGAACATAATCCAGATGATGCCGAGGCCTTAGGCTTTCTTTCTCTGCTGTATTTTGATCTTAATGAGGATGTATTAGCAAAAGAAACAAGTACCCGTGCGTTGAAAATAAATCCTGACAATTACGATGCAAAATTAGTCAATATGCTGGTTCGTCTCATCACTCATGAAACGACTGTAGAGGAAATCGAAGAACTCTTACAAATTAATCCACAAGACTCTCGTCTTTGGTTTGCTTTAGGCAACACTTATATGACTCAAGGTGATTTAGACTCAGCAGAAACCACCCTTAAAAAAGCAGTAGAAATTTACCCTGAATTTTATGACTGTCATATTGCTTTAGCCTGGTGTCAACTCCTGAATGATCATATTAATGAAGCTCATGAAACGTATCAGGATGCGGTGGAGCTTGTAGAGGAATTAGCCGATGGATGGGGCGGTTTGGCTCTGGTATATGCTTTAAACGAAGATTTTATAAAGGCGGAACAGTTAATTAACAAAGCCAATGATTTAAATCCTGATTGCTTTCTGACGCAAATAGCCGAAACCATTTATTTTAATCATAAAAATCCCCAAAAAGCCAAGGAACATTTAGTCAATACATTAAAAAACAGCGGCATTCCAATTAGTGAAAAGTTAGCGGTATTCATTGAGGAATTACAAGATCAACAACAAGTGCATTAGATAGATTTTTTGGTGCTTTTCTCTTACGGAGATATTTGTTTACAGATACCTCCGTCTGCCTGTACTCACTAGTACTAATCTCAAACCCTTTCTGTGATCTTGGCGTAACGTCTCCTCAGCCCGAACGACATATATTCCTGCTCTTCCGTTCAATGAGCAGAAATATCTTAACCTTACGGCTATGCTCCTTGACCCAACCAAAGGTTTCGAGTCAGACTGAGCTTCATTTAAAACTCACTGTCTTCAATTACCCGGCAATAAGTTTCCTTAACTAAAGTTAAAGTGAGTAACGATAAAATAAGAGAGACAGGTAATAGTAATAAAGAAAAATGATATCCCTGCACAGAAAATTGATGCATTCCATTGATTGTCGTTCCATCCCAAGTCCAATCCAGAATGGCCCCTACTACTGGTTCAAATAATGCTTCAAATACGGAATTAAAGGTATTCATAATACCTAGAACTGTAGCAACCAGAACTATAGGAAATAATTCACGAATCATGGCAAAACTGGTAAAAAATCCGCTAGCCCCAAATCCAAAGCAAAATAAAACGATCATTAAAGAGGACAACACTTGACCAGGAATGTAGAGTACTATTAATAAACATAACAAAGCTGAGAACGTTCCTATGAACAAAACAGGTTTTCTACGTTTGATGTAATCAGAAAACCATCCCCAAAAGGGTGCTCCTGCAGCAAATCCTATAAAAATACACGATATTGCAAGGGCTGCGTCAGTTCGCGAAAGATGATAAGCCTTCTCCAAAAAAGGCACTCCCCATAATCCTCCAAATACAGAAACCGGGGCAAAAGCCAGGCCACTGTATAAAGATAAGGCCCATGCTTGCCTATTGGTTACAATGCGCTGTAATAAACGGCTTGTTTTTTCCTTATTTTGGATTGGATGTACGCTCTTTGCAGGTTTGTCTCTTAAAATCAAAAAATAAATAACACCAAGAACAACCCCCATAGCACTAACAATTTCAAGCGCCATTCTCCAACCAACATTTTGAACCAAAAGAGATAATGGCATTTGGCCACCCACCGCACCGAGCATCGCTGCGGTCATAAACATCCCGGAAACTAAAGCAAAACGTTTTGGAGAAAACCATACTGCAGCCAGTTTAAAGCAGGATACGGCAGCAAAAGCAGCTCCAGCCCCCATAAGAGCTCGACTAAAGCAAGCCAGCCAAAATGTATCGGTCTGTGAAAAAATAAAAGTACTGATACTGCAAAGAAAAATAGCACCGGTCGTTAACAAACGAGGACTGAATCTATCAAGCATCACTCCGACAGGAATTTGCATGATTAAATAAGCATAGAAGTAAAAAGCTGAGAGATTGCCAAGACCCGCCCCATGGACTTGAAAAGCCTGCATTAAATCATCAGTCATTACACTTGGAGACACCTGGATTAAATATTTATAAAAGAAAAAACTTGCGGCAATGGTCCAAATAATCCAGGGATAGGCTTTTACTAGCCATTGATGTTTGCTTTTAAATGTATTCACTATAACTCCTAAATATATTGTTATAGGCTTGTGCAATTGTTTTGCTAATTACATCGACCTTAAAATAGCCACCGATAGATAGAAATAATGCTGTTATTTCTATCACGGGATATAGAGGACTTAAGCCCCTAGTTGTGATCATTATTTTCAGTATTATCTGCTTGCTTTACGCCCTGAGGCGGGGCAGATAAATTAGAGAGTAAGCCGGCTCAGAGCTGAGGAAAGGGTAAAGTGACGCACCACCACAAGGACGAGTGATAATAAGACTAATAAGACAGACGACACCCCAGCAATTAAACTGCTGTGACATGGGTAAAATGGATTACCACAAATAGCGTGTCGGTTTAAATTCATTTTCGAAATATATCTTAATTAGAGCCAAGATACATGCTAACTTTTTAGGCAATATTTTGTCAAGAAACTATTGCGTCAGTAAGCAAAATTTTCTGATTTCAATGTTCGTATGCCTTTTCAACTCAGTTATTACTTATTTATTTCAAATTAATTTGTTGTTTTGAATTTATTCAACATATTGACTAAATCACTGCAGGGTTTATTCATTTTGAGTACACTGGGAAGAAATATAAAGAAAGAGCCCTCTTCCATCACCAGCATGGTAAGGTAAGAGGGCACTCATTAAGGTAGAAATTACATTGGGCTACGAACAGTATTATTCATTTCGACCAAGTTTGCTTCTTGAGCGTCATTTTCTTCCGCATGGCAACATTGAGCCAACGCATTTACTCCATTACCTATTGCACTTACTACTGTAGCAGACGATCGAGTCACTAAAGCTACCGATGAATGAAGAAAAGAAAGTACGACAGCCAGAGCAGTGAGAGCGGCCAATAAAGGAGCGGCTAAAGCAATGATGCCAGTAATTACTCCTACAGTAAGCGCCTCATCACGTGCATCTTCCTTTCGCAATGCAGCTGCAATACCTGATGCCACAAAACTACTAACACAAACAGTTGCCGCGAGAGCACTTGCCACACCTAACAGTCCAGTCAAAACAGCAAAGCCAACGGGGGCAACTACAGGTTCTACCAGTGTTGAGCCAAAATCCACCACGCTTCTATAAGGAGTAAAAAAACCAGGGCGACTTCTATAAAGCATCAGAGCATTTGATATTGCTACACTAGCATCAAGATCCCCTTCAGAGTTTGTTACTGCACTTCTTAACTCTTGAACAATAGGCATACTATCTCCATTTGTTTAAAAATGGTACATTTTCTATAAAAATTACAATAATGTCAACTCCTTTTGACTAAAATAAACAATTTGAACTATAAACTACTCAGGCATTGCCTGTTCTTTTTAGTCCGCTCTTTACGTTTAAGATGAATTGGGTGCGATAAGATATAATACAATGACTGACTAAATTATCCACATTTGAATGCTATACTTATAATATAAGTACCAGAAAGGAGATTCATCATGTCACGTGACAAAAATGAAGAACCTCCACTTCTTTCCCAAGAAGAATGTGATAATTTACTTTCATCCTGCAGTGTGAATGCAATGCATGCTCATAAGTCGGGTAATAAAGATGCATACCATGAGGAGATAAGCTCCTTGGCAAGAGCTTGTCATTCTCTGATAACTCATCACCTTAAAGATCCTTACTTAATGATTACCTATATGGAAACAGCAATGTGTCATGCCCATAACGAAGAGCTAAAGGAGCTGGATAACAAAATCACTCATTTGTTTAATCTTAGAAAACAAGCACCTGCTGACACGTTTTACGGAGAACAACAAATCATAAATCTAACCACTCAAATAACCATACTTGAAGAATGTAAGGCAATGCCTGTTAAAGAGATCATTCACAAAATAGTTTATGAATCTTTAGATCAGGCAATAAAAGCACACGGCACAGAAATGCCCGTGAATTTTAATCTGACCCACTACGAATATCGTCCAATCTCTACAGAATCTGCTCCTTCACCCCATAGCGATGAGCCAACAACAATCGGTAGACGTATGTAAGTTCTCTTAACCAGGAAGGAAAAATAGAGTCCCCTTTATTTCAAGAGTTCCTTCACTATCGAGATGAGGTGAATCTTGCTTAAGAATGATCTTTAGCCACACAGCAAAGCGATTTTGCATCCCAACCACCGCCTAAAGCTTTTATCAAACCAACCTCTGTTGACATGAGTAATCCAGCCACATCATTAGCCGTTTTTTGTGAAGAATAGGCAGTAATCTGTGCTGTTATAACACTGGCATAATCTACTGTTCCAGCCTTATATTGATTAATGACTAATTTAAGAGCCAAGCTGGCACTAGCTGCAGCTTTTTTCTGCACTATGAGTTGTTCTCTAAGAATACGCAACGCGATCAAATTATCCTCAACATCCTGGAATGCGGTGAGTACTACTTGTCGGTACGCGGCAACCTGAGCATAAAATGCGGCTTTTGCAGCTCTGACTCTTGCCGCTCGAAAACCTGCGTCAAATAATGTTTCTGCCGCTTGCAATCCAGCAGACCAACCAATGGATGGGGTATGAATCAGTTTATGAAAACTGTTTGCTGCCACACTTGTTGATCCGGTTAAAGTTAAGTTTGGAAAATAAGCGGCAACTGCAACACCAATGAGTGCACTTGTTTGTTGTACCAATCGCTCTGCTTGAGCAATATCAGGTCGTCTCTCCAACCAGACACTTGGAATTTCAACAGGAATTATCGGTAATTTAGTAGCTAAAGGCATAAATTTTAGAGATAAAAAGGCAGGTGGACGCCCCATTAAAACAGCAATAGCATGTTCGTATTGACCACGCAATATACCATTGTTCAATGCTTGCGCCTGAGCAGATTCCAGTTGAGCCTGCGCTTGAACGATATCAGCTCTTGATGCAACCCCTGATGCATATTGATTACGTGTAAGCTGCAATGTTTTTTGATACGCCTTAACCGTATCATCCAATAATTTTTGATCCGTATCCAAAGTACGTAATTCAAAATAAATTTGCGCTAGTGAACCTTGGGCAGACAAGCGAGTAAACGCTACTAACGCAGCATTTGATTGAGCAGTCGCTAGATCTGCTTCAATAGTACGTCTAACTAATCCCCAAAGGTCTGGTTCCCAGGATGCAGTAAGCACAGATGAATAGGTAGTGGTTGTCGTTGAAGAAGAACCCGTTGCGCTGGATGCAGCTGTTCCGGTAGTGGTCGCTCCACCTGATGTACTAATAAACGTCGTAGTACCTGCGCCCTGTTTTTGACGAAAAATACTAAAAGCCCCTTCTAATGTAGGAAAAAAATTGGAACGGGCCTGCTCCACAATAGCTAGGGACTGGCGGTAATTAGCCTCAGCATTAACAATATCCTGGTTGAATTGATTAAGCTGCGTTTCCAAATCATTTAATAAAGGATCATTAAATATTTTCCACCAATCACCTCGCTCGCAATAATCTTGAGGGTGTATCGGTTTCCAGTTCTTATCTTTTGGCTCAGAGAGCACCTTAATCTGGGTTTGCCCCTTCACTTCTTTAAATTCTGGCGGTACTAGCACAGGAGGTCGTTTATAATTTGGTCCAACCAGACAAGATGAGAGGCATGACGTAATGAAGATCGCCAGGATTAATTTACTCTTCAAAGAGATCCTTTCTTTATTGTTAATGTCCATATGCACCTCTTTGCGGTTTAATCTTTTTCCAAAAATGATGAGAGCGAATAGCAAAATTTTCCATGGTCAAATAGATAACTGGAGTAGTATATAGAGTTAAAAATTGACTGACGATCAACCCTCCCACAATCGCAATACCTAGCGGACGCCGTAACTCAGAGCCCAGTCCAAAACCAATGATTAAAGGCAGTGCTCCGAACAAAGCAGCCATCGTTGTCATCAGAATAGGTCGAAAACGCAATAATGCAGCTTCATAAATCGCATCGCGTGACGACTTATTTTCAGTCCGCTCTGCATTCAAGGCAAAATCAATCATCATGATGGCATTTTTCTTAACTATTCCAATAAGAAGAATTATTCCAATCAGGGCAATAAGGCTCAGATCAGTACGGCAGATTAACAAAGCTAATAATGCCCCTAATCCTGCAGAGGGCAAAGTTGATAAAATGGTGATGGGATGAATCAGACTTTCATAAAGTATACCAAGTACTATATAGACCGCTAATAATGCAGCCGCAATCAAGTACGCTTCGTTGGCAAGCGATTGTTGAAAGGCCTGTGCTGTACCCTGAAATGAACCACTAATTGTAGGGGGTAATTTCATCCCTCTTACCGCAGCATTAACCTTATTAACTGCATCACCAAGCGCCGTACCTGGTATTAAATTAAAGGATAAGGTAGCGGAGGGGGCCTGGCTTTGGTGGTTGACTGACAGCAAAGTTGATGAGGGTGCAAAACTGGCAAATGCAGAAAGAGGTACTTCATCACCTGCAAGCGATGGTACATAGATATCATTTAATATCCCAGGATATTGCCAATATTTTGGAGCTACTTCCATGACCACACGATATTGATTCATAGGCATGTATAAAATGGATACCTGGCTTTGCCCGAAGGCACTGTATAACACGTTATCTATCTTTTGGGGGGTAATGCCAAAACGAGAGGCAGTATCATGATCCACATTCACATAAATCTGCAATCCATGGCTGAGCTGATCACTGTTCAGATCAGATATTCCATTAATTTTTGAAAGCTCTTCCATAATCCGGGGTGCCCAATAATTAAGCTCCTGTAAGTTATTATCCGATATAGTATATTGAAATTGGGCATTATTCTGTCGGCCACCTATAGTAAGATCTTGGGGAATCTGCATATAAATCATCGCCCCCCGTACTACGGCTAATTTGCTACGCAGTCGATTAAGTACTACCTCTGTTGACACCCTGCGTTCTTCCAGCGGCTTTAACATGATAAATATTGAACCGGTATTAGACGTATTTCCAGGTCCTCCACCCCCTATATATGCAGCCACATTAAGAACTGCGGGATCCTGTTTTATCAATTCAAGAGTTTGAATCATCTTTTTCTTCAAAGCCTGAAAGGAAATATTTTGATCCGCTTGCAAGGAAGCAACAATTCGCTCGGTGTCTTGCTGAGGAAAAAATCCTTTGGGAGCCACTATAAATAAATATCCAGTTAATACGATTGTGGCAAAGGTAAGCAGTAACATGGAGGATGGATGCAATAATGTCCATTTTAAACTGTGTGCATACCGTTGACGAATACGCTCAATAAAGCGCATAAACAGATGTTCTTTTTCATCATTTTCTTTTCGCAATACTCTTGAACACAACATAGGTGTTAATGTTAACGAAACAACCAATGACACGAGTATGGCTATTGAAAGTACTACTACAAACTCATGGAACAACCGTCCAACAATGCCCCCCATTAACAAAATAGGAATAAATACAGCAATCAGAGACAAGCTCATTGATATGACTGTGAATCCAATTTCTTTGGCACCATCAAGAGCGGCTTGCATGGGTTTTTTACCCATCCCTAAATGACGAGTAACATTCTCAAGCACCACAACAGCATCATCAACCACAAAACCAGTTGAAATGGTCAATGCCATTAAGGATAAATTATCAAGACTATAACCCATTAATTGCATCACAACAAAACTACCTAGCAAAGACAACGGCACCGCAGTACCCGAAATGATCATGGTACGAAAACTACCCAAAAACAAATAAGTAACCATGATCACCAGCAACATGGAAATTAGAAGAGTGAGCTCAACATCATGTAGAGAGGTCCGGATGGTGGAGGTACGATCCAACAAAGTAGTTAATTCTATATTACTGGGGATAGAAGCCTTTAACTGAGGTAATAGCTCTTTTACTCGGTCTACTGTTTTAATCACATTGGCTCCAGGCTGTTTGTATAAAACAAGCAGCACCGAAGGTTTGCCATTTGAAAATCCTGCATTACGTAAGTCCGCAACAGAGTTGACTACGTACCCTACATCAGAAATACGTACAGGGTTATTATCCTGATACTTAATAATTAAGGGGGCATATTCAGCCGCTGTAAACATTTGGTCATTATTACGAATAGTCGAAATAGTGCCGTCTGCACTGGTTATCTGTCCTTTGGCCTGGTTGATATTGGCTTGTGCAATTACTGTCGCAACTTGATCTAACCCTATTCCATATTTATTAAGAGTCATTGGATTAAGTTCGACACGGACAGCAGGCAGCGAGCTTCCCCCAACGTAAACCTGCCCCACCCCCTGAGTACGCAAAATTTTCTGCTGTAAAATTGTAGATGCTACATCATACATTTCTCCTGTTGTATGCTTATCCGAGGTAAGGGCAAGAATCATAATCGGTGCATCAGCAGGATTGATTTTACGATAAGTGGGATTATTAACTAAATTGGGAGGCAGTTGACTTAGGGATGCGTTGATTGCTGCTTGAACATCTCGGGCGGCACCATTAATCTCACGTGATAAATCAAACTGGACAATAATAGTCATCTGTCCCTGCACGCTTGTTGAAGTAATTTGGGTAATGCCCGCAATACGCCCTATCTGACGTTCAAGAGGCGTAGCCACTGATGTAGCCATAACAATGGGACTGGCACCTGGTAACTGAGCCTGTACCGTAATAGTAGGAAAATCAATTTGTGGCAAGGGAGCAACAGGTAATAGATTAAATGCAAGTATCCCGGCTAAAGCAAGCCCCACTGCCAACAAAGTAGTTCCTATAGGCCGTTGGATAAACAGTAGCGATAAATTCACATTCTTGCCCCTGACATATTATGTGCCTTCTATAGGCAATCTGGGCTGACCTAAGCTCATTATTCTGCGCCCCATTCGGTCAAAAGCTAAATAAATAACCGGAGTTGTATATAATGTAATCAATTGACTTACTATTAATCCGCCAATAATGGCAATACCTAAGGGTCTTCGCAATTCTCCACCGATACCAAAACTAAATGCTAAAGGGATAGCTCCCAGCATGGACGCCATAGTGGTCATTAAAATAGGTCTAAAGCGCAAAAGAGCAGCCTCAAAGATCGCATCTTGCGGTAATTTTTGATAGGTACGCTCTTGCTCCAAAGCAAAATCAATCATCATAATTGCATTCTTCATCACGAGACCAATCAACAAAATAATAGCAATTAAGGCAATGACACTCAGATCATTCCTGGTAAGAAATAATGCAAGCAATGCCCCCATAAAAGCGGAAGGTAAAGTAGACAAAATCGTTATGGGATGAATGTAACTCTCATAAAGTACTCCTAATACGATGTAGACCACTATGATGGCTGCCAATACTAACCACCCCTGATTAGCGAGCGAATCCTGGAAGCTTTTTGCCGTTCCTAAAAAGCCAGCACGTACATTCTCAGGAATGTTAAGATCTTTTTTTATGGAATCAATAGCACTCACCGCCTCTCCCAAAGAAACATCAGGAGCGAGATTGAATGACAGTGTGGCAGAGGGAAATTGATCCAGACGGGTGATTTGGAGCGGTCCAATCGTATGAGATAAAGTAGAAAAGGTATTAAAGGGCACCGAACCACTGGATGTAACACTATTACTCGAATTTGAAACAAACGATTGAGAAGCAATTGAATTAGGGTTAATTGAATTCGTTACTGACGAGTTTATATAAAGATTTCTGAAGGCTGAATTAGCATGTTGCAACCAGGGCAACACTTCAAGAACAACCCGATATTGATTACTTTGAGTGAACATAATCGATATTTGGCGCTGCCCAAAAGAATCATATAACGTGTCATCTATCATCTGCATGGTAATACCAAGTCGTGATGCCGTATCACGATCTACGGTGATTAACGAAACTAAACCCTGATTCTGTTGATCTGTAGTTACATCTTGTAATATGGAAAGCTCGCGCATTTTGTCGAGCATCAATTCCGTCCACTTTTTAACATGGGATGAATTTTGTGCACTAATGCTGTATTGGAATTGTGTTCTACTCACCACAGTATCAATTGTTAAATCCTGCACCGGCTGCATATAAAGAGTGGCTCCGACCACCTTTTGAAGCTTGGATTGAATACGATTAATTACCTCCATTACCCCAGGGCGCTCCTCAAGCGGCTTAAGAGTAATAAGGATACGCCCACTGTTAATGGTACTGTTTATCCCGTCAATGCCAATAAATGATGAGAGATTTTCAACTGCAGGATCTTCAAGAACAACTCGAGCCAGGGCTTGCTGACGCTCCGCCATTGCAGGGAATGAAATAGTTTGGGATGCTTCTGATATACCCTGAATAACTCCTGTATCCTGAAGCGGAAAGAAACCTTTAGGGATTATAACGAGTAATATCACATTAATCAGAATCGTTAAAAAAAATATACCCAAGATTAATGACTGATGAGAAAGAACCCAAGCTAAAGAGGTTTTGTATTTATCAATAATATAATTCAAACCATTTTCCAAAACTTTTTCAACCTTGCTGTTTTTTTCCTGAGCTTCTTTATGCCGTAATAATCGTGAACACAACATAGGAGTCAAGGTCAACGATACAAAGGCTGAGATGAGAATGGCTATAGTTAAGGTCAGGGCAAATTCACGAAACATTCTCCCTACTATATCCCCCATAAACAACAAGGGAATCAATACCCCAATAAGAGAAATGGATAAAGAGAGGATGGTAAAGCCAATTTGCTTTGCTCCTTTATGTGCTGCATCCAATGGGGTATCACCACGTTCCAGATAACGCATGATGTTCTCTATCATCACAATGGCGTCATCGACGACAAAACCTGTAGCAATCGTTAAACCCATCAACGTCAGATTATTAAGACTAAATCCAAGCAAATACATCATCCCTAGCGAACCAACCAGTGCCAGAGGCACCGAAATACTGGGAATTATAGTGGCTGAAAGATTACGTAAAAAAAGGAATATGACCATGACCACCAGGACCACAGCTAATAACAATTCAAATTGCACATCAGTTACTGAGGAGCGGATACTAATCGTTCTATCGGTTAAGATCTCAGCTTTAATATCATTGGGTAAGGTAGCTCGAAGTTGAGTAAGTAATTCTTTTACTCGATCAGCCACTTCAATAACATTAGCCCCAGGCTGACGTTGTACGTTAAGAATAACTGCAGGCTCCATGTTCATCCAGGCTGCCTGCATGGTATTTTCAGCTCCATCAATGATATTCGCAACATCTGAAAGACGAACAGGAGCACCATTTTTATAGGCGATTATTAACGGACGATATTCTGCAGCAGTTAACAGCTGATCGTTGGTGTTAATCGTATAGGAAAGCCTTGGACCATCAAAATTACCCTTTGCTGCATTCACGTTAGAGGCAGATACTAAGTTTCGTACATGCTCCGTAGTTAACCCATAAGCGGATAATGCATCTGGATTAACCTGAATCCGCACCGCAGGACGTTGCCCCCCGCCGATACTGACTAAACCGACTCCCGATAATTGTGATAATTTAGGAACAAGACGCGTCTCAGCGTAATCTTCTATTTTGGGTAATGGCAAGCTCTTTGATGTCAATGCCAAGGTGATGATAGGCGTATCTGAAGGGTTAACTTTGCTATAAATAGGTGGATTGGGCAAATCTTTGGGTAAGAAACTACTGGCCGCATTAATAGATTGCTGCACTTCCTGCTCGGCTACATCTAACCCCACAGTTAAATTAAACTGCATGGTAATAATTGAGGAGCCAGTTGAGCTATTTGAAGTCATTTGATCTAATCCAGACATTTGACCAAATTGACGCTCAAGTGGGGCGGTCACTGAGGAGGCCATCACTTCAGGGCTGGCACCAGGATAAAAAGTGGACACTTGAATGGTAGGATAATCCACATCGGGTAATGAAGAAACGGGTAATAATTTATAAGAGAGGGCTCCTGTTAGAAGAATAGCAAACATTAAAAGTGATGTTGCTATGGCTCTGGTGATAAAAGGACCGGAAATACTCATGCTAAACTACGTTCTGGATTGAAAGATGTTCTCTTTCTAGTATGGGAGAATAATTTTGCCGCATTTCCTACCGCCACTTTAGAGCCGTTTCTTAATTTATCCGCGCCTTCTACTACAACCGATTGACCCGGTTTTACCCCACTATTAATGACTGTCTCATTCTCACTAGCCGCACCGGTAACTACGGTCTTCACCGTCACGGTATTGTTTTTATTCACCAAATAGACAAAATTCCCTCTGGTTATAGAATGTTGAATCGCAGCAGTAGGAACTACTGTAGCTTGATGCAAAGTTTCTATCAGTATCCTCGCATTGACAAACTGATTCGGGAATAATTTATTGTCTTTATTATCAAAGATCGCTCTGAGTTTGACGGTACCTGTACTTTGATTTATCTGGTTATCAATAGTTAATAATGTTCCTGTTGCCAATAATTTATTTTGTTGACGATCAAAGGCTTGCACCACAAGTTTTTTATCCGCATAAACTTGTGGAAGTATTTGCGGCACATTGTCTTCAGGTAAAGTAAAGATAACGGTTATTGGATTCAGAGTATTAACTACTGCAATACCGTTAGTGTCGCTGGTTTGTACTACATTGCCTGGATCTACTAAACGTAACCCAATACGACCATCGACAGGTGAAATAATTCGCGAATAAATTAAATTCACTTTCGTGCCCTGAATCAATCCCTGATCCGTTTTAATTGCCCCTTCATATTGCTCAACTAATGCGATTTGCGTGGCAAGGGTTTGTTGAGAAACTGAATCCTGTCTCCATAATTTTTGATAGCGCTTAAGATCAATTTTTGCATTGGCAAGCAGTGCTGTATCCCGCTTTAAATTACCCTCGTATTGAGTTAACAACGCTTCATAGGGTCGAGGATCGATTTGGGCCAACAAATCGCCAGTTTTTACCATTTGTCCTTCTTTGAAAAGTACCTGCATCAAAATACCATTTAACTGGGTTCTAACAGTTACACTATATTTTGGGGTAACACTACCCAGAGCTGAAAGATAGATAGGAACATCACGAACTGTAGCAACGGCAGAAACAACCGGTATCGGCTTGACTACATTATCTTTGGGTCTTTCCCTGACGAGGAAATACCAGATGAAACCAACAAATAAAATTATCAGAATTATTATTCCCCAATTCCATGCGGGAGGTAACCATTCCAATTTATTTTTGGGGATCATCGATTCGCTATTATCAATATCCTCGAATTGCTTTCCTTCCATAGGATACCACTATCCTTTATCAAATTGATTAATAGGGAATTACAGAGCATTTCATCATAGCGAATTTTGGGTTAGGTAGCAAAAAAAATGTGCCTTTTATGTGCCTTTTATGACAATTTGCACTTCGACGTCACACGGCTTGTCCGCGGATCCAGAAATCTCGCTTGTGCCTGGTTCCAGATCCCGCGGACAAGCCGCGGGACGTAGGAATGTGTTCTTTCTAAATTTGATTGATGCAACAACACCGAACAAAGTTTTTTAAATACCCAATCCCAAATAAACTATTAATATAATGCATTAGAACGCAGTTCAGGTCTGAATTTCTTCCATTCATTGAATGGTGAGAGATCAGGATTGGCCATTTTATCCACGGGAAGATAGAACGTTTGTTCTAACAAATATTGTCCACTAAGGGCTGCATGAGACACGTGATCCGTGAATACTATCCAGGAACTTTGGGAGGGAAAATTAATTTGAATTTTCTCAACCTGTTCTTGGTAACGATCATCACGTTTCATTGTATCATGCAAATGAAGCATATAATGATCGTAAGGTGAACGCAGTGTTTTAGTGGTTTTAACTAATTTCAGAATCTTTGCCGTTAATTTGCTGTACGGGCGAATTTGAGGGGCAAAACGATGGAGCACCTGTGCGAAAGGTTCACCAAGATTCCATACGCGAGGTTCTTGTTGTGGATTAATATTACAAAAAACTCGCAAAATTCTTAAGCCATTAACGGGAGTAGCTGAAAATGAATCTACATGCAAACGAGTATCGTCTTTACGTCTGGAAGTAGCTCTACCACTGATTTGTGCTGGTCTGAAGCTGGTTCTGCCCCATTGCAGATGAGGTACATAGGAAGGTAAGGCGGTGTGTATGAGTTTATGGGCAAACTCGGCATACCCTCGCATTAAATGTTCCAATTTTTTGTCTAAGTCGGGAACATCTTTTTTAAATGCACCCAGTTTATTGCGTTTATAGTCATAACTTACATTTTTATGCGTGCCATGTAGAATCGATTCAGACATTAAAGCCTGATCAACTGAAGAAAAATAATGCTCGGGGAAAAACAGTATTTTACCTTTTTCCAAAACATCGATGCTTTCTGGATGATTAATTTGCTCTATATTTTGCGTTAACAAATAGGAGTTCATTTTTTTACCTTGTTTCAATGATTAGGGTTAGTGTAACAAATTATTAACGACATAACTCTCTGTTTGGGGTTTAACAAAATCAGGATAATATTCATCCCACATCCGATGACAATAAGCGACCATATTATTCTGTTGAAGTGCGTGCTCTTTAAAAGGATCATGAAGAGGACTCCAGATAATATTCGCTAAAAAAGCAAAGGCAGTAGCATCCACACTTGTTGGTTTATCACCTAAAAAATATTTTTTTTCACCCAGAATCACTGACATAGTATCCAGATTTTTTGTCCCCATTTTCAGGACTTCCTGTAGAGTATGCCTTCCAGTGCCTTGATGATTCAATTGTTTTAACATGTATTTTCTGATCATGTTAGGCACAAATAATTTGGCGATGGCAGGGAGATTTTCAAACATACTTTCTTTAACATGCTCCCAACCCGTATCATTCTGCCAGCGAAGATAAATCATTGCCCAATACAAACGTTCACAAAAAGCTATATCAATTAATACAGCTAATGCTTTTTGTTCCGGGGTTAAACCTCTATCCAGTTCATCGCCAAAACGCGTTTTTAATTCATCGATAATCAGTTCACTGTCGGGATAAAATTTCCCATCCATTTTAATATGTGGCAGTTTTCCCTTAGGACTTTTTTGAGGGTTATTCACAAACTTATTTTCATAGGGTAATTTCATCATTCGTAAATAAGTTTCAACTTTCATACAAAAAGGACTGGCATTCGGTAAACCCCAAACTCTATAAAACTGAAATAATGTAATCATTTAGACACCCTTCCCTAGTAAAACATAGAAATCAAATAAAACAATTCAATAAAAATACAATGCCATATAGAATATAATATAAACTCTTAATGATCATTTAATTCATTTTTCAGGTAATTCAATGTCACATTGCCCTTGTGGATCACAAAAATCGTTTGAACAATGCTGCGAACTTTTTATAGAAAAAAAAGAAGCTCCAAAAACGCCTGAGCAACTCATGCGGTCAAGGTACACGGCGTATAGTCTAGCTAAAATTGATTACATTAAAAATACCATGAAAGGTAAACCCTTAATTAACTTTAACGAATCAGAGGTCAAACAATGGGCGTCGAACGTAACCTGGACTGGATTAAAAATCATTCAATCCTATATGGAAACGGCTGAAAAAGGCTTTGTAGAGTTTAAAGCCCTTTTTAGGGAAAACAGTCAATTAAAAAATATTCATGAAATCAGTGAATTTCATCTGGAAGAGAATCAGTGGTTTTATGTAGATGGAAATCAACCCAAGTTGCCTGTTAAAAAAAATATCAAACCAAAAATATCACGTAACAGTCCATGTCCTTGTGGCAGCGGTAAAAAATTTAAAAACTGTCACGATAAATAAATTATCTTAAATTCGGGTTTAAATATGGGTCAGCACTTTCTTTTAAATGTATTCATCTTTCTCGCTGCAGCAAGTGTGATGGTTCCTATAGCCAGTCGTTTTAAACTGGGTTCAGTAATAGGCTATCTTGTTGTAGGAATTCTTATTGGTCCTTTTGGCCTTAAACTCATTGGAAATGCGGAGCAAATCATGCATTTTGCTGAGTTTGGAGTGGTCATGATGTTGTTTTTAATCGGTTTGGAACTCGAACCAGTCAAACTGTGGAAACTTAGGAAATTAATAGTTGGTCTGGGCGGGTTACAAGTCATTATCACCACTGCTGCATTAACTGGTACTGGCATCATGATGGGTTACGAGTGGCGGGCCAGTCTGGCGATCGGTATGGCACTTGCTCTTTCCTCCACAGCGCTGGTGTTACAAATGCTCCAGGAAAAAAACCTGCTAAAAACTACCGAAGGTGAAACTTCATTTGCAGTCTTATTATTCCAGGATATCGCGGTAATTCCTATCCTTATTATTATGCCGTTACTTGATCCGCAAGGAGCCGTGACGTTAAGTACTCAAGAGGCTTCCTTTATTTCTCAGCTACCCAAGTGGAGCCAGGCCCTCCTAGTCACCGGAGTAATTGGTGCGGTCATCTTAACCGGTCATTATTTATCCAGACATTTGTTTTTAATCATCGCGCGAACTCATTTACGTGAGGTATTTACTGCTTTTTCTCTCGCCGTGGTTGTAGGTATTACCCTGTTAATGGAATATATTGGAGTATCTCCGGCCTTGGGAGCGTTTATTGCTGGTGTCGTTTTAGCTAACTCTCAGTACAAACATACTGTTGAGGCAGACATACAGCCTTTCAAAGGACTATTACTGGGTTTATTTTTTATCTCTGTGGGCATGGGAATGAATTTCACCCTGTTTTCACAACAAATGTTCTTACTTATTGCGGCAGTCTTAGGATTAATCGCCATCAAAGCGCTCATTTTATTTATTCTTGGTCGTTCCTTTGATCTGACTAAAATTCAAACTATAGGTTTTGCTTTGGCTCTATCCCAAGGAGGGGAATTTGGTTTCGTTCTCTTTCAATATGCCAGGGAAACAAAAGTAATAACCCCTGATGCATCAGGATTTTTTACTATGGTTGTTGCCTTATCCATGCTCGCCACTCCCTTTTTAATGCTGCTGTATCATCGGATTGTGGTACCCAAGTTTATGAGTATTATCCCTCAACTAGAGTATGATCCTATTAACGAAAAAAATGGAATCATACTTGCAGGTTATGGACGTTTTGGACAAATCATTGGTCGCTTCCTTAATGGGGAACATATAAAAGTGACGGTCCTGGAAAAAAATCCAGAGCAAATTGAATTATTACGAAAGTTTGGCTACAAAGGCTATTTTGGTGATGCGAATCGCTTGGATCTCTTAAAAAGCGCAGGGGCAGAACATGCAAAATTGTTGATAGTAGCCGTTGGAAATCCGGATACTAATCTGGAAATAGTCAAATTAGCAAAGCAAGAATTTCCCCATTTGAAAATTTTTGTCCGTGCTCGCAATCGCCGCCATGCCTATGAATTGCATAAAGCAGGAGTAGATTATTTTAGAAGAGAATTATTTGATTCTTCATTAACTATGACTAAGGAAATCTTGAGCTTTCTTGGTTATAAACCGGATGATATAGAGAAAAAAGCATCGGCTTTTCAAAAACATGATGAAGCAACTCTCTATAAGTCCTTTGAATTTTTTGAAGAAGAAACCGACCTTATTAATTTTTCACGCCAGGCAAAAGGAGAGCTGGAACGTATTCTGAATAACAATTCATGAATAAGCGATTAGATTTCACTAATTCATATGCAACCACCAGGCTCTGGATCTATACTGTGCAATAATCATTTCGAAAATGACTTTCATATGATAAAAAATTTACAAGAGGCTTTAGGTCATGTTCTCTTAGGAAAAGAAGAAGTGATTCGTATGGGAGTAACCTGTTTACTGGCCAATGGACATCTCTTGCTTGAAGATATCCCTGGTATGGGAAAAACAACCTTCAGCCATGCCCTGGCACAATTGACAGGGATGCAATACAGACGAATCCAGTTCACCAGTGATCTGCTTCCCAGCGATCTATTGGGGGTCTCCATTTTTGACAGCCAACTTAAGTCTTTTTATTTTCATCGAGGCCCTATTTTCTCCCAATTAATCCTGGCGGATGAAATCAATAGAGCAACACCTAAAACGCAAAGCGCCTTATTAGAAGCAATGGAAGAAAGACAGGTTACATCAGATGGAGGCACTGAACATCTCCCTAAGCCATTTTTTGTGATCGCAACCGAAAACCCATCATATCATGCAGGCACTTATCCTTTACCAGAATCTCAACTGGATCGTTTTCTGATGCGTTTATCTATCGGATATCCACCTCCAGATGCGGAACGTACACTTTTAACATCTCCTGAATTCAATAGCAAAGTAAGCGAATTAAAACCTATAATTAATCCTGATCAATTAATGGATTTACAATTACAAAGCCAAAAAGTCATTGTCTCTGATTTGGTTCTTGATTACGTTCAAGCCTTACTTGCTGCAAGCCGCAACCAAGGATGGTTTGATCATGGGCTAAGCCCCAGAGCGGGCATAGGCTTGATACGTGCAGCTCAAGCCTATGCAAAAACTGATGATCGAAGTTTTATTCGCCCCGATGACATTCAGGCAGTAATGCCTGCAATCGTCAATCATCGCCTGGTTATTAGAAAATCCACCACTCAATTGTCCGCAGCAGAACTGTTAATGAATGGAGTTGAGGTTCCGGTGTGATCACTCAGATTAAAGCAATCTCCATAAATTATTGGAATCAATGGATTAGAAAACGCAGCCCTACAAGTAATCCTCAAACCTTTAACTCCAATAATGTATATATTTTACCCTCAGGATTTGGGTGGATTTATGGTCTTGTTTTACTGACTTTATTTTCTGGCGCAATTAATTATCAAATAAGTACTGCCTTTCTAATGACTTTTCTTCTAGCGGTTATTGGACTTGTCAGTGCATGGGAAGCACATGCAAATCTTAAAGAGATTTCCATTAAGCTTATTGCCATAGAAGATGCTCAGCAAGACAAACCAGCACAACTGACCCTCTTAATCCAAAGCAACAATAAGGTACGTTATGGTCTTGAGTTTCAAATAGCAAAACAATCCAGCCAAAGACTGGAAAAAATTCCCCTGGAAGGATTGCAATTAATTTTACCCATTGAAACAACAAAACGTGGTCGTTTCTCTTTGCCTCCTATTGTCATTTCCAGTTTATTTCCTTTTGGTATCTTCCATGTTTGGGGCTATGCTCATTTTGATAACCACTACTATGTTTATCCTGCCCCACTCTCTCCTGGTTTTTGGCCACCGCATAGCGCTAATCCTGAAAAAAGAAAAAAAGACTCTACTGGTGAAGACGAGCTTTATGAATTAAAACAAGTTGAAAATCCGTGGGCTCAACCGAATCTAATTGCCTGGAAAATAGCGGCAAAAGGTCAGGGTTGGTATTTAAAAACCATGAGCAACAACGAGGGAGAATATTATCTTTTTAGTTTAAATGCTTTGCCAAAAATGGATATTGAAAAAAGGTTACAACATTTAAGTTATTGGTTACAAACTGCTGAATCAAACGGTTTTCTTTATAGTCTGGAATTAGAAAAAAAATCCACTTCTTTCTCGCATGGCGCACAGCATCTCCAATATTGTTTGCGTCAATTGGCGTTATATCAATGAACACCATTTCCTCCTCTCAATATACGCTCCTGACGACTACGCGCTATGCCTTACTCGTCATGTTATTCTGCTATATTCCTCATTTTTCTACAGCTCCATGGTGGCTGTTTCTGCTTGTTTCGGCCGCCATAGGGTATAGAATAAGTGCCGATTACTTTGGTTACCCACGTCTGAATCAATGGATACGTTTCATCGTGGTGGTGATGTGTCTTTTTCTACTTAAAATCCACTACGGGAGTATTTTATCCAGTGGTTTTTTTATTGGATTTTTACTTATATTCATCGGCTTAAAAAGCATTGAGATCCATCATTTCAGAGATCTGAAAGTACTCATTATCTGCAATTTTTATCTCATATTCTCAGCGCTCATTATTATTCAGGAATTCTGGATTATTCCTTACTTGTTTCTTGCTGTACTGGCTAATTTTTCCCTCATGTTAAAATTAAACGCCCCCCATGCATCTCTTCGACAACTTGGCGGCAAAAGCATAAAACAATTACTCATAGCCCTTCCCCTGAGTCTTATACTCTTTTATATTTTTCCACGTATTGCCGATCCTTTGTGGCGGGTACCTTCTTTATCACAGAGTCATATAGGATTTAGTGAAACCATGAATCCGGGATCAATAGCTGATCTTTTTAGTGATGATAGCATTGCCTTGCGGATTACTTTTAAAGATAAACCTGTTCTTAATGGGTACTGGCGCGGATTAATTCTGACTTTTTACAATGGGATAAGCTGGAACCCAACTTGGCATAGCGCTGATAATTTTTCTCCATTACCAAAACTAAGCTTCGATAAAAAAGCAGACTACGAAATTATATTAGAGCCGCATCAAAAAAAATGGTTGTTTTATCTAGGTTATCCACTTACGGGGCGTCCCGCTCTCTTATTTGCTCCGAATAATGGTCTGATAAGTAAACATATCTCCTCCATCAATCAACGCTTTGCTTATGCGTTAACTATCCAATCAAAACCCTATCAAACATTAAGTCCAGAAGAAAAACAACAAAACACGAAATTACCCCGCTATCTAAATCCCCAGTTAAAAGCATGGGCTAAAGAGCAATTTAGGTCTGTGAATCACGATCCTGGTGCGTTGATTACTTTTCTTCGCCACTATATTAAACAACAACCTTTTTGGTATACCTTAACTCCCCCGGATATAAGTGCTGATAAAAACCAAATGGATTTTTTTTGGTTTACTAGCCAAGAAGGCTTTTGCGAACACTATGCCAGTGCAGTAACCATTATTTTGCGGGCAGCAGGTATTCCTGCACGCATCATTGTCGGTTATCAGCGGGGTACTTGGAATCCACTGGCTCAATATTTAACCATTCAGCAAAATAATGCCCATGCATGGGTTGAATATTGGCAAGAAGGCATGGGCTGGCAAGAATTTGATCCCACCTCTTCCATAGCGTCTGAACGCATTGAGCAAAAAATCAAAAACAAGCAAACACTGTATCACAACCAGATAAACTATGATGATGCTTTGGAAATGTCATGGCTCCAGCGTTCCCAATTATTTTTTGATTCAGTACGATTTTTCGCTGATCGCTGGTTATTATTTTATAACCAGGAAACACAGCGTGACTTATTACAAAAAATTGGCTTTGGGCAGTGGAGTGCTGGCCAATTATTACAAATTACTATTCTCTGTCTGGTTCTCTTTATTATAGTTTTTGGTATCTATTATCAATGGTCGCAAAAACAAAAAATAGATCCTCTCTTAATGGAGTATCATTTACTACAAAAAGAATTCAGACGTTTTAATGTGCAAACCCATCCGCCTGCTACCATAAAACAACAATGCATGTCCCTTACCGAAAAAGCCCCCCCTCTCGGTCCTACTCTTATGGCATTTCTTAATCATTATGAGCAATTACGTTTGCAACAATTTAAGGGTAAATCCAGGGAAAGAAAAAAGGAAACCTTGTTATTATTAAAAAAATTAAGAAAAGAAATAAAGAAAAATACACCGTCAAGATGGGCTACTCGTCCATTTAAATAAATACTGAATAAATCAAATTGTCAAAGTCTATTGTAATAATTTATAAAAAATATAATATCTTTTGCTTGGAAAAATCAATAACCAAGGGAAAGCTATGCAGTTTATAAAAAAATCTAATTCTTCAATTTTATCGCAGAAGAAGAACAAGACGTTTCCAATAATTCTGTTTCAAATTGGATGTTTGCTGTCCTTACAAGCCCATGCTCTGGACAAGGACTCCTCAATAGCTAATGCCGTGTCTAGCTGGAGAGTAAATGTCAGTTCCGGCTATACCGTATATCAAGATATGGAGAGGGGTGATGGCCAGACAGCGGTAGGTCGATTAGCACTGGAAAAAGATTTTTTTTATTATCGTTCTGCAAGTTTTGGTATTGAAGGAGGAGTACAAAGCGGTAATCGGATGCGTTTATCAGTTCCTCAGGAACAACTGGATATTTTAGGCGGGTTACCTATTCAGACAACGATAAAACCAATGCTCGATCTTTTAGGTACAATACGCTTCATGTCCTTAGGCAATAGCCCTATAGTTGCAGAACTCAAAGGGGGATTTGCTTATCGTCAATTACAAATTGATCGAACCACTGTAAACGATAAATCCCAAATAGCTGGAGAAGTTCAGGCAGGATTGGGTTACCCAATTTCTGAGAAAACCACTTTAAATCTGTTTTATCAGGGGGTTTTTGGATCGGACGCCAATTTTTTGGTTAATCCTGTTACAGAAACAGCTATCATCTCGAATATACCTGTTCAACATGGTGTACTTTTAGGTGTATCAATAATCATTTAAGGGATTAAATATGATGAATAAAAATATAGTACTTATTGGACTGCTGTCTCTACAATTTAATTCTTACGCTGCAAACAACCCAGCCTCTACAGATTACGTTAATGCAAAAATACAAGAATTAAGAGCAGAACTTGAGCGCAGAATAGCAACTATACCTGCAGGGGCACAAGGACCGCAGGGACCACAGGGACCCCAAGGACCACAAGGGCCTGGTATTTCAGGTTGTACCGGGAGTAATGGTGAGTGCAAGATATTCGCAACCGCCAGTCTCATGTCAGGAAATCTTACTTCATCTAATGCTCAGCTTAATACTTTATGTGGATTACCTAATACCGACCAAAGTACTGCAATCACTAAAGCAAATTGCATATGCTTTTTTGAGGGTATCGCTGTTTCTAGTGGTGCATGGCGAGCCTGGCTCAGTTCAGACACTACCAACGCTGTAAATAATATAGGTTATTCCAGTACAACTACTTATATCCGCCCCGATGGTACCGTTATTGCCAATCCAGGAGGGTTAACTACAGGAACCCTGGTAAATTCGATCTCTGCTGTTGCCACAGATGTTTTCACAGGAACCATTGGAAATGGGACGTTTTCAGATTCTAATTGCACGAATTGGACCACAGGGGTAATAGGTGTTGGCCTCATTGGTAATTCGGCTACTATTGACTCAGCTTGGACAAATTTTGGCGCCCTAGCCTGTTCTGGAACTCATCCTCTCTACTGTGTTGAACGTGCGGCATAAAATTTATTAAAATAAAGTCATTTAATTTAGACGGTCTCAGCCCCAGATTTGAGTTCAGTCCCAACAGTTCAACTATTCATCATCAAACATTTCCAGAATCAGTTTGTTCTGGAAATGTTTGGCTAATGAATGGGCTTAACTGTTATTTTATCTGTTTTTGTAGTGCTTCAATGCGTTTTTCAAGCGGTGGATGGCTGGAAAATAGGGAAAGCCATGAGCTATGGGCAGATATCTTCATTGCATTAAATGCAGGGGCACGGTTATCTTCAGGTGTCTTATCCATCAACTGCTGCAACCGTTGTAAGGCGCTTATCATTTTATCTTTACCAACATACCTTGCTGAGCCAGCATCTGCTCGAAACTCTCGATAACGCGAAAACCACATCACAATAAGAGAGGCCAAAATACCAAAGAGCAGCTCAAATATAAGTGCTACTCCATAATAAACAAAGCCTTCTTGAACAGGTCCTTCATCATCTTTTCTGAAGAATTGGGTTACGAAAAATGCAGCGATACGAGCAAAGAAAATGACGAACGTATTCACCACCCCTTGAATAAGAGTCATGGTTACCATATCGCCATTGGCAATGTGTGATATTTCGTGTCCCAATACCCCCTCTACTTCATCGGCTTTCATTGAGGTCAGCAATCCTGTTGAAACGGCTACCAGAGCTTTGTTTTTATTCCATCCTGTTGCAAAAGCATTGGGTTCCGGACTCTCATAAATCCCCACATCGGGCATCCCGATATTTCTTTGAGTTGCTAATTGCCGCACCTTTGCAGTGATCCAAAACTCTGATTCATTGGCAGGTTTATCAATCAATTTAATGCTGTAGGCATGAATTGCCATCCATTTAGAAATAAAAAGAGAAATAAATGACCCTGTAAACCCAATGATGGAGGCAAAAATTAATAATGATTGGTAATCCAAACCATATTGAGTAAGGTAAGGACCAATGTTAAAAATACTTAATACTAGAGAGATGATGACAATAATGGCTAAATTAGTAGCAAGAAACAAGGCGACTCGTTTAAACATAGCATTTCTCCTCCAATTAACCTAATTATAGATGCTGAGATTTAGTGGATCAAATTGTTGAAATTAAGTTAAGAAGTTCCCCTACTAAGGAAAACATTATTTATTTGTTGCTTACCTTAGCCTCAAAGTGTTTAAATTGGTAACGGTACATTTAAGCGATTAATCAATCCATGGTCCATTTTCAGGAAATTACTTTAAAAACCTTTCTCAGTGAATATTGGCAAAAAAAACCTCTGGTAATTCGCCAGGCTTTACCCGACTTTATCAATCCGCTATCTCCTGATGAACTGGCCGGGCTTGCTCTCGAGGAAGAAATAGAAAGTCGTATTGTCATTGAAACTCCCAATACCAATCCTCAATGGCATTTAAAGCGAGGTCCTTTTTTAGAGACTGATTTTAGTACTTTACCTAAAACCAATTGGACGTTACTAGTGCAGGGCGTTGACCGAATCATTCCTGAAGTTAATGAATTGCTCAATCACTTTGATTTTATTCCTCAATGGCGTATTGATGATGTCATGATTAGCTACGCCGCCCTAAATGGGAGTGTAGGGCCACATTATGACAATTATGATGTCTTTTTATTTCAAGCTAAAGGACGCCGTGAATGGTCCTTAACTTCAAAACGGTGCAATCCTGAGAACTATATAAAAGATCTTGAATTACGCATCATGAATGAATTTGCTGTAGAAGAACAATTCATTCTTGAAGAAGGTGACATGCTCTACCTGCCACCTCACATAGGGCATTATGGTATTGCGTTGTCGGAGGAATGTATGACCTATTCTTTTGGCTACAGGAGTTATCAGGGGCAAGAGATATGGGACAGCCTGGGGGATTATTTATCGGAAAAAGAACTGTTCCAAAAACTCTATCAAGATCCGGATTGGTCTCATTTAAAAAATACTTCGGAAATAACTGAACCAGCCTGGAAAAGTGCTCAATCCTTATTACAACAGTTGATAAACGATGAACACATCATGAAATCATGGTTTGGCTGTTTCGCAACCCGTCTCGACCAACAGGCAGAACAACAATTACCCGTTCCCCTGGAAGATGAGGAGCTGATCGATTTACCCAGTTTTATAGAGGAACTGCAAGAAGGATCAGGTTTGATTAGAGATGCATCCTGTCGCTTTGCTTATCAGATTGCTGATCAGAAATCAGAGTATCAATTGTATATTAATGGCTGCGAATGGGATATTCAGGGTGTCTCTCCTCAATTAGTCGCACTCATTGCGAACAATCGCCTGTTCTTAAATCAGGATCTAGAGCCGTTTTTAAATAATGAAGACAATCAGATATTTCTATTTGACTTATGGAAGCTGCAATGGCTACAAATTCAATAAGTTAAAAAAATATAGGTTGGAGCTTAGGTCTGAGGGATAGTCAGTTTTTAGCACTGAATAGTTTTTAAAATCAACCTAAAGATTATCCCTTTAACCAACCTCAGTGCTAGTATAGTAACGTGTTATTTTCTATTGTGCCACTCACCTGGCATTTTGAATAATTTTATGTCATTATGCTTTTTTTTTAATTTACTACTATTATGCCCATTATTAAAGATTTTTCTACTTTCCTAGAGAAGGAGGTTAATAAAACCTCTACCGGATATGAATATAAATTAGGTTTATCCGTCATTCCTCAAGTTCAGCGGGGACAGGTATGTAAGTTGAACGCCTTGAGTGTTGTGTTAAACTCCCTACATCAAGTCCATAATATGCCCAAACCACTGCCAATAAGAAAAAATAGCAGTAACGATTATTCACTACGGCAACTTGCTAAAGAAAGATATGGTTCAATGATAGGCGAGATATATAGCGCAACAACCTTAGCCAAAATTGCTGCTGATAATGGCTATGAGCATTCAACTATTGTTACAGCGAAAGACTTTCAAGATTATACGCGAACCATCCTCGTTTCAATCAATGCAGGAGAAGCCCCAATTCTATTCTATGATATTGACTTACAAGGTGACCCTGCTCAGGTAGAAAGTAATCGTGAACATGCTGTGGTTGTAGTGGGATTCTTTTTAAATAAAAATCGGGAATTGGGATTCATTGTTAGCCAGTGGGGGGGATATTATTGGGCTAAGGCAGAAGATATTTATTTATCCACTAATCAACTCAACCCTAATCGCACACCTGAGGTATTTTATAAATATAATGATGGATGGTATGACTTATATAATACACGGTATTATTCCCCATCATTGTTTTCAATGTCGCCACTTGAACGAAGGCAAGCCTCTCCTTTACCTCCGGAAGATGGAGGGTTAAAAAATAAAGTGCTGATTATTCATAATCAACCTAAAGTAGTTCTGAAAAATTCATTTTGGTCTTCAGCACCCCTCGGATTAAGTTCTTCTGAATCAGAACAACTTTTTACTCAATACTTAATTCGCGAGCATATCCCTTATGATAACAAACCAGGTCAGTAGTTAGCCGTGGATATCTAATTATGTTTTATAAATAGATATTTTTACTCATATTGGCTAATTTCAACATCATATAGTATATTTAAAATACATAATATGACAAGGATAGCCATGAAAAAAATAATACTGGTCGTAATCTTGATTGGTGCAACTTCTTTTCTCAGCAGCTGTTGTGGTGGTGGCGGAAGCTGTGCTAATACCTGTGTTGACAGTTGTTGTGGCTGCAGTGGAGTTGGCAATTGGTATTAAACTGCGCATTAGCAGAGTCCCATGAAAAAGAATAGTTTTCTTGGTGTGTCTGAAGAAGGATTCCATAACGTGGCTTATACCGAATGGGGAAGTTCGTCGCCTGAACTCCCCACGGTGATTTGCGTTCATGGTTATACTCGCAATGGCCGTGACTTTGATGCCTTAGCTCATTATCTTGAGATAAAGGGGCGTCATATTTTTTGCCCTGATGTGGTCGGACGCGGGGATAGCTCGTGGTTTAAACAGGCACATCATTATAATTTCACGCAGTATGTAGCAGATATGAATGTTCTTATTGCAAGAACTGACGCTCAACAAATCGATTGGATAGGTACCTCTATGGGGGGCATGATAGGAATGATGTTAGCGTCATTACCAAACTCCCCTATTCGTCGTCTCATACTTAATGATGTTGGACCACAGATTCCACTCCATGGACTAAGGAAACTTGCTAAATATATAGGGAATGATCCTGAGTTTAAAAGCATGGAAGAAGCAAAACAGCATTTCAAAAAAAACTACAGCGATTTTGGCACCTTAACTGAAAAGCAGTGGGATGATTTTACGGAGCATAGTATTGAAAAACGTGCCGCCAGAGTATTTGTAGTAAAAGTAGATCCGGCCATTAAAAATCCTAAATCAACAATGCAAATTGTATCGGATTTTTTTCATCACCCCCAAAAAGCTCTTGAAGGAATTCTGTATGACATCGATCTGTGGTCAGTCTGGAGTAAAGTCCGCTGTCCAGTTTTAGTAATTCATGGGGTTCACTCTGAACTTCTTACCCCGGAAATTATCAAAAAAATGCGCAGAACGCACACCCAAACTGAAGTGTATGAAATTGAAGATGCAGGGCATGCCCCAGCGCTCCTGGAAGCAACTAATCATGAGGTAATAGAGAGTTGGTTAAACTCCAACAATTAATTTAATTTATTTGCCCAGAAAAATAGTTTCAAACGAAGATTAATTTTATGGCTAAATAAGGTAATTAAAGCCCCTGCCAATACAAAAACAATCCCTAATGCATGCCAAGGCTCAAGTGTTTCACCTAAAAGTAACACCCCTAATATCACCACAAAAACCGGCTCTAGAACAGATAAAATTGACGCTTTTTCAGAGCTAATATATTTTAAACTGTGCAGCATCAATAAAATGGGCAGTACCGTGGCAATCACCCCGATACCAAACAAGTTAAGCCAGACCACCGCAGAGGACGGTACTGACAAAGTATTACCAAAATAAGCGACAAAAAAACTGGTCACCATACAACCTAAACATACCATCAAGGTTGAAACATGAGGAGATAGTTCATTCTTCTTACTAAACATCATGTAACACGCGTAAAAAAATGCTGAAGCAAGGCCTAAGAAAATGCCCCACAAATCAAATGCCACCTCATTCATATCAATCAATAACACCATACCAGTCAAAATAATAAAAATAGCTAAATAATAAGCCTTAGGAATCAATTGCCCATAAAAGAAATAATTCAATAGCATTATAATGACTGGATAGGTAAAAAATATTACCATTGAAAGTCCAGTTCCCAGATATTCACTGGCAATAAAATAAAGTAATGTGGATATTCCATAATAAAAAACGCCGCTAATGAAGGCGCTAAACATCTGTCGGTATGAATCATTAATACTTTTTATTTGAGGGATTAAAATAATCAAAATGATGATGCTTGAAATTAAAAATCGCCAAAACAACATATTACTGGCTGAAAGATGGCCATTCATTGCACTTAGTCCAAAATAGCCAATAAAACCATAAAGAAGTCCTGATACTATGGCATATAAAGAACCTCGTTGTTCTTGGGATTTCATGATGTGAGTCCAAAAAAATAAAGTTGGAATTAAATGATAAAGAGTACACTATACTATTTTAAAACGAATATGTAAATTATTGAACACTTAGAGCGGGTAACGGAATTGATATTTAATCGCTTTTCCCGGGAGTAAACAATTGACAACAAAATATACATAATGTACTATGACGAAACCTTGAATTTGAGCCTTCCCCATGTTCCGTTTCTTGATTGTTCTTTCATGTCTTTTCCTGGTGACTCCCGTTGTTTACGCTGAAACAGCCTCTTGTAATGAACATCAATGTATTGCAGTAATTGATGCTGGCAGCACGGGGTCAAGAGTGCATGTGTATGCATATGATATGGATGAAACCAATACTCCTGTTAATATCAATGAAATTTGGACAAAAAAAATCAAACCAGGATTTGCCACTATTGAACCCAACTATAATACTATAGAAGCATATCTTATCACTTTATTATCAGGCGCTCCCCATCAGCAAATTCCTGTGTATTTTTATGCCACAGCCGGGATGCGACTGCTACCTGCTTCAAAACAAAAACTATATTATCAAGAACTTCAGCGATGGTTTTCTCAGCAAGATCAATGGCACCTCATGGACGCAAAAACCATCACCGGTAATGAAGAGGCATTATATGATTGGCTTTCAGTTAATTACCATCTGGGCACCCTGAAATCAATCCAAACTAAATCCGTAGGGGTTATGGACATGGGGGGAGCATCAGTACAAATTGTTTTTCCTATCCAAAAAAGTGAAAAAATCAATAACAACTCTCAAGTCGAGCTGGATCTTTATGGCCAGCATGTCAACTTATATGTCCATAGTTTTCTGGGATTAGGCCAGACTGAAATGTCGCATCAATTTCTTAATTCTGTCTCTTGCTTTGCCAATGACTACCCACTTCCAGATGGTGAGTCAGGACGAGGAAATGCCCCATCCTGTGAACAGGAAGTATCCTCGTTAATGAATGGAGTACATGGGGTTGATAAAACCATACAACCTGTCCTTACTGCTAATCCCGTTGATGCATGGTATGCCATAGGTGGTCTAACCAATCTGGCTGATAACCAATTATTTCATTTTGAAAACAGCACACTAACCAATCAAAATTTAATGCAACAAGCTGACACCCAGATATGTCATCAACAGTGGGATGAGATTAACTCTCAATTTCCCAACGATGACTATGTTTATCAGTATTGTCTCTTCTCTGCTTACTATTATGCGTTAATGGTTGACGGTTACGGACTTTATCCGGAACAGACCGTAAATTACGTTCCATCCTCTTTAAATCTGGATTGGACTAAAGGCGTGGTTTTACATCATTAGACAATGATGTACTACAATGCCTCGATCGCAAATTCCTCAGCCCTCAAATGAATTGGTTGTTTATAGAATGTACACAAAGCGGTTCGAAATTGATGGGCACGTTGCGGTAATCCATGTTGACAATAGTCCACAACCTGAGAATAAATTGCCTTCTTAAACGTTAAAGTATCTGACTCCGCACCATTTAAATTATCGATACTGACACGAAATCTATGCCCGGCAGCCTTTGAGAGTATCCACTCCATAGCCTGGGGTTTTATTTCTACTTGTTGAAACAATGCCTGTTGTTCGGCAGTACGTCCATCTGGCATGTACCAGTATCCAAAATCAACCAGTTTTCTTCGTTCCTCACCTGCAATTAACCAATGAGAACACTCATGCAACGCACTGCTAAAAAAGCCATGAGCAAAAAATATTGCATTATAGCTGCGCTCTCCCTCAGCAGGAAGATAGATAGGCTCATCATCCCCTTTAACAAGTCGAGTATTATAGGTGGTGGCAAAACAATTATCAAAAATAGTAATCAGATCCTGGTAATGATGCACGGGACAACTCAAAAAATCATTTAGTTGGCGTTTATTTTATATAAATCGTGAGCAAAATGCGACCTTAAACATAATAGGAACAACAGTCAAACCGTGGGGAACATAGAAATGAAGATTAATTGTCAACAGCCCCCTAATGATGCTTGCCTATATTATATTGTCTGTAATCCTGTTCTAAAGCTTCTTTCAATTCTTGTTCATTCTCCATACCGATTTGATTTATTAAAGTTAAAACATGTCTTATATGTACTGCTTTAGCTTTTGTTGTAGTCATACAAACCACTTTATCATTATTTTCAGGCTCTTGACTGGCAAGTAGGAGTGCTCTTTTAGAAATAGAATCCTCAGACTCTGCTTGTGGTTCCTCTTCGGGTAAAAAATTTTTTTGTTTCACCAGACAACGCATCACCTGATAATAAGTATTTATTTCCTTATAGGTGAACTCAACTTCAATTTGATTATCAGGATTATAAATATCCATAGAAGGATTTCTCGAAAGAGTAGGATCATGAAGTCTGGCAAATGGGTAATCAGGTTTTCCCACAGATGAATCCGCGAAAAAATGATGTAACACCCACACACAGCCAGCCACAGCTAATGCAGAAAAAGTAATCATTAGCGCCAGCAGAGGAAGAATTCCTGAGGCCGTCAATCCGATCATCACCCCAATTCCAGTCAGGGATAGAAAGCCCAGAGTAAATGCTAACCAATGCCGTAGGATGAAGTAGGCAGCTGGCCGGATTAAGTAATTATATGGGATAATTGACGAATAATAGATGATACTTCTGCCCACAGAATACAGCCAAAAATTGCGTCCTCTTCGTTGTGCATTTTCTTTCTCTGCATCGATATAAGTAAACGTTGTTTGCGCAAAGCCAGCATAATTTAAAAAATGATCGCACAAGCTATTAGGGCCTTTCTTATCTTCAGGGGGGGTTACGCGTATAATTTTCCAGTCTTTTTTCCATACTCCTAAAAGGGATACGGGATCATTAGCTTGCTCCTGAACCACCACTTCGGGCTTTGGTTCCAATTGATCCCATTTATCATATTTGCTTTTGCGTCGCCACGGATCATGAAGTCCAGCCGGATTTAAAGCATCCACTCGCTTAAGATGTTTCCCTTGATGAATTGCAAGAAGCAGACTTAAAGATCCCCCAAGACTCACACCACAAACATGAACGTTATCATTTTGCCTCTGTAACCATTGCTTAATTCTTCCTATACCACTTTTATACAAAGATTTTCCTACTGTCTCAAAACCTTCAAAATCAGTCGTAATTTGCGGTAAAAATCCTTGTCCTGCAGGATAAGTGGTCCCCATAAATATTAAATGTGATTGGGCTTTCTGGTTTCTGATAGGTTCAAGTCCATAAGCAAAAACACGATCTCTATCTTGTATAAACAAACTTTTAAAGCCTGTTGTAGGAGTCAATTCAATGGGCGTTATGTGGTATTCAACCAACACCCATTCATCATTTATATTTTGCGGGATCTTAATTGATTCATAAGGAGTTAAATCAGAATACGGTAGTAAACTAAGGCAATTACTTAAATAAAGCTGAACCTGCTCGTTTTGCTCAGAATTTAGTTTTTTTCCTTCTAATTGAGTAAATAATAACTCAAAACCTTCCTGAAAAGCGAGGCGTAGTTCTTTTAATAGCTCAGGAGCACGATAAACAAAAACTGCTTTAAAGACAGGCCAGGATAGTAATTGTGTCCAGGATTCAGACGGCCACCCCATCATCAATAAACGTAAGGCATTACGTGCAATGATTGGAGCATGATTCGCTGAAGCAACGCGATCCAGCGATTCAAACTCTGAATTAGCAACAAATTTTAAATCCAGTCCACCAGTAAAAGTATCCGTCATCAGGCTTCCCAATGCCAACTTATAATTGTTCCTGTTGTAATGATTTAATTACTGAGGGCCGAGTCAGGACTTGCGTCATAAACTGCCCTAAATTTTTATAGGCAGATAAATCCATTTTAAAATAATGAGCCCATCGTAACATCACAAATAAATAAGCGTCAGGTAGCGTAAAATGGTCACCCATAAAATAAGAGCCTTTTGTCAAATGCTCATTAATATAGGCAAATCGTGTAATAATTATGGGAGTTAAAAACCCGGATTTTACTTCTTCAGGGAGAGTAGGATTAAAAAACATGCCCATCGATTTATGCAATTCGGTGGAGATATAGTTTAGCCACTCCAGAGTATGATAGCGCTTTAAATCTCCCACTGGAGCTAAAAGTTTTTGACCGGGTGTGGTATCTGCCAAGTATTGGAGAATAACTTGATTCTCAGTAAGCACTTCACCATTATCAAGACGAATGGCCGGAACAGCTCCCTTGGCATTAATAGCCAGAAAATCATCGCCACTCTTTGTTTTTTTGGTTTTTAAATCCACTTCCACATCTTGAAAATCAAGATTCAACTCATTGAGAACAATACGGACTACCAGGGAACATGCTGCTTTACAATAATAAAATTTCATAATCACTCCATTGTTAATCCAGTTAATCCTTTTTAGTTTTCTATACCATGCACCAAATCTATTTTTAAGGCAATAATTATTCCTGCTCTTATTATATTTTTTATATGCTAATCAAAAAACTTCAGGGACGTTGCCTAAGATCTTCAAAAAATTATTCCATTAGTAACTGAGAAGAATCCTTTAAAGTTAATTACGTAATTGTGCTTGTTCCAGATCTTGTTCAATTTCAGTAATCAACTGTGACGTTGCAGATTCACGCGTAAAAAAATAATCCCAGAAATATTTTTGACGGAGCACATTTAAGGTTGATTTATTTGCTTCTTTCCAACTCTGAATGCTAAAAAGTAATTGATCTAAAGTGAGATCTTTTTGTGGACCAGCAATCTCAGTATATAAATCCTTAAGACTCCGAAATTTATTTTGAGTGTGTACTGAGTAGGGATCAATCAACAACAAATGCTCCATGCGCGTATATAATTTAGTCACGGCACTCCTTTTCTCTTCACTCAAATCAGGGTAAGCAGCTGGAGAAGGGGGTAAAACGTAAAAAGGGACATCAGCACTGGGTTTACCATAATCCAGTCGCGTTTGATAAGGCAAATCGCTAAAAAAATTACTCGAAATTAATGGAGATACCGGAACATGCTGGGCTTCCTCAACCAGCTTTATCGCGGTATGGCGACAAGTGTTATTTAACCTTACCTCGCTAGTGTCAGCTATTATCTCGCCTAAGTCTGTTCGGGGAGTAAAGATTAAATCACGAGTGAGCTTTAAGTAAACTTCACTTTGATTTTCGGCAACGGGTTTGTAACATTTATATTTATTGTCATCAGTTTGCAAGCCTTCTAACAACTGAATAAATTCCAGATAGTGTTGGTAACTTAGATCATATGCTTGATAGCTGATGGGAACTTCACCCTTAGCTTCTCTGGAAAGTTTCTCATCTTTAATTTTAGCTTTGGCACTCGAAAATAATGCATTAATTATCAAGCTACTTGTGGTATAACATCGACTGTTTCTTGATTCTCGAGGAAGATCGAAGAATTTACCGACTCGACAAAGCAAATGGGTCACTTGATTCTGATCATAAACACCAAGCATTAAAAAAGAATGAGCCCCCTGTTTACAAATAGCAATAAAGAACTGATCTTTGTCTTTATTAATTAAAATCGTTTTTTTCATGTCACGCTATAAAGAAAAATAATAGGAATTATATCAATAAAGCATCAAATAAATCATCAAATTTATTCCAATTTGTAATTTGTTTATTCATCACGGTGATTCCTCCCCATTCCAGATCGAAGGTGTAGATTCTTATGAAGCTTAATCCCATCAGCTGCAATAACACTGATGTGACTAAGGTTCAGGACTTGTTCGCGGAATCATACCTTGTCGCAAAATAAAGATGAGATTAATTTTTACAACGTAATTCAGGATATTGCTGCAAAATCACCTCGTACAGTTTCTTATTTGCTTCATGAATATGATCGCCCATGCTTGATTTGAGATCACCCTCACCGCCTTTGCTGTTTAAAGCAACTACAGTAGTTACATCGTTACAGGGGCTCCAAACGTACATAACACGGAATCCCAAGGTACTGCCTTCATAAAACCAAAAATTCTGTTTTAATTGATTGTTATAGAGGGCTACAACCCCTAAACCGAATCCCTTAGGATCCTTTTCAGTTACTGCAGGAATAGGTTCTCCTGTTTCTGTAGAAACCAACGACTCTAATTCAGACAGCGCTCTTTCTCTGTATGGAGGTGTAATTAAGGTTCCATGATAAAGCAACTGTACCCATCGAGCTACGTCATTGGTATTGGCAACAAGCGCCCCTGCAGCCCCAGCCCAGGATAAATCATTAGTGATAGTATCCACTGTTTTTTTAGTTTTATTATCATAGAAATATCCATGTATTCTTTTATTTAAAATGGCTTTTTCTATTTGAGCACCATCAGGCCCTGTCGGATAAAATGTATTCTTCAAATAGTTTTGTTGATTCAAGATGCGTTGTTTTAATTGATTCTCATAAGTATCATTCGTTACTTTTTCAATAACCATAGCAGCAAGAATGTAATTGGAGTTGCAATATTCGTAACGCTTATTTTTATTAATCTTAAGAGGCTGATCAGGATGAGCATAAGTCAATAACTCTTCATTGGTCCATACACGACTTAAATTCTCATATAACTTCTTGTCAAATGCATCATCCTCAGAGTAATTGGGGATACCGCTGGTCATATTCAATAACTGCCTTAAAGTAACCTCTTTCCATTGGGGATATTGTGGCAACCATTTACCTAAAGGATCTTGCAGAGACACTTTACCTTCTGTTTGTAGCTGCAAAAGGATTAAAGATGTAAATGATTTAGTAATACTGCCAATATCGAACAAATTATCTGAAGTAATTAATTGGTTCAAAGGTGGAACCCCTATAGTTCCTGCAACAACGGTTTTGATGTCATTGGGGTCAATATGTTTGTCATGGGGTATCAAGACAGAGGCTGAAATAGCAGTGAATTTTTCTTTTTCACTGTAGGTTTTATAGTACTCATTCACTACTTGCTGTAGTTTTTGAGTGAACACCCTGTCAGCAGAACCAGCATGTACGTAAGAAACTGGGGAACAAAAAAAAGCAGCTAAACTAAGACACCATAAATTTTTATCAAGCTTCATATTATATCCAAAAATCCCTCAGGATAGTTATAAATAGAACCTCATGTTATCCTGAATTAAGCAGCGATTACCACTCCCTTACATCCAGGTTAATGCAACTCTAAAAAAGTTAGGCTATTTCTAGCCCAACCTCTTAATTTGAATTTCAACATAGGGTGCTCTTCGAACATTTATTCATTCACCCTTAAATGGAATCTCAGCTCTTACGCGAAAGACTACAGAACTCTAGGAATCATTCCTCGTGAAATTCCCTATTCGGCTTGTGCTATCCAAAATAGATGAGTTCGGATCAGCATTGCTTAGAAAATCTTGACGCGCTTGCTGATGACCGAAAATCCCTAAGTTGTCCAAAGAGTCAGTTATACCCTTTGATTTTTTTGGCGTCTCCTGTACATCTTGAGGCATTACTGAATACTCACTTGCTTTAGAATCATCAATGGCTTCGGATCTACTAGGAAGGCGAAGTTGCAATTCATCAATTATCTCTTTAACAGAGAGTAGTGTCTTACTGGTAAGTTTACTTTGGTGTTGACTCATCAGAGCCTTAGCTCGTAAGTGAAGAACCTCAGCATCCTTGGTTTTGCAGGAGGCTAATAATTCTTGGGCTTGCACACACAACGCTTTAATGAGGTTAAATACTATTTTTTCCTGAAGACTTGTTGGCAGCTCTTCAGAACGACAATTATCAAAAATCAATAAAGCTGTATGTGCTGCAGTAATTGCTTCGGAATACAGTTTATTCTGCAAATAGGTAATTGCCAAATTAGAATATAATGGCAGTTCTTTTAAAACATGTTTGCCAGAAAAGCAAGCTAAGTTATAGATTTCTAAAGCTTTTTTATAACACTCAATCGCTTGAGGTATCTTCTTACTTTTAAATAAAGCATTTCCTACTTCTTTCCAACTGGTAGCTAAATGGAGTAATAAATTTTTAACCTCTTCATGCTCCTTTGTAAACGATAGAGGTAAATTAGAGTGTCCTTTTAATAAATCAGTTTGGATATTATTAAGCTTTGCAATTACGCTATCAATAGTAGTAGAAGTCAACACAACTTGCTGAGAAGAATTATGACACTCGGCAAAAACTTTACGTGCCTTTATATAACTTTGGCGTGCCTCTATTTCTTTTAGAATCTCAATAATGACCCCTTGTTCCCCGGTATCCTTGCTCAGCATTAATGCATGTCTAAATTTCAATTGTGCCGTCTCAAGTGCATCAACAAAGGATTGTTTTACTCTTTCAGCTTCGTTAGTAACTGCTTCTTTGTGGTCTTTTAGAAGAGTATTAATTGTTTGCATATATTCAGCTGAGTCAAAATAGTAGATTTCATTATCAAAAATTTCCGCATGCTCAAATAAAGCATTAATTCGCTCCATTCCATCTCGAATACCATGTGCCAAATAATAATCAAAATCAATTTGTGCATCACCCAGAGCAATGACTGTAGGTAAATTGTTCCCTTTATACGAAACCTCTTTCAGCGCCTGTGCACTAGAGGGAAATGACAAAAATCGTGGTTTAGTTGATGATGGTAAATGCTTATAGCTGATAGAGTCAGCATAACATCCAAGAACAGTTTGTACCCAACTATCGTAATTTTCTTTAGCTAGACCGTCAGGAGCATGTAGATACAAACAGACTTTATCTTTACCAAACTCCATGCCATAACAACGTGGGAATTTAAATTCCTGCCAGCCTAAAGCTCTTAGTTTAATAATTAACTGTGCAAAAGATAGGGAATCTACCGTTTCGGGAAATCGGTTAACTAGTTCACTCTCTGCTTCAAATCTAGCCCAGTCTTTTTTACTTATTTTTACATAGGCAAGAAAATGATTACGTACAGGAAGATCAGCAATTTTAGTCAGCTGCAGAGGTGACTCGGAAGCGACTTTGTTTACTGCAGCAACTACTGCACGTCGAGTACCTGTGCAATCAAAAACGTAGTCTGCTTCAATAAATTCCTCATTTCCCACCTCGTCTGCAACAATAACTCCTGGGTGCTTTTCATCCTGATGGAACTTTAAAAAAAGTTTATTTTCGATCTTTATACCTAATTTTTGAGCTTCTTTGTAAAGTTCCTTTTCCAGATCTTTAATATGACCTACTTTATTGCCTGGCCAAAAATTCAAACCAAGGCCTTCTTGGGCTCTGGAAAATACATTTCGATTTAAATGACCAGGTCGAGTGTAATTACCAGCGCGCGGATCATAAATGACAACATCTTTAATCCCTTCTTTTCGCAATTTAATTGCTGTATACAAACCTGCTGGGCCAGCACCAATAATTACTTTTCTCATCAAATCACCTTCACGCTAATGAAAACCATATGGTTATTAATTAAGTTTTTGGTACTATAATAATTCATTAAGGTTAAGGTTTTATTAAAAATTACCTATATTAAAGATTCCGTATTTAATTCTACTTGAGAGATAATTATTTGAGCTAAAAAGGTAGTGTTTCAAGCCATCTATTTTCGCGTTTTTCTGTTTATCGAAACTCTTAGCGAATACAGATGCTCTTCCCTCTGAAGATATGGATGGTTTATTCATGTATATGAGTTAAGTGAACAACGGTGTTAGACAAGGTTGCGTTAGTTCATCAACACATATAATAGGCTGAGTTTACTAATTAGGATAGGTAACAATTAAACAATGTTGGACCTTGATCTTTGGTCTAATGGCACTATCTTAGGATTTTAACCGTACTACTACGTCCCTCTGCTTGTTTCCTGAGGGATCCTGGAATCACACGTAGATCTCCGGATCCCGTGGACAAACCATGAGAGGTAGGTCAATACCTTAATATTGGCCCAACCTACCATTATTTATTATCTAAATTACAGTAAACACACCTATTGCGCACTAGCTCTAATTCTTATTTTCTCCAAGGCATTTTCCAGACGACTTAAAACTCTTTGTTTACCCAATAAGAAAAGAGTCATATCTATTGAAGGAGACATGCTTGAACCCGTTACTGCTACACGCAACGGCTGAGCAATTTTACCCATGTTCATATCGAATGTGGCACTCACCTCATTGATGCATTCTTGTATTGCATCATTCTGCCACGTGTCAAGCGCTTGAAATCGATGATACAGGGCTGTTAAAGGCTCGAGAATAACTGGACGTAAGTGTTTTTTTACCGCATCATCATCATACTCAATAGTATCAGTATAAAAATATTGGCTCATCTGACACATTTCATCCAGAGTCTTACACCGTTCGGCCTGAGTGGCGACTAAATCTTTAAGTGCTGGTCCTTTACTCAGATCGATACCTGCTTTTTCAAAGTGCCAGTGCAAAGCCTTCGCAACTGATTCTGGTGAATCACTTTTTTGATAATGCTGATTCAACCAATATAATTTTTCATAATTAAAACTTGAAACACCTCGACTGACATGCTTCAAATCGAAACTCGCTATCATTTCCTCTACACTGAAAATTTCCTGATCGCCATGTGACCATCCCAAACGTACTAAGTAATTTAATAAAGCGTGGGGTAAAATCCCTAACTCTTTAAATTGCAAAACCCCAACCGCCCCATGTCTTTTTGATAAACGTTTACCATCGTCGCCTAAAATCATGGGTAAATGAGCAAATACAGGAATGGGGGCATTTAAAGCTTTAAATAAATTAATTTGTCTTGGCGTATTATTAATATGATCGTCTCCCCGAATAACATGAGTAATCTTCATATCCAAATCATCAATAACCACCGCAAAATTATAGGTTGGATGACCATCAGAACGAACCAGAATCAAATCATCCAATTCACGATTTTCTACATGAATATCCCCATAGACTTCGTCACGGAAGGAAATGACCCCATTTTCAGGATTTTTAAAGCGAATGACGAAAGGATTATTGGTTAAAGGTAGATTTTTATTCCGACAATGACCATCATAGCGAGGTTTTTCCTTGGCTGCCAGCTGCGCTTCTCGTAAAGACTCCAGGCGCTCTTTACTGCATTCACATCGATAAGCTTTACCTTCAGCTAAAAATTGCAACGCCACTTCATTGTATCTATCGTACCTATCTGTTTGATAAAAAGGTCCTTCATCACACTCCAAACCTAACCAGGCCATTCCATCGAGAATAGCCTGAACAGACTCCTGAGTGGATCTCTCTCTGTCAGTATCCTCTATACGAAGAACGAAGTGTCCTTGGTTCCGTTTAGCATAAAGCCATGAAAATAAAGCTGTTCGCACCCCCCCTACATGTAAAAGTCCAGTGGGGCTAGGTGCAAATCGAGTTCTGACAGTCATAATATCTTCCATTGTAAGGAATAAAATAATCGAGCTATAATAGCCCACTTTACCAGCAACGCAAAGATTCAACCGCTGAAATTAGGCACTGTAATTCATCACCTAAACAGATGAGCACCTGAATTGACGTTATACTGATCATTATGCTTGATTAAAGCACATCAACTCATTGCTTTTGCGATTGAAGAACGGGGTATTATCGCGATAAGATGAGGTGCCAAGAGGTATAGGTAATGAATGTACAATACCTTAGCATAATCCGGGAGTTATCTTGAAAAGTATTGGTATAAAATATCAGCTCAGAATCACTACTCTTATTCCCGCTTTTCTAGTAGCCTTACTTTTTGCGGTCTTTTATAACGGCCAATTTGGTAAAGACTTGAAACAGCATATGTCCCGTTTGGGTGAGGCTTATATTCGCCAATTATTACCCGCGGCTCAGTATGCCTTGCTCCGCAATGATTTTCGCACCCTACAAGGGTTAATTAATGCATCAACCATTAACCCAGAAGTAAAGGCTTTAGCTTTTTATAATTCAAGTGGCCAATTACTGGCTTATCGCGGCGGAAAACATTCCATTCATAAACCGTTTAATCCACCGGATTTTACGGGGGATTATATAGAAAGCAGGCAAATCAACCCTTTTACCATTAATTTTATAGCACCCATCACTCTTCCTAAATTTAACCTCTATTCCAATACTTCATTTATCAAGACCCTAAGTCCTTCTGCATTTCAGGCAGATGATATTTTAGGTTGGCTATCTATCGATATAGACACCCAATCCATGTTAATCAAACGATATCAAATGATGATAGTGACTATCTTCATTACCTTATTTGGTTTATTAATGGGATTAACCATCCATTATTTTCTATCCAAACAGATTTACGTACCTCTCGCTCGTTTACGCCGGAGCATGAAACAGATTTTACGTAACGAATTTGAAACAGAAATAAAGATCTCCAGTAAAGGGGAATTAGGTGTTATTGAAAAAGGTTGTGCTCATTTACAGAAGCAATATCTAAGCACCATTCGCGATCTCAATCAGCATATTGAAACAGCTACTGAAGATTTGCAGCAAAGCCTGGAGCTTTTGGAAGAAAAAAATATTGAACTGTCGCTTGATAAGAAAAAAAGTGAGGAAAAGAGCCGTCAGAAATCAGAATTTATCGCCAATATGAGTCATGAAATCCGGACCCCCATGAATGGGGTTATCGGATTTACTAATGTGTTACTGGAAAGCAAATTAGATCCCTTACAATTAGATTATGTGAAGACCATTAAATTATCGGCCCAGGATCTGCTGGGTATTATCAATGACATTCTTGATTTCTCTAAAATAGATGCGGGTAAATTACATTTAGATTGTATTCCTCTGGATATCCGCGGATGTATTGATGAAGTACTGGCGCTTGCCAGCCCTAATGCACATAAAAAAGGAATAGATTTAATTCCCATCACCGAGGTCGATGTACCCAAGACTGTTTTAGGTGACCCGTTTAGAATTAAGCAAATTATCAGTAACCTGGTTACCAATGCCGTAAAATTTACTGATCACGGATATGTGTTAATACGGACTAAAATCGAACAAGACACAGAGAAAGATTACACTCTGTGTATCACCATCAGTGATACAGGAATTGGTATTTCCCCAGAGGATCAAAATAAATTATTTACTGCCTTTAATCAAGCCGATACCAGCATTACTCGCCGCTACGGAGGGTCAGGTCTGGGGCTGGTTATATGCAAAAAACTCTGTGAGGAGATGCAAGGGCGTTTAAACCTTACCAGTGAATTAAATAAAGGCTCTACCTTTACTGCTCGTATTAAGGTTGAAAAATTGATGGCCTACGAAATAGAAAAAAATCAAACCCATCGTTTTGCCCATTTGAAAATACTCTGCTTTGATGATAATCCCTTACATTTAGAAGCTTTATGTAATGGGTTAGGATACTGGGGAATAGAATGTATTGCGGTGAATTCATTCAATAAACTCGCAAAAACATTAAACAAAAATAATGACTGCAAAATAGCCTTTGTCAATGTCAATCAGGGCTGCGAGCAACAAGTTGCTGAACTGATGGCAAAATACAGTCATCTGCCCTTCGTATTAATATCCAAGTGGCCCATCAGTAATTATGCGGCTCTTGGAGCACAGGGCTTTTTGTATAAACCAATCAGTATCCAAAAACTTCAAGATCTCATTGAATCGATAAATAATGAAAATTTTTCTGAAAAAATAATCAATCACGAGTTGGATAGTTTACGAGAGCAGCTACGTTTCCTTTATCCTGAGTTATTAATAGCAGAAGATAACCCTATTAATAAAATGCTCCTGAATTCTCTATTAAGTGATAATGCCAGTGTCACCGCAGTAGACGATGGCGAAATGGCCGTAGCTGCCTGCGAAGAAAAAAAATATAATCTTATTCTGTTGGATCTGCAAATGCCCAAATTGAATGGATTAGATGCTGCGCGGGTGATACGTCAAAAATCCCTGCTTAATAAACACTCGCCCATAGTGCTCATCAGCGCCAATAGCAGTGATCTCAGTACAGTCGATTTAAAAAAATCCGGAGTAGATTTCTGTCTTCAAAAACCAATTGATGAAAAACAACTCTTAATTCAGCTCTTGCGTATTGTAGACAAGGCAAAACATACGGCCATTGATTGGCAGCTATGTGTACAAAAAGTTTCAGGAAATCAAGCGCTTGCTGAAGAGTTCCTTGCTAAATTTATAGAAGAATTATATAAAAATCGTGAAGAATTTATTCAAATAATGAACAAAAAAAATATTAAAGCTTTGGGTGAGGCCGCTCATAAACTTCATGGAGCTTGTTGTTTTTGTGGTGTACCGGTATTACAAAAATCGGTCATGAAATTAGAAAAATTAGCGCGATCCGTTACCAAAATTGAGGATTTATCAGCTCCCTTTGCGGAGTTAATTCAGAATATTGACGCGGTAATCAGTGAATATGAAAATCAATATGCTAGTAAAATTTAATAAAGGACTATTAAAGAAATAAGCACATTAGGTCTTTAATAGTCTTCAATTCCATGGAGAAAAAATGGCTGTAAAAAATGCAATATATGCTCAATCAGGCGGTGTTACCGCTGTTATTAATGCTTCGGCTTGTGGTGTCATCCAAACCGCCCGGCTATACCCAGAGCAAATAGGTAAAGTCTTTGCCGCAAAAAATGGCATTATTGGTGCTTTGAATGAAGAGTTAATTGATACCTCTCTCGAAAGTGATGAGGATATTGCCAAATTAATGCAAACTCCTTCCGGTGCTTTTGGTTCCTGCCGCTACAAATTAAAAGATAATGGCGATGAATACCAACGCCTGATTGAAGTATTTAAAGCTCATAATATAGGGTATTTTTTCTATAATGGTGGAGGCGATTCGCAAGACACTGCCCATAAAATATCGCAACTGGGCGAAACGATGGGCTATCCCATTACCTGTATTGGAATACCTAAAACCGTCGATAATGATCTTCCCTTTACCGACAACTGTCCCGGGTTTGGCTCCGTAGCTAAATATGTTGCTATTTCTACTAAAGAAGCAGGTTTTGATGTGGCATCTATGGCGGCATCCTCAACTAAAGTTTTTATTCTGGAAGTGATGGGACGTCATGCGGGATGGATAGCTGCAGCCAGTGGCTTGGCCAGTCAACACCCAAGTGAACCACCCCATATCATTTTATTACCTGAAGTCACTTTTGATCCGGCCAAATTCCTCAGTAAAGTGGATGAATGTGTAAAAGCCTATGGTTACTGTGTTGTTGTTGTCTCCGAAGGAATTCGTAATAAAGAAGGTCAATTTTTAAGTGATGCCGGATTACGAGATGCCTTTGGTCATGCGCAGTTAGGCGGTGTCGCACCGGTCATAGCCCAACTCATAAAAACTGAATTAGGTTATAAATATCACTGGGCAGTTGCAGATTACCTCCAACGCGCAGCCCGTCACATCGCTTCTCAAGTGGACGTTGAACAAGCTTATGCCTTGGGTAAAGCAGCAGTGGAATATGCCGTTAAAGGACATAATGCCATTATGCCCGTTATTATTCGTGAACAAGACGAGCCCTACCAATGGTCTATCGGCCAGGTCGCCTTGGCCGATGTTGCTAATCAGGAAAAAGACATGCCGGCCGAATACATTACAGAGGATGGAATGGGAATTACTCCTGCCTGTAAACGTTATTTAGCCCCCCTGATTCAAGGTGAAGCTTATCCAAGTTACATTAATGGTTTACCCGACTATGTCCGATTGAAAAATCAGTTGGTGGCCAAGAAACTAAAGTGATAAATCATCTAGCCCGTATTAGCTGCGCTAATACGGGCTGCATCATAGAAAGACAATCACTCAGCTCTCGTAATCCTCTATTACCATTTAACGGCAAGCTGCAGGCCGATACCCAGCGGGCAATGAACCTCCTGTACAACTCCAAACTAAAGCTCCTGCTCCAGCCTGGAGAGTCGGAATTAAAATTATCGAACCATTACCCGCGTTCGCAGTATAATTGATGGTAATCACCCCGGAGTTGCCCATGACAATGGAAGACACGTTGGAAGTTGCCGCAGGAGCAGTATATTGAGTATCAGTAGCCAAGGCCGGTAGTTGATTATTGGTTAAAGTATATTCATTTACTGCTAACTGAGCGGCAGAAGCCAGATTTAAACCCTCAGTAACCCGCGCTCTAATGGTATAATTTTGGTATGCTGGAACTGCAATTGCAGCTAGAATTCCTATAATAGCGACGACAATCATCAGCTCTACTAATGTGAACCCTTTCGCATACATAGTTATCCCTGACTGAGCATATAAAATAAAGAAGCATATAAAATGCCATTTAGTAGTTGATGAAACGACAAAGAAATAAAACCGCCCTTAGAGGCGGTTTTATTTCTTTTAAACGAAGTAGTCATTATTATCTGCAACTTGCTGGAGCGTATTTGGCAATTGACGAAGTACAAGCCCAAGTAACGTCCCCATTTCCTGTAAGTGTTGGGGTCAAAGTAATGACTTGATTACCAGCAGCTTGCGTATAGGTAACAGTAATTACACCTGTAGCATCAGCTATTGCAATAGACGCAACATTTGCAGTAGGTGCTGGTGGAGTATAACCAGTTAATGCAGCAGTAGCCGGCAATTGATTGTTAGTAATGGTCGTCTCTGATACCGCAAGTTGTGCTGAAGAAGCCAGTTGCAAGCCCTCAGTCACCCGCGCTCTAATCGTATAGTCCTGATAAGCAGGGATAGCGATAGCAGCCAAAATACCAATAATTGCTACCACTATCATCAATTCAATCAGTGTAAAACCCTTCTGTTTCATGGTGTTCTCCAAAAAATTTTGATTACACCATATAATGCATGCAAGCGAAGTGCCACTTCAAGAGATAATCACCTCAATTGATCTATTATTTTAGTTTCACCGCAAAAACGATTGTATTTACATCAAAAATGCAAACTAATAAGCAAACTGATCATTCCCTAAAAATGGATACCTCTTCAGGAAGTAGTTCTAGAACAATAAAAGATGGATAAATAAAATAACAATGTGACAAATATTGTCGCTTTATTGCAGTCACATATTGTACATGACCGTGTTTTTTGTCATCTCATTTAAATTAAGACAATGCTCTATTAAATCGGTATAATTTGTTTCTTGTTTCGCATAAGGGGATATCATGTCACGAAAAGAACGTCTAGAACAACAATTAACCCAAGAGCTTTCCCCCAGTTTTTTAAGTGTTGAAGATGAATCACGCAACCATCATGTACCTGAGGGAGCCCAAACTCATTTTAAAGTAATTGCCGTTTCTGAACAATTTACGGAGTTAAGTCGTGTAGCACGCCACAGGTTAGTTAATCATCTGCTTCACAACGAGTTTGAGCAGGGATTACATGCTTTAAGTCTGCATTTATTCTCTGCTGAAGAATGGATTCAAAAGAACAAATCTGTATTAAATTCACCAGCTTGCAAAGATGGCTACAAAAACAGACAAGAATGAAGAACGTTTTAGGAACGAAAAGAAAAACACGTACGGCAATAAAAATAAATCTTCACCTCAACGTCCAAGTTCCTGTATAATGTATATCTTTTTATCAAGCCGAAGAATCAATGAAAAATAGCTCCACTGAAAAAATATCAGTGCTCGCATTAGTACTACTCATCACTGGGGCAATTGACAGTATCAGAAATTTGCCTGGAACTGCTTTATTTGGCTCCACCCTTATTTTTTTCTTCATTTTTTCTGCGATCATTTTTTTAATCCCTGTAGCTCTAATTTCCGCAGAGCTTTCTTCAACATGGTCTGAAGAGGAAGGAGGTATTTATAGTTGGGTGAAACACGCCTTTGGGGAAAACGTAGCCTTTTTCACTATTTGGCTGCAATGGATTAATACTCTGGTTTGGTACCCCACTATTTTATCTTTTATTGCCGGAACCATAGCCTATCTGGTTAACCCTGAACTGGCTCAAAATAAATATTACTTAATCGCTGTAATCCTTACTATTTTCTGGTCATTAACTTTGGTGGGTTGTTCAGGTTTACGTACCTCCGCTGCTTTTGCGGGTTTTTGTGCCATTGTGGGTATGATAGTTCCTATGGGCTTTATTATATTTCTCGCCTTCATTTGGTTAATTAAAGGCAATCCTCTGGCAATTGATTTCACTTGGTCTCATTTACTCCCTCAGTGGAAAGACAGCCAATCCTGGGTTTCTTTAACCGCGATCATGACTTCCTTTCTTGGAATGGAATTAGCAGCAGTTCATGTTCGGGATGTGAAAAATCCGCAGAAAAATTTTCCTAAAGCCATGTTTTTTTCAGTAATCCTTATTTTATTTACAATGATTTTTGGTTCTTTAGCAATCGCTTTTGTCTTACCTAAAGAAAAAATCAGTCTGGTTGACGGCGTGATGAGAGCCTTTGATAATTTTTTCCAGGCTTATCATTTAAATTGGTTAATGCCTGTTTTGGTATTATTGTTACTTCTGGGTAGTTTAGGTTCTATGATTAACTGGATTATTTCACCTGCCAAAGGATTGTTGATGGCGGCCAATCATGACTTTTTACCTAAATTCCTATGTAAATTGAACAAAAAAGGAATCGCATCCCGGATTTTAATATTGCAAGCCCTATTGGTGACCTTATTATGCAGTGGCTTTCTTTTATTCCCCAGTGTAAACGCTATTTATTGGTTGTTTACAGACTTAAGTACTGAACTCTATATGATGATGTACGTGCTGATGTTTATTGCTGCCTGGAATTTAAAAAGTAAATTTGCTCATTTAAAAAGACCGTTCGCTATACCTGGAGGTAAAGCAGGATATTACCTGATTTGCCTCTTGGGATTATTGGGATGCACCGTTACTATATGTGTTGGTTTTATTCCTCCAGAGCAAATGATGGATGTAGGTGGTACCGCGCATTTTCGCAGGGTTTTTTCTCTGGGCATAGTCATGATGCTATTGCCTGCATTGGTACTTTATCTGCGAAAAAGATATATTACCCGAAGCAAACATTAAAGTAGCTGGGTTGCGTTCAACTGATAATCTCACAAAAATTATAATGCTGCTGAAGCTCTGATTTTGATCAGAAGACATTGTCGTCGTTGCGAGTGTAACAAAGTAACCCAGGGTTCATGGCTCGACACTCTAGGTTGCTTCGCAGACTTGCAATAACGAGAATATATATAGAAGAGCTTCCAGGTGTAGAATAACTCTCTTAAATAAAGGACTCTTGCTTTGAAGTTAGAATACGTTGGGCTAAGGCTAGATCCTCTTTAGTATTGATATCTTGCAGTGGCTCAACACAGGCGTCATCGACTTTAATGGCAAATCCTGACCATAAAACGCGTAGCTGCTCTAAAGCCTCATGTTGCTCCAACTCACAAACAGGCCAACTGACAAAATCCAATAAAAAGGCGGCTCGATATGCATATAGACCTATGTGTCTGTACGTTTGCGCATAAGATTGACCTTCATCTCTATGCGCAGGAATAGGACTTCTGGAAAAATATAATGCATGATTATCACGGCTACGCACTACTTTGACTACATTGGGATTGTTTAACATCTCAAAACTGGTGATAGGCCAGCATAAAGTAGACATGGGGGCTTGTGTCTGACTTAGCCCATGAGCAACCTGAATAATTAATTGTGGAGCAATAAAAGGTTCATCTCCTTGCACATTTACAATAATATCATCAGCGGCAAAATCCCCTTTTGCTACTACTTCAGCAATTCGGTCTGTTCCGGTGTGATGAGTGGGTAAGGTCATCATGACCTCGGCTCCAAAACTTCTGGCATGGCTTGCTATCGCTTCATGATCCGTTGCAATAGTAATCGTTTGCGGCTGTGCCAATTGCGCTTGTCGATAAACTCGTTCAATCACGGTTTGGCCGTTCAAATCATGAAGTAATTTACCTGGAAAACGCGTGGATTCGTATCTCGCCGGGATAATAACATGAACATTATTAGTCATAATTTATCTTTTTCTTCTAATGAAATAACTCGTGCTTCGTGCTCCAGCATTACTGGAATACCATCATGAATAGGAAAAGCCAAGCGATCAAATCTACAAATCAACTCTTGTTTTTTCACTAATAATTTCCCTTTACACAAAGGGCAAACCAATATTTCCAATAATCGCTTATCCACGAGAACCTCCTTGAGTTACTTGATTTCGCACATATATAGGTTGAGCTTCTGCCACTGATACAGGTTTTAGCGCAGCATGCTGTGCCAAGTGTATCATAGCCTCCGCTTTAGGATATAAAGTTACTTTGGCAGTGATTTGTGATTTGATAGAGTCGGGAAAATCGGCCCAATACTCATCTATGCCCACGCCAGCAAGGATTACAGATTGTTGTTCAGGTAATTGAAGCTCCTGTACCGCATTCACTCGTTCCTCTGATACTAATTTCCCTTTAGCAAAATAGCTCCAATACATTTCATGCATTCGCGCGTCCAGAACCGCTAATACGGGTAAATTTGGATCATGATGCAACGCACGAGCAGCCCAGGCAATAGCGCCTAAACTACTGACGGGAATTAATCCCAGATCGTGAGCATAAGCAAGTCCTTTGGCAATACTACAAGCTATTCGCAAACCAGTGAAACTTCCAGGCCCACACCCAAAAATGATGCCATCCAATTGATTCATTTGCAAACCAGCATGAGTCATTAATCGGTCTATCATCGGCAATAATAATTGTGCATGAGCTTTTTGACTCCCTTGTTCTTCGCAGGAGGTTTCTTCACCAATCATTAACGCGACGCTGGCTATTTCAGTTGATGTATCAATCGCTAACAGTTTCATAATCTAATGCCAACTCTCTTATAAATTGTAATACTTTCTGTTCGTCGCGAGTTCTGGGTAATTGAGGTAAACTCGCAAGAATAACTCGCCCATATTCTCTACCTGTAAGGCGAGGATCGGCTATCATCAACACTCCTTTGTCGGTAATGTCTCGAATCAAGCGCCCTACTCCCTGTTTTAAAGCAATCACTGCATTAGGTAAAGATAACTCGTCAAACCCGGACAAGCCTTTTTCTTTTAAATAAGCCATTCTGCCACGCGTTACAGGATCAACGGGGCTGGCAAAGGGCAATTTATCAATAATAACACAAGAAAGAGCCTCCCCTTTGACATCAACACCTTCCCAAAAGGTTGCTGTACCTAATAATACGGCATTACCAAGCTGTCTAAATCGAGCTAGTAATATAGGTTTTGCCTCAGCCCCCTGAATCAAAAGCGGATAGTTTAAAGTATTGCCTAACATTTGAGCAACCAATTTTAAGGCTTTATGGCTGGTGAATAAGAAAAAACATCGCCCGCCACAAGCCTCTATCACGGGCACTGCCTTTTCCAACAAACATTCATAATAACTGGAGTTCTTCGGATCTGGTAAACCACGTGGTAAATACAGTAAGGCCTGCTCCTGAAAATTAAACGGGCTTGGTAATAATAAGGTTCGGGCATTATTAAGACCTAAAGGCTTACAAAAACAATCAAAAGAAGCAGCCATAGTTAACGTTGCTGAAGTAAATACATAGGCGCACGCTTGTCGCACAAGTAATTCGCTAAAAATTTTAGCCACATCATAAGGTGTAGCGTGAAAAACTAAAGTCTGCTTAAAACGTTCAAGCCAGCGAATGGTATCTGGGTTGGGTTGAGTAAACGACAATAAAATTTTTTCCAGCTCTTCCAGGCGTTCTTTACAACGAATCAAACCCGGAGCTTCATTTAAGCACTCCTCATTGAAACATTGAAGTAATTCATCTTTTAATGTCAGCCATTTATCCCATGCAGCCATGAATACTTTATTACGCCTTACCTCGTCCCAACTCATGCGCTCTTCTCGGGATGACAAAGAATTCAATAATTCATCTACTAATTGGTCTGCCTTATGACTTAATACTTTTAAAGGTTGATTCGCCAAATCCAAAACTGGCCATTCCTCAATAATATCATTTAATAAATCACAAAATTGACGGGTGCCCACTCGCTCACCATTAAAATGGGTTGCTATCTCGGCAAGCTGATGGGCTTCATCAAAGATCACTACATCTACCCCTGGCAACAGCTCTCCAAAACCTTCTTGTTTTAAACGGGAATCTGCAAAAAAAAGGTGATGATTAATCACCACGATATCAGATTCTAATGCCCGCTTACGGGCTTTTACCAGAAAGCAGGTTTCATGATTAGGACATTCAGCTCCTAAACAGTTGTCGGTGGTTGATGTGACATAATGCCAAACAGATGAGTCTTCACTAAGTTCAGGCAACTCGGATCGCTCTCCATCTTTCATTTGGGACAGTTTATCTTTCACATGCAATACTTCATGAGCACATTGAGGTGTTTGAAACTGTCCTTCTTCCGCATGTAAATTAACGCGATATTGACAAATGTAGTTGGATCGCCCCTTCAGGTTTTGAATACGGGCTGATAAACCTAAAGCTCTGACCAGAGTTGGTAAATCCTTCTGATAGAGTTGATCTTGCAAGGTTTTAGTTGCAGTAGAAATGAGGGTTTTTTTTCCACTTAAAAGACAGGGTAATAAATAAGCAAAGGTTTTTCCGGTTCCCGTTCCCGCTTCGGCAACTAAAGTGGATTTATCGGCAATAGCTTGCGCAATGGCTACTGCTAAATCAGACTGGGGTGTTCGCGCTACAAATCCGGGAATTGCTGTAGAAAGTCGCCCTTTTTCACTAAGAATTCGCCGACAAGACTCAGCGAGGGACGTTATTTCTTCCACTCTTTCTGCAAATATTGAAGTTTGTCTTTGACATCTTCCCAATCTTTTGCATCATCAGGTTCGTCTTTTTTAGCTGTAATATTAGGCCAGTTTGGAGCAAGTTCTGCATTTATCTGTTTGAATTGCTGCTGCTCGTCAGTCAAATCGTCCTCAGAAACAATAGCATTAACCGGACATTCAGGTTCACAAAGAGCACAGTCTATACATTCATCAGGGTGAATAACTAAAAAATTGGGACCTTCATAAAAGCAATCAACAGGGCAAACTTCCACACAATCGGTGTATTTACACTTAATACAACTTTCTGTAACCACAAAAGTCATAGCAAACCTTTCAATTAAACTAAAAAATAACGCATATTAAAGCATAAAAGGCCTTGATGAAGATAGTACATTTAAGGCTTATTTCTTCCAAAAAAGTAAATTCATTTTAAAAATAGGTGCCATGAGAGCAATAAAAATTAAAAACGTTTAGTATTAAATAATTTCTTGTTGCGTATAAAGTGGGCTTGTAATGAGGCCTTGACTGTGTTATTTTTAGGCAAAAATTATTATTTATACACTTTTACCATTTTTTATTACTAACTTATTGCTTTGGAGCAAATAATGGCGTTGAAGATACCCACACCACCCTATGGTATTTCCAAAGACCTGCTAGACCTCATTGGGAAGTTTAACTCAGTACCTGAAGAGGATCATGTTCAGCGTCTTTTTTATTTACAAAAAATCAATTACTTGCTTAATACAGTTAAGCTTGGCACGGTGTTATTTGCATGGCTTGGTAACACAGGTGCTGATGGCTGGCTAACACATTTAAATGCCTATGAAATCAATGCTGATGCTTCTATTTTTGTTAAAGGGATGCAATTTGCCCAAGCTATTGCTCAACACACCAAAGATAAACCAGTATTGGATACTCCAGTCGATAACGTGTATCCATTGCTGCAAGAACGCGATAAGTTATTAAGTAATCCTTCATTTGAAGACTGCAAAGAGCGCTATGTCGCTGTGAGCTGTCATCTTCAAACTTTAGTGGATTCTGATTACAGAATTTCTGAAATAGTTAAAAGACATTCTGAAATTCTGTCATTTGCAAAAGCGAAGCTGGATGCGATTCAAAAAAGAGAAACTCCGCCCACTGATGTGCCAGTTCCTTCCTATAAGACCAAAGAACTAGGAAAGCAAGTTAATAATTATAATTTTAAATTAGAAATGGAAGGTTGGAAGGAACCGTTTGTATTTCGTGTTGAAGATAGGGATAAATTAGGATTGGAGCAAGATCTCCACTCCTTTCCGGTGGCAAAATATTTCATTGAAGATTATGCAGTGTTTATGATGGAATTTACAGGAGAAATGATGCCTGTTGATTATAAGCCAGTCGTATTGAGTCAGTTTGCCAACGGTGGGAACTTGGCTGATGTAGCTAAATCCCTAAAAAACGTAACTCGTGATAAAGCTATTGGTCCTATTGCCTCCCATTATTTTGCACAACTTGGCGATTTTTGTGTCCGACTCATGGAAGCGAAAACCTTTCATCCAGATATTAAATTAACTAATTTTTTAGTCCATAATAACTTAATCCGTGTTAGTGATCGAAAAACCTTCATTGCTGAGGAAAATCCCACTGCCGCAAACATACGTAGTACGCCTCATTATGCTCCAGATGAATTCACTGCATGCCTTAATGAAGAGTGGACTAATTATGATCATGAGGCTGCATCCCAAACTGTTATGAACATGCCACAATTTATGGCTTATCAATTGGGCATGGCTTTAAAAGAGTTTTTAATTTTAACTCAGATGGATACCACACCAGATCTGGAAATTTTTAGAACCCATGATTTTAATCCTGCTCATTATTTTAAAACAACTCCAAATCAGATTGTTAACTTATCTGTACTTGTTCAAGAGCTAACCCGTCCAGATCCCAGTAAAAGATTATCTATTCAGCAATTCAAAAATTTATTGATGTTTCGCAGTAGGAGTCCAGAACAGTTCTATAAGGAAGTTGAAAGGGAATTACCTTCCGCAACTATAGGATTTCAAGAAGATATCGATGCAATCAAAATTTTACTGGATGGTGATCTACCAAAGGATCAATTCATCGCTCGAGCCAATCTTATCTTTAATGAATTATCCAATAGTCCCTCCAAGGAACCTCGTTTAATTCGTATGGCTGAAAAACTGGCAACTAAATGTTATTGGGAATATACAGAATCCTTTTTTAAACAATCTATTGAAACAGCTCTTTTAGAGAAAGATTGGGAGGTAGCACCCTGGTATCGGCAATTACTTCATGTAGTGTCTTTTGGTTATTTCCGTGTGGATAAAGTAACTGAGCTTTCTGAAATTCAAGAGACTATGGGTCTGGACTTAAATGGAGAACCTTTTTTATCTTATTTCCCTCATCTCGAATTTCTTCCGTCTTCAGAATTGGATAGTTTAGGCAAAACTGAAGCTCAGTATTTGAAAAACGTTATTAAACAAAATGTAGAGGTGATTATATCCCATGAGGGATCATCCGCATGTAACTCAAGCTCAGTTGCTACAACCGGACCATTAGATGTAACTTTAGCAGACAGTAAAGAAACTGCCCCATTGAATGTAACTCCTATAAGCAGTACAAAGACCGATCCTTTGAATGAAACTCCCAAAGGCAGTAAGAAAGCAGATACTTCCCTATCAAAATCAGATCCCGAGCAACCGCTTGGATCTCCAGATAAAGAGCAATCTCTTGAATCCACAACAGAGTACTCATCATCGTGTGGGACCATGGTCATTAATTCCAAAAAGAAAACTGTGCCTATCGATCAGCGATTATCGTTTTTTGCTCCTGATGAAAACAATCCACTGAAACCAAAACCCGCTCTTCCAAGCCGAGTCGATAGTGTCCGAACCTCCTTGTTTAGAGGGGATGGTAGTCATCGTAAAAAACCTGCTCAAGGTCAGAGAACCAATATCAATGATTTCGTTTGGGAGCCATTTCCAACTAATCAGGTTGATCTGGTTGACTTACCCCAACCTTAACACCCAGTTAATTTTCACTGTGGTTGATATGAGAGAGTTAATCCTTCCCTTTAAAAAAGGAGGGATTAACTTAATTTATAATGAAGATAACAGAAAAAACTTTAATTCACTGGCTCATTCGACCTACACCCTATGTCTGTTATTGATATATCAAATTAAATACCATTAAAATGTTAAATTTCTGTGCTTTTTACCACTATTTCTCCTTAAAATAAAAATATTGTGCTGTTTTTTTTACCAACAGGTTAAACACTGTCTATAGTTATAATAAGTCGAGTTGATATCACCAAAATGAATAGTTAATCGCATGGACCATGAAAAAGAATTTTTTCATCAAACGGACTTAATGGAGTAATTATGCCAGTACATGAACGACGTCAACATTTCCGCATCGATGATCATGTTTATTTCGATTATCGAATTTTGGCACCGGGGGAATTCTGTTCTGACCTCACCATAACGAATCAATTACTGGGTGAAAGTGGCCAGCGGTATATGGAAGCAGCCCAATATTTTCAAAATATTGACTATGAGTTGGCTGAATTAACGCAAGCCCTGGGGATAAAAGAACCCGCATTGGCTCATTATCTAAATCTATTAAATGCCAAAATAGATTATTTATCCCGTCAAATGCTAATGACTCATAAAGTTCAATTACGAAAGGTTAATATCAGTTTGGGTGGAATGGCGTTTAAAACAGAGGAACTCCTTAAGGAGAAAACCAATTTAAAAATTGTCATCTACACGAAACCCAAGATGATTCCGATTATTCTCGATGCAACAGTAGTTTATAGCCAATACCAAAGTGACAATCATTATCGCACCGCCATTACATTCAATGGTTTAACCAGTGAACAAGAGCAATTACTTTCCCAACATATTTTACAAGCTCAGGTAAAAAGTCGTGCTGATTAATTATCACTCTGTTGGAGATGGTATTTTACTTGGAGTACACGACAGATTCACGCATAATGTGATTCTTTAAAGAGTGTATGGGATAAAACATGAGTCGAATAATATTTTGTTGTAAATTAAAAGAGGAAGCTGAGGGCATGCAAAAACCCCCTTTCCCAGGAGTCTTGGGCGAGAAAATATTTAATGAAGTATCAAAAAAAGCCTGGAATATGTGGCTAAGTCATCAGACGATGTTAATTAATGAATACCGTCTGAATTTAATAGAAGCGAAATCGCGCGAATTTCTAAAAGAGGAATTGCAAAAATATTTTTTTGGTGAGGGTTCGGAAAAACCATCAGGCTATACTGCAAAAGAATAAGGAAACAATATATGTTTCATGATTTATTGGAAATAAAACCAGAGGTAATGGATGCAATCCATAATCAAATTCCAATCGTTGTGCTTGAATCCACTATTATTTCCCATGGTATGCCTTACCCGGCTAATTTGGCTACCGCCATTGAGGTTGAAGCGATTATTCGTAATCAAGGAGCCATACCAGCAACCATCGCACTTTATCAAGGCAAAATTCATATTGGCTTGACGAAAAAGACCATGGAACATTTAGCAAAAGATAAAGAAGTAATCAAAGCCTCTCGCAGAGATATTGCCTATGTTTTAAGCCGCAAAATGACCGCGAGCACCACTGTCGCGGCTACTATGTTCTGTGCTCACCTGGCTAAATTGCCCTTATTTGTTACGGGTGGCATTGGAGGTGTTCATCAAGAGGTAGGAAACAGCTTTGATATTTCCGCCGATCTTATCGAGCTTGCCACTACCCCGGTGACTGTCGTTTGTTCTGGAGCCAAATCCATCCTCGATTTACCCAAAACCCTTGAGGTACTTGAAACCCATGGGGTACCCGTCATTGGCTTTGCTACCAGTGAATTTCCAGCGTTCTACAGTCGCTCCAGTGGCATTCCTGTGATACATCGTCTAGACAGCGCTAAAGAAGTGGCAAAGCTAATGGTGTATCAACGCATGTTAAACATGAATAACGGCATTATCATCGCCAATCCTATTCCAGTTGAAGCTGAGATTTCAGATGATGAAATCATGCCTTTTATCCACCAGGCCCATGAAGAAGCAAAAAATATCAATGGACAGGCTCTTACTCCATTTCTGTTAAAAAGAATTGGTGAGTTAACAGCGGGTAGAAGTTTGGAAGCAAATATTGAGTTAATAAAAAGTAATGCTTTATTGGGTGCTCAAATAGCAATTGCCTATCAAAATAAATTATTTTCAAAAAAAATGTAAACAAACTCTTGACTCAAAATCCATCTCGGAGTCTAATAGCAACCCTTGGGGCCAGATAGCTCAGTCGGTAGAGCAGAGGATTGAAAATCCTCGTGTCGGCGGTTCGATTCCGTCTCTGGCCACCATGTAAATCAAGGGTTTACGTGGTGGCGCTCCAAAATCAGGGTCTTTCCCAATTACGCAGTGCTCCTGTATATTTAAAATATTAGTCATAAAACTAACATTTACGGTTACATGTGATTTATTTTAAATCAGTATGCTTTTTAGTACTTATAGGGTTTACAAGATCTGAACTTTAAAGAAGCGCTAAAGCTCCATTGAATGAATGAGTTCACTCTACTCTAATAAATGCTTACATCGCTTAATGACAACTTCTTGATATTTCTTTAAATATTTTTCTTCTTTATCATTAATCAAAATAAGGCTGATTTCTTCTTGCAAAGCAGACGTTAGTTTGCCAATCAAATATTTTAAACGTTTAGTCACTAATAATCTCGGCAACTTGCATGTATCTGCAAAATCAGCTAACTGATAAGCATTCATATTATTCTCTTCAAATTCATCTCCTAATGCCATCGCCAAGCCATGCTCAAATTCAGGATACATTTTTATATTAACTAAATCATAAAATGGTGCGAGAGAAACTCCGTTAGTCCCAACAAAAAAACTTAGATTCTTACCGTGAGCATCGCAATTAAATATCAAAATAACCTTAAGTTCGAGTTCAAATTTAAATCTATGTGTGCTATTATTATCTAGCAACAATGAAAATGGTACGATAATTCATGCATATACTAATTAAAATTCATCAAAAAAAGGGTCTAGGCGAAGTTAAAAAATATCTACAAGACAATAACATTAATTTAATGAATAACAATTCCATTGATGAAGTTAATGCGGATGGTTTTACTGCTTTATTTCTAGCTTGTATGAATAATCACCTGGATTTAGTTCAGTATTTATTGGAGCACGGAGCTAACCCTAACTGCAAAACCAGGTCAGGATGGACTCCTTTGCGCTATGCAGCTTCAGAAAAAAAAATTCAAATGATTAATTTACTTCTGGAGTATCATGCAGATCCTCATGTTCTCGACCCAACTTTTACTACCCCCCTTGATTTAGCAAAAATAGCCCGTAATAGGATGTATTACCATTCCCAGTTTGAGTTTGCTTCAGAATTGGAGAATTATGCATGGTTAATTGACGAATACAAACAATGGGATCAAATTGTCAAAACGATGGAGGCTTGCCCCATTCAGTCCCCTCCGCCAATTTTAAAAGACTTTAAAACGTTAACTCAAGAAGGAATGGCTATACCGGATCTCAGTAATCTCGGAGAAGAGGATTTATTAAGACTTGGTTCGCAACTTCAACTGAGTTTTCAACAAACAGAATCCCAGGAAAAGATTCAGTTTCCAATTAATTACAATATGTCTCCCCCTGAGTTAATAAGCTCAATATTAAAAAATTACCCAGGAATAATTGTTGGTGAAAATCATAGACACGAAGCTCCCAAAAGATTTTTGATTGACAACTTAAACCTTTTAGCAGATGAGGGAGTAAGTACTATTTTCCTTGAACATCTATGCATTGAAGAATGTAGTGAGCTTTTAGAGAGTTATTTAACAGCTACCGCCGATTCAGAATTACCTGAGCCCTTAAAAACAAGATTACATGAACAAGATTATCATCGTGAATTAATGGATAGCCCTTACAATTTCACAAATTTAGTTAAAGCGGTGAAACAATACAATTTAACTCATCCGGATAAGCTGATAAGGATTGTTCTTTTTGATACCAAAACCTCTTATCGCATTATGGGAAGTACGTCCGGCACAGAACGCGAACGAGCAATGAATTATTTGGCCCATATAGCAATCGAAAAAGAAAAAGCGCGTTTTGAGGCCAACAATCCGGGTAAAGAATTTAAGTATGTAGGCTTCATGGGTGAAACACATATCAATACCTTCAACGATACACTTGGTGTAGCTGTTTATCAAAAAGTTCCTGGTATCCTCACTGATCAAATAGATGATGAACTAATGCAAGCGCGCGCCCCCCTTCGACATCCAGATTATCGCTACTGGATGTTCTCAAAACCAGAAGCTGCTCTCTCTCTTAACTATGATGAGCAGCTTAAAGTGATATACGTACTTAATCTCCTACAGTACATTGACACACTTATCCCTTATGTATCTGCTGAAGAAGAATTAAATAAAATAAATAATCTATTTATGGAAGTATTGAAGCTAAAAGGAGAACCTTCTAATTTAAATGATACAATGTTGGAAAACATTATCAGTCGTCTTGTTGGACTTTCCCCTGAAGGATTAAGAGAGAACTATAAAAAGCACCTCTCCTTAACTCCTAAATTAAATCAAATCTTAGCTCATGGAGTTCAATCTCAGGAAGAGTATGAAGAAATTCTCATGGCACAACAATTTATACAGTCTAATCCCTTACCAACCAGAGATAATCAGAGTGAATTATCTCGAATTACCAAACTCATGGATTTATATGAATTGAGAGGGGAGCTGTTTAAAGAGTATAACCGGGTCTTGAACTTAACAAATCGGGTCCAAAATGAACTGGCAAAAAAAATGTTAATGCCCGATTATAGCCTGAGTATGGACAAGAAACAGAACGAGGTAAAATTAATTAAGGAACTACAAGAAAGAAGAGTGGTTCTCAATGAAATCATCACTAAAGCAGCTATGTCTCAAGAACAACAGGGATTGGTAATTTCTAAAAACTTCACTTCACTTTATCAACTCATAGATTCAACTATTACTCACTCTATTGGACGTTGTACCACACCCGAGATGATTTCCCAACCTGCGCACTTCTCAAGTATAGTTTGGGCTAATCTTATTGTAGCTTCACTCCGCCAAATTCTGGAACATGAGACTGAATTAAGTGAGCTTCAGTTTGAAACTGCCGATAAGGTTCATGAGAGGCTTCTTTATCCCTTATACAATATAAATGAACATAAACGGAAAGATATTTTAATGTCCATCTTTCACCAAGTTGCTGGATTCCCCCCCAAAAATAGGAAAGAATTTTTAAGATATTTGCACCTGCAATTGTCGAAACAAGAAGATGGCAGAAATGATGAGCAAATTAAGAAAGATATTAATTTTCTGCTTCATTGCGAAAATAATCCCCCGCAAAAATTTTTAATAAGGATGAAAGATCTTAGGGAGCAATGGGGATTTATTCTTTCAAAAGATACCATTCCCTTTATTCCACTCTTCGCCAGTGCTGACTCTTATACGCGTTTGGCAAATTATATTCTTAATCTTGCAGGAAAAAATCCACCTGAATATTTTTCAATTTTGAAAACCTTTGCAATGCAATTTCTATTCAGTGATGTTGATCCAAATACTGAATTAGATCATGTGACTTTAGTCCAAATGAATACATATCTGGAACATTTAATTTCCATGTATTTCGACTCCAAAATGGCAGACACGCTGGAAGGGAAACAAATGGCTCAACGGGAAATTTATAAAAACCATGCTGCCAATTTATGGGCTAATCAAGCTCACTCCATCCAATCTGAGACCACTTTTATCGGTAATCCAATAAACTTTTATGCTTTTGCAGAACATTTGTATCAATTAAGGGAGTTTGCACGTCTGAATATGACTCAAATTTCTCAAAATAAAGTTAATTTCTTCACGCCAAAGATGGTTCAGGATCACCTGAATAAAAATCAGAACTATATCCTTCAACCATCTATTACTCATCCTGGGGCATTGAACGTTCAATTTAAGGAAACTCCAACCAATGAGCACTATCAAAGTGTAGTAATTAATGTCCCGCACCTGCTTTTTTGGATAATGGCTGCGGATATCAGCCCCCGTTACTCAATCAAAGATTATTTGCAAACCTATTTTACTATCGAAAAAGAGTACAAGGAATTATGCCAAAATACTGGCTTATCTTATGCGGAAAATTATATCAGGAATAAAATTAAAAACATTATGGGAGGAGCCCAAATCGTTTCACCAGCTCACCCAATAAACAGCTCATACCCGGCTGTAGGTTTATTTGGAACAGGCTATGCGAAAAAAGAAAACGCACTGGTATGTCTTGTATTAGAAAATGCTTTTCGGACGTCTTACAATGAAATTGCCACTGCTTTTCCTCAATTAAATTGGCCTGTTATTGATAATATAAATTTAAAATTGGTACACCTTGAGGTGAAACAGCGTAACAATCAATTCGAACTTAATCTGTCTTTGCTGGAATCCTCGAATAATAACAATAATAATGCATATTTCCCAAACAACCGAAACTTGACTATTCCTCCACTTTTGGCACAGGCTCTTATCCAAATTAATCAATCTCAAAATCTTCTGGGCTTATTATTTTCTATGCCCCAAGGAAGCATTTATATCAATAATAGGGATCCCTCAGCAATTTCTATTTCTATTAGACATGCTCAAGGTATACATCAGTATTCCCTGCAGACAACCTCCACAAATAACCTGGTTGATCAAAATAATAACAGCTATCCAAATCTAAACAGCTTTATTGACGCTGCGGTGGCTTTTCATCAACTACCTCAAATCCATACAGTCAGTACACTGGATTTACTTGGATGTCAGCTGAATAGGTTGAATCAAGAGGACAATCAATATTATCCTCCACAGCCAATATAATCCATGACTTTAAAATAGATACTTTTCTAGAGTTAATATAAAAATGAATCAATTTAATACAAATTTTCTTCACTTTTTAATAAAACTTACTCTAATACTAAACTCTACCATAAGACTATGGATTACTCGGAATATCATCTTGGATTTTTCGGGTTATTGCATTGGACAACTCGGGTTAATTATTAACTATTTATTTTAATTAGCACATAAAAGACAAATGGATTCCGCAGCCCCCAGCTTCTCAGTATTATTAAAGAATACGGCAATATTGTAAACGCCAGTCTTCCCACAACCTATCATATAAATAAGAGCTTTTTTTTCCTGACAAAAACTTAATTATGGTCGCTTTTGGCGGTGGTTTTAATTATGGAGCGCTTCACATAAGTACATAATCACTTAAGTATTATGATCTTTTCTGGAGTTGTTGCATCACAATGATCCATTAGTTTTTAATTTTCATACTGAACGACACTTACCTTTGATAAGATATCGAGTTGCAACCACTTTAAGGAAAAATTTATGGAATCATTTCAGGATTTTGTATGCGCGCATCCTTTTTTTAGTATGCCTGTTTTTATAGGTATTGGTTTTCTTTTAAGAGGTTTAAGAAGAATCAATATTAGTGTCATTAAAATTAATATCGAAGAACTGGAGTTGGCACTGGAAGATCAGGATATTGATAAAGCTAAATATTCACTTCAAAGATTAAAATCAGGCTTTGGCTGGTGAGATTTAATCAAAATATATTCTCTATTGTTTCAAGAATCGGCTTGCCCTGCTCTGATAATACTTTATGAGAGCAAGCAGAAAGCAGTTTCAACAAATATCACCCAGCCATAGAGCAACTGCATTCGGGTTCTACATTAAGTGTATGAATCCTATCGAGCAGTTTTTGCTTTAGTGCGGGTAAGTCAGTATTAATTCTAATATGATATAAGGCTGTAAGCGCCTGCATATCTTTCGTCGCAGCAAAATCAGCTCCTCTCATATGATTAATACCATTGCTTCCTTCCTTTGCTCCCGATCTGGTTATTGCAAAATGAACTCCCAACTTTACTTCCTCTAACTCATTGGGCCACCAATTCTCAACTTGACGAGTAAGATTGTTAAAGAAAGCTAAAGTTCGGTTAAATAGTTCACTATTGAACTCTGGCAGTGGATAAAATGGCACGTCAGGATCGCAATAATGCTGAGCTACATGAGCAGGAAGATAAAATTGTGCCTCACCGATTATTTGTTTCCAATAATCAACCTTAGCCTGCCAATCCCATTGGGCAAAATGAGTAACAAAATTCTTAAGTGCAGTGATAATGTAAAAATTATAATGTTTTTCATCATAAGGCACGCCGTTTAATACATAACGGACACCGTTCTTCTCTAGTCTTTCGAATTGATTCAGCAATTCGATACTAATCTCTTTTCCTTGCTCATTTTGAGGTAGACAATTCAACATCATAGGGCCCATATACTTGACATCCAAAGCCCATAACATATATACCCAAACCGTTATGTTTTCAAAAACACGACCTGACTTATCCGTAATAAAGCCTCTTTTTAAAAGGAGTTCAGGATATTTTTCCAGCATTTCTTTTGCTTTGGCTTGATTTCCCTCTGTAACATACTCTACCAAGCGGACTCTTAAACGCTCAGACTTGGTTAATTGGTAAAATTTGCGACAAGTAAAGGCAAAACAATCATGAGCCTCTCTGTCATCCTCTAAATTCTGACTGATTTTATGGATTAATTCATTAGCCAATAAATTAAATGGAGATGCGTAATCTATACCTTCTTCTTTATCTTGCATTGATTCAGCTCACATTGAATGAGAGGCAATGATACGTCGGGATCTATAATTAATCAATGTGTTGTAAAATGATCGACTGTGTTTTTATTAGCTCTCAATTGATGGGCAGACAAATTATGTTAATTTATTTAAAAAAATTTCCTTAATTGCAATAGCTAGACTATTAGCTAATTGATGAGAAATTATTCAATTGGAGTCAATCAGGAGGAATCGAAATGAAAAAATTAATGTTCGCTACATTTCTTATTGGATTTAATACGGCAGTCCTCGCCGATGCGCCATAGTGACAGAAACTCAATCATGGAAAAGCGTGCCTATAACAGTAGATGCAAACGCCAAAACACATACTGTGGTTGAAAGTACAGTGCCAGAAGGTGATTATTATTATTCTTATGCTGGTCACCGATGCGTTAAAGAGAAAAGAACTATTGCAGGGGTAGATGCACTTATATTCCATGCAGGCATCTCCGGTGGAAGTGATATATATTGCTATCCCGAATAATCAGAAAAACTATGTCCAAGGGCTCATTGGTTGATGGGTCTCTGTCCGTAACAATGTCAAGAAGTTGCTTGATTTGCCTTGGAGTTTAAGTTCCCTTTTTGTGATTGAACATCCTGTGGTGAATTCCCATTAGTTTGATCTTTAATCATTATTAAGAAAGGAATAAACGCTAAAGCAAACAAGATAGATAACTCATACAAACCAATCCATCCTAAACTCATCTGAATGGTGGCAGCTACAGGTCCAGAAAGAATTCTTGGTAATGTAGATAAGGCTACTAACATAGAAAATTGCGTTCCGGTAAACTGTTTATTAACCAAACGCATAAATAATGCAACTAAAGCAGTGGAAGCTAAACCTGCAGCAAAATTATCTGAAAATACTGCAATGGCTAATAAAGTAACGTTTTTCCCCTGTATTGCCAAGGCCACAAAAAATATATTGGTGAGCGCCTGTAACAATCCAAAGAGAAATAAAGAGCGGTACAAACTATAGCGCAACAATATAAACCCCGCAGTCAATCCCCCCAATAAAATAGATCCTATACCCAACATCTTATTGATGTAACCAATAGTATCTAAAGAAAATCCCAGTCCCTGGATCAGAAAAGGCATCACGATGCCACTGGTCGTGGTTGTAAAAGCTTCACCCAATTTATAACAAAAAATAAATAACAGAAGAGGAATAAGTCCAGGACGAGTTAATAATTCTTTAATCGGAGCTATAAATGAAAAAGCAAAGCTGTTTTTTTCTTTAATTTCTACCAAAGGTTCCTGACTAAACAGGACAGCAAACATCCCGATTATCATGACGAACCCCATGAAGCGATAGGTAAAGGCCCACCCCAATTGCTCCGCCATAATTAAGGCCAACCCACCAGATAATAACAAAGCCAATCGATAACCAAATACGGCCAAAGAAGCGCCCAGCGCGTGTTCATCAGATGGAAGGTATTCTGCTCTGTGTGCATCAATTGCTACATCCTGGGTAGCTGAAAAACAAGCCAGAATTAAAGCTAAAAAAGCTAAAAATTTGGGGTATTGCTCAGGAGTAAACCATGCCATTAAATTAAACCCTACCAGCAAGAGTATTTGCATAGTAATGATCCAACTGCGCCTTTTACCCATTTCAAACAAAGAATAACGATCCAGGATAGGACCCCAGAAAATACGATAGGCGTAAGGTAAACTTACTAAACTTAATGCACCGGTAGCAAGAATGGACATGCCACTATAGGCAAACCATGCCTGTAAGGTGCTGCTGATTAAAGCCATTGGCAAACCAGAAGAAAATCCTAAAATGAAAACGATGAATAGACGTTTATTCATTTTTTAAAACGCTCAAAGTGAATGGACCTATAAAAAGACTTCACCCTGAAAAACAGAATTCAGGGTGAATAAAAGATACATTAAGCAGATTTTTTTACTGAAATCAAATGAATTTTGAAGATTAAAGTTTCATTTGGACCGATTGGGCCACCGACACTGCGTGGACCATAGGCAAGATTTGCAGGAACATAAATTTCCCAGGTAGAACCAGCAGGCATTAATTGTAATGCTTCAGTCCAACCAGGAATAACTTGTGATACCTGGAATGTTGCCGGTTTACCAGTCTTTTCTGTGCTATCAAATACAGTACCATCAATCAAATGACCTGTGTACTCAACAGTTACTGTATCTGTTTTACCTGGTTTTGCGCCAGTACCCGCGTCAATAATTTTATATTGCAAGCCACTTGGTAATACAATCACACCAGCTTTAGTTTTATTTTCCTTTAAAAACGCTTCGCCTTTTGATTTATTATCATCAGATTTTTTGTTAAATTCAGCAGAACGTTTTGCCATTAAATCTTTCTGAAATTTATTCAGAACATCTTTCATTTGTTGTTCAGTCAAAATCAATTGAGTACCACTCATACCATCTTGCATTCCTTTGGCTAATGCTTCTGGATTGATATCAATACCTTGAGTTTTGAAGTTTTTACCTAAATCAGCACCAATACTGTAAGACAATTTATCTTTGTCTGTAGCTAAT
>CAYRWO010000013.1:0-108425 GCA_964428035.1 uncultured Legionella sp.
GTGTTAGGGTTCTTTGTTGTTAATTGGTGAGTGCCCCCGTAATTGGGAAAGACCCAATTTATCTAACCCTAGTAGAAAAACAATTTTGGATCGTTATTTGGATCGACTTGAATGTTGCTGCGGGAGTGAAACTCTTAAAACCCTTACTGGGATTGGTCGGGACGGAAGGATTTGAACCTTCGACCACTAGCACCCCATGCTAGTGACAACCAATTTCATTTAATTTCAAACAAATTCAATTATAACCATAACATCCTTTTAAATAAAGGATTATTTGCATTTCAATATTTCAAATGATATAAATTGATTTCATACAAGCAAACAAAAAAGTGTAGCCAGAAGTGTAGCCAATTTCTGATATCCTAATAAGAGCATAATTATGGAAAAGTTTACTCATAACAAAATTGCAAATTTAAGTGCCGAAAAAAATCGTTACCATATTACTGAGGGTAATGGCTTTTGTTTAAGGGTTTCTCCTAAAGGTACGAAAACCTGGTTCTACCGTTATAAATTTGGCGGTAAAGAGAAATGGCTCACTATTGGTAATTTCCCAGTAATGGGTGTTGCTGAAGCTAGAAAAGCCTTTAATGATTTATGGGAGATAAGGCAGTCTGACCAAGACCCAGAAGACATTATCCAAAAAAAATTGCTCCAAAAAAATAATAATGTGAAAACGTTAATTTCTGATTGGTACAACAATTATATTGTTAAACACCGTAAGCAACCTCAACAGATTAAACAACAAATTGATGCTGACATTATCCCTCTATTAGGAACATTAGAAATTGAAAAAATACAGCCTCGAGACATAGCAAAGGCCTTGGATAATATAGTTCAAAGAGGCTCCCCTGTTCACGCCAATAAAGTGCTTAGTACCTTGAAACAAGTATTTAATTACGCGGTAAGTCGAGGAGAAATTACAATTAATCCAGCCATAAATATTCGAGCAAGAGACATAGGTGGAGTAGAAAAACCTCGTGATCGCAATCTCGATCTTGATGAAATAAAAAAAATATGGCTATTTTTGGATAGTGATAATCACTCGATGTCAATTCAGATTAAAAACGCCATTAAAATCATATTATTAACTGGTGCAAGGACTGGTGAACTAAGACTAGCAAAATGGTCTGAATTTAATTTCGAGAAATCTCTTTGGATTATTCCTCCCGAGAATAATAAAATCGGACTTAGCATGAAGATTCATCTGAGCGAGCTTACTAAAAAACTTCTGTTGGAAATAAAAGAAATCAGCTTATCTAATTTTGTTTTAGCTGGGGTCGATGATGATTCCCCACTAGGCGATAAATCGATATCTAAAGCTATTCAACGCATACAAAAACGAGTAGGTATCCCACAATGGACTGCCCATGATCTCAGACGCACTTTTGCCACTCAGCTTGGAGAAACATTGCGAATCGACCCAGTAGTTATAGAAAAATGTCTTGGACATAAAATGCCTAAGATCATGGCGACTTATAACAAAGACGAAATGCTGTACCAGCGCAAAGAGGCTTTAGATAAATGGAGTAGCCTGATAGAAGAACTAACAATAAACAAATTTGAATTTGTGCAACTATAGTGGTACAATTATAATGAATAGAGATATTGAATATATTGCCTATCAAGGCGAAAAGTTTACGATTGAATGGTACTTTGACGAAAAGAAGCATAGCCAATCTCAAGAATATTATTATTCTTTGAATAAAGACGAACGCATTCAGTTGTTGAAGCTATTAAAGAGAATGGGCGATGCCGGTATCATTCACGATAAAACCAAGTTTAGACATGAAGGAGACAAAATTTATGCCTTCAAACCTAAGCCAGATAGATTTTTATGTTTCTTTTTTGAAGACAGAAAAATAATTTTAACTAATGCCTTTAGGAAGAAGCAGGATAAGTTACCTTTAACCGAAAAGGAAAAAGCCTTAAAGGTTATGGATCAATATACCAGTAGAGTAAAAACAGGTGATTATTATGACTAAGAAACATTTATCTACTTTTGAACGAGAAATGCAGGACCCTCTTTTTCGTGAACAATTTGAAAAAGAATATGATGAGTTTCTATTATCTGAAATCATCAAAGCACTCATGAAGAATGGCAAAATGACCGTGAGAAAACTGGCCGAAAAAGCAGGGCTTTCTCCAACTGTAATTCAAAAAATTCGCTCCGGTGAGCAAGAAGATGTAAAGCTTAGTAACTTCCTCAACATCTCTCACACTTGCGGTTTTAAAGTCATTTTAGAAAAAGGGGATGATAAGTATTACTTATAAACCTTTAGAAATTAATCATTGTCTAAAGCAGTCATTGACCACTTCAGGCAATGAAAATGGATTTATCTGACATATTGATTAATCCAGTTATCAATCACGTCTTTATGCCAGGCTAAAGTTCTGCCATGTAATTTTACTGGCTTGGGAAATTTCCCTTCACTCCACCAACGGCGTAAAGTCAATCGGTCCTTTCCGATAATGACTTCTACGTCATTGATAAACAGAATCTGTTGTGTAAATAGATCATTAACTGGTTGCATCATTGATTCTCCAAATCCCTCTGTTATTTAAGTTGTAAACGAGCCTTCCATTCACCCTTGTGTTCCATATCAATGACTGTGATAAACAGCTTCAGCAAATTCAATTCAACCTTACTTTCTTTAGGTAAACGATTGTGCTGGTAGATTAACTGCAAATGAGCAATTGGGGAGTTTGATAAATTAGCGATTCGTTGTAGAGAATAATTGGTTGAATCCAGTAGATACTGAATAATACCCTTATAGATGGTGATCTTTTGATCGTAAAACATGCGATATACTCCTGTAAAACATGTGTAATAAAGTCCAAATCGCGCAAAATGAACATTAAGTATCATTTATCGAAACTAATATTAAAACGATATTAAAATAATTATCAATATGTATTTTTAAGAAATTTAAATTAAGATACGATATGATATTGAATGATACCGTTTTATATGATAATTTTTTTACGACGTTCGATTAAAAGGATAATTTTATGAGTAAGGGACCCTATCAATCGTTTGCAAATCGCTTGATCCATACCCTCAAAGATAAAGGACATACTGCATCTCGTTCACCTAATGGGATCTGTATTAAAGCCCTAGCAGAATTTACAGGTGCATCAGAACAAATCTGCCGTCGCTATATAAGAGGTGATGCTCTACCTGATTATGAGAAAGTTAAACAATTAGCTCATCATCTTCATGTAAACCCAGGCTGGCTATTATTTGGTGAGGAAGGACATGCAGCTCCTAAGAAAAATGAAGTCGATGAAACACTACTTCATTACATCTTGAAGCAAAGCCATCATTTATACCCTGTTTCTCATGGAAGTAATGACGATTACGCCGATTTTGTGTTAGGATTAATCAAAGAAGTACGTGCAATTGACACATCGGAAAATAATTTACTAAAAATCATTGACTTGGCCATTGGTTCCATTTCTTCCTACGAAGAACAAAGAAAAAAGCACAGTCATGCCGTTTAAGAAGTTTGTAGATATGGATGTAACAGCTGTTGAAGTAAGGCTTCACCCTAAAGCAAAAGATTTTCTCTTTGAACATTATATCACCATGCGAAAAGTGTTCTCTGACGTACTCGGGCAAGTAGAAACAGACTATGCTTCCATTGCCCTCATCAATCAAGCAGGACAGATCTTTTTCATGTCCTCCAACCCAGCTATAGAGCAAAATTTAATTGAGAAAAGTCTCTGGCTATTTGATGGTTGCTATCAACCAGAGTTCATCAGCCAGGATCAACCGAAATTATGGAGCGAACTTCCTCATATAGGCTGTATAGAAGCAATTACAAAATACAAACAGATAGAACCTGGACTCATCACAGGTATTTCCATCCCCACTGAATATGATTCTCATAGAGCAATCTTTTCATTTGGATTAAAACGAATAAATCCCTATATCCAAAACAAAAGCTCCATTCATTGCGAAAAACTGTTAGCCATGGGCAAGTTTGCGTTAAGGCAAATTCAAGAGTATTTAACTTTACCAGACAAACAGTCCTGCATGAAGACTAAGCCCAAACTCACATTAATCATCAACAATCAGGTGAACTATGAACACACTCCTGGATAAAAACGATCCTATTTTAAGACAAACCGCTGAGCCAATTAAAGAATCAGAATTTGGTAGCAGTTGGTTAAAAGAGCTGATTAAGACTATGTTCGGCATTATGGCTGACAAAGGTGCCGTAGGGGTAGCTGCTCCCCAAATTGGCATCAGCAAACGAGTTATTGTATTTGGTACTAATTATACCAAACGGAGAAAACCAGAATACCCGATCCCCGATACTGCATTAATTAATCCTGCATTAAAAATCCTGTCCCAAGAAATTCAAACTGGCTACGAGGGATGCCTTAATTGCGGTGAATTAATGGGAGAGGTTCCAAGAGCCATGGAAATTGAATATTCAGGCTTTGACATAGATGGAAATAGAATTACCAAAAAAGCTTCCGGCTTGGAAGCCCGTATTCTTCAGCATGAAATTGATCACCTGAATGGATTTTTATTTTTAGACCGAGTAGAAGATCAGGACTCACTAACCACTCTATCGGCAATGCAAAGTAAAGGATAATCCTATGAAGCATCAAACCCGAATCATACTGGCAGGCACACTAGGCAATTTAATAGAATCTTTTGATATGGCCATTTGCGGCCTACTCTCAGTCTACATTGCCAAATACCTAATTGGTGATGCTTCAAAGGGTTTATTTCTAGTATTTCTTACTTTCTTTGCTGGATATCTAGCCAGACCTATTGGGGCTATGATAATGGGCTTATTATCCGATATCTATGGCAGAAAAATTATCCTTGCAGCGTCCATCTTAACGATGGGCGTGTCAACAACCCTTATCGGGTTTATCCCCCCACACAGCACCATAGGTACTTTTTCTGTTATAACCTTATTAGTGTTAAGAGTTATTCAGAGCTTCTCCTGTGGTGCAGAATATCTAAATTCTTCAGCTTATCTGGTTGAAAATGCAGAAGCCTCCAAAAAAGGCTACTCGGGCAGCTGGGCTTCGTTTGGTGCCATGTCAGGAATGCTCGTAGCATCATTGGTAGCATTATTAGTTACTTATTTTACCAATCACTATCCTGAACACGATTGGCTAGTCTGGCGTGTACCTTTTGTCCTTGCACTACTAGGTTCTTCCATTGGCTTGTATATCCGGTTGTGTATTCCTGAGAGTATGGAGTACATCATGTACTATGCAGACAGGCCAAAACCTAAATTTAAGAGTCTACTTTCAGAATCAGTCAACTACATCAAGGACAATAAAATTCAATCTCTTTATGTATTTGTTTTAAGTTGCCTAGGAGTAACAACGACTTTCCAGATTTACATTTATGGTCCTATGCAAGCCCATTTATATAGTCATTTTCAGGATCATGAAATTATCCTATCAAATATACTTTCATTAATTGTTTTATTAGCTGTATTTCCTTTAGTTGGAAAACTATCTGATAAAATCAATCGAGAAAAAATTGTGATCTTTGCTAGTGTTGGTTTATTGATTCTTTCCCAGCCATTTTTTTATGTTTTATCGCACCATGATATTTATGAGCTCTTATTAGGACAAGCATTAATTGCAATTCCTGCTGGAGCTTATTATGCAACAGTACCGGTGATGTTAGCTGAAATGTTTCCGATTAAGTTACGATGCACTGTTTTATCAATTTTATATTCAACTGCTGCAAGTTTATCAGCTGGACTTGCTCCGTTAGTTTCTTTAATACTGGTTAAAAAAACAGGTATTGCATCATCGCCTTCTATATTAGTATTTACTTTGGTGGCTAGTGCTTTTATTACTATGTATGTGAAGCATTCTAATAATAGACAAAAATACTCTCAGTTACCTGCATAAAATAGTTTAACGATTACATATGCTAAATTTGCACACTCCCCCCATTATTTTTTATATTGGTACATTCATTGGTTAAAGCTGACAAAACCTATTATATTATTCAATCATCGCTTGGGTGGTGATATGAGCATGTTATAGATAAAATATACCCAAAATTAAGAGCCTACAAAGCCAAGACAGAGAGCACTGAATGAACTATATTCCAAGACGAATAGAAATTATTGATGATTCAGACAAGAAAAAAATTTGCTCTGATGCGGATTTTTTTGCTATGGATGGTCCTTTAATCCTACTAGGTGAGCCTGGCAGTGGGAAGTCTACTCTATTAAGAGAATTCAAAGAAAGAACAAATTCTATCTGTTATGATGCAGTATCCATAATGTTATCTCCAGCAATCGAAGCAGTTTCTAAGCCCTCTAAAATTATCATTGATGGAATTGATGAGGTAACAGTATATAAAAAAGAGCTTATATCCGATAATATTTTATCAAAAATCTCGCATCATCATAGCCCAAACTTTATATTGGCATGTCGCACTGCTGACTGGAAGGATGCGGTAAATAGTAAAATCATTCAAAACAGATGGAATAAAAAACCAATTCTTGGGCATTTATTATCCTTAAATGACCGAGAAATTATAGAGTTCATTAACAACGAAGGTAAAGAAATAGATGGTAACGACTTTTTTATAGAAGCTCAAAAACGAGGTGTTGTAGATTTACTAAGAAATCCTAATAATTTGTCATTATTTTTAAAAGCACATCAACAAAATGGTGGATGGCCGAGCTCTAAATTAGATTTGTATGAAAATGCTTGTTTGACTCTTCTTGAGGAACATAGTGAAATTCATGCATCTATTAAAACACCTCCAAATATCCATAAGCTAATTGAAACAGCTGGTTGTATTTGTGCTCAACTTTTGCTTTCAGGAAAAATAGGCGTATCTATTAATAATAAAGATTTATCTGCACCTAAAATTGAAGAATTTTTCGATGAGAATAGTTCTAATGAATTAATGCAACATATCTTATCAACAATGTTATTCCGTTCAGATTCTAATAATATTTTAGTGCCATGCCATAGAACAGTAGCAGAATTTTTAGCTGCAAAATGGCTCGGCAATAAGTTAAATAATAAATTATCTATACGACGTCTAGAAGCGTTGCTTTATGGTGATAGATATATAGTTCCTTCTGCTCTTAGAGGACTCCATGCTTGGCTTGCAGTTTTTTGTCAGCCAGAAAGGAATAGTTTTATTAACCGAGATCCTTACGGATTCTTAAAATATAGTGATCCCACAATTTTAACTACAGAACAGTTAAAATTTCTTCTGAAGTCTTTACAAAAAATTGCAAAGGACGATCCCTATTTCCGAGCCGAAGATTGGCATATCAGCGTGGGAGACGGTCTGTTAAGACCTGAGTTGCGAGACGATGTTTTAAGTATTTTACATACTAAAGATACGCCGTTTCAATTATCTTATTTAATTATTCAATCCATTGAACATACCGCATCTCCTAATTTTATTGATAGTATAAAAGATGAGCTCATATCTATTTTATTAGAACAAACTGTAACTCTTGTAGAAAGAGAAGCTGTTGTAACAGCTTTAAAAAAATGTACGATAGAACCCAATTGGATAATAATATCTGATAAATTACATCACCATGACGAAATTAATTCTCTATATCTCATTTTAGATATATTTAGAGTTGCTACCAAACTGTATAATTCAGACAAAATTTCAGAAATTTTCTTAGAAATATTAAAAAAATCAGCTGAAGATAAACAAATATCTTTGATAGCTTTAGGTTATAAATTATTCGAACAATTGTCTATTGAACAAATTGAAGGATGTATCCGATCTTTTCTGAAGGAATTAGGCTCAGCATCATCAGAAAAAAATGAAAAAATTCAAAACAAAATAAAGAGATTAGTATTACAGTTTACTCAAGAGAGAATGAAACGAATTTCTAAACCTGTACCTCAAGAATTATGGACTTGGTTAAGCATAATTGAAACAAATGCTTCTCGGCATCATAATGAGTATGATGAAATTACTAAATATTTGTCTGAAAATACTGATTATCGTAGATCTCTTCAATCAGTTGCAATTAAAAGCTCAAAGCCAGATAAACTCTGGCTAATATTCTGTTTAAGTCATACATGGTTATGGGTAATAGAGGAAGACATAATATTTCATCTCGATAATATTATGGGACTGCATACGTCGGATAACGAATTAAAATGGAAAGAACTAGTTCGTTGGATATTTGCCTATCAGCCTTTTACTGGTGCTGCTTTGAAACATGCTCAGGATCAAGCCATTCTAAATATAAATTTAAAAAAACATATACATGATATAGAACTGCAAAGAGCTAATGGAAAAAAAGAAATTGAACAATATGAAAAAAAGCAAGCAGCTCATCGTAGTAGACAAAAGAAAAAAGTAATAGAAAGACACCAACAATATCATGAAATTAGAGATCAGTTAGTTTCAGGAAAACATATAAATGGCTTAAATCAAATAGCGAAAGCTTATTTAGGTTGGTTTAGTGATATTCAGGGAAATGAACCGAAAAAACGTGTAGTTGAACTTTTAGGTATAGAGCTCTTACCACTAGCAATAAATGGAATCTGTTCAGCTATTGAAGAAAATAACATACCAACCGTCCATGAGATAATACAACTACGTATTAATCAAAACTTGATTTCCCCCTTTGAGGCTATTCTTTTAGCATACTGCGATATTATTTTATCTCGCAATGAAAAGTTAGACGAAATTCCATTAAATATTGCTCATTCAGCTCTAGCTGCTTGTCATTGGGGAGCTAGCTTCAAAAGCAATGATATATCCTCTTCTGTACAAAAAGAGCTTGAATTTATTCTTTTCAAAGACTCATTGTCAAAAGAAAATTTTATTTATGAAACGATAGAACCTTATTTATATTCTGAAGAAAGATATGTTCCTGGATTATATCGAATTCAAACTGACAGTTTATTCCAGGATATAGCAGGAAAAGTAGCTTTAAAATGGCTTAATAATTACCAAAAATTAGCTTATGATAGCTTGAAAACAGTCCTTACCATAGCTATTTGTTACTCACCTAATGATGTTATTAAGTTAATTCGAGAACAAATTAGTAAGCAAGAATTTGATAAATGCCCTCAACGGGATATTTGGATAAGCACTTGTTTTCTTCTGGACTTTGAATCTCATTTTGAAATACTCAATCAATATACTTCAGAAGATAAAATAAGTATTTGGGTATTAAGTGAGTTTATCTTCGTTGATAAGAAAATTTCAACTTATTGGCCAAAGATGAATGCACAGCAATTATATTTTTTTATTTTGAAATTTGGTTCAATATGGCCACCGGTGCCATACCCCACTGGCAGTTGGGAAGGAAATCAACATCCGTGGGATGCATCCAGACTTATTAAAGGATGTATAACTGAACTTTCTTTAATTACAACGCAAGAAGCACAAGATTTAATTTCTGATCTCATTAACAAAAACGATTTATGTCAATATTGCGATGAACTTAAACATGCGTTAACTGAGAATAAAAAGCATAAATCAGAAAGCTATAAAAAATATTTTTCATTACAAGATGTACAAAATATCTTACTGAGCAAAGAACCCACCGGACACAAGGATTTACAAGCCTTACTAATTGACCAATTAGAAATATTACAGTTAAGACTCAAAGGTAGTGAAACAAGTGATTTTAAATTTTATTGGGATAACGAAAACCCACATAAAGAAAATTATTGTCGTGATCTAATAGCATCAGCACTAACACCGCATCTTGAAAAATATAATGCACGCGCGCACGTAGAGGGCGCTAGATCTGATGATAAACGATGTGATCTTCTTAGTACTTATAATTTATTAGATGTGCCAATAGAAATAAAAGGTCAATGGCATACTGATCTATGGTCTGCCGCAATAGATCAACTACAAAATTATTCAACAGATTATCATGCCAACGGATTTGGTGTTTATTTAGTATTATGGTTTGGAAATAAAACCACATCTAAACTCCCAAAAGCTTGGAAAAGAAAACGTCCTCAATCTCTACAAGAAATGAAAAATAAACTCAATGAATGTTATAAAGATATTTCTGATAAAACTAAAATATTTGTTCTTGATCTTTCAAAATAAGCTCTTGTGAAAACATTTACTCGTATTTTGTGTTGGCAATTATGCTCTTTTCAACTCGTTCACCTAATGGGTCATCTGTCAAACAAAGCAACCAAGAAGCCGCAACCTGCAATTCCTTAGACAAGCTCTTAGCCTCTTCCGGCCCAGGACTCCTGGTTCCCTGCTCCCAATTCCCAATCCTGGCAGCCCCAAATCCTGTCCTATCAGCCAAAACCTTAATCGTCAATCCATTCGCCCTTCTTGCCTGTGCAATCCTACTGCCAATAATTTTTTTCATGTTCATTTAGGTTCATTTGCTATCAAACGGAAATACCCCATTGACACTAAAAAGTGCTTATTTACAATGGGTTATCAACAACACACTTCGTGTTATTGATTGATACTAATTGAAATCATTTGATAGTGCAAGCGCTGTTTTTTGATGGTGCTTTTGAAGGGATGAAATAGAAAAATGGGATTTTTGTTTGTTAATACCGATGAATTATCAGCTCTGATGGGGTTACCTTATATCCAGCAATCAGCCTATTTGCTGGGGATTCGTCCGTATATGGACCGTAATACCTTTCTGGTAGGTGTTAAGCGTAAAATCAGCTATCAACAGCTTGCTGAAGCCCTCTATGTTGAACCCCACCAAGGTTTTGAACATTCAGGTAGCCCTAGTCGTCCGCAATTACGCCGTATCATCTATGCGCTTGAGCGCGCTGGGTTAGTGGAGATCAAATCTATTGGTAAACAACTCATTTTAAAATGCTTATTAGCCAATTCGGATTTGTCTGTTCAAAATAAACCCGACACAAACCCGACACTTCAACCCAGCACAAACCCGAACGATAAAAATAATATTAAATCATCAAGTTACGACAAAAAATATCAAAAACCCAACACAGCGCAAAACACAAAACCCGACACACCTCATAACTCCAAAGATCGTTTTATTTTTTTACAGCAGCAATTTGAAAAATTTTGGTCTCTTTATCCTTTAAAACAAGACCGAACTAAAGCCTGGCGTGAGTTTGGTTATCTGCAACCAGATGAACAGTTGATTGAACAAATACTAACAGGCTTGCAAGCCCAAATTAATAACCGTGAGGAAATGGAGTTTTTCGGCGAGTGGCTGCCAAACTGGAAATACCCAGCCACCTGGCTTTCACGCAAATGTTGGAACGATGAATTACTTACCTTAAAAACCCAAGAGGAGCAGCAAAATGAAGCCAATCAAGCGCGTTCTCGAAAAAAATCAGCAACAGATATCCTTACTGAATCCTGCAAAGATGCAAACTTCGATTTCGACTTTGATGAACCCCCAGAGTCAGGAAGCAATGTCCTCTCATTCGACAACTCCAGAGTACGATAAGAGAATGGATACACTGTTTATGCGCCTTGCAGCAATTTATGGCTATCTGTGGGTCTCAACTTACAGCAACACTAATTTTCTCGAGGTCTCAAAACGTGAATGGTCAGAAGGCTTGAAAGAATTTGACAATCAAGTGTTGAAACTTGCTTTAGAACAAATAAAGAAAAAGCTGGCTGTTCCTCCTTGTCTGCCGATTTTTTATGAGTACTGCACCAACATCCAAAAAGGCATCCAAGCCCGTCAAGAAGTGTTAAAACAAAAAACTGAACCGCATATCCCTACCGATCCCAAAATCGTCCAACTTCATATCGACCAAATGAAAGACTACCTCTTCAAAGAAGCTAAGGAGAAAACATCATGCTAATTCTAATCCGTCGTATGGGCGAAGCAATTTACATTGATAAAGGCAGAATCAAAGTACTTCTTATCTCTGAAAAGGAAGGACTAATCAAATTAGGTATAGATGCTCCCAAACATATTGATGTTGAACGTAAAGAGGTCTTTATCCAAAAAGCAATGGAACAACATGCCCTGGCTCAAAAATTAAGGGATAAATCCACAGAATCAGGAGGCAATCATGCTTAGAAAATTTCTGCTTTGTAGTTTTGTTTTATGTAGCCTAAATGCTCAGGCAGCTAATATAACCCAAGTCGGTCGCTATGCCACGCTCAACAATCAACCTTTGGCAGCTCAGATAAATCCATTGAAAACTGTTCAACAGATTCATTTTCCTGCATCCATACAAACTATAGGAGAAGCAGTGAATTACTGGCTTCGTTATTCAGGGTATCACCTTGCTCCAAAAGAAAAACAAAGCGAAAGCCTACAACAAGTATTTCAACAACCACTACCACAGGTTAGTAGAAATTTAGGACCTTTAACGATTACCGATGGATTGACGGTATTGGTCGGTCAGCATCTATTCAATCTCAAGCAGGATGACCTGTTAAGAGAAATCAATTTTAGTCTGATAGCAAGGAGAGCAGGATGAAAAAGTATTTTGATGCCAAATGGCTTAGTCTTCTTTTGTTAAACGGATTGTTGGTCGTATTCATTTGTTTAAAAAGCCAACCCTCTATTGAGAACAATAAATTTAATACGCTGGATGAGCGATTAACCACTATACAAAAACAACTCAATCAACCTGTTGAACAACCGGATTTATCGCCTATTACCAAAAACATAAAACAATTGGGAGCGTTCATTCAACAAATACAAAATAAAGATGAACACCAATTAGGTGAAATGTTTACAACTGAACAAATCGCAATTAAGAAACAGCTTGAAGGCATTACTGATTTATTACGCCATCTGGATGAGAAAAAGCAACCTGTCAAAATGCTTCCTGCAAATCAACTACCGTTTAAAGTATTAAGCATAGACAGTATCCAAGAAGTTTCTGTTGCCTCTGTTTCCTACCACTACAAAACCCAAGCGTTGGAAAAAGGCGATTCCTTGGCAGGATGGACTGTCTTTGAGATCGACTTTGCGAAGCAAACCATAGAATTTGAAAATGCTGACAATGCGCATCTGCGGGTTCATCTAAGTCAACAAGAGGTGAGCCATGCTTAAGCTGTCCACACTGGCAATCGGGTTACTCCTGGGTCAACAGGCAATTGCCGGTTTGTATATCCCAGGTATTGCCACACCACCTATGCTCAGTGCTGATAATGCGTTGACGAAAGCAGGTCTGGCCGAATTTCATGATGAAGTTATTGAAGACAAAGATTTTCAACTTAACGACTTACAAAAACAGGAAGCCAAAGCATGGGGATTAAGTGAGGCAGAAGAAAAACGCTATCTGCAATTAATACAAAGCAGAAGTGGTATTTACTACAAAGACCTACGTATGACACCCGTTGATATTCTTGGACTAAATGCCAAGAATGACGCTGAACGAGCTCATTTCGCCGAACTTGCTGCCCTTCAAGAAGCCCAAAAGGTCGCGCAAAACATAGCCTGGAATAATGCCTTTTACAAAGCCTATAACCAACTGTTTAAAGATGTGCCTGTAGTCGGTGATTTTGATCCATCTCCTTACTCTCCCTATGCACATCAACCCATTCAATTAAAAGAAAGTGAAACGCTCTATTTCTTTATAAGAGCCGATGACGCTGTAACCACCATTGTACTGCAACTGGTCGATGCTATTAGCCGTACACCAAACACCAAGCTCAATCTTCTCTTTCTGGATATGGACAATAGCGCTATCCAACTTTGGGCTAACAGACATCAAATCCCTATCCATTTGGTGACCAGTCAACAAATCACCTTGAACCCAGGTAGCCAACAGTATGAGGGCTTAAAACTCGACAAGAAACAAACACCCTTGCTCTTACTGGCAAAAGGCAAAACTTCGCAAGTCGTCGATTTAGGGAGATTTTAATGATTAGGATTTTGCTCTTGCTGTTGGTCGCTTTAAATGTTCATAGCATGAATGTGATTCCTTTAACGCTGTCACAAAGTGATGCGTCATTAAGACTTAATCTGTCTAGCCCTATTGGCGTACCAGCAAAGAGCAAAGCCACTGTTGGCAAAGTAAGCCGCAAAAAATTGGATACCAATCTGTTAAACATGGCTCTATTTGTCATAGGCGCGGATAGAGAATCCATCAAATGGTTAGAACAACATCAAGAGCAATTAAAATCCATGCAAGCCACTGGGTTCATCACCAATGTGAATGACTTTGAAACCATTGTAGCTCTGCAAGAAAAGTTTAAATTGCCACTATTACCCGTCAATGTTGATCCATTGCTGAATTACATCCGTGAACAACATTACCCCTTAATCATTGCTGAGGGGGCTGTATGGCAGTAAAACAATATTCCAGACAAATGACTATGCAGCTGACTTTAGTTCTTTTCTTGGGTTGGTTAGCGTTGCTTATCTGGGCTGTAAGTCAATGGATGCTTCATGGCTATCCATTTGCCTTTGATAAGGTCAATGTCCTTGTAAATACTCAACGAGAAGCCATCACCCCTGTTTATCAAGGTTCACTATTGGCAGCCCTACCCTTAGATGCCAAACCTAGCTGGACGCTGACTATTCCCTATTTAAACAAATTAGCGATTAATGAATTTGCAGCAGACTTACTCGAAAAATCACAACAGTTTTTCCAGCTGGTTTTATTAAGCAGTCAATGTCTATTAATCAAACTTATTATTTTATTCGCTGCCATGCCTTTATTTGCCCTGACTATGGTTGCAGGTCTAGTTGATGGTCTTAACCAAAGAGCAATACGCACCGCTTGCTTAGGCCGTGAATCCTCTTATTTATTCCACAGACTTAACCACTATTTAAAAAAGGGACTTGTGATTTTACTCATGCTCTGGCTTGCCCTGCCTGTCAGCATCACCCCTGCTTATGTCTTTGTTCCTATCAGTTTATTGATGGGATTAATGGTGGCCATGACGGCCAGTCGCTTTAAAAAGTATTTATAGGGAGAAACCATGAAACGATTGCTTTGTTTGACCTTTATGATGATAAGCCTACACAGCTGGGCGAATAACCCTGATTTAAATGAAACGCTGGTGCGCATCATTAACCAGATTAACGCCATCATGCCCCTGCTTGATGAAGCACAAACACAGATAACCCCCAATACCCGTATCCAATTACAAATTGAAGGATTTGAAGATGTCCAAGGCCAATATCATGCAGGTTTAAGAGAAGATTTACTGAATATTCGCAATGGCCTGATTGATTACATCAATCAACCAATCATTGCACCACGCAAGATCAAGGCCTTGGAAATGGACTTTGTGAGGAAACCCTAATGAGTAAAGACGAAATAGCCAGAATGTTTGCCACCACCTTTAAACAAGCAAGCAATAACATATCGGCACAAGTCTTTTCCGGCAGTATCCGCTTTATTGCCATAGCCCTGGTGATATTAGCGGTGATGTGGTCTGTCAACCACATGATGGACGCAGAGGAAAAACAACAACATGGATACTTACTGCGTCTGGGTTCTCGGCTCATCAGATTAGTGATTGGTCTGATGATCTTCATTTTAGTTTTATTTGTTAAGGAGACAACATGAAAACAATGCTTCGCTCAATCTGCCTTGGAGTAGTAAATATCTTATATGCCCCTGTGCTATTGGCAGATAACTGGTTCCCTAAAATTTCCGACGCGGACAACATCGGGGACGGCTCTAAAAGCATGATGACCGTGACAGGGAATTACGTCAAACAAGGTCTGGGTTTATTGCTCTTCATTACCGCTGTTGTGACCTTTATTAAATTCATTACCACGGTACAACACGGTATTGAAGAGTCTAAAAAGAACGAAGGATCCATGGTGGCCTTCGGTACTTTTGCCGTAATGGGCATCACCTATTTAGCCATTAGCATTGCTTCTGGTTATGTGGGTTACACCATGATTACCAAGTTCAAAATATAGGAGGTGAAATATGAGTCAGCCTTCTTCGCGCCATCTGTCACACGACTTCCCAGCCTGGAAAGGTTTAAGTCTTCGTGAATTATTTTGGATTGTTATCACCACAACCCCAGCAACTACCCTGTTCTTCGTTCTCTTAGGAGCAATGGTTGAGTTTCCGCTGGCCTCTGGCTGCATCGGTTTTGTGATTGGATTCATTCTGTCTATTACTGTGTGGCCTAAAGGAGTTTCCCGCATCAAAGCAGGTAAGCCCTATGGTTATGTGATGAAGAAAACGATTCAGTGGATGGTGCGATTAAGGCTCAAACATTCACCTTGGATTCATTACCAGGGAACTTGGCAAAAGAATAAATCTGTTGGAGAGCCGCATGTTTAACTACTGGAAAAAAATCGACAGCCTACAACATCACAATCGTTTATTACTGGCTTTTATCGGTGTGTTATCAATCATCATCTTAGCATTAATTATTAACCTGATGATCATGCCCAAACGCTATGAATTCTGGCTTAGTCCTAATATGGCTGCTAATGGCGGTTTAATGAAGGCAAGCGAAATACCGAATGAATACGTGCAAGGATATGTGACTTCCTTAATGCCGACACTCTACAGCTGGTCTAATAAAGGCAAAGAAGAATTCAACCTAAACATTAAAGCCTTTCATTATTACTTCACATCACGGCATGAGCAGTTACTTCGTGAAACCCTGGCAGCTTATAAAAACGCTCAACTCTTTGACCGCACTCAAGTAGCAAGTCTCTATCGCTTTATGGAACCGCAAGACATTAAAAAAATTGGTCCCGATACCTGGGAAGTCAAGCTGATACTACGCATTACGCAAAGGCTCAAAGACAACTCTGCCATGGTCATTGCTGACAAAGTAGTGGCTTATCACCTTCGTGTGGTCAAGCTCAACCTGTCGCGTCTTCACAACCCTTTTCAATTAGCTCTGGATGGCTATACCCGTCCTGAAGAACGTTTACAAGATTTACTGGTCGACACGGAGGAACACCATGAAACTCATTAAAATTAGCTTATTCGCTCTGTGCTTTGCTGTGATGCACCTAAGCCATGCCCTGCAAAGTGAACACCTGGTTTGGGAAAAAGTTCCTTTAACAATTGAATTACCGATCAATAAAGAGCGGTTAGTCCAGTTTCCCCAAGCCATTAAGGTGATTGATCAACAACTCAGTGCCAGCCTCGATATTCTGAAAGTCAAAGGTAGCTTGTATCTTAAAGCCAAAGAATCATTCAAAGATTCTCGCTTGATTGTCCAGTTATTGCCTGAAGGCGAAGTGGTTATTCTTAATCTTAATGCCAATGAGAAAGCAATCAACACCACGCCGATTGAGATTCTGATAGATGATCCCAAAATCAACCTTAATGCAGGAGCCAGTCAATATGAATACAACGCTATTCAATTAACCCGTTTTGCCATTCAAGCCTTGTATTCGCCTGAACGGGTCAGAGAAATTCCAGAGGGAATTTACCGCTCACCTATGCAAACCAATAAAACCATCCCTTTGTTTTATGGTGCAAGCATTGAAGCTCATCCTCTGGCTTCATGGCGTGGCGGCAATCTTTACGTCACCGCAGTCGATTTAAAAAATTTGCTGAATCAACCTATAAAGCTGCCATTCACCAAACTGATGGGGCATTGGCAAACCGCGAGCTTCTATCCCAAAAATGAATTGCCAGCACGCAACCAGCATCAAAGCACCACTGTCTTTTTAGTCTCTGATCAGCCTTTTGCAGCAGCTTTAACTCAACAAGCGAGGTACAGCCGATGAATAAAAACAATGGCATTAAAATTCTGGCAGGCTCGGTGGTTTTTGCGGTCATTATGATTCTTATTAATAGCCGTCATAGCGCACCGGTTAACAACAACACGCCCAATCCTAATAATTTTGGCGAAGCTATAGCAAGCCAATTCAATGACAATATTCGTGATGTTTCCGCGCGATTATTAGAAACAGAAAAGAAATTAGATCAAATGCACAAAGAGAATAAATCGCTGCAAAAACAATTAAAACAACCCAAACAAGAAGCCAGCCATACACTGCAAGATGAGTTACAAGCGCTTAAAGAACAACTGACTGCACTGACTGAACATCAATCACAATCTTATCCAATGGAAGGAAAACCAGTGCCCTTAACAGGTCAAATCAAAGATTTAGATACCTTGCTAGATAAAGCCCCAACTGAAAGCAAAATCTTCAATGAACATGAATCCCCTATCAAGGAAGAAGGTCCAACAAAAACGCCATTCTATACTATTCCAGCTGGCAGCGATTTCAGCAAAATCACGCTCTTATCAGCTTTAATCGGCGAAGTTCCTGTTGAAGGCAAACTCATGCAGCCTTTATTTCCCTTCACAGCAATTGTCAGTCGAGGGGATTTAATGACAGCCAATGGGATGCAACTACCCGAAGAAATCACTGGTATGAAAATCAGCGGTTATTCGATTGGCGTTGGTTCCTTTCTCGATAACATCAGCTGTGTTCGTGCCTATGTCACCTCAGCCTTATTTGTCTTTGAGGATGGGCATTTTGTGAATGTCGGCCAAGAACAAATGAAAAGCTCCGCAGAGCTGGTGAATAACGACAGCATTGGTTACCTGACCACGCAATTCGGTAATCCTTGTATCAAAGGACAATACATCACCAATGCCCCTAGAGTATTAACAGCCTTCATGGCAGCTGGCGGTATTCAAGGTGCAGGAAATGCCCTATCTAAATGGCAAATGAGTTATCAGGCAGACGGAGGTTCTGCCATTGCCACACCTACAGGCGACTTAGCACACTTTGCTGCTGGTGGCGCAATCAACGAAGGCAGCCAAAAGATTACTGACTGGCTTGAGAAAAGAATCCAGGGCAGCTTCGATATGGTCTTTGTTCCTGCAAGTATCCGCGGCCATACAGGGTTTGTCCCTAATCAACTCAGTTTACATTTCAGCCAAACCATAGCCATTGATAAAGAACACCAAGGGAGGGTATTAGATTATGGTTACCATCAACAAAAAAACTTTGATAATGCTTTGCGCTAGTCTGGCATTAAGCGCTTGTTCCACTGCCAGGATGTCGCAAAACGCCATTCCTGAGCAGGGCTTAACAGTCAGCCAATTGTATCAGCAGAGCCTGCAACAACCAATACAAAAGCCTGTTTACCAACAGATGCGTCTTGATGATTCGGGAGAAGAATTTAAGCAACTGCCTAACCCCGAAGTGCCTATCCATGTTTTTGCGCATGTGGCGCAATTGGGTGATGAACAAATCATCAAGCCTGCCTACACGACTCGCTTTTTCCTTTACAAGCAAAACCAGTATGCCTTGGCATCAGAACTGTATTAAGGAGACATGATGAAACGATTATCTAACTGGTTGCTTGGAGAAATGAATCCCCAAGCTATAAAAGAACAAGCTGTTAAAAAGCGTTACGCCAATCCTTTACCTTCTTTTGCCGATAGATTGACTATTGTTGATTTTAATGAACAAGAGCAGGTCTTTTTATTTGCCGATGGCAAAAGTCTAGGCTCAGGATTTGAATTAGGTGATATTCAGGCAGAAGCAGCCTCCTCTGAGTATTTACAAGCGGTATTTCATAAAATTCGGGATACCTTTGCATCCGTAGTTCCACTACATGCCGTTGATCCTTGGGTCATGCAGATGTTTGTTCAAGACGAATATTGCCTTGATCCCGTTATTACTCATATTAAAACCCAAATCCCCCAACAATTTAGAGACAGTCCATTAACGCAAGATTATTTAAAACGCCTGCACGATCTTTACAATAAAATGACCCGACCCGAAGGCTTATTTATTGATCCCAAAACAGGCGCACCCTACCGTGGACGAAGACGAAGAATCAGAGTTTTGTTTTATAGACAATTACACCAAACCAATCTACCCCGAGAGCAAATTCTTCTCGAACATCAAGAAGTCATTAGTCAGATTGAAACCAAACTGCGCTCACCAGGGCTGGAAATCAAACGCCTCAAAGGGCAAGATTATTACCAGTGGTGGATACGTTGGTTTAATCCCAAATCAGCTGACGAGATATTAGAACAATACCCTTATCCGAATCCCATACCAGCAGGATTTAACCTAGCGCAAAATGTATTCTTTACGCCACCTGTAAGCGATGAAGATGGGTTTGTTTTTGAAGGAAACAAACAAAGAATTCTGTATGTTGACGGGTTAAAAGAAGCGCCTATCATTGGATTAGTCTCACGAGAAAGACAGCAAGCTAATCCCAAACATCGATACGCACTTTTAGATACCTTGCCAGAAGGAAGCATCTACACAATCCAAGTCGTCTTTAGTCATGATGAAAATCTTGATTCCCATTTAACGCGATTGGAAAAAGGAATCGTAGGAACCAGTCTAAAACCTCAGGAAGTCCGAGATGATATTAGGACAGCCCGTAATGAGTTAAGTATGGGCAATCGATTGTTCTGGGTTAATCAGGCCATTTTCTATCAAGCTGAAGATGAGCAACAAGCTCAAATCATAGAAAAAAATCTGCACGCGATTTTCAACGATGCCAAAATGCCCTTGATTCATTCCAACTATGATCTCCATCCTCTAAATTCCTGGCTCAATGCTCTGCCCTTTAATTTTGATCCCCACTATGCCCGTAAATATTTATGTTTTGATCGTCTGATGTATGCCACTGAGCTGGCAGCACTGCTTCCGGTCTATGGACGCAACCAAGGTGCAAGGCATTTACCTTGTTTCCCCTTTTTCAATCGTTTGGGTGAACCTGTTTTTTTTGACTTACTGCATCATGATTTTGTTAGCCAAAATTCTCATTGCGCTATTTTTGCAAACTCTGGTGGTGGCAAGTCGGTTTTAACGGGTTGGATGATTCAATCTTTATTAGCCATGAAAAATGCCCGAATAGTGCTTTTTGAAATGGGGAACTCTTTTGACAGGATACTCATTCACGCCAAAGCGCACGGTAAAAAGACCAAACAGTTATTACTAAGCAATAAGAAAGATGAAGCAGTCCCATTAAATCCATTTTGTGAAGCATATAAAGCTATTCCCGAAATCACAGATAATTTAAGTACAAAGCAGGCTACCTTAATTGCTCAAAAAATCATGGAATTAAAGAGCAACCTTCAAGAACCTGCTAATTCAGAAGACGTGGTCTGTGGTGATGGTCACCGCTCCTATCTGGCCGAGCTTGCTTTAGCTTTACGTACCATGATTACTGAGGCTAATGCTTTGGAAGAAGAACAATTTACTTTGGCTGATGAAACTCTATTAATCGAAGTGTTAAGTGATGCGATTTTAACGTCCTTTAACAATGACATACCGCAAATGCTCACTGAGCATATTGTAAGTGCTTTTAAACGACGACTTGATAGAGAAACAGTTGCTCGCAAAAAAGACCGCATCCTTGATATGCACGATCGACTTAACAGTTATGTGATTAACAGTGCCAAATCTCGTTTTTTTAATGTGTCGACAGAGCCTTTAGGTGACTTTGATATTTTTCATGTTGATATTTCAGCCATTAAGGATGATACCGGAAAGCTGGCCTTGGTAATGGTTTCATTATTGCCAAGAATACTGGCTATGGCAGAAGCTACTCAAAACGATAACAGACCAACCTTTCTCTTTATTGATGAATCCCATTTGCAATTTCAAATCCCTTCTGTTGTGACCGTTTGTTTACTGATTGCCAAAGTAGCAAGAAAGCTCGGTCTTTGGCTGGTTGCTATTACCCAAAACGTCACGGACATGAATTCAGAAAAGGCCACCAAAATTTTATCGTTGATTGAAACCTGGATTTTATTGGGACTAGATGAAAAAGAAATCACTGACGTAAAACGCTTTAAATCCCTAACACCACAGCAGGAAACATTAATCAGAGATATTGATTCGCAAAAAGGCTTGTATGCAGAAGCGGTTTTATTAGGGTCACGTTATCAGGGTTTGTTTCGCGTCATTCCACCTCGCTACCTACTAGCACTGTTAATGACCGAAAAATCAGAAAAAGCTCAACGTCACCTTCTGGAGAAAGAACATGATGTACTTGAAGCAGCCGAAATCATGGCTAAAAAACTCGAACAACCTAAAACTGCTATTCACAATAGGACTTATTTTTATGACTAACTTGTCCTTTGCTTTAGAAAGCACTAGCCCTCCTCACCCAGTGAACACCTTCATCATAGCCACACGGGTCTTGCAAAAGCTATTTCAAAACAGCCATTATAAAGTGATTGGTTCTTGTACCTGGGCTGTAGGCCGTCTACCGCCCAGGCTTGAAGTCACGCCCGCGGTTGAGCAATTCTTGCCTGATCTAATCATTACTGTCAGCAATAAGCCAGAAGAAAATCCCTGGCTTGAGGCACGAACGCTTTACGAAAATAAAGCAGCAAGAACACTGTATCAACAAGCTTATAAAGCTGCGACTGGTTCTGAATTAGGTTTTGGCAATGACAGCGGCCAAACCACCGATCTTCATATTAATGATGAACGCACCCGTATCGTTGATGTTATTGGCAGCCCTGCTGCTTTCTATCGTATCCCTTACCTGTCACATAGACCTGAAACAGGTTTTGGTGTTCCTTATTATCTTGCCGAAGCTGATGCAGTCATGGATAGAACAGAAGCCGCTGAGTTGTTGTATATGGGAACTCATCCATACCTATTAATTAATCATGACATTGGCACATTCACCCAAAATTGGGGTTCTGAAATTCCAAGATTAATGCGAGTGACTCAGCCCTATAACTATAGAGCCTCAGTTGTAGCGGCCATGCACGCAGCGGATATCGTCACCAATAAAAATCCCTTACATGTCACCAAATCAACTCGTAATTCCTGTGGGAGAAACTGTGTAGTAGCTAATGCCATTTATGACCCCAGAAACACCAAGGTCATCTGGCAGGAAATCTACCCCATTAACCGAAATATTCACCCAGGGGATGCACAGGACTTTGGTACAGAAGATGACAAAGCGGGTAATGGTAATTATGTATTTGTCCTCTGGCGTAAATACCGCGGCTGTATCCAGCACGAAGGCAAACTCGTGAACTTTTTAACCTTTCCCAAAGTAGAACAACCTCAAAAACGATAGGACGATGCCATGAAGAAATCACTACTACTTAGTTTACTAATCCCCTCTCTGATCCAAGCTGGCAGCTTTATGCCTAGCCAATCTGATTACTATTACGAATTAGGAGGAACATCTAATTTATTTATTCCACCCGTCAATAAAGATCAAACACTGGTTATTGGTGCAGATATAGATGGCCGTATGGGCTTTTCCTGTAGCGGTTTTAATCCTGTGGTATCCATTACCAATACTTTTCAGGATTTAAAGAAATCAGCATTAAATATCCCTGGCGGTGTAATTGATAATTTGAAAGGCTCTGTCGCAGGATTTCCGCTTTATAAGCTACAACAGTCCATGCCTGCTTTATACAATGTTCTACAAAATGCTGCATCTAGCGCGCAAAATGAATTTACCCTCAAAGTTAAAGATTGTCAGGAAGTCAAACAAGCATTGGAACAAAACCAATCTCCTATGGAAGGCATCTTATCAGTATCAGATAGTCAGGGATGGCTCGATGCTGCCAAACGGGCTAAGAAGGAAAACGTCGATGTGACCGAAACGTCAAAAAGTATTGCCCAAAAACGAGATGAATACGGTCTACCCTGGATAGGCAGCGATAAAGGCAATGCTGGCGGTAAATTCCAACGCCCCATTAAGGTGATTAATGATGTAGTCATTGCTGGGTACAACATTCTTTTGGAGAGAAAACCTTTAAATTCCTTGGAGAAACCAAGTACTAAAATCCCTATGACACTAAGCTGGCCAACGCCTACTGATGCTGCCAATTGGGCAGTTAAGGTTCTAGGTGATATTCAAGTCAGCAGCAGTGAAAACAAACAAAATCACGATGCTAAAGCAGGGATAGGCTTATCAGCCTTATTGCAAAGCTGTGCGAACGCTAATACCTGTAGTCAGAACATTGCCAAAGCCTTATGGAATTTAGTCAATGGTACATGGACACTGACCGAAGAAAATCTGCATAAAGTCAGCGCCTCCAATTTACTGATTACTGATGAAGTCATTATCACAATTCAACATTTACCTCGTGAAGAACAGATGCTCACTGTCTCGAAGTTAGCTGAGGAAATTGCTGTCCAAAACATGTTGGATAAAGCCTTAATGATGCGTCGTATTTTACAAGCAGGACTGCAAGTACAAGAAGTACAAAACTTAAAACCTGCTATGAACATGGTCCTTTTTGCACTGAAAAAACTGGATGATGACATTCACTCATTGTCATTTGAAAACGATGTCCGCAAAAAAATGATGAATGAGACTTTGGGAACCATCATGGACATTCGCCACCAAGCACAAAACCAAAATATCCCAGGCCAGGATCATGAACAGCCAACAGTAAAAAATGGTGCAATCTACGTCAAAGAAAATAAAGGAGCTTAATCATGATCGTCTTTAACCCTTTATCCCTCTACACCACCTATCTAGGCTGGCAACAGTATGAGGTTCTATTTAACGCCCTGTGGCAAACAGGGCTGTTATATCTTGGCTTTTTGGCCATTGGCTATCGCTTTCTTAAAAATGTGCTTAATCCAGCTGGCGCTTTTTATGCTGTGGAACATGCTTTAAATAATTTCCTTTATGAATTGGCAGTCACTTTCCTGATATGCAGTTTATTTGTCTATCCTTGCGTACCATTGGAAACCAAAGCCTTACAATTTAAACCCCTATGTGGACTAAAGAACCCAACGACTGCGGTCATTGGCGACAGCGGCACAACTTATGATGAAGCCTTTGCAGATCTACTGACTAACCAGGTCAAAATTCCTATAGGCTTTGCCATTATCCAGAATTTCATGTCGAGCTTCACTTACAGCCTTATGAAGGTAACGGGTTGCACCGATAGTTTGCAATCTATTCAAGGCGATTTGGTATCAACCTATCTACCCCAAAGCGTTCGCAAACAAGCATTGGATTTTCATAGGCAATGTTTTATTGAAGCAAGAACTCAATTCAATAGTGAAAAGCATGAAGCCAGTGAGTTAGATCCTATGCTCAAACGCTATGGTGGTGAAGATGATTTAAACTGGATGGGTTCTAAAATTCTGCAAAAGATGTATTACAGCAAACTTCACGCTCGCCAACCCGTGTCAGGATTTACCTTTCATCAAGCCCCAAATCGCAATCTTGAAAAAGCAGCTAATCGTGGCGATATTCCACCCGAACGATTGCCAGAAGATGGATATCCAAGCTGTCAGCAATGGTGGAACAAAATCAAAACTGACCTGGTTGAAGTCTCTAATCAGGCCAGTGTTTTTAACAAGCATCTAAATTACTACGCCATGCTCGATAGAGTTCGCCAATATAAAGTGAAACACCCAAAAGCCTGGAAAGCAGACATCAGCGCAGAAGATTTTATTGCGAAAATGCTCTTGCAAGAAAGCAAAGACATGCAGACCAGTTCTGTGCAAAACCTCATGGATAATAACAATGGAAAGGTCGCATCTGCCATTACCCATAGCCTGGTCAATGTCGGACAATGGACAAAATCATGGACATCCACCCCATTAAAAAGAGAAGCAATCATGCAAACCCTGCCCGTCATGCAAGCGTTTTTCATGTTCTTTTTAATCATTTTAACGCCAATGGTATTGTCCTTAAGTTGCTATAGTCCAAGAGCGTTGGGCAGTCTGTGCGCCTTGTTTGTTATGGCTATCTTTCTTCAATACCTCTGGCATCTGGTCGGATTTCTCGAACGCTCTGTGCTTGATCCATTAGGGGAAAACGATGCTATTTCGGCCATGAAGAATATGGCTGTAATGTTTTACTTTGTAGCACCCGTTTTGTTACTCAGATTATCTAGTCATTTTGGCGGTGACGCTGGTGCAGGTCTTATGGATTTAGTCAGCGGTACTGAACGCCATAGCGATAACGTAAGTCAATCAGGTATGCAGGTAGCTAAAACAGGCGTTAAAGTGATATCAGGAGGTCTTCGATGAAGACCTTATTTAGACTCAAGGGATTCATTGTATTCACGAATACTAATCAAGCCCTTATCAAATTTTTCTTGAGCCTCATAAACAGTCAAATAGCGTTTAGCAGGTTTATCCTCGGCTACGCCAACAAGGGCATCAAGAACTACCGCCAACAAGCGAAATACCTTTCTCATTTGGAGCTATCCCTATGATTAAACATTACATCCGTTCATTCATTATAGTACTGATTCAAGCCATTTTACCAATCATTGGTTTATTGATAATTGCTCCTTGGATTATCAATACAAATATTCTTACTCGTTGGCAACATACATTCGCTAATATACAACCGTTGTTTCTAGGCTTACATGGACTACTTTATCTGGCTTTGATTTTGTTATGGCCAAAGCTGGTCACACGCATACAGATTAATAATCAACTCTCATCCGAACAACTCAAAACAGCCCTCAAAGTCCGCTGGTATCTACTGGCTATTTTCTTATTTATTGATGCACTGATGATTTGGAGAATGTTATGAGCGAATATCCTATTAATAACCTATTTCGGGAACCAACCGAAGCCTGGTCAGCGATTACCTGTTTGTCTTTGGCTCTACTCGCTTATAGCCAACCACATCTGTTCTTGCTTACGCAAACAATGAGTCTATATGCAGCGATTACACTATCAATCCCTGGTGTCTTTAGAGCATGGCAAGCAATAAAGGTTAAGCGATATCAGCACAGACTTTTAGCCATGCCAACCTATGCCCTATCCACCACAGAAATTCCTTTATCCAAAAACTGGCTATTTCTAGGTAAAGGTTTCCGCTGGCGACCAAGCCATACCCAAAAGCTGCATCAAATCAAACAGGTCAAAAATGAAAAGTTCATGCAAAGGAGCTATAGCTATCAGCTGGCCAGACAATTCTGCCAAAACCATGAACACACTCGATTAGCAAAATGGCTTAACAACCGCTCCAAGTTAAATCCATTCAGACCCGATCCTCCCGTCGGAGGAAGTCCTTTCCTTCACGGAGTTGGAGAAGAAGATAAACCAGTTTACATTCCTCAAGATGTACGTGTAGGTCATACTTTTGTGGTTGGTACTACCAGAGTCGGCAAAACTCGATTAGCCAGTATTCTGATTAACCAGGACATCCGAAACGGTGATGCCGTTATTGTTGTAGACCCTAAAGGCGACCAGGACTTGGTTAGAGACATGATGGCTGCCTGTAAGGTATCAGGCAGAACAGAAGATTTCAAAATCGTTCACTTAGGCTTTCCAGAGAAATCCGCACGATATAATCCTCTCAAAAATTTCGACCAAATCAGTGAAGTGGCTACACGAATCACCGATGCAATATCCGCAGAAGGTGAAGGGAAGCAATTTGCAGCCTTTGCATGGAAATATGTTAATATCGTTGCCATTTGTCTTGAAGAAATGAAACAACCCATTACCTACCAATCCATAGCCTTTTATATCAGTCGATTAGATCAACTATTGATGACATATGCCGACACCATTCTACCCAATCACTATCCCAAATATCATCAAGAGATTGAAGCTATTATAGAGGAACATGACAGCAAGATTGGTAAAAACAATAAAACCAAATCCCCTATGGAACGCCACCAGGCAGTCATTCAATATGTCAAAGACCACATCAACAAAACCATCAAAAGCAACAATGCCGAAGCGCTTCACGACCAAATCCTGATAGACCTTTATGATGCAGCTATTATGGATAAACACTACTATGAAAAAATCACAGCCAGCGTCGGCCCTGTATTGTCTGAAATCAATAAAAGTAATGCTTCAAAAATTCTATCGTCAAAGGCCAAAGCAGGTGACATTGAGCTGATGGATGTGATTAAAAATAAGAAAGTGCTTTATATTGGTTTAGATAGTTTAACTAATCCTAATATTGCCCAAGCAGTGGGTAAAGCTTTTTTGTCAGATCTGGTTTCTACAGCTGGTAAAATTTACAAGGAACCCAATGCTCGTTATATATTGAATCTGCATTGTGATGAGCTGTCAGAGATTATCCAGGATTCTTTTGTGAAGATTCTCAATAAAGCGGGCGGTGCTGGTTTTCAAGTGACCGCTTACGCTCAAACTATTCAAGATATGGAAGTTGCACTGGGTTCCAGGGCTAAAGCAGAAGTATCCGAGGGAAATTTTAATACCCTAATTATGCTGCGTGTTAAAAATGAAGAAACAGCCAATTTACTGGTTAAAGTGCTGCCTCAAGTTGGAGTTATTGGACATACCCAAGTTTCTATGGTTAATGATACACCTCATGGGGAAGATGGGGTTTATTTTAATACAACCAATGAGGACAGAGTACAAACTTCTTCTGTGCCTATGATTGGAGTAGAGGATATTATTTCTTTGCCAAAGGGGCAGGCTTTTGTTTTAGTAAATGGGGGAGAACTTTATAAAGTAAGAGTTCCTTTACCTTTAAGCCACAAAGATAAGTCATCTGATATCTATTCAATGAAATTGAAAATCAATCAACTACCAGAAAATTAACCCACCATGCCAATGGATGGTTTCTCCAGTTTTATTTGTTCAATATGAGATGAATGGATTCGTGATTCAAGTGATGTATCCAGTATTGCGGATCTAATATTGCATTGTATTTTTTACTGGGATTCCAAACGGGGCAAAAAGTGTTTTCCCATTAATTTGTACTTGGGTGAACAATTTAATAAATCCCGCTTTATTGGGCTCAATATGAAATTGTAATTCGGGTCCTCCACGTTCAGCCTTATTTTGGGGTTCTTTCCACATAGGATGAACGTGGGTAACGGTTTTAAAGTCTTCATTAAAACCAACGATGTGAGCATAGGCACCCATAATTGGTTCTAACGTATGAACTGGGTTTCCCTTGGCATCAACAATATCTATTTTACCCATGGCTGGTTGCCCCACTTGTAATGGTGTTTTATCAAAAGATAATTTGAACTGATAGCCATCAACAGTGCTTTCAAATAAAGGCTGGTGATCAATATGACCTCCTAATCCCTTAATGTTTTTAGGAGATGGAAAATCAGCAATAATATATTCCTGAATTTTTGTATTCGCAGGCAATAGATCGGCCCATGCACGATAAGAAGCATTTTTGAGGATAGGCTGCCACTCAAATTGGTAAACACCGGGTGTCGTTGTTTCAACTGGATGAACATGGCTGTAGTCCATGAGATTGTCATCAATAATCAATAAATGAATCTTTTGTGTATGTGCCTCAACAAGATCGTTTAGGGTAACTGGGTTATTATTTGTTGTTTTAGATAACTTGAGGAAGACTAGTTTCTTATCCTTTTTTTCAATTATCCTCTGAATTGATAATCGCATGGTAGCACTTTGCTGTGACTTCGATGAATTTTTTGAGGGATTTTTCATCGCATGATGATGTGAATTTCCAGCAATAGCAATTCCATAATACGAATTGCTTAATAGCAAACCAATGAGGGCAATGATAAATTTTTTCACAATAATTTTGGCTCCAAGGACACTCAACCGTTCTGTATCATTATATCGTAGATAAACACTAACTACCTAGGTTTCAATTAACCGCTTTATATGATTACTGTTTTTTTTAGAGTTTATACAACATCTCATTCAATTGCTTAAATCAGTTTAGCGAATTAAAGTATAAGAAAAATTAGATATGCTTAAGATAATTCACTTTATTTTAAGTTATTATTAGGTAATCTATTTATCGATGGAACTATCATGAGTGATATGGAGATCTTGGAGTATTTTCCTGAAGCAAGAGCCGAAGAGGAAAAAGAAAAAGCTCTCTGTTTTCACCCAAAAAATAGTAATCATGCACAAAATAATCTAGTCTATCTTTTGGATTGGGAAGAAGAGTTTGATGTTATCCGTTCAATCAATTAGAGCTATTTATTTTGACTGGTGATTGAATGACAGTCTATATTTTAATTATTTCCTTTTAAAATCATGGATAAAAATCATCATAAAACAAAGTCATTGGTTTATTTTAGCCTGCTGTTTATTACTTGCTGTTTGTACAAACAGTGGAGCTGCCAACGATAGTACAAAGAATTAAAATATTCATGTCGCGCAAGGCCATGGAGGTGGCAGTGGTCGTTAACATCAGGGGCTTTAGACTGAATTGTAAGGGTTTGTCATGAGTATTGATTCTCTTATAATACCAACTTAGGCGTTTGAATTTTTAGGGAAATTAAACTCACATGAATAATAGGTGAGCAGATTCAAAGGATGGACAATGACGCAGATTTGGCATGACAAGAAGCCCCAAGAAGTGGCCAAAGTACTTAAAACTGATTTATCAGTTGGTTTAACTGAGGAAGAAGCACAACGACGCTTAGAAGAGTCTGGCGCTAATGTATTGGTCAAACAGAAAAAAACTTCTTTTTTGAAAATTCTTTTCCAACAAGTAAACAGTTTAGTCACCTGGGTTCTTTTAGGCGCTGTAGTCATTTCATTTTTACTTGGTGAAACAGTAGATGCCATTGCCATTTTTGCCATTGTGGTTTTGAATGCCATTATCGGCTTTATTATCGAATTTCGAGCTGATCGTGCTATTTTAGCGTTGCAAAAATTGGCTTCCCCTAAAGCCAGGGTAATTCGGGATGGTCATGCCAGGATAATCACTACTTCCGATATAGTGCCAGGCGATATTCTTCTTTTTGAAGGAGGAGATTTAGTTACAGCTGATGCTCGTCTTTTTGAGCTGTCTTCCTTAAAGACGGAGGAAGCCCCTTTAACCGGTGAATCATTGCCTATTGAAAAAAATCTCAATTTTTATAGTGCTGAAACACCGCTGGCTGAGCGCAAAAACATGGTCTTTATGGGAACATCCGTGGCGAATGGTACAGGTCGAGCCATTGTAGTCGCAACCGGTATGAGTACCGAAATGGGACGTATTGCGACCATGTTGAATGAGGCTTCTCGTGATGAATCCCCATTACAAAAAAGGCTTAATCATGTGGGTTCCCGGCTATTATGGCTTTGTTTTTCCATTGTCCTACTGATTTTTATTCTCGGTTGGTTACGTCGTATTCCATTTTTTGAATTGTTTATGAGCTCCGTTAGTCTGGCTGTAGCGGCTATTCCTGAGGGTTTACCTGCGGTAGTCACTGTTGCTTTAGCCTTAGGTGTTCAACGCATGGTACGACGTGCTGTCTTGGTAAGGCGTATGTCAGCTGTGGAAACTCTGGGTTGTCTCCAAGTCATTTGTACGGATAAAACCGGGACATTAACAGTGGGTGAGATGACAGCCCGTAAACTCATTACCGCAGAGGAAGTGTACAGTATCATAGGTGAAGGATATCACTTGGATGGTCATTTTATTTCCCAAGGTCAAGAGAGTGATGTCGCCAAAGATAATTTGTTACAGACTGTTTTGAGCGCCGCTTCGGCGTGTAACAATGCAGAAATTCGTTTGCAACAAGGACAACTATCCACTGTTGGGGACCCAACAGAAATTGCACTATTAGTAGCGGCTGCCAAAGGAGATATTTGGCGTGATATTCTGGAGTCGACTTTTCCTCGCATACGAGAATTGCCTTTCGATTCAGAACGAAAACGTATGACGATAATCCGTAGGCAAGCAGAGCAACTGACTGCGTTTGTCAAAGGGGCACCTGAAGTGATTTTCGAACGCTGTAGCCATATTTTGACTCGAGAGGGCATCAAAAAATTAACCCCTAAAGAACGTGCCCGTATGCAACAATCCTGTCAATTGATGGCCAGTGAAGCATTGCGAATCTTGGCCTTTGCACAACGGCAATGCGATTCTTCATTATTGGAGGCTGCTGATGAAGACATTGAAAATAATCTTGTTTTACTAGGACTCATAGGACTCCAGGATCCGCCGCATGCTGATGCAAAAGCATCGGTTAAGCGTTGTAAAATGGCAGGCATTAAACCAGTCATGATCACAGGCGATCACCCCGATACCGCCAAAGCAATTGCTCGTGAATTAGAGATACTGAATCCAGGCGATCGCCTGATGACAGGTAATGAACTGGATAAGATGTCTGATGATGACTTTATGGCGTGTGTGAAACAGATTGCTGTTTATGCTCGCGTTACTGCTGAACATAAATTAAAAATCGTTCGTGCCTGGAAAAAACATCACATGGTGGTTGCAATGACTGGTGATGGTGTAAACGATGCACCGGCACTAAAAGAAGCTTCGGTTGGTATCGCAATGGGGCTCACAGGCACTGAAGTGACTAAAGAATCTGCCGATATTATTCTCATGGATAATAACTTTACCTCTATTGTCGATGGGATTGAAGAAGGGCGGACAATTTATGACAATATTGCCAAAACGCTTGCTTATTTATTAGCGGGAAATATGGGTGAACTGCTGGTTGTTTTTAGTGTTCTTTTAATCGGCTGGCCCTTACCACTATTGCCAATCCAATTGTTATGGATAAATTTAGTGACGGATGGTTTGCCGGCATTGGCTTTGGCAACCGATCCGGCTGAGCCTGGAATTCTTAAACGTCCGCCAAGATCATCACAACAATCTCTGATGAATTTTTCATTTTTCAAGCAGGTATCTTTTATAGGTTGTTTAACGGCACTGGTCACCTTTGGTGTATTTGCTTACGAATATTTAGTCAATGCGGATTTGATACAGGCTCAGGACGCTGCTTTTTCTGTTTTAGTGACTGCAGAATTATTAAGAGCCTTTGGGGCTCGTAGTCAAACCAAGACCATATGGCAAGTAGGGCTGTTTTCAAACATGCGCTTGTTTTTTATTGTCAGCATTAGTTTTGCGTTGCAGATCTTCATTCATCATGTCCCTTTTTTGCAACGTCTTTTTGGAATTAGTCCAGTGACTTTATCTGAATGCTTGCTTTGGATAGTCTTAGGAACCATCCCTTTACTGATTTTGGAATTGAAGAAAATGATTAAATTAAGGAATTCACCTCATGAGGCGTTTTAATTTTAAAAAAGGCTTCTGGGTCATCCTGATTACCAGCTTGATCAATTACCCTGTTTTCTCTTTAAGCCATGCTGCGCCATTACCAGTTTTAGAGAAGCTGATTGAAGAGGCTAAGGGAAATAACCCACAAATTAAGGCGGCTCATGCGCGCTGGATCGCTGCCAATCGTGTTGCACCCCAAGCCCGTTCACTCCCTGATCCTAAAGTCAGTGTTGGTTCCCCGATGAATATTGATCCCATGCGGCTACAAATGATTGGTGCAAGTCAGGAAATTCCATTTCCAGGGAAGCTGGCAGTTCGTGGGAAAATAGCAGTCGAGAAGGCAAAACGGGCTGCCGCGGACTTCCAGGCCACGTGCCTGGTTGTTATTGCCCAATTAAAGCGTATCTATTACAACCTTTATTCGGTTAATAAATCAATTGAAATCCTGCAAAAAACCCTACTGCTTCTGCAAGAGCTTGAAAAAAGTGCTCAAGTGAATTACAGCGTGGGAAAAGTTCCGCAACAAGATATTTTTCGGGCACAGACCGAAATCGCTCGCCTGGATATGCGTTTGGTTATCTTAAAACAAGAGCGGGAATCGCTTGAGGCGGATATTAACCGTCTTTTAAATCGACCCTTGGATATTGCAATTCATACCCCATCGCAGTTATCTGTAACCCATCATCGTCATAATTTGGCATTTCTCAATAACCTCATCAAACAGCGCTCTCCACAATTAAAAGCACGCGAACGAAGCGTTGAGCAACGACGCCAAACGGTTAAATTAAGTAAAATGAATTATTTTCCTGATGTTGAAATTGAAGGAGGAAAATTACATAACACAGTAACGAATAATGACGGATATATGGTCAACTTGAAAGCCACTATTCCTTTGTATTTTATGGAGAAGCAAAATAATGGCTTGCGAGAATCCCTTTCTCGTTACAATGCTGAAGTAGAAGATTTGCACACCACCTATCAAGCGCTTCTTTTCCAGGTCAAAAACGCTTTTTTAGTGGAACAGCGTTCTGCAAAGTTAATTGAATTGATCCAAGGCTCCATCATTCCTTTGGCCACACTAACGTTTAATTCATCACAAGCCAATTATGGAGTTGGTAAAGTGGATTTTTTAACCTTGCTTAATAACCTGCTGACGTTACAAGAAAATGAAATTGAATTGCATAATGAGTTGGCAAATCACGAAAAAGCCATCACGCAGATAGAAGAAATTACAGGGAAGCTCACATGAAGTCTAGAAAGCCAATCGTCTTATTTATTGTGTTATTGATCGCCGTTCAAATAGGTATTGCGCAATCAACAACAAGTACTCATGACAAGATGGATATGAAAAAATCCACCTCGGACAATTTAATCATGATAGACCCAGTTCGCTTACAAGCCATAGGCATTACATCGGAGCCGGTAAAAAGCCAATGGATTGAAAAAACGATTCGTACGGTGGGTTATGTTGAAGCAGATGAACGGTTGGTTGCCCATATTCATGTGCGTTTTGATGGTTGGATAGAAAAATTATTCGTCAATTTTACCGGAGAGAAAGTCAAAAAAAATCAAGCTTTATTTACTGTTTATAGTCCTGATCTGGTTTCTACTCAACAAGAATATTTATTGGCTTTACAAGCCAAAAAAATTCTTGGTAAAAACAAAAACACTTCAATTATATCAGGCTCTCAGGCGTCTTTTGAGGCAGCCAAACAAAGACTTTTGCTGTGGGGAATTTCTGAGAAGGAAATCGAGCATTTGACAAAAAGCGGTAAAATTACCAATACGATGACCATTAATTCTCCAATTAATGGAACGGTTACTCATAAAATGGCATTAGTCGGCATGCGAATCAAACCAGAAGATGAACTGTATACCATAGCCGATTTATCTCGTTTGTGGATTTTAGGCGACATTTATGAGTATGAATTACCTTATATTAAACTCGATCAAACAGCGGATGTCACCTTGTCGTATTTGCCTAATCAATTGTTTAAAGCCAAACTTGATTTTATTTATCCAACGGTCGATATGAAAACTCGTACCGCCAAGGTTCGTTTTGTGGTGGATAATGCCAAGGATCAATTAAAACCGGGGATGTACGCCAATATTGACTTAAAAATTCCTTTAGGCAAGCGACTTGTAGTGTCCAAAAATGCTGTTTTGATAACGGGTGAGCGTGCCGTGGTGTTTATTTATCATGGGGATGGAAAAATTGAGTGGCGCAATGTGACATTGGGTGTGCGTGCTGGTGATTTGATCGAGGTGGTACAAGGCATCAAAGAGGGAGATAACATTATTACCTCTGCTAACTTCCTCATTGACTCTGAAAGTCAGTTAAAGGCTGCGATGGGTGGTATGCAGCATTAATACGATAAAAGGATTTACATGGTTGAGAAAATAATTGAATTCTGCGCAAACAATCGATTTATCGTGTTGCTATTTGTCGTGGGGTTCTCCTTGGGCGGTTGGTGGGGTTTAAAAAATACTCGCATGGATGCTTTGCCTGATATTTCAGATACGCAAGTGATTGTGTATACCACATGGATGGGCAGAGCACCGGATCTGGTGGAAGATCAAGTCACTTACCCCATTGTAACGGCATTGTTATCCGCACCGAACGTTGTAGCAGTTCGCGGTTTTTCTGATTTTGGTTTTTCTTACGTTTATATCATTTTTAAGGACGGAACCGATATTTATTGGGCGCGCTCACGTGTCTTAGAATACATGAGCCAATTGAGTGGAAAACTGCCTGAAGGCGTGACCCCTCAATTAGGCCCTGATGCCACACCAGTCGGTTGGATTTATCAATACGCCTTAGTGGATGAAAGCGGGAAGCATAATCTGGCCGATTTACGCACTTTTCAAGATTGGTATTTAAGTTATTGGTTAAGAGCTATACCTGGTGTATCAGAGGTCGCCACCGTGGGTGGTTTTGTTAAGCAGTATCAAATTAATTTAGATCCCGTCAAAGTACTTTCCTATAAACTTTCTGTACCCCAAATTATTGAAAAAATTCGTATGAGCAATAATGATACTGGTGGGCGTGTCATTGAATTTTCAGGGACAGAGTACATGGTTCGTGGACGAGGCTATATCACGTCGACAGATGATATTGAAAAAATAGCCATTGGTACGAATGCCAATGGGACGCCGATTTTATTACGAGATGTGGCAACCGTGCAGCTAGGCTCAGACATGCGTCGTGGTGTGGTCGATTTAAATGGTCAAGGCGAAACCGTTGGTGGCATCGTCATCATGCGTTTTGGGGAAGACGTTTTGGAAGTGATTGGTCGAATCAAGGATAAGCTCAAAGAATTGGCTACTGCCATTCCAGAAGGAATAAAAATGGTCAATGTGTATGACCGCAGTAATCTGATTCGAGAAGCCATTTCAACGGCCAACTGGAATTTGATTGAAGAACTTGTGGTGGTTGGGTTATTAATCATTGTTTTCTTGGGGCATTTTCGTTCCGCTTTGATTCCAATTATTACTTTGCCGCTTGCTATTTTGATTTCGTTTATTCCCATTTATTTTTTCAATATTGGCCTTAATATCATGTCCATTGGCGGCATCATTGTGGCGGTTGGGGATATGGTGGATGCGGCCATTATCATGGTCGATAACGCACACAAACGGTTAGCCGATTGGGAAGCAAAAGGAAGTCCCGGCGATCGCAACAAAGTGTTGATTGATTCAGCGAAAGAAGTAGGCCCTGCCATTTTTGCATCATTAGTGGTTATTGCCATATCGTTTATGCCGGTTTTTACCCTGGAGGCCCAAGAAGGACGGTTATTCTCACCCTTGGCCTATACAAAAAATTTAGCCATTTTTATGAGTGCTTTGCTGGCCATTACTTTAATCCCCATGTTATTACCTATTTTGGTGCGTGGGCGTATCATCCCCGAGCAAAAACATCCCATTACCCGCGTGATGCAAAAAATGTACGCACCAGTTTTGAAATTAGCACTGCATTACCGTGGTGTTGTAGTAGCGATTGCTGTGGTAGCAGCATTAGCCACGGTTCCCCTCTATAAACTCATTGGCTCAGAATTCATGCCGCCTCTGTATGAAGGTACGATTTTATATATGCCTGTTACTTTACCTGGCATATCGGTCACACAAGCCACAGAACTGCTCCAGGAAATGGATAAGAAATTAAAATCATTCCCGGAAGTGGCTTATGTGTTTGGAAAAACGGGACGGGCTAATACGTCAACCGATCCTTCTCCTTTTAGCATGATGGAAGTGATTGTTGAACTTAAGCCTAAGAAATTTTGGCGCAAAAGCGTGACCTATGAAAGCCTGGTCGCTGAGATGGACAAAGCCTTGCAATTTCCCGGTGTGAGCAATGCCTGGACTATGCCCATTAAAGCGCGTAATGACATGCTCACCACAGGAATTCGAACCGCTGTAGGGATTAAAGTTTTTGGTCCTGACATTAAAAAAATTGAAGCCATTGGCAAAGAAATCGAAATGGTAGCCAAAGAAGTACCGGGGACAAGTACGGTGTATGCGGAACGGGTGGCTGGAGGGTATTTTCTTGATTTTGACATCCATCGAGACGAGCTTGCGCGCTATGGTTTAACCATTATGGATGTCAATCGTATCATCGAATCAGCCGTGGGTGGTGAAAACATAGCGACCACAATTGAAGGCCGTGAACGTTATCCTGTTAATGTGCGTTATTTGCGAGAATTACGCGATGATCCGGATAAGATCAATCGTATTTTAGTGAAAACACCCAGTGGTGCTGAAATACCTATTGCTCAATTGGTGACTTTAACCTTTCGTTCAGGTCCTGCCATGGTTCGCGATGAGAATGCGATGTTAGCAGGTTATGTGTTCATTGATATTAGCGGACGAGACATTGGAAGCTACGTGGAAGAGTTAAAGCAAGTGGTCAAGGCAAAAGTCACATTACCCCCGGGCTACACGCTTGCCTGGTCAGGTCAATACGAATTCATGCAACGCGTGTATGAACGACTTAAAATTTTTGTACCACTCACCTTAGCCATTATTTTTATTTTGTTTTACTTTACCTTCCGCACCATCACTGAGACATTGATGGTGATGCTAGGTGTACCCTTTGCTCTACTTGGCGGATTTTTGCTGCTCCTTCTATTAGGGTACAACATGAGTATCGCGGTCTGGGTTGGGATGATTGCACTTGCTGGAGTGGCTGCTGAAACGAGTGCGGTGATGCTCGCTTACCTTGATTCTGATTACAACGAGCAAAAAGAAAAAGGATTACTCAAAACCTTGCCGGACTTGATTCAAACGGTGCAGCAATGCGCCGTATCGCGTATTCGCCCTATGGCGATGGCAGGGCTTGCGAATATACTGGGTTTGTTACCGGTGATGTGGGCGACAGGTATTGGTGCTGATGTGATGAAACGCCTCGCGGCTCCCATGGTGGGTGGGATTTTTTCAGCACTATTGCTGACTTTAATTGTGATTCCCGTGGTTTATGTGATGTGGCGCTGGCAAGTGGATTTGAAAAAACAAGGAAGTCTAATGGAGGCAAGATGAAATTAACGTTCTTAGGGGCAACCCAAACCGTTACTGGTTCAAAATACCTTTTGACCATCGATTCTAAAAAAATTCTCATCGATTGTGGTCTTTTTCAAGGGTATAAAGAATTACGATTACGTAACTGGGCTTCATTGCCTATTGACCCGCGCGATATTGATGCTGTGATTATCACTCATGCGCATATTGACCACACCGGTTATTTGCCCCTATTAGTAAAAAATGGATTTCAAGGAAAAATCTATGCAACACCCGGCACAAAAGCATTGTGTGCTATTTTATTACCGGATAGTGGTCATCTTCAGGAAGAAGAAGCACGATTAGCCAATAAATATGGTTTCTCGAAACATAAGCCAGCGCTTCCTCTTTATACCGAAAAAGACGCGAGAACGGCATTAAAACATTTTGAAACCGTTGATTTTAATGCGCCGCACCAATTATTTAATGGATTTAGCTTCGAATTTCATCGTGCAGGACACATCGTGGGTGCCGCGATGATCAAAATAAAAACAAGCAAGTGTTCCCTTTTGTTTAGCGGGGATGTTGGTCGACCTTATGATCCGGTCATGAAGGCACCAACCCCCATTCAAGAAGCGGATTATCTGATCATGGAATCCACTTATGGCGACCGATTGCATGATGCAACTGATCCGTTGCCGCAAATGGGGCAAGTGATTAATACAACCATCAAACGAGGGGGTTCTGTCGTCATTCCAGCCTTTGCCGTAGGGCGTGCGCAAAGTCTTCTTTATTTTATTTATCAACTGAAACAAAAAGGAGAGATTCACAAAGACGTTCCAGTGTTTTTAGACAGCCCAATGGCCATCAATGCGACCCATTTGCTCTGCACTTATAAAGAGGATCATCGTTTAAATGAGGAACAATGCCATGGCTTATGTAACGCAGCTACTTATATCAATACCCCTGAGGAGTCAAAAGAACTCGATCGTCATAAAATGCCTCAAATCATTATAGCCGCCAGTGGGATGGCCCAAGGTGGTCGTATTGTGCATCATTTGAAAGCCTTTGCCCCTGATCCTAAGAGCACCCTTCTTTTTACCGGCTTTCAAGCAGGAGGCACTCGTGGTGCCAGGATTGTCAATGGGGAACGTGAGGTCAAAATTCATGGTAGTATGATTCCTATACGTGCCAAGGTCGTTGTCATGAGCAGTACTTCTGCGCATGCCGATTATCAGGAGCTGTTAGGTTGGCTAAAGCACTTTATTCGGCCACCCAAAAAAGTCTTTATCACTCATGGTGAACCTCACAGTGCACAATCGCTCAAAGACAAGATTGAACAGCAATTTGGTTTCACCTGCATGATTCCTTCTTACCAGCATGTGGAGGATTTGTCGTGACAAAAGAAGTGGGTCATGCCTTGCGTTTAAAATATTTAGGCATCAAGACGTATCATGAAGCCATTATTTACATGCGAGAGGATTGTCATGTGTGTCATGCAGAAGGCTTTGAAGTGCAGACACGTATTCAAGTGACCCTTGGAAAACGCTCCATTATCGCAACGCTTAATGTCGTTACCTCAGAGCTGCTTAAGCCCGGGGAAGCCAGCTTGTCACACTATGCCTGGGATTCTTTAAATGCTAAAGAAGGGGATGAAATCCAATTATCCCATCCTAAACCTCTGGAATCATTAAGTTATGTGCATACGAAGATTTATGGTAATGAACTCTCTTTTAAACAAATCAAAGCCATCGTGGATGACGTTTTAAGTGGTCGTCTTTCTGATTTGCAAATTTCTGCTTTTTTAGCGGCCAGTGCCGCAGAACGTTTAAGCAATACTGAAATCATGAAACTTACAAAAGCCATGATTGACAGTGGCGATCGCTTATCCTGGTCATCTCCTTTGATTGTAGACAAGCATTGTGTTGGTGGTTTGCCAGGAAATCGCACCACCCTTGTTGTGGTTCCCATTGTAGCTGCTTTTGGGTTAACTATCCCAAAAACCTCTTCACGGGCAATTACTTCTCCAGCAGGTACTGCAGATACAATGGAAACTTTAGCACCGGTGTCACTGAGCCCAAAGGCTATGTGTCACGTGGTTGAAAAGGAAAACGGTTGTATCGTTTGGGGAGGTGCTGTGAGCTTAAGCCCTGCCGATGATGTGCTTATTCGGGTGGAGCGTGCTCTTGAGTTAGATAGTGAAGGTCAATTGGTCGCCTCAATCCTTTCTAAAAAAATTGCTACAGGAGCAACCCATGCCGTTATTGATATTCCAGTGGGACCTACCGCAAAAGTCAGGAATAAGTCCAGGGCTTTACTTCTTAAGCAATCCCTTGAAGAAGTAGGAAAACAGTTAGGCCTTGTGGTCCATACTTTAATTACTGATGGCGCACAACCGATAGGAAATGGTATTGGCCCTTCCCTGGAAGCACGCGATGTGTTGGCGGTATTACAAGGATTGCTTCATGCCCCAAAGGATTTGCGCGAAAAATCATTAACTCTTGCAGGAGCAGTACTGGAATTTTCATCAACAGTACAACCTGGCTCAGGTCAATCGATAGCCAAACAATTATTAGATAGCGGCGAAGCGTTTAAAAAATTTCAGGCGATTTGTGAGGCACAAGGAGGCATGCGGGAATTGACGGCGGCACGTTTTACTAACCCTATTGGTGCTGAGAAAGCAGGTAAAGTATCTCTCATTGACAATCGAATGCTCGCAAAAATTGCCAAGCTTGCAGGGGCCCCTAAGTCTAAATCAGCAGGGGTTGATTTGCATGTTCATATTGGCGACCAAGTTGAAAAAGGACAGCCTTTGTTCACCATCCATTCAGAGTCTTCAGGAGAGATGACTTATGCTCGCGATTTTATTCGCGATAAACAAAATACCATTGTTCTGGGAGAGAAGCCTTGAAGCCCATTTTATTTTCATTATTTGATGCTTCAGAAATCAGTAGACACTTAAAAAAAGCGCTTCAAGTGGAGGTGGGTGATGCCACGTTGCATCGTTTTCCAGACACGGAGTGGTACGTAAAAATTAATTCGGAAGTTAAAAATCACAGCCTCATTGTAGTGGATAGCTTAAACCGACCCGATGAAAAAATACTACCTTTGTTGTTTTTTGCTAAAACAGCCAAAGAATTAGGAGCTAAAAAAATTGGTTTGATTGCCCCTTATCTTCCGTATTTACGTCAAGATAAACGTTTTCATCAGGGTGAAGGGATTACCTCGCGTTATTTTGCTGAGTTACTCTCTACTTCATTTGATTGGCTCATAACCATTGACCCCCATTTGCATCGTTATAACTCTTTAGATGAAGTCTACTCCATTCCTACTTTTGTCTTACATGCTACTTCAAATATAGCGAGATGGATTAAGGCTCATGTTATTAAACCAGTGCTTATAGGCCCTGATATGGAAAGTGAGCAATGGGTTGCCGACATTGCAGAAAAGGGCGATTTTCCCTATGTGATTTTGGAAAAAAAGAGACGGGGTGATAAAGAGGTGGCTATTTCAGTACCCAATATTCCGAAGCTTCACTCCTCTACCCCAGTATTAGTCGATGACATCATCTCCACGGCCAGAACCATGGTGGAAACGGTGAAGCATTTGCAAGATTTAGGGGTTAAGTCAGTGACTTGCATTGGTGTGCATGCGCTTTTTGCAGAAGATGCCTATTCCCTATTATCGGAAATGGAAGGTATGCAAATCATTACTTGTAACACGGTAAATCATATAACCAATGCCATTGATGTGAGTGATTTGGTTGTGGATGAGTTAGTAAAACACAATTTGGTAAAGGCTTTAAAAGGATAAGTGGACCAACATTTATTTTCAAGGAGTATCAGATGTCAATTTTTAAAATAACTATGGCATTTATTGTTTTTATTGGGTTAGTTGGGGCAACACTCTTTTTGAGCTCCTGTGATGGGTTGAGAAAGCATAGTTCACAGGAGGTTGATGGAGGCTATGGGGGACACGGTGCTGGTGGCCACGGTGGCCATGGCGGTGGGCATTGAAACGTGTTCTCTGCTTAAGTGAAACTACTAATACGAATAGGTGATCAATGAAACACGACCATCATCAACAAAAGCATACAAATACTGGAAAAGAGGACGCTTGTTGTCATCAGGAACATAGAGTACAGAAGTCACGCAATGCTTCCTCCAAAACAGAGGGTGTAATCATCTATACTTGCCCCATGCATCCTGAAGTACGTCAGACTAATCCCGGGATTTGCCCTCTTTGTGGTATGGCCTTAGAGCCGGAAACAGTGACAGCCGAAGAAGAAACAAATCCTGAATACCTCGATATGAGGCGTCGATTTTGGATGGCAGTAATTCTTACTTTACCTGTTGTGGTATTGGAGATGGGCGGACATTTGTTGCAAAACTTTATATCTGCCAGTGTTTCAAACTGGATTCAACTGCTATTTGCTACACCTGTTGTGTTTTGGTGTGGTTGGCCATTTTTTCAACGTGGCTGGCAAACTCTTAAAACACGTCAATTGAATATGTTTACTCTAATAGCTATGGGTATTGGGGTAGCATGGGTTTATAGTATGGTGGCAGTACTTCTGCCCGGGGTATTTCCCATGACTTTTCGAAGTCCAGAAGGGGTAGTCGCTGTGTATTTTGAAGCCGCAGCTGTTATTACGACCCTTGTCTTATTAGGACAAGTGCTGGAATTAAAAGCAAGAGAGCAGACAGGCAGTGCTATCCGTGCTTTATTGAAATTAGCACCTGACAGTGCGCATCGTATAAAAGAAGATGAGAGTGAAGAGGAAGTATCTCTGGATAAGATTAATGTTGGCGATTTGCTGCGTGTTCGCCCTGGTGAAAAGATACCGGTAGATGGTGAGGTACAGGAAGGCCGAAGTTTTGTAGATGAATCTATGGTGACTGGAGAACCTATTCCGGTTACTAAAGAAGCAGGTGCTAAAGTTATTGGTGCGACAATTAACCAGACGGGTAGTTTTGTTATGAAAGCACTTCACGTTGGTAGTGACACCATGCTTTCACGTATTGTTCAGATGGTGAGTGATGCTCAACGAAGCCGCGCCCCTATTCAACGTTTAGCAGATACTGTATCTGGATGGTTTGTGCCTGCCGTGATTTTAATTGCCATGCTTTCTTTTATTTTGTGGGCATTGTTGGGGCCGCAACCATCACTTAGCTATGGCTTAATTGCTGCTGTATCTGTATTAATCATCGCTTGTCCCTGTGCCTTGGGCTTGGCAACTCCGATGTCTATCATGGTAGGAGTAGGGAAAGGTGCTCAGACTGGTGTATTGATTAAAAACGCGGAAGCGCTTGAGCGAATGGAAAAGGTGAACACGCTTGTTGTAGATAAAACAGGAACACTCACTGAAGGGCACCCCAAATTGACGCAGATTGTATCTGATCAAGGCTTAAATGAGGAAGAGGCATTAGCGCTAGCGGCATCACTTGAACATCAAAGCGAACATCCGCTTGCCAAAGCCATCGTGAGGGCTGCAAAGGAAAAACAGTTGGCTCTTGAACCAGTCCAAAATTTTGACGCCCCAACTGGGAAAGGAGTAGTGGGTAAAGTAAATGGTCATCGTGTTGCCATTGGTAATATCAAATTAATGCAAGAGCATGGGAACGATAATACTTCTCTTTTTACAAAAGCAGATGCGCTCCGTGCCAAAGGTGCCTCTGTGATGTTTATGGCTATCGATGATAAAACAGTAGCCCTTTTGGTAGTGGAAGATCCAATTAAATCAACAACCCCTGAAACCATCCACTCACTTCAACAAAGTGGCATTGAAATTTACATGCTGACAGGGGATAGTAAAAAAACAGCAGAAGCTGTGGCAGGTACACTTGGCATAAAAAAGGTAGTGGCTGAAATCATGCCTGAGGATAAAAGCCGTATTATAAGTGAATTAAAGGATAAAGGACTCACTGTTGCAATGGCAGGAGATGGGGTGAATGACGCACCGGCACTGGCACGAGCTGATATTGGTATTGCCATGGGAACAGGGACTGATGTGGCTATTGAGAGTGCTGGTATTACATTATTGCATGGGGATTTGCGTGGTATTGTCAAGGCTCGTCGTTTATCAGAAGGGACCATGAGTAATATACGCCAGAATCTCTTCTTTGCTTTTATTTATAACATCTTGGGTGTACCTTTGGCTGCAGGAATCTTGTATCCATTCACAGGCTTACTATTAAGTCCAATCATCGCTGCACTTGCTATGGCGCTTTCTTCTGTATCCGTTATTATCAATGCGCTGAGGCTACGGCGGATAACACTGTGAAGAATGTAATTTGGCAAAGAAGATAAAAAGTTGAATTAAAGATAGATGCTAATACTGGTAAAATCACTCACGAATAAAATATTGATTAAACGTCCATTACACACAAAAAACAATACTGTTATCGTGCACCATTCATAGGGCATGGCTATGGAATGTCATTGAAAAATAAGCGAAACTAGAAAGATAGTGATGAGCATTAAAATCTCTATTAATTAACGTTGACTTAACCTAAATACTTAAATATTTTTGGCAGGAGGTATCTATTTATGTGCCATATACGCTCATTAAAAACAAGTCTTTTTTTCATTCTCTTATTCGTTATCTCTTTATGCTCTTCTTGTGCGTCGGTCGACTCCAAAGAAAGCCAAAATAAAGAGCCAAGAAAAGGACGATTTGGAGGTTACCATCCCCATGTGCACGGTCCTGGGCGCCATTAAAGTGAATTTAACCAAAATTTATTGAATCCAGAGAGACGTGTTTTCTTCATGGATACACTAATGGTTTTTTGAAATCATGTTACTTTGATCATAAGCTCTATATCAAAACCAAAGAAATGGCCTTTATCGGCATTTATAGCAAAGGGGGCGTGTCGTCTACCCCAATAATCAATGGTTTGGCCTCCACTATACTGGCCAACACGAGAAATACATCACCTAAAAAAAGAATCCGCATCGAATCATCACCTGGATAGAGCTGTTAATTATTCACTGCATAAAAGAAATTCAATGATTCCAGTGAATTATTAAGCTAATTTTTGCCATTCTATAGGGTACAGAGGGTATTCTCTTAAAGCAAATCAGGATACACTAAATAAGTGATACTGGGCATGGTATTTTTTAAAAGGTGAGGGATGCGTTACATCGGTTTAGCCATTATTCTATTAATACACTTCCTTTGTAATGAAGTGATGGCTGCTGCTCCACTAACGTTTAAGCAAGCATTAGATATTGCTTACCGAAATAACCCTGAATTGCAAGCAGAAATCGATAGAGCCCAAGCGATGCGCGGGGTTTTTATTCAAAGCGGTCTTTATCCCAATCCGCAATTAACTTTAACTGCCGAAAATTTTGGTGGTTCAGGTAGTTATAGTAGTTATGAAGCAGCAGAAACAACTTTTTCCGCCACTCAACCCATTCCTTTGGGGCATCGCCTTCAGTATCTAAAAAAAGCAACTTATGCGGATTACTTAGCATCTCTTGCCCAGATTAAAGTGCAAAAGGCCACCCTGTATGTGGCGGTTGGGGTAGCTTACGTGGACGCGCTGTATGCGGAGCAATGGCATCGCGTGACGAAAAAACTAATTCGACTGAATCTAGACATTGTGGCAGCCATTGAACGACGGGTTAAGGCAGGTGCTGGGTCTGAATTGGACTTGCGATTAGCCCAAATACGGTTGGGTGAGGCTCGAATTCAGGAAAATAAAGCGGCACGTGACGCGTTGTTCCAACGAGCCAAACTGGCTCGGTCATTAGGTGACGGGCTAAGAATAGATAGACCCTTGGTGGATAAGGGCTTGCCGGGCATTTCACTTAATTGGCCCAAATTATTAAAACACTTACCTCAAAGCCCGCAGCTCCTGCAAATGCAACTGCAATTGCAAGCCAAGCGTGCGACGATTACGGCAGTAAAAAAGTCCGTTTGGCCGGATTTAAACATACAACTCGGTGGCCGTCATTTTTCTGATGACGGCAGTAATGCTGCCGTGATGTCCGCTTTTGCGGAAGTGCCAGTTTACAATAGAAATCAAGGCAAAATCCTGACTGCAGAGGCGCAATACACGCAAACGTCCCATGACTTTCAAGGAACGCGACTTGATGTGCGTCAAAATGTGTACAATGCCTTTTTACAAGCCCAGCAAAGTCACTATGAAGCGAGTTTAGTCACCGATTCACTATTACCTTTAGCACGTAAATCAATAACACTCGCGCAAGAGGGTTATCAAATGGGGCGTTACACGTATATTGAGTTATTCACAGCACTCAATACCTTGTATGAAGAAGAGCGTCATTACCAGCAAGCCCATGCGGATTATCATAAAGCACTAATTCAGCTGGTAGGGCTTTTAGGATTAAATCCTGTTAAGGAGAGTCAATGAAATTTCTAAAGTTATTCATTCTCCCGATTCCATTACTGATTCTTTTATTTGGTTTAAGTTCCTTTTCATTATGGGCAAGTGGAGATACTCATGCGGTTGAGGAAAACAATCACCAAGACACCATGGAAAAAGGGCCCAATGGGGGACGTTTGCTAAAAGAAGGGAACATAGCCCTTGAGCTGTTAATATTTGAACGAGGGATGCCTCCTCATTTTCGTGCTTATCTTTATCAAAATGGAGAGTTGATTTCACCCGATAAGGCCCATTTAACGGTTCAATTGCTCCGCTTCAATGACAAAAAAGAAGAGATTACCTTTATTCCTGTTGAGCATTTTTTACAAAGCAATCAAGTGATTCGAGAACCTCATTCTTTTGATGTGACGGTGCAATTAGAGCTTAATGGAACACGTTACAATTGGCGTTACTCAAGCTATGAAGGTCGCGTAAAAATAGTATCAGGCATTCTAAAAGCGGCTGACATTCAAATTGCTACAGCTCAGAGCCAAACCATTAAGACCCAATTAAAGGTGGTCGGAAAAATTGTTCCTAATCGCGACACCCTAACTCCTATTTATGCACGCTATTCGGGCATCATTAAATCAATGACTAAAAATCTCGGTGATGAAGTCACTAAAGGAGACGTATTAGTCACCATTGAAAGCAATGAGAGTTTGCAAAACTACAGCATTACTGCCCCAATGACTGGGACTATTGTGCAAAAATATGCAACGAATGGCGAGTTGGCTCAAAACACCAAACCCATTTATGAGGTGGCCAATTTAGCCACGGTGTGGGCCGATTTTACCTTGTATCGCAAAGAGTCCCCTCTTGTGAAGCAAGGGATGGAAGTGACTGTCACGGGCGATGAAGGACAACCAAAGTCCACCAGCACGATTTCTTACATTGCACCTTTAGGCATCGAAGACAGTCAAACCACGTTAGCACGTGCGGTTTTATCTAACGAACCACGAGTCTGGTTACCAGGAATGTATGTGAATGCGGCCATTACCATTAAAGAAAAAAAAGTACCAGTGGCGGTCCTTCTTTCGGCCATCCAGCGCATGGATAAACAAGAGGTGGTTTTTGTCCAGCAAGGGGATTATTTTGAAGCGACACCCGTTACTTTAGGTGAAAAAGACGACCAATGGGCAGAAGTGGTGTCAGGGCTTGATGCTGGCCAGCGTTATGTCAGTAAAAACAGCTTTTTTATGAAGGCTGAGTTAGGCAAGGAAGGCGCGAGCCATGAGCACTAAGGATTGAGATGCTTGAAAAAATTATTCGCTTTTCTCTAAAACATCGTTGGTTTGTTCTTTTATTCACCTTGGTGATTGCAGCGCTCGGCGTCTACAACTTTCAACGTTTGCCCATTGATGCCGTTCCTGATATTACCAACGTGCAAGTGCAAATTAATACTCAAGCTTCAGGCTATTCGCCCTTTGAGGTGGAGCAACGCATTACTTTTCCTATTGAGTTAGCGATGAGTGGGCTACCTAATCTCGATTATACGCGTTCTTTGTCGCGTTATGGGTTATCGCAAGTCACGGTGGTCTTTAAAGACGGCACGAATATTTATTTTGCGCGTCAGTTAATTAATGAACGTTTGCAAGAGGTTAGGGATAAACTACCGCCCGAAGCGGAAACCACTCTAGGCCCCATATCGACAGGTCTTGGTGAGATTTTTATGTATACTGTCACCAATAAACCTAATGTGCCTGTGTCCCAGCGTTACAATCCCACTGAACTTCGTACCATTCAGGATTGGATTATTAAGCCTCAACTACGAAATGTGGAAGGCGTTGCGGAGGTCAATACCATTGGTGGTTATGAAAAGCAATTTCATATTACGCCCGATCCCATGAAACTGGTTCGCTATCGTTTAAGTTTGAACGATGTGGTAGAAGCGCTTACGCGCAATAATGCCAATGTGGGCGCAGGTTACATTGAAACCAATGGGGAGCAAAACTTAATTCGCGTGCCCGGTCAAGTAAAAAATATTCCGGACATTGAAAATATTGTGATTGCCAGTTTTGAAGGCACACCGGTTCGTATCCGTGATGTGGCAGATGTTGCTTTAGGTAAAGAGTTGCGTACAGGCGCTGCAACAGAGAACAGTAAAGAAGTGGTTTTAGGCACGGTGTTTATGTTGATGGGAGAAAACAGCCGAACCGTTTCTGAGCGCGTGGCCGCCAAAATGAAAGACATTAACAAATCCTTGCCTCAAGGTGTTGAAGCAGTCACGGTGTATAATCGAACCTTGCTGGTGAATGCCACGATTAATACGGTGAAGAACAATCTTCTTGAAGGCGCCTTATTAGTTTGTGTCATTTTATTTTTATTTTTGGGAAATATTAGGGCCGCCCTTATTACGGCGATGGTCATTCCTTTATCCATGTTACTCACCATCACCGGCATGGTGAGTAATCAAATCAGTGCCAATTTAATGAGTTTAGGAGCACTTGATTTTGGTTTGATTGTGGATGGTGCGGTCATTATCGTTGAAAACTGCATTAAACATTTAGGTGAGCAACAGCATGCACTGCAGCGAGTTTTAAATCTGGAAGAGCGCTTAAAAGTGATTGCCTATGCGACCACCGAAGTCATAAGGCCCAGCATCTTTGGCGTGTTCATTATTACGGTGGTTTATTTGCCGATTTTAACGTTAACGGGTGTGGAAGGAAAAATGTTTTTACCGATGGCTCAAACCGTCATCATCGCCTTGTTGGCCTCCATGCTTTTTGCATTGACGTTTATTCCTGCAGCCGTTGCAATTTTTCTTCGAGGACGTGTCCAGGAAAAAGAAAATTGGCTCGTGCATCACCTGTCAAAAGTCTATGCTAAAGTGTTACGCCGTAGTTTTCATGCAAGGCGATGGGTCATTAGTGCGGCAGTGGTTTTAGTGGTCATCAGTTTGCTCCTTGCTTATCGCTTAGGTGGGGAATTTATTCCAAGCCTGGATGAAGGCGATATTGCGATGCATGCGATGCGCATTCCAGGCACCAGTTTGACTCAAGCCCTGGCCATGCAAGATTTGGTGGAAGAACGGGTGCGGCAATTTCCTGAAGTCAAAAACGTGTTTGCAAAACTTGGAACGGCAGAGGTAGCCACCGATCCCATGCCACCGAACGTGGCAGATACTTTTATTATCTTAAAACCTCGAAAAGAGTGGCCCAATCCCAAAAAAACCAAGCAAGAGTTAGTGCAGGAAATTGAACAGGCGGTACAACAAATTCCTGGTAATAATTATGAGTTTACCCAGCCGATTCAAATGCGTTTTAATGAACTTATTTCTGGGGTGCGAAGCGATGTGGCGGTGAAGGTATTCGGCGATGACATGGATACCTTGCTAGAAATAGCTGAATCGATAAGTGCGCAATTAAAAAAGGTACCCGGGGCTGCAGATGTCAAGGTCGAGCAAGTCAGTGGCTTGCCGCTTTTAACCATTGCGATTAATCGCGATATGCTCGCCCGTTACGGTTTACAAATAGGTAGTGTGCAAGATGCGATTGTGATTGCTACAGGCGGCAAAAAAGGTGGGGAGCTTTTTGAGGGAGATAAACGTTTTGATTTAATTGTACGCCTACCTGAATCATTGCGCTCCGATCCGAATGTATTACGACAAATCTTTATTCCTTTGCCTCCTGCTAAAGACGGTGAGCGCCATTTCATTCCTCTGAATGAAGTGGCGAAAATGGTGAGAAGCGAGAGCCCTAATCAAATCAGTCGCGAAAGCGGTAAACGTCGCGTGGTCGTCAGTGCGAACGTAAGAAATCGTGATTTAAGTTCGTTTGTCAATGAGGCCAAACAACGCATTGAGCAAAATGTCAAAATACCCAGTGGGTATTGGATAACCTGGGGTGGGCAATTTGAACAATTGCAATCGGCCTCTCAACGACTACAAATTGTAGTGCCTATTACCTTATTGGGCATTTTCCTACTGCTGTTTATGAGCTTTGGTAGAGTAAGAGATGCGCTTTTGGTGTTTAGCGGCATTCCTTTAGCATTAACAGGCGGTGTACTCGCCTTATGGTTACGGGGGATCCCCTTATCCATTTCCGCGGGAGTCGGGTTTATTGCCTTATCAGGAGTTGCGGTGCTAAACGGCTTGGTAATGATTACTTTTATCAATAAACTACACGAGCAAAAAAAAATGTATTTAAAAGACGCGGTATTGCAAGGCTCACTGGCGCGTCTTCGTCCGGTATTAATGACAGCCTTAGTGGCTTCTTTGGGCTTTGTACCAATGGCATTAGCGACCGGTACAGGCTCTGAAGTGCAACGGCCTTTAGCCACGGTGGTGATTGGCGGTATTATTTCTTCGACTTTCCTGACTTTGTTGGTATTGCCTGGTTTGTATTATGTGTTTCATGAGCGACGTAAAAAGCCATTGATGAAGAAATCAGGCGAGGAAACCTAATTTATGCTGAGAGATACACAGTTTGTAATATCTGAGTGTTTTAGAGTTAATAATTAGAATTATCTTAGTAATTTATAAAAAATCGAGGATTAAAAAATGGAACATATTAAATATGGATTTGGAAAAAAAGTATTATATTCTTTTGACGATACAGTAAAAAAAGTTACAGAAGGGCTTCAAAAAGAAGGATTTGGAGTCCTGACCACTATAGATGTATCAGCAACGCTGAAAAAAAAGTTAAATCAAGATATGCCTCCTTATCAAATTCTTGGTGCATGCAATCCTCAATTTGCTCATCATGCTTTAGCTAAGGAACCCTCTATAGGTTTGCTTCTACCTTGTAATGTAGTCGTACGTCAAGATAACCTTGGCAACGTATATGTTGAATTTATGGATCCTAAAGCAGTATTGGAATTAGTCAGCAATTCGGAGATAAATCATATTGCTCTTGAAGTGAAGGAACGACTCGAGAGAGTATTGAGTGCAATGTAATCAATAAATTACCTCACTAAGAAAATAAACACTGCTTAGATACGTCATTGCAGTCAATGTGGGAAATCATTATGACAACACCTTTAACCTTAACGACCTTTTTTGTTGCAGGGCTTGATTGTCCTGCTGAAGAGCAATTAATTAGGCGACAATTACAAACAATTCCGGAAATCGAAAAGATGGATTTTAACTTCATTGCCGAAGAAGTGACGATTCATCATCGTTTAAATACGATTGAGCCACTCCAGAGACAAATTGAAGCATTGGGCATGAGTGTTCGCACCAAAAGCAGCACTAAAAGTGATAGCCCAAAAGAGGCCAATGATTTTTCTTGGTGGTGGCTTGCTGTAGCTGGATTGTTGGCTCTTTTCTCGGAAGTGCTCTCCTATTTATTTGGGACCGAGAAGTCAGTTTGGGTAGCGGCATTGGCATTAGTGGCTATGGCCATAAGTGGACCGCCTACCTTCAAAAAGGGTTGGCTTGCTCTGCGCACGAAAGCCTTGAATATCAACAGCTTGATGATGATTGCAATAACAGGTGCCATACTCATCGGCGAATGGCCGGAAGCGGCGATGGTCACCGTGTTATTTGCATTGGCTGAGCGTATTGAACGCTACTCATTGGATAAAGCACGATTAGCCATTCGAAGCCTGATGCAGATTGCACCGGATGAAGCAACCGTCAAAACGACGGAAGGAAAATGGCAAAAATTAGCGGTCGAGAACATCAAGTCAGGTGCAATTATCCTGGTTAAGCCAGGTGAGCGGATTGCCTTGGACGGCGTTATTGTGAGTGGCCAAAGTAGCGTTAATCAAGCGCCCATTACTGGTGAGTCGATGCCTGTGAGCAAACAAACAGGAGACAGTGTGTTTGCCGGTACGCTCAATGAGCGAGGCTCCTTTGAAGTGAAGGTGACCAAAGAATCAGGCGATACCCTGTTGGCTAAAATTGGCAAAGCAATAGAACAAGCACAAGCAGAGCGGGCACCAACCCAGCGATTTGTTGATGAGTTCGCCAAATATTACACGCCAATCATGGTGCTCATTGCAGTAGCCGTTGCTCTGATTCCACCAATTGCATTGGGGTATCCTTTTTATGATTGGCTGTATAAGGCACTCACCTTGCTTGTAATCGCTTGCCCTTGTGCGTTGGTTATTTCAACGCCTGTGACCGTAGTAAGTGGCTTGGCAGCGGCAGCTCATCACGGACTTCTTATCAAGGGCGGAAGTTATTTAGAAATCGGCTATCAGTTAAAACTCATTGCGCTGGATAAAACGGGAACACTGACTGAAGGAAAGCCGGTGGTCACGGATTTTATTGCCTATGAAAGCACGCAAACCAAAGGTGATTTACTGCTCTTGGCAGCCAGTTTAGACAGTCACTCCGAACATCCTGTTGCCCACGCTTTGGTCGAATACTGGCGAGAAGAACAACCAACGGGGTCGTTATTGACGGTGAGTCGGTTTGAAGCAATTCCTGGTCGGGGCGTCATGGGGAGCGTCAATAATGAGCAGTATTTTGTTGGGAATCATCAGCTGGCTGAAGACAATGGGGTGTGTAATTCCGGTATCGAAAAACAACTTGCTCAGTTAGAGCAAGAAGGAAAGACCACAGTTATTTTAAGTAATGACACAACCGTGTTGGCTATTTTTGCAGTAGCGGATACCCTTCGTTCAACCAGCCAATTAGCCATCCAATCCTTGCATCAACGTGGCATCAAAACAGCCATGTTAACTGGAGATAATGCCGTCACCGCTGCCGCTATTGCCAAAGAGGTGGGAATTGATGAAGTCAATGCCAATATCTTGCCTACAGAGAAGCTGAATGCCATGAACGCCCTGTTGGCTCATTACCACACCGTGGGTATGGTTGGTGATGGCATTAATGATGCCCCTGCACTTGCAAAGGCAACGATTAGTTTCGCGATGGGAAAAGGGACTGATACCGCACTTGAAACAGCGGATGTGGCCCTGATGAACGATAATTTAGCGATGCTGTCTTTTTTTATCGATTTAAGTCATAAAACAGCTCGGGTGCTACGTCAAAATATCAGTTTATCGATTGCTATCAAGGTTGTTTTTTTCATCTTGGCTTTGGCTGGGTTGGCGACACTTTGGATGGCGGTTTTTGCCGATATGGGAGCAAGTCTCATTGTTGTTGCGAATGGTTTGCGATTGTTGAATTTTCAAAATAAAAACACCAGTTAAAATGGTAAGAGGTTGTTTCCTATCATGCCTCTGGAGAGATTCATTTAGGGTTTCGTTAAGCAGGACATCATAGGATTCAGTATGTTATGATGACCGATGCAACGATTTTTATTTGTGGAAATGGAGATGTAAATGAACCCTATCGGATTTAAAACAATTTTTGTTTTTATTGGCTTACTCATTTTAGGATGCGGTTTAATGTCTTGTAATAAAACAACCCCTGCCGAGACTCATCCTGAAGGAGCTTATGAGGGTGGTTTTGGTGGTGATGGTGGCCATATACACCAAAATGGATAACAAGGGATTTTATAATCTACTCAGGGATGAATAATGGAACTCAATGCATGGTTTATAGGCGTTTTGGGTGTATTTGTTATTCTGTTAATTGGCCTCATGTTTCTCTTTAGAAAAAAGAGGCATTTGCGATTTGTCATCGCCCTATTCATTTTCCTCATCTTAGGAGCGATTTTTTTGCATGGTGTTTCCTTTACGTTGCATTAGAGTGTGTGGCAGGGATTTTTAATTAAAAAATGGATGCACGGTACCGTAATAAGGATGTGTATGAGGCGGATGCTATTACTGTTTTTATTTTTAACGGGATTATAATCATTTATCTCAATGAAAAATAAAATGAAGCAGTTTTTCTAGAGATAAGGAAAGGATTAAAATGGCCTTGTAACAGATGGCCTTATGTTTAAAATTTATTTTACCGATGAAGGGTAACCTTACATTACTCGTTGCCTCAGTTAAATCAGATACCTGTGCATGGAATTGTTTGGTTACATGGACCGTTATATCTGGTTTATAAATGGCTTGCCGGAATACAAGGCCAAACCGATTCTGATAAAAAGACGTTTGGATTTATCGATCATCAAATACACCAAGCCTTGTGGAGATTGGTTCATCGTAGACGCCCGAGAAAAAGTACAGCATGGAGGGAAAAGAAGTACTTTCGCTCTCAGGGTGCACGAGATTGGATATTTACTGCGAGAAACCCAAATAAAGATAGCAAAAGCACCTATATGGATTTATTTTTAATGAGTTCTGTTGCTATTAGAAGACATACCAAAATAAGGGTAGAGGCAACACCCTATGTTCCAGCCTATACAGAATATTTTAAGAAGCGCCAGCGCTACTTGAAACTATAGCGGCTAGAAACAAGGGATAAAGCATCAACCTCCTTATTATCATCAAATGAAGTAGACTGGATGGTTGGGTCAACCAAAGTTGGCCTTGCGAAGGCTTGAGCGGAGTGCGGCTAAAGTCGCATGCTCCGTTCTTATGGGACGGGGCTACAGTAATGTAGTCCTGTTACCAGATAGGACCCTGGATTTTTTAATAATTTATCTGCAGGTCATCATTTTCAAATAATGGAGTTTGCTTAATTTCTAAATTTCTTTGTTGTAATTGGTCAATTTTCACATAGGGACAATAATATGCATTAGCTATTACGGAATGGATATTAATAGTTGTTAAGTTTTTTGATCCCCTTACATATCTCTTATGAAATTCCCTTGGTGTATGTGTTACAAGAACGATAACATTTGCTCCTAACTTCGCGCCTTCATTTTTTAAAAAATTATTATCATCTTTTTCTAGATCTTTTAAAGAGGAGCGGATATCCATAACTTCATGTACATTTGGATTTTTAATAATCCCTAAGAAACGGCAATTTCCTGTAGGATAGGAAAAATACAAGTTAACATTTTTCGCATCTTCATTTACTTGACGTAATCCTCCACAGCCCGAATTCAAAAGAAGAATCATAAAGCTAATTATTAAATAAACAATTTTCATATCTATAATTCCTTTTATTTAGCGTGCTTTTAACATACCCATATAAGACTATTACTTACTTTGATTACGAATAAAAGTATTAATTGTAAAAATATAAAATTAATGTCGCTTTCAATTGAGTAAAATAAATTCACCATTTTGCATAGTGATGGCTAAGATGCATACCTGATTTGCGAGCTAAAGTCACTTGTCACCTGCTATCATATTTTCGGCTACTTCTTCCTCTTGTTTTTGATAGGTGGTAATAATCTGCTTAAAATAATTAATCCGCTATTGCAATAAATTGCTTTAAGGTATTTAAATGGCTTAATAAACCATTGACTATAGTCCATAGTCAAGAAAGTGATCATTACTACCAAGCAAGGAAAGAAATAGCTAAAGTTCCTCAAAGTGTCATTATTTAGCATCCCCATACAAGAATAGATATCCCCTGAACTGAATGGGTAGGTTAAATATTCTGCTATTATTGTATGTATCTGATTGATTATCTACTTATATAATGCCAAGGATATAGGCCATGAATGGACTAGAAAAGCAATGCTGTCCCAAGAAAATCCTATTAACTCAGCAGGAAGAATCTTCAGAAGGTTTAGATTCTTGTTGTGCACCCAGTGATGCAGACGCTACTGATAATGCCTTTGCTTTTTTCGGTCAGTTATTTCAAGCAAACCTTGCTAAATGGACTGCGGGGATAAGTCCTGCAGCGCTAGGCTCGTCCTATTCCACATGGCTTTGGCAATTGGCACAATCTCCAGAAGTATTATGGGAACTGGCCTTTTATCCTGTCTTTCATGCTAATGATTGCATTAATAATATCATTTGTGTCGATCGTGCTGCTGGTGGCAAAGACGTACGTTTCAAAAAAGACAGTTGGCAGCCTATGCCTTGGCGCTTATATGCGGAAGGATTTTTGCAGGTAGAGGATTGGTGGCGACGTGCCACAACCAAAGTTCCTGGGCTACCCAGCCAAGTGGAACGCACCGTTTCATTCTGGGCACGCCAATATCTTGATGCCCTGTCCCCTTCCAATTGTGTTTGGTCTAACCCTGATTTGTTTCATGAAGCCATTCGCACTGGGGGACTTAATCTCATTCAAGGCAGCCAAATCGCTATGGAAGACTCCTTAGAAAAGCTAACGGGCGCACCACCTACAGGCTCTGAACATTTTATCCCGGGCAAAGACGTGGCGATTACCCCAGGACGAGTGGTGTTTCAAAATCATTTAATCGAATTGATTCAATACGAAGCTCTGACTAAAACCGTGTATAAAGAGCCCATACTGGTTCTCCCTGCCTGGATTATGAAATATTATATTTTGGATTTATCGCCTCATAATTCCTTGGTGAAGTGGCTCGTAAGGCAAGGCCATACCGTATTCATCATTTCTTGGCGTAACCCCGACAAAGAGGATCGTGATTTAGGAATGGATGATTATTATCGCCAAGGCGCCATGGCTGCGATTGATGCGGTATCAGCCACTCTGCCTCAAACAAAAATTAATCTGATGGGCTATTGTTTAGGTGGCACACTAGCCATGATTACGGCGGCCGCGATGAGTAGAGATAAGGATGAACGCTTAAATAGCCTCACCCTTCTTGCAGCCCAAGGGGATTTTACTGAAGCCGGGGAATTAATGCTTTTTGTTACTGAAAGCCAAGTGGCTTTCCTTAAAAACATGATGGGAGAACAAGGGTATCTTGATACCAAACAAATGGCCGGTTCCTTTCAAATGTTGCGTGCCTACGATTTAATTTGGTCCAAAATGGTTCAAGACTACATGCACGGGATGCGGCGTGGGATGATTGACTTAACCGCTTGGAATGCGGATGCCACGCGGATGCCTTATAAAATGCACAGCGAATACCTTGAAAAACTGTTTTTAAACAATGATTTTGCAGAAGGCCGTTATACCGTGGAAGGAAAGCCGGTGGCTGCTGAAAACATTCAGTTGCCCGTCTTTGCAGTCAGTACTGAAAAAGACCATGTGGCGCCTTGGCAGTCTGTTTATAAAATCCACCTGATGACGGAGGGTGACATTACCTTCGTCCTCACCGGTGGCGGACATAATGCAGGGATTGTGAGTGAACCGGGTCATCCGGGGCGTTCTTATCGGGTTCATGAGAGCAAGAAAGGTGATGCTTATCTCAATCCTGAGAGTTGGCTCGCGATTGCAGAAAAACAAGAAGACTCCTGGTGGCAAGAATGGCATGATTGGTTAGTGCAACAGTCCACCAAAAAACGCGTTCCTGCGTTGGTCATAAATGCCTCACTACCCGCTGCACCAGGTACTTATGTACTGCAGAAATAAAAGGGAAGAAAAATGGACAAGGAGTTTCTTGAGAATGTGACTTTTGATGAGCTTACGGTAGGCCGGCAGGCGAGTCTAAGTAAAACACTCACTCAAGACGACATCAATTTATTTGCTGCCATGTCGGGTGATGTGAATCCTGCTCATATGGATCCGGTGTTTGCCCAAAGCGATATTTTTCATGGTATTGTGGGTCATGGCATGTGGTCTGGCTCGCTGATTTCAACACTTCTTGGTACTATTATACCTGGTCCAGGCACCATTTATCTTAAACAGGACATTCAATTTAAAAAGCCAGTGCGTTTAGGGGATACGCTCACCATCACCATCATCGTCAAGGATAAGGGTGCCAATAAGCCCCGTGTGATTTTTAATTGCAAGGGTGTGAATCAGCACGGAGAAACGGTCATCGAGGGCTTAGCAACCGTGCTTGCGCCAACGAAAAAAGTACGGGTTGCACGAACTCATTTACCGTCTATAGAAATACATAACCACGATCGCTTCGAGGCGATAATCAAAGCGTGTCGCTGTATGGGCGCTGTTCGCACGGCCATTGTGCATCCGGTTAGTATGAGTGTCATGGAAGCGGTGAACGATGCGGTAAACGCAGGACTCATTATTCCCATTTTAATTGGCCCTTTGGTCAAGATGAAAACTGCAGCTTTGGAAGCAAGTATTGATTTATCACAGTGGGAAACGATTGATACAGAACACAGCGATGCCGCAGCAAGCAAGGCTGCCGAATTGGCAGCTTCCGGCGAGATTGATGCCATCATGAAAGGCTCATTAAGCACTCATGAATTAATGGGGGCTATTGTACCCACCGCCTCGGGCTTACGCACGCAACATCGTGTGAGTCACGCCTACGTCATGGATATCCCTTCGTACCACAAACCACTCATCATTACAGATGCTGCGATTAATATTGCCCCTACTGCCACCGACAAAGCGGACATTTGCCAAAATGCCATTAATCTTTGGCGAGTATTGTTTGGCGAGGACAAGAAGCCCAAAGTAGCCATCCTTGCCGCCATCGAAACCGTCAACCCTAAGATGCAAGCCACTGTCGATGCCTCTATTTTATGCAAAATGGCTGACCGAGGACAGATAAATGATGGCATTCTTGACGGTCCCTTGGCTTTTGATAATGCGATTAACAAGGAGGCAGCCAAAGAAAAAGGGATTATTTCTTCTGTGGCAGGCGATCCGGATATTCTTTTGGTTCCTGAAATCGAGTCCGGGAATATTTTGGCCAAGCAATTGACTTTTTTAGGCCATGCGGATGCTGCCGGAATTGTTTTGGGTGCTCGTGTTCCATTCATTCTGGTGAGCCGAGCCGACTCACTTAGAACGAGGCTCTTCTCTTGCTCCCTGGCTGTTAAACTGGCGGCAGCTCGAAAGGAAGGACGAATCAAATGACCCAAGTACAAGAAGCCAGTATCCTTGTGATTAATGCAGGCTCTTCCAGTGTCAAATTTCAGCTTTTTTCAAGACAATTAAACCCACAACTGTTGGTTCAAGGGAAAGTATCTGATATTGGTAACAAGCCTTCATTTACAGCGATCGGTGCAATACCAAATCTCGGCAATACAGAGGTTGATAAAAAAAGCCTTTCTGATGAGTGTACGCATGAAGAAGCCTTACGTCTTATTTTGAACTGGATTGAGGTTTTGAGTGAACAATGGCAGGTGACTGCAGTTGCTCATCGCATTGTCCATGGCGGGACTCTCTTTAAAAACAGTGTGATAGTCAATCCACACGTCATGCAGAAATTATGGGCATTAGCTCCATTGGCTCCTTTACACCAACCCCATAATCTCAAAGCCATTGAATTCATCAGTACCCTGAAACCAGAGGCACTTCAAATTGCTTGTTTTGATACAGCGTTTCATGCCCATCATAAGGCTTTGTTCACCGAGTATGCATTGCCACAAAAGATAAGGGAACAAGGTGTTCGTCGTTATGGGTTTCATGGATTATCGTATGAATGGATTGTTCACACCTTGCGGCGGTATGAGCCTTCATTAGTTGAGGGACGGCTTATTGCGGCCCATCTTGGCAATGGAGCAAGTTTGTGTGCGATGCGTAATGGAGTAAGTATTGATACGACGATGGGCATGACTGCCTTGGATGGATTACCCATGGGAACTCGTTGTGGGAACCTTGATGCCGGCGCTGTAACGTTTATGATGCGTCATTTAGGCTTATCTACCGATGAGGTTGAGCGTCTTCTTTATAATGAATCTGGACTTCTTGGCTTATCAGGCTTAAGCAATGATGTGAAAATCTTGCAAGACAGTGAGGATACAAGGGCACAATTTGCATTAGATTATTTCTGCCTTAAAGCTGCCCAATTCATGGGGATGATGGCAGTAACCCTGGGTGGGATGGATGCCATCGTGTTTACGGGCGGTATTGGTGAGAACTCAGCCTTTGTGCGAAACACTATCTTGCGTCATTTGAAATTTCTTAAACCTTTTGAAACACGGGTTGTTACAGCTAACGAAGAGCGCATGATGGCAATTCATGCCATGTCACTTCTTGAGCGTCAAACGGGAGTAAAAGCTGATGGAGAATAAAAAAGGATTGATTGTTGGAATTGCCAATGAGTACTCCATCGCATGGGGTTGTACTAAAGCATTGCATGAAGCGGGCAGCGAATTGGCAATCACCTATCAAAATGAGAAAACCAGGGGCTATGTACAGCCTTTGGCTGAAAAAGTGTCATCTCCTATTGTTATGCCTTTGGACGTGACGGATAAGGAACAATTTGATGCCCTATTTCAGAAAATAAAAGACCGCTGGGGTCGTCTTGATTTTGTTATCCATGCGATTGCCTTTGCACCAAAAACTGATTTACAAGGTCGTGTTGTCGATTGCTCGAAAGACGGCTTCATGATGGCGATGGATATTTCTTGTCATTCGCTCATCCGATTGGCAAAAGCCGCTGAACCACTGATGGTCGATGGAGGGAGTATCATAACCATGAGTTATTATGGTGCCGAAAAAGTGGTCAAAAATTACAATCTCATGGGGCCTGTTAAAGCGGCTTTGGAAACCTCAGTACGCTATCTCGCCATGGAACTTGGCAGTAAAAAGATTCGAGTCAATGCCATTTCTCCAGGGCCAATAAGCACTCGTGCAGCCTCAGGTTTAGCTGATTTTGATACGCTGATGGAACAGGCAGCAAAGGAAGCGCCCTTGCATCAACTGGTTACAATAGAGGACATTGGTGAAACAGCCTCATTTTTGGTATCCGATAAAGCCGCCTCCATCACTGGTCAGACTCTTTATGTGGATAGCGGCTACAATATTAAGGGCTAATAAACCAAAAGTCATTTTTTCTTTAAAAGTATTCTTGGTCATTTAGTAATTACATGTATTGTCCACCATTGATATCAAAGTTAGCACCCGTGATAAAGCCACTTTGTTCATCAGCAAGAAAAGCAACGACCCGAGCAATTTCCTGAGGTTTGCCTAATCGCCCCACAGGAATTTGAGCGACAATGGCTTCTAAAACATCATCCCTCATCGCGGCAAGCATCTCCGTATTAATGTAGCCAGGGGAGACCGTGTTCACGGTAATTCCTTTCTTTGCGACTTCTTGCGCCAGGCTTTTGGTAAAACCATATAACGCCGATTTACTGGCGGCATAATTACATTGTCCGAACTGCCCTTTGCGCCCATTAATGGAGGAGATTGTGATAATACGCCCATAACCATTATCCAGCATGTTGGATAATACGGTTTTCGTCATATTAAAAACGCTATTTAAATTAGCATTAATGACTTCTTGCCATTGTTCCGGTGTCATTTTTTTCAAGCTGGCATCATGAGTAATGCCTGCATTATTAACTAGAACGTCAATTTTGCCGTACTTCTCTATCACCAAATCCGTTAATTTTTCACAATCATTGAAGGAAGAAATATCCGCATAGGCAATGTCGATATCAAATCCTTGCATGGATTGTTTTTTCTGCCATTCTCTTGCTAATTCGTGATGGCCATGTTTGAAGTAGCAAGCAATCACTTGATAATTGAGGTTTTGCATTTCTTGACATATGGCTGTTCCAATGCCACCAGTTCCTCCCGTTACTAAAGCAATTCGTTTGTTCACCTTCCTTCCTCCTTGATTTGGTTATTTAATTATTTAACGAGTTCAACGTCCTCTGCTTGCGGCCCTTTTTGTCCTTTGCCTACTTTAAATAGAACGGTTGCCCCTTCGGGAAGGGTTTTAAAACCGCTACTTTGTATAGCACTGAAATGGACAAAATAATCCTTGCCACTACTTTCAATAAAGCCAAAGCCCTTGCCTTCATTAAACCATTTTACTTTACCGCGAATTTTATTGGTCATTTTGGTTTCTTTTCTGATAATTTGAGTGCTTTATAGTGTCATGCTACATGATTCTCTGTGTCAATAGTCAGTATTTTAGCTCAGCAATCCTGGATTTTTTTATTCTTTCTAAGTCATGGGGTTTTAAAACCAAAAGACATAATCAAAAGAACTGAGGAGAATTATTGATTGTCGCATCCCTTTCTCAATTAATTGAATCAGAGGGCTTAGTTTCTTCTTCCATCTTCTTCAATGAAACAACTTTATCACACTGAATCTCAATCGTATTTGTTTTACGTGTTGATAGGTAATCCGCCCACAAAATAGTTGATGCCAAAAGTAGAATTTTCTCGTAATGTATGTGCAAGGAGATTCTGCATGAAGAAATCAAAATTTAGTGACAGCCAAATCCTGTCGATATTGAAGCAAGCTCAAAGTGGTGTTGCAGTTCCAGATTTATGTCGAGAGCATGGTATAAGCAATGCGACATTCTATAACTGGCGAGCCAAGTATGGAGGCATGGATCTTCCAATGATGGCTCGGCTAAAGGAACTTGAAGCAGAGAATAGCCGCTTAAAGAAGATGTACGCTGAAGAGCGCTTAAAGTCAGAAATTTTAAAAGAGGTGCTTGAAAAAAAGTAAAAAAGCCATCCGCTCGCCGAGAGCTTGCGCGCGTGATAGTGCGGGAACGGAATATTGAAGTCAGGATGGCTTGCTGGTTATTTAGCATCAGTGAGACGTGCTACCGTTATGAACCCAAACTGAATGAAGAAAACAGGGTCATAGCGGATTGGCTAATGCGCTTAACTCAAAACAACCGTAACTGGGGATTTGGCTTGTGTTTTTTATATTTGCGCAACGTGAAAGGTTTTTGTTGGAATCACAAACGTGTTTACCGTGTATACAAAGAGCTCGAGTTAAATTTACGGATAAAACCCAAAAAACGGTTAATCAGGGAAAAGCCTGAGTCCCTGGCCGTGCCAACATCAAGCAACCAGTGCTGGTCAATGGATTTTATGCATGATCAACTGGATAATGGACGCTGTTATCGGCTACTGAATATTATTGATGACTTTAACCGGGAAGGCCTGACAATCGAAGCGGATTTTTCATTGCCTTCTGCCCGAGTCATCCGGACACTGGAGCAAGTCATTGAATGGCGAGGCAAGCCTAAGCAGATACGTTGTGATAATGGGCCTGAATACGTAAGCCATAAGCTCGCAAGATGGGCTAAAAATCACGATATTGAGCTTGTATTCATTCAGCCAGGTTGTCCGCAGCAAAATGCCTATATTGAGCGCTATAATCGTACTGTTCGGTATGACTGGCTTAATCAATACTTATTTGAGAGTATTGAACAAGTCCAGGAACAGGCCACCAAGTGGCTTTGGTCTTATAACAATGAACGTCCTAACTCGGCTATTGGAGGTATACCACCCAAAAGAAAATTGGCTCTAGCAGCCTAGGTTTCTACTTTTAGTGTCAGTTAAAAATGGGGGGATTACCGATACACCCCAGCATCTTATCCTTTTTCCATCAATATTCATTGATAGGATATGAATAATCAAATTTTTTCCATAAGTGTTGTCTATCTTAATATCTTGAGTATTACTTGTTTTTGTAGTAATTCTCCCAATTGAATTTCCATTACGATGGAACTCTATTAATATCTCGATATTGGATAAAGATACATTTTTTATTTTGGAATCTTTATGATATTTAATATGATAGGATTCCTTGCCTGCATAGGCGTTTATTGCTGTGAAGAAAAAAATAACAATAAGAACAACCTTAAAAAAGCTCATTTTTTCTATTTTAGACAGTCTGATATGCTTCATGTGAGTCATGCCCCCTTATTTTTTTGATATTCCAATAAAAATTTTCATGTTCCCCAGTTCTATAAAATTAATATTAATCCTTCTTCTGCATACATATAATCCCTCCAAGTTTAGACTACACAAAACAAATTTTTGAGGGGCAATGAACGTAAGTCTGATTCAGAGTATCCTTTGACAATATATAACCCAATCATTAATGCATCGTATTCTACTCCTCTGTTCTGCGTCACTGCAATTTTGTGCAGTGACGCAGAAAACCAACCTTGATTTTACCGGGTAAAATCAAAACATTAGCGCATTTTGTCCTGGCGCCCGTCTGGCGTCAGGACAAAATTCTCTTCTTCAAACCCTTGCGCAGCAAGCACCGCTTTGGTACTTTTTAATGAAGCACAACTGAAGAGCTGGTGTGATTCCAGCGAAACGTATCCAACGTCTTGTGCAAAGCCACTTCATTCCCTAACTCTGTGGCTAGACGTTCAGTCGGGAAAACCATCTAGGAATCTCTGCCATCCGGCAGGGCAACTCCCTCGGGAGTTTAAGTCAATTTATTTCAATTTGACCATGGACTTGTGACAAGGCCCATTGTCTTGTCGTTTTTATTAATCAGCAAAATAAGGAGAAATAACCACTAGAAAAACTGTAATAATCGGCGAGATCGTTTGCCTTATAACGATTGTTTTGCCCCCCAACTTCGAGCTTTATGGCTTTTGCCAGGTTTCATTTTTGAGTGAGCCGCTCGACCAACACTAAACCAGAAACAGGGCAAATGAATTTTCGGATTGGATGATGAGACAATATTCCTTAAGACAAACTGCTAATCGGTACTTTCAGCTTGATAACCGAGGCAGCTATCAAGAAAAGAAAAAGCGTGCTTACGTCATACAAAAAATGATTGATGATTTATTTTGCATTGGTGATGTGCCTACCTCATGGCAAGTCATGAAATCAGAGCATATTCAAAAGCTGGTTGAATATTGGAAAAAAGACCGTGTCAAAGACGCCACGATTATGCGTTACATGACAATTATCAGAAATTATTTACAGGATATTGATTGTCAAATACTCAATATTGATAACAAATCCTTGCAATTGCAAAGAAAAAAGCCAAAACGCCAACGATTAAAATGGCAACCTAACCTCTGGGAATCATTCTCTGATAGGACACCACGTATCATCATGGCACTGCAAACACAATTTGGCCTAACTTTTAGTGAAGCAATACATATTAGGCCAGGTATCCATATTAAAGAACATAAACTCTCGCTCACACGCGAGATCACTTTTAACTCGGTGGATAGAACCATTCCTATCAGAAATGAAATCCAAAAAAATATTCTGTCTGATTTAGAACAACTAACCAATAGGCAAAGCCTGGTACATTTTTTTAGCTACAAACGCATCAAGCTAGATTGGAATCATGCACTGGTAGACCACAGCATCCCAATAAAAAAATCCTGGCGTTATTTATATGCAAGACAGATGTACGAATACTTACTACCGATTCTGGGCAACTACCAAACCTGTTTAGTATTACATGATGAACTGGGAATAAAATCCCGCAACACACTATGGGCATACCTCCATGAGTAAATCAAAGCTGAAAAGCGCATTATTTTCGATCAATGAATGTGTCAAAGAGTTAGGCGTATATTCCCATGCCAGCAAAGCCGACACACGCCATATCTTAAATCGCTGCATTAAGGATCTACATGACCAGGGTTTTATGGTTGCTCATGTTAAAGGGCTAAAATCAAAACACATTTATGTGTTAGTAGAGCACTGGAAAAAACTGGGTAAAAACCCCGCTACTATCAAAAATTACATGTCTAAACTAAGGAAGTTATCTATCTGGCTCAATAAACCAGAATTGATCAAGCCGAGCAATGATCATTATCAAATTGACAAGCGGAATTATGTGCCAACACATAACAAAGCCATCACTAACGTAGATTTCTCAAAATGCGAAAATCCAATGATACGTCTATCTCTTGAGGCCCAATGCCTCTTTGGTTTACGCCGTGAAGAGTCAATGAAATTAGTTATCAGTGATGCTTGGAGAGGGGACCGTCTAATATTAAAATCCAGCTGGACAAAAGGCGGTATTGGGAGATCCATAGATATCACCAACGATGAACAAAAAGAATGGCTAGAAAAAGCGATTAAGCAAGTACCTCATGGTCGATCATTGATCCCCAAAGGCAAAACCTATAAACAATATTTAAGGCAATACCAAACTGAAACAGAAAAGCTGGGACTTAAAAAGTGCCATGGTCTGCGTCATGCCTATGCTCAAAAAAGATATCATGAAATCACGAGTCAGCTTTCTCCAGATAAACAGTCATTAAAATGTCCAATTGAGGGTGGAAAATCATCTAAATATTTGTCTCAATCAGAAAAAGCAATAGATCGTGAAGCCCGTGGAATTATAAGTAGAGACCTCGGCCACTCCAGAGTATCCATAACCAAAATTTATTTAGGCTGACACTTTTTGTTTTTTTAGCTTTTCAATACACAATTTCATTTTATAATGTGGCACTGGATGCCATGAAGCTAGAAATTCTCCAATAATTTCAAAACCAACCTTTTTATAAACATGAACCGCACGCTCATTAGAGATCTCAGGATCAATAAGCACTATTTTTGCATCAGAAAATTGACTTAAAATAAACTCATGAATCATCCATACTGATAATCCCTTACCGATATAATCCAATCTGCAAATGAATAAATCTAGAGTAACTGCACCATCAAGATATTCTTCTGATTTCTCTATTTCAGAAGTAATTAAATAAGCGAATGGGATTTCATTATCATAGGCTATCCAATGAGTAGCCCACGATTCCCCATCACTTAAAAATTGATCAATGTCTTTAATCGTATTACTTAGACCATCACCATGAAGCCATTCATTAATATGTGGCTGATGAATCCACGCCAGAACAAGTTCATGTTGAGATTTATTCATTGGTCTGAAACAAAAACGCAACTCATTTGAGGAGGCTTTAATCATCTAAATAATACTCAAATAACGGGGAGCTAATCTTTGAATTGTATCACTTATCAGAAAACTGTGTATTAATAAATTTTCAAATAAGTTCATTTACTATCATTTGGAAAAAGCGCTTGATTTCCAGTTCTGGCTTGATAATCTAAAAGCAACACAACTGAAGAGTCAGTGCGATTCTGACGAAACCTACAGGTCTTGTGATATGCCATCTTGTTCCCTAATTCCATGGCAAAGCGTTTAGCAGGGAAACCCCATCAGGAGTTGTCTTTACGGCCTTGCGCCCGAGGAGTGCTTCGAGCACATCATCATTAATAACCAGGTAAATCAACCGATGTTTCGGTGATCTTTTTGCATAACCCAATTGGGATTAATAGTCCCTTTGGGGCTAATCCTCCCTATTTCCAAGGAGCCTATAATGCAACAACTGGAACCAGCACAATTTGAGATCGAACATTTGCTGTTTGAGCTGAATTGTTGTGTCAATGATTTAAGTCGCCACCGACTGCAAATCAATCCCCATGATATTCAGCAAGCAGAGTTAAGTATGCACAAACTGGAATCTCTGATTTCTTTTGTCAAACTGTTTGATACTCAACGAATCGCTTGTTGATTGAAACGATTTAAGTCTTATCTGCATAACAGAAAACCATCTGCCTATGCGGATGTTTTTCTGTTATGCGCTCACATTTAACAAATAACAGGAGAATACAATGACTGCATCTTTAAACCGCGTTCAATTAATCGGCAATTTAGGGGCTGATCCTAAAAGCATCACCGGAAAAGACGGACAATCTTTTGTCACAGCCACTTTAGCAACCAATGAGTCATTCAAACAGAATGATGAATGGCAAACCAGAGTGGAATGGTATCAGCTAGTGCTTTTTGGAAAGCTGACTAAAGTGACTGAATATTTAAAGAAAGGGGCGCAAGTATACCTTGAAGGCAAACTACGTTCTAATCAATGGACTGACAATGAAGGTAAAGCGCGTCAAGCCTTAAGCATTGTTGTCAGCCATATTCAGCTACTCAGCACACCCAAATCTACTGATGAATCAAGCAGCAAAACCGCAGAACAGCACATGGCTCAGATGCGAGAAATACTGCAACCCGATTCAGAAGAACTACCGTTTTGATCATACCCTACCACGGGAGCAAGCTCCTGTGTGGGATTGCCCCCTTAACACAAGGAGATAATCCCATGGACACCCCTTCAATCTACGTTGCCTGTTTAGCCTCTTACAATAACTCCATATTGTATGGTGTTTGGATAGATGCCACGCAAAGCGAAGATGACATCATAGAAGAAATCTGGGAAATGCTGGATAACAGCCCTGAACCCAATGCTGAAGAATATGCCATACATGATTATGAAGGATTCGGCAGCATCAAAATCCATGAGTACGAATCAATATGCAATATTGTGGAGTACACCTCATTTATCCAAGAACACGGGGAGCTGGGTTTAGCTCTTCTCTCTGACTATTCGATAGATGATGCACAAACTATGTTGGAGGAGCATTACCAAGGTTGTTATGATTCAGAGGTTGATTTTTCCAGGCAGTTATTTGATGACTGTTATGCCCATCAATTGCCGGATAGTTTGATCTGCTATTTTGATTATGAAGCTTTTGCTCGTGATCTTTTTATTAGTGATTATTGTTCGGTAGAGTTTGGTGGACAGGCATATATTTTTTCAAGCTATTAAGCCCCTCTTTGGGGCTTCTTTTCTACTAGTTTAAACTCTAAAACCACTTTGAAACTTCTATTAGGTTTTAAACAAGTATTATAGCCCGTTGATTCAATGTTACAATAATCGATTATTTAACTCAAAATGAACTGAAATGGGTTCTGGTGTATTTATAATTTTATCCGCAATACTCCATGCAACATGGAATACATTTGCCAAACGCAATTCAACTCCCTATTACGAAGTATTGGGAATTATGAGTTTTGCAACTGTATTCTCGCTTCTATTTATTCCTCTTTTCTCTGGTCCATTGTTTGAAACATCTGATTCCTTTTTATGGGCACTAACCTCCGGTTTATTTGAAGGAGGCTATATAATCACATTAGCTATCAGTTTTAGTCAGTCTTCGCTTGGGAAAGCCTACATTATTATGCGAGGTAGCGCCATGGTAATTGTCTGGTTTATCTCAGCATGCTTCCTTGGTGAAAATATAAATTTATTTAGTGTCATTGGTGTATCCTCTGTTCTTTTTGGATTGATACTAACAAGCCAAACTTTTAACCCTGATCAATCAAGACAACTGTTATTTCCTGTTCTATGTGGCATCTGCATTGCTGGTTATCATTTATGCTACGGTCGTTCTTTAGCATATGGTGCAAACCCAGCTGCGCTCTTTTCTGCAGCTTTATGGATTGCTTTGCCTTGTGTTTTTCTTTTGATGAAGAAAAAACAAAGACAAATATTCAAAGAACAAGTTAAATCCAATTGGAAAATGACTTCTCTAGGAGGAATTATAAGTGCATTATCTTTCTTGCTATTTTTAATTGGATTGCGTCATGCTGAAGCTGGTCTAGCCCTTACTCTTCGTAATACCTCAGTGGTATTTGCGCAAATATTTGCTTATTTTATTGGTGAAAAGATTTCCCAATATCAGTGGATTGGAGCTTTACTGGTAGCTTTTGGTGCTAGCTTAATATATCCATACTAAAAGTGCATGAGTCCATTGATCGTTTGTCATCCATAAGTTGACAAAAAATTCCCTTAAAATACTCTATAGAGTTATTAGCACTAGCGCTTAGCTGTAGTAAATAAGTATTTTCATTATCCCACCACAGAGCATCATGTGGCCCATAACAATTATTAACACTGGCAATGTATATATTGCTGGAAATCATATCACTCTTCGGGTTTAGGACAGTTAAATTAAAATTACTGTATCCACTAAATGAATTCATATTTGGCAATCTAGAAAGTGCTGGCTTCTTTATTGGGAAAGAGGCTTTATTGAAAACACGAAACCATGCAATTTGGTTTTTCTTTTCATTCTTCGGAAACATAACAAATTGAATTTCTTCTACTTGATTTTCATTACCATAAATAATTTGGCTATCTGGAATAAAGTCTAAGTTAAGATGGTTTAAATACTTAGTATAGGAATCCGGCCTGCTACTTCTAAGGATATTATGCATTGGCCATCTTAAATTCCATAAACTTGAAGGTGGTTTATATTCATTTCTATTAATGCACGCATTTTCTACGCAGTTGTTGTAGCGTGACCAATACGATAGTTCAAAAAAGCTCTTTTCTAAGATTTCACTTGATGATGAAAGAGGAGAAAAAAATTTACAAAGATCTAAGAACTCCTCATCCTTCAAATTTCCTTCAAGTAAACGAAGTTCAATATTAGTTCCATGGGATAAAAAACTTAACGTTTTAGATTTCGAATAATCATAACCAATCCAACAAATACTTTCCTGATTCAAAACGTGGGGTTTCATTTCCCAAACCCAATGATCGTATAAAGCAGCATGATCTAATGTTGATAAAGGCCCAAAATCATACAAAAATTGCTTACATCTTAAGAGAGCATTTTTATACTTAACAAAGTAGTAATAAGAGGAGAAATGAGCAGAACACCAAGCAGACCATTTTTTAAATTGATAATGACTTGGTTGTTCATTATAAGGAACATCTTCTTCCCTAAGTATAGGGTTATATAAAGTAACTTCATCCGTATGAGGTATCAAAATAACAAAATTTACTTTTTCTTGAGCCTGTGTAGGGGATATTTCGTGCACTAAATTCATTTCTTAATTCCAAGCATATTAAGATTGGGGGTTGTCTATAATTTGGTGGGGCTCAAACTAATAATTATAAATGAATGGTCTTTTCAGCCCCCCTTTCACTTCCTGTATTTTGTCATTACTCATAAAAAAACCAGTTATCGATGCCCGTACATGATTTCCTGCTGCATTTTCTACTTTTTTTATACAATGCAAAATATTATTTTTAAAAATAACCAATCGATTAGGTTTCGGTACGATATAATAGCCTATTCCATCGCCAATATAGTTATTCAACTCTGAGCTATTAAGGTGGAACCCTGCTTTTTTCATCTCATTATTAATTAAAGAGACTTCAGGATATTCAAATTCTTGCTGGTGTATAGGATTAATTAATAATTCGGCTCCCCAATTCATATCCCAATTAGGATGACAGTAATAAACATACGCGCCTGAGATTTTATATTTTCCGTCGGTATGCCAAGAAAGTCCTGAACCCCTTGGGTAAAGGTAGGGCCTAGCATAGAAAAAGTCCCAATCTCTATCTTTAAACCCTATTAAATGAGAAAACTCCGCAGAGCCCACAATTAGTGCCTGTATAAATAAATCAATTGTTGTATCGGTAGGGTAAATTTGCTCTGTAGTGCAGGGTTCAGGCCTTGAATGAGAAATAGTAACGTTACCCCACAGAGGAGCGCCATCCTCGAGACTAAAAGCATTTATCCATCTAGAAGAATGAACAAACTTAAATTTTTCAGTTTGAATAAAATTCCAAATTTTTTCAAAAGGGGATGGCTCTAAGAAATCATCGATTACTGCAAACACATCATTGTTTAAGATTAATTTCATACTACTTCTACAGCAAAATATCAGATGGAATACTTTTTCTCTTCTTTAGTTACCAAGGCATATACTCATCTTTATCTTCTTCTGCATCGATTCTATTAATATAAAATTCTTTCATCACATCTCCTTGTTCAAAATTATTTTTTAGCAGAGTGCCGATTATAAATTCAATAGATGAAAGTGGCAATTGAATTGAGGAGCTATTTTTTTTACACACTAGCCTATGGAAAATTTTGAAAGTGTAGCCAGAAGTGTAGCCAAGAATTCATGCTAGGGGATGTGGATTCGTTATAACCCTTGATGAGACTGGTCGGGACGGAAGGATTTGAACCTTCGACCACTAGCACCCCATGCTAGTACGCTACCAGGCTGCGCTACGCCCCGACTGGTAGCGAATCATATCGAAATCAGAAGAAAATAACAAGAGTTTATGGAGTTAACTTGGGGCTGGGGGTCATGGGGATTATGGAGGCTTCTTGTTGTTCGGCAATATCATCGTCTGTGCCGTCTACGCCGGTTGTTTCATATCCGGGAACTCCATCACCGAGTGAGTTTTCCATATCGCCGCCAATAAATTGATTCTGATTCAGATCATTCGAGGTGCCTTCTAACTTCAGCTCTTCGGTCAGCGCGTCTGTGGGGGATATGATGGTATCTGGTTCCTTTTCTAAATCTACCATGTTAATGCCTTAAAAAAACACTTCTTATCTATTAATTTTAGCAGGCTTTGAGTTAATTTGAGGTATGTACCTGGATACTTTATGAGGGTGACGTGAGCATTAGGTGATTCAGTTAAAAATTCCCGCCTTCGCGGGAATGAAATTTATCCCAATTAAACTGATGATTGCGTGTCTATTAGCGAATTTTTTATTTTCTGAGCTTCAAATTTAGAATGTGATATTTGAATGTATTGATTGCAGCTGTTCAGTTCAGCATAGCGCAAAGAAGAAACCGCATGGGCCAGCTCTTTTTTGGCACTTGAATAGGCATAATCAAGAATCAAATACCCTGCTTTTTCAATTAAAACAGAGGCCATGCCCAGTCTTTCTGCGCAGGTAGGTCTTGCCTGGCTTGACACCAATGAAGCGACTGTTGCAGATAAGTCCTGACATTGTTGAGCCAATGCTTCCTTTTTTCCTAAAGTATCAGCATTCACGCTAAAAGATAATATGGGTAAACTGAGAATTAAGGCTTTTTTTAAACTCACGTTATTCATATAAACTCCTGTATTGTCTTAAAATAACCGTTATTAAAATTAAATATCCCTTTAATAATGAAATGAATAGTGAATCTGGAGTTGAATCCTTTCTATGCATCAATAACTCAATGCTTCATTCCAGGAAAAAAGCATTACCACAGCAAGAACTTAGCTTCACGGTCATTAAGTTAGCAAAATGCCACTTAAAGTTTAGGTTGGGTTTAGACCCAACCTAAACTACGGAGAAACTTAGCTCGCAAGAAATACTTTTTAGATTTACTATCTTGTGCAGTCCAGGACCAACTCGATAAAAGCCAATAAATCTTTTAACCAAAAGCATTAATTCCGGTGATATGTCTTCCTAATACCAAGGTATGAACGTTATCCGTACCTTCATAAGTAAAGACAGATTCCAAATTAAGCATATGTCTGATGACATGATACTCAAGACTTATTCCATTCCCACCCATTAGGTTCCTACATTTTCGAGCAATTTTCAATGCCTCACGACATGCATTCCCCTTAGCCAGTGAAATCATGGTGGGATTTTCTCGACCCTGATCTTTCAAGCGGCCTATTTGTAAATTAAGGCACTGGGCTTTAATAATTTCCGTGTACATATCCGCTAAATCTTTCTGAATTAACTGAAAAGAGGCCAAAGGCTTATCAAATTGTTTGCGCTCTAATAAGTAACCTCGAGCCATATCAAAACAATCCATAGCCGCCCCCATGGCTCCCCAGGCAATGCCGTAGCGCGCCTGACTCAAACAACTTAAAGCTGCCCCCAAACCCTTTTCTGACCCTGGCAACAGATTTTCATCAGGAACGAAAACATTATCAAATACTAATTCGCCAGTTATGGAGGCTCGAAGTGACATTTTTAATTTAATTTCAGGACAACTCATTCCCTTGGATTTCGTCTCAACAATAAATCCACGAATGCCCTGGTCAGTCTTGGCCCATACAATAGCAATATCGGCAATAGGGGCATTGGTAATCCACATTTTTGCGCCATTCAAGATCCAGCCACCGTCTGTTTTTTTCGCATTAGTACGCATACTGCCAGGATCTGAACCTGAATCAGGTTCTGTTAAACCAAAACACCCGATGATTTCGCCGGCAGCCATCGCAGGTAAAAAGCGCATTTTTTGCTCTTCGTTACCAAAACGAAAAATAGGATACATGCATAAAGAACTTTGCACTGAAACGAAACTGCGTAAACCACTATCGCCCCGCTCCAGCTCCTGGCATACAAGACCATAAGCCACATAGGACGCTTCAGCGCCGCCGTATTGCGCCGGTAAGGTTAAACCCAATAAACCTAGATCGGCAGATTTCTGAATGAGCTCACGAGGAAAATGGGCGTGCTCAAAAGACTCTGCCATTAAAGGCACTACATCATTGCTGACAAAACGCGCCACACTGTCTCGTATCATGCGCTCGTCATCGTGCAATTGCTCATCAAGAAATAACAAGTCGTCCACTTTCCGTCTCCCTTTTGTCTGACTGTAATGCGATTACCGCCTCTACTATACTTTCCTGACTTGGTAATAAATATTGCCAAGCAGTGCCTAATGGAATAAAACAATCTTTACCTGTAATTCGTTTGATCTTCAAATTGGATGACGCCTCTTCCATCAATAAGGTCATCAAGCCTTCGCTAAGCGAGCCACTTTGTCTTCCTTCATCAACAATTAAAACGCGCTTCGCGGTAGCTACTTCTTTTAAAATAGCCTCTTTAGGCAAAGGACTGAGCCAACGTAAATCAACAACTTTTACCTCAATACCGTATTTCTCCTGCACTACTTTAGCCGCCTGGCGGGATAAATAATAACCGTTGGCATAGGTCAAGATTACCGTATCCCCTTCACCGAAAACCCCTACTTCACCCAAAGAAATCATTTCTTGAGGGGCTGGATAATCAAAAAGCCAGCCATTATCACCAGATCGGTGTAAATCTTTAGTCATATATAAGGCTATAGGCTCTAGAAAAACCACGACTCGCCCTTCCAGGTAAGCTAAATGCATACAGGTACGAAGCATTTTTGCAGCATCCGGTCCGTTAGAAGGACAAGCAACAATCACCCCCGGTAGATCACGAAGCACTGCGAAGGAATTATCATTATGAAAATGCCCGCCAAATCCTTTTTGATACGCAAGAGAAGCAATTCTGAGTACCATAGGATTTTGATATTGGCCACTGGAAAAAAACGATAAAGTGGACGCTTCACCCCGCAATTGATCTTCTGCATTGTGCAGGTAAGCTAAAAACTGGATTTCTGGAACCGGAATAAATCCATTATGGGCTAATCCAATTGCCGTTCCTAAAATCGTAGTTTCATCGAGCAGCGTATCAAAAACGCGTCGTTGGCCAAAGCGTGATTGCAGGTCAGCAGTCACTCGATACACCCCGCCCTTCTTACCGACATCCTCACCAAAGACCAGCATATTAGGGTATTGCATCATTAGATCAGTTAAAGCAAAGTTAATGTGTTGACACAAATTTCTTTTTTGTCCTAACTGATTATAAGCACTGGCAAACACTTGGGCTCGCCGGGTTTCATCAGGAACAGGAAGGGCTGGTTTTTTTGTTATCTTGGGGACTAAAGAAGCCATGACTTCATCAGCGCTGCTCATTCGAGGTTCTCTAATCGCTTCTACCGCTTTAGCTTCAATTAAAGAACGATTATCCTGATACAGATCAACCATAGCATGCAAACTCATCCAGCCTTCTTTATATAGAATGCGTGCAGTATGCAGTAAAGGATCATGAGCCTCCCGTAACTCGATTTCAGCCTGAGTATTGTATTGCAATTCAATATCAGAACCGGCATGTCCCAACAGACGCACACAATTCATATGTAAAAAAACCGGTTGTTTTTTTATACGTGCTAAATACTCGGCTTCCTGGGCTTTAGCGTAAACATCGGCGATATTTAATCCATCACAGGTAATATAATGCAATCCTGGACGCGAGCTCACTGAAGATTTTATCCAGTTAACCGGGGTAGGTACCGAGATACCAATGCCATTGTCCTCACAAATAAATACTATAGGTAAAGGATAATTTTGCTGACTTATCCAGGAACAGGCATTCAAAGTAGTCTGGGTTGAGGCATGATTCGTTGACGCATCCCCAAAAGAGCAGAGAATCACGGAGTCTGGTGCCAGTTTACTGTGAAGATTTAATTCTTTTGCCCGTGTAATGGATAGTGCCGCACCTAAGGCCTTGGGCAAATGGGAAGCGATAGTGGATGTTTGTGGAGGAATAGACAAAGGAACACTGCCAAAAACCTTATGCCGACCACCAGAAATGGGATCAGATGCCGCGGCAACCAGGGAAAGTAGTATGTCTTTAACTCCATCTGTTCCGGATAATTGCTTGGCGCGTTGTAAATAAAATCCCCCACTGCGGTAATGCAAAAAGGCCATGTCCGTGGTTCTGAATACTTGACCCAGTACCGCATTACCTTCATGGCCACTACTGCCAATAGTATAAAAAGACAACCCTTTTTCTTTTAATTGCCTGGCAATTAAATCAAGAAGTCGTGACTTAATCTGGGAATCGAAGAGGTCCAGGGCAGTTTTCTTATCCAATTCTGCCGTGGTTGGACTCATACTACTGTTAGGTTCTGGAAAATCTGCTTGCAATACTCGTTTAAGAAACTGCTCATCAACTACACTGGCTCTATCTAACATCACTACACCCTATTAAGATTGCGCAATGACCAGAAGAACTCCGGGGTATCTCAAAAAATCAGCTTATTTATAACCATATGATTTTAAATCATAAACTAATAAAATGATGACGTTCCCAGCTCACATCCTGGTGTCCTTTCCTGGTGAATTATAAAGCAATTCATCACTTTGCCGATAACAAAGAAGAGAAGTATATACTCATTCAAAATGAACCGAAAGGATGGTGTATGGCCATTGAAATGAATAAATCACCCAGCGTTCGATTAACCCCGGTGCAAGAGATAAAACTGGCCAAACCTGCAACAGAATTGTATGTTGGGCAAATTTTAAAAACCGTCGTCGTAACCGCATTAACCAACGATCAGGTGCTGATAAACATTAATGGCCAAAATTTAAATGCAAAATCTTCTCATCATTTTATACCCGGAGAATTGTTGGAAGTAAAAGTAATCGCCAATACAGATGAAACCATTCTTGAAGTACAACATCCCCATCTTTCATCATCCATACTGCAAAATACTCTCTTATTGACCTTACCCAGACAGGCCCCCCCCACTAGTCTTATCAATACCCTGAATCAATTAGTTCATTTTGAGAGCTTGCCTCAATCCATTCAACAACAGATTACGGGCATTTTAAATAACTTCGTCTCTCTTGCAGAATTACCCCAACAATTAAGATACGCAATCAATCAAAGCGGACTCTTTTTTGAATCTGCCTTATTAAAATGGCAACGCAGCATGAATCCACGGGGGTTGAGGACTGATTTCAAAGGACAATGTCTTAGGCTGTTAAGTAGCTTACCAACCTCCAATAAAAATAACAGCGTTTTATTACCCAATCAGGAATCCCCTTTACTAGAACAAGATCCATTACCGCTGCCTGGGGCAATTCCCCAGCCATTGCATCAAGATTCATTTGTTTATCTATTGGAACAATCTCCTGAAGAATTACAATCTATTTTAGCAGAGCAATTAACCCAAGTGCTTGCCAGAATTACCGCCAGTCAAATTAATCATTTATCTCATGGCAGTAAGGATGGATATTTTATCATGCTCGATCTGCCCGTCAGAACCCCGGAATCCATTGAAGTGATTCCATTAATGATTAAGCAGCATCCGGCAGAACCCATGCACCAATCCAAATGGTGTCTTTCCTTTGCCCTGAGTTTGTCCCAACTGGGAGACATACAGACCGCTGTATCACTTTATGGCAATAATATAGACATCAAGATTAATGCACAAAAAACGACCACCATTGATATACTTAATGAACATCAGCAAGAGATCGGAACACTGCTCAGTAAATTAGGACTTAACCTGCATCATTGGAAGTTGCAGCTTGGATTGGAAAATAATCATATTGATGTAACCAACTTACGGTTATTGGATATACGTATATGAAAAAAAATAAAACCCTGGCTGTTGCCTTACGTTATGATGGTACTGGCGCCCCGCTCGTTACTGCCAAAGGAGAGGGAAACATTGCCAAACAAATTATTGCCACTGCAAAAGAGCATGGAGTACCTCTGGAACAAAACGAAGAGCTGACCACGTTATTATCGGCTGTTCGAATCAACGATGAAATTCCTCCATCGCTCTACACTGCTGTAGCCCAGATATTAGCCTTTCTTTATTATGTCAATGGGAAAAAACCAAAGGAATAAATATTTCTGTATCTTGATTGGCAATAATTGACCTTATAATCTACAATTTGGTTAAACATAGGGATGCGGGGTTCCATGATGAAAGGAATAATAGTATTAGGAATTATTTTACTAACAACCGCTTGCACATGCAGAACAACCCAAATTGTTCAATACCGACAAGTAACTGTCGCCCCAGTGGTGGAACCTGTAATTTTAGGAATAGAGTACCCAGGTCCCTTGGATGTCACTACAACCACCATTGATTATTATTAATGACACTTAGACGTTATCTAATAACTACACCACTTAATGTAACGTTAAGAATTGCTTAATCTGCCCTTAATCTCTGCATGACTATAATATAATAAGAGACAGCCCATTTGAGGTGACATTATGGTAGCTCCACTCACACTGTTCCAAGCCCAGGCTCAAGCTATATATATGGGTGAGTTGGCTAAAATAGCCCAAACAGAAACTGTAAAAAAAGGCGACAATCTTTCCTTCGATCCCCAAGGACGAGTGCTAATCAATGTAACTCCTAATGCCGAACAAATAAAAGGCATAATGGAAAAAATAAAAAAAATAGTCCCCCAAGAGGGATTAGATATAGATATACAGTCCTTAACTTTAGAAGAGGCAGTTGGAAAACCGGTTACGCCCACCACAACAGTTAGCCTCGACATCAAATCCGATCCGGGTTTAAAAAATAAGCTGAACACTCAACTAAGATTCGCTTTAGAAAAAATTGAAACACCCCAAAATGCTGCAGCAATAATAAACCTACTCAATTCCCAGCCTAAAAGCAGTATCATTGCCCTGCAACAAGAATACCATTTCCATCTAGCACTGGTTAGCAGAGTCTATGAAAAAGTAGCTCCTGGTTTACCGAAAGAAAAAATGGCAGCAGCGCATCAGGCCGCTATGATTGAAGTGAATAAATTAGTGATGGACGCATACGCCAAGGCCCTCAAAGGAGCGATGAAAGACGGAGCTTTGGATATGGCCAAATTAAACAAATCTTTAGATAAAGCCCGAAAGGAGATATTACCTGAAGCTCACAGCATTATGATGAAACAAATTGTGAGGCATACCGGTCGTATTTTAACAAAACAAGAACTCAAAGGTTTGACTGATGGAACTTCCATAAAACACGTTGCTGAAGGCACTACAGCGACACCTAATGATGTGTTGCATATGGACTCCGAACAGGGTTTAGCCACCCTGATTGCCGGATCAGAAAATACAGCTCATGATCGCATCAAAGGAAATCAATTTGCGCATCGCCAATTGATTACTCATATTTTAAAGGCAGATGGCCGTGTCGAGGCTAATAAAAACCCTCGCATCCAAATCCGTACTCCTTCTCCAGTCTTGAAGGCAGGCCTGGCAGACGATAATGCCTACATCAACGATGTAGCAACTAAGCTGGCCATCATTCCGAATGAGTATCAATTAAACAAACATCTATCCGGTGATAAGAACAAACCCAAGGCGTTTATTTACAACAGTTATACCGCTATAAACGATACTTGGGGTGATATAAATGGGAATTTACAAACTCAAAGCGCCGATCACATTTTACGTGGAGCCCATCGTTATAATGTAAGACAATTACGTGATAATGCTGCTGATCCAGTATTTTGTTTTGTCCAAAACATCTCCGTCAATGGTTTCGGGGATACCCTGGGATACGAAACGGGCAACCCATTAAGGGAAGAATCTACCCTGATTACAGAAATGGCGTTATTACACACTCTTTACGCCACCTCTTCTGAGGGTGATCAAGCAAAAATAACCGATGTTTTTAATAAATATAAAGAGTATCTCTCTTCTTCTCCACGCCCTTCCTATTTTTCTAATTCCCCGGCAGGGAAAGAAGCCATAAACATGATCCAGACTCTAAAAACTGAATGGAAAAATACTGAGGAAGCACCTCTTGGTAATGAGCTTGTCGATAATGCAAAAGCTGCATTAAAAAGTTTAATGGCTCATAATTTACATTTCGATCATGAATACTCCAAGCTATTCCAGGCTTTATCTGTGTTTACTGAAGAAGCATCGATTGGCGGGTGCAAAAGTGGTAATGAACGTGCTCAAGCAATCAATGGCCGAGTTGCGATATTTGATGCATTGCAAAACCAACCTCTCTCTCGGGAAATGGAAAAAATCTCTGAAGCACTGGAACAACTGGCTTGGGGCGGATCTACGGTTCCTGGAGCAGCTGCTGCACTAAAAACAGCTTTAGACACTGAATATAACCGAGTAGGTTTACAAAGTGCCGCATCCATTGTCAGTCTGGTTGATCAGGGAGCATCAGCAAAAGTTGAAGCGAAAAAAGGATTGCTCTGGTGGTTCACCTCCAGAAATTATGCTGAAGAACAGGCCTCTGTTATGGATAATCTTCATCAAAGTAAAGCAGGAAGCATGCAAGCACACAAATCATTAACCACAATGATGAAAGAAGCATGGGATTTCGGACCCAAAAGCTGGTGGGATAGATTGAAGTCAAGCCCTCTTGGTGCTGTGGGTGGCGTACTCGCTATTGTCATTCTTCCGATTGCAGTTATAGTTGGACTTTACAACGTAGTTGATAATATTGAAAGAACAGATAAGGAAAATGAGGTGCTCGCAATCAAACAGGAAGCAAACCTTGATGCGGACAGTCAGAAACACCAAGGCTCCAATGAAGACAATTCCGTTGATGACAAACATACAGGCGGTAAAGATTTTGCGTATATCACTCGGAAATTAGATCCTGATTTGGAGCATTCCAAAAAAGCTGCAGCAAGAGGCTTTAGTGACGCTGTTAAACCCATAATAGCAAGTATGCAAACCACCGCCCCGAGTGAGAACCAATCGACTGGTGTAGAAGATGAAGTGGGTAACAACAACACGCCCTAGGTAGATACATTCTGCAAATCAGCCGCCACTTGGGTGGCTGAAATATATAATCAAAGCATTCATCAATCTGGACATAGAATGTTTTTCTATGTTAAACAGCAGTATTGTTTTTTTTACAATAGACCATGAAAAAAATCACTCTTAAAATCCAACAGGAAAACCGTTTGTTATTGCAAAATTAATGCTCCGTCATGGATATAAACCTTACTTATATGAATGGTGGCATTACACCCTAAACAATGAACCTTACCCTCACACTTATTTTGATTTTCCAGTCAACTGATTCAAGAGACAAAAATGATCACAAAAAACCTATGTTGATTGCTTTTAGAACATGAAGTATCATCGTTATCCGTTTGTCAAGAAAGTATTATCTTCGGAGAATTACAGATGCGTACACCCAAGCTGTTTCTATTATCTTTAGCACTGAGCGCTAACTTATTTGCACAAGATGTCAAAGTAGTGGGAACCATAGAACACACTATTAAAATACCGCAAAATCAATCCTTAAATGCAAAATCTGCGACCCAAAACATTAAGTTACTTAAAATACAGTTAACTGATTCAGCACTCCTTGCTCTGACCAAAAGAACGACTGCAGCAATCAATAAAGCCAGTGTTCAATCGACTCCTGCGAATCTTCCTCACCAACTGGATTTAGGAATGAATGAAGTACCCGTTTTAAACCAGGGTAGCTTTGGATCTTGTGTTACTTTTGCAAACACTGCCGCCGTGGATGCTGCATTAAATAAAGGAGATTATATTAGTCAGGTATGCCAATTACAGCTGGGATTGTATTTAGAAAAAAATGGATATACGCCGAGTGGCTGGAATGGTTCTTATGGTCGTCTGGTTTTAAATCAAATGGATACCTTTGGCATAGTAAGTAAGGAAAAACAAAAAACTCAAGGATGTGGCGGTTTAACCGAGTACCCTACAAATGAAATGCCTACCCAAGAAACAGCAATGTCACCTGAACAATTCCATCAGCTGAGCGAAAACCTGGGTGATAAAACAGTGACCTGGTCTCCTATTCTTGATGTCTTTAACGCCCTATTGGACAGAACAAATACAGATAAAACCATTAACGATATTAAAGTAGCATTGAATGAAAAGGATAGAGTCACTTTTGGAGTTCTGCTTTTAGATTTTGATCTGGGCATGGCTGGTGCTGTTGGAACTCATAACGCTAATTTTGATACTTGGGTTTTAACGCCTGAAATCGCCCGTGATATTTATCTACGTCCACTATTTGGCGGACATGAAATGATTATTACTGGTTATGATGATGATGCCATTGCCACTGATGATCAAGGCAGACAACATAAAGGTTTATTTACTTTGCGTAATTCATGGGGTGAGCAAGTGGGCGACAAAGGGAATTTCTATATGTCTTATGATTACTTCAAAGTACTAGTCATTGAGGCTCAGCGTATCCGCAATCTTCCTAATGATGAAGAAAATCCTTCTGAGTAACAGAGTCCTGTGCCAATATAATCGAGTGGGGAACCGGTTTTTTCACACTCGATTATTAGTAACTACTGACCATAAAGAGCAAATCGTCATTGTTTGACAAGGGGATACTATAGGAGTAGAAAGGACTAACTAAATATAAAAGACTGTGATTAACACACGAAATATACTTAGTTTAAAAAAGGTCTTACTTTGAATAAAATTAAATTAGCTTGTCTTGCTTCGCTCCTTTCCTCTAGTTTTGTATATGCCGCATCTCCATGCGATGGATTTGAACTTAAAATTAAAAATAATTTAGCAGACAACTTATTAGTAACCACTCTGAAACTAAATGGTGCAGAGCTTCAACCTGGTGGCATACAAAAAATTGACAGCAAAACAGCACAGGTTTTCACAATCAATTCAAGCGCAAAGGATGTTCCTATGGATGGTGAATTTGTATTTCATACCATCAGTTTACCCATTAAAACAGTAACCATTAAATTTACTTTAAATAATGCTACCCTTTATTGCGAACATACTGACATCTCCAACTCAGGTGATTATTCCGTAGAAAAAAGTCGGCTCCCAGGCTCAGTTAATTATACAGTTAATAATCAGTAATTTTTAATTTAGCTAGGGATAGCTTAATTCTCTTGGTGAGCGCTTTGTATTGTTGGTACTTAGCACTCCCACATCCATAAATAAATACTTTTGATATTTAAAATATTGTCCACTTAATATGAGTGTTCGCCCAGAACGTTGATGCCCCTTATGACTTAGTCTTTAAGGTAAATTCCAATAATAAACATGGAATGAAATAGAAAGCTCACACGTGAAAAAGCAACCATCAATCAAACCATTAAGTTTTTGATATTACTCATCATGACTATAATCGTTCTTTAATCAATATCGGAATTCAAATGAAATTAAAATTAACGCTAATCTCTATATCTCTCTTTTGTATGACAGCATGCACCCACACTCCATCTGTAGGAGAAAAAATGTTAAATCGCTCAAAGGAGACCAAAGAATTAAGTGTGCAGTGGACTCAAGGTGAGAAAGATATAGTTGAGTCAAAAAAATTAGAAAAAAGAAGAAATAAATTAATTCACTCGGGAAATAAAAAAATTGCGAAGGGAAAGAAATTAATCTCTAATGGAGAAAATGAGGTTAACAAAGGAAATCAAATGTATGAGCTTTCCCAGACTAAATTGGAGAATGGACAACGCCGTCAGCAAGAAAGCAAATCTCAATTCATTGAACAATATCCTGGTAAATTAGATTAGGGATTTAGCTTCAATGTAATTATCCCTTCAGTAATTTGATCTTGCCACGGAGCATCGAACACGTTGCTAAGCGACCATGATACTCAAACGATTCAGGCGTCTTATAACCGAGCGTCGAATGAAGTCCGTAGATGACCTGACCGCTTTGCAACGCACTCTGAAAGCCCATTCACCCCTAATTAACCTTATAGGTCGTATGACACACATTCATTGGTACGCGCGAACTTTTTACTCCATAGAACAAATCCTGTTCTAAGAAATTACATGTTTGTTGGTCACTTAAATCATCCAGACATTGTGATAAAGTCTTGGAACAACCAGGAAAAACAGCCTCTGAAGAGCCTAATGCCTGATAGTGTTCATTCTCCCATCTGTTTAAATTAGTGGTGTAATACGTAGTGTAATTTTTTATTGCCATTTGTTTACCTAGGGTAAAAATTTTCATTCCTGGATTATTATAATGATTACGACTGATTGATGGGGTTGAATAGGCATATATATTAGAATTATCTTTTAATTGAATTTTCCTTAACTCATCCATGTGAGTATGGCCGGTAAGCAGAGTCACTTGATCATAAGAAGAATGATATTTTTCTAACAAATTGATAAAGGATTGAATATACCGTTCCTGCAAAAATAAGTTTCCGTTGTAGGTATTTCCTGGAGGAATGTGCATGGCAATTAATAATTGTTTGGCATGATGCTTCTTTAATTGCTCCTCTAGCCATGCCAATTGCGCTAAGGCATCTCGTTCCTGATTAGGGTATTTAGGTGAAAGAATAGGCATTTTCACCCATTGTGTCGAATTAAGCGCGATTAACATAATGTCTTTGTTATCGGGAATAACATAACTGGAATAGTACCCTTCACGACGCATCAATGAGCCATCAATAATTAATCCCTCACAATGAGTACAAGCACCCGTCCAATCTGTTGCAAAAGTTAAAGGAGATTTACCTTCCAACTCAAAAGGCTGGTAATTGCCAAACAAGGAATCATTATTACCCGTAATATAAAACATGGGTTTTGATCTCTTATCTGCTTCATATAAACCATGAAAGACTGTTCTTTCAAATTCCTCTTTTTTAGGCGTTACAAATAATGAATGAGTCGGTATATCCCCTAATAAAAGAATAAATTCGACATCATTACTTAATTTTTTAAACTTATTTAAGGTTATTTCTAAAAACTCATCCCCCGTATCCATGCCTTCTTTTGAAGTATTCTCACTTCCATAATGAATATCACTAATGGTTAAAAACCGTAGGGGAGTTGCGTAAGCAGATGAGAGCAAACATAAGATCAACAAAACAACTTGCAACATATAACTCAATTAACTCTCCAATTTTTGTACTAAAAAAAAGCCATGGCCTATTACCATGATCATTAAGTTAAAATTAATCAATTACATCGATACCGTCATTGCGAGCCATCGAAGCAACCCAGGAATTAAGAATAGGTAACTATGCTCTACAGGTTTAGATGGACGCCATTACTTAATAGCCGGTGTAGCCATAAAAAAACCGGAGAACAGTGCTCCTAATGAATGATCGTACACAATTTTATACCGCTTCACGAATTATCCATGATCTCTGCCCCGGCTTAGTAGCTACTGGGGTTTGCATCCAAAGCATCATGGGTTTACCGGTAGGGGTAATGGATAAAACTTTAGAGGACAGGGCAACAGCAAAAGGATATTTCTGAGCCACAGAGCGTAAAGCAGACCACACTTTATTAGCATCAGACTGATTATCAGTAACGATCAATTCATTGCCTCGATAAACTACATTCACAGCCTGCCCCCTAAGAGCAAGTCTGATTACCGACTCCAGACGCCGCCACTTGGCCTGATGACTTCTTTGCACATCTCCCTGAGTCGGGTTCGTTTGGAATTTAATACGACTATGGGGCGCAAAAACTCGCGCTAAACGGCTAGAGCTAGGAGTTTGTTGCAGAAAATACGTACATAAGGCATCTAACAAAGGACGACCTGGTCCTGCAGATTTTCCTGGTAATCGATTGATATACATCGCAAAAGCCAAAGTATGACCGTTCGCGGTATATAAATAACCAGAAAGACTGTTCATTCCAGTCATGGTTCCTGTTTTAGCACGGACAAATCCTTGCTGAGTTGGGATTTTGAATCGTTTTTGTAAGGTCCCATCACGCCCTGATATAGGCAATGCCGCTATGTATTCATAAGATAAAGGAAAACGCTGGTATAAAAATTTGAGTAAGGAAATTGTTTGTTCTGGAGTGACCAGATTATAGCGGGATAAGCCTGAGCCATCAGTAAAGATGGATTTTTTCAGATCAATACCCGTTTGTTGTTGCAAAAAGTTTTTAATCACGGGTTGCGCTTCATTCCAGTTGAGCGGGGAGCCATTAATTTGAGCGGCAGTGTGCAGATACAAACTATCAGCATATAAATTGTCCGAGGGTTTTAACGTATCAGCCATGAGCTGTGAAACAGGTTTGGAATGTTCTGTAGCAATGAGTAATGAACCGGCTGGTGCCTTACCTAAATGCACTTGCCCATAAAATAAAATATTCGCTTTTGCTAATTGATTCTTAATCATTCCTTGGGCGTACATCAATGGATTTTTTATAGCCAAACGTTGTTGTACCGCGCCTTGACCAAGAGCCACACAGCCACGCACAGTTAATTTATTTTCTTGATCCAGGGTAAAACCTACTCCGCACTCCTTAGCATTGGCTCCAGTTGTAGCTTGGTTGTTGATAACAATTGCCCCTTCATTATCATCTTCCACTTCAACTATAGCAGGTTCACCAATCTTGGCACCTGGATTAACGATAACAGTCAACCGATTAGAATCCAGCATTAGAGGTGCGATAGGAGCGCCATAACTATACGATAAATCGGCGGTTAACCAACCGGGAGGATAGGCATTAACTGAGGCCAGACTGCTATCAATAATCACATCCCCTTGAATGGAAGTTATATTCCACTCTTTAAGTGAAGCAAGTAAGGTTCTTAAATCATCCCGGGTGAAAGAGGGATCGCCACTTAGATGTAAATAAAGGTTCCCTTGAAGAACACCTTGGTGTAATTGGCTGGCGCTGGTACTCAATTGATTTTTAAAACGGTAATCTGGTCCAAGAGCCATTAGAGTGGCCGCTTCAGAAAAGAGTTTCATATTACTGGCAGGAATATACAAACGTTCCGCATTACGGCTATAGAGGGTTTGCCCTGAGGACAAATCGACAACGACTATTCCCAGGTTGACATGTGGATTCAAACGATTAATAAGCCTGTCCACACTCACTTGCATGGGTGCACTAAACGATGACATTGACCCTAACACCCACAAACACATGCCTGTTAACGTCCTTTTCATCAAGGTAGATTCCTTACAATAGTGAAACAAATAATAATTCTAATGATTAATCATATCTCAACCCCAAGCGCTCCAGAAGCCCTGCGAGGGTATCATTATCAAAAAATTTTACTTTTAACCATCCACCTTCCTCATTATCGTTTACAATTTGTACAGGAGCACCTACTTGCTCTGATAACATGGTTTGTAATCGTTCAATATCTCTGTCTTTTTTAGCGTTCTTAGGGACCTCCACGTATTTATTTTTATATGATTTTATTGCTTGTTCCAGCTGTCTTACGGACCATTGTTCCTCTATGGTTTGATTGGCAAACCATTCTTGCTGGTCTGGATTTAAGCCTACGAGAACTCGCGCATGTCCCAAGGACAAGATTTTATCGCGAATTAGTGTCTTAACTAATTCAGTCAAAGTGAGTAAACGTAAAATATTAGCAACATGACTGCGTGATTTCCCAACCAAAACAGCAATTTCATCTTGCTGATAATGAAATTCATCGATCAGACGACGATAGCCAGTAGCTTCCTCAATTAAATTTAAATCCTGACGCTGAATATTTTCAATTAAGGTCAGAGCACAAGCTTGTTTATCAGTATACTCACCAATTAAGCAGGGAATTTCCTGCAATCCAGCTAATTTAGCAGCTCGCCAGCGTCGTTCTCCGGCAATAATCTCATAACGTTGTTTGGCAATAGAACGGACCACCAAAGGTTCAATTAATCCCTGTGCGGCTATAGATTGCGCTAATTCTTGTAAGGCTACAGAATTAAAATCCTGCCTGGGCTGATATTGCCCCGCCTGCAGGCAATCAATCGGTAAATAAATAAACTCGGTTGGCATAAGAGAAGATACCTGATAATAAGACCAGGAATTGTTTCACAATCCGTTGAAAAATGGAAACAAGTCAAAAGTAGCCCGGATTACGCTGTGCTAATCCGGGCTACTTTTGATATTTTTATATTCCCCAAAATCCCTTAAGCATTAACCGCAAGAAAGTTGGCTCTGCGCTTCAACTTCTTGTATAACGCTTCTGTCTGCCTGAGTACCTCTATCTGGCTGAGAAAAGAAACGAATATTGGTATTATAAGAATCACTTTTAAACTCTGCTTTCATTAATGCAGCGACTCGTGGGTGCGACTCGAGTAATGTTCTGCTTTGTGCGATGATAAAAGAATCTTTGGAACGTTCAATCATTGACAGATAATGCGCTGCGGTTTTTAAATCAGCAGGTATTTTCGAATTCACCAATATCTCAGCTATAGCTAACATCGCATTAGTGCAACCCATAGTAGCAGACTGTCTCATCATCTGTTTATACTGAGGTGATGTTGGGGCATGAATTTGAGCCAGGCGATACAGATCTAAAGGATTACCTTTAGCCAGAGCCTTCATTTTAGGTAACTGTTCAACCACGGCTTGCTTTAATGCATGATCATCAGGTGACTGATGTAACCGGGTCACCAAAGTAGCAAATTCATGACTTGAATTTAATGGGTTCGCCATATCTCCACCTTCCCCTATCGTTTTTGTTATTCACAGAATAAATACTCCAGATTAAGGCACGATTAAGTTAAGACCATTTTACACTTTTTTTACACTTTGAGGACTACACATTCTTTTAAACTTTCCAGTGGATCAAAGCTGGAGGGGATCCTACGACTCAGCTCCAGGTTCTTATCGAGTGTTATGAAATATAGTTGCTTATTTTGTTTTTGCAAATTGTAAGGATAATTGTAGGATTTGTTGTTTGCCAATTTACAGAGTTCAAACAGAACCTGGCTGTAAGCAGCTGAATCTTCACATCTATAAAAAACCAGACCAGCTCTAGTGCGGCATGTCCACGGGATCCACTAGAACAATGCGAAAACACTGGACCACACGAACATGCCGCCTCGGAGCGTAACAGAGATGATCAAGAGACAGCTGTAAACAGCCGAGCTATATTTGCTACTTCCAGCGATTATCGTAAAACGACCAACCTAAATGGAATAACATATGAGCCAATATTGCCGAGAGAATTCCATATTGCCAAAATAAATAACCAAAAACTAAAGACGGCCAGAGATAGAGTATTAAAATGGAATAAACCAAGCGTCGCGTAGATAAACATCCTGCAGCAAGATAGGCTGGAATTTGCCCTACTCCAAACATTAGCCCACTAAGTACGATGGCCATCCAAATTATTATTTCATTATGCTGCTTGGCAAAAAGCATGGCAAAAAAAGCAATTAGATTCATTAAACCCCATCGCGCAATTACTTCCTCAACAACACCACCATAAAGGACACAGCCATCTATACCCAAAGCACGGCGAAGATTGGCCATGACCCTGAAACTGTGTTCATCCAAAATACTGGCTACTACACCATAATAAAGGCCTAGAAAAACGATCAAACTCAAAAGAGAATATAGAAAGGTAGGCAATAAAATATATGACAAGGCTCCTAATCCTGCTTTTCCTTGTAAAAGAGTTTCCAGCAAAGGAGCATGCAAACCGGTACGTAAAGACAAAACCGCGCCAGCCAGACTCATTACAAATACCATAAACAAGGTTTGCAAAATCGCGAAACGACTCATTCTTTTTTTTAATTCTTCCGTATTATTGGGCAACAAAAAATAAATTAACCGCGTCATTGCAATACAGGCGCCAGGAAAAGACAAACCAAACAAAACAATAACTAATGGCCAGTTGATTATCATTTTTCTTCCTTAAGTAACACGCTATAGAAAAAACCATCCATCCCATGTTCTCCAGGTAAAATCTGTTGACCATGGCCAGTTGGCCTTCCCCACGCTCCCTTATTTTTTATCAACGTGCAATCCGTTTGTGTTGCTACAAAATCCATAATTTGTTTTTCGTTTTCTTCTGCAATAACCGAGCACGTAGCATAAACCATCAAACCACCGGGAACGAGTAAGGGCCATAAAGAGCGCAACATCGCGTGCTGAATTTTAGAAACAGCCGCAATTTCTTCGTCGGTACGCAGCAACTTAATGTCTGAATGACGCCTAACCACTCCCGTGGCAGAACAAGGTGCATCTAATAAAATGCGATCAAAAGGTTTTCCATCCCACCAACGCTCAGGAAATAAAGCATCCCCTTGTAACAAGGTGGCTGCTAAATGCAATCGCCCTAAATTATCGCCGACTCTCTTGAGTCGCTTAGGATCAACATCAAGAGCGACGCAAGCATCAAGATTGGGTTCAGACTCCAAAATGTGGCAGGTTTTTCCTCCAGGAGCACAACAAGCATCTAACACACGTTGACCTGACTTTAAAGATAATAATGACACCGCCAGTTGCGCCGCCCCATCTTGTACTGATACTCTCCCCTCATCGAAACCTGGAAGACTGTGTACATCACAAGGAGACTTCAAAGTAATACCTTCTGTCGCTACCGGATGGGCCTCAGCTTCTATATCAGCGTGTTTTAAGGCCTCCAAATACTCAGCTACTGAATTTTTTCTTATATTAACTCTTAGCGTCATTGGTGGATGAGCATCATTGGCCTCAGCGATTTTCTGCCAGTCATTTGGCCAATCAGTTTTTAAATGTTTAAGCAACCATTGTGGTTGACCATAAACAAACGCTTTATCATGAGCTAAAGTTGCCAAAATTTCATGCTGCTTGCGACAAAAATTCCTTAAAACTGCATTGACCAAACCCTTAGCCCACCCTTTTTTTATTTTTTCGAGCATCGCTACTGTTTCTTTAACGACGGCATAATCGGGTATATTCATGTAATGCAACTGATAAAGACCAATTAATAAAGCGATCCAAACCTCAGTCTCTTTAGGTTTTTTCTCTACCAAACAATGGGCTATAGCTTGTAACCGAAAATAGTGACGGCAAAAACCAAAACAAATTTCTTTGGTCATGGGAGATACATCAGCTGATGCTGGCATCAATTGAGATAAAGAAGCTTTATCTTCTAATAAAGCTGTAAGAATTTTTAGAGCATGAAGTCTTTCATTATTTTTCATTGCAATATTAAGCCAGTATGCAACTGAGTTTTACCGGAGTTTAACCAATCTGCTACAGAAATTGCTTTTGCCCCTGAAAATTGAATCTTTGTTACCAGTAAACCGTCACTCCCTGTAGCCACCAACATTCCTTTCTTGTCTAAGCTTATTATAGTTCCAGGTGTTTGTACGCACTCCATTTCAATTATCTGGCCTTGATGAATACGAAGTATCTCCTCGCCTATAATGGTATAAGCAATAGGCCAGGGATTAAACGCGCGAATCTGTCTATCAATGTTCATGGCAGAGTCCTGCCAATTAATAAGCGCATCTTCTTTATTTATTTTACCCGCATAAGTTGCCAACTCATTATTTTGTACCTCGGGTCGAGCCTGATTATTAGCCAATGCATCCAGAGTCGCCAGTAAAGGCTTAGCAGAGATCTGGGCTAAACGATCATGCAGACTGCCTGCAGTGTCGGAGGAGCTAATCGGACATTCTGCTCTACACAGCATATCGCCCGTATCCATCCCTGCATCCATTTGCATTATCGTGACGCCTGATTCATTATCACCATGTAAAACCGCGTGTTGGATAGGAGAGGCTCCGCGCCATCGAGGAAGCAAAGAAGCATGAACATTAATACAACCCAAGCGGGGAATTTCAAGAACCGCTCGCGGTAAAATCAATCCATAAGCAATGACCAGCAGCACATCAGGATTTAACTGAGCCAGTTCGGCAACAGACTCCGGAGTTTTGAAATTAAGGGGTTGATAGACTGGAATCTGGTGTTCTAAAGCCCATTCTTTAACGGCTGATGCCTGTAATTTACGACCCCGGCCTGCTGGACGATCCGGTTGAGTATAAATGGCTTTGATTTGATGTGGGGATTGAAGTAACGCTTCAAGACTAGGCAAACCAAATTCGGGGGTTCCCGCAAATACAATATTCAAACCACTCATGATTTTCGAACGGCTTGATGTCGCTTGAATTTATCCAGTTTTCTACGTGCCATGGCTCTTTTTAAAGGGGATAATAAATCAACAAATAATTTACCATTTAAATGATCAATTTCGTGCTGCAAACATTCTGCAAGCAGACCATCAGCACTGAGTTCAAAAGGCTTGCCTGAACGATCCAGAGCTTTAACTGTGACTTTCTCAGCTCGAATCACTTTGTCATAGGCTCCAGGAACAGATAAACAGCCCTCATCAAACTCTTTCTCACCTGAAGAAGAAATAAGTTCTGGATTAATGATCACTAATTGTTCGGATTTATCACCAATAATATCGATTACAGATAAACGCATGCTCACACCAATTTGGGGGGCAGCAAGACCTACTCCTCTGGCGTGATACATGGTATCAAACATATCATCGATCAAAGTTTGCAAATCATCATCAAAAGTGTCGACTGCTTTTGCAACCTTTCTTAATCTCTCGTCAGGTAAATAAAGAATCTTACGAATAGCCATCGCTTATCTGGTTCTCCACATTATAATCATGATATTATCTCTCATATACAGTAATGCTGCAAGATGTCACTGCTTAACAAAGGAATGATGCATGAGATTTTTCCTCCTCTTTTTCTGTTTCATATTATCCTCCGCTAGTTATGCATTAAGTCTTCGAGCAGACTCTCCTCCGCGATATGTAGTTCAGCATGGAGATACTTTGTGGGGTATTGCCAGTCGTTATCTGAAAAATCCCTGGGAATGGAAAACATTGTGGCATGCTAACCCCCACATAAAAAATCCCAATCGCCTGTATCCAGGCGCCATCCTTATTCTGGATTATTATAAAAGTACCCCTTATATCAGAGTGTTATCTAATGGCACGATTAAATTGTCTCCCAATATTCGCCCTCACCCTCTTGATGATGCCGTACCACCAATACCATTAGACCAGATCAAACCTTTTTTAGATGAATCTTTAATTCTGGATGAGGATGTCCTCTTTCGCGCCCCCTATGTCGTTGCCTATATGGGAGAACACATGCTCGGAGGCCAGGGAGATGAAGTTTATGTTAAAGGATTACATCCCTCCAAAGAGTTACCACAAGGCGGAACTATTGCCTACTCCCTGTTCAGAGGTGGCAAAAATTACATAGACCCGATAAGTAAAAAAATATTAGGCTTTAAAGCCTCTTTGGTTGGTTATGGTGAGTTAACAGCAGGGGGCGAGCCAGCCACTGTTTTACTGACCAACATCAAAGTAGGTATAAAAATAGATGATAAAGTACTGATAAATGATGGGCCTGAATTTGATTTTACTTTCGAGCCAGCAACCCCAACAAATCCAGTAAAAGGGTATATTATTGAACTGCTTGATGGGATGCCCGATGGCAACAGTCAATCCGCTATTGGCAGTGTGGCGGTACTTAGTATTGGTGTTGAATCAGGGCTAAACTCAGGCGATGTTCTGGGGATATTCAAAAAAGAACGAGTCATTCCAGATCCGAAACATCATCTTATCCCTATAGTGCTTCCTCCAGAACGTATTGGTGAGGCAATGGTTTTTCGGGTGTTCACCAAAACCAGTTTGGCTTTGATTGTTCGCTCCACGCGCCCCGTTTACTTAAATGATGTGGTGTCTAACCCATGAAGAATTTACGCTACTACCTCGCCTTAAACCGAATGGATCGAATTGGTCCGCGTACAGTGACTAAATTGGAAATGCGCTGGCCTGATTTGCATGAAATGTTTCAACTCTCAACCCAGGAATTAGAGAGTGCCGGGTTACCTCCACTACTGGCTCAAACGATAACCAGTTTTGATTTAAATCGGGTTGATGCTGATTTAAATTGGCTTGAAGAGGGAGATAATCATCATTTATTAACCTGGAACTGCAAAAATTACCCGGCCCTGTTAAAAGAAATTACTGACCCACCTGTAGTTTTATATGCGAAAGGACAATTATCCTGTCTGGATCAACCCAAATTAGCCATTGTAGGAAGCCGAAACCCATCGATCACCGGTAGTGAAAATGCCAGACAGTTTGCTAAAGAGCTTTCCCTCCACCCCATTACCATTGTAAGCGGTTTAGCTTTAGGTATTGATGCCCAGGCCCATATAGGATGTCTGGAGGCAAAGGGTCAGACTATAGCTGTTTTAGGCACAGGAATTGATTGCATTTATCCTCGTCGCCATTTAAAACTGGCTGAGCAAATTGTCCAAAATGGCTTGTTAATATCTGAGTTTCCATTAAAAAGTCCACCAATCGCTGGACATTTTCCACGCAGAAATCGTATAATAAGCGGTTTATCATTGTGCACTTTGGTTATTGAGGCAGCAATTAAGAGCGGATCTTTAATTACAGCGAGGATGGCTCTGGAACAAAATAGAGATGTTTTAGCTATTCCAGGTTCGATTCATAACCCATTAGCTCGTGGCTGTCATCACTTATTACAGCAAGGTGCTAAATTAGTGACTTCTGTTAATGACGTTCTTGATGAACTAAGAATAGAACATCATCAGTTAACTATTGATAAACCTATTTTTTCCCTTGCCAGCGGGAAGGAAAACCTAGTAAAGTTCATTGGCTTTGAAATGACAAGTGTCGATCAAATCATAATGCGCAGTGGATGCAGTGTGGAACAAGTCACTGGCGAACTTGCAAAATTAGAATTACTAGGAACAATTATGTCAGTCCCTGGCGGCTATATGAGGTGTTAATATGAAAGATAACTTATTTGAAATGTTATTAAATTTATTTGAAAAAAGTCTGACTCAACTTCAAAAAAGCCATCAATCCGTTGATAAAGAATCCGGTGAACAAGCCAATGGGGAAGATATCCCGCACGCAGAAGATCAGGCATTACATGTTAGATCCGCACAACAAAAGTCAACGCGCGTTTTTACCTACGAAGAGCAAATGAAATTGACTAAAGCCAGTTATCAATTTCTCATGCGCATGAAGTTATTGAGTATAATTGACGTAGACGCCTTTGAAACGATCCTCAATCAATTGCAATTTTCTGAATCACGAATTGTAACCTTACAGGAAACAAAATGGACCATCAGGAATGTTTTAGCAACCGATTTAGATGAAGAGCAATTGGCCTTTCTTGACTGGATGCTTTACCGAACAGAAGATGAGTTGACAATACATTGATAACCAGAGAAACGATTCAATCCTTTTATTTGAAAATGACGATGAATCGATACAACCATTACAGGATAAGGTTTATTTCATATGAGTAAACACTTGGTGATTGTTGAATCACCCGCAAAAGCTAAAACAATTCAAAAGTACCTGGGTGACGATTACGATGTACTCGCCTCCTATGGCCATGTTCGGGATCTGCCGCCCAAGAAAGGTTCAGTTAATCCAGACCAACACTTTCATATGACTTACGCACCTATTGAAAAAAATGCAAGGCATATTGAAACCATAGCAAAAGCACTCAAAAAATCAGACTCACTGTTACTGGCAACTGACCCTGATAGAGAGGGTGAAGCGATTTCCTGGCATATTTTTGAGTTGATGAAAGAACGAAATCTGATTAAAGATAAAGCGGTACACCGGATTTTCTTCAATGAAATTACCAAGTCAGCCATTCAGGATGCCATAAACAACCCACGAACCATTTCGATGGACTTAGTTAACGCTCAACAAGCAAGACGTGCTTTGGATTACCTGGTAGGTTTTAATCTATCGCCCTTGCTGTGGAAAAAAATCAGACGTGGACTCTCTGCCGGACGAGTTCAAAGCCCTGCCCTCAGGCTGATTGTGGAACGAGAAGAAGAAATTGAACGTTTTGTTTCCCAGGAGTACTGGAAAATACTCGCACAATGTACACATACGAGTACTCCTTTTGAAGCACGCTTAACTCACTATAAAAATGAGAAATTACAACAGTTCACTATTAATCACCAGGAACAAGCCCATCAGGTCAAAGATCACCTGATTCAACAAGCTCAAGGCTTCTTATCTGTTACCCAAATTGAAAAGAAACAACGTAAGCGCAAACCCTCCCCGCCTTTTATCACCTCTACCCTACAACAGGAAGCGGCCAGAAAATTAGGCTTTACCGCGCGTAAATCGATGATGGTTGCCCAACAGTTGTATGAAGGTATCGATATAGGTACTGGTACGGTAGGTTTGATCAGTTACATGCGTACTGATTCGGTACATTTAGCTACAGAAGCGATTGAAGAAATACGAGAGTATATTACGCTGCGTTATGGCAAAGATAACTGTCCTAAAGATCCAAGACTCTACAAAACAAAATCAAAAAATGCTCAGGAAGCGCATGAAGCAATCCGACCTACATCCATTAAACGCTCACCAGACATGGTACAGGAAGCACTCACTACGGACCAATATAAGCTGTACAGTTTAATTTGGAAGCGTACCTTAGCGTGTCAAATGGCAGATGCCATCATGGATACCGTTGCTGTAGATTTTAGCTGCGGTGAAGGTAATCTCTTCCGTGCTAATGGTTCAACAATTACCTTCCCTGGATTCCTGACAGTATATGAAGAAGGGCGTGATGATTCAAAAGATGAAGACAGCGACGGAACCATTTTACCTGCATTTTCCGTTGGTGAAAAAGTAAAAGTATTGGATATCCTGGCTAATCAGCACTTTACCGAACCACCCCCAAGATATTCAGAAGCAACGTTGGTTAAGGCATTAGAAGAATACGACATCGGCCGCCCATCGACCTATGCTTCCATCATTCATACTTTGCAACAACGAGAATACGTTGTTGTGGACAAGAAACGATTTTTGCCGACTGATGTGGGGCGCATAGTCAATCGGTTTTTAACCAGTTATTTTACTCGTTATGTCGACTACAAATTTACCGCAGGGCTTGAAGACACTCTTGATGCCGTTGCCCGTGGGGAAAAAGAATGGATTCCAGTTCTGGAAGATTTTTGGCAACCTTTTATCCAGCAAATTCAGAATACTGACGAGCAAGTGCAACGTAAAGATGTGACTACCGAAATATTAGACACCCTATGCCCCAAATGCCAAAAACCTTTATCAATTAGACTTGGCAAGCGAGGGCGTTTTATAGGCTGTACAGGCTATCCAGAATGTGATTACACCCAGGATATGGGCGGCCCAGACAATGAAAAATCAGAACCGGAAGTCATTGAAGGCAGGAACTGCCCTCTATGCGAGAGCGTATTGCACATAAAAACAGGGCGCTACGGTCGATTTATTGGTTGCAGTAATTACCCGCAATGCAAACATATGGAACCTTTGGAGAAGCCAGCAGATACAGGGGTGATTTGCCCCAAATGCAATCACGCAAAAATTCTGCAACGAAAATCCAGGAAAGGGAAAATTTTCTATTCATGCGGCGATTATCCCAAATGTGATTATGCTTTATGGAATGAACCTATTGATAAGCCCTGCCCTAAATGTGCCTGGCCTATATTAACCGTCAAGGAAAGCAAAAAATTTGGCCGCCAGATTCTTTGCCCACAAGAAGGATGCGGTTACTCTAGCACTGAAGAATAAATACTAGAATGCGACTTTAATCCTTTAAATTAAAGTCGCATTTAAAATTAATGAGACTGCTCATTCATCATCTGCTCAATGTACCGTCTGCACGTCAGCGGTTTATCGATATAATTGATTAAATGACGGGTTCCACCTGTTCCGGTAATAACTAAAGCACCATAGCGCATCAGGCTACCCAAAATGGATTGGCGGATATCTATGGTTTCAATTTTGCTGAAGGGAATATCCACCGTTTGTCTTACTATAAGACCAGTCCGTAAGATGACTTGTTTTCTTTTTATAGTTATAGAAGAAAAATAATAGGTAACCCAGGTCATTCCGATCCACAGAAGGCAAAATAAAGCTAAAAACATGCTGACTTGCTGTAGTTGAACGATATATAGATAGATCCCAAAAGAAAAACATAAAGCCACTACAGGCCAAAAAAATATAACCCAGTGGAGCCTGGTGAAATAAATCGTATTATTGTCGATTGTATTGTCCTTTTTAGTTACAGTCATTGTTCACCTTCAGATATTCTAAAAAAATATGATATTGCACTTAGCGATAATTTGCTATTCTATACACAAAACAGCATATAGCGATAGCTCCAAACAATTGGTCATCAGTAAATGAACACACCAAATCAAAATAAGAGACAAAGATAATGCGCCCTATCAGTCGTTGCCTGAATAAACAGCTTGCGGAGTTATGCCAGCGTTCGGTGCAATTGGAAGAGTTATCTAGTAAAGTCACTCAATTGCTTCCCCCTAATTTAGCGTCAGTATGCCAGGTTGGCAGTTTTAATAAAGGGTGCCTTATTTTAACGACCACCAATGCGGCCTGGGCCTCTCAGTTACGCTACGCCATTCCCGAACTGCGTGACAGATTGCGCAAAGAAGCAGGCATGTATCAACTTAGCTCAATAAAAGTAAACATTAGCGAAACCCCAGAACCCTATAAGAAAACGGTACAACCCAAGTCCTATGAATTATCAGCAAAAGCCAAGGCAACCATCATCAGTGAAAGTGAACATTGCACCTACCAACCGCTGCAAAAGGCATTGCTCCATTTAGCCAAAGAGGAATAGATTAAGGCACGTGCGGAAAGCCCAGCAATCTTTTAATCCTGTTATCCCCTTCTCCAGTATGTTTACCCCCATAAATGTTCCGAAGCACTCCGATTGGTTTTTTTTGACCAGTGAGATCATAGATACTACACTTATACATATCCAAATCGATTGTAAGGCTAATCCATGTTAACTCAGCAACAATATGCACAAATTCAAACGCTCCTCAAAGAGAGAAAATTAAATATTGATATGTTTAACGCGCGAGATATTCGCTTTGAAGATGACATCAGCTTGCATGCAGTTTGGGTCAATACACATATTTATTCCCATCCATTTCCAAATGGCTCTTCCAGATCCGATCATAGTATTCTGCATGTTTCCAGAACCGCAGCCTATGCTGTAATCGTGGTCAATTTTTTTAGACGTTACGGCCAGATGAATGGTCCAGAGATGACCAATGATCTCTTAAAATTGATTCAGATTAGCATGCTGTTTCATGATTCAGCCCGCCTGCGTGAAGGGGAGGATCTGTGGGATGAACAAAGTTCTCTATTGCTTTATGCCTATTTAGTCAATGTATTAGAGATTGACGAAGAGCTGGCACGTTTTTTATGTGAATGTGTTGCCAATAAAGATATGACGGCAGAAAAAAAATACTCACGATTGGAAGTAACTGCTGAAAAATTATCGTGGCGCTCTGTAGACCCTCCTGCATCCAAATGTTCAGAACAGCTCGTGATTCATGATTGTGATTGTTTAGATGTAACCCGTGTTCGTGAAACGTTTCATTCATCCTATTTGGATTTTTATCAAAAAATTGCCTCTTTTGATCCTATGGCTTTTGCAGAGATGTCAGCCCTGGTTAATGAAATAAAAAGTCTCCTCGAAAAACAAGGCAATTCTTTTAAGAGGGGCAATGCAGCAGTTAAGTCCCATTATGAAACAGAAAACGTATACACTAAAGTTATCAATACTTTTTTAGAGGATGAAGATTATAAAATTCTGTCATTTTTATATGGAAATGGAACTTTATTATCAGACGAACAATTAAAACAGGAAATCCCCAAAGGCGGATTGGATGCACTTGAAGGAAGGGCATTAGTCAGATCTTTAAATTTTAGTAACAAAAAAGTAGATAAAGAAGGGAAAAAAACAGAAACAGCAGCTGAACTTGAATGTCGCAAAACCGAGCGTTCGCTGGATAAATTAACACGTTCGTCTAAAGGTTATTTTAAACGTGGAAACGTGAATCGATCAACCTCTTTACTCCTTAGAGGTGGAAGTTTGTTTGGCCGGGCAGGCTGCAGGATTCTTGATTTTAATTGGGAGGATCTCAAAGCCATTTATGAAACTAATGCGTTAACAGGAACAGGTAAAAAACGTAATCTTGAATTAGAAACACTTAACACTGATGAGAAACAACAAAAAATTTTAGAGTTAATCCGAAAGCATAAAATGGGTATTGAGCCTGAGATTAATGGGATGAAACACACGGAGCTTCTTTATGATGTAACTGCCTATGATGATATCTATTATACGTTAGATCCTATAAAAAATGTTGATCCCATTCATCCTTTATCCCCCTTGTTACAAGCTATTTTTATTAAAAACGAATTTCTAAAATTCGGAATTGACTTGCCTATTTATCAAATATCATGCCTCCATAACACCGAACAGAAAGAACCGGTGCACAGCGATGATGAGCTCGTTGAAATGTGGACAACGCTTTGTACTGATTATATCAATAATGAATTAAAAGAGGTTGGCAAAGTAGAACATATAAAAAACATCTCGACACATGCATTAGGCATTTACGCCTTATATGGCCAAACAGTAAAAGACCCCAATCAATTTGTGCCTGGCTACTCCAATTATCCTATTGATTTACAGAAGAAAATTGAGATTTCTATTGAAAATGCAAAAGATAATGCATTACTCCTCTTTAAAGATAATTTTATTAAACAATTAATGACCTCACTGCATCAAGGCATAACCTCTAGTAACTATAAAGAGGTTCTATTGGCGTTGGAACAGGATCTTATCGATGAAGATTTATCAAAAGAATTAATGAAACAAGCTGAAATAGTGCTGAATTCAGCTGATTTGGATGGAATGATTAATTTAGCTCAAAACAATGTATTTAAAATAAGTTATCGGATTTTATCTCAGTTTAATAGGACAACAGCCACAAACATAGAAAACAAAGCGTTAGAATTGTTGACCCGTCAATTTGCGGAGATCACAGCCAACGACACGTTAGACTCGGTAAACCGACTCTATCAATTTGCGACAACATTTAATCTGACCACTGCTTTCGATCAGAACATCGTTTCATTGCTTGAGCATATAGAGACGAACAAAAAATGGATTTCATTAGTGACGCTGTTAGATGAACTTCCTACCTATTTTGCAGAAAAACCTTCGTTATTAATGGAGATAGTCCATACGCTGGAACAACAACTCATTGATGGCAAGGTTGGTAATGAGGAGTTTTTAGTCTATTTAAAACTCGCTAAAACATCAAATTTTCCTGAGGAGCGTGTCAAAAACGTCGCATCACAATGGTTTAATTATGATTATCCAATCAATTTAGTGATCGATGATTCTTTTGGTGAGAAGTCACCCAATAATTGGGTGGCCTTTGCAAAAAAAGTACCTTGCCTTTATACCCTTTTTGATGATGTGGAATTATTTGCTAAATTAGTTAAAAAATTAAATGTTGAGATTACTGAGGTTACAATAAAGCCCTTATATGACTATAGTTACGTTGTGTGTGAGTGTTTGTCCATTAAAGAGATTACTGCACATCCTCAAGATCAACACGCTACAATGATAAGGGATAAAGTAAAATCGCAAATAAAAAACTGCGTTTCGGAATACAAATGGAATATATTTTATAACTATGAAACACCGGAGCGAAACGTTCGTTACTTTCAGTGGCTAGCTGAATATCTACAACTCTCTTGGCAAGACCAAGCTGATTTTATAATCCCCTGGTTGCAAGAGTATTATGAAATTGACTTTGAACAACTGGATAACAAGGACAGCGATATTTGGCAAGACGTTTACATTGGCGATGGCAAAAAATACGTTGAATATTTGTATCGCAATTATTCTCGCCAGCAGTCGCCTTTAACCACCCTAGGCTTATTCGCCTCTAGGCCGCAAACGACAGCAGAGCCCAGTAATCAGGAAGAGCTTGATGCAGGAGAAACCCAGGCTCCGGATATGGGTTTATAAAGAATATTCTGCATGAGTATGATGAATGGAGTTTTCATCTACTTAAATAATCTAGGCGAGCGCGCCTGAAAAACGTCGCTCAACCCATGCAGCATCCAGATAGTTAAAGCAGTCCTGCAGAAAATCAGTTAATTCATCTTCTTCCAGGACATGCTCAAAGCCAATGGGTTCGACATGATGATGAACATACTCGCCAAAATAAGTCATTGAAAAGTGGCAATAGTCTCGGGTATGTAAAATGAAGGTATGCCACATCTCATCCATAATAAGTAAGGGGCCAAAAAGATAGGTCTTTTTACCCAGTAGAGTTCGCTGCCAACTAAGCCCCATCCAAGCCAATAAATCTTCAAATAGCTGTTGCGCCTCGCTCAAGGAAAACGCGGGGTGGAAATGACAAAAATGAGTAACTACCTGCTCATTTTTATATTGGAGCAGAGCAGGGAAATTCACATTCATTATTTGCAGCAGGATTTTTTAGCGCTGGGTTTTTGTGTAATATAACGAACGATTCGACATATCATTTCTTCTTGAGTCATCATAATCTCTTCAATTTATTAATTGCCTAGTCTAACCTAATGTCTATAAAGGACGCAATTGGATCATTTTGTTTTCGTCAACTAGCATCATATGCTGGGGTGGTATATCTTCCCAACCTTCGGCCAGATCATTAAATTTTTCAGAGGAAACGATGATGAATGAAGGTGGCCCTTCTTCTTTTATCCACTTGCCTTCCTTCGCAAAAACATATCCTTCAAGATAATGAAAGGTGAGATTTTTTTTCTTTTCATGGGTGCAGTAACGTGTCGCGATTATTCTTTGACCGTCAGTCATACAAATATTGTAATAAGATGGCCCTTTTTTGCCAAACTCTTTGACTACCTCTGCAATTTTTTTCAATGTTTCCTGTAACACATCTCCGACCACAGATAATTGATTTAAATCCCTACCTTTTGCCAGTTGTAAAAATAAAGCAAATAGATGTTCTGAGTCGGTCTCTCCTTGAATCCAATCATAGATATCATCGTCTAATAAATGACGAATGTGTCTTTTAACTAAAGTAAAATTATTAATTTCCCCATTATGCATGAACATCCAATCCCCATGAATAAATGGATGGCAATTAAATTTGGTAACCCCACCGGAACTCGCTGAACGGACATGAGCAAAAAAACAGGGGGATTGCGTTTTTGCTGTTATATACAGCAGGTTTCTGTCATTCCAGGCAGGGGAAATAGACGTAAATAAAGCAGGATCAGAACTTATCTCCGGTACATACCAGCCCAATCCAAAACCATCGCCATTGACACGTAAATCAGTCTCACGTGCATGAAGACTCTGCATCACTATAGAATTTTTAGGAGTAACTAAAATATCTTGGAGCACTGCAGGACGTCCTAAATACGCAACTATTCGACACATGATAATAGCCCCTTCTTTTAGATTCCTTGTTCGTTTCAAGAATGATCGGCTTTTCTATTAATTTAACTATAGCAAAGTTTATCAACATCTCGCGCGGTCATTGTAGTGGTCATACTAAAGAAAGTACCGACATGAGAAAAAATAGTGCCACTATTGTGGGCATAGAAAAGCCTCAAGAGAGAACAGATAAAATACACCTTTCAACCTCAGATTTAGCGCGTGTTTCGATGTTTCGGCAACCTAAAGCAGCTGAAATTCTCGGTGTTAGTATTTCAACATTAAAAAGGAGATTTTATGAATACAAGTTGGGACGCTAGGATGTAGATAGTGCTTATGAGGATGCAGAAAAAAATACAGCTATTGAACTTATCAAAAAAGGGCATTCCCGTATTGCGCTACGCTAATACGGGCTACGGTTTTCCTTTCTTTACCCTAAGCCATTGCTACGGGGTCGAGTTATAGATACGTTCTAAGTCAAAATTACCAAATAACACATCGGTTCTCATTAACCATAGGACTATGATCCGGAATATTAAAGGCTTTTTGAAATTGAGGAATATTAGCCAGGCTTCCGTTCACCCGGTATTGAGCTGGAGGATGAGGATCGGTAGTTACCTGATTTCGAAGTCGCTCAGGTCTGATATTCGTTGCCCAGACATGTGCTGCACCTAAAAAGAATTGCTGATCGGGGGTCATTCCATCAATCGTCTTGGCGTTTTTAAATTCCTTTGAACGGTGAAATGCCTGATAAGCTAGAATAATACCACCTAAATCAGCCGTAGCTTCGCCTACAACTAACTTTCCTTGTATAGGCATATCACCATCAACTACATACCCAGAAAATTGATTGACAATACATTCGGTGGCTTTATTGAATTTGGCTAAATCACTTGGAGTCCACCAATTTTTTAAATTACCATGACCATCAAATTTGGCCCCTTGATCATCAAAACCATGAGTCATTTCGTGCCCCATCACAAAACCAATCGAACCATAATTCAATGCTGCAGGTGCATTGGGATCAAAAAATGGTGCTTGCAATATACCAGCCGGTATATTCAGATTATTCATGGAAGGATCATAATAGGCATTAATCGTTTGAGGAGTCATCGCCCACTCACTTCTGTCTATAGGTTTACCAATTTTATTAACATCACGCTTAATCAAAAATTCATTAGCTCTCATGACGTTTAATACGTATGGACCTTTATCTACTTTTAACGAGGAATAATCCCTCCACTTGGTTGGATATCCAACTCGCTCTTCCATCAAATCCAGTTTTTTAAGTGCCGCTTTGCGAGTTTCCGGGGTCATCCAACTGAGAGTACTTATGTCCTCACGCAGAACCGCTCGGATATTCCTTAGCATTTCCAGTACAGCTTCCTTTGAGGCAGGAGAAAAATACTTTTCGACATACAATTTTCCAATAGCAAATCCCAGGGCAGCATTTTCAACATTCGCTACGCGTTTCCAGCGCGGTAATATTTTTTCTGCACCACTTATCGCAGTAACCATCTTAAAGTTTTGGTCTACAAAGGGTTTAGACAAATAAGCTGCATACGCATCGAGTAAGTGCCAACGCAAATAAACTTTCCATTCATCAATGGAGATTGTTTTTAAGAGTTCATTTGCCGCTTTAAAAAAGTCTGGCATAGCCAAATTAATATTTTTATTTTTTTCTTGACCGAACGTTTTAAAGAACTGCGGCCAGGAGAAATTGGGAGTTATCTTATCTAATTCAGCGAAGGTCATCATATGATAAATCGCATGCGGATCACGCTGATCAATTTGGGACATAGAAGCAGTAGCTAATTTAGTTTCTATATCCATTACTGTTTTAGCTTCGTTTGCTGCCTTATCTGGCTTATCACCTAATAGCTCGAACATTTTGGCGATGTGATTAACGTATGCTTCACGAATCTGCTTGAATTTAGCGTTATCTTTCAAATAATAGTCACGATCCGGTAATCCCAACCCGCTCTGCACCAAAGCGCCAACCATTAAATTACTGTCTTTAAAGTCTTGCATGCTGCCAAAACCATACAAAGCATCCACACCAATTTGATGTAAGTGGGTTAGTTCATGCAGCAGATCAGCTAAAGTTTTAACGTCATCGATTTTAGTAAATTCAGGGAGCAAAGGAGTAATACCTAATCGATTAATACTTGTTTCATCCATACCACTGTAGTAAAAATCGCCTACTTTCTGCTCTATGCTTCCTGGTTTGGCTTTGGTATTTTCCGCTGCTTTTATAAGCATTTGATGAATGATATCCAGAACTTTCTCATTGACAATATTAAAAGTACCCCAGGAGGAATATTCGGCCGGAATAGGATTTTTCTTTTGCCAATTACCATTAGCATAAGCATAAAAATCCTGAGCAGGCGATATACTGGTATTCAACCAATTCAGATGAAGTGGATCATTGACTTGAGTATTTTTAATATCCGGGCTTGCAGAACCTATAGAGGAACTGCAAATTAAACTAAGGGTCAAAAGTTTTACATTGATTTTCATTAGGCAATTCCCTAGCTTCTAATTATTGATTATTAAATATTTAAATTTTGATATGTTCGCGGGGTCCGTGAACTCTTTTGTGAACAAAATATCTGTTCTTTGCACTAGATTTCTGGATGGCCGCGAAACAAGCCACGGCTCGTAGGGCTTTTAAAGATAAAGTGTCAACAAAAGCTAAGCTTCAACGGGATAAAAATCAGGTTGTGGGATGGATAAATAATTTTCTGTATCAAAATAGGTATATTCCCAAGCGTCCTGTCTCACCATTAATTCACGCAATAACCTGTTATTTAATTCATGACCAGATTTATACCCTTCGAATGCTCCAATTAAACTGGAACCTAAGAGATAGAGATCCCCTATAGCATCCAGTACTTTGTGAGTAACAAATTCTGATTCAAAACGTAAGCCATCTTCATTGAGAACACGATAATCATCAACAACTATGGCGTTATCCAGGCTGCCACCTTTAGCCAAATCACATTCGCGTAATTTTTCATAATCGGATAGGAATCCAAATGTCCTTGCCCGGCAAACTTCTTTCACATAAGAAGTTCCAGAAAAGTCAAAACTTACTGTTTGCGGCTTGTCATTAAACACAGGATGATCAAAATCAATAGTGAACGAAATTTTATAGCCATTATGAGGATTAAATTGGACATATTTTCCATTATCCTCGACCCGAATGGGCTTGAGAATACGAATGTATTTCTTTGCGGCATGTTGCTCTTTAATACCTGCAGATTGGATAAGAAATACAAAAGGAGCCGCACTACCATCCATAATAGGCAACTCGGGTGCATTAACATCGATATAGGCATTATCTATACCCAAACCAGCCAAAGCAGATAACAGATGCTCCACTGTAGCAATTTTAACTGTTCCATGATGTAAGGTAGTACACAACATGGTGTCGCCAACATACTCATACGATGCTGGAATCTCGACTACTGGAGACAGATCGACTCTTCTAAAAACAATACCTGTATTCACAGGAGCTGGGCGTAAGGTTAAAAGCACTTTCTCACCGGAATGCAACCCAACGCCCGTAGCTTGGATTACCTTTTTAGGAGTTCTTTGTTTTGTCATTCAGTGCTCACCTTCTTTCTGTATTTATTTTGCGCGCAAAAACCTCTTGATCTTAGCAACAATTTATTGATTAGTCTAATTTTTTTAATTTTTTCCACAAAATTTGACTTATTATTATCCTAAATAAAATAAAGTGCTCAGCAAAGATACATATTTGAAACGGGTAGAATCTTATTCAGCCTCGTCAATCATCAGACTTGGTGCAATTAAAGCAATTTGAGTAATCAAAATTATTTCGTTTTTTATTCATCCAAATTGCTCAATTAACCAATAGTCGTTTTACTCGACTTCTTCCTGACGACGTAAAAAAGCAGGTATATCCAGATAATCCACGTCAGGAACACCATCATTATTTTGCTTTGTTGTACCACCTGTTGAAGATGTGCCCGTAGTTTGTGCCTGTTTACGAGTCACTGCAGGTCTGTCTAATTGGTGATAATCCAGAGAACCATCACTTCTCATGGATTCAATCATACGTGCTCTGTGATGTTGTTGTTGCTGAGGCTGCTGATGACGCTGTCTTGAGTCACCTAATCCAGTCACAATCACAGTAACGCGCATTTCTTCGGTCATTTCCGGATCAATCACCGTTCCTACCACCACCGTTGCATCATCAGAAATAAATTCTTTAACAACATCACCCACTTCTTCAAACTCACCAATAGACATATCAAGGCCAGCGGTAATATTAACTAATATTCCCCGAGCACCTGAGAAATTCACATCTTCCAGCAAAGGAGATGCGATAGCTGCTTCAGCTGCTTGGCGTGCTCGTTGCTCACCGACTGCACTACCAGTACCCATCATGGCCATGCCCATCTCGGACATTACAGTGCGAACGTCAGCGAAGTCAACGTTGATTAAGCCTGGACGAGTAATCAAATCAGATATTCCTTTTACCGCACCAAGTAATACATTGTTAGCTGCTTTAAACGCATTAAGTAAACTGATGTTTTTACCCAAAACGCTTAAAAGCTTGTTATTAGGAATAGTAATAAGTGAATCAACATGTTCTGCGAGACGTCGAATACCTTCTTCAGCAGCCAATGCACGTTGTTTGCCTTCGAAAGAAAAAGGCTTGGTTACTACGGCAACGGTCAAAATACCGAGCTCTTTTGCTACTTCTGCAAAAACCGGTGCTGCTCCTGTACCTGTACCCCCCCCCATTCCAGCGGTAATAAAGACCATGTCTGCACCACTTAGAATTTCTCTAATATGATCTCTGTCTTCTTCTGCTGCTTCACGACCAATTTGCGGGTTAGCACCAGCTCCTAAACCTTTAGTCAGCTCATCACCTAATTGAATGTGTATTTTGGCATTAGATGCTTTTAATGCTTGTGCATCAGTATTGGCACAAATAAATTCGACGCCATCTATATTCTCAGCAACCATATGTTCAACAGCGTTTCCTCCGCCACCGCCAACCCCAACTACTTTAATGACGGCATTATTATCTAGTTGGCTGCTTTCCATTAATTCAAACATACCCCTGTCTCCCCTAGTGTGCTGCTTTTTCT
>CAYRWO010000014.1:0-100487 GCA_964428035.1 uncultured Legionella sp.
TAAATGATAATGATTCTCATTTGCAAGTAAGGGTGAAAAATAATTAATGTTTCCCCGAAATTTGGATCGCGATTTAAAATTGTCTTGGCGGTGAGGTACTTCAGCTAAAGCTTCACGTACTCTGGAGGGTTCATTTGATGATGAGGAGCAATTGCAATGCCTGCATAATCTAATGCTCTGCCGCTATTTCCTATTATATTTCTCCATTCAAATAGGTTTGGAATTTAATCCAGTTGCATTTCTAAATAAAATACCCATCATCGCAATAGCCATAGGAACAGTCCAGATAAGGCCAATTCCAACCGGTATCGCGCTGATGGCCATAATGAATCCCATAATAATAAAACAAACAATAAAGCTCAGTCCGTTTTTACGCATAATATGATAAGCCTCTACAATAGCTTCTAACGCGCCGCAGCGCTTGGTAATAACGAGGGGCAATGCGAAATAAACTAAGGGAAAAATGATTCCATAATTGACGATGATATTTTCTATAATAAAAAAAATCACTTGATGGTTAGGGATTAAAAATTTTAAAAAGATCATGCTGGAGATAGTCACAAGCCATAATAAAAAAATAATAAAGGTATCGCCAAATTCACGGATATATTGAATGCAGATGATTTTTACGCGAAGTGGCAGGCCTATAGCTCGCCTTATGCCTAACATGATGAGAATGGTAAATAGGCAAAATAAACCATAATATAACAAAATCAAAAAAAGCAGCGAGAGTGATACTATAAGCAAGAGTGTGGATAGGGTCATTATATTTACTGAGATGATTAAAAAAGTTATAACGAGAACCGTTATAAAATATAAAAAAAATACATAAATCAAGGGAAGTATTATTCCCAGGATGAAAATTAACCCCTTCATCCCATACACGAGTTGCCAGGATTCTTTCAATATTTTGCCAATAGAGTCGATTAAATCGCTGATTGAATTTTTTCTACTATTGGCATCGGTAATTTTATTTTGTTCATCGGATACGGGTACCATTTTTCTCTCTTGAAAGAATCATTGTTATATCCTTATTGTAGTAAAATAATAATGCAAAATTTCCCTGAGCGAATGCTCCTCTTCCTCTGCCGTTGGTGGCAAAACGTGTTCGCGACATTCAGGAATGTCACGCAAACATGGAACACGTATCCTTAATAACCAAACGTAGGTTAGGCTGTAAAGCCCAGCAAGATCTGATGAATAGATTGGTACTTGAATTAAATCATCTATTTTTAAACAAGGTAAACGCAATGGCGACCGTAGTGATTCCTGCTGCTGCTATAAAACCACCTAAAACTAACATGCTAATGTCCACATTAGACGAAGAATGTGTTTCTTCAGTTTGGGAAGATGGTGTTGGTGTAATGACCGGTTCAAGTTGGGCTTCTTCAAGAGCAATCGTTTCTTGGCAGTTAGCTTTTTTGAGAAAAATATTTACTGAAATAAATACATCTTCATAAATGTTTGTTGATACACCGAAATTATTTTGAAAAGCTTGTGCATCTCGTGAAGAAATAATGTTCTTTATATTGCTCATGAATTCTTGCATTTTCTCCAAAGATAACCATTGGCCTCTACCGAAATTCTCTTTGGCGGCGCTGTCCCATTTGCGATCACTTTGTAACCAATCTTGCAGAGTATATTCTTGATCGTAAGCTTGAAAAATGCGAAAAAAACTCTCGCCATTCACATGCTCTTTTTGGATCATAAAATAATGATAGGCTCCACTGCCTACTTTAATCACAGATATTCCGGGTATATCGTCATAAATAAAAGCAAGTGAATCGAGTGCTTCTGAGTTTAGCGCATCAAAATTAGTAAATATAATATCTGAATGATAAACTTCCTTCGCTTTTTCTTTATATAGTGGAGATTGTAGAATTATGTCCCTGCAATCACTGATCTCCTCTGATATACAGAAATCTAAAGCTTGGTTATTTCAAATTTTATATTTCATCATTTCCTCCAGATAGAATATTGTCTTGATCGAAATTGATCAAGCTGAACATTTCATTTAGCAACACGCTTTAGCAGCCAGTTGTTTAATTATTGGCCATTATGCATTAAATTTCCTTATCTGTGAATGGGTATATTTAACCTGGAGAGACGCTTAATCTTTTAATTATATTTCTTTTTGAATGAGCGATCCCTCTTGGATATAGCCAGGTAAATCTTGAAGAAAGCATTGATTAATTGTAGAGAACCCTTATTGTTTTTTTCTTTCGGTAACATGAGTTATGAGGCAACTCGTCTTCCTGCAAAGAGCCCCTTTTTGTATTCATATAGTTTATAATTGATTATAATAAGATGACTATATTTGATTTGAAAGGTTTGGCATGCATTCAACCGAAGCCCACTCATTTGAGACAACTGACCAACTTGAAAAGTGGCTGAAAGCGAATCATGGGACACGGCGACAGCTCTGGGTACGCATCTTCAAGAAGGACTCTGGAACACCAAGTGTCACCTGGAACGATTGTGTCGTCGCAGCGATCACATGGGGATGGATAGACGGTCAACGTAAGTCACTCGACGAAGTCTCGTTTCTACAGCGTTTGACACCACGCCGCCCCAAATCGAATTGGTCAAAAAGGAACCGCGAACACGCCGAGCGTCTGATAGCTGAAGAGCTTATGCAGGCACCTGGCTTGGCTCATGTCCAAGCGGCCCGTCAGGATGGGCGTTGGGATCAGGCCTATTCAGGGTCTGCCGACATGGTCATACCGGATGACTTTCTCAAAGAACTGGAGAAGAGCACTGTTGCGAAACAGTTTTTTGAAGCACTTGATCGCAAAAATCTATTCGTGATTTACCATCGCATCCAGACGGCCAAACGCTTGGAAACTCGAAAGAAGCGAATCGCGGATATGATAGCGCAACTGGCGCGCTGCGAGGCATTCTATTGAAAACATGAGGTTCGACTTTTGGTTTATCTGAGCATTAATATAACTCATCAATAGAGATCTCTATTCAATGTCTGCATGCCAACAACTCACCCTTATTTTTATGCAGTTGTTCATTGTGGGGTTGTAAGCCGGAACCCCATTTTCTCTCAAGATGTGCCAAATATGGTTTTTCAATGAATTGCGTATAAGAGTCGGGACTGGTTCGTGGCATTCAGGAACATCATCCAAAAAAAATCACTTTGTCTTTTATATGAACACAAAGCGTCTAGCGACAAGTTGCGAGATGTCGAGGATCAATTATCAACAGACTTTAGTATGAAAACAGTTCATGAATTAGAGGCAAAATGATAAGATGGAGCATTTTTAAGTCGAAAGTACCCTAATGAAGTACAGACCTGATATTGATGGATTAAGAGCAATTGCGGTTTTACTGGTCCTTATTTATCATGGCGGCCTTTCTCTTTTCCCCTCCGGATTTATCGGGGTTGATGTATTTTTTGTTATATCAGGATTTCTCATTACGGGCATTATTCATGATTCATTGAATAATAACCGTTTTTCCTTTGTGGATTTTTATAATCGAAGATTATGGCGATTGCAACCTGTATTGGTATGTCTCCTTTTTTTAACTACGGTAGTTACTTTATTATTATTTCTACCGGATGATTTAATTCAATACAGTCGAAGTGCACGAAAGACTTCTTTGTTTATCTCCAATCTTTTTTTTAATCAGACAACAACAGGATATTTTTCTCCTGATACTCACCAGCTTCCATTGCTCCATACCTGGTCTCTTTCAATAGAATGGCAATGTTATTTGATTCTACCCTTGGTCATGTATGGTTTACACCGGATTTTTAGTCGAAGAAACGTGGTTGGAGTAATCTATTTTCTTACCTTGGTCAGTTTATTATTCTCTTTACACTATTCAGAAACCCTGCCCGCGCAAACCTATTATCAATTTTCCAGTCGGATTTTTGAATTTTTAATAGGGTCGTGCATTGCTTTAATTCCATTGCGTTCCATTTCAATGAATAAATATACTTTAAATGGGCTCGGAGGAGGAGCGCTGATAACGATTTTTTATATAGCCAGTCTGGATCACATTCTTCTAGGCTACCCTAATTGGTATGCATTCGCGGTTTGTATAGCCACCGGATTTTTAATCGTTTTAGGTCGCTTTTATCCAGGTGAAGCTGTGGTTAAATTGCTCTCCCTTCGCCCCTTGGTGTTTATCGGAGTCCTGTCTTATTCACTCTATATTTGGCATTGGGCTGTATTTTCAACTTTAAGGTACCAAAGCATAGTGGAGACTCCTGCTGTTTTGATAATGGCTTATAGCACAGCTTTTATTTTGGCCTATTTGTCTTGGAAATATATTGAAATACCATCAAGACGATTTAAGCAAATTAAATTCCATTATACAGTGTGTAGTTTATTGTTATTACCCATACTGATGATTCATACAGCCGATTATTTTATCAAAAGAAACTCGGGATTTCCCCAGCGCTTTGAGCAGGAGTTGGTTACCATTTATCAGCAATTGCAACAATTCAGTAGTTTGCAAAGACCGTTATGTATTGGTAATCAAAAAACGGATATTGATACTCAATGCAAAATAGGCGCTAAAAATTTCAATAGCAAGAAAGGCTTGATGATTGGGGATTCTTTTTCTAATCATTATTGGGGGTTCATGGATACCTTGGGCCAAGCTGCCAATGTTTCCGTGCTGGCTCAAGGTACTTCGTCCTGTCTTACCTTACCCGGGATTGATCTTTATGATTGGTGGCATTTCAAAAAACAAATTTATCGGGAATGTCACGATCAAACAGCAAAATATTATCGCATGATTCAAGATAATCATTATGATTATGTCATTATTGGCCAAGTTTGGACCAATTATTTATCTGAAAATATAATAAATCATTTAGGGGATGAGCGTTCATTAAAATTAACTAAAAAAAGGATAGCGACTGCCCTGGATAAGGCGCTAAAAATAATAATCGTATCAGGGGCAAAACCGATATTGATAAAAACTACGGCATTGATGCCGGCTAATTTTCATGATTGTTTTTTTAAACATATTAAATTGCGACAACCTTATAATTCAGAACAATGCAGCTTTCATTTGACCCAGTCAGAGAGAGAGCAATGGGTGGAGCGTTTATTTGCAAAAATGAAAGTTAAATATCCGGAATTGATAGTAATCGATCCTAAAACGGTGCAATGCCAGAATAATATCTGCAAAGCAGATATTAATGGAATCCCTATTTATCGTGATGCAGGCCATATTACTGATTATGCATCCTATCAATTCGGGATCTTATACTTACACCAATTTGATAATCCTTTAAGCTAGGATTTTTTATAAACTTTGGCCTGGGCATTAAGCTAATGCCACCATCTTAAGGTATCGCCATGTGTTAGGGACGGTTCTGGTGATGGAGGACAATAGTGTTCGATTGAAAAGAATACACCTTCATTTATAAATGAAGATGTATTTTAATAGGAGAACCATGAGCGGATTATCTCCTAAACAACAGAGAGTGTTAGCCGAATGTTCTGGCACATCTAATTCGACCATTAGTATTTTTGACAGCACCGTCCATATCATATAGAGGGCCAAATCGAACTACCCATGCTAAATTAGGAGCAAAAAAGTCGGTGCCATCTGTAGAGGTCCAATAGTTAGTTAGAAATCCACCGATAGAGGGAGCAAGATCACGTAAATTAGAAGCGCCATTTTGTATTAAAGGCATGCCAGGTGTTCCACATCCAGGATCATTTGTAACGCCGGGATAGTAGGAGAACTCACAAATGGCAGGCAAATACCAGTTATTAAATCCTTCACTGCTTTTATTACGGCACGTTGCTGCGGCGGGATATTCGTTGTCAGGTGTTAATATTTCCGTATTGGATACCCCATCGGAGATACTAACAGCTGTGGTTGAAGTAATAACATTAGTTGACCAAAAAGCTTGAGTTTCATCAGCGAAAGCAAATACCTTTCCTCCAACGGGTTCCCTTAGGGCAGTGGTATCATCGATAGAAAATACAAACCCACCTTGCACCCGATTCCCGTAAGTCAGCACGGTAATACTGGAGCTAACCAGGGTCGGGAGTCCGTCACTACGCAATGTGAGCACACTGGGAGTGGGAATACTATCCGGTGCTGCCGTGGGGGTAGTTCCTGGAGTTATGACTAGCTCACATTGTCCCCCGACCGGAATATTTCCGCAGCTGGATGGTGTTATTGTTGTTCCAGAAGGTAAGCTCGGGCTTATAGTGTACGATATATTATAGGCTGTGGTGGTGCCTATATTAGTGATAACCAGTGTTCGGGAACGGGAAACACAAAAACTTCCAGCAGCATTCCATGTCCCCCCTGAATTGATACAAGTAGCCTGATTGATTCCAGATTGCTCAGTAAAGATACCTTGTGTTGCCAAAGTCATAGCATTACTGGAAACTGACAAAGAGGAATTAGACGCGGCAAGTTTTAAAATATCGTTTGGGCCAGGGTGATAACATTGATTTTCATCGGCCTCACCGTATTCATCTATTTGACACAAATCGGGTCCCCCCAAAATACCGGCTCTGGGAAGTGCACTTCCATTTATTGACAATTCTATGATACAAGAGTCGCCTGGTTGACCTGCAGGAGCCAGATTACATTGCTGTGGAGGAGTAATCCCGGGAAGGTTCAGCATTTTTAATTGTTGCGGGTCTCGGGATTGGCTCGTGACTAAGTAACGTACGGTTGTTGTGTCCCCTGGTGATAGGCTCAGAGCTGTTGGTGTTTGGGGTTTGAAAATCCATAATGGTGCGGCGCATAACGGTGTCACGGTACCCAAAGCAAGTAATGCGGTGATGGAGTTTTTAAAACTGAGTTTAATTGTTTTTTTCATAATAAGTCCCTTTTATACAATATAGGTTAAATTGAGTAGTACCCCATGAGTGTAAAGATGGCTAAGCTTCAGGCCTGTATTTAAAGTTTGCTTATAGGCACGACCAAGCTCACTTTTTCCCCAGTCAGCAAATTCGTAACCAACACCGATCTGCCAGTGGTTGGTCAGGACTTTTTGTACTCCCGCGCCTAAATTATAGGTAAAAGCAGTTTGAGTATGGTTGCTGAAGTTCGGGGTGGTGCGAGCTTCAAAAATCAAAGGGGTATTATTGTAATCATAAGATCGATTAAAGCTAACTCCTAAGCTGCCACTAACCCAGGGAGTAAGCCAGAATCCTAGTTCTTTTAGCAACTTTCCTTTCACCGCAAGATGGCTGTGTCGGATTTTATAATGATACGAATAGTTAGCAGCTTCGGGATTGGCACCATCCCAGATAATTCCTTCGAGTTGCGTATTACCTGTCAATGCCCCAGCAAGACCCAACTGGCCTTTCCATTCGACGCCAAATGGTTTTTGTATACCGGCAAATAATTCACCTTGGGCTAATGTACTGTCTATTTTGTTAGCCACATATGCTTTTTTAATTCGAGGAGTGAGATTAAACGTTTGGCTTTCACCTGCATTTGTCCAAGCAGCTCCGCCACTAATTGTTCCCACCCATTGCCAATCGTGATTTAACAGATTGGCCCCCATACTGCTTGCATAAACTGTATTTACAATAAGACCGCTCATAAAAAATGATAAAATTCCATTATAATTCATATAGATACCTCTGTTTTTAAAAAAAACATGGTACAGTAACTTAAATTTCAATGCAAAAATAATTTGGATATCAGCGCTCAGGTAATTTTAAAAAAGGCATTAATTCTTAACAGTTGTAAGACATATATTTAAAAAAAGTTGCCTTAATTAAAATAAAGAGTGTTTGTTGATATTAAGCAGTACAAGGGGAATTTTTTTAGGGTCAGCCAATCAATACCAGGTGTTGGAGTACATGAAATACAACCAAATGTGCATCTAATATTCAACGGTTTCAATCGTAGGATTTTTGAAAAAATTACAAGAGGTCTTAATGAATAATCGCTAATCACTAGTTAATGATGTGCTTATTCTCATGGACAAGCACATCATTAGAAAATGACTGAATAGACGGCACTAGCGAAAAAACTTATAAGGAAAATAATCAATCCCAATGGGATCAGGTTACTGTGAATTTGACAACGAATCAGAATCTGAGAAGAGATATATGGATTATCGTTTCTCTTCATTTTTACGATACAGGATCACTGTATTACCAATCATTTGCACCAATTCAGCTTGTAATTGTTGACATAAGTCGTTTGCCATTGCCAAGCGGTCTTCCTTTTCTGCACCATTAATTTTAACCTTAATTAACTCATGGGAGAGCAATGCAATATTAGTTTCTGCAACAACCGCTTCAGTGAGTCCTTTGGCCCCAAGAAGGATGACTGGTTTTAAATGATGAGCTTGAGCCTTAAGTGATTGTTTGAACGAAGTATCCACTTTCATGTTCCTGAGTGATAAAATGGCAAATTATTGCACGTTTTGCTGGGAAAAGGTAGTAAAATTCAGTATCATAGGAAAAGTCTATATAAAATTTGATGGTTATGAGGCGTACTAAAAGCAGTAAACGTTGGTTAGATGAACATTTTAATGACGTTTATGTAAAAAAAGCACAAGCTGAAGGCTACAGAAGTCGGGCAGTTTATAAGTTAAAAGAAGTGGATGACAAAGAGGCGCTACTTAAGCCTGGGATGACTGTGGTCGATTTAGGGGCAGCCCCAGGGGGATGGACTCAGTATGTGTCTGAAAAACTACAAGGCAATGGGCTTATCGTGGCTTTAGATATTTTACCCATGGATGCATTGCCTGATGTGTCGTTCATTCATGGGGATTTTCGGGAAGATAATGTCTTGCAGGAACTAATAAATTTAATTCCTGAGCGTAGCTTAGACTTGTTATTATCAGATATGGCCCCAAATATGAGTGGAACAACCGCAATAGATATTCCCAGAGCCATGTATCTGGTAGAGTTGGCTTTTGATTTTGCCGAAAAAATGTTAAAACCTGGTGGTACTATGTTAGTTAAAATTTTTCATGGTTCTGGTTTTGATGATTTAGTAAAACAGGCGCGAGCGTCCTTTGAGAAAGTGGTGATACGTAAACCATCCGCCTCACGATCTCGTTCAAAAGAAACCTATTTGCTGGCAAAGGGCTATAATTTATAGTAGCTTTATAGATATCTCTTATGGATGAAGATGCAGTGTTTCAGGTGATTTAATTCACAAGAGCTGTAGTTAAGGTTCTCACAACAAGGCTGTAAGTAACTAACGAGGTTAATACTTTGAACGATATGGTTAAGAATTTATTTTTATGGCTGATTATAGCGATTGTTCTAGTCTCTGTTTTCAGTAATTTTGGCCCTCGTAACTCTGTTGCTGAGAAAGTTTCCTACAGCCAATTTTTGAAAGAAGTAGATCAAGGCATGGTGAACTCAGTTACAATTGAGGATAGCAAAATCATCAAAGGGATGACAAAAAATAACAAACGTTTTGTCACTTATATGCCCATGCAAGATAATGCCTTACTAGGTGAATTGCTCAAAGGCAAAGTGGATGTCAGTGGGCAGGAAAAACAACAAGAGAGCTTCCTCCTGCATTTGTTTATCAACTGGTTCCCCATGTTACTGTTAATTGGCGTCTGGGTATTCTTCATGCGTCAAATGCAAGGCGGTGGTGGCCGAGGTGCAATGTCCTTCGGCAGGTCGCGTGCGCGGTTGTTGGGAGAAGACCAGGTCAAGGTTACTTTTGCCGATGTAGCAGGTGTTGATGAGGCTAAAGAAGAGGTTAAAGAACTGGTTGACTTCTTGCGTGACCCAACCAAATTCCAAAGTTTGGGAGGGCGTATTCCTCGTGGTGTATTATTGGTTGGTTCTCCCGGTACTGGTAAAACTTTGTTAGCCAGAGCAGTTGCTGGTGAGGCTAAAGTACCTTTTTTCACTATTTCAGGCTCCGATTTCGTTGAAATGTTTGTCGGTGTAGGTGCATCACGAGTGCGTGATATGTTTGAGCAAGCAAAGAAACATGCTCCTTGTATTATATTTATAGATGAAATTGATGCAGTAGGTAGACATCGAGGCGCCGGTCTTGGCGGTGGTCATGATGAGCGGGAACAAACGCTTAATCAACTATTGGTTGAAATGGATGGTTTTGAAGGCAGTGAAGGCGTTATCGTTGTCGCGGCAACTAACCGTCCGGATGTTTTGGATCCTGCGTTGTTACGTCCTGGTCGTTTTGACCGTCAAGTGGTAGTGCCTTTACCCGATATTAGAGGTCGGGAACAAATCTTAAGAGTACATTTGCAGAAAGTTCCTGTTGATAACAATGTAGAGATAATGGATATTGCCCGAGGCACCCCAGGATTTTCTGGTGCTGATTTGTCTAACCTGGTAAATGAAGCTGCTTTATTCGCTGCCAGAGCCAATAAACGTAAAGTAAGCATGCAAGAGCTGGATAAAGCCAAAGATAAAATCATGATGGGTGCTGAAAGACGCTCCATGGTGATGGATGAAGATGAGAAAAAACTGACTGCATATCATGAAGCAGGGCATGCGATTGTTGGATTGTCTGTACCAGAACACGATCCGGTATATAAAGTATCCATTATTCCTCGTGGACGAGCACTGGGTGTGACGATGTTCTTGCCCGAACAAGACAGATACAGCCATAGTAAACGTCGCTTGGAAAGTCAATTATCCAGTTTGTTTGGTGGACGAATTGCTGAAGAGCTGATTTTCGGTCTTGAAAGTGTCACTACTGGCGCATCGAATGACATTATGCGATCTACCGAAATTGCGCGTAAGATGGTTACTTCTTGGGGATTATCCGCTTTAGGCCCACTTACTTTTGGTGATGAAGAAGAAGAGGTATTCATTGGCCGTTCAATGAATAAGCACAAAGAAATGTCTGATAGAACTGCGCAACAAATTGATGATGAAGTACGAGCAATAATTGATAGAAATTATCAAAGAGCTAAAGAAATTCTGGTCACCAATATGGATAAATTGCATCTGATGGCTGAGAGTTTGATTAAGTACGAGACCATTGATAGCAAACAAATACAGGAAATTATGTCTGGAAATGAACCTACACCTCCTGCAGATTGGGGTTCTTCCAAACCCTTGGAAAAGGTCGATGTCTCTAAAGAACCACCTGCTAAAATAGTTAATGGCGAGACTATAGAGAATCCTGCTGAAGAGCATTGATTTTATATTAAGTTGTTAACAGAGAGAACCAGGTGACTCCCGATCAATTTTCCGGCTGGCTGGAGCGAAAAAGTCAGCCCACTTTACAAAATTCCTTTGAAAAACCATTAATTATGGGGGTGCTGAATGTCACTTCAGACTCCTTTTTTGATGGTGGTAAATTCCTGTCTATTGATAGAGCATGCGAACACGCGTTTAACTTAATCGCTCAAGGTGTTGATCTAATTGACATCGGCGGTGAATCAACGAAACCTGGGGCGCTTCAAATTCCTTTAGATACAGAATTAAGTAGAGTAATACCCGTCATAGAACAAATTCGTTTTCATTCTGATATTTGTATTTCCATTGATACTTATAAGCCTGAAACAATGGAGGCAGCTGTTCAAGCGGGCGCTAATATCATTAATGATATTTATGCCTTGCGCAAAGAAGGAGCACTGGCCATGACTGCAAAATTGGCGGTTCCCGTTTGCTTAATGCACATGCAAGGACAGCCGCAGGATATGCAACAAAATCCTCAATATCCAAATGGGGTGATGGCGGAACTCAACCAATTTTTTGTTGAACGTATTAATGCTTGTGAACAGGCCGGCATTGAAAGAAGGCATTTAATTTTAGATCCGGGTTTTGGTTTTGGAAAGTTGGTAAAAGATAATCTGCATTTAATCTGCCATCTGGATGATTTGAAGTACTTTAATTTACCCATTCTTTTGGGTGTTTCTCGTAAAAGTACCATTGGGGCAGTGTTGAATATGGACGTGGGTGAGCGCTTAATTGGAAGCTTAAGCACTGCAGTATATGCCGCTCTTAAGGGCGTGGGGATTCTCAGAACGCATGATGTTAGTGAAACGAATCAGGCCTTACAGATGATCGATGCTATCTGTCAGGCTGGTTGAAGAACAATAATTTGAGAGTAATTTCCTGGATGATTTAATAAGAGGTAGGTAAGGATGAGTCAACGTAAATATTTTGGCACTGATGGCATACGCGGACATGTTGGTTTGTCGAGCATTAATCCTGAGTTTGTTTTAAAACTGGGTTGGGCGGTGGGACGCGTATTAGCGAATGGGCATAGAAAAAAAGTGGTAATAGGCAAAGACACCCGGGTATCCGGGTATATGCTGGAGTCCGCTCTCGAAGCAGGTTTATCTGCTGCGGGTGTCGATGTGGCACTACTGGGGCCTATGCCGACGCCAGGAATAGCCTATTTAACTCAAACTCTTAGAGCTAATGCAGGTATTGTGATTAGCGCCTCACATAATTTATTTGAGGATAATGGCATTAAATTTTTCTCTGCAGATGGCGGTAAATTGCCTGACAGCGTAGAGCTGGCAATAGAAGCGGAGCTGGAAAAAAAATTAGAAACAGTATCTTCAGAAAAATTGGGTAAGGCAACCCGGATTGGGGATGCAACAGGTCGTTATATAGAATTTTGTAAATCTACCATTCCTTCCATGTCTCGATTATCTGGTCTAAAAATTGTAGTGGATTGTGCTAATGGAGCTACCTATCATATAGCGCCTAATGTATTTGCTGAATTAGGTGCAGATGTTATTTCCATAGGAGATAAACCCAATGGATTTAATATTAATAAAGAGTGTGGCTCAACCTCACCTGAACTACTGAAAAATAAGGTAATTAATACCGGTGCGGATATTGGTATTGGTCTGGATGGGGATGGCGATAGACTGGTTTTAGTAGATTCGCAGGGTAATATAGTAGATGGGGATCAAATCCTTTATATTATTGCTAAAGACAGACATCAAAGAGGGGTATTGCACGGAGGCGTGGTAGGTACTTTGATGAGTAACTATGGTTTGGAATTGGCAATTTCAACTTTAGGTATTCCTTTTCTTCGCTCCAGAGTAGGCGACAGGTACGTATTAGAAACCTTGCGTGACAAAGACTGGAAGATTGGTGGAGAAACTTCAGGGCATATCGTGTGTTTGGATAAAACAACGACAGGCGATGGAATTGTCGCCGCACTGCAGGTATTGTCAATTATGGTAAAACAGGATAGGACTTTGCAGCAATTAACTGAAGGAATTACTCTGTTACCCCAATCTTTGGTCAATCTAAAAACCGATCGCGCGGCATTATTAGCAATAAACCCATTAGTGGTTCATGCCGTCAAAAAGTTAGAGGAAAGTTTGAAAGGTGAAGGCCGAGTATTACTCAGACCTTCTGGCACTGAACCTTTACTACGGGTTATGGTTGAGGGAATAAATGAGTCTGCTGTCAGACAGCATGCTCAACAATTATGCGATGATATCAGTCTCATTGACGCAAAATTAAATGAGACAAAAGAATCGGCCTAAGTAGCGCATATCGGTAGCAGGTCTTTTTGAATCATTAGATCTGCTTCCTCAATCAATTGGGCTGATTTAGTTCTGAAAAAGCAGGGTCTTTTGCTGTATTCAAATTCTGCTTGCCCCTTAATTTTCCCTATAAGCATTCTACAGAAATCCTCTACAGCCTCCCAAACTTTAAAAAATCCTCTATGCCTCTTCAATAACTCATATCGCGGATCTTCTGAAAGTGAAGGAATTTGAGCTATTGAAATATCGGAATTGGGCATATCTATGAAGATTTTTGCCACACGTAATGAATGTATGGCTTGCAATAATAACTTACCTTCAATAGGATGATCTTTTTTTAATTTCATATATTGAGCATAAAGCGGTTTTAATTCTGTAGGAGTATCCTGTAGTTCAGTAACTTCATCAGAAGACTCGTCTATCAGAGGAAGATTTGGTTTTAACGACAAGAGTCTGTTCAGATCTTTTTCAGGATTAGGGCAAAGGCGCATATAAGCTCTAATAACATCTAAATCCTTCTTATATTGTAATTCAAATAAAATATCTCTCATTAGATGAGATGCTTGAAACGAGTCATCCTCGTTGGAGTTCACTTCAATTGCTTTGTATACATCCATGTACCATTGCAGAATTTCAACTGGATGGCATTTTAGATAGGGAAGACTTTGTTGATAGCACTTTTGCCATTTTTGAAATTCAGATTGTATGATTGATGAGGAGACGTTTGTTTTCAGCCCTACATCATCCTTTGTTTCCAATGGTTCTGCCGACCTTCTTTGAGTATGTGGTGATGAGGTTATTAATTTTTCTACGAGAGTGAGTGTCAATGGTTGTCCGAGTGTTAAATCTACCGGAGCACTAGAGACTAGTTGATCGTCAAATTTTTTTTCAGCTGGCAAGGATGGATGTAAATCCGAAAAAATTTGATTAGACATTAATTCTACCGTGGACTCTTCCACATGTGTTAATGCTTCATCAGAAGTCAGTAGTTCATCCCATCCTTCTCCACTTGCAGGTTGCTTTGAAGTTGCGATACTTTCATCAAAAATCGTCAATTGTCCTAGCGCGCTGTCTTGTATTGGTGTTGATGGTTCTCCTGGTTTTAAATCTATTGGAACATGGGAAACAAAATGTTGGGTGGGTACTTCCTCTGATATGAATGATTGGTTTATAGGCAGAACAATGTGACAAGAGGAGGTTGATTGTAGGCGGGATTGTTCTGGTACAGGTACCAATAATTCATTTGATTCCAGGTTAATGGGAACGGGAGGCAATGATTGCTGTTCGGGTACAGGATCATTAAATAAAGACTGGCCTGTGACAGTGCTCCCTTTATCAGAAGACGTTAATTGTGCAATGGATTGACTTGATACAGGTAATGATAGTTGCTCTGCGTTTAAGCTTATTGGCAAGGTGGTAAGCGATTCCGAATCCGGTGATTCCTCAGCGGGGCTTAAAGCCGGGACAATGATATCTGAAGATATCCATTGTTCCTCGCGTCGCTGTTCTATTTGCACTGATGGGTGATCCGCATTCAAACTGAGGGGAACAATAGAGGCAATTGGCTCATCAGATACTTCTGTGACAAATAAAGACTGTTCTGAAACAGGAGCCAGGGCATCAGAAATGGGTGAGTGATCGGCAAGATGTTCCTGACTACCTATTAATGAATGTTCGGGCTTTAAACCTGTATCTATTACAGCAGGGGAAATGGATTGCCTATGCTCTGCCTCTTCGATGACTAAGGTCTGTGTTGAGTTTGCGACTGTTTGATCAGCGAAATACAAGTGCTCTGGAGCACTATCTAGCTCTAGTATGGATGATGGTTCAAGTTTTATGCTCCCTTCAACAGAAAGTGCTAATTGTTCATGAGGTAATAAAGACTGAGCTGTGTTTTGTATCAGAGAAACATCCTGCTCCTCTTCAGTTTGTTCACTCGGCAAGGGTAAACCTCTAACTTGCTCTATATTGATAGCTATTACACTGCGTAAATCAGATAATTGCCCTGATATAATGCTAATTTGATCTTGTATTGGAGTGGCTAGATTCGCAACACTCAGTGTTCTCTCGATATCTGTTTTATGAATTATCGCTGCTTGTAGTTGCTTCTTTATCTCTTCTAATTTCGTAGCATTTGCAAGAAAGAACTTACATAACTCGTGTTGTTGCATTAAAACTTCTTGAGCAGGTTTTTGATTCTCAATGAGTTGCACTAATTGTTCAAAATCTTGTTGAGTCGCAGGGAGAGAAGAATCAATATTTGTCTCGAAATTATACTGAGTTCTTAATTGGATTTTTTCAGTCTCCAAAGTCTCCAGTGTTTGGAGTTTAATTAAAACTACAGCCATGTGCTCCAGTTTTTGCTCAATAATAGGGATATAGGAAAGTAATGCAAGATAAAAATCAGAGGCAGAAGAACTCGAGGGAATATCAATTGGAGTCCGTAGTAATGCACATTCATTAAATATAATTTTGGTTTGCCCAATCAGCTTATTTATATCCGATTCGTGTTCAGAGCTCTGAGCTGTGGGTAGCACAGATTCTAATATCTTTTTCTGATCCATCAGACGATGTTTATCTAAATTCAGCTCGTGTTCTTTTTCAAGCAATTGTAAATAACTAACCGAATTGTTAGCTTCTTGTTGGGCTACCTCATATTTATGCTGATCTTGAATCCAGGATTTCCATGCATAAAGATCTATGTAGGTTAAAGCACTAGGAAGTTTTTCCTGATATGCTTTAATTAATTCAGATTTTCTGGAGCTTTTTTGAAATTCTTCTGATAATCGCTCCTTTATTTTAGGCTCCAACGTATTGATAGCAATTTCTAACTCAATAGGTCTTAGCTCCCTCTCAATAAGAGCTGTTTGCAGTTCCAGGTCCTTAATTTTTGTCTGGACATCCATTACCGATATGTATTTGGCAAATAATTGGTGCAGATCAATCATCTTAGGTTTTATATCTTTTAACTGGGTTACAGACGAGGAAATTGATGAGATTAATTTTTGAAGGCTATTTTTACCCTCTCTGGCAGAAAGATTGATTCCTAGAGTGCTTAATTCATTGATGAGATTATTTATGTCCTGTTTTAGCTCTGCGAGATTAAGTACAGCCCTCCGGGTATACATTTCACAAAGGCTTTTAGACAGTTGCGCATGATACTCTTCTACAGCTATTTTTTGGGTTTGGTTATCTACAGTAGCACTATAAAGTGGAGTTAATTTATTTTGCCTGAGCAAGTGTTCATTTATTTTGGGCATGAGTTCCTGGAACGAGGTATTTACTAATTCAATACTTTGCTTCATCTGATCCAAAAGTACATCAATAGTATGTTGCGTTGTATTTATTTCCTCTGCAAGAAGAATTAAACGCTCTTGTTGTGAACTCAAAGAATGGCGCTGATTAGCTAAGTCAAAACTTTGTTCAATTAAGATCTTTAAAGTAAGTAATTGTTCGACATGTTTTTTTAACTCGGGTGGTACTTGAGTTGCATCGAGAGGGGGGTGTTTGGCAAATATTTTGCTGATATCGACAGGATTAAAAGGGGAGGTTAAAGTAGAAATCTCGCTCATGAGCTGCAGAATGATCCGTTTCATCGTATATACTCCTTGTATAGTCCTTCTACGATTCTAACTAAATCAGGGCACTAAGCAAGAGGCAAATAAAGAATAATAATTAGATAAGAGGATTCTTCTTCATAAAAAATAGATAATAGTGCTACACATCTGAGATAAGTTTGGGTATAGTCGCTCCCAGAAAGTGGGAGATACTATGAGACAAAAAATAGTTGCTGGTAATTGGAAAATGAATGGCCAAACTCAGCAAGTGATCCAGTTAACCAACCAGTTAAAAGAGTTAATTGATTCAGATACTACTATTCAAGTGGTGGTGATGCCACCTGTAATCTACCTCCCTCTCGTCAATGAATTGTTGAGTCACAGTCAAATAGCTGTGGGCGCACAAAATGTGTTTCCAAAGAATGCGGGTGCTTATACTGGTGAGCTATCCGGCCCTATGCTAAAAGAGTATAACTGTTCTTATGTTTTGGTAGGACATTCTGAGCGGCGACAATATTTTCATGAAGATGAAAATTTTGTCGCACAAAAATTCCACCATGTAAAAGATCATGGTATGATACCTGTTCTTTGTGTTGGTGAAACGCTTATTGAACGAGAAAAAGGGCAAACAGAGCAAGTAATTGCCAGGCAGCTGCTCGCAGTGAGTGAAAAAAGGAAAGATTGTTTTCACAAATGTGTCGTTGCCTATGAGCCTGTTTGGGCAATAGGTACTGGAAAAACTGCTTCACCAGAAGAAGCACAAGAAATACACCAGTTCATTAGAGGGCTGGTCGCAGAGATAAATAATAGTGATGCTGAGCGTTTACCGCTTCTTTACGGAGGTAGTGTAAACGAAAATAATGCCAGGGCATTATTTGCCATGCCGGATATTGATGGGGGTTTGGTAGGGGGTGCATCGTTGAACGCTAAACAGTTTGTGGAAATTGTGAAATGTATCAATTGATATTAATGATTCATGTGGTGGTGGCTGTATTCTTAATTGGATTAGTGCTCATACAACATGGTAAAGGCGCTGATATTGGCGCAGCCTTTGGCTCTGGTGCTTCAAATACTTTATTTGGCAGTCAGGGAACAGGAGGCTTTTTATTTAAATTAACCGGTGGTTTGGCGATGACATTTTTTGTCACGAGCTTAATGCTGTCTTACTTGGTTTCGACCCAGTATCAAAAAACAGATCAACAGGCTATGCCTCAACAAACTAATGTTCCCGTGAACTCAGTTCCGGTACCGGTTGAAAATAGTAAAAGTGGAAAACAATAAATATAATTGAGCGGTAGATTTATGCATCTTATCAAGATGTAAAAAAATACTGTTTATAAAAAATATGCCGAAGTGGTGGAATTGGTAGACACGCCGTCTTGAGGGGGCGGTGGCGTAAAGCTGTGCCGGTTCGAGTCCGGCCTTCGGCACCATTTAATCCGAGCAAGGTGAACTGATGCTATCTCAATATTTACCCATTCTCGTTTTCATTATCATTGGACTGATTATAGGCATGGTGATGCTGGGTGCTGGCTCGTTATTTTCGAAGCACAGTCCGGACAGCGCTAAGAACGCCCCATATGAGTGTGGATTCGGTGCGTTTGAAAGCTCGCATATTCCTTTTGATGTTCGATTTTATTTGGTAGCGATATTATTTATTATTTTTGATTTGGAAACGGCTTTCTTTTTTCCATGGGCTTTAGCATTACGTAAAATCGGCTGGTTTGGTTTTTCGGGTATGATGTTATTTCTTGGATTATTGGTTATCGGTTTTATTTATGAATGGAAACGAGGCGCATTGGAGTGGGAATAATTCCATCTCGTTCATAGTTAAGAAATCCCCAGGATTTCTTTTATTAATATTTAACTGCTTAGAGGCTTGCTATGGCGGTTGCAGAATTGCAAGAAAATGGTTTTTTAACGACTACGGTCGATAAACTTGTTGGATGGGCACGTAGTGGTTCTATGTGGCCTATGACCTTTGGTTTAGCATGCTGTGCAGTAGAAATGATGCACGTTGGTGCTGCGCGTTATGATTTGGACCGATTTGGCATTATTTTTCGCCCCAGTCCGCGTCAATCTGACGTGATGATCGTGGCGGGCACTTTATGCAATAAAATGGCTCCTCCACTGCGCAAAGTATATGATCAAATGCCTGAACCACGCTGGGTTATTTCTATGGGATCTTGCGCCAATGGTGGTGGATATTATCATTACTCCTATTCAGTAGTCAGGGGATGTGATCGTATCGTACCAGTAGATATATATGTGCCAGGCTGTCCTCCGACGGCTGAAGCTTTACTCTATGGCATCATTCAATTGCAGAATAAAATCAGGCGTAAAAATATATTAGAAGCCTAGGGCACTTTAATTAGGTTAAATGATTCATTGAATGCTGGATGTAATGCATTGTCTCAATGAGTCATTTTCTGGTTAACGTGTTATAGGGTCATGAAAGGTACAAATTAGATGACTAAAAACGATCATTTGGTTGAACAGCTCAAGTCTGAATTAGCAAATCATATTACTGATCTGAACTTGGCTTATGGTGAATTGACCATAGAATGCGAAGCGCAAAACCTAAAATCAATAATGCTTGAATTGCGTGATCAGGAATCGTTTTCCTTCGATCAACTTATTGATCTCTGTGGTGTGGATTACTTATCCTATGGAGAATATGACTGGGAAACTGAGTCTGCATCCGAGAGTGGTTTTTCACGAGGTGTCGAGCGTCGGGAAGCAAAAGCGTATGCCATGGATAAGCCTCGGTTTGCAGTGGTTTATCATCTACTTTCTACTAAAAAAAATCATCGTTTACGGGTTAAGTTATTTATTGATGAAGCACATCTGATTGTTCCATCTGTGCATGATTTATGGAAAGGTGCTAATTGGTTCGAACGAGAAGCTTATGATTTATATGGAATATTGTTTGATGGGCATCCTGACTTAAGACGTATTTTAACTGACTATGGCTTTATAGGGCATCCATTTCGTAAAGACTTCCCTCTCAGCGGTCACGTTGAAATGCGTTACGATGCAAAATTACAAAAAGTAATTTATGCTCCAGTAGATATTGTGCCAAGAATACTTGTACCCAAGGTTATTCGTAATGACAACCGTTATATAGGTAATGAGGGTGGCGAATAATGATTGAATTAAAGAATTATACTTTAAATTTTGGACCACAACATCCTGCTGCGCATGGCGTGTTGCGACTAGTGCTGGAACTTGAAGGGGAAACAATAGTTCGCGCTGATCCTCATATAGGATTACTACATCGAGCAACAGAAAAGTTAGCAGAAACAAAGCCTTACATACAAAGTATTGGTTATATGGATAGATTGGACTATGTATCCATGATGTGTAACGAGCATGCTTATGTAAGAGCGATTGAAAAATTCCTAGATGTTGAAGTCCCAATACGTGCCCAATATATTCGCACCATGTTTGATGAAGTAACGCGCATCCTTAATCATCTGCTTTGGCTGGGAGCCATAGCACTTGATATAGGTGCTATGACCGTTTTCTTATATTGTTTTAGAGAAAGAGAGGACCTGTTTGACTGCTATGAAGCTGTATCAGGAGCTCGCATGCATGCTACCTATTATAGACCTGGTGGCGTTGCAAGAGATCTACCCGACACCATGCCTCAATATAAAGCATCCAGATGGCATAGCGATCGAGAAGTGGAAAAGATGAATTCCACCAGACAAGGCAGTTTGTTGGATTTTCTTTCTGCATTTACAGATCGATTTTCACACTGTGTGGATGAATATGAAACCTTGCTAACCGATAATAGAATTTGGAAGCAACGTACTGTTGATATTGGTATTGTATCCCCAGAAGATGCTTTGCAATGGGGATTTACTGGTCCTATGCTTAGAGGTTCCGGTATCGCTTGGGATTTACGAAAAAAACAAAGCTATGCCGCCTATGATAAAGTCGAGTTTGATATTCCTGTGGGTAAAACCGGAGATTGTTATGATCGGTACCTGGTTCGAGTTGAAGAGCTGAGGCAATCAAATCGCATCATCAAACAATGTATTGATTGGTTAAGGAAAAACCCTGGTCCGGTTCGAGTTGACGATAATAAAATCACACCACCGCGTCGGGTAATAATGAAGCATGATATGGAAGCATTAATCCATCATTTTAAATTATTTACTGAGGGCTTTTGTTTGCCACGTGGGGATGTTTATGCGGCTGTGGAAGCACCTAAAGGTGAATTTGGAATTTACATGGTTTCAGATGGGGCTAATAAGCCATACCGTCTGAAAATTCGTGCTCCAGGATTTGCTCACTTGTCTAGCTTTGATGAAATGGTAAAGGGACATATGCTTGCAGATGGAGTAGCAATTTTAGCAAGTCAGGATATAGTGTTCGGTGAGATAGATCGTTAATTTAATCTATTAAGTGCGATTAAGTGGCACTAATAATAACGAGATAAAGGTTTAGAAATGTCTGAGAATTCAGCAAAAATATTACATCAGTTCATGTCCGTAAAACGAATGCACGAAATTAATCAGTGGATAGACAAATATCCGGCGGATCAAAAGCAGTCAGCTGTAATGAGTGCGCTACGAATTGTCCAGGAAGAACATGGTCATTTGACAACGGTGTTAATGGATGCAGTGGCTGATTATTTGGATATGGCTCCCATAGCAGTGTATGAAGTAGCCAGTTTTTATACCATGTATGAGCATAAGCCTGTTGGAAAACATTTAGTTAACGTCTGCACCAATATTTCCTGTCTTTTAAGAGATTCGGCAGGTGTGGTAAACCATTTAGAAAAAAAACTGGGTATTAAATTAGGCGAAACAACCGATGATGGTCGCTTCACCTTAAGATCCGTTGAGTGTTTAGGTGCCTGTGTAAACGCGCCAATGATGCAGGTAGATAAAGATTATCATGAAAATCTTACTACCGAATCTATAGATGCGGTATTAGAACAGTACAAATAAGATAGAGGTGGTTGCCATGGTTGAATTAAATCAAGTTTGTTACCGAACGGCTCATTTATCCGAGCCCTGGACTCTATCTGCTTATGAAAGTATTGGTGGGTATAGCGCCTGGCGTAAAATCTTAAAAGAACAAACATCGCCCCAGCACATTATTGATGAATTGAAAACATCAGCTTTACGAGGGCGTGGTGGAGCAGGATTCCCTACTGGTCTTAAATGGAGTTTTATGAATCGGAACTCTCCAGTACAGAAATATGTAGTGTGCAATTCAGATGAGGGTGAACCAGGTACTTGCAAAGATAGAGAAATATTAACTCTAAATCCGCACCAGCTTATTGAAGGGATGGCTATAGCTGGGTACGTAATGGGAGCGACTGTTGGATACAATTACATTCGTGGTGAATTTTGGTTACCTTTTGAGCGTACTGAAGCTGCATTAAAAGAAGCATATCAAGCGGGATTACTAGGTAAAGATATACTAAAATCGGGTATCGATTTTGATCTGTACAACCACTTGGGTGCAGGAGCCTATATTTGCGGTGAAGAAACGGCACTACTTAATTCATTAGAGGGTAAAAAAGGACAGCCGCGTTTTAAACCACCGTTTCCTGCTAATTACGGTTTATATGGAAAACCTACCACCATCAATAATACCGAAACTTTTGCCTCAGTTCCTGTCATCATGGAAAAAGGCGGCGAGTGGTTTTTAAAATTAGGAAAACCGAATAATGGCGGCACCAAGTGCTTTAGCGTGAGTGGCCATATTAATAAACCTGGAAATTTTGAAATTCCATTAGGCACGCCCTTTAAAACGCTACTTGAGTTAGCAGGTGGGGTGACGCAGAATCGCAAAATCAAAGCAGTAATCCCTGGTGGAACCTCGATGCCTGTATTGCCTGGTGACGTGATGATGGGATTAGATATGGATTATGACAGCATCCAGAAAGCAGGCTCAGGACTTGGTTCTGGGGCCGTAATTATTATGGATGAAACCACCTGCATGGTCACTGCTTTATATCGTATTTCCGAGTTTTATATGGATGAATCTTGTGGTCAATGCACTCCCTGCCGTGAAGGTACTGGCTGGATGGTAAGACTATTGCATCGGATTATACATGGGCATGGAGAGCCAGGAGATATAGAAAAGCTAGTTAATGTCGCTGATAACATCGAAGGGCGTACCATTTGCGCATTAGGAGAAGCAGCAGCTTGGCCTGTGCAAAGTTTCGTTAAGCATTTCTATAATGAATTTGATTATTTTATTAAGCATAAACGCTCGGTCGTTGCAGCATAATTGAGAAGGTTAGACCATGGCTACTATTGAAATCGACGGTAAAACATTTGAAGTAGAAAACGGTAAAATGATCATTGAAGTTGCGGATGAGGCGGGTATTTACATCCCTCGTTTTTGCTACCATAAAAAACTGTCTGTCGCAGCAAACTGCCGTATGTGCCTGGTTGAAGTGGAAAATGGCAGAAAACCAGTTCCAGCTTGCGCAACACCTATTACTAATGGGATGAAGGTATTTACCAAGTCGGAAGAGGCTTTGCACTCTCAAAAAGTAGTTATGGAGTTTTTACTGATTAATCACCCGCTGGATTGTCCTATATGCGACCAGGGTGGAGAATGTGAGCTGCAAGATATATCTATGGGTTTTGGAGCGGATCAATCAGAATACACAGAAGCCAAACGTTCTGTAGAAGATGATGATTTAGGTGTTCTTATTTCTACCGAAATGACGCGCTGTATTCACTGTACACGCTGTGTTCGTTTTGGAGAAGAGGTTGCCGGAGTCAGAGAGTTAGGTGCAACGGGCCGTGGTGAGCATATGCAGATTGGCACCTTCGTTAAACACAGTATGACCTCTGAAGTTTCTGGAAATATTATTGACCTATGTCCTGTAGGCGCTTTGACCTCAAAACCCTATCGATTTACTGCCAGAGCATGGGAAATGACACAACATGATGGTGTTGCTCCACACGATTGTTTAGGGTCAAACATCTATCTGCATACCCGAAATAATAAATTGATGCGTGCCGTACCTAAAGAAAACGAGTCAATTAATGAAACCTGGATCTCTGATCGAGACAGATTCAGCTATTTGGGACTAAAAAGTCCATCTCGTGCAGGAAAACCGCAAATTAAACGTAATGGTCAGTGGGAAACTGTTGACTGGGAAACTGCATTAAAATTTGCTGCAGAAGGAATGAGCCGAATTATTAAGCAAAATGGTCCAGAGCAAATGGCGGCTTTTGCTTCAAGCTCATCAACCTTGGAAGAGCTGTATTTGTTACAAAAATTAATGAGAGAAATTGGTGTCCAGAATCTGGATCATCGACTCCATCAAACAGATTTTAGAGATCAGGACAATCAAACGACTACACCTAAAAGTTCTCTGCCATATGCAGAAATAGAGCATCAAAACTCAATTGTTCTTATAGGGTGTAATATTGATAGGGAAGTTCCCTTAGCCGGTGTGCGAGTACGCAAAGCATTTCGTAACGGAGCAAAAATATATGCTGTAAATCCAGTTGATTTTGAATATCGATTTGAACTTGCTGGAAAGAGTATTGTTTCGCCACTGGAAATGCCCATGCAATTAGCCAAGCTTGCTTTGGCTTTAACAAATGATGTCAATACCTTGCCAGAGGACATACAAAAGTTACTAATAGGTCTCGAAGTAGATGAAACGACAAAACATACAGCTAAAGCACTCAGAGAAGACAGAGCCTGTCTCATTACTGGTGCTTTGTGTGAGAATCATCCAGAGGCGTCACTAATACGTACTTTAGTGTATGTAATTCAAAAATTAAGTGGTGCCAAAGTACTCAGGTTAACCAGTGGTTCAAATACTGCTGGTGCATGGATGGCAGGTATGTTACCGCATAGAACAGCAGCAGGTAAGGCAGTTTCAGAGCCTGGTCTGGATGTCCAGGAAGCGCTAAATGCCAAGCTGAAAGGTTATTTTCTCATGGCAGTGGAGCCAGGGTATGACTTTGCTAATCCTTATGGTGCACGGCAATCGATGCTTGCAGCGGAGTTTGTGGTAATGTTATCTGCATATAACCATGAATCCATGCTGGATTATGCCGATGTCATCCTACCAATAGCTCCCTATGCCGAAACTTCTGGGACCTATATTAATGTGGATAATACCTGGCAAACCGTGAAAGGAGCCTTATTACCTTATGAGGAAGCACGTCCTGCATGGAAAATATTAAGGGTGCTAGGAAATTTATTGCATTGCAAACATTTTGAATATATATCAACAGAAGAAATTTTGTCAGAAGTCAAAACCAGCGCTGCAATGAATATGGAACATGAATATACGCCCTATTATCCAGAGTCCTTACCCGTGATTAATCAATCATTAGTTCGCGTTGGTGAGTGGCCACTCTACCGTATCGATGCTATTGTAAGAAATGCTAGGGAGCTGCAATTATGCGCTGCTTCTGAATCAGCATGTATTCGTATTCACCCCGCAACAGCAGATAGATTGAAATTAGAAGAAATTGCCACTGTATCTCAAGGTGATATTGAGATAACATTGCCGCTTAAACGTGATGAGCGCATTGCGGCGGATGTGGTGTGGGTAGCAAATGCAATGCCTGAGACAGTTGACTTGGGTCATTCATTTGCTGCAATAACTATTAAGCGCTAGACAGGTACAGAAATGCTTCAAAATATTAGCATATTAGTTTGGATTATCCTTAAAATACTCGCGATAGTAGTTCCGCTACTTCTTTGCGTTGCTTATCTAACCTATGCGGAACGAAAAGTTATTGGGTTCATTCAGGTGCGAATAGGGCCAAATCGAGTGGGACTAAAAGGCTTACTGCAACCTTTTGCGGATTTGATTAAATTAATTTCTAAAGAAATAATAATTCCAACCAAATCAAATAAGTACCTTTTTGTTATAGCGCCGCTTTGTGCTTTAGCCCCTTCATTGGCGGGGTGGGCCGTAATTCCATTCGATGAAGGCTTGGTGCTTGCCAATATAAACGCCGGTGTTTTGTATGCATTTGCTATGAGTTCTCTGGGCGTATACGGTGTCTTGATTGCGGGATGGGCCTCCAATTCAAAATATGCCATGTTTGGTGCGCTTAGAAGTACCGCGCAAACAGTATCTTATGAAATAGCCATGGGTTTTGCTTTTGTAGGAGTATTACTGGCGGCCGGAAGCATGAACCTGACCGATATTGTCTTGTCGCAAAAAGGTGGAATATTACATTGGTGGTTTGTACCTCTTTTTCCCTTATTTCTAGTATTTTGGATCGCCGGAATCGCTGAGACAAACAGAGCCCCCTTTGATTTGGCGGAAGGTGAGTCAGAAATTGTAGCTGGATTTCATGTTGAGTATTCAGGAATCGGTTTTATGGTGTTTTTTATGTCCGAGTACGCGAGCATGGCGCTCATCTCTACTCTGATAAGTATCCTGTTCCTGGGCGGGTGGATGTCACCCTTTGAAGGAATCCCCTTCCTGGAAAATATATTTTTCGTAGTACCTGGATTTGTATGGCTACTTATAAAAATTTCTTTCTTTCTTTTTGTTTATTTGTGGGTAAGAGCGACTTTTCCCCGCTATCGTTATGACCAACTGATGCGTTTGGGTTGGAAAGTACTTATCCCAGTCACCATAGTTTGGGTTATTGTAACTGCCTTAATGGTTGTTGCTCACCTGAAACCTTGGTTTTGATGGTTAATAGAGAAGCCGATGAAAAAAGCATATCAATATATAAAACATTATGTACGCAGTTTTTTGCTGTTAGAACTGTTATCTGGGTTAAGAGTAACAGGCCGTTACTTTTTTAGAAAAAAAATAACGGTGCAGTTTCCGGAAGAGCAGACCCCTCTTTCGCCACGGTTTAGAGGCTTGTTGGCATTACGCAGATATCCTAATGGCGAAGAGCGATGCATTGCCTGCAAATTATGTGAAGCGGTGTGCCCTGCATTAGCGATTACTATCGAATCTGAAGAGAGAGAAGATGGCTCCAGACGAACTACTCGTTATGATATTGATATGTTTAAATGTATCAACTGCGGTTTGTGTGAGGAGTCTTGCCCTGTAGATTCTATCGTGGTAACCCCAATACATCATTATCATATCAGTGAGCGTGGCCAGAATATAATGACCAAAGAAAAACTACTGGCCGTGGGCGATATGATGGAACCAAAACTGGCAGCAGATCGCGCTGCCGATGAAAAATACCGATAACGGGGTGAGCTATGCATGAATTATTAATTCAGGTGATTTTTTACATTTTTGCTGCTTTGGCAGTCGGTTCAGCTTTAATGGTCATTAGCCAAAATAATCCTGTTCGCTGTGTATTATTTCTCGTGCTTACTTTTTTTGCCAGTGCTGTATTATGGATATTAATTGAAGCAGAGTTTCTCGCTTTGATTCTTGTTCTTGTATACGTTGGTGCAGTAATGACCTTATTTCTTTTCGTGGTCATGATGCTTAATATTGATACGGAAAGCATTAAAATGCATTTGATACGCTATTTGCCTTTTGGTTTGATTCTGGTTGCTTTATTGACAGGTTTACTCTTGGTTGCCATTCCTGTGGATTCTTTTAAATCTACTGTACCTACAATGCACCAAGATAATAACCTATCAGCTGCGACAAATTCCCAATTACTGGATGTATCAACAAAAGATTACCCCGCTAAACCAGAGCCTCATGTTTCCAATACTGAAGCGCTAGGCTTGGTACTTTATACAGATTATTTACTGGCATTCGAATTGGCTGCTGTTATTTTATTGGTTGCAATAGTATCTGCAATTACGTTGGTTCATCGAGGAGCCGTGCGCTGTAAACGACAAGATATTAAGAAACAAATTATGACTCGAAGCCAAGATCGAGTTCAATTAATCAATATGAAATCAGAGAAATAACAATTGGGGAATCCTGTATGATACCTGTTCATGATTATCTGATATTAGGTGCGATACTATTTGGTTTGAGCCTTGTAGGAATTATGCTAAATCGCAAAAATATCATTTTGCTACTGGTGTGCGTTGAATTAATGCTATTGGCGGTTAACACTAATTTCGTGACTTTTTCACATTATTATAATGAAGTGGCTGGTCAGGTTTTTGTTTTCTATATTTTAACAGTAGCTGCAGCTGAGGCAGCAATAGGTTTGGCCATAGTTATGTTGCTCTACAGAAATCGCGGCAATATAGATGTAGATAAGATGAATCATTTAAAAGGTTAAAATCGTGAGTATACTACAACTTTGTCTAATAATTGTTTTAGCTCCCTTGATTGGATCAGGTATCGCTGGTTTGTTCCGTAATCAAATAGGTCGGGTTGGAGCCCATTCAGTAACCATTTTAGGGGTTACTATTGCTTTACTGTTATCAATTTATATTGCCTATGAATTATTTACAGGTGCAATCTCATCCACTAGCGTACTATTTTACCATTGGGCCTCTGGCGGATTATTAATTCCCTACGAGTTTAATTTAGGATTTTTAATTGATCCTCTAAGTGTAGTCATGCTCGTTACTGTAAATTTTGTATCTTTATTGGTTCATATCTACAGTATTGGCTATATGGCCGATGATGATGGATATCAACGCTTTTTCAGTTATATTTCTTTGTTTACCTTCATGATGCTGATGCTAGTCACCTCTAATAATTTTCTGCAATTATTTTTTGGTTGGGAAGGTGTTGGTCTTGTATCTTACTTACTTATCGGTTTCTGGTTTCAAAAAGAGTCTGCTCTTGAGGGAAGTTTAAAAGCATTTTTGGTTAATAGAGTCGGCGATTTTGGATTTGTTTTAGGAATTGCTTTAGTTTTTGCTTATACCGGCAGTCTTGATTACGCCACGGTATTTAAAAGTGCAAGTTACCTGGCAACTCAAAATATAGAGTTATTTTCTGGCCATCCCTGGTCAGTGATTACGGTTACCTGCCTGTTACTTTATGTCGGCGCAATGGGTAAATCAGCTCAGGTTCCCTTGCATGTGTGGTTACCTGAGTCAATGGAAGGTCCTACACCTATCTCCGCTTTAATTCATGCAGCAACGATGGTTACAGCAGGCGTTTTCATGATTGCTCGTATTTCTCCATTAATCGAGCTGTCGACAACCGCTTTAACTGTTGTGTTGGTAATCGGAGCTACAGGAGCTCTATTCACGGGTATTTTAGCTTTGGTAATGAATGATATTAAGCGCGTTGTTGCTTATTCTACATTATCCCAGCTAGGCTATATGATGGTCGCTATGGGCGCTTCAGCATACAGTGCTGGAATGTTCCATCTTCTAACCCACGCATGCTTTAAAGCCTTATTATTCCTCGGTGCTGGCTCTGTTATCATCGGGATGCATCATGAACAGGATATGCGGAAAATGGGGGGGTTATGGAATAAAATGCCAATAACTTACGTAACATATGTTATTGGTAGTTTAGCACTATGTGCATTTCCTCCTTTCGCCGGATTTTACTCTAAAGATACCATTATTGAAGCAACTCAATTGTCGCAAATCCCAGGTAGCAGTTATGCTTATTTTTGTGTTACCGCTGGAGCTATGGTTACCGCATTATATACGTTTAGATCTCTATTTATGACTTTCCATGGCAAACCACGTATGGATGAGCATACTCTGAGCCATGTTCATGAGTCTCCCTGGGTCGTTTGGCTTCCCTTAGTGTTACTGGCTATTCCTTCAGTTATTCTAGGATACATACTTTATATGCCTATTCTTTTCAATAACCCTAGTTTGCTGAGTTCATCACTTTTCATCCTTCCCGAACATAATGTTTTGGCAGAACTTGCCCATGAAGTGAGCTCCCCGTTTGCAACGATGACCCATTCTATTTATTCATTAACTTTATGGGTTACTATAGCAGGCGCACTTATAGCCTGGATTTGCTATATTGCCATTCCAACGATCCCATCCTATTTTGTTCGTTATTTTTCATTAATTTATAGCATTTTAATCAATAAATATGGATTTGATCGCTTTAATGATTGGGTTTTCGTAAAGGGGTTCAAAGGTTTAGGCCGAGTTTTTTATAATATCGGGGATCAAAAGTTAATTGATGGATTCGTAGTGAATGGTAGTGGGCGTCTGGTCAGATGGTTTTCATCTAAAGGTCGTACCATACAAAATGGCTATCTGTATCATTATGCAACAGTAATGGTATTTGGATTATTAGGTTTTCTGTGCTGGTTGATACTGGGCTAAAGATAAGGTGAGGTTATGCATCATTTGCTCAATTTGCTAATTTGGTTGCCAATTATAGGCGGTGTTTTTGTTCTCCTTACTGGAGACGATAACAATCCTAATATTTCGCGTTATTTATCGTTGTTTACGGTATTGCTCTGTTTATTGCTTTGCGTTCCCTTGGTCGCAGGATTTGATTTACACATATCCAGCATGCAATATTTGGAAGAGATTCCATGGATGCCTGCACTGGGTATTAATTACAGTCTCGGGATAGATGGATTATCGTTGTTACTCATTGTTTTAAGCATTTTTACTAACTTAATCGTAATACTTGCAACATGGGATAGTATTAAGAATAGAGTTGCCCAATATCTTTCTGCTTTTTTAATCATGCAGGGATTATTGGTAGGCGTATTCTCAGCGATGGACGCAATTTTATTTTATATTTTCTGGGAAGCCACTTTAATTCCAATGTATCTTATTATTGGGATCTGGGGATCTGAAAATCGTGTGTATGCGGCAATCAAATTTTTCCTCTATACATTTTTAGGCTCCGTATTGATGTTGGCCAGTTTCCTCTATATGGGCTATATCGCGGGTTCATTTAAAATTGAAACATTTTATGCCATCAAGTTGACTATGTCGGCACAAACGTTAATTTTTATTGCCTTTTTCCTTGGTTTCGCGATAAAGATTCCGATGTTTCCAGTACATACATGGTTGCCAGATGCTCATACCGAAGCACCAGCAGGAGGTTCAGTGATACTGGCTGCAATTTTGCTGAAGCTGGGAGCGTACGGATTTATCCGTTTTTCCCTTCCCATAGTGCCCGATGCTTGTAGCAAATATGCAGCACTAATGGTCGCCCTATCTTTGATAGCAGTGGTATATATTGGTTTAATAGCAATTATTCAGAAAGATATGAAACGGTTGATTGCCTATTCTTCTATTTCGCATATGGGCTTTGTAACCCTGGGTTGCTTTGCAATATTTGCCATCGCAAAGCAAACAGGGTTAAGCAGTGCTGGCCTGGTTTTGGAAGGTGCTATTGTGGTCATGATATCTCATGCTTTTGTGTCCAGCGCCATGTTTGCCGGAGTTGGATTTATTTATGATCGTATGCATACTCGCCGCCTGGCTGATTTTGGCGGGATTGTGAATACTATGCCAATATTTGCATCATTTTTTATGTTGTTTGCTATGGCGAATGCCGGCTTGCCAGGTACTTCGGGATTTGTTGGTGAGTTTATGGTGATATTGGGAAGCATCAAGGCTGGTTTTTGGATAGCATTTTGGGCCGCTTCAACGTTAATTATTGGTGCAGCCTATACACTATGGATGTACAAACGCGTCATATTCGGCCCTATTGCCAATGATAAAGTGGCTGAATTAAAAGATATCTCGGGTTTTGAGTTAAGCGCTTATGTATTACTTGCCCTGATGGTCATCGCTATGGGTGTTTATCCAAAGCCAATGCTAGAGTATGTTCATCAAACAGTAAGTCATACATTAGCATTAGCTGATAAATCAAAATTGTAACATTGCAAGGTTAATCAATATGAACGCATTACTTGAAAACATACATTTAGCACTTCCTGAAATGATTGTGCTGGCCACCGCATGTCTTGCATTGCTTACGGATTTATTTTTTCGTCACAAATATAAATCCATGCCTTTTTTTGTCGCATGTATTGGTCTGACTTTAGCTGCCTGTGTGAGTTACTTATATATAGGTAGTTTTAAAGTAATTATTTTCAGTGGTTTATTCATTAGTGATGATGTAGCCCATTTGATGAAGTTTTTTGTTTATATTACGGTACTGCTCAGCTTTATTTATTCTCGTAATTATATAGACGAACGTCAAATGCCAAGTGGCGACTATTATGTTCTCGGTCTTTTTTCCACCTTAGGCATGATGATTCTCATCTCCGCTCATTCGCTTCTAACTGTATATTTAGGTTTGGAACTCATGTCATTGCCTCTTTATGCCATGACCGCAATAAGACGTACAGATAGTGATGCATCGGAAGCTGCTATGAAGTATTTTGTCATGGGTGCTATCGCTTCAGGTATGCTTCTTTATGGTATGTCCTTAATCTATGGTGCTACCGGAAAACTTGATTTATTAGATATTGCTAATGCAGTTGCAACAAACTGGCAACAACAAAATTTACTACTGGCTTTTGCCGTTGTATTTATTCTCGCCGGTGTGGGATTCAAATTAGCCGCTGTTCCTTTCCATATGTGGGCTCCTGATGTATATCAAGGTGCTCCCAATTCAGTAACCCTATTTATTAGTACGGCACCAAAAATTGCAGCTTTGGCAATGGCATTGAGGCTGCTCACCATCGGTTTAATAGATATTACTGCACAATGGCAACAAATAATTTTAGTCATGGCTCTTCTATCCGCAGGCATAGGTAATTTGCTGGCCGTGATTCAATCTAGAATTAAGCGCTTATTTGCTTATTCAGCAATCTCGCACATGGGTTATGCCTTATTTGGAATTTTAGCGGCAACTCCCGCTGGCTACTCAGCTGCGTTATATTATATTGTGGTTTACTCATTGATGTCTGCGGCTGCTTTTGGGCTGGTAGTGTTAATGTCAAATCATGGAATGGAAATTGATAGTATTGATGATTTAAAGGGTCTCAATAAACGAAGTCCCTGGTTGGCTTTTATGATGCTACTTGTCATGTTTTCCATGGCGGGAGTTCCGCCTACAGTAGGATTTTTTGCAAAATTGTTAGTAATTAAAGCCGTAGTCGATGTCCATATGACCTGGGTGGCCATTTTGGGACTATTATTTACGGTCATAGGTGCATATTATTATTTACGCATAGTTAAAATAATGTATTTTGATCAACCCATTCATTCTGAACCAGTAGTGATTAGCAAAGGTAATAATTTGTTCTACTCACTTAATTGTCTCTCATTACTGTACTTAGGAATTTTTCCAGGAGCATTAATTGCCAGTTGTATTAATGCATTTGTTAATTAATTCAAAAACTTTGTCAAAAGTGCTTGCCAAGATGTATAAGTACCAGTATACTTCCTCACAGTTGACGCGGGGTGGAGCAGCCTGGTAGCTCGTCGGGCTCATAACCCGAAGGTCGTAGGTTCAAATCCTGCCCCCGCTACCACTTTATCAGAACCCCATTTATGGGGTTTTTTATTATGTTTAATAGGGTATTGTGCTAATCTAAGTCAGTTAACAGACTTGGGCGTGTGCGCCCTTTTTTTGTTTGTTACTACTATTATGATGCAAGATGAATTAGTACAATTACTATCTCCCACTATTAGTGATATGGGATATGAGCTCTGGGGGTGTGAATACCTTTCTCAGGGTAAGCACTCGTTATTGCGAATCTATATAGATAAACCTGATGGAATCGGGATTGAAGACTGCCAAGAAGTTAGCAAAGCAGTCAGTGCCTTGCTGGATGTAGAAGATCCAATTCCAGGAAATTATAGTTTAGAAATATCATCTCCAGGTATCCCCAGGCCCTTGTTTAGCTATTTGCAGTATCAACGTTATGTAGGGCATGCTATTCAGGTGAAAACTTTTAAGCCTGTAAATGGAAAACGCAAATTGTCAGGTACTATTGTCTCGGCGACAGAGAGTTCAGTAGTACTGGATATAAATAGTGAACATCAAGAACTACTTTTTTCAAATATTGTGAAAGCAAATTTGACAGTCTAGAGAGGCGAACAATGAGCAAAGAATTGTTATTAGTTGCTGAGGCGTTATCAAACGAAAGAGGCGTTAGTAAAGAAGTTATTATACTTGCCATTCAGGCCGCATTGGAGTCTGCAACACGGAAGATCTTTGGATTAGATATAGGGGTACGAATCAAGCTCGATCCTCGTACTGGCGAGTACGAGACATTTAGATACTGGGATGTAGTAAATGAAGATGAACTGGAAGAGCCAGAACGTCAATTAACTTTAGAACAAGCCAAAGAGCGTAATCCATCAATTACTATTGGTGGTCGAATTGAAGAAATCATTCCCTCTATAGAATTTGGCAGAATTGAAGCGCAAACCGCTCGCCAAGTCATTATGCAGAAAGTTAGAGAAGCTGAGCGTGATTTAGTCATCGATCAGTTCCGCAACAAGTTGGGTCAATTAGTATATGGAACCGTTAAAAAAGTAACCCGAGATAATATCATTATTGATTTGGGTGGCAAGGCTGAAGCATTCTTACCGCGGTCTGAAATGCTACCTCATGAAATGTTTAGACCTAATGATAGAGTACGTGCTTATTTATATGAAATTTCTCCACAGACCCGCGGTCCTCAGCTATTTGTTAGTCGTACACGAAATGAGATGTTGATTGAGTTGTTTCGTATTGAAGTTCCAGAAATTGGTGAAAATATTATTGATGTGAAAGCAGCGGCACGCGATCCAGGTAATAGAGCTAAAATTGCAGTTAAGACGAACGATGGTCGTATAGACCCTATCGGTGCTTGCGTCGGAATGCGAGGTGCACGGGTGCAGGCTGTTTCAAGCGAGCTTGGTGGTGAACGAGTCGATATTATTTTGTGGGATGATAATCCTGCTCAGTTAGTCATTAATGCTATGGCACCAGCTGATATATCATCTATAGTTGTAGATGAAGACAGTCACACTATGGATCTTGCAGTTGAAAAGGATCAGTTGTCTCAAGCTATTGGACGAAATGGACAAAATGTACGCTTAGCCAGCCAGTTAACTGGATGGACTTTGAACGTGATGACTGTTGAAGAATTTGAAAATAAAAATCAGGAAGAATCTGGTAAAATAGTGAAGCTATTTACTTCGGCGCTTGAAATCGATGAAGAAATAGCGGCATTGCTTGTAGGTCATGGATTTTCTACACTTGAAGAAGTGGCCTATGTGCCTAAGGAAGAACTCCTTGCTATAGAAGAGTTTGACGACGAAATTGTTGAAGAACTAAGAAACAGAGCGAATGACACTTTACTTGCGATGGCTCTGACATCAGGTAAAGGCTTATCGGGCTCTCCAGATGATTCACTTCTAACGATGGAAGGAATGACTGATGACTTGGCTAATAAATTAGCATATAAAGGCATCACTTCTATGGAGGAGCTTGCAGAGCAATCTGTGGATGAATTATTAGAAATTGAAGGCATGACCGAAGAAAAGGCCGGTGCTTTAATTATGAAAGCAAGAGAACCATGGTTCATTTAAAACCACGGTTTTTGATAATATACACACCGATGTGGTGCTTATAGTACTAGAATATATGCAGTTTTATAAAAAATTGCTGAAAGGGGATTAAAATATGGCGGATGTGACGGTTAAACAATTAGCTCAAGTCGTTGGTATCCCGGTTGAACGCTTATTGAACCAGTTACAGGAAGCAGGGTTGTCTTTCACTGATGATCAACAGACAGTGAATGAAGATCAAAAGCGGATTTTACTCAGTCATTTAAAGGGTAGTTCTGCGCGTGATACTACCGATGCACCTGGAAGAATAACCTTAAGACGTAAAGTATCACAGGTTACTGTTGGTCATGATGTTCATAGTGGAAAGACAGTTAATATTGAAGTTCGCAAGAAAAAGACTTTTGTTAAACGCAGTACTGTTATAGAACAGCCTGAAGTTAAAGAAGTTGTCGCTGATACCGGGGATGTTGTTGTTGATGAAGAACTCATTTTGACTGACAGTAGTTCTGAAGCTTCGCCAAGTGAAGAGATAGAGAGTGTGACTCCGGTTGAGACCCCAGCTGATGAAGTAACAGCTGAAGTTGCGGAGAGTCCTTTATCTGTAGAGGAGCCAGTTGAACCACTGGCAATATTTACTGATAAGGAGCTGGAAACGGCTGTCCCAGAAGTTGCTCCTGAAGTTTCAACAAAAGAAGAAGCAAAACCAGCCGAGAAACCGGGTAAAAAGAAACATACTGAGCCGACTAGTACAGAGTCTGAATCAGCTGAATTTAAAAAAGCCAAGAAAAAACCTAAATATCAAACATTTGATCGTGAAGAAGATGATCAAGATGCTCATCGTCGTGGTGGACGCAGCAAATTCAAAAAACGCAAAGGTTCAGAAAAGTCAGATAAGTACAGAGAGGCCGAGGAATCGTTAACCCATGGTTTTGCTTTACCTACTACTCCAATGATTAGAGAAGTGCTGGTGCCTGAGACAATCACGGTTGCAGAACTTGCCAAGCGCATGTCAGTGAAGGCTGCTGAAGTGATTAAAGTAATGATGACTTTAGGTGCTATGGCAACCATCAATCAGGTCATTGACCAGGAAACAGCTTTGATTGTTGTTGAAGAGATGGGACACAAAGCAGTTGTTATCAAAGAAGATGCTATCGAAGTAGGTTTAGGTGAATCCATTTCTAAAGGAAGTAATACAGAATCCAGAGCACCTGTCGTCACAATCATGGGGCATGTTGACCACGGTAAAACTTCTTTATTGGATTATATTCGTCGTACTAAAGTTGCTGCAGGCGAGGCTGGTGGAATTACCCAGCATATAGGCGCCTATCACGTGAGTACTCCAAAAGGAGATATTACTTTCCTTGATACTCCAGGCCATGCTGCGTTTACTGCAATGCGAGCACGGGGTGCGCAGGCAACTGATATTGTAATATTGATAGTAGCTGCCGATGATGGGGTAAAACCACAAACAATTGAAGCAATTCAACATGCTAAAGCAGCGAAAGTGCCTATTATTGTTGCAATTAATAAAATGGATAAACCGGATGCGGATCCTGAGAGAGTTATGAATGAGTTATCCGTTCATGAAGTGATCCCCGAAAGTTGGGGTGGTGATACCATGTTTGTTAATATCTCAGCAAAATCGGGCATGGGTATCGATGATCTGCTGGATGCTATTTTACTGCAATCAGAGGTATTGGAATTAACCGCATTAACTGATGGTGCCGCGAAAGGTGTGGTCATTGAGTCTCGTCTGGATAAAGGTCGCGGTCCAGTTGCTACTGTATTGGTACAAAGTGGAACCCTACGTAAAGGGGATATTTTATTAGCCGGTTTCCAATATGGTCGTGTTCGTGCGCTGGTAGGTGATAATGGGGATTTAGTTGATAGTGCTGGACCATCTATTCCTGTAGAAGTTCTTGGTTTATCTGCAATTCCTCACGCAGGAGATGAAGCCGTTGTGGTTCCTGATGAGAAAAAGGCTAGAGAAGTAGCTTTATTCCGCCAAGGAAAATTCCGCGATGTTAAATTAGCAAGACGTCAGAAATCCTCTATAGAAGGCATCATGGAAAACATGACTGCCACTGAATCCAAAGTATTGAATATTGTATTAAAAGCTGATGTTCAGGGCTCTTTGGAAGCAATTTCTGATGCCCTAGTCAAATTGTCAAATGATGAAGTCAATGTTGAAGTGATTTCAAATGGTGTGGGCGGAATTACAGAATCCGATGTTCACCTGGCTATAGCATCTAACGCTATTTTAATAGGCTTCAACGTCAGAGCTGACGGTGGTGCTAAACGTTTGGCCGAACAAGAGTCGGTATCATTACATTATTACAGTGTTATCTATGACATAGTAGATCAAATTAAGGGTGCTTTGACCGGCATGCTTGCCCCTCAGTTTAAAGAGCAAATTATTGGTATTGCAGAGGTTCGAGATGTGTTCAAATCACCTAAAATTGGTTCTATTGCTGGTTGCATGGTAGTTGAAGGCTCAATTAAACGTAATAATCCTATTCGTGTACTGCGTTCAAACGTCGTAATTTATGAGGGTACTTTAGAATCTTTACGCCGATTTAAAGACGATGTGATTGAAGTGCGTCAGGGATTTGAGTGTGGAATTGGGGTTAAAAACTACAATGATGTTAAACCTGGCGATTTAATAGAAGTATATGAAACAATTGAAATTAAGCGTGATTTATAAAAATGAGTAATAATTTTAAACGTACTGATAGAATTGCTGAGATGATTCAACGAAAATTAGCTCAGATTATTCCCCAGGAAGTAAAAGATCCACGCTTAAATGGATTAGTTACTATTTCAGCAGTCAAAGTGGCTGCTGATTTAGGTCATGCTAAAGTGTATTTTACTGTATTTGATGAAGATAAAAAGCTGGCTGCAACTATCTTAAATGCTGCTGCAAGCTATTTACGAACCGCTTTAGCTCGTAGCATCACCTTACGCACCGTTCCTCAACTGCATTTTATTTATGATGAATCAATAGAGTATGGTGAACGCTTAAGTCGTTTAATTGATGAAGTAAATCCGCCCACTTCTGATGATAATGAACGTAATTGACACTAAATCATCAATAGACGGAATTTTTTTATTAAACAAGCCTAAGGGAATCTCATCCAATGTTGCTTTACAAAAAGCAAAGCGTTTGTTTGGTGCAAAAAAAGCAGGCCATACAGGTAGCTTGGATCCTTTGGCTACTGGCATGTTACCTATTTGTTTTGGTGAGGCGACTAAAGTTTGTCAGTATTTACTTGATGCTGATAAATGTTATGAAACCACGGGTTTATTAGGCGTAAAAACGAATACGTCTGACTCTACTGGCGAAGTTATTGCACAAGTTGATGATTTTTGTATTACATCGGCTCAGTTAAATGATATCTTGCAGCATTATAAAGGTCATATAAAACAGATTCCTTCAATGTTTTCAGCCTTGAAATATAATGGGACTCCCTTATATCGTTTTGCACGAGAAGGGATAGAAATAGAACGCCCGGCCAGAGATGTATTCATCAGTCAGCTGCAGTTGGATGATTTTGATGGGAAGCAATTTTCATTAACAGTAAATTGCAGTAAAGGAACTTATATTCGTAATTTGGTTGAAGATATTGGCGATGATTTGAATGTAGGGGCACATGTGACCCAATTACATAGGCTTTATACGTCAGGATTTCAAAAAATGCCTATGTATACCCTTGATCAACTACAGGAAATGTCTTTAGCACAAAAGCTTGATTGCTTGATTCCCATGGACAAAGCGGTTGATTATTTAACAAAGATTATCTTATCAGATGATGAGGTATTTACTATTCGTCAAGGCAGAGTTGTTGCCAATAAGATGAATGTTGAAGTAGCAGATTGTGTTCGTCTCTATAATGAGCGGTCACAATTTATTGGATTAGGAGAGCGGCAAACCAATGGAGATATAAAAGCAAAACGATTGCTTGCATTCCAGGATTAAACGCAGATAGCTTAATTTGATGTGTATTTTGGAGTAAAGATGAAATTTTTTGCACAAATTAATTTCCAGCACTTGTATCGTTTTGTATGCCTTGGTAGAATGTCCCCCTTTAAATGAATACTTAGCTTAGTTCCAGGAGTGTATAATGTCGCTAAATAGCGCGGAAAAAGCAGAAATTGTTAATGAATACAAACGTGCCGATAAAGATACAGGCTCGCCTGAAGTTCAAGTTTCTTTAATTACTGGCCGAATCAAATATTTGACTGACCATTTTAAAGAACATAAAAAAGATTTCCATTCCAGACGTGGCTTGCAAAGTTTGGTTAATAAACGTCGTAAGTTATTAAAATATTTGAAGCGTAATGATCAGTCTCGCTATCAAACATTAATTCAAAGTTTGGGATTGAGAGATTCTTATTGATTGTTGAGGTTATGGTCTCTGTAGAGACGAATCAAACTTATACAGTCGTTTAAATAAAAAGGCGCAGTTTTCTGCGCCTTTTTTTTGTTAATTACTTAATGGGGAACATTACGTGGCTAAAATTACAAAAGAAATAGCATTTGGTGATCACACCTTAGTATTAGAAACTGGTGAAGTAGCAAGGCAAGCTGATGGTGCTGTATTAGTAAGCATGAATGGTACTCAAGTGTTGGTAACTGTTGTTGGAAAAAAAGAGGGCGGTGAGAATAATGGCTTTTTTCCACTTACAGTAAATTATCAGGAAAAATTTTACGCTGTAGGTAAAATTCCTGGTGGATTCAATAAACGTGAAGGAAGACCTAGTGATAATGAAACGCTCATTTCACGTTTAATAGACAGGCCAATTCGCCCTTTATTTCCTGATAACTTCCGTAATGAAGTACAGATAATCGCCACAGTTCTTTCTTTAAATCCAGATGTCTCTTCAGATATTCTCGCTATGATAGGTGCTTCTGCAGCACTTGCTATTTCTGGTGTTCCTTTCAATGGGCCAATTGGTGCTGCACGTGTGGGTTATAAAGACGGTATTTATTTGTTAAATCCCAGTCGTAAAGAACTTGAACAATCCAGACTTGATTTGGTTGTTGCAGGTACTAAAGATGCGATTTTGATGGTTGAATCAGAAGCTAAAGAATTAAGTGAAGACATCATGCGTGGCGCGATTATGTTCGGTCATGAAATGATGAAGAGCGTTATAAAAGCAATAGAAGAGATGGCCGGTGAAGCTGGGAAGGCTCGTTGGGATTGGCAAGCTGCGGCTGTAGACAGCAACCTGCAAGATAGAATTGCTGATATGTCGAAACACGAAGTTGAAGCGGCATACCTGATTAAAGACAAGCAACAACGCTATCAACGTTTAGGCGAACTAAAAGAACAGGCTATTGCTGCCTTGATGGTAGAAAACAGTGAATTGAAGGCTGATGATATAGCCAATATTTTTGGTGATCTCGAGCGCTCCATAGTTCGTAATCGTATTCTGGATGGCGAGCCTCGTATTGATGGTCGTGATCATAAGACAGTACGTCCAATTTCTATTCGAACTAAATTTTTGGACAGAACTCATGGTTCTTGCTTGTTTACTCGAGGGGAGACTCAAGCAATCGTTGTAGCTACCTTAGGTAATGATCGTGATGCGCAAATTCTTGATGGCATCAATGGTGAGAGTAGAGATAGATTTATGCTGCATTACAACTTCCCTCCCTATTCTGTGGGCGAGACCGGAATGGTGGGTAGTCCTAAACGCCGTGAAATCGGTCATGGTCGGCTGGCTAAACGTGCTTTAATGGCTGTACTTCCTGAAGCAGCTGATTTTCCTTATGTATTACGAATCGTTTCCGAGATTACTGAATCGAATGGCTCTAGTTCTATGGCTACGGTCTGTGGTACCAGCTTAGCGCTTATGGATGCAGGTGTTCCTTTAAAAGCTCCAGTTGCTGGTGTGGCTATGGGCTTAATTAAAGAAGGCGATCGTTTTGCTGTTTTGACTGATATATTGGGTGATGAAGATCATTTAGGCGATATGGATTTCAAAGTTGCGGGAACTGAAAGCGGAATCACCGCATTACAAATGGACATTAAGATTACGGGCATTACCAATGAAATTATGGAGCAAGCCTTGGAGCAAGCTTTAGCGGGCCGTACTCATATTCTTGGAGTCATGAATAATTCATTGGCTGAACATAGAGATGAACTGTCACAACATGCACCAAGAATCACCACAATGAAAGTAGCAGAAGATAAAATTCGCACGATCATTGGTAAAGGTGGTGCTACAATTAAAGGTCTAATTGAAAGTACTGGCGTTTCTATAGATATTGATGACACCGGTGTCATCCAACTATTTTCTCCAGATATAGAAGCTCTTGAAGAAGCCCAACAGCAAATTAAGGCATTAATTGCTGAAGTTGAAGTAGGACAAACGTACCAAGGTAAAGTAAGTAAAATCGTTGATTTTGGTGCTTTTATCAATCTATTACCTGGTAAAGATGGCTTGCTGCACATTTCACAAATTTGCAATGACAGAGCGCAGAAAGTTGAAGAGGTTCTAAAGGAAGGTCAGGATATTGAAGTATTTGTTGCGGGTGTTGATAAACAGGGTCGGGTGAAATTGGAGTGGAAAGATAAGCCCCAGGCACCAGAAGCTAAAGCTGCTGCACCTGCTGCTGCAGAGCATCATGAAGTAGCTAACGCTGGCGACAGTTCTGAAGAGGAATAGCCCGTTGATTGAACAAAAAACCCGCAATAAACAAAGTTTGTTGCGGGTTTTTTGTTATCAATTTCTGTATCCCAGCCAATTCAAGAAGAAGGTTCGTCATCATTTCTCCCTCTGGCAAGCACATTTTAAAAAAATTACAATTTTTTAAGATTGAAGGCTGGATAGGCCTCTATCCTCTGTGGCAGACGATGTGTTTTTAAAAGCCATAAAAGTATTAGTTATTTGGGTAAATTATTATTAAGGATTGGTAGCGATGGCTCGCTAACTGGATAGCTTTTATTGAAGCTATCCTAAAGTTAGTAATAATTTTGTAATGGAGCCTCTTTGCGGGCCTGGATTTGATAGTTATTCAACGAATTAAATTCAAAAACTCGCTGCGGCTACTCGAGTTAGCGCGCATTTCACCAAGCATGACAGAGGTGGTCATTACTGAATTTTGTTTTTCCACACCCCGCATCATCATGCACAGATGTTTTGCCTCTACAACGACAGCAACACCGCGAGCGCCAGTTATTGCTTCGATACAATTGGCTATTTCACCCGTCATTCGTTCCTGAATTTGCAGTCTTCTAGCAAAAAAATCCACGATACGAGCAATTTTAGATAATCCTATGACTTTGCCATTAGGTAAATACCCCACATGGCATTTGCCAAGAAAAGGCAATAAATGATGCTCACACATAGAATACATCTCTATATCTTTTACAATAACCAGTTCGCTCATGTCAGAGTCAAACAGGGCGTCATTAATGATGTCATCAATATTTTCATGATACCCTTTGGTTAAAAAGCGCATCGCATTAGCTGCTCGAGCAGGGGTATCTTTTAACCCTTCACGAGTTATATCTTCACCTATTTCTTTAAGCAGATCAGAGTATAGTTGTTCCATAAAAGAACTCCTAGCCTGGCGGCCAAGTCATTTGACGTCCGCCAAGTAAATGTAAATGAATGTGGTAAACTTCCTGCCCGCCACCAGAATTGATATTAAAAACTAATCGGTAACCTACTTCGCTAAGTCCCTCAGCCAGGGCTAATTTCTTTGCCCTTAAAACCATATTCCCCAGCAGATGCGTGTCTTCATCGTTGGCATCGTTAATGGTGGCTATATGTCGCTTGGGAATGATTAACACATGAGTAGGTGCTTGTGGATTAATATCTCGAAAAGCCATTATATCATTATCTTGAAAAACCGCAGTAGCAGGAATTTCCCCCCGGGCAATTTTACAAAACAAGCAAGCCATAAGTAACCTGATTAATTGATTAAAAAGATATTATACATTTCCTTCATTAGATTGCGACAGCTTGTCTTTGCCTTTTGGCAGAATTTTTCGCATAATAGGCCTTTTTCTTAGTATAAGGGTATATAAATGAGTTTAATGGAAATTAAGACTGGCAAAGACGTGCCAAATGAAATTAACGTTATTATTGAAATCCCTATGCATGGAGAGCCAGTAAAATATGAAGTAGATAAAGAATCTGGTGCTTTATTTGTAGATCGATTCATGGCCACGGCCATGTTTTATCCTGCGAATTACGGATATATTCCTAATACTTTATCTGAAGATGGTGATCCCGTTGATGTTTTGGTAGTAACCCCTGTACCGTTAATTAGTGGTGCTGTAATTGCCTGTCGTCCAGTCGGCATGTTAAAAATGACTGATGAAGCGGGAGTAGATGCTAAATTACTTGCTGTACCTACTAATAAGTTAAGTACAATGTATCATGATGTCCAAACCCATTTGGATTTACCACAACATTTATTGTTAACCCTGGAGCACTTTTTTAGTCATTATAAAGATTTGGAAAAGGGTAAATGGGTGAAAATAGAAGGATGGGTAGGTCCTGAAGATGCACGCGAAGAAATTCTGGCAAGTGTGAAGCGTTTCAATCAGGATAAAAAATAGGAATTTGTTCTATAAGCAAAACAGTGCTAAAAAATTGTCCAATATATTTAATAATGATGAAGGGTTTATGTATTCAAGCCCTTCTTCAATCTCGCTTTCCTGATCACCTTATGATAATTTATTTTCTAGCAAAAAAGCTTAAGGAAATTAAGTGCTATACCCTCTTTCTACGTTACTAATCCTATTGATTTTTTTGATTGTTTTATCAGCCTTTTTTTCCGGATCTGAAATCGGCATGATGTCCATTAATAGATATAAATTGCGTTACCTGGTAAAAAAGCAGAACAAGCAAGCAATACGTGTTAACCAGATGCTGGCGCGGCCTGATAGACTGTTAAGTGTGGTATTAATCGGTAACACCTTGGCCAATATTGTTGCATCTACCATAGCCACGTTAATTGGTCAGAGGTTTTATGGTGACGCAGGGGTAGCTATTGCCACGGTGCTTTTAACTTTACTGGTATTGGTATTTGCTGAAATGACCCCCAAAACACTGGCGGCTATTTATCCGCAGCAAGTTGCTTTCGCCGCTTCATTACCTTTAAAAATTTTACAGTGGATTTTCGCTCCCCTGGTACAGGTAATCAGTTTAATTTCAAATGGAATTTTGCGTTTGTTTGGCATTTCAATTAATCGTATCCAAAAAGAAGCATTAACTGGCGAAGAGTTGCGTTCCGTCGTTCATGAAGCCGGAGGACTTTTACCTGTAGAACATAAAAGTATGCTCATCAGTCTATTGGATCTTGAGCAGGCGACTGTTGAGGACATCATGGTTCCGAAAGCTGATATTGTTGGTATTGATTTGGAACAACCCTGGTTACAACTTCTTGAGCAATTAGAGACGGCTCAACATACGCGGTTACCTTTATATCGTGGGTCTATAGATAATCTGGTGGGAATGATTCATGCACGTAATGTATTAAACCTGGCTTTAGAAGATAAACTGGATCTGGACAGTTTATTAAAAATAGCTGATCCCCCCTATTTTATTCCAGAGGCAACACCATTAAATATTCAAATTTTGAATTTCAGGAAAATGAAACGACGGAGTTGTTTCGTTGTGGATGAGTATGGAGATATTCTGGGGTTAGTCACTATGGAAGATATTCTAGAAGAGATAGTCGGTGAATTTACCACGGATATTGCCGCCCTAAGCCGTGATATTACTCCTCAAGACGATGGTTCAGTCATCGTGGATGCCAGTTTAACGTTACGCCATCTAAATCGAATGATGAGCTGGAATTTGCCTTCAATCGGTCCTAGAACATTAAGTGGTCTGATAATCGAATATCTCGGCTATATTCCTCCGGCAGATTCATGCTTGATGATAGAAAATTATCGTATTGAAATTTTGAAAGTGAGTGATAATACGATAAAGGGGGTAAAAATGATTAAAGTGGGGAAGAAAAAAAAATAGAATCAAGCTTTAACTGGGCATTAGATTTACTCATGTAGTATGGGTCTTGACCTGAGGGGGCGTCAGTTTTAGAAATAAATAAGATTAATAGCTTAGCGTACTCTAGGCAGTAACACAGAATTGATTCCCTCGCCCGCGAATTAAATCAGTAAATTACTCATGTTTCTTTCGCGGGCGAGGGAGAAGTATGGTACCAAAAACTGACGATCCCTCAGGTCTTGATTCAACCAAGTCTTGAGTTAAGTCAGACCAGCATTTGTTAGCTGGATTTGCTAAAAGCTAAAAGGCAAATGGGAACTGTCTTCCATTATTTGTTTTTGCGGAGCATTTTGTATGAGTTGTTCCAGATTACCATGCTGGGCAACCAGTTCACCTAGTCGTCCTTCTTTTAGGGCGGCCATTTCAGCATGGCTAAGCTGTGTGCTTGGTTCGGGGGCGGTTGAGTCAAGGATCTGTTTTAATTTCGTAGCTGCATTTATTTTAACATCACGACTTTTTTCATGGAAATGATCGGTTCCCGTAATGCTATCCATAATAAAATAAATGAACGACACGATCCCTAAAAAATTATAATGAAAAGACCATTCATTTCTTCTCATATCAATATACGCCTCAAGTTGAGGAACAAGGGGTGATACCGCTTCAGGAGAGGTCATACCCTCCATGGGAGTAATAGGAACAGGAGGTTCATCAATAGTCCTTGTAGCATGAGTAACAGGAGACTCCTTAGGTGTCGTTTGAATAGGAACAACAGGAGGTTCAAAGAGAGTGGTTTTACGACGAACAACAGGCGGTTCCTCATGAGTAGTTTTTATAGAAACCTGATGCTCAACAGGTATTGACGTTGATGATTTTGACTTATGTCTAATTTGAGATTCCAAAAAAGATAGGGTTTGTATACAGGGTTGTTTTGACGTCATAGTAAAAATGTTATCGCAGCGATCTTTAAGATCTTTGAAGTTATGGCTGGGAATTCCTTCTTGAGAGGCCAGGATAGAGGCTGCTTCACGAAATAAAGTCAAACTGGAAACCAGCTTAACATCATCGGCGCCCATTAATTGACCCAGGTTTGGATTGGATTGTAATTTGGATTCAATAATCTTAATCAATTCATAATAATGCTTAAAAAGAGTTTCATCACAAAGATAATCACAGGCTTCCTGAAAATTAACAATCCCATAATGCTGAGCGTTAACACTGTAGCCAAGTACTTGCAGTTGTGGAAGAATGTACCAAATCCAATGGCCCGTTTTTTTACCAGCAGAAAGTTCTCTTTTTGCCTGCTTATAGCCGCCAGCCGATCTTCGCTGTGCTTCATGAAAACGGTTTAGCTCGGGCATTCGTATTCTCCTGTTAAGTAACCACGAGTCTTCGTGGTTTTTTTATAATCTTAATGTAATATTATGAGGCAATTGTATCTTAATTTTAGATGATAAGCTCACCTTTATTGCATATTTATAAAACAAAAGACTGAAATTTGAGTTCTGTTGGGAACAATAAAAATAATCCTGGATTTAATAGAGAACGATAAGGCTTTCCTAACTCACAGATTTTTAATGAATATCGAGTTAAATGACAGCATTAAATACTTAAAGATTTATGATAAAGTCAGTCCATTATTAATGGAGTAGTTTACTTGAAATCGCACCCATTTATTAACAACATAGTCTTTGCCATAGCCACTCTAACTTTTTTTCATTCTGCTCTTGCGGCACACCATACCGTGAGTCTAACGGTCAAATATAAGAGGGTTCAATTCGCCGGGAAAGTCAGGAAAGCTATCGCGGTAAATGATCAGATTCCTGCTCCTACCTTACATTTTAAAAAAGGGGATAAGGTCACTATCAATGTGTATAACCAATTGGATAAAGAAACGGCCATCCATTGGCACGGTCTAATTCTCCCCTGGCAAATGGATGGGGTTTTAGGCGTGACGCAACAGGGCATCCCCCCCGGCGGCGTTTTCCATTATGAGTTTACTTTGGAGCAAGCTGGAACCTATTGGTATCATGCCCATGCTGGATTACAGGAACAACAGGGTTTGTACGGTGCTTTTTTAATCGATCCCCCTAATCCGCCAAACTATAAATATACTAAAGATTATGTAGTGGTACTGTCGGATTGGAGCAACACTTATTCAGACCAGATTTTGGCAAATCTTAAAAAAGAAGGAGATTATTACTCTCCAAAATTCCCATTACAGCCCTCATTAATAAAGTTTCTTCATGACTATCATCGCGCATCCACAAGCGAGCGGAAAAAAATAGTTGATGATTATAAAATGATGCAGCAAATGCGGATGGGTATTTATGATATTAGCGATGTGGCCTATGATGCGTTTTTGTTAAATGGGCGGTCAAAATTAAGTCCATGGACAGCACCGGTAACTATTGGTGATATTGTTCGACTTCGTTTTATTGGGGCTGGGGGCAGTACTGTTTTTAATGTCAAAATTCCTGATACTTCCATGCAAATGGTGCATGTGCAAGGAAATGACGTAGTACCCTATTCAATAAAAGAATTTAAAATTGCGCCTGGCGAAACTTATGATGTGCTGGTCAAAATCCAACAAAATCATCCTTATATTATTTATGCAGAATCTATTGATACCCTCGGAGCCGCATATGGCGCTTTAGTCACGAAACCTCATCAAACAGTTAATTATCAAAATGTTACCCCATTCCCTGAGCCATTGCCTGTTATGCGAGAAATGATGGCCTTGATGATGAGTGATAGTGATTCTTATCCTATGAGTAAGCCCACCAATAAATCGCCATCAATGAAGTCCCAGCAGATGAAGATGGATCACGGGATGAAGATGGATCACGGAGTGAAGATGGATCATGGAGCGATGGACTCTATGGACATGGAGATGCCGACAGAACCTACCGTGATAGGGGATAAGTTTACTTCGATTGTGTCCTATCCACCCCAAACTCTTGGTACAAAATATCAAACTCTGAAAGCAGCAGTTGAAACCAATGATCCTGAAAAACCAGTAAGTAAGGTTATTAAAATGGAGTTATTTGGTTATATGGAACGCTATATATGGTTTATTAATGGGGTCCCTGAATATCTGGCTCGTCCCATTCCTTTAAAACCCAATAAACGCTATCGTTTTATTTTTACCAATCCATCAATGATGCGGCACCCTATGCACATACATGGACATTGGTTCATTTTACGAAATGGGCATGGACGTTATGATCCACTCTTACATACTCTGGATGTGCCTCCGGGAGCAACTGTTACTGCTGATCTTGATACCGATGCCAGTGGTCAATGGCTATTTCATTGTCATCTTCTTTATCATATGATGAGTGGCATGTCGCGAGTATTTCAGTACAGCACCTTAATCGAAATTACAAAAGGGCAAACAAAACCGGAACAGATCATAAAACAAACCGCTTATATTAATCGTCCTATTGTTCGTGTTGATAAAGAGCCTATTGATCCCTCACTTGTTCTTCATCCAATGGCACATCCGATGAGCATATATAAGGCCAGTTTTCTGGATGTAGGGGCGGATCCGTTTCATCAGACCCAAAAACTGACTTTTAATGGTTTATACGGCAGAGATTATAACAAACTTGAATTGTTTGTTAGTGATGCTGAAACGGGCAATGGAACAATCCAAAATGCTGACTTGGACATTTTTTATTGGCACCTTGTATCTCAGTTCTGGGCAATAAAAGGGGGGATAAATTACTTTTATCGTCCTGCTCAAACCCCATATTGGCAGCCAGGTATTGGTATAGAAGGATTAATGCCCTATTTTATTGATACCAATATACGCGCCTATTATTATCATGGAAGTTTTAAATTGGATGCTGAATTGGCACGTGATTCTCAAATTACCAATAATCTCTTTTTAAGAACGGGGGTCAGGACTATTTTGGCGTCTAAAACAGTAGTAACCGCGGCAATTGGTAATGGTTTAAATCAAATGCGTTACATCATCAGACCTTATTATCGAGTCATACCAGGACTAAATCTTTTTGCTGAATACGAACATGAACAGGATTACGGAACATTTAAAATGCTTCAGAATCTTGATAACGAGAATGAGGCTAAAGATACGATTACTTTTGGACTTTCAATGTTATTTTAATGACTCCGACATTGATTCGAACATTAGGCGTGTAGCTTCATTTGATCAGAATAGCGGCACTTTAGATGAGTTAATGTACAATCTGTCTATGAGTTCCGCCATGAGGGATGCAGGTCCTGAAGCTTTGCTTGATGTAGGTCCTACGCAATTGGCATAAAAATTAACTGCAGTTTTCGCTGCAATGAATCGATCGTGTTCCATGGCATGAAAAACCCCAATAATAGAAGACAATAAACTGCTTATTCCTGCCACTTTCTGCAAGAGTAGGGAGTCAAAATTAAATTGATTGATCTGACCGGAATCAATAACTATATGTCTTTTGCCACTCACTACTACGGCTAAGTTGTGTGTTTCTGACAGTGATTTTGCGTTTTCAATAGTGACATTAAGATCAATTGGATTATTGTGTTGCATGGTTAATTGTCCTGTTAGTAAACCGGAAATTTCATTTGGGTAGCCTCTGACAATGGAAATTTTATGGCTATTAATCAGGGCCATTGCAGTGTCTGTTCTATAGCGACTGGCACCGGTACCGACTGGATCTAAAACAATGGGTATGCCTCTCTCATTTGCTATTTGACATATACGGTGACTAAGGGCAATAAATTCATCATCTAATTTGCCCAGGTTGATCACAACAGACTTAGATAATTGAAGCAGTTCTTCTATTTCTTGTTCAGCATTACTCATTATGGGGAAGGCACCTAAACTGCGTATGCCACTAACAATAAGCTCCATGGGGTAATAATCAGTACAATTAAATATAAAAGGTTTTTCTAATTTAATTTTTGTTAGGATCTCATTTATTTTCTGAGTCATTAAAATTCCTTTTTTGTGTTTCATGTTTAAAACACAGCTCTTCTGCTGGATATGGTCAGTAAACATGTGCGTAAAGTCATACCGAATTTAGCATAACAGAATCAAATAATAATATTAATACTGGCGTTCCCAGTGCCATAAAGCAACACTCAGGCTGAAGGGCCGTAATAAAACACATCAGCTGATGTAAGCTTCGGTTTAGAATTACCTCGTTAAAAATAGCAGGAAAAAACAATGAATTAAGCAGAGTAAAAGGGCATTGCCGCGAGAATGAATTTGCTTTTCCTGGAAAGCCAACCTAACTTTAATACAGGACTCGTAGACAAATAGGTTTACGACTATATACGGAGATGATATTAAAATGAGTCACCATAAAAAGTTTAAAAATGAATCACAAGATGCTCGTCGTCATGATAAACATAATGCAACTCATCCAGAGGAAAAGTTGGGTAATCATGAAGATAAATTAGATAACCCTCAAGGCAAAGAGTCGCATTCAAAATCAAACAAAAGGAAATAAAAATCCGATATGGGTTTAATCTTAATAGTTGAACCCATGGCTCAACAAAGGTTTGTAATCAGGGTGGGTTTCAAGGTTAGACCATGGGGCCAATCTACTCAACTGAATTTGTATATCCAGGGGGGAAGCCCCTGGCAAATTCTTTATAATTATCGATCATAAACTCGGACATGCTTCGAATTCCAACATGTTCCGTTTTGGCAATGCTTGTGAACTGTAGTATGTTTGCAAACTCCATTGACGCATTTGGTTTTGTTTTTATTATAGTTCCATGCGGCATAACTATTTGACATAAAACCAGTGGTAATCAGAACAATCAGAATACTCTTAAGATAAGATGAAAACATAACAAGCTCCTTTGTTAACCAATTAATATTAGTTAAATTACAGTATAGATTATTTTTTGTACGGAATTGGGTTTGGGGTGGAGAATTGTCCTCCTCCCTCCTTGAAGGCAAGATTATTTTTTATTCTTGTTGCCATGGACGTCTTCCCGTAAATAATCTTCAACGACCTCACCATAAGGTAACGTTAAATCGGTAACGTAATGCACTGCTGAAACTATTTTTTTTATTGCCAAGTCAGCAATGGGTGCAAGCGCATGAGGATGTAATTCCAAACTGCCAGGTCCAGTCCATGCCCCTTTTACCGTTACGTCTTGCAGATAGGTTTTAGTCAGTTGATTAATTTCAGGGGTACCATCAACTCCTGGTATATTTTTTAGAAGGAACACCGGTTTTTTCATCGCATGTAACACAACCTGCTGATCCAGCTCATGGTGCTTGTATCCCATGGTGGCTGTGGCAATGCGCACGCTGCCATAATTTAATGTACCAAGAAGGACATCCTCTTCAACGACCAGTTTGGGTTTGGCCAGTTTTTTGGGAAATCCCCAAATTTCTCGTCCCCCGGCGATAGGAGCATGACAATCGAGAAACATCGAAATGGTGAACGTTCCCTCTTCCCCCTTATAGCGAACAGGAATGACCTGTCCTGATTCCGTATAATCTCCGAAACCGGTTGAGTCCGGCATCCGAATGAATTCAAATTTCACGACCGGTTCAAGTAATTCAAGTCCATCAGGTAAGATATCTTCCAGCAGTTTGGGATCGGTTTCATAGGTAATAATAAAAAATTCTCTATTAACAAACCGGTAAGGTCCATTCGGATAGGTGCGTATCCAGCGTGGTGCAGGCATATCAAACTCATTCACCATAGATGATTTTTTCATCGGTATATTCCCTTAAACAGTGTTTATGTAAAGTCTTGATTATTTTTTGACCGCCACTATTTTAAAATGGATAGTCACATCGTCTTTGATTTCATCAGTTCCTGCCCAATCTCCTTGACCTACACCAAATTGATTGCGTTTAATTATGGTACTGCCCACTACAATGCCTTTGTCCGGGCCAGGTTGTTCTCCCGTAAAAGTTAAAGTAACGGGCACTGATTTATCACGAATAGTAAGTGTTCCTTTTGCCTGGTAAGCCTTTTCACCTGTTTTCTCAATTTGAGTTGCTTTAAATTCAGCTTTGGGAAAAAGTTTGGCATTGAACCAGTCTGGACTTACTAGTGTTTCTTTTAATTGCGCATAGGAAGCACTGACTGAATTGATATCAACACTAATCTCAATGCTACTATTTTTTAAATCATTGGGGTCGATTAAAATAGTTCCGGTAAACGTTTTAAATCCCCCTGAGACAGCAGCACCATTTTGGGTGGCAGTAAAAGTCAACTGACTTTCAGCCGGCACTATCTGCCAGGAAGGTGGAGATGATTTAGCCACTAAGGGGATGAAGAGCAGCAAGCAAGAGACTAAATATCGTCTCATAATGGGTTTTATAAGCATCATACCATCCTCCGTATAGATCTCGTGTTATTAATAAAAGATGTTTGGTCACACTGACATGAAGATTAATTTTGTATCTTATGACAAAAAAATTCCTATGGCTTTTTAAATGTAGGGCGTTTATTCTAATTGATCAAGCATTATTATGTTTACCCATTTGGCAGTAAGGCACTGATATTCAATAACTTAATCGAGCTATAGCCTGGAAGTAGTTGGTAAAGATAATACAAATTTAGCAATACTAAAATGGCGGACGAGAATGGCGTTATCGGATGAGTTAAGATAAAAGATTCAATTATTCTAATTTTATAACGGAAAAATAATATGAATAAAAGACAGATACAAAACACTGCGGTTATTGCCGCCGCTTTAGGAGCTACGATCCTTGCAGTATATACTAATACGAATTGGCTTTCGAAAAACCACAAAGCCGGAGAGCGGGAGCGTTGTTATAACGTGGTTCGTACAGGAAAAAATGACTGTGGTACTGCTAAGCATGCTTGCGCATCTCAAGCGACCATGGATGCTGATCCGGAAGAGTTTATTATGGTACCTAAGGGATTGTGTACGCGTATAGCAGGAGGAAAGAGTGCATAAGTATGGGCAATTACCGCTCCGAGTCAGCAAAGAAATAGAGGCGCAACAGTACAAAAGTGAATTACTGGTTTCAGGAGTAGAGCTGGGCGTTATTGTATTATTTTTTATTATCAATTTTTTTACGCCAGTGAGTTACTCCCCTGATGCACCTGTCGATTCTGCCTCCTTGGGGCTGTGGTTATTCGCTATTTTGACCTTGGTGCGATTATGGTTTGCATCTACTCATCAGCTTACTCCATTATTTCTTGGCTGTTCCATAGTTGCAGAAATGGTGTTGTTGCTATTTATTATTTGGACGTACTATTTACAGTATGAAACTACAGCTACCATTAATCTTAAAAACACCCACATTAATTATGTTTTTATCCTTATTGCACTTCGCGCGCTTCGTTTTGAACCCAAATGGGTACTCTTATCAGGACTCACTGCGGCCAGTTGCTGGTTCCTTATCGTCTGGCAGACTTTATCTAGTGCGGGTACGAGCGTTATTACCTGGGATTACATAACCCATGCGTCCACCCGAAGTGTCTATCTAGGTGCTGTGTTCGACGTGATTTTTTCAATCGTATTGGTCACGGTAATTATCTCTTTAGTACTTACACGTTCAAAAGAAATACTTTATCAAGCTGTGGCGGAAACCAGTGCGGCAAAAGATCTGGCGCGTTTTTTTGATACGGGTGTTGCAGAAAAAATCACCCATTCTGAATTAGAGCTACAAGCAGGTTATGGTGAAACACGTAAAGCCGCTATTATGTTTATCGATATGCGTGGTTTTACCGTTTTATCCCAATCATTTTCTCCTAGTGAACTGATACGATTTCTGGGGGAGTATCAGAGTTTATTAGTACCCATTATTCAAAAACATAAAGGTACTATCGATAAGTTTATGGGGGATGGAATTATGGCAAGCTTTGGTGCTGTAACCCCTTCCGCTACTTACGCTGCAGATGCATTAAGGACTGTGGATGCCATTATAGCGGCGGTAGCTACATGGAATGAGGATCGAGGTAGAAAAGGGACGCAACGTGTCAGTGTGGGGGTGGGACTTGCTGTTGGAGAAGTGGTTTTCGGTGTTATGGGGGACGCACAACGATTGGAATACACCGTAATTGGAGAGACTGCAAACCTGGCGGCTAAACTTGAGAAACACAACAAAGTGGAACATTCACAAGCATTAGCAACCGCGGATACACTAAAAGAAGCCCTGGGACAAGGCTATGAGAATTTGATGCAAAGAAAAGAACTCAAAGCCAGAAATGTAGCAGAAGTTGAAACACTTATCGATTTAGTGGTTCTGAGATGATTTTAACGTTCATTCACATGTCCATAATAACTCATGTTTTAACAAAAATTGTAATGCTGTACTCAAATTAAAAGCCGGATTAGCTTGCAGCATGTATTCATAGGACTGCGTCACTGTAAAACGTTTTTTTATATGATTCAGAAAATCAAACATCTCCTGAGAAACCCAATGAGTTAATACCTCATGATGTTGACGCGAAATAACTGCATAACAGGGTATAAACTGCAAATCAATAGTTCCTTTTTCAGCGGGATGCTCCACGAGATCAAAAATATCTTTTAAGAAAAAAGGGGATGAATATAAAAATACTGTTGGATTAAAGAGTACGCTCAATTTATCTTGACGACTATCCAGAGTTTTTTGTAAGGTTAGTGGATTAAGAGACTGATAATCAGGCGCACCATAGCTTAAATGTTTTAACCATTCTAATTGAGCGACGTCTTTTAAATAAACCAGATGAGCAACCGCGTTCATCGTTTGAAGAAACTCAGGAAACTTGCTCCCCCAGTCATCCAGACAACCGGTTTCAGGCAGATTCATTTCTTTCCGAACAAAAGCCAATGCCAGACTATCCGCACACTCTTGCCCCACCAATTTCCAAATTGCAGGGAATGTAATTGCCAATGCCTTACTCAGATTTTGTAAAATGGTATTACGATAAACTTTAAATCTGAATTCAGGAGCAATCTGATTTTTGCGAATATGCTGAATAATGGCCCTGTCTTTGTGATCTAACACTCGTGCGTAAAAATCTTTTTGAATTTGTTTAATTGTGGACATAGGATACTGATTTCCTTGCTTCATTTAACAAAATCTGCAAATCAGGTATTTTTGCATCCCATTCTATCAAAGTAGGAACACAGCCTGTGTATTTTACTGCATAGCGATATAATTCCCATACTTCTTCGCATACATAATTATCATGAGTGTCTATAAGTAAGGAATTTATTTCATCCTGAGCATAAACTGAATGTCCCGCCAAATGTATTTCTTGTACTGAATTAACTGGAATTGTTTGAATGTATTCATAAGGATCCCAGCCATGGTTAAAACAGGAAACATAAATATTATTCACATCCAATAAAACGTTCATATCGGTTCGTTTAACTAATGCTGCTAAAAACTCCGCTTCTGAATAAGTGGACGTTTGATACTCTAAGTATGAAGATGGGTTTTCTATTAATAGGGTTCTTTGTAAATAATTTTGCGCACAATCGATATTATTAGCGATAATCCTTAAACTTTCTTCATTGTACGGAACAGGTAATAAATCTGGCAAATAAATCTGACCGGGTGAACTCCAGGATAAATGTTCTGAAATTAAAGCAGGCTCAAAACGCTTCACTATTGTTTTAATTCGTTTTAAATGGTCCTTGCTAATCCCTTGAGCAGAACCTAAAGATAAACCTACACCGTGAAAACTTAATGGATAATGTTGGCGAATGGAAAGCAGCAGATCAAGCAATGCTCCTCCTTGTAACATCAGGTTTTCAGTATGTACTTCCAGCCAATCTATATCAGGTTTCTCCTCTAATATCTGATAATAATGAGGACTCCTTAAACCAATACCGATCATATTACCCGTTATTTTTTGCATGCAGTTTATTCGAAAGGACTGAAGAAACAGTTTACAAGCGCTAAACGTTGAAATCCATATTTATTACGGGGGTGACTATGGCATTGAATTGGGGCCTGCATGGCTTGCAGGCATAACAATCTTTCTAACTTGGCGTTGATCCGTTAGAATCATCATTCTTAAATGAAATGAACTCAAATATATGTTGCATATTGCACTCTATCAACCTGAAATTCCACCGAATACAGGTAACATCATACGGTTGTGTGCCAACAGCGGGGCGCAGCTGCATTTAATTCACCCGCTTGGATTTTCCCTCGATGACAAGCGCATGCGTCGTGCGGGACTTGATTACCATGAATGGGCCTCTGTGTTGCACTATGATAATTGGCACGTTTTTGCTGAGCAAAATGCCCTGCGCAGAATTTTTTGTTGTACTACCAAGAGTGAACAGATTTATAGTGACGTGGTTTATCAGCCAGAAGATATATTATTATTTGGACCAGAAACACGAGGGTTACCCGAAGAGATCTGGAAAAATAATCCGGCAATTCGCATCCCTATGCGGGAGCAAAGTCGTAGTCTTAATTTATCCAATGCAGTAGCCATTATTCTTTTTGAAGCATGGCGGCAACTTCAGTTTGTTTAATTCTCTTAGCGTTCTTCTCACTGCCATTAAGTTAAGAACTATTCATTCCCCTGAACGGATACGAGTCAACTCCTTAACTTTACGGCAGTGAGCATTCACCTGTTAAAAATCAAGCCGTGGTCCCACCGGTACAATTTGGGTTGGATTGATGGTCTTATGGCTATAGTAGTAATGTTGTTTAATATGCTCAAGATTTACTGTTTGTTTTACACCTGGATGCTGATAAAGCTTTTGCAAATAGGGCTGTAAATAGGGGTAATCACTGATTCGTTGCTGATTGGCTTTGAAATGACCAAAATATACGGCATCAAAACGAACTAAAGTAGTGAATAAACGCCAGTCTGCCTCAGTTAATTGTCCTCCTACTAAATATTCATTGTGACTCAAGTGTTCATTGAGCATGTCCAGAGTAGCAAAGAGTTCGTAAAAGGCCTGTTCGTAGGCCTCTTGTGTCGTGGCAAATCCACATTTATAAACCCCATTATTAACGGTTGTATAGATCGTGTCATTCATGGCATCAATTTCTGCAGCCAAGGCTTGGGGATAGAAATCCTCTTGGTTACCCGTCAGATGATTAAAGGCCTGGTTGAATTGGCGAATAATTTCAGCGGATTCGTTACTCACAATGGTTTCTTTTTTCTTGTCCCATAAAACAGGCACAGTCACTCTGCCTGAGTATTGATTGTCGGCCTTGCAATAAAGCTCATGAAGATAACGAAGTCCATAAAGAGTATCGCCTGTTGATCCATCAATCCCAGATTTGAACTCCCAACCGTTTTCTAACATATGCGGATGAACAACAGACAGTCCAATATAGGGTTCCAGATTTTTTAAAGCTCTAAAGATTAAAGCGCGATGCGCCCAGGGGCATGCCAGAGAAACGTATAAATGATAGCGTTCCTTTTCAGCTGGAAATAATGAATCTTTTTCTTTCGTAATTGCCTGTCTGAATTGAGAGGATTCTCTTTTAAAAGCACCACCGGTATGATTCGTGTCATACCAAGTGTCTTGCCATTGACCTTTAATTAAACATCCCATTCTGCCTCCTGATTTACCTTAACGCTTCATACTAATACATAGCGATTTTTTACGGAACTGGCATGGTACGAAAACTTACTGCCAATCGATTCCAACTATTAATAGTAATAATGGCCATGGTTAAATCTACTGTCTCTTTTTCACTAAAATAATGAAGCACTTCCTGATAGACATCCTCCGGTGCCTGCGTTACTGATAACAAGGTAACGGCCTCCGTCCAGGCTAAAGCTGCACGCTCACGCTCTGTAAAAAAAGACGTTTCGCGCCATACCACCACAGCATATAAGCGACGTTCTGATTCACCTGCTTTGCGTGCCTCGGTGGTATGAATATCAACACAATAGCTACAACCATTAATCTGGGACGCGCGAATCTTTACAAGATTAAGCAAGGATTTTTCCAGACCACTATGATTAACATAACGTTCAAGACCTAACATAGCATTGACTGCTTCGGGCGCCGTCTTGTAATAGTTAATTCGAGAAGTCATTTTTTTATCCTTCACAACTTAGTTATAATATGAATCTAAGCACTAATTGATACATTTCGCAAATAAGGATTTTAATAGCGACAAAACCATGGCATACCCAGACAAGTTTAGGATAATATCTTTCTAGCACTTTAGATTTGTTGATGCGTGAATCAAGGCGTTAATCTAATTTAATTATAATGTCCCTTTTCAGGGGTAAAGCCATTAAGTTTCTGGAAGATAAATGCAGTCTATCGGCACATGGTGGTTATGGCTATTTTTTATTATTCTAATACTGATTGTATTAAGTATCGATATCTTTCTTTTGACCAGGGATAACCGACGCCAGATTTCATTGAAGTCATCCTGCGTGTGGGTCATCGTATGGGTTGTCTTGGCTTTACTTTTTAATGCCTTTTTGTGGATATATCTATCGCAAAGTTATACCTACAAAATTGCCAATCAAAAAGCACTTGAATTTTTTACCGCCTATTTGATTGAAAAATCATTATCTATGGATAATATTTTTGTATTTATCATGATTTTTAAATATTTTGCTATCCCTATGGAGTATCAGCGCCGTCTGCTCTTGTTTGGAGTGTTGGGTGCAATCTTTATGAGAATAATATTAATTGTATTTGGGATATGGCTGCTCAATAAATTTGAGTGGATTTTTTATTTCTTTGGTCTATTACTGATTTATTCTTCATTTAAATTCTTTACTCTTTTTAAAAGTGAACAATCTCTTGCGGATAATTTTATTCTTAGAACATTGAGAAAATTTTTTCCAATAACAAAAACCATTTCAGAAGGTAGTTTTATTGTTAAGAAGAATAAATCGTATTATCTAACGCCTCTATTTGTGGTCCTTGTCTTTATTGAAGTGAGTGATCTGATTTTTGCTATTGACAGTATTCCTGCTGTATTTGGTATCACCCGAGATCCATTTATTGCGTGTACCTCGAATGCTTTTGCCATATTAGGATTGCGAGCCATGTATTTTATTTTAGCCAACATACAAAATAAATTTTCTTATCTGAACTATGGTCTGGCCTTAATTTTAGGTTTTATTGGGGTAAAAATGCTGGTGCACAATATCATTGATATTCCTATAGCAGTCACTCTTTCAGTGACTGTTATCATCCTCAGCTGTTCCATGATGGCGAGCATGATATGGAAAAATACAAACAGTAATTAAGCTAGAAATTACGGTGAATAAAAGGATATTTATGGGGCAATTCTTACTTTTTGCGCTGGTGGGTTTTATCGCACAGATAGTGGATGGTGCATTAGGTATGGCTTATGGTGTGGTTGGAACAGGCGTTTTAGTCAGTCTGGGCATTCCTCCAGCAGTAGCGAGTGCCGCCGTGCATACTTCTGAGATTGTCACAACAGGTATTTCGGGTTTATCGCATGCGATGTTTAAAAATATTGATTATGTTTTATTTAGACGATTGGTTATTCCCGGCATTATAGGAAGCATTATTGGTGCGTATCTCTTAACAAAAACCTCAGAGCAACTGGCAAGGCCTTTTATTGCAATTTATTTGGTCATCATGGGTGGGTTTATTTTATACCGAGCGTTTCAAGGTGGGAAAATTATTAAACTCATAAAAAATTTTATAGTCAAGCGGGTCTCGAGGCGTGCATTACCGTCTAATCATGCACGTGGGTTAATACCTCTGGGGCTTGCTGGCGGTTTTTTTGATGCAACGGGGGGTGGGGGATGGGGCTCTATTGTTAACTCCACGTTACTGGTACAAGGTACGACCCCGCATTACACCATAGGATCAGTTAATTTGGCCGAGTTTTTGATCACCATCAGTGTTTCTATGACCTTCTTTTTTACGATTGGAATAACTCATTGGCCAATTATTATCGGACTAATTGCGGGTGGTGCAATTGCTTCCCCTTTTGCGGCCTATCTCGTTCGACATATTCAACCGCGAATCATTATGTTGATGGCAGGAATTGTCGTCATGTTACTTGGAATTCACTCAAGTGTTAAATTATTCATATAAGATGAAAATCCATTTGGGAACTGGTCAGATTGAATGTATCGATTCAAAATCCATTAGTTTCAGTGTTTACTTATGCAAAATTTAAATCTATTATTGATTTTTGTAACAGAAATCAAGTGAGCGTTTTTTAATGGGGCATGGCGGGTTAAGAAAAAATTCAGGGCGTCCAAAAGGTCAAGGAAAATTTGGTGGTGAGTCGTCAAAAACCATGCGCATTCCATTATCGCGTTTTGAAGAAATCAAAGGTTTTTTAGATAGCGGATTAAGTTATAAATTGCCCTTGTATGGTTGTTCAGTGCGTGCAGGATTCCCTTCTCCAGCTGATGATTACATTGAAATGCATTTGGACTTAAACAGTCACTTGATTCACAATCCAGCGGCTACTTTTTTCTTAAAAGCATCCGGCGATTCGATGATTAATATAGGGATTGCGGATGGGGACATGTTAGTCGTTGATAGAAGTCTTGATGCCACTCATGGCAGAATCGTTATTGCTGCCATAAACGGCGAGTTAACCGTAAAACGCTTATCAATTGCAGGGGAGCAGACTCAGCTTTTACCGGAAAATGATCAATACCATCCTATAACGATTACAGAAGACATGGATTTGGTGATTTGGGGGGTGGTAATCCATAATATACGATCCTCGTTTTAATGATGTTTGCTCTCATTGATTGTAATAATTTCTATGCTTCTTGTGAACGTTTATTTCGTCCAGACCTGCGCGGAAAACCTATTGTCGTCTTGTCGAATAACGATGGGTGTGTGATTGCTCGTTCTAATGAAGCCAAGGCCTTAGGAATCGGGATGGGAGAACCGTTTTTTAAAATAAAAGGGATAAGTCAGCAAAATCAAGTACATGTTTTTTCCTCCAATTATACTTTATATGGAGATTTATCACAGCGGGTGATGTCAGTCATTGAGGCTGCCTGGCCAGAAGTGGAAATTTATTCCATTGATGAGGCGTTTCTTGATTTAACTACCATGCCTCGCCACTTGCTTGATGCTTTTTGTCGGGATTTACAAAAAAGCATTTTAAAATCAACGGGCATTCCTACCTCTATTGGAATTGGACAGACGAAGACATTAGCTAAAATTGCCAACCATGTGTGTAAAAAAAAATTAAACCTTCCTGTTTTTAATGTGAGTGAGCAACGGCACTGGTTAAGTAAAATAAGCGTAGGAGAGGTATGGGGGGTAGGGCGACGCTGGGAAAAAAAACTGGTGGAAAAAGGAATTAATACAGCACAGGATTTAGCATCAATGAATGCGCCACAGATTAAAAAACAGTTCAATGTCCTGTTAATGCGCACGGCGATGGAGTTACAAGGCATCCAGTGTTTAGGGCTTGAAGACGTGCAGGCGAAACAGAGTATTATGTCTTCAAAAAGTTTTGGGGAGATGCAAACACAATTTGCTGCGTTAGCTCAGGCCATTAGCAGTCATTGTGCTCGGGCATGTGAAAATGCTCGAAGCCAGAATCTTGTAGCTCAGCGATTGTATGTGTTTGTACGCAGTAATCCTTTTCGCCATGATTTAAGGCAATATACCAATAGTATGGAATGTCGATTAATCAATCCCACCGATGACACACGGATCATTACCAAAATGGCAAAAATATGTTTAAAAAAACTATTTAAACCCGGGATTCAATATAAAAAAGTTGGGGTGATGCTTGAGGATTTAATTAATAAATCACAAATGCAACTGGATTTGTTTCATCAGCCCAGTGATGAGGCATTGGCTAAGAAAGATGAGTTAATGACTATTTTTGACGCTATTAATCGCCGTTATGGGAGCCATACTATTAAATTAGCTGCGGAAGGTTATAGCAAGCCTTGGGCCATGCGGTCAGAAATGCGCTCCCCTCGTTATACTACTTGTTGGTCTGAATTACCGATAGTGCGTACTTGACTGTTTTACAGCTTTTACAAATGATGGATTCGCTTTCATATGAGTAGGACATGCCAAATAACTCTGAGAAGCATTAGAGTTTCTCTGAGTATATATATCAGGAGAGAGATGAAATTCAAATAACTCTCCTGATAGTCAGATCATTCAGACGGGTTTAATTTACTCTTAAACTAATTATTACATCTTTTTGAATCATTGTTGAATTCTGATCATGACATACAGCATTGAGGAAATAGATGAATTTTCCTGGTTGACCCGGTAAAGAACGATCCGTCCAATTAAGCGAGTTGCCTTGCCAGAGAATACGTTGCTGCCAGTCTCTTACTTGATAACTCGATATGGGGAGGCTTGAGGCCGGTGCATTCCAGTTTAAAGTAATATTCCTTTTATCGGCTGTATAATTAGAGCTGATGTTAATTGGAGGATTACATTGGGTCACTTCAGGGATTACTACATCATATTGGATATCATCAGATACGTTTCCTGCACATACGGAACTTAGAAAATAAGTAAATTTTCCTGCGGTTCCTGGTAATGTTTTATCCGTCCAAGCCTTTTGTGTGCCTTGCCATAATATTTTTTTCTGCCAATCTTTCACTTGAAATGACTGAATTGCTGAGCCATCAGTAGGAGCTTGCCAATTTAAAGTGATATTTCTTTTGTCTGGAGTGTAAGACGAAGATAAATTTACCGGTGCCTTACAATTATCAGGAGGGGTTGAGCTGTTTACCTGATAAAATTTAACACTATTTACTTGCATACTGGCAGATTGCATTTGAGAATTAGGGGCGCTCGCATAGGGTCCGCCTATGGCAAGGTTAACAATCAAGTAATATCCGCCGGCAGGATCATTAAAGCCTCTTTGCAGTGCATTGGCTCCGTCTGCAGGCAAACTATCTGTGGGTAATGGCCCCCAGGTTTTTACGTTATCAATATAGCCGGTCATTATGTAACCGCCTGTTTTACTGTTTGGGTCTTGTTCCCATTCAAATCCCCAAACATGGTCTTTATTATAAGCTAATTCAGGAAATTGATGGTGTTCAAGTGCGTATCCCCACCCTCTACAATCGCCACCACTACATCGACTATCATTACCATTGAAATGCAGGGCGGAAGTAGTAATATTAAAGGCTGTATTTTGGGGATAGGCCTCCATAATGTCTATTTCGCCATTCTGAGGCCAATTGCTATCATAAGTAGGCATCATCCAAATGGCTGGCCATAAACCTTTGTTATAATTAGCCGGATTTTTTCCTTGTTGGCATAGTCCATCTGAACTTTTAGTGCATGTCGGTAATTTGATGCTGACTTCCAAATAGCCATGAGTAGTTGCTTTAGTGGACCATTCTTCGGAAGGTGTGGGGGAGTTAAAAGGAGGGGAAGTAAGATTCGCCCGAGTCATTATTTCTCCTGCACGCCAGTAACCTGGGTTAATAAGGTTGGCAAAGAGGGTGAGACCATTGGCTCCTTTCTGAACCATAGAAACATCATAGACATTGATTTCACCCGATATGCGGTGATCATAATTTGTAGCTGAATAATAATTTAATCCATTACTTGATGTGTCATTCAAAAGATCCGTTTTGAGAACACATGATTTATTGGAATCAAAAGAACACGGTGCTGCGAAAGCCATTTGACAAGAGAGGAGAGAAATTGAAAGTAATGGAACTATTTTATACTTATTCATATTTTTCCTTATATTATTGATATCCATAAGAGTAAAACGACTCACGGTTAAGTCTCCTTGAGACTATAAAAGTGGTACCAACAAATTAAGTTGGATATAGAGGTTAATTTCATTTTGATGATTTTGCAAATTAAGCTTACGATATTGAAATAATCCAGGTGATATTTTTGTTTCTCTGAACTCAGGGGCAATGAGTTAATCGTCCTTAAAAGAAGACTCGAATTAATTAATACTAAAATGATTTTATTATGTTCTTTTTGGTATGTTACAATACATATATATTAAAAAGTATATTAATTTATTTGTAGGCCTATATGAAAGAACTCAATGCTCTATTGCAATCCTGTACTACTGATTCTGAAAAAATAGATTTTATGTATGATGAGTTTATAAAATTACAGAGCAAAGTAGAGGAAGTTCTCTTATTTGGACCTTCTAATAATGATGCCGCTGAGGAAGCAAAAAAAGTTTTTTATCAGCGTGAAAAACAAGGCCAGGGTTCATTTTTTTCTGGACAATATACCAATAAGGAGAGACTGGCGCTTCCTGCAGTAATAGCTCAATCGTTGAGTCTGGCTACAGAGTCACAAATTATAGAATCGCCTGCGGAGCAGTATGAGAGTTATTTAAAGAGCGCATATCTTTATGGGGCAGGAACTTGTGAATATTATGCCATTGTCGGCGCTTATTTTTTAGCTGTTGAATTTAATGTGGATTTATCGATTGAAACAATTTATTCCCATGAAAGCCATACTTACATCAAGTTACACACAAGTCCTGAGTTTATTATGGATTTTTGGTCCCCTATGCTTTGTCAGCACAACGATACTGTATCATGGAATGAGTTTTTTGGTTTTCGGTATATTCGCAATTCAAGTTCTGAGATAAAAGAGAATATTCAATTTAACAGGGAGGAGTTGCTTGCTTTGGGGGCTCGTGTTTTTTCAGAGCAAAACAGAGAGCTGCGATTGCAAATAATAGATAAAGTGGTTCTTAGGGCACAACAAGAAAGCGCCGTGAAAACATCAGATGAAAATTCTGATATCTGCTTTAAAAAATAGATTATAAACGCATTTATTTAAGAAAACCCTTAAATGAGTTCATTTGAAAAAACGAAAATGGAGAGCAGTCATTCAGCAAAAATAAAGGATCAAATTTGTAATTTAGCCAGGCAAATTGCAGCAGAATTTTTTTTGGGATATTCTCTTAAGGACGTCTTAAGAATTAAAGTCGTATAATCGAGCCGCCGAAATTATAAATAGGAACATGTTATGACTTTAATAGAGTTCAATCAATTCTTATTACGTTATTCCGATGTTACTGGAAGACTCTTGGGGAATGCTTTTGAGGATAGGCCCGCACCAATAAAACCATTTTTCTTTCAACCCTACCAGTCTAAATTAGACCCTTTATGTAGAGCTTCCTCTATAGTGACAGCCCCTGTATGTTTGTCTGTTGTAGCCGTAGAATTTGCTGGAGCATCTGTCCTATTTGCTATTAAATCTGCTCTGGATTTAGCAACCTTCGAGCCAACAAAGGCAAAAGAGGACGGTGGGGGCTCCATAAGATTATTAATGGCAATGACAGCTGCTCTATGTACAGCAATCCTGAGCCCCTTAATAAACGCGATTGATTTAATTGGTGGAGGGGTGAATACGTTACTTTACCCGGACAGTTGCTCAGAAAATTATTCCAATTTATCTTTTTAGATGGCTTCTAGACCTTTAAATGGAATCGGGCCACAGTTTATATAAGTAATCTATAAGCGATGGCCTCCAGTTTTCTATTCGTCTAATTCTTACATGCCTGCACATTAATGAGGTCAGCTATTGAAAATAGAGTATTAATTCTCGGCATCAATTAAAATCTTTTCAACATGAGCATTTTTGAAGACAGCATGCTGATGTAAGCCAATTGCAATGACAGCAGGAGCAAACTCTTTTATCATTTGAATTGCATCCTGTCTTTGTTGTTCCGTAGCATCATTGCTTTCTAAAATTTCAACATTAGCTAAAAATGCAGCTATAGTTCCTTTACGAATTAATGCTCCATTGATAGTCGTGTTATTAACATTCTCTGGTAAAATATCTTCAGGTCTGACTGGCTTGTAATTTTTCATCGTTTTCCTCTTGTTCGTCATTGTTTTTTTCAATTATCCGTAGCGTTCATGCACTAATAGATTCACACCGGTTATTTTTCATTTCACTGCATAAGAATCAATAAGATTCATTTAAGATAAATAGTTTCCCAACTGATCTATCTATATTATAATTTCACCCAATGATGTCTTAAATACATCATGAGACCCGTAAAGTATTATATTTGGGTTAGGCAACTACCATAGAGTTCAATTCTTTATAATAAGGATAAAACAAATGAGACGAACACATAGCCACCAAACATCACCTATTAGTCATTCAAATACTGTTGTAGTAACTAATCCCGCTCCGACTCAACCCACTGTTATGGTCTCAAATCCAATTCCAGTTCCAATTCACACTCATGGTGCAACAGTTCCTCATTATCCTCATGGCTATAATCCTAATGGTTTTCATTACCATTCACCATATCATGCGCACCAACATGCTCATCAGCCCTCTTCTTCCCAGACTCACACTCATGGACATGGACTAGGTTAAACTCTTTTTAAGTGATGGTAAGCAATTAATTCACTGTTATAAAACCAACGAAAGTCATTCCAGCAGGCATATATAGCATACATCCTGGTTATGAATGACTTTTCTGTTAGATGGAGTGAACGATTGATTCACTTTCTCACACCACAAACTGTTTTAAGCCTAAACTCTTATTGTATTATGAACACCAAATATTCTTTGGAGAGGGAAATGATCATCCATGTTTAATTATACAGGAACTTATACTGATCTATATCAGCTTAAAATGGGACAAGTTCACTTTCTAAAAGAGAAGAAAAATCATAGGGCTATTTTTGATTACTTCTTTCGCAAACTTCCTTTTGAAGGGGGGTATGCTGTTTTTTCCGGATTGGAAGACCTTCTCGAGGTATTGCAAAATATTCATTTTGATAAACTTGATATTGCCTTTTTGCAAAACCAGGGATTTCATTCTGACTTTCTTGAATATCTAAAAAATTTTCGCTTTAGAGGTACTGTTTATGCCCCTGATGAAGGAGAAATCGTATTTCCTACTGCTCCCATCGTCACTATAGAAGCGGATATTATTGAAGCACAGATAATCGAAACCATTCTTTTAAACATCCTTAATTTTCAAACGCTTATTGCTACAAAAGCCAGTCGAATAAGGCAGGTTGCAGGTGATCGTACATTAATTGATTTTGGGTTAAGGAGGGCGCAGGGGCCTGGTGGTTATTATGCCAGTCGTGCGTCTATCATCGGTGGATTTGACGCTACAAGTAATGTGCGGGCAGGTCGAGATTACCATATTCCCATTGCAGGGACGATGGCCCATTCCTTTGTTCAAAGTTATGAGGATGAATTATTTGCTTTTCGTGATTTTGCCGAAATTAATCCGGATGACTGCATTTTGCTGGTTGATACCTACAATACGCTAAAAAGTGGCGTACCTAACGCTATTAAGATTGGCAAAGAAATGGAGGCGCGTGGAAAGCGCCTTAAAGGTATTCGATTGGATAGTGGTGACTTAGAATATTTATCAAAAAAAGCACGCCACATGTTAAATGAAGCAGGGTTGAATGAGGTAAAAATTACTGCGTCTAATCAATTGGATGAGGAGACAATTAAAACTTTATTAGAGCAGGAGGCACCTATAGATGTATTTGGTGTAGGAACGAACTTGGTTATCGGGCGACCTGACGCTGCTTTGGATGGCGTCTTCAAATTGGCATTTGCGCACCACAAACCACGTATCAAGTTTTCAGAAACTACCGCCAAGACAACCTTACCGTATAAAAAACAAGTGTACCGAGTTATAGATGATAATGAGAACTTTGGAGGTAGAGATGTGATAGCTCTTGATGATGAAGACACATCCCTAATCTCTTATCCTGTTGATCCTTTAAAATCCCTATCCCTCAAAAATTATAAATATGAACCGCTATTGCACAAAGTTATGGAAAATGGGTCCCGCCTGTTTCCCTCCCGCCCTCTCAATGAAATAGCTCAGTATTCCAAACAGCGTTTGGAGCGATTGCCTTCTGAATATAAAAGCCTTAACCATCCACATCTCTATAAAGTAGAATTAAGTAGTGAACTGAAAGCGAAGCGTGAGCAGCTGATCCAGGAATATAAAAGGAAAGCGAGTGAAAACATTAATTAGAATTCCCATCGTCATCTTGAGTTAGCGAGAGGGCTGCGAAATGGGCATGATGCTCTCTCGCTAGCAAGAAACATTATTTTCCTGGCGTCGAAAGATAGGCAGTACTCGCAATATGCTGTTCTGTCGCTGTATCCAAGCTATTATTTCCGCAATATTCCGCAATTTTAATCAACGCTTCATCGTGTGCTTTAGTTATGGTTTTTCCTCTCACCTGTTTAAAAGAAAGTTCCTGCTCCTTGGTCACGGCACTAAAAAAGCAACCTTGTTTATGACCTTGTGCCAGGGTTACGGCTTTTTCGCGAATATTGACGAAACTTTTTGCCCCATTATCGGATAAGAACTTCAATGATTTAGGGTAAGGCTTACCCCCTAAGTTTCGAGCTAAGAATAACGAGTTAACAGGATCGATAACTAAGGAGCTGAAGTTAACTTGATCCAGTTTATCCGCGTGTGCCAAACAGTTTGCTGCGCTAGCCAGAGTTTTAATAAAACTCATTTTAGGGAAAAGAAGTTCTAGATTAAATTGATCTAAAAGAGTCGCTTTGTTCAGAGTTCTTAACAGGTTGAGAAAGGCACCTTGAGATATTCTTGCCTGGCAAACAGCGAGAGTAATAGGTTCTTGATGTAAATTATTTTCGCGTAAATATTCTAAAACTCGCGTCGTGAGTTCTGCACATTCAGGATGCTGAAGCATGATTTTACGTGCTTGGGAATTAGGGGCGTTGATTTTATCAAAGAAAATTAACCCTAAAGCTAACCCCAATGCATGTTCAGGGTAAGCCCTGACAATATCCAGAGTATCTTCACGATATGAGTGTTCTTTTTTAAGTGTGACAATAGCTTTTGCCAGAGGCACCGGATCAGAAATGACGCTACAGAGGATATTTAGCTCGTTATCTTGCAATCCCACTTCACTTAAGATAACTACTGCTTCTGCAAACTGGTTGCTTGTATGAGGATAATTAAAAACATGCGTTAAAATTAAGACCAGATGTTCAGTACTCGGTTTGATTTCTCTAATTTTCTGAATGGCTGATGCTATTTCGAAACGGTGTATCGTTGGAGTTAAAATCAGCGTTAGCCAAGGGTTGAGTTCCCAACCTGCGATACTGAAACTCTTAATGATATCTTCAGCCCATAAGCATTGATCTAATGTGCCTTCTACTTCTAACAAACGGTCAAATTGTTTTTGGTTGACCGGCAACACTTTAAGCAACTTACTGAAATAATAAGGATGGTCTAGTTGCAAAATTCTGACTACATTAGCTGGAGTAAGTAAGCTTGAATTTGCAGAAACTAATGTATCTATAATCAGACGAACGAAGATAATGTCTTTTGCATTCATCAACAAGGACACTAAATTATCAATATGGAGTTTATGTTCGTTTAAAAGGCCTAATAACTTAACGTAAACAGATAATTTACCTTCCTCACCGTCATTAAGAAACTTAAAAAATAGTAATCTATCATTCTCCGTCATTCTTTTAGATACTTTGAATAAGACGAGCATTTCCGATGAATTTATTTTGGTTGCCAGAGATATCACTAGAGGTGCTAACTCTTTAGCCTGGTTCGAATTTTTCTCAAAAAAAACCAGATTATCTTCGGTTAATCTCTCATTGCTCTGAAGAAGGTTAAGCACCTCATAACCCCCAAACTCATTAGCGAGAGCGCGAAATGCTTGACTACTCTGCCGCGACCCTTCCCTTCTCTTTTTTTTTAACAATATGGTGACCAAGCTATGGAGCTCTGCAGCGGATAAATCCCTTTCTTTTCCTTCAATGCTTTTTACGAAGGGACGGAGTTCTTTGACATGGGATTCATCGAACAAGAATCGCCAATAACCTGTATTTGAATCATAAACCCCCAGTCTTTCTATTGCAAAAGAGTTCTTCATTAACTATTCCTTGTTATACGGTTGACCCACTTAAATTAATTCTTTGGAAATTAATACAATTAAGAAAACCAACAATAAATTTTTTCTCCAGGTTTGGCAATATATTTAATAATTAATAAAAAATAAGTTCAGAAATGGGAGTGAATTGATTAGAAATATCTCCGGACAACTCAGGATGTTTATCAATTTCTAACTTCCACGAAGAGGAGCCGGGTGATAAATCAAAGTGATCCAACGAGACGCTGACAATATTCAGGCTTGACGTAGAAGCATAATAATACTGACGATGAGTCAAGTCACCCAGAATTTGCCATAAGGTTCTGCCAATACGTCGATTATTCATCGTATCGTTCATATACGGCTGCGATGCATTGCGTATCACACTGAGTAGAGAGAAGACCGCTTCTTCAATCGTTTGGGCTTCAGGTAAATGATTATTGTACCAAGACGCACGCACGAAACGGTCCATCGACTTATCCGAGCCTGGTAAGGGTTTATCTCCGCCGAATCCTTTATATTCCTTCATGTTTTTTAGTTGTAAATCATAGCTGGGTGAGTTAGTTAAAACCGATTTACCTTGATCCAAATAAATGACTGGTTGTCCCTGTAAATATTCAATAATCGCCGAACTTCCTTGCGAGTCTTCCAGGGCGAGATGTACTTTAATTTTTTTATTAGAGCCAACCAGATAATAGAGCTCCAGCTGATAGGCTGGGGTTCTTGCGGCCTCAACTGCTTCAGTTACTGATGCAAATTGATCCAGGTAATATTGTGCCCACATTGAGACAGAAAGTCCCGGAATATCCGTCTGACGCTCGCCATATTCTGAGTCGGAAAAGGATAATAAATGAACAGAAAGTCCTCGTTCATTAATCCCTTCAGCAGCAATATTCTTATAAGCCGCAACAACCATACTGCCATATTTAGATGTCCATTTGACCGAAGGGCCATTATTGGCCATTCCAGTATGTTGGATTCCTCGAGGATAAATACGTAATTGAGTCTCCATATCTTCAAACCAATCCATGGTACGCCCAACCATCACCGTCTGCGGCCAACTATGTAAAATCAGGGTGCAGGCATGACTTGCAGGAAGGAGCAGGGCAATAAGTATTATTGTTATTGATACCGATAATACAAGGAAGTTCCGTTTCATGGTCGTCATTATTTCTCCTTATAAAAAACTAATTCTAGATGACTTGTCTACTGAATCAAATTTTTTACACATTCTTGGACAAAAGAAAATAGGCCCTTATATATTTGCTTCCTCACATTATTGATAAAGCAACACTCCAAACCTTTGCTCAGCAACAACTTCAATTGGCTAAGAGTGTATTAAATTCTATTGGTTAGAGACGTTTACCTTTAATGATGAACCCTATTATCAGTTCATAGCAAATGCCTAAAATCGGTTAGAACATCATTCAATTGAACCGATATCGACCACTTGATGGTCCCGTATCTTCTGTCAGGTTCAATCGCAGATTCACTTTATCTAATAAACTCTCCAAATAACCAATTGCCTCCTCAGTGCAAACTTTGTGATGAGGATTGGATTTCATGTAGAAGATGCTTTCATTAAGGAAAAGAGATTGTAATTCAGGAATGATGTCTTCATTTTCTTCATGAGATCTGTCGTGATGGCGTATAAATAAGATGTTCACCAGATGAGCGAGTGCATAACTGGAGCGGTAAATTTTCAACTCCTCTGTAAGCCCTAAGAGCTCATTCAAATCCAGGTTCATCCATAAAGAATCTAACACCCCGGAAAGTATCAATTTATCTCTCTCGTTTTCTGAGCAAGTCCTTAATAAATGAGCAAAATACTTCCCTTCTGCGCATTGAATTAGTTGTGTTAATTCTAGAGTAGGTATCTGCGTAAAAAAATCGTTTATCATTAAGGCATTCGGGGAAAGTGCCCTTTCAGGGGTAAAAAATGAACTAACAGCGGTTGACGAAGCAGCCGTAATTATTTTTAAGGCTGGTGTCAAGAAGGCCACTAATTCTTTTTCATTTTGGCAAGCAATCAGCTCATAAAGATACTCGGTTGAACTTGGTTTTTTCGGATCGTATATTTGGGGTGATGGGGCAAATAAAGACATCGCTTGAGAAGGACTAACGGTTTTCGGTGCTATGTAATGTGCCACACCATCCTCTTCTTTTTCTTTTTCTTTTTCTTTTTCTTTTTCATAAAAATTCGATTCAATATGTGGAACACCAGGAATCTCTTGCTCAAGTGGATTAGGTGGGGTATAGGGAAGAAGTTTAATAGTGGGTGAAGCAAGTCCTATTTCATTCTTATCTATAGATTGCTTATCAATATCAATGGCCCTGCAGTCTCTGTTGTTCAAAAAGTATTCCATTTCATGAGCAAGAAAATCGCTTGAAAGGCGAATGTTTTTAGTTTGATTTTGAGTGAGAGGAAGCACGTATTGGTGGTGGATGTCACGAAACGAGATGACAAAACCGAGGGTATCCTCATATAAACGAACGATGCGCCCAACCATTTGCTCCACATCGTGCTGTGGTTGTTGCGTACTGGGTTTTCGCGCAATAATTTCCCAGGTTAAATCCCTGCAATCAAACCCGAAACGCAATTTCCTCACCGCAATTAAAACACCAGGCTCTCGACTCGCTACAAATCTTTTTACTTCGGCATCGGATTCATGGTTTTGGCTATGAATAGCGTACGCCTTTATCTTAGCTTTCTCTAAGAGGTTGTATACCTGATCACATAACTTAATACTTTGAACATAAATAACTCCTTTAGTTTCCGCTAAAGTACGGCCTTTCTCGCCAATGCCGGGATGGTATTGTCTTTTTAAAAACTCAGGTAAACAGCGAAGAAAATTTTTGGCGTTCTTTTTTGAATAATCCACATTTAAGCTGCAGGCGACAATGGGGGCATGGTAGGGGCCATTTAATGCCTCTTTTAGACTAAGGGTGTAGAGGGTGTTTGGGATGCAATCGTGCTTCGGAGGTGTAGCACTACTAGCAATTGTTATCGGTCCTTCTTCAGAAATGGTATCGCATACCTTTTGAATAAGCGACGTATATACATGGTATTCATCAAAAAGCACTAATGCGGCAGACTCCACCTGTGCGGGGTCTTCTGCTAACAGATTTTGGAAGCTGTCAGCGCAACAAATAACAATGCTTGATGCATTTTTGACGGACTCATTTTTGCGAAATAGCTTCAGAGAGATACTCTGGCCATGGCTTGACACTTTGAGGATGGCGTCATTAGATATGCATAAAGGGTCTTGCCGGTCACGAAGGCTATTATTATAGTTGATTAAATCACCATACAGCTGATTCACCAGTTCAATCTGCGGGGTCACAATAAAAATCAACTGGTTCTCAATGACTGCATGATACGCCATTAAGGCCAGCGTATTTTCAATCAGAGTTTTACCACTTCCCGTAGCCAATAAATAGCGGGATGGAAAGTGATAACGAATGGGGATCGCTTTGATTGCCTCAATCTGATAGGAGCGTAGAATACTTTGATTGTAATCGTAATGATTAATTAGATTATAAAAATTTGTTTTAAACTCAGTGCCCTTTAAAAATGGAGAGGGGGCGTTAACCGGTATCGAGCGGTTATTATTGACCGCTGCGTGATATTGGCGCAAATTAAAATGACGCTGGAATTGCTCGTAGCGCTCGTAGTTCTCTTGATTGGTGATAATGAGGTCGTTTAAAGAACAAATGGTCTGATAAACCAGAGGGCGTAATGCTGAGGGAAGGGGCTCCAAAGATTCTGTCATAGCAAAGGCAGTGGCGTTGATCCCGCTCGACTTAAATGCATTTCGATGCTTCTTCGAACGCAGCAAGCTCATGTGCTCTAAAGGCACAATACCGTAGCCGGCCTGCTTGTCTTGTTGGAATAAGTAATCCAGAAAAATCTGAAAATAATAGTCTTCACCCCATTTTTTTGTTTGTGTTGCATCCGGGAACAGGAAGAATAAGTGCTCTTCCTCTGCAAGGAAGCTTCTGATGCGTGCCATGTTAATCAGAAACAATTTAGAGCCCAATTCATTAGAGGCTTTGCGACGGCCATCGCGAGTGGCCACGCTGATGCTTGCCTTATCACCCAACTGGGCGCTAAGGGCATTATATAACTCGTGCCAAGAAACGGCAGTTTGATTTTTAGTGTTGACTAAGACTTTTTGAATGTTGTCATCCAGCAAAATAAATCTATCTACGCTGTACTTAAAAGCAAATAAAAAGGCGGCAAGGCGTCGGGCTGTAATGCTGTCGAGATGATCTGCGTAATTCCCATTGTAACGGCTATTGAGGGTGGTGATGACCAGGATATCCATGCTATCAGATAAATAAGGCAATACTTGTTCTAATTCCTCTTCCGTGCAAATAAGGGCGCATTGACCTTGGGTAAGATGAGGAATCAATGCGTTGGCTTTTCTGCCTGCACAAATAAATGTGCTGATTTGGCCCGGTGTAAATTCTTTCTTGCGTGACAGGATATAACCGTCCAATGCGCCAGGTTCAAGACGATGAGTATACAAAGAGGAGGATGAAGTCCGAATGCTGTGAACAGGAATAAACGATAATTCCTGCATCTTAGGCAACTCCGCTTTACTTCTGGGCTTAAGAGGCATTTTGGCAGGAGCCGCCCCTCCCATATATTTAGGCGCAATACCGCCCCGAAATCGTTTAAATGAGGGTTCCTGCTGTTGCTTCTTATCCTCATTATTATGAGCGTGTTTGTCGCCAGAATACTTTCTTTTTCGCGATAAGGGCAGTTCTTTCTCTCCATCAGGCGAGCTGAAGTTTTCAGGGAAGATGCTTTTTAGACGTTTTAGCGGTGGACTAATTGCTCCCTGCCCTTGTGCTTCTTTTTTTTGGTCTTTATTCTCATCATAATTATTAGCGCAGCTATCGCCCGATCTTTTTCTTTTTTGTGATAAAGCATGTTCATTCTCAGGATGTGGCGCGTTAGTCTTTGGGGCTGTTAATCTGTGTGGATTAACATACTTCAGCATCTCTAGGTGGGTTAATAATGGTATTCCTTCTGATGTGTTTTTAAGGCAATCATATACTGTCTTTCCGGCATAAGATCCTTGCTTTGGGGTCGCATTCAAATTTCCCTTGGTTAATAATTCAGGATGTGCCGCTAGTATTTGACGACCGTCAGGAGTATTTGCCAGAACCCACAATACCGTTTGTCCGGCAGCAGGACCATGTTCTGGTGTCGCATCCAAATTTCCCTGGTGTAAAAATTCAGGATATGCCGCTAGTATTTCAAGACCTTGAGTAGTATTTGCTAGAATCCACAATACTGTTAGTCCTACAAATTCACCATATTCTGGTGCAACATTCAAATTTCCCTGGTGTAAAAATTCAGGATGTGCCGCTAGTATTTCAAGACCTTTAGTAGTATTTGCTAGAATCCACAATACCGTTAGTCCTACAAATTCACCACATTCTGATGCGGTATTCAAATTTCCCTGGTGTAAAAATTGAGGATGTGCCGCTAGGATTTCAAGACCTTTAGTAGTATTTGCTAGAACCCACAATACCGTTAGTCCTACAAATCTACCATATTCCGGTGCGGCATTTAAATTTCCCTGGTATAACAATTCAGGATGTGCCTCTAGTATTTGACGACCTGTAGGAGTACTTGCTAGAGTCCACAATACCGTTGGCCCTGCACCAGAACCATCTTTTGGTGCTGCATCTAAACTTCCCTTGGTTAATAATTCAGGATGTGCCGCTAATATTTGACGACCGTCAGAAGTATTTGCTAGAGCCCACAATACCGTTAGTCCTGCAGCAGGACCAAGTTCTGGTGCTGCATCCAAATTTCCCTGGTGTAAACAATTCAGGGTGGTCAATTAATATTTTAAGCCCGTCTTTGTGCGATGTGAGCCACCATAATACTGTTTTTCCTGGATAATCGTGATGTAAGTCTGCATTTAAATTCTCTTGATTTAAGATGTGGGGTTCTTTGCTCAAGGTAGCCAGCCCTTTATCTTGTTTAACCAACCACGATATGAATGAATCACCTTCAACTTTCACCGTTTCTGGAGAATTAAATTGTTCTTTAAATTTCTCGATGGTTAATTCATCAAATAGGCGCTCCTGTTTTTCCTGCATATAAATCACTCAAATTAATAAAAATCGCACTTTAGCAAATAAAGATTAACGGATTATTAACCTAGCGTAAGTTTCCAGGGCTAACGCACCTGATTTTTAAAAACATATAAGGATTAGATCAAGAGCATAGATGAAAAGGCTCTTATACAAGCAAAAATGAATAACTGATACTTCAAATTTTTGTCATGGAGTAGTTTAGATTTTTAAGTAAAAAAAACGGCATTTTTTTGATAAAACCATTCAAGAAATTGGCAAAAAAAGCAATGAAGAACTATAGTTTATGAAGGGATCAGAAATGCAAAGGACTTATTATGCGCTATGTAATTAAATCAATATACCTATTCTCTTTTATTGGGTGTTCGCTTCCTGTCTTTGCAACCAGTATTTCTTCGGATAGTCTGGGGGCTCAAAAATACGATGCTATAAAATGTGTTGCTGATACAAAGCAAAATTGCATTAATAGTGTGTGTCTTAATTCAACTGAAAGAAACTGTCAGGGGAATTGTGAACAAATGGCACAACAAAAATGTCGGCAACAAGCCAACGAATAGTTGTTTGTTTTGATCTCAACCAGATAAAATTAAATCAATCCTAATCTAAAGATGATGGACTAATCCAATGAATCGAGTGGGTGCTTCCGTTATGTCTTTGATGCGAATCGGTAGTGCAAGAGTAAAACCACCAACGGGCGGCATTGCTTTGGCATTAGCAATATTTTCGATAAGGTATTTACCCGCACTGAGCATTGCTTGATGCACGGGATAACCACTGTCTGCAGTATCTGGGCTAAGCGTATCTATTCCCAAGCCTATGATATCTCGCTTAAGCAACAGCATTGCTACCTCTTTAGAAACAGAAGGGAAAATGAGGTTATTGCGGTATTTTTCAGCCGTTGGCCAGTATTCATCCCACCCTGTATAAACAATTACAAAAATTCCTTTAGCAATGAGTCCATAGTTATTTTCGAAACGGGTAATATCATTTACTGAAAGTGAGAATGTTGGGTGGGCAATAGGGGATACGTCAATGACCACACAAGGAGCCAATAATTCATTTAATTGAAGTGCATCAATGGTTTTTCCATTAGGGATGCAGTGGGCTGGTGCATCAATATGAGTGCCGATACCCGCATGCATTCTAAGCGTTTGGACTTTAAATGTGACTTCTGTTGTGTCGTCGGAATAATCTGATAGTGTCTCGTGCGCAAAACCGCAACCGCCCTCCCAACAGGGGCTATCTTTTGTAAGAACATGAGTCAATTCTATAAGTTCAAAAGGAAAGCGTTTCATGGTTGAAAAACTCTGAGCGTTTAAGTCAGGATAGTACCGCACTCCTTCGTTTTACCAAGTTCCCTTCTGCGAATGAAAAGGTATGTTTTAATTCTCTCATTGCGGTCTAAGGGTTAACAGATATTTTATAAGGAAAACCACTGGTTTTATATGTAACCTATTGTTGAATATAATTTTTTTCTCCATTAAGAGTATGAAATTACTGCTGTGGGAGGTTTTTCAAATTTGCTTATGGAGGAGTTCTTAACTAAGTTTAAAAGGCTGTGCCAACTTAGGATTTTTTATATTTATAAGGAGATTCAAAATGACTCAACCAACTTATCCAAATCAAAACGATAAAAATCGAAATACAGATAAAAAAGAAGGCCAATATTCTTCTCGAGATGAGGAAAGCAGAAAGAAAGAAGGCGCATACTCTCAAGATCAGGAAGGTAAAAGAAAAGAGCAATCCCAGAGTCAAGGTCATACTCCTGGTTTTCATAAATCACAAAATCCATCTAGCGGTCATAAGGAGCAGTCAGATCGAGATTCAGAAAAAGAAAATCAACAAAATAAAGGCCAGGATAATACCAAATATCGTCCTTAATCTTTTCATCCTGCCATTGAATTGGCAGGATTTTAATTTTATTAAAATATAAGACACAATGTGACATTAATCTCTATAAAAAAATTCATTTTAATCCTTTTAATCATTTCATTAGGGTCTCTTTCTGCAAGCTCCGATTCTGTTTCTTCTTTCTGTCAGAGCAATGTAGCGAATTTTGATTATGAATTACCACAACTCGTGCAGACTAATAAATTTGTTCCGGGATGGGGGCCTGCACTTAATACCTTACAATTAAGTCCCGAATTTCTACCTTGTTTAGATAATGCAAGTGGTGATTGGCAAAGACAACGCCTTCTTGCTGCGGCTGACTATTGGATAAAACAAAAATTAAATTATTGCCATCATCATCTACCTTATTATGCTGCTCCTTTAAGAATGCGGGATGCCAAACCTCATAAAGGGGGATATTGCAGTGCTGCCAAAAATATGATGCAGGGCTCCATTTATTACCATCAGCAAGCCAGGTGGAATTATAAGGGAACTGAACTTGAAACCGCCGCCAATTGGGTTAATAACAGGATGTGGTATGGGATGGATTGTAGTAATTACACCTCCTTTTTATATCATTTTGCTCTGGGGGGCATGTTGAGTAGTAATATAAAATTTCAGGCAGGACAACGGGCTGATAAACCCCAAAATAATTTATCTCCAAATCAACAATCAGGGAGTAATATACTTGATAATCCCCATGCGGCGGGAAAATTAGTTTGTCGAGATAACACCCTTGAAGTGGATCACTCGTGTGCCGGTCATGGAGGATATTTATCAGTAATTGATCATCTGGGCAATAAACATCCTGGTAGTATTCTTAGCTCGAATTTAGCCGCATTACATCCCGGAGATTTATTGTTTATTTCCACAACGCGACCTGGCTCTGCTGTGGTGCACGTGGTCATGTGGACAGGTAAACACGTCAATTTGGGGCCTAATGATATTCATCCGGAGCAAATTGCACCGAACGTATCCTGCCCTCAAAAAGATTGGATGCCCCATCTTGACGATTGGATTATTACTGATAGCCACTATCAAGGCCCTGATTATCGAATTATCACCTCTTGCTATTACTTGGATAATTTATGGGGGGGCAGACGAATAATTGCAATAAATAATGTTCTGCAATAAATTTAAATTTGCCATGTTTTAAGCCGCCACTGTGCCTCATGTTATGATTCATCTTTGCCTATTACAAAAAGGACTTCCAATTGAATAGCCACTCTGAAACGGGATTGATAAGAGCACTTGGTTTAGGCGCTTTAATTATTTATGGTGTGGGTGACATACTCGGTGCCGGAATTTATGCCATTATAGGCAAAATTGCAGGTCATGCCGGTTCGCTAACCTGGCTTTCATTTGCCATCGCAATGGGAATCGTATTTCTAACCGCACTTACCTATAGCGAACTTGGCAGTCGTTTTCCCAGAAGCGGAGGAGTTTCTATTTATACTCAGGAGGCTTTTGGTTCTCAGGGGTTATCGATATTCGCGGGTTTATTACTTTTTAGTGCAACCATTCTCTCCATGTCGACTTTATCGCAGGCGTTTGTTGGATATCTTGGATCATTTGGATTGAATATCCCCAATTGGCTTGGTGTCGCCGGTTTTTTGATTATTTTGCTATTAATTAATGTACGTGGAATCAAACAATCCTCACTGGCTAATATAATAAGTACCCTGGTTGAGGGGAGTGGTCTATTTATCGTGCTGGGTTGTGGTTTTTGGTATCTGTCCTCACCCCATACTGAAGCGCTCGTTATCCCCTTGGAAAATAGGCCTGGAATAGGAGATGTTCTTCAAGGAGCCGCTTTAGCCTTTTTTGCATTCACAGGATTTGAAGATCTGGCAAATGTTGCAGAAGAAGTAAAGCAGCCAGAAAAAAATATACCTCGTGCCATATTATCCTCTGTGGGAGTAGCTGGCCTTTTGTATCTGAGTGTGAGCTGGATGGCGACCGCAATTATTCCAGGGAGTGAACTTGGTCAATCTGATGCGCCTTTATTAGATGTGGTTAGCAAATCTTATCCTGCTATGCCTAAACATCTTTTTTCAATTATTGCCATTTTTGCGGTTTTTAATACCACATTATTAAATTATATTACGGCATCACGCTTGCTTTATGGCATGTCAAAAACCAATCTATTACCCAAATTTTTACAGACAGTTCATCCTAAATTTCATACTCCATACGTTGCCATTCTCGTGATATTTCCGTTGGTGCTCGGATTAGGATTAGCAGGTACGTTAAGGGGACTTGCAAGTTCTACCAGTGCACTAGTCTTGGTGGTATTTTCATTGAGTAGTATTGCTTTGGTAAAAGTTAAGCTCAAGGAGAGAGGAGAAAAACCTGGAATGAAGATATTTCGAATTCCTTTCTTTGTACCTTGTTTGGCAGTGGTTTTAAATTTCACTGCTATCGCATTTTTGCCTCTACCCAATATTATCCCAGCAGCAGTATTTATTGGTATAGGCAGTATCGTCACATGGGTTGTGATGAGGAGCATGGCATCTATTAGTAAATAGCTCATGTTAAATAAGTTAGGTAAAAACCGGTAGCAGGTATTTATTGGGGGAAGGGAACCATTGGGCAAGAGCTTGGTGAAACCCGGGTTTGGGTCTTGCAGACCTTCACCCAGGCTTGTGAATGTGGTGGACCAAGATGCTCCAGCCTTGTTTATTCAGGTTTATTACAGGGGAGTCGGTATCGCTGTCACTTCATTTATGGGAACAACGGGCTCTTCGGCAGGTTGTTCATTCTCTGAGAAAAAGCCAGGCAAGACGCTCATACCAGGGGATAGCTCAGAAACAAGTCCCCAATTGCGTGTGCTCTTTTCTTTTACTGTTTCTGAAACTGCTTCGGGAATGGAAATTAGCTCAGGTGCTCGCAGTCTGAAAGAGTAAGTCATCTCCCCCTTAACTCCATTATTAAAATTAAACTCGGTAGGATGATGATTTTTTTCGCCATTAACTAATGCCTCCCAAGAAAATAATTCCAGTGCCTGTCCAGTAAGGTATTCAATAATTGCAAAGGTCAGTGATTTACCGCGGCACACCCTGGAACCAGAACCAAAGGTAGCTAAGGGATTGAGTTTCGCATAATGTGGTTGGTGCACTTCCGGGTTAAATTCCTCAGATTTAGGTCCCCATTCCATGGAATCGCGGTTAGCCACCCAAGTGGTATAATGCAACTCATCACCAGCCTTGATGAGAATTTTTTTCCCTTTATATTCAATAGTAAAGTCTTCCAATGCTTTTCCGGGCTGTGCGTAGATAGTGGTATGCAGTCGGCCTACCTCTTCAATCAATATCTTCAAATATTCCGCACTTGGTTTTTCTTTTAAATAGTGATTGCGAATCGACTCATTACCAAATTCCACAAAGATATGATCCAAATATTTTTTAATGTTATCGCCGCCAGCAAAAAGAAGCGAGACAATAATTTGCTTTAAAGTATCTTGTTCCGTGGTGGCGACATAATCTTTACTCAGGAAAAAGGACTGCTCTTCTTCCATAATGAGATCGATAAAGGGATCCAATTTGAGTTTAGCTTGCTTTCTTAGTTTCTCTACGTCAGTGTAGGGATCTACTATATGCTTAAACGCTGAGTCTGATACTTCTTCAATAATTTGTGACAACTGGTGAATCCATTCATCCTTCCAGGAAGCATTAGGGTAAAAACCTCTAAGAAAAATTTTTAATGCATAGAAACGAAAATCAGGACTAAATTGTTGTTGCGATTCTGCTGCGTGCTTCATAGCATTAATTAACAGTTGGGTTTCTTCTTTAACTACTTTGATGAACGATGGTTTATGGGAGTTTGGTGCAGATGAGGGCGTTTCTTCAATTGATCTGATGGTTAATGAGGCGATCATTTCTTGTGTAAAAGCAGAATGTAATTCATGTTCGGCACTCAAAATACCCATCCCAATGTTTTTTAAAACATCAAAAGCACGCCCTCCGCTAATCTTGGGAACATCGGGATGGCTCGTAAAATAATCAGGAGCTACCGTCTCGGTACGGGGTATTTTACGAAGCGCGGCTAGAATCACCGGGTTACCTATGGAGACTATTCGCTGACAAATTTGATCTTTTCCTGGTGCTAAAACAGGAAGCTCTAAAATTTTTACTTCGCCTTCGGGCAGTACATCAAATTCTCTTTGGAGTAAATTATGAAAGGCATTAGGATCATTTTTGGCATTAAAATTCATTAGGAGTTGATAAGTATTGGATACCGCTCTGCCATAATCATATAATTTGTCTTTTGCCCGTTTGATGTAGCTGTTCTGACCAGCCTCAGTACGAGTAATAATTACTGTATTTTCATTTCTACCCTGATTTGTTGCAGGCATTATATCTTCCTCCTTAATTAAAAAAAGTGGGAGTATAATGGCGTCTCTGGTTTTAATTAAAGTCTTTTCTGAGGCAGGAGCCTTTTTATGATGGGAGCGTAAACAATCCCTCTGTCATGTAAATAGGCTGTAATTTTCATCTTTAATATTATTTAATATAAATGCAATGAATTGCACAAGAAAAACTCCATTTGCACTACATAAGAACTCAACTACAGATGGATATAATTCATACACTTACTATAATTAATGAAAGTACTGATATTGGGAGGTAATTATGGGCGTTGGTGAAGAGCCCACTGCAGACAAACCATTACTTCGTAAAAGAAAGGCGGTTAGTAACTTAAAAGACACTGCTGCCTTTGAGGCAGCTCAAGTTAAATCCAAAGCTAAAAAAATCGCTACTCCATCGTTTTTCTCTGCAGAGCAGAAAGATCCGCTCCTATACGAAAATTTGAAGGCCAATATTGGAAAAACGATTAATAATTATTTTTTTTACTCACTGGGTGCTTACATATACTTTGACTGCAAGAGTAATAAGGAAAATGATAAGCCTGCGGATATGGATAAACGTTCTATATTTGCTGCAAAGAAGCAAGAAACAGGCTGGAAACTACATATCTCGGTTGATCCTGGCAAAGTTTCCTCGGCCTGGGCAATTATTTACCCAATCCTGATGGAATATGAAATTTCTGCCAAAATTGTTGAGTATGATGTTTTAAAGAGGAAATCAACAGAAGACGTATCGGGTAAACAATTGACAATTTATGAATTTAAAAATACACACATTGATAGTCTTCTATGGATTAATATCATTCAGAAAATTGAAAATGAACTTCGCCAGCATGGAATAGGTAGTGGTACTATACCTCCATCGAATAAGCAAATACCGAACAGCGAATATTTTTCTTATCGAAATGATACTGATCCGAGAGGTAAATATATTTCTGATGTGGCAGCACAAAAGTATGTAGAGCTGCATGCACATGAGGATCCAAAATTACTTCCCTATAACCTTAAAAAAGATAAAGATCCATTCGAGCACGTAAGCTTACAAATTGATTTAGATCCGACTCAGATAGGAAGTGAATTAAATCCTTCTTAGATTTAATCCGAATGAGTAGAATTATATCTGACGATAAGGATTCTCGATCATCTTCAGTGGTCATATAGAATTTACCTTCAGTTAGTTATAAGATAGAAATAGATATTTCCGGACGAGATGCGCCGTACCCGGTTAAGACAAGACGACGCCTTTTTATTATTAAAAGAGGAATGTCATGTTATTAGCTTGGATTAACTTATTTTTTGCCGGTCTATTAGAAGTATGTTGGGCAATTGGTTTAAAATACACTAGTGGTTTTTCAAAACTATTACCCAGTTTATTCACTTTGGTAACATTAATGGGTAGCATGTTACTATTAGCCAAAGCGGTGCAAGTATTACCTATAGGCACAGCTTATGGAGTATGGGTGGGAATAGGGGCTCTCGGTACTGCTGTATTCGGAATCCTATTATTCCATGAGCCTATGTCCCTATTAAGATTTATGTTTCTTTTCCTTTTGCTTATCTCGATTATTGGTTTGAAGTGCACTGCTTAAAAGTGACCCCATGTCGAGTCATCTTAATCATAGAAAAGCACTAACATGGGTTGGTATACTGTTATCATAACCAGGTAATTTTGTTGCCTCTGTAATTTTTGGATCGACATAGATATTCTTTGACGATAATAATGCTGTTTTTGGTTTAACTGAGGTTGGTAACTTGGATGCCGCTTGCTCATCCAATATAACGGTTACGTTTTTATGATCATATAAGGCCGTTGCCGGAATGTCCTGATTAGACGAAGAGGCAGAAATAACATCGGCAATAATGCCTGCTTTTATTGAGCCTGTCGCTAGTAAGAAGCAGGCTTTACTGTAGTGTAAAATCGTTCCAATTCCCATGGTTAATGCATGCGTTGGTACGGCATCTTTGGAATTAAAGAAGCGTTTATTTGCCTCACGTGTCTTATCGTCCAACTGGACTAATCGTGTTTTAGAGTCAAGTGCGGAACCTGGTTCATTAAAACCGATATGACCATTCAGACCTAAACCTAAAATTTGAATGTCTATGCCACCAACCTGCTTAATTTTTTCTTCATACGCGTTCACATGTTGTTCAATTAAGTCAGAAGGCACAGTTCCATCAAGCATATGAATATTCTCTTTTTTGATATTCACATGATTAAAAAGATGATGATGCATATAATAATGATAAGATTGAATATGGATTGGTTCTAAACCAAGATATTCATCTAAGTTAAATGTTATCACTGCGGAAAAGTCTAAGTGTTCCTCTTGATGCATACGTACTAATTCTTTATACACTGGTTCAGGGGTACTCCCCGTAGCCAGTCCCAAAACAGTGGGGATTTTTTTCTCATTATTTTCCATAATTTTCTTTTGAATAGCGCGAGCAGTTTTGTGCGCCATCCCCTCTGGGGTCTCTCTAACCATAATGCGATTGAACATACTATTTTCTCCGAGAATTAGAGGTATATCCTATAAAAACAAGAATCAGAATCAAGAGGAGCTGCTTGATAGGTGGTATTAAACTTCATTCATCTCATCCTCTTCTTTTGTTATGATGACATTGATGCAGGATGCCAATGAATTATAAAAGACTGGATTTTATCTGATTTCGATTTTAGCTAATTTAGAAGAGAAACTCTAGGGCATTTTCCGGCGAGGGGGTTCAGTTCTCTACATCAGAGCTTGAGCCAGAATAGAATGGATTTTATCCCTATGAGGGTATTTAATGTTAATTAAAAATATTTATGTTTATAGCGATGCCGGGATTAAACAGCTAAAACATGTGCAAGTCACAGAAGATGGCCTAAAGAACGTGTTCCATATCGACGATGATTTGTCCTCTGTTAGCAAATCGAAAATGATTGATTGTAAAGGGAGTTATTTTTTACTGCCGGGCATGTTGGATCCTCATGTCCATGGACAAGGGGGTATCGATTTTGCTGATATTGGCGATGAGCTTGATGACGACGGACTGAAAATCATTGTCAATGCCCTGGGAAAAACCGGGCTTTCTTATGCTTTAGCAACTTTCGTATCGATGCCCCTGTCTGCATTAAAAAAATCATTGATAAAACTCAATGATTTTATAAAAAAACAAGAACACTATCCTGCACCGGGTTCTACTACGATAGTTGGTGTGCATCTGGAGGGGCCCTTTATTTCAAGGAGTTGTAAAGGAGCCCATGCTGCAAGTGCACTCCAAGATAGCATTAGCATGGAACAATTTAAGGAGATTATTAAGGTAGCACCTCATATAAAACACTGGAAAATAACCCTGGCTCCAGATTTACCAGGTGCAGAAGAGTTCATTAAACGGACCAAAGATCTAAAGCAGGAAGGTATTTTTGTAAGCGTGTTTATTGGACACAGCAATCCTGACGATAAAGCCGCCATTGGTCGGGCTATTGCAGCGGGTGCTTGTGGATTTACCCATGTAGGCAATGGTTGCCAGGAGTCGTGTAGTCGAGAAATGCGGGAACTTGCTTTAAATGACGCAAAAAGCCATCTTGTCCAATGGATACTTGAAAATCCCGATAGTTGTCCTCCTGGAGTTGAACTCATTGTTGATGGCGTCCATTTGTCACCCTCATTTATTTCTCTGGTACGTCATACAATTAAAAACAAAATCATCCTTGTGACTGATGCCTTAGGGCCCACTGGTTGTAAAGATGGGATATATAAATTGGGATCTCTGGATATCCGCAAGGAACAGAATAGTTTCTTTTTGGCAGATGAAGAGGGTAATTTTCTGATGAAAGATGGAACACTTCCCTCGGGGGAAAAAGGCCGTGTAAAAACGCTTGCTGGTAGCGCAGCCCCTCTTTCTTTTTGTGCGCAAAAATATTTTGAATCGCTACATGATGAAACAATAGAAAATCGTATGGATTTCCTGTACGCAGCCCTCATCACAAATCCCAGGAACACCTCTTTATCCGGGAAGGCGATAGCCAATTTGCCCGACGACAGAAATTTTTCCATTTTTAATAATAAAGGGCAACTCATTTTAAGTTCATGCAATGGTAAAATAATGGAACATCAGCCATTACAATGGCCGATACAGGGTATGCTTCACTATGGGCTGTTATCGCAGCGTCCCATTATAGAAAGCAATAACGAAATAGCAAAAGAGTATGTGTACCAGTAGACCAACTCGACAATAAGGATATTTCAATGACTATACCGCTACATATCCAATTAGGTGATCTGCAGTATGCTGACTGGGAGCCAACAGAGTTTGCCCGTCAAGGTTTAGGTTCTCGTCTACTATCCGATGTGATGATTCCACTACCGGATGGTCTTCATTTATCTGCGGATGTCTACTTACCAAAAGAACCAGGACGTTATCCTGCCATTGTGCAGTTTTCAGCTTATAATCATGACCTGGATACCATTGGAATACCAACCGGTTCAAATGAAATAGGCTCGCCACCTATTTCTAATGATAGGGGTTATGCTCAAGTGGTTGTTACCGCGCGAGGTGTTGGTCGTTCAGAAGGTATTTTACAGCCCTGGATGAGCGACGAGCAAGTTGCGGCACATGTTTGTTGTATTGAATGGGCCGCGGAGCAGTCTTGGTGTACGGGTGATGTCTGCTTATTTGGTACGTCCTACTATGGAATGAATCAAGCTCTGGCAGCCACAAAGCAACCGAAGGGTTTACGTGCTTTTTTTGCCAATGAAATCTGCACGGATTTTTATCGACATGTTTATTATTATGGCGGACTGCCTAATCTGGATTTTTTTAATTTATGGTTGGGTGCTAATTTTACTGACTCGGTATTGCATCGTTGTGTAAAGCCCAATATACGAGCAGTACTCAGTTATATTTTTAATCGTCCCTATGTGTTTCGATTATTAAAGCCTCATCTGTCCAAGATCATTGAGGCGCAAAAAAAACATAAGATAAATGCCCAGGCTTTGATCTATTATAAAAAATTCTTAACCGAATCAACTTATGGGGATCTTAGTCCTATCGGCCGTGGTCCTTATCTTGATTTGGCCAATATCAATGTTCCCTTTGTTGTAGTGCAAAATCAAGCCTATGTATCTTTACATCAGTTTGGGGCTTACGATTTATATTTACGTGCTGGGAATAAGGAGTTGCCTCGATGGTTAATTGTAGGTCCCGCACATTACACACTTCCTGTTTATTCCTGGCAACTAGAAGCTTTAGCTTTTTTTGATTACATTGTATATGGGCTGAATAACGGCTATGCGGAACAGGCGCCCGTGCGCTATTGGATATCTGGCGAAAATAAATTTATCTCCGCACCTTCATTTCCCCCACCAGGAGCACAATGGATGCGTTATTACCTCGGTCCGGCAACCAAAGGTAATCCCAAGGACTATTCATTACTTGAAGAACCTGCTTTGAACAATGAAGTACTTACTTTTTATAGTATACCCTCAGGGATTCAAACCCTTCCGGATCTGGAAACGATTACCCCGCAAAATTTAATTTTTCACGTTCCACTTAAACATTCAATTACGGTGACTGGTGCTATTCGCATCTCGGTTAATTTTCGTTGTAATGAGATTGATTCCTATTTAATTGCCCGCTTAGGATGGATAGATGCAGATAAAACGTATCATCATATTGGCATGGGACACTTACGCCCAGCGCTACATCAAATCGATGAGTCGTTATCTTCTGAGTTTGAATGGGTGATGACTGTGGATCAACCGACTCCATTAATACCCAATCAAAAGGTGAGACTGCGGTGGAGTTTGACCCCTGCTGGGGCTGCCATTCCTGCGAATGCGGTTCTTAAGTTAGAAATAGCAAGTCGTAGTGATCAATTTTCCTCTTCATTTTCAGAAGATTTAATTATTACTAAAAGCCCTGCGCCGCCTTATTTCTGTCGGAATGAAATTATCTGTGGAGAGGAAAGTTACATTGAGTTTCATGGTTTACCATCGACAGAATCTACATAAATTGATTGTTCCACACTTCATGTTCAATTCAAGAGGAAGAGATTTCTTGAATTGATGAAATATCCGGATCGTTCCAAAGGTTGCGATAATCAGTTCTAATCTTGATTTCTTCGGGAAGCATACGGGTAATTCTCTTAGTGGCTCGCATCGTATTATGATGCCTGGTGGCATATTCCCTTGCTTCACTTTTATTGTTGGCTTCTACAAGTAAACCTTCTTGCAGAAGGAGAGACAGGTCCTCTAATTCGATTAACACTTCCCTGGCCTCCGTGTTATGAACATTTAATAAATAAATGGGCATATTGATCTCCTCAAGTTGTAATTTTAGGTATAGAACCTAAATTACATCTATAAATATAGTCTATTTTGTTTGATTCTTTATTAGATGTTTCTCTTACTTGTTGGAATTTATAAATGAATTGATTTGACTTCGGATCTCTCCTCTATCCGTTTAATAGAGCAGAATAAACACGTCGTCTTTCAATCCTCATTTTTGTAGGACAACCTCCGCACCTCGTAATTGCCCCAAATCGATTCTGGTCTTATAAATATTAAAAAAATGAGGTCTTAAAGTACAACCATTAGCTAAATTCTGTTTTTTATCCTGACACGTGATTTCATAATCCTCCAAACATACAAACAGCATGAATAAACCAAAAAAAATAACGGACAGGCTGAGTACAATATTACTCCAATCATCACGATATAATTTACACGTTAATTGTCCAAAACCAGGATAAGTAAATATCATCTTTTATAAAATCTTTAGCGGTAGTCAGGTTCTCCCACTCTGGCAAAGATTATCCCAGTTTGGATGATGAACTATGCATTCAGCTTAATTCTTTGTACTGGAGAACATTGGTAACTATCATGTTTAAGTGGTTTACCCCACTAATTGGTTGCAATTGGACTCTTCTTCAATTGCTTGAGTTGTCTTAGAACTGCTTAACTGATTATTCTGAGGCCAGATGCGCCGGAAAAAACCTATCGCATATTCCCTCCCATCTGGAACTACGTTTCTTTCTGGACACGTGGGTACGAGAAGCTGAGGCTGGGCCGTGTGACCATTCGCCTTAGCCGCCCTCTCATGCAAGAGTTCTGAAACATAAAATTTATGATTTTTAGGGGCATCACATAGCCACTCAGCATCCTCGTCTGAAATGTCCTCACCGTGATTCATTTTCTGAGAAATAGATTGCTGCTGTTTTTTTACTAAAGAATAAATAGAGGCATGCTTATGGGGAACGATTAAGTCATCCGCGAAACGCTTACCTTCCTCATTTTTTTTCGAGCGAACTACCAGGAAATCTCTGTCTTTAACAGGAATGGCCAAAAACTGCTTCTCAACATTCAACGTCCAACCGGTGCTCAGTAAAAGAGGGTGCCCCAATACTTTTAAAAAACAATATCCTATCCATTTTAACCAGGTCTTGGGATGCAAGTTAGACTCATTTGCAGCAGGCAAAATATGTCCCTCTATAAGCTTAGGCAGCGAGCGAAAGGATCGCGCATTGTATAACTTGACCGGGAATCCTTGTTGGTGCAGTGTTCCCGCTGTATAGGTGGCTATATTTGCACCTAAACATTCCCCCATTAAAGCAATATTTTCAGGTTTTGCTCCCATCTTAAGTAAACGTTGAACTTGAGCATGGGTATCTTCATGGAGGCTACTTTCATTATAAATGATGCCTTTGCTCAATAAGCCTGTTCCCCGATAATTAAAAGCAATGACTGAAACATCAAGTTCTTTTGCCAGACAGCGATACTGTTTGAGCCAATCAATATAATTATTACTGCGTGGCATGCACGAAATAATAAAACGACGTTCCGCCATGCTCTGCTCTAGTACCGTTTCCCCATGAACCTCAACAGAATCGAGTACAGCATTGTCCTCGGTTTGCAGAGTATAGAAATCAACATATTTTTTATTTTGACGAAAATCATATCCCAAGCATTCGGTCAATTTCGCATAAAACATTTCTCTTTGCTGAGGATTAAGCTTTTCTAATCCCCGGAATAGAACTTGGGAGGCTTGAAGTGATTTTTCTGGTGTATCGCCTATAAGTTGTTTTTCTACATCATTCACAATACGGTCAATATAGGGTTCAACTCTATCTGTCAATTTAGGGAATAAGTTAATCAATTGTGAAATAAGGAACACTACCCCGCCAACGATTGTTTTATTCTCCAAAAACTTGTGCCAATTCAAAAAGGTTCTAATTAGAAAATGCCTTTTTGATAAAGCATTGATAATAATCATCTCATCTTGGCTAGCAAATAAAGGGTCAGGATGTCGAGGGTTTTGAAGTAGAAGAGTTTCCTGTTGTTCTTCTTTGCGAAGCAGGGGATTAATGATCATATGGGTGAGCAAGCGCCCCATAGACCATTGATAAAGGTTGACGGGGGTTTTTATTATGTTTAAGCAAAAACGAGCAATTCGTTGCCCCCTCGTTAACTGTGCTACCAGACTAAAATAATTACCTTGGCCATTATCAGAACGAGTTAGGATGGTATCTTGATGAGGCATTCTGGTTCCCTATTATTAAGTATCGATAATTATACTATCGGAACATTATGTGGACATTAAGGGGTGGGAAAAATGTTAAGTTAACTTCATATAGCGAGTGTCTGTGAGTAATTTACTTGAAAAATTAAGGAGTGCTTTATCAAAATTTGTTCTATCAGTCATAAAAAAACGAGGAGATGCTAATAACTTAACTTCTTGCGCTCATTGATAAAAAAGAGTTATTCAGCCAGATATCAGGCGGTAGAGATGAATTGGCAACATCATTTGGTTTTTTGATTAATCGCTTTGTAGTATCTTTTATTTTTTTCAAAAATAGCAAATATAATTAATAAATAGGCGCACATTCTAAGAATATAGATTAAGGGTTTTTGTTCTTGTAAGGTTGTTAATCCGAGAATAACTCGACATAACCCTTCTAGCAAAAAAGATACTGCAAAATAAAGAAAAAAACGATCCCGTGTGCTTTTCCAAAAGCGAAGAAAAAATAAGCTTACTATCATAGCGGCCATGGCAAATGCACCAATAAGCATTGCGTTTATCATCGCGGTTCGTCCTCCCAGATAAGCCCATAGAGTAAGAGTAGTAAAGAAATAAGCCCTACCGATAGGCGCCAAATTGATAAGTCTATAGTGGTAAAAATTAATTGATCCGCAACCAAAAGAACATTACTTATAAAAAAACCGCAAAAGCACAACGCACTCCAGAGCAAAAGACGATGCTTGTGTTTACGATAACTGCGGAGGAGCAACCAGGCGCAAAATAGAGCGGTAATTGTGCATAGTGTGTAAATAATGGCAGCCATATTGTTAGTCCTTACGCCAAATGAAAGCATCAGCAAATTTATGGGCCTTCTGGTCTATATTAGAATGGATAAGATTAGTGACCTCAATTAAGTTGGAGCAATATATGGTTGCTACTTGATCAATTAGATTTCTAAGTTCATCATGTTGAGGATAGTACTGATATAACAGAGTTTTTTGGTCTACAATTTTAATAATCCCAGCTTCTTGTAATTGCTTTAGGGTAGTTGTAGTCGCGGGCTCATTAATAAAAAGTCTTCTGGATAATTCCTCTACGCTCCAATGATGTTCCTTTACTGAACGCATAAGTAACATTGCTTCCATACATGAAACAGATGGAATGTTGCCTAGTATAAAACGTCTGATATCATCAGGAATAACTCCACTTTTCATACCAGAACACCCGGATTCCAACTTATTATAATTGCGTTTCGATCAGTCAACTTACCATGTCTCATATTAAATTTAAATCTATCTTAAATTATACCAGTATTTTAATAAATAGACGATTTTTAGTAAGTTAACATGATAAAAGTAAAATGATTTCATCATCCTCTAAAATAAAAAAAATCAAAGAACTTCCAACTCTCTGACTCTATGTGGAACGCTCGCCTTAGCTATTTAAACGTTAAATGACTAATAAGAACTCAAAAAGAAGACCTGAGAAAACCAAGTCGCTTACCTTTTTAGCCGATACCCTATATAACGATTGGTTTCTTCATCGGAATTTAACCATTTTATAAAGAGCATTTAAAACTGACGTCATTGAGAGCGAAGTGAAGCATTTTTAACTTATAATTGCTTCGTTAATGCTCACAAAGATGATATTTTGGACTTATTTATAAGAATGGCTAAAGGCCAGCAAAATAAATATTTGTTTTAATGTGCTAAATTTAACATAATAGCCCCTTTTTCAATCGAATGGTCCTATGTCATCAAAAGTGCTTACAATCAGTTTGTTAGAAGATCTAGTGCATATTGCCGAGTTAAATAAAGAGGGTAAAACCGCAGATTATATTCCAGAATTAGCGAACGTTAATCAGGAATTAACAGCAATTGCGGTACAATCATTAGGCGCGCCGCCGCTTTCTTATAGCAATAATCCGCTTCCTCTGGTGACTTTGCAAAGTACTGCCAAGATGATCCCTTTGATTGGACTCCTTGAAGAGTTAGGTGCTGAACAATTGTTTGAATGGGTCAAGGTTGAACCTTCGGGTGATGATTTCGCCTCAATCACCCGCCTGGAACAATTTGGACCTAAACCGTCAAATCCCATGCTGAATGCTGGTGCCATCACCTTATGTTCACGCATTCCAGGGACAGGTGAGCAGCAATTTGGCTGGTTAGAACATTGGGTTCAAAAATTATTTAATCAGCGTCTTAGCATTAATCCCCTGGTTTTTGCTTCTGAAAAAAGAACCGGTAATCGCAATCGTTCACTCGCGTATTTGCTAAAAAGCAGAAATAATCTGGGAACTGATGTTCATGAAACACTGGATTTGTATTTTGCCCTATGTTCTTATGAAGCAAGCTTAGAGCAGATGCTTTTTCTGCCTGCCTTGTTGGCTAATGGGGGGCGAGATCCCGATAGTGGTGAACAAATCCTTTCTGCGGAAACCTGTAAAATTACTTTAGCGATTATGGCAACTTGTGGATTATATGATGAAACTGGTACTCATATGGTTAAAACAGGAATGCCGTCTAAAAGCGGGGTGTCTGGGTATACTATTGCTGTTGTTCCTGGTAAAGCAGGCATTGTGGTACTAAGTCCAAGAGTGAATCTTAAAGGAAACAGCATACGAGGGGAGATTATGCTGGAAGGTTTATCCAAGGCCATGAATTGGCATTTTGCATTACCTTAATTGTTCAAATCTGTTGTGAATTAAGCAACTAGCCAGCCCTGGAAAATCAATTATAGAATAATGTTAATTACAATGGCGTACTATTTGCTTTATGCAACTAATCGGGTTGCGGTCTAAACTAGAGATAAAGGATTAATTGTAATTGGGTACTTTTTAAAAAAGGGACTGGAAAATAATGCCTGTTAAAAACTTATTATTAGCTCTATGTTTGTTCTTCTCTTCATCGGGTTATACCACGATTAATGTAGGTACTCTTATCTTTAAGCCTCCTTTTATTTCTTCTCCTGGATATGGGTTCGACATTGATTTGGTACATTTACTTTGCCAGCGTCTACAAGAGCAATGCAATCTGAGGCCCATGGGGATGGACCAGCTGTACCAGAACTTAAAAGATGGGAAAATTGATCTCGCAATTGGCGGAATTCCAATCTCTTATTCTCTTCAGATTAATTTTATTTTCAGTTTGCCTTATATGTTAAGTAAGGGGCAGTTTTTAGTTCTAAAAAAAAATCAAATTAATTCAATTAGCGAATTAAAAGATCAATCAATAGGCATTTTGCAAAATCCGCTCAATGGTGGTGTGTTTTATAAGTATTTACTCGACCGTTATAATGGGCAATTTAAGATTAAGTTGTATAACGATATCGAAGATGTGTTAGCTGATTTAAACAATAAAACAATATCGGCAGCCTTTCTTAATCGTTCATCGGTAAATTATTGGATCCAACAAGGTGGCCAGGAATTTAAGTCACTAGGCCCCGTATATACAATTGGTGACGGTATAGCCATTATGGCCTTACCCAAAAATAAACAATTAATTGCTCGGATTAATAAATTAATCCAGGATATAGAAAAAGATAATACGTATATGAAGTTATATAATGTTTATTTTGCTAACGAGTAAGAAATTGAAGATGCTGGCACATATTCTTGAGAGATACCCAAAATGATTCAATAATTTAGTCGGTCAGGATATAAATGGCTCAATAAAATTTAGGGGGCGCATTGATTATTCTTGATTAGTGGATTGAAAATCATCATTTGAGTTAGGTTTAAAGTTTTCTGTAATTAAACTAAAGTGTATTAACTCAAATGGAGGCTGGTTATGGGTAAATTTTTCAAAGACAAAAAAAATAAGATTAACCTGTCAAATGAGTATTATCAAACCCTATGCAAAGCGCTAGAGTCTACCATGTCAGTCTGTATTGCCAGCACTTCTGCATTAGTTGTCAATAATCTAACAGCAAAAATCCATCCGGACAGAATGGCTCAGTATAAAGAAAATAGTTTAATTGCCGTGAATGGAATAGGTAAACTAAGAATTTTTTTAATGAAAATTTCAAAGCATCTTGAGGAGAAGAAGATTGATTTTCTGGATGCGAGAATGCCGATAAAATGTATCATATTGGAGTGCGGCGCCGCGAATTGTGAACATCAATCATTTTATTTAGCCGCATTACTCAGACAGCACGACATTCCTGCAAATATTTATGATATTGAGGATATTAAACATACAGTAGTGGTCACCAAAGATTTTTTAATTGATCCCTGGATAGGTCGTATTTTTCCCCTTACCGGAATAGATCTCGGTGAGTTCTATGGCTCGTCACTCAATATGAAGGCTTCTTGGTTGAATCAATTATTAAGTAATAAAGAGTTCACTTTCCATGAAAGACTGAGCAAAAGAACACTAGGTTATTATTTCGCTCCTCAAGAGAAAGACAAGGCAATAGATGTTGGTTGTTGTATCATTTTTTAAATTCTTAAGCTTAACATCCGTTACCAGTAAATTACTTGCTGGAAGTATTGTTCCTTTATCTGAGTAGAATATATTCATTTAATCTCAATTATGTTAGAAATATTTCCCCAACGCGCCAGAAATGATAATAATGGTTTCTAAAGGAATTCTTATCAGAGCCAGGAATGCTAACTTATAAAGGTAAGGTACTTACCAAGTTCGAAAATAAGAAGGGTGGTAAAAATCAGGGCGAAATAGATGGTTTTTATCATGACTCAGAGGGCTTGGAGTATTTCGTAAAAAAACCCAAGGATTCTAAAGAATTATTCACGGAATTGTTCGCTGGTTTATTGCTGCAAGAGTTCATGCGCAGGGAGCTAATTGATCCAATTTATCATGCATCCTTGATTTGTGCTGAACTCATTCAATTTGAGGACGGCAGTTACGGGCTTGTTCAGCCCAAGGTCTCCTTTAACGAATTATATAAGATCATTGGTACCAGTTATCGCGATGGTTCCGACCGGGATCCCCTTGTGGAAATGTTTTGTGGCCCGCAGTTTTACTTGTTGTTAACTCAATTAAGACAGTATTATGGTCTTGCTATAGCCTTAATGTTTTCATTGCTCCTGGGGGATAACAGCGTACATAGCGGAAATGTAGTTTGTCTGGATGTGGTTTCAGCAGTTGAAATGATATTTATTCAATTTGCCCGCATTGATTGGGGGGCTGCCTTTCGTTATTTCGGCCACGAAAAAAATAATGAAGATCTTTTGTATCCTTTTGAGTATCAAGGATGGTTCAATCCTAAAGGATATACTAAAGGCTATTTTCTCAATTACAAAAAAATTAAAGGATTGTTTCCGGCGATAGCGGAACAGGCAAACATCTTCCAGGGAAAGGTAAATGAAGAGTTGCTGGTGGATATGATCGCCACTGTTCTAAAACAACTCCCTGTTGATTTAGTGGATAACAAGACCCAACTAGAATTGGCTAATTATCTATGTATGGAATCCTTTAATAACATCAGTTTTGGCGAAGAAGGCCATTATCAGCAGTTTTCATGTGATTTGGCAAAAATATTACAAAACCGATTAAAGAAAATCACGCTCATGCAGGATTTTTCGATTGCTACAGTTGGGGCAGATTTATCTCCGATTACGTATGTAGAAAGCTTACCAACGGCGATTACGTTACCTGTTAATCTGGTGATTCCTTTTGCGGAGCAGATGAGTGTATGGCTAAATATATTTTGTTCTTCTGATGAAAAAAGTATATTTGATTTTAATAGCATTGAGAGGGCGAAATTGGCCCAGCAATTCAACTATTTTATGGAAAGTTTGTTACGTCAAGCCGAAAGATTAAAACCCTCTGAGGAGCGTCATCTAACCACCTCTCAGGGGTGCACTCCGCCTTATTCCGAGAGTCATTTTCTCCGTCGTCTGGTTACGTTATCAACCGATTTGACCCCTTATTATCCTTCCTGTAACGAAGAAAGAAAGCCTTATAAACAAACCTATTGGCAGGTTGCTGAAACCGTATTAGCGACGAGCTTCAATGCCGTAGTTACCATTAGAATATTGCAAAATACTCAAAACTCAACTGAGGCAGGTAAGTCCTCTGCAATTCATTTTCTTTTCGTAGCGTTAAAAGAGTACTTACAAGCGTTCAGTAACACTTATCTGATGTTCCTAAAAGAGCTGGAGGAAGCCCTTTCTTTGATGTCTGGTGCGCAACTTGCCGGAATTTGTCTCAACGAAATGGAATTTATAAATTCGAGTGTACTGATCGGGATGGTGCTTAGAAGTCCGGTACTTTGGACCCGTATGAACAAGGCTTTTGAAGAAGAGGCGGTGATGTACTCAGGGGATGCTACTTCTCTTGTTAAGTTACACCAGTTTCACGAAGAGTTTAATTTATTTTTAATATTAGTCCGTGAGTTGCCGTTAATAACCCAGTTTGAGACAAAAGGGGTTCTAGTCAAGGAAATAAGCAGAATTTTTGAGAGTCTTCCTGCTTTTCTCCAGATAGAGCTTGCTCCTGCCTTGAGCAAAGTTCAAGGTGAATTCAGGGAATGGTACTGTCGGCATAGTAGTGATTTGGAAGAGCAGAAACAAGGTAGCGAGGAATCCAATTTATCACCAGAAAAGGTCTGTATCCTAAAAAATAACCTTGATGATAGGGAACAGGCTAAACTTCCTTCTGGGCAAATGGCGTCAACCGCAAGAGGGAATGAAGTAGATGTAGATCGGCATGCAAACAGGTTGTTTTTTTTCGGCCTGTCTGAATTCAGCAAGTTAGCATCACCTACTGACGAACTCCTGGTTAAGAAAGAAACTATTCCCTTCAGCTATTAAAAATTAAATTTTAACAACATCTTAAATGTTGATGAATCTGAATCTTTAAGGCTGGTATGATTCGTTTTTCTTGGTTTGTAGATTAATAACACAGCAAATGAAAATACTTTTTCTTTTTTGAGATACTGCATGTAGTATGTAGGTGGCTAGAATAGAAAATGAATGTTGGGGAATAATGTGGCATGGGATCCTGAACTATATCTGCATGGAAACTATTTTCAGAATCAAATAAGTGATGCATTTCGAAAAAGTTTTAAGGTGAAACCATGTGGAACTATTTTAGATGTTGGTTGTGGTGATGGTCAATATACGAGTATGCTGGCTGATACGATAAAACACGGTCATATTCTTGGCATTGACAGCTCTGAGGAAATGATAAGCCATGCAAGTCACCGGTGGACTCGAAAGAATCTTTCTTTTGAAGTACACAATATTGAAGAGTTTCAATGTTCTCAGATATTTGATTTTATTCTGTCGTTCTGGTGTTTGCATTGGACCCATATTGAGGCGTCTTTCCCTAATATGTTCCATGCCTTGAAAAAAGGGGGGCGAGTGTATGCTGTTTTTTCTTCATTCTCTGATAACAGTATTTTTCAAGTCTGGCATGAGTTAGCAAAGCAGAATCGCTATCCGGATCTAACCGGCAGGTATCTTAATCCAGACCATCAGCATACAAACTATTTTTATCGTGTGGTTTCTATCCTTAATCAATTACCCTTTAAACAAGTTAAAATAAATTTAAAAACCGTCACTGTTTTTTTTCCAAATATAAATTACTTCAAGAATTTACTGCTCACCATGCCATTCATGAGCACCGTTCCTGCCGAACTTATTGAGGATCTTCTTGAAGAGATGTTGCAGACTTTTCAAAATATTTGCCAGCGCAAATATGGCGGCACATTGTATTATGAAACACGGCCCATTTTTTTAGAGGGAATAAAATGAATTTAGAGACACTCATTGTTCCTGGTATGAACGTGCCTATGCTAATGGCCGCATCTAATAATAAGACTACATTATTAGAGCTACTCTCTGAGCATCATGCCAAGATAATGGATCAGCTCAATCAATATGGCGCCGTTTTATTTAGAGGTTTTTCTTGTATTAATCCAGAGTATTTTTCACAAGCAATAGAGTTATGTGGTCTTGGTACGCGGTGTAGTACTAAAGACTATGATTTACCCAGGACAGTACTGCCCAATGAGATATATACGTCAAGCGATTTCCCCGCTCATATTTCGTTGCCTCTTCATCATGAAAAACCCAGGTCAAAAAATCCTCCCAATCATCTCTATTTTTGCTGTGTTATTCCGGCCGAACAAGATGGCGGAACACTGTTTGCAAATGCTGCAGCTATTTGGCGAGATATTCCTAAAAATATTCAGGATAAAATTATTGAACATGGCGTCGTTTATAAGCAATTTTTTCATGGTAAGACGATGCAAGCCGATGTGCTAAAAAAAATTTTAGGAGAAAAAAGTGTGCGCAGTTGGTCTGAGTATTTTGGTACCGATGAGAAAATGCCAATAGAAAAAAAATTAACTCAAGAAGAGGTTGTCTGGAATTGGGTAAACAAGGGTAACGATTTGCTTATATTAAATAAATTACCCGGAGCATTAAAACATCCTGTAACTCATCAAACTCTTTGGTTTAATGCATCCGAATATTTAAATTATTATTCAAACTTGCTCTATAGTGAATTAAATGCATTACCCTTTTATAAGTACATCGCTATGCGGTATTTGATTTTAAAAGACAGGTTACCCATGGTCTGTCATTACGGTAATGGACAGCCTTTTTCATCGAAGGACATAGCGGAAATCAAACGGATTATGCAACACCATACCTGTGTATTTAATTGGCAAAAAGGAGACTTTATGATAGTAGATAATTTTACCTTTATGCACGGCAAGGAACCTCATCAGGGCGAGAGACTATTATATTCATGCATGACGCAAAAGTGAGAGGATACAAAGGTGGTATTATAGTCTATTAGTTGCCCATTCCTTTTCTTTCAGTCGATACGTTTATTTATATAGATATTTATCATGGCTCTGAATATATCAAGATTATTCATATGTTCATTAACTTCATCTATTAAAGAATCCATCCAGACAGTGACCTGCATCAGAGAGGTTAAATCTTACTGATGCAGGCTAAAGTAAGCTTAAAAAAAACCTCAATTAAGTTTAGATGCTGATGAAAATTGCGGTGAAATAAGCATATAATCGGGACCCAGTCCATGGTTAGGGTTAATATTCTCTAGAGGCATTGCTGCACTTGAATTTAGCAAAGATCTTGGTGACACAGCAGTTCCTGAGAAAAACCCTGACGCACTGGGGCGTATGTAAACAGCCGAAGCTCTAAAATCCTTCATTCGCTTGTCACAAGAGCTTATAAATTTATCAATATCCACTGCTTCCATTTGCTTCACCTTCCCGGCATCAACTGCAGGAACAGCTGCTACAACAGGAGCTTGAGGCGAATACGCTTCAATGTGTGACCCATAACATGAAACAATTTCACAAATCATATAAGCAGTTGCATCGGGTAATTTATTATCCATCAGCAGTTGATGAGCTTGCTCTGAATCCATAAAGGGATCGGAATGCTCCAGAGCATTTCTTAAACCCACATACTCTACTAACAAGCGATCAAGTTCAGGATGTATTTCTTTCAGTTCGCCTAAACAGTGAAGTTTATTAAAGAGAGTAACAATTTGTCCTACCAGATAACTCGTCGCAAAATACAAACTCACATCACTTGCCAAATGTTTCTGCATGGCTATGATGCCCTGAGTCTCGGCTGTGATAACGGTACCGTTATC
>CAYRWO010000015.1:0-85371 GCA_964428035.1 uncultured Legionella sp.
TTCTTTGTTGTTAATTGGTGAGTGCCCCCGTAATTGGGAAAGACCCGAAAGACCCGAGCTAAGACCCCTAAGTGCTTGATTTTAAGTGGTGCGCTCGGAGGGACTCGAACCCCCGACACCTTGGTTCGAAGCCAAGTACTCTATCCAGCTGAGCTACGAGCGCGATGGGGTGTGGATTTTGAAATTATATTCTTTACTTTTGGTCTTTATAATCTAGGACTGGAGACCAAAAATGGTGGGCCGTATAAGATTCGAACTTATGACACAGAGGTTAAAAGCCTCCTGCTCTACCAACTGAGCTAACGGCCCCTTACAGGGTAATTTTTCTAAAACTACATCTTACAGACTGTTGGTATCCAGTTTCGTAAAACTGGTGGGCCGTATAAGATTCGAACTTATGACACAGAGGTTAAAAGCCTCCTGCTCTACCAACTGAGCTAACGGCCCTAAAGAGGCTGAAATCATACCGGATTAGCGTAGAATTTCAAGTGTTTTTATTGAATATTTTTTAAATAATCAGATTGCATCAATTATAGGCGGCCAACTATGATGGGATCTTGATTCAAAGTGGTTAAATTTTTTTCTGTAGCGAGTACAGCCCGGTTTTGGGAGTGGAGTTTATCGTTAAGGGTGGGGGCATCGTGGCGTGACGTCAGCACCAACAAAATATCAGCTCCCATGGCACCACACCCTTTGATTGCCAATATCTCAGGATAGGTTTTTAAATGATTGATGATCTCTAAACTATGTTGGGCAACCAGGTTTAGCTCACTTAATTGATGATGGTAATTATTGATAGCGTTAAGCAGTTGTTCGCTATTAATTTGATCAAAGGCTTGTTTGGCCTCATCTACTATCAGGGATAACTCATCTAACTGATGAGGAAGGCTTGCTGTCTGGAGATGATGATGGGTGGCAAGTTTTATTCCGGTATGGAGTAGGAAAAAAGAAAGGTCTTTAAAGGGCCAATCATAGGATTGGACGATCTTTCTTTGTTTATTAATATAAACACAACCTTGTTGTGATTGAGCAATTACGTCATAGCCACTGGGTCTTAAACCTGTTCCTGACCATGATGATTGATAATAGCCCTGAAGCATGGTATTTAAATCCGGTCTTTTATTTTCCAGGTAGCTACTGGCTAAATAGCTGGCCAAAAATTGAGCGCTAGATGCTCCCAAACCACCAAGACTATTATATGGATCATACCAGGAGAGACTTTTACTGGAGTACTTTTGTTGATGCCACCACAAACCTGCCGGAGATTCAGGATGAATTCCGATTAATTCATTATTATTAGTTAAGGCCAGTTCAAAATAGGGGGTGGTTGTTAAAATGAGGGCTGAAGCTTCAGCTATGGCTGCATACTCACCTAATAAAAAGGTCTTGGCAGGTATTTGCCATTTCATATAGCAATCGACGTTTGTCTGATTTGGGCTAATAAGTCATATGCATTATTCAGACTCACTCTTTTGTTTACATACAACCATTCTTGTAACCGTTCTTTGAGAACGGGCATTTCATTTTCGTCAGCGCCCGCTACTAAAAGCAGATTATCAATATGTAATTTCATATGACCTTGGATAATACCATCAGTGCAGAGGGCTTTAATAGCACCTAAATTCTGTACTAGTCCCACCGCTGCAATGACTTGAGCAAGTTGATTTGCAGAAGTAATGTCCATCATTCGTAAACACATTTTAGCCGTGGGATGAAGGGAAGTAACGCCACCAACAGTACCTACAATGATCGGGGCAGTTAATTCCCCGGTGAGGATGTCATTCTGATAGCGCCAGCGAGTGATTGCCTGATATTGGCCCGTACGGGCAGCGTAAGCATGTATACCAGCTTCTACCGCTCGCCAATCATTCCCGGTAGCAATTAATACAGGATCAATGCCGTTCATTACCCCTTTGTTATGAGTAGCTGCTCGATAAGGGTCCATTTCTGCGAATAAAGAGGCCTCTTGTAATTTATGGCCAAGGACCGGATCAATATGGCGTATTATTACCTGAGCAGTTGTCAGTTTCTGATCGTTTAAATTGGATAAAATACACATGGTCACTTCTTCACCCGTTAAACGTTCAATGGGTGTTTTTAAGTATTCTAGAACCTGATTAATGATATTGGCACCCATAGCATCACAACTATTCATGGTAAGATGAATAACGCCCATATCCTTACCGTCTTCTCTTTTTAAGTGACGTAACTGTAAATCAACGACTCCACCTCCGCGCTTTACCATATTAGCGGCGACGTCTTCATTTGCTTTTTCGATGAGATAGAGGCGATTTTCATTAAAAATACGTGAAAATCTTTGAAAGTCGCTGATTTTGGCTAATTGAATCTGTCCAAGGATACACTCGCCATGAACCCAGGTGTTTATTTCACCATATTGTCTTATCCATTTTGCCGATTTAGATAAAGCAGCGATAATAGAAGTTTCTTCCACCGCCAGGGGAATGACATAATCCCGGCCATCGATTTTAAAATTAGTGGCTACACCTAGAGGAAGTTGGAAATAACCGATGACGTTTTCAATCAGTTTATCCGCCAGGTTTAAATTCTTGATGCCACCTTGTTGGAGAAAAAGAATGTCTTCAGGACTGATAACACCTAATGTTAATAATCTTTGAAATCGTTCTTCACGTGATAACTTTGAAAATCCGCAGAATAATTCTTCAGCATTAGAAGCTATGGACATGCCTTCTCCTTTAAATCGCTAAGTATAAGACTGCCTGTACAGAACATAGCAGTTTTTAATTCATATTCTATAGCCATCATCTTGTTAAGAACGTGTTGGCTTGATTCCAGGGCTGCTTCTAGCATAGGTTTCGCAAATCCTACAGTTGTAGCCCCTAAAGCAAATAATTTGGCAGCATCCAGGCCGTGTCTTACTCCACCGGATCCCCATATTTCAAAAACGGGATTTATGGCGGTAGCATTTTTTACACTCTGCCGGGTATCAATTCCCCAATTACGAAATGTATCTGCTGTTTGATGTCTTAGGGAAACATTAACCGCTCTATGGCCCTCTATTCTTCCCCAATGAGTGCCACCAACGCCACTGACATCAACTGCAGCAACGCCAATATCGTTTAAGCGAATTAATGTATTTTTCGAAAATCCACATCCTGTTTCTTTTACAATGACAGGGGTAGGGATGGTTTTTACCAGTTGTTCCAGAGCATCCCAACATCCTTTAAAATCAGTAGTACCCTCAGGTTGAATGCATTCTTGCAGTGGATTGCAATGAATAATTATTGCATCGGCTTGAAGAGAGTCTATTAACCGTTGAATGTCTGAAACAGGAGTATTAATCAGTTGTGCTATTCCGAGGTTACTGAATAAACTCACTTTAGGAAACTCATGCCGTAGAGGTTGCCATTCAAAAGCTGCTTGTTTATCAGTTAATTCGCGTCGTTGAGAACCTACACCCATAGCCCATCCTGATTGAGCGCAAGCTTCTATAAGACGTTTATTGATATTAACTGCATTGGAATGCCCTGCGGTCATTGAACTGATAAGAAACGGTTTTTCAACGACTTTACTAAAGCGTTTATATTGAATGGATATGTCATTAAAATTAATATCAGGCAAGGCCTCATGCACTAAAGAAAGATGATCAAAGGGGTTTAATTCGCTGCTTTGATTCGCTGGCATTAATGCGAGTTCAATATGATCGCGCTTCCGTTGTTCAAATTGACTGTAGTCGTTTTGCATACCTGGATTCTGAATTTGAGAAAAATAGTAGCAATTTTATCATAAAGTAGTGCAGCAAACCACATGGATGTTTCATCTGACGAGGGCCTACAGAAATATTCAAATATTTGGTTATATATTTCAGACCTCTGTTAGATTGAACCATCTAACAGAGGTCTGCTGAGTTCTATTCGAACTTTTATCTGCGCCAGTGACGATACCCACGGTGCCAATAGTGACGGTATCCAGGATGTCTATAGTAGCGGTGGTATCCAGGGTATCTATAGTAGTGGCGGTACCCATTGTGCCAGCGATACCCACGATGGTAATAGCCACCATAGTAGGCAACTTGTGTAGGTGCTGCGTTAACTGGGGTATTCAATTCTCTTGAAGCGGCATTGGCAGGAGACGTAAACAATAACGCCCAGAATAATAAAGCAAAAACGGCAATGAGTTTAAATGCCGGCTTACATTTGTAGAAGTAACTTTCCATTGTATATACTCCTCATCATATGCTCATGTATTATTATAGACCAGTTTATTTATCTAATGATCCACATGCTTTGTTATTGTTCTATAACAAGGTATAGCGTTGATTGATATTAATACGCTCCAAAAAATCACTGTCATGAGAAATGATTATAAAAGGACCTGGATAATCTTTTAGCAGTGTCATTACATGATTTCTGGTTTTTAGATCCAGGTTATTGGTTATCTCATCAAGAATAAGCAATTTAGGTGGTTTTGCGGCAATTTTAGCAAGACTTAATCGTGCTTTTTCACCACCAGAGAGCATCGCCACAGTAGCGTTTACTTGCTCGTTTTTACGAAAAAGAAAATTATTTAAATGGTGACGAATTGTGGCATGAACCCAGTCTGGCCTACATTGTTCAATAGTTTCCAAGACAGTGTCCTCTTTTTTTAATAATTGATAATGCTGATCAAGATAGCCAATATCTTTGAAGGAAGGGGTTATCCATAGCCCCTCTTTTTGAACTGAAGTATCGCCCATAATGGCCTTGAGTAAAGTGGATTTGCCCGTCCCATTAGCACCGCAAAGCACTAATCGACTCTGACCGGTGAGATTTAAGTTGATGTGATCCAGGATAATATGTTGGTCATAAGCAACTGTTCCTTCTGTAATGGTTACCAAAGCTTTAGTGGTATTACCCGATAAAGTCAGCTCAAATTGTGGGGTAATTTCTTCCTCAGCATCTAATTCCTGCAGTCGATTTACCAGATATCTTTTATCTTCAGACAGGATTCTTTTCTTTTTACCCGATGTTTCCTGGGCTCTAAGCATTTTAGATTTGGAAACTATAGTTGGCCATTTGGAGCGTTGAATTGATTTCTCTCCTTTGAGGCGAGCGTTTTTTGCACGTTGTTGTTCCTTCATCAAGGAAAGATGATTTTGTTTTTTGTGGTATTGCAACTGATCTATTTCCTCTTCAACAGCATGCCGTTGCAATATATTCTGTTGTTGGTAGTGATCAAAATTTCCTTGAAAAGTAGCTATCTGTTTTTGTTTAAAATGCCAAAAACAATATTCTTGCCTACAAAGTAAACTCACATCATGTGACGCGATTATTAAAGTACCACTGAATTGATCGAGCAATCGCATGAGGCTTTGACGGTTTTTATTATCAAGATGATTTGTAGGCTCATCAAGCAGCAATACATGAGGATTTTGAGCTAATGCAGCGGTCAATATATGATTAAATTGTTCGGCTCCACTGTAGGAAGTCGTGCAATCAAGCAATTGAGGCACATACGCAACAGTCAGATCATCGGTATATTTAACGAAACCATCGCTGGGAGAAATAAGCTTTTTAATAATTTTAAGCATACTGCTTTTTCCGGAACCATTATCACCAATTAAGGCGATACGCTCACCGGCATGAATTTCATAATTAAAAGCTTCAAAACAGGTTTTTTGGGTAAAGTATAAACTGATATCAATTAACTGAATGAAACAACTCATATACATACTCTCTCAAAGGATTTGGGCGGGGATAGAATTTGCCCATTCTGTGGGCTTATTGAGAGATTATGAACATGTCGAAGATACCTGGTTTTCAATTGATAAGTTTTATTATATTCAGGTAGAAAAGAAGTTGCAATTGAGTAAATAATAAAAAAGATATTACTCACTGATTTAATTCCATTAGAGCGTACCATTATATCTGGGACTATAACCTTTTTAAAAGAGCATCTAAATTGTCGTCTTTGTGAACGAGGGGATATCCCGTTCGGATTTTTTACGGATCATCGATCTGGCTTGCTTCGCTTTATTAAATAGCGAAAGTCCAGTATAGCCTAATAAATATCAACTCAAGTATTAGATGGTTGGCTCAATAAATAATTTTCCTAGAACGATAGGGGAGTAGGAGGAACAAATGATGTGGGTTCCTTAGCTGTTTATGTATTGAATAGCAATAAGTGCCCCATGACGTAATTGTTACAAATAAGTCCTATTTCTTAACCTTTTTTTTTTATTTTTTATGGAGTTGTTCAAAAAAAACGAGTACTATCCGCGCATTAATTGTTCATAACCTTGAGGATCTAAAATGGCTAGTAAACAGAACAAAGAAATGAAAGCTTTTCGTGCTGCGGAAAAAGTTAGGGATGATTTACTTACTTCATTGCAAAACTGCACGACTGAAACCCGGTTACACACTATTTTGAATAAATATGAAGAAAATCGGAAAAATCATAAGTTTACAGTGAACCTGGGTAACTTAAAAGCTAGCCATAGAGCAATAATTATAAGCCTGGATGAGGAAATTAAAGAACTGATTAAAGAAAAAACATTACAATTTGCTCCTAAAGAAGAGAGCGATGTTAGTGAAGTCAGTGAAGTCAGTGAAGTCAGTGAAGAGACTGGAATTGTAGGTGGAGTTTCTGAACTCATTTCTAAGGGTACAGACCCCGTTCTTACCTCTACTCACGTCCCTGCTCAGATCTCTGTAACTAATGAAGATTCTCAGGAACCTGGATTGGTTGTGAATCCAGAACCAAAAATCCTGGATCTGGAGTTTCCGGTGATACCAAGAGAAATAAATCCTGAACGAGTAAGAGATTTGGCGCGAGTTAAAATACAATTAGATGCTCTTTTAGATAAAAAAGCTGAGTTCATTGGTAAATATGCAACTCATGCTGAGAAGTATCCCGGTGATATATCTAAGTTGGAAGAATTTGATAAAGCGATACAAGCTACAGAGAGTATCCATGATAGAATTAACCATTTATATAATGAGTATATCTATGGCGATATCGATCTCGATCTATTTAAACGAGATGCTGCACCTCTACTGAACGATACAGTGGAAGATGTACAAACCTTAAAATCGCACCGCGGGTTAAAAGAAATTGTGATTAACTTATTAGCTGCTATTTTTAGTGCCGGGCTTATCCATGGAGTTGCTGCTCTGACTACAGGAAAGTTTGAGTTTAGATTATTTAAACCTGCAACAAAATCTGGTGTAATAGTTGATAATCTTGAAGAAGCAATTGAGAATTCTCACGTTGCTGCTGCTTCAGCTTAAATAATTGTTGATGATGCTGTTCTGTTAACAAACAGAACAGCATCATCTCGATACCTTGTCTTAATGTAATTATTTTTCTTTAAGCCTCTATCGTTTTGAATATAAAGATGAAGTGATTTATCCTTATATTATCATCAGCTCATATGAGCTCTCTTGCTAATACACAAGATGAGAGAGTAACGAATGAGTACTCTTAATGCTGCTAAAAATTCTAAATAGAAATATAAGTAGTGTGAATAATATTATGATAACATGGCTCATTAGCTTTTCCGGTCTTAGGCTGTGTTGTATTATCCTTGGGCAAATTTATTAAAAAAAAACTATGGATCAAAGCAAAGCTCAAATCATATTCGAGAAGGAGCAAAACAGATTCCAGTGCAGCGGCGACTGGAGTGTTTTGACCTTAAGCAACTTATCAAAAAATTTTAGAGGGGGCGATCTTCCCAAAGGAAAAAAATTAGTAATAAATGGGGAGTCAATCAGTTCCTTTGATAGTGCTGGAGCATTGGCTTTAACAACCTGCGTGGATGAGCTCAAAGAAAGAGACAATGAAGTTAAGTTAATTAACTTTTCTGAAGCCCAAAATCAACTCATTCAGTTGATTCATTCAAAACGAGAAGTATTATCCTATCAAATTCCTCTTCCAGCACAAGAGGGTATTCTGTACCAAATCGGTAAAGAATCAGAAAATAAATTAATGCAGGTGGATGGTCTTGTCATTCTGATAGGCGATCTGAGCACCAAATTATTCGAAGCGATGGGGAACTGGCGTCGATTCCACGTTCCCAGCATTATTTCAAATATTAATTCGGCAGGACTCAAAGCATTACCTATAGTTGCTTTGCTTTCCTTTTTAATTGGAGTGGTCCTGGCATACCAAATGGGTCTGCAGTTAGCAACTTATGGTGCGAACATCTTTATTGCTTACCTGTCCGGTATGGCCATTTTTCGCGAATTTGCTCCCTTAATTACTGCTATTATTGTTGCTGGACGAACCAGCTCTGCCTTTACAGCTCAGATTGGCAGTATGAAAATTAATGAAGAAGTCGATGCGCTGCTTACTATGGGGCTTTCTCCTACTGAATTACTCGTGTTGCCCAAGGTAGTAGGATTGCTGATTGTTTTTCCATTATTAATTTTTTGGGCAGATATTTTTAGTATTTTGGGGGCAATGATGATGTCCAACACAATGTTAGATGTTGGTTTTGACGATTTTTTGCAACGTTTAAGAGATTCAGTGGGCCTTTCTCAAATGATGTTAGGATTATATAAGGCTCCTGCTTTTGCTCTATTGATTGCTCTTGTCGGTTGTTATCAGGGATTCAGAGTTGAATCAAGTGCTGATAGTATAGGAAGCCAAACAACTAAAAGTGTGGTGCAAGCTTTATTTTTGATTATTATAGTTGATGCGATATTTTCGGTTGTTTACAGTTGGATGAAACTTTAAATGAGTGAGCCTGTCATTGAAATAAAAGGAATGAAGAACTTCCTTGGTGGTCAATGGGTGCATTCAGATGTTAATCTGACCGTGAATAAAGGGGAAATACTTGCCATCATTGGTGGTTCTGGTAGTGGGAAGACCACGATACTGCGTAGCTTGCTGATGTTATTGAAACCTACCGCTGGTAGTATTAAAGTATTTGGCAAAGAAGTTTATGCCCTTGATGCGCAGGAAGCATTCAAACTTCGTCGTCGGTGGGGAATGCTTTTTCAGCATAGTGCCTTATTTTCCGCGATGACTGTTTTGGAAAATATAATGTTCCCCATGCAGGAATTCACTAATCTGGAATCAGAGTTCATGCAAGAATTGGCGCTATTGAAGGTAGCTTTAGTTGGATTACCCAAAGAAGCTGCCGGTAAACTACCTTCTGAGTTAAGTGGGGGTATGCAACGAAGAGCCGCGGCTGCGCGAGCTATAGCCATGGATCCTGAATTGTTGTTTCTCGATGAGCCAACTACGGGACTAGATCCACGAGGCGCAAGACTTTTTGATGAGTTGGTTCTATTTTTAAGAGACTCATTAAATTTAACCATAGTTATGGTGAGTCATGATATAGAGTCTTTAAAAGGAACTACAGATCGGGTAGCTTTTGTTGGGGATGGAAAAATTCTTAGTGTGGAGCCCATTAAAGAATTGATGAAAAATAAAAATCCATTGATTGCTGATTATTTCAGTAAACTTTGAGGTAAGATATTTACATATAGGGGATAGTTTACTTGGAAGCAAAAACCAACTACACCATTGTCGGGCTGATTGTTCTTATTTTGGCGGCAGGTCTTTTATCTACAGGTTTATGGTTGTCCGTTGGCTTCAATCAGAAAACATACCTTCCTTACACTGTATATTTCCATGAGTCAGTGGCTGGTTTGAGTCAAGATGCAGCTGTTAAATATAATGGCGTGCAAGTTGGCCATGTCAAGAAAATTAAACTGAATAATAATGATCCCCGGCAAGTAGAGATTACATTGGATATTGAAGAGGGAACGCCGATAACCACCAGTACTTCTGCCACTTTGATTTCTCAAGGGATTACTGGGGTGACCTATTTAGGATTATCTGCCAGTACTGCGGATTTAACGCCAATACAAAAAATGCCCGGTGAACCCTATCCTGTAATTCCTACAAAGCCTTCTTTATTTAATCAATTGGATACGATATTGAAAGAGGTTTCTGAGAATGTGAATAAATTAAGCAATGAAGCTCAGCGTATATTTAATAAAGAAAATGCGAAGTATATTAAAAAGTCATTAGCGAATATAGAACGCGTTACTACAGTAATAGCAAATAATAATGAAAAAATTAATCGCAGCCTGAAAAATACTGATATATTTTTGGAACATATTGCAAAAGTCAGCGCCGATTTTCCTCAATTGGTTAAGGAGCTAAGAGTTGGGGTACGTAAATTTAATTCTGCAGCTACCAATATGGGTGAAGCCGGCACCAATGTCTCGAAAACTATGGTTTCAGGAAAAAATGCCATAGATAAAATTTCACAGCAAGCCCTTCCACCTGCAGTCATTTTGCTTCGCCGATTGAATGCCATTTCAGCTAACCTTGAAAAGGTTTCTAATGAAATGCGTCAAAATCCTTCGGTAGTTATCCGTGGAACTAAACCACCTAAACCTGGACCAGGAGAATAATCATGTGGATTCTCAGGATCCTTTTTTTAAGCATGGGAATAGTGTCGTTTATAGGATGCTCGGCCGTTAAAATGCCTGTAACCAATGAATATCGGTTAAGTTCCTTTAGTGCAAGGCAATTTGTTTCAAGCCCCCGACCTGTTACTATTTTGGTCACGGCTCCTGATGCTGTTGCAGGATATCAGACTGAACAAATGCGCTATATTCAAAAGCCCTTTCAACTCGAGGCATTTTCCAAAAACGCATGGGTTAGTCCGCCTGCAGACATGCTGTATCCATTATTAGTACAAAGCCTGCAGAGAACAGGTTATTTTTATGCTGTCGCTTCAAGTCCTTACAATGAGAAAACAGATTATCGCCTGGATACTCAATTATTAACTCTGGATCAGAGTTTTTTAAAAAAACCTAGCGTCATAGAATTTGTTGTTAAGTTAGTACTTACTCGTATTGATGATAATAAAGTGATTGCATCACGTATTATCAGTCAACAACTTCCGTGTCCAATGGATACTCCTTATGGTGGCGTGGTCGCGGCAAACAGGGCCTCTCACCAGTTTACCGCAAGTGCTGCTGACTTCGTGATATCTCATATAAAACGAGACTAAACATGGTAAAGCAATAGCCAATAAATAAAAAAAATTGTACAATGACACCCCATGAGTGTCATGTGTAATTTCTAATAATAAAAAGAACTAAAGGAGATTGAGATGAAAGCCGGATCGTTATATAAATTGGGACTGCTTGTAGCAAGCGTCGTGTTAGTTGCGGCTTGTTCCAAAACACCAGGCAGTGCTAGTGGTGCTGAGATGAGTGATGCTGATGCTTCTGCTCAGGGTCTAGGGCAAATGACTCATTTTGCTGGTCAGCAACCAGGTGAATCTTATACAACCCAGGCACCTCATAATCAATTGTATTTGTTCTCTTATGATGACAGTAATTTAGCACCCAAGTATTTGCCTTCAGTAAATGCTCAGGCAGAGTATCTGAAGTCACATCCAGGTGCACGTGTTTTACTGGCAGGTCATACTGATGAACGTGGTAGCCGCGAATATAACGTAGCTCTTGGCGAACATCGTGCAAATACCGTAGCTGATATTTTACGTATGGCTGGGGTAAGCAGACAACAAGTACGTGTAGTTAGTTATGGAAAAGAGCGTCCTGCTAATTTAGGACATGATGCTGCATCACACGCCCAAAACCGTCGTGTAGAATTTACTTATGAGGCAACAAGATGATTAATTGCAAAAGACACATTATCGCCATTGGATTGAGTTTAATGCTTCCTTTGACTGCTTGGTCAGAAGCACCTGTAATCGACGATAGTGAGAATTTTGCATTTACAGATGGACAACAGGTTGCGGAAGCTCCTGTTGTCAATCCTAAGTATGATGAACCACAGATAGAAAACGGTCAGAATGAATATTATCAAATGGACAGTGCCCAGTCAGAGGACGGTCCTGCTCTGGTTAAGGAAGATCAAAGCAATGATTTTAATAATGATATTAATCATAATGCGAAACTGATTGATAAAATACAAGCACTACAACAAGAGATTCAAGAATTACGCGGGCAGTTGGAAGTTCAGGCCCATGATTTAAAATTATTACAGCAGCAACAAGTAGCTTTTTATAAAGATTTGGATGCTCGTTTAGGAAATGGTTCTTCTACTGCACAAAACAAGCCGGCAACAGATATTACTTTAGGTTCTAAAACACTCACTGCTCAACCGAATTCCTCTGCTACGGCTTCAACCTCGACTAAACCGGCATCATCTTCAACAAGTACGCAGCCGGTTATTGCAGTTTCCAGAATTAATCCTGCAGATGAGCAAATTAGTTATTTGGCAGCTTATGAATTAGTGAAAAGTAAACGTTACGATAACGCCATTAATGCAATGCAAACATTTGTTCAAAAATATCCCAAAGGCGGATATACTGCTAACGCACAATACTGGTTAGGTGAGTTGTATCTGGTTAAGAAAGACTATCCCAAAGCCATAGAGCATTTTGAAGTGGTATTACGTCAATTTCCTGTATCCAGTAAATCTGCTGCCAGTATGCTGAAATTAGGATATGCCAAGGAGGCTACAGGTAATAACCAGGAAGCCAAAAAACTTTTTCAACAAATCATTAAAACTTATCCTGATACACCCACTGCCCAATTAGCCAGTGCAAAATTGAATACAATTAAAGCTTTATGAAACAATTTACTAATCAATTAAGAATCACGGAAGTTTTTCATTCATTGCAGGGGGAGTCGGTTACGGTAGGGTTACCGACAGTATTTGTTCGTTTAACCGGCTGTCCCTTGCGTTGTCAATATTGTGATACTGCTTATGCCTTTACTGGTGGTACAGTTCGAGAAATGGATGAGATACTCAATACAGTCGCTTCATATCAATGTAACTATGTCTGTGTTACCGGTGGTGAGCCTTTGGCCCAACCGGGGTGTGCTCAGCTCTTAAAAAGATTATGTGATGCAGGATATTCCGTTTCACTAGAAACAAGCGGAGCGCGTGATATCTCTAATGTGGATCAACGAGTTATGGTAGTTATGGATTTAAAAACACCTGATTCGTTAGAGTCTGATAAAAATTTATGGGCTAATCTGGATTATTTAAAACCCGCGGATCAAATTAAATTCGTATTATGTAGCCGTAATGACTATGAATGGGCCTGCGATATAGTAAATAAACATCGTCTCTCTGAGCGGGCGCAATTACTTTTTTCACCAAGTTGGAATCAACTTAATCCAACCGATCTTGCTAATTGGATAGTACAAGATAAATTACCAGTTCGTTTTCAAATACAATTACATAAAATTTTATGGAATGATGCGCCGGGACATTGATCTCAAGGAGAAAATTTATGCATTGGTTAGCTCAAGCTCCTGCTAATATTGCTTTAATCAAATATATGGGAAAAAGCGATGAGGATTCGAATCTTCCTGATAATTCTTCATTGTCTTATACCTTAAACAATTTACTAAGCACAGTAAAGTTAGAAGTATTTCCTGGAAAAAAAGATATTTGGGAACCTCTTCTTATTCCTGGTGGTTCTGAGTTTAAACTATCTGTAATAGGACAAAAAAGATTCATTGATCATTTAGCGCTGATGAAATCTTATTTTGATTATCAAGGTGGCTTTTTAATCCAATCCAGTAATAATTTTCCGCACAGCAGTGGATTAGCAAGTTCTGCATCCAGTTTTGCAGCTTTAACTAAATGCGCCTCATTAGCACTGAGTGAATTGACTCATAAACCAATGCCATCTATTGATGAGCAAGCCCAATTAAGTCGTTTGGGCTCTGGTTCCTCATGTCGGTCTTTTTATTCTCCTTGGGCATTATGGAAAGAGGATACGGTAACTTCCATAGATTTGCCTTATAAAAAGTTAATTCACCAGGTTATCGTTATTAGTGGTCAAGAGAAAAGTATTTCTTCCAGTGAAGCACACAAACGAGTTAAGACCAGCAATTTTTATTCAACCAGGAGTCAAAGAGCAGAGGAAAATTTAAAAATTCTGCTTAATGCACTGATGGCTGAAGATTGGGCTAGTGCTTATGAAATTTGCTGGCGGGAATTTCAAGACATGCACCATTTATTCAGTAGTTGCGAGCAACCATTCTCCTACATGACAAAAGAAAGTTTAAGTATATTAAACACCTTGCAGGATCAATGGCAAAGCAAGGGGGATGGACCTATAGTGACTATGGATGCTGGTCCCAATATTCATTTATTATATCGCCCCGAGCAAGAGGACTTAGCGCGCCAATTTAAATCAGATTATTTGGTTGGTAATTATGATGTTTTATGATTTTGAAACTACAACGTTTGGCAAATGGATTTTAGCAGGAGAACATGCCGTAGTCAGGGGACATGAAGCCTTGGTATTTCCTATTAAGGAAAAACAGCTGACATTGAGCTATAAGGCTTGCTCCAGCTCTCTAGGTGCTGATTATGCTGGAAGTAGTGGCGCAGATATGCATTTATTATTTTGGAGTGTACTCGAACAAGGAATGCAACTATTAGGTCGTTCATTAAATCAACTGGATGGTCATTTTCATTTAGAAAGCAATATTCCCGTTGGCGTAGGAATGGGTGCTTCGGCTTCTCTTTGTGTGGCTATGAGTCGTTGGTTCTGTGCCCAGAATATGATATATGCCAATAAAGTTAGTGAATTCGCCAGGGAATTAGAGCATTTATTTCATGGTAAAAGCAGTGGGCTGGATATTGCTGGTGTGGCATCTGAGGGAGGCGTTTTTTTTAAGGAAGGTTCCTGTATCCCTTTAAAACAGATAATCCATCCTAAGTGGTTTTTATCTTCCTGTAATCAAGTTGGTATTACCTCTCATTGCATTCAACAGGTACAAAATTTGTGGGATAAAAATCCCTTGCTTGCGCAACAAATTGATAATCAAATGATCGAAGCAACTCAAGAAGCTAAAATGGTGTTAGAGCAGGGAGGTATTAACGCTACGGAACGTTTAGCGAAAGCCATGAATAAGGCTGCAGATTGCTTTTACCAATGGGGGCTGGTGAGTGAAAGTTTACAACAACATATGAATCAATTATTTTCTGACGGGGCCATTGCTGTTAAACCCACGGGTTCAGGAGGCGGCGGGTTCGTACTGAGTCTTTGGGATAATACACTGCCGGAGAATTTGGAGCTTATCGCTGTTTAATAAACTTTTTAATCAACAAATTGATAATAAACCTCCTGTTCTTTTATCATCCCCAGTTCATAACGCGCTTGCTCTTCCAGAGCTTGATCCCCATTTTTCAGCTCTTTGACGTCAGCTTCTAAAGCTCTATTTCGTGCCGCCAACTTGTTATTTTCGTGCTGATGTTCCTCAAGCTTTTTTTCAAGATTTACCCATTGGATTAAATTACCATCACCTAGCCATAGCTTATGTTGCAAAACAACTAAAGCAATAATCAAGATAATGAATATGGGGCGCATAAGTTTGTCTATTTTTAAAGTATCTTTGATTATTGTATTACCATATTACAGGCAGGGGCAATATCTGATAGAAGTAATTCTGTATTTAATTTGTTAATTTAGGTCGAGAGAGTCACGTTACCTTCAGTCTAAGGTGATATAAGTGTGACAGGACGCGGCCTGAGTAGTACCGATATGTAGCCTGGGTGGAGGCGAGAGCCGTAACCCAGGGATTTGGGCGCCTCATCCTGCTTACTACTGAGTCGACACCCAAGTTACAATTACCACTAATTGATGATACTTCAGGCAATAAAGTCCACCTGCATTAACACCTTCTGGCCTAATTATTTATTCAACACTGTCCTACCCGCATAAGGGAGATTTGCGATTTCATTAATGCGGAGCAATTGATTGTATTTCGCTGTACGGTCAGTACGGCACAGAGATCCGGTTTTAATTTGTCCGCAACCTGTAGCAACAGCGAGATCAGCAATAAAGGAATCTTCTGTTTCTCCAGAGCGGTGTGACATGACACAGCGATAGTTGTTCTGATGAGCCAATTTTATTGCTTGTCTTGTTTCACTTAAAGTACCTATTTGATTGACTTTAATCAGTATCGAATTCGCAACGCCTTGCACAATTCCTTCTTGCAAAATTTTAGGATTGGTAACAAATAAATCGTCACCAACCAATTGAATATGATTACCCAGACGGCTTGTTAAATGCTTCCATCCTGCCCAATCTTTTTCATCCAGTCCATCTTCAATACTGACTATAGGATAGTTAGAAACGAGATCAGCATAATATTCTATGAGTTGCATCGAAGTAAATTTCTGGTTTTCAGAAGCCATGTGATAAAAGTCATGATCATAAATCTCTGACGCTGCAACATCTAAGGCAAACACCATATCTTCACCTAAACGAAAACCAGCTTTTTCAATGGCTTCACTAAGCATATCCAGGGCTTGTCGATTAGATTTTATATTGGGAGCAAAACCACCCTCATCACCCACAGAGGTATTTAAGCCTTGTTTTTTTAGTACGGATTTTAGTACATGGAACGTTTCTACGCCCATCTGCAGTGCTGTTGGGAAGTCAGAAGCTCCTACAGGCATGATCATAAATTCTTGGATATCCACATTGTTATCAGCATGTGCACCACCATTCAAAATATTCATCATGGGTACTGGCATAGACATTGTGTCACCCTGATTTAGGGCTACATATAAAGGTTGATTGTGAGAGTTGGCTCTGGCTCTGGCACTAGCAAGTGACACGGCTAGAAGTGCATTGGCTCCCAGACGTGATTTATTGTCTGTTCCATCCAGTTCACATAATAGATGGTCTAAAGCATTTTGATCTTCAACAGAACATCCATGCAATGCTTTATTGATTTCATTATTAACATGAGATACAGCCTTTAATACACCTTTCCCGCCGTATCTCTTTTGATTATTGTCTCTAAGCTCACATGCTTCGCGGCTACCCGTAGATGCTCCTGAAGGGACACTAGCCCTTCCAGTGATATCGTTTCTAAGGGTGACATCAGCTTCAACAGTAGGGTTACCCCGGGAGTCTAAGATTTCACGAGCTTGAATTTTGGTTATTTGCATGATGAGTCCTAAGTGCGTTTAATAGTGTGTCAGGTATTGTTTTGTTAACTGTCTTCGTTGTCAAGTATTCTTGATACATCGAGTGGGGATTGGGTTTGAAATAAGCAAGCTGATAGTGTAGGCACCATATAGAGTGCTATACAAGGTGAACGGCTCCCAGGGTGATGAGAATATTCGTCAAGGGCATAAGAGGTAATCCAAGTATGGTATCTTCGCACCCCTGTACCTCTGTAAATAACCATTTACCTTGAGTTTCATAGTGGTAGGCACCACAACTATGATAGGGTTGCTCACGGTGCAAATAAGCATCAATCTCTTTTACACTTAAATTACGTACGTAGAGAGTTGCTATATCATGATGTTGCCATACAATTTCATTGTTCTTCGCAATACAGATGCAGGCAATTTGTTGGTGCGTTTTACCACTCAATAATTGCAAATGCTCTGTTGCTGTTTGATGATTTAAGGGTTTATCGAGTACTTTGTTATCAATTACACAGAGTTGATCTGCAGCTATTACAAAATATTCTGGATAACTCTGACTCACATCCAGAGCTTTAGTTTTCGCCAGGGTAAAGCCTAAATCAAGAATACTTTCAGATTGATGCCGTATTTTAATGGCCTCTTCATCACAATTTGAAGGAATAACCAGAAATTGCAAACCAAGTGAATCAAGCAGTTTGGCTCTAATGGAGGAACCCGAGGCAAGAATTAGCGGTTGCTGTTGTAAAAATTTAGACATACGCAGCTACTGAGGCCATAAGTAAGAAACCGATGATAACGAAACTAAAATCTCTCAGGTTGCAGCAGCGCTCCACCATGACACATCGCTCCAATCCGTGCAAAGTTCCTAAATAGAGAAACGTACCTGCAGAAGCGGCGATTAATATAGGATCGAAGATGGAGTTAGTTTCTATTCCATGCCCGAAATACCAGCCCAAATAAATACCTAAAGGAGTCATAAAGCTGAATAAGATAAAGAACAGCATACTTTTGTTAGTACTCATCGAGCTTTTGTTTAGTTGCACCGCTATAGCAAAACTTTCTGCCCACTTATGAGTAATGATTGCCAGAAATAACATGATGATCATGGAGTTATAATGAGCTAGTCCTAAAGCAGCTCCCAGCATGACAGAGTGCACGGAAAGCATAGCCCAGGCTAAAATGGCAAAGGCAGGGTGCTCTGCACTGTGATGATGGTAGAGCTCTTTGCCCAAGTGTTCAAACCATAAAAAAATCAGGAATACCGTGCCGGTTATAATAAAAGCAAACGGATAGTGATAACCCATTGTTTTAAATAAATTATTAGCTTCGGGCAACATATGCAGGAGAGCAGCACCTAAAAAGACTCCGGTAGCTAAAGTTTCTCCTATAGGAAAATCAATGTGTTTATCGTCACGTATACGTTTTTTGAAGGGATACCAGCCAGCCATAAGAATGACTATAAAAATAGTAAAACCAAAAATTATTTTTAAACTGGTTGCCGAGACCATGAAGTATTCCTGCTTTAAAAAGTGTATATTATTTTCACAAGAGTGATTTAGCAAGCTTTTTTATCTTTTGACTGAGAGATTTATTGTCGCGTTTAAATTAGGATGACATAATTTCATGCAAACTAAAGATACGAACCTCTTCAATATCAGCCTGTAGTTTCAAAGCTAAAACGACTCGATTATGTAACTCTTGCCATTGGGTAAACTCTTCAGAGCAAGCGATATCGATACTTATTTTCCCATCTAAATAATGTAAATTCCAAAATATAATTTGGGGAAAGTCTAGATGCACTTCGCTAAGCAATTGCCCTTGCAATACTTTTCTACTTGGCAAATGCAAAGAAGGGCTGCTTATCTCATCATCTTCAGGATCAACATGAACAATAACATCGCTCACACTATCAATCTGGTCGACTAAAGCATTATGTACGTGTTGGGCTATATAATGTCCTTCGGATACAGATATTTTAGGGGAAACCAGAATATGGACATCAATTAAAACATTATTGCCCATAGATCGGCTGCGTAATTGATGAATTTTTTGAACTCCATCGATATTCTGAATCACCTGTTCAATTTGAGCGAGTAACTCGGGTCCTACAGCGGTATCAACAAGTTCTTTAACGCTGTTCCAGCCATAACTCCATCCCATTTGGATAATCATCATTCCAACGATAACAGCGGCAATAGCATCCAAATAAATAAACCCGGATAGACTGCCTATTAAACCCAAGAGTACCACGATTGATGATGCTGCATCAGAACGATGATGCCAGGCATTAGCAGTAATCAATTGAGAATTAATACGATTACCTATGTGACGCGTGTAGTGAAATAAAATTTCGTTTGCTAAAATAGAAATGCAGATGATTGGCAAAGATAACCAATTAGGCATGGTAGAGCTTGATTTTATCAGCTCATCAAGTGCATCCCAAGCAATTCCGAAGCCCGCAAGGATAAGGAAAAGAGACAATAACAGAGTGGCTGCTGTTTCTATGCGCTGATGTCCATAAGGGTGGGAATCATCCGCATCAAGACTTCCATATTTAGAGGCAAATAAAACCATGACATCAGTGAGTAGATCTGAAAAAGAATGTACTCCATCAGCTACCAATGCGTGAGAGTGATATAAAAATCCACCAATTAACTTAATAAGACCAAGAAGAGCATTTACAATGGCACCAATCAGGGTTACTTTTTTGGCTTGCCAATACCTGTCGTGCTGAGTCATTGATAATCCTTTCCAGTTTAAAAGTACTATGGATCTTTCGCACTGAGTGATAAAAATGAAATAATAGCATTTTGAGTTTAAAAACTCAGTTAAAAATTTTGTTAGTTTAATTTGGTGATGATTTTTCTAAGGAGAATAACTGGTGCTATCGTTCTCTTCAGCACTCGGTTTAGTTACCATTGTTGGATTAGCAGCTTTACCTCTTGCTAATTCAATGGAATGAAACATATTGCTTAAGAGTTTCAGATCATCCTCTTTGCGATAAAGCTTAGGATTAATATCCCCTAGAACTGTTTGAGAAAATAAGGTTAATTCAACCGAAGCTCCTGCGAAAGGGACTGCTGTTTCAAAATCAATTAAATGTAATGTTTTTCTATGCTCATTATAAACAAAATTATCAATACAAATATCCCCATGAACATAATTCATTGCATGTAATTGCCTGATTAAACTCTTTGCCTGATCCTGAATATCTGCCCATTCACTATCAGATAAACCCTTTATCTTTTCGCTCAATGGCGTACCTAAATCATTCATAGTTATGGTAATTACATTACTATTCACTTTATAGCCATAGATTGATTTTGGATTTAAAGCCAGGAATAGCTCTTTATTTTGTTTTTGAAGATCTTTTTCAAATGCGATATTTCTTCTGTTGGCAATATATTTATAAATCTCTTCTTGTTGAGGATTACGAACAATAATTCGTTTTCTATCGGGGGTATTCTTAAGTACGGTTAGCCTTTCATCCGACAAAATATGGATTTGCACCCAATCGAGCCAATTAAATTTCAGAGGATGTGGCTCTTGTTTATCCTTTAAATGAGAAATGATTTGGGCACTGACGGTTTCAGATAATGGGAGCTCATAAGAGGATGGAGTTATTGAGGTGATGATTTCATCCATTTCCTCCTTATTTAGTTTAAAATGTTTTAATTCCTGGTGAATTTTTTCTGAAAAATGGATTAATGGTGTAGCTTCTTCGGCATATTGATCGGTCGTTACTCCTAGTCTTTGAATTATATGGATACGACCTTGAGTGTAATGTAAAACTAAGTCACTATTACTGTTAAGCTTATTAAAAGCAGAAATATTTTCTTGAATTTCATAGGTATACCCAATAGCAGTTCTTATTGAATTGTCTTCCTCTAATAAATCGATTAAAGCCATTAATAAATTATTTTTATGAATTTTACTTGAAGCTGTAGACAGTAATACGAGCAGTTTCTTATTATCTTCTGGATCCAGGGGGTTTTTGCCCAGATCATTTAAAAAATTGGCTATTTCCCTGCTGTCTTCATTTTCAAAATATTGCTCAAATGCATACTCAATCATTGTTCCCAACAAGGGAGGTTGGTGGTGAACTTTATAAACAAGTTGGTACCATTCGTTGAGCTGGATCCAGCTTGCAGCTCTGCGCGCTTTAAAATCAGGATCTGAATGTTCTACAAGTTGATAAAAATTATTGTAGTGTGGTGGGTGAAATTTTTTCGAGTCTTCAGGTATATCAATGGGGTAGATGCCCCTGGGAATTATATCTAAACAAAAAACTGAGGGGGCCAGAATTTCATGAATGCTGTGATAGCCCACCCCTGCTATATATCCTATTGCCATACAAAGATAGCTGTGCTGTTCTTCACTGGTAGTTGCTTTTCCGGAAAGCAATAGATTGAGTAGAATTGAGATAGTTCCAGAATAACTGGAAATGAATGGCGTTTCCTGACTTACCATGGAGGCAACAATTTTGGAATTGAGTTCATAAGGGCATTTAGACCAGTCCACCCAGGCAGGAATTGTTTCAAATTTTGCAATATTTTGGCGCAAGCTTACATTATCATTCCTCATGAGACCTAAGGTTTGGGTTCGCACGTCTTTATCAGGAGCGCCACGCCCTCTGCTTGACTCTACTTGATAGAAGTCTGAGTTATACATCATATCATCACTGATAAAGGCACGCACTTCGTCACCTTTAAGTGAGGGATCGCGTAGCAACTGCATGAAATCATGGATATTGATATTAGTATTCATTTTTTGATTGTATTCGTGTACCACTCGCGTGTAGGCCGGACTGTCTCTTTGGGGAAGTAAATCATCTGAAACAATAAGCACTGCACGTTTAAGCAGTAGGTAGCCAAATTGAAGATGAATGGCCATGATTTGATAGTTTTGGGTATCAGGTGATTCAAGTCGTCCTATCGTCAGGTCAATCATATGCAGGATTTGCGAACGGGTTAGAGGGTGTCTAAGCGATTTTATTTTTTCTGGCTCGGATAAACTCTTGTTAACCTCTTCTAAAGTAAATGTGCCTGGATAGGTATTTCCTGACTCAAAGATCATTTTATATGCAAAATTGCCAAAATAAGATGCAAGGTTACGATTATTTTGATCTAAACCTTTTTGTTTATAATCTTTTAAGGTAGCTAAAATAACACTTGAAACCTTATCCCTGACTGCAGTCATTTTATCAGTAGGATTCAAAAGTAATTGAATGGGTAAAAAGGAATCTGCTGCTCCAAGAGTGGGATGCTTATTGAGTATCTCTGGGAACATAATGATCGGAGAGCTTTGAAGCCTCGCAGTAATTTCATCAACCAATTTCTCGTTTTCTTCGGTTCTATATTTTTGAATTAGTGTTAATAAAGTGGATTTGTTATCATGTTGTTCAATAGATACTTGAATTGCTTCTATAAATTTTTTTTTATCTGTTTCATTTATAGGTAATGAGATCAATCGAGATATAAGCTCAAGTTTTGCCTCCGTTAGTGTTTCAAAATATTGGTTATTTGGAGAAGAGGTATACATGTTTTTATTTCCAAGCTAGGCTATACTTCTTTAAGCATAGAACATGATGGTATTTTACATGAAATCTTTTTTTGCTCCCTATCCGAAAGAGCCGTTAATCATTGATTACTCAGGCCGAGACTTAACCAATAAAAATCTCGAAAATATAATTGCAAGTTTGCAAAAAAATCAGCCTCCAATTTATGAATTAAATTTACTCGAGACAGGAATTACTGCGAATCAAATTAGGCGATTATATCCAGCGGTCATGGACAATACTTCTTTGGCGATTTTGAAAATACAAATTTATGCAGATCATCCTCTTGAAATACAACAGAGCATTAGTGAAATGCAAGAACATGCTGGTAAAAATAATTTAGTTAACTTCAAACCCTGATAAAGGATTCAGTCATTTTTAAAATAATACTATCGCGCGTAATGTCCCTGCGGTGGCAGAATTTAAGTTTGTATTTTGTCCTGGGTCAGGAATATAAGAAAGAGCTGGCTCGAGATAAATATTCGTGATGAGCTTAGCCTGGTAATATAATTGAAACATCAATTCAGTCTTACGATTCGTTATTTTTTGATTTAGCCAAGCAAGAGAGACACCCGCTCCAATAGAGTCTGAATCACGGTTGGCAATGAGCCCAAATACGGTTAAGCCTCCTCCAACAGATTGCTTCATGGGTAATACACTGGAGTTATTAATTCCATATTGATAAAAAGCTGAAATACCACTAATGTCATATCCTGGATGCCGATACCATAAACGCTGAGAGCCAAATAAATAAGCTCCAGTTGCTCTCATTTCAGTAAGATTATTCTGTTGAATGAGACCAGCCTGATGCCATAATCCAATGCCTGCCGTACCAGGCAGTTTTTTTCCCAAGAGCCAGGCACTGCCTGTTTCTGCTACATGAAAATAATTTCCATTGAAGGTTGGTCCCGTTAGACCTGTTTGTTTGCCATTTGCCAAATTACCATCATAGGCCCCATAAGAAATATACCATTGCTTGAGTGGAGCGTAGGTTGCTGTAATTCCATAAGCCGAATTAGTATAACCCGGCATGACCCCAACCAGTGTAGGATTAATAAACACTGGTGTGTAAATTAAGCTGGTAACAGCCGGAATATTAGGGTCACCTTGGGCGAGATTAACGGGTTTAATCACATTATTAAAGTCTAAGGTTGTGATTGTTTTTCCTATACGAATGAAAAGAGTGTCATTAAAAAGAGTTTGTCTATACCAGAGCGCATAGAGTTCCGAACGATTGTAGGGAGCGACGTCGGGTAAGGAGTTATATCCTTGCATAATACCAGCCTGCCCATTCGTGTTTTGCGCATTCTGTTGAAGAAATTGAGCACTAAACAATCCGCCTTGCCATCCATTGAATCGTTGCGTGTCAATGGTTAGATTAATAAGTCCCACACTATTCGAAGTTGACTTTTTTGCATCTGGGATACCCCCCGAAACTAGGCCATTGGCATCACCTATCCATGCCCCTTGGATTTCAATGCCATGGTTGTCATGTATACCTAATTTTTTTTCTATATAACGTTGAAGAATTCCAGAGCCACTAGTTACGTTAACTGCAGCGGGGTTAGAGCTGATACTTGTTGTCGCCGCTTTGGTTGTATGAGCCGGCGATGTTGAAGGTTTTGTCGTCAAGTTCTTATGGGAATTGGCATGAAGGTCAAAAACGCAGAACAGGGATAGAAGTATGGTTATGATGGATAAAAAATACATGTTTTTTCTTATAATAAGGGCCAATTATATTCCTGGTGAACAAAGCATTTATTAATGATGACTATCTCTTCTTTTTATTACTATTCAACGTAAAGATGCGTGTAATGGCATCAATTAACTTAGATACTTAAATTTACTTGCTTTTTACTGGTTCGCATATAAATATATTGAATATTAGCTATTTTTAACAGGACTTAAAATGCTAAAAGGATTACAAATTTTCTCATTGCTTATAACCACCTTGTATGGTTCTTACCTTATGGGGGAAACATACAGAGTTCCAGCAACTGCAGAAACGACAACACTAGGCCTCTTTGTTCTGGATAAATCGCCAGTTATTAAAGTTCGCTCAGGTGATTCTGTCTCAATGGAAACATGGAATAGTTGTCTTCATGAAATGGTCTTCAATAAAACAACCCCTGCTGACGTAGCAAAATTTTATGTAAAGCATGACATTCAGAAAAGGCGCGGCATGCATACTCTGACAGGGCCTGTGTATGTTGAGGGAGCTGAACCAGGCGATGTGCTGGAAATTCGGATTCTTGATATTAAACTGAATGACTTTGGATATAATTTCTTAAGCCCAACTCAAGGTATTTTATCGGAGTTTACCAAACCAAGGATCAAGTATTTTAAGTATGATAAAAAAAACAACACTACAGAATTTACAAAAGGAGTGTGCTTACAACTGAAACCTTTTCCAGGAGTAATTGGTGTGGCTCCTCCACTTGATTGGCCAGATGGTTGGCCTGTCAATTTGCAAAAGCATATGGGGCAGCCAGTATCGGGGCAGTTTAATTCAGTTCCTCCAGGGCCTTTTGGTGGGAATTTGGATGAGCCAAGCCTACAAGCAGGTTCTATTCTTTATCTCCCCGTATTTCAAAAAGGAGCCTTGGTCTGGACTGGAGATTCACATGCGATGCAAAGTAATGGGGAAATCGATGTGACAGCATTGGAGACTTCATATGAAGGGATTACTCTGCAGTTTATCGTAAGAAAAGATCTGAAGGCAGAGGGGGTTTTTGATAAAACGAAACGGAAGGGGGGGAGTTTATTTACTTGGCCAGTTGTCGAAAACGCTACTGAGTGGATTATTGTGGGTCTGAATGAAGACCTTTCTGAGGCAATGCAACAGGCTTCAAAGAACGCCATTGATTTTTTAGTGCGCACTCAGAACTTATCACCTCAGGAAAGCTATCAATTTTTGAGTATGGTGGGAGATTTCGAGATCGCTGAGGCAGTTAATGTCATTAAAAGCGTAACCGTCCATATCCCTAAAAAATTATTTAAAGAGCGCGGTAAATTGTCACTTAGTTCTGAAGGCACTTTCACATTAAAAGCTCCAAAGATAAATGTGGATGCTCCATGTGAGCCTCAAGAAGGAATAACCGTTGAATAACTATCAGGTGATAAAATGAAAAAAATTATGGCGTGTTTGCTACAGCTACTAGTAATCTCAGTGGGATTTGCTGAAAGTATTGTGATCAATAACCAGACAACTTTTCCTGCTGAAAATCAAAAATCAAAGCTTGCTATTCAATGGGCATCTACTGCTAAAGAGATCCAGGAGGCCAACAGAGCCATAATTTATGGATTAAAATTGCCCCCGGACTCCCTGCAAGTTATTTCAAAGTCAGGAGAGATGACGCTAAGCATTCCTAAAAATGCAGAACACTTTAGAGTACTTGTATGGTCAAAGGATGAAGAAATGCCAGATTTACTCACTAGCTGGGTCGATGTTGTCCCGAATAAGTTATATAAGTTACAAAAAGATCAGCTAGTTCAGGCAGTTCTCATGTCAGGGGCAGGATGCTAGGTTTTGAGAACATTACATTTTTGCAGCAATGGATTCAACGGTTAACTCAGGGCGTGGTTTAATTAAAAAACTTGCCCCCATTTGTTCAAAACCTAACGACTTATAAAAATTATGAGCCATTTCTCTTTTGAGGTTACTGGATAGAGCCATCTTATGACAATTAAGATCTTCGCAAGCATGCATAGCAAAATTCATCATGAATTTGCCAATACCTCTCCCTTGAGTTTTGGGGCTTACCATAACGTCTTCAACGATCGCTAAAGATTTGCCATTATGAGTAAGATTGGAAGCAATTAATAAAGCAAAGGTTCCGACAATAGATCCTTCTGAAAGGCAGGCAAAAATTTTATAATTTGGATAAGAACGCATTTTTTTATACAGGACTGTAGCCTGCACTGCAGACAAGATATTTCCATCATCCATCCCTGGCTGGGCATAAAGGTCGAGAATTTCAGGAAGATCCTCTTCAGTGGCTTCACGTATTTTTAAACCGGTCGTAATAGAGAGGAATGATATGTTTTTTTTCTCTTGATTGGTTTTATTCTCAAAATTCATCACAAAACACTTGCCATGGTGTTCGAAATCAGACAATTCGTCAGTAATAAACTCATTACAGGGGAGTGTTAACTTATAACATTTACGATCGTGACAATACTGGATAGCGAAATCCATCACTGCCTGTCTGATGCCCACCTGGTTTTCTCTTACCTCGATTGCTAAACTGTCAAGAATTCCTGAAGGCGTTCCTTGATGGGCCAAATTATCCATTATTAACAAGGAAAAGGAGCCAATAATACGGTTTTCTTTCATGATGAGGAACAGGGTGTAATCAGGATATGATTTCATTTGTTTCAATAATTGAGCTGCAGTATCAATCGATAAATGGTTTCTTTTAGTTGCAGTTGCTTGTGAGTTTATGGTTATAACCGTTGATAAATCTTCGAGTGTCGCCTCTTTTATTCTAAATAACATATTATTTCATCCTTATATAAAATGTTTCTTCTGATTGCATAGAACAGCTTGGTAAGTTCTAAGTCATCCTAAAACAGGCTGATTCTATAAGGTATTTTAGGATCTGTGCACAGGATTATCCACAGATTTTGTGGATAAATTAATTATGATACTTTACTGATTTAATTGATATAATCCTTTATTATCAAGGGACGTTAGGATGTAAAGAGGAATATGACAACTCAAGTGAAAAAGGGTGTTAAATAGTTATCCACAGAAAGCAGATGAGATTTATTTGAAATAATCCTGACTATAGTAACAAAGAAATAAATAAAAAACAGTCTTGACTTCGCATATTTGCCAAATATTTTTTATCCTTGTAAAAATTGTTCAAAATTGCCTAACCAACGTTGGGTGATAATACGTGCAGTTTCTGGTGATTCCTGAACTAACTGTCTGGCAAACGGTGGTAAAAGTGTCAAAACCGCTTTATCTCGCTGCAAATTGGCTAATTTAAATTGTCTGTATCCTGTTTGTCTTGTTCCTAATAGTTCTCCGGCTCCTCTTAATTCTAAATCTTTTTCAGAGATAATAAATCCATCATTAGTAGAGCGCATTACTTTTAGCCGTTCAGTACCTTGATGAGATAAGGGAGATTGATAAAGTAAAAGACAATGCGATTGAGTTGTTCCTCTGCCTACTCGACCACGTAATTGATGCAACTGAGATAAACCTAAGCGTTCGGCATTTTCTATGATCATTAAACTGGCATTAGGAACATCAACCCCCACTTCAATTACTGTAGTAGCCACTAACAAGTCTATTTCCCCAGATTTAAAAGCAGCCATAGTTGCTTCTTTTTCAACAGTCTTCATTCGGCCATGAACAAGTCCAACGCGAGCTGAAGAGAGTTGTTCTTGCAAGGCTTGGGCTGTATTCGTTGCAGCCATACATTGTAATTTTTCAGATTCTTCAATCAGAGTACATACCCAATAAGCTTGTCTGCCATTCGCAATAGCTGCTTGTAACCGTTCTATAATTGATTCCCGCTTATCCTGACTTAATACCGCAGTGGTTACGGGGGTGCGGCCTGGTGGAAGTTCGTCAATTACTGAGATATCCAAATGGGCAAAATGAGTCATGGACAAAGTTCTGGGGATAGGAGTAGCGGTCATCAGTAGCTGGTGAGGCGTTAATTGATCCTGCTGCCCTTTCTGCTGCAAAAGCAATCTTTGTTCTACGCCGAAGCGGTGTTGCTCATCGATAATGACTAAGCCTAAACGAGCAAATTCAACTTCATCTTGAAATATGGCATGAGTTCCAATGATAAGCTGACACCTATTATCCATCAGAGCGGCAAGAGCTGCTCTGCGTTCGGCGATTTTCATTTTACCGGTGAGCCTCAGAACTTTTATTCCCAAAGGATCTAGCCAGTTGATTAGATTATTAAAATGTTGCTCACTTAATAAATCAGTTGGAGCCATGAAGGCTACTTGATATCCATGAGCGATAGTTTGTAGTGCAGCAAGAGCGGCAATAACTGTTTTGCCTGCGCCAACATCCCCTTGTACTAAACGCAACATGGGTTTGGTTTGCATTAAATCATGACTGATTTCATTTGCTACTCTGTGTTGCGCATGGGTCAGTTGGAAAGGTAGAGAGGCCAGAAAGCGATTACTTATATTATCTTCAGTAGGTATTTCAGGGGCATAGCGTTCGCTTCGTGACTGTCTGGCAAATTGCATGCTTAACCGTTGAGCCAGTAATTCGTCAAATACCAAGCGTTTAAGAGCAGGGTGCTCACCCATTTCCAAACTATGTAATGAGGTATCTGGTGGTGGGTTATGCAGTAATTTAATCGCATCGCTTAAGTGATGGAAATTATTATCCTCTAATTGCTGTTCACTCATCCACTCTAATTGATGGAGTTCTGCTTCACAACTTTTAAGGGCAATTTTAACTAATTGTCTTAAACGTGTTTGCGTTAAACCCTGAGTGGTGGGATAAATAGGAGTTAAAGTTTCATCTACCAGGCATTCACTTTCCTGATTAAGCAATTGGTATTCAGGATGAATCATTTCTAAATAGTTATTAAATTCGCGTACTTCCCCGAAAGCATGAATCATATAGCTATTATTTAAGGCATTCACTTGTTGTTTGTTAAAATGAAAGAAGCGAAGTTTCACCATGCCTGTTTTATCTTCCACATAGCAATTTAACATCATTCTTTTGCCGTATTTAATTTCTGTTTTACAAACGTGCCCGGCGATAACGCACCAGTCATTGGAGCGCAAATCTTGAATTGGTGTTATTCTGGTTCTGTCTTGATATCTATAAGGTAAGTGGAAGAGCAGGTCTTGCACCGTCAGTATGCCACATTTTACCAGTTTGGCTGCAAGCGTTGGGCCGACACCGGCTAAAGATTCACAAGAGTTGGACAGCACAGTATTATTAATAGGGGAAAAATTTAATAATAGCAGGAAAATATATTTGATGCGAATAACCCCACGACTCATTGCAAAAGTGGAAAGATATTTGCTACGAATTAATCAAAGACTATGAAAGAATAGGGTATTTTATTCTTTTATAATTTTCATGCTGAGGAGTTAAACTGGATGAGTCGCATTATTACATTTGCCGCAGGCTTGGTTTTGGTCTGGATAATAGGCTCATTGTTAATTGCCGGACGTGGTATATTAATTCCTATTGTGATAGCTATTTTCCTTTGGCATTTATTGAATACAATTAATAGTGGTGTGCAAAAAATACCCTTACTCGGCCCACGTTTACCCGGATGGCTCAGCATGATTCTATCGTTATTAGTGGTTGTTATATCGATGGATATGCTCATTAATATTATCGGAAATAATGTCAATGAAGTGATTGCCGCCTCTCCGCGGTATCAAGAGAATATGCTCACCATTTTTAATCATCTGGATCAACGGTTTCATATAAAAGGATTTATAGATTTTAATTATATAATTAAAAATTTAAGCATTCAGAATATGGTGGTTAATATTTATGGTGTTTTTACTACCATCACCAGCTCAGCTGTTTTAATTGCTTTATATGTGATTTTTTTATTTGTTGAACAGCATTATTTTGTCCAAAAAATGGATGTTTTATTTCAAAAAGAAGAACATCAAAAACTGGTTAATAACATTATATCCCACATAACAAAAGATACTCAGACTTATTTGGGTATCAAAACCATTCTGAGTTTGCTTACTTCAATAGCCAGCTGGTTCATTATGAATTGGGTAGGATTGGATTTTGCTGCGTTTTGGGCGTTATTAATTTTCTTCTTAAATTATATTCCTAATATAGGCGCCATAGTAGCTACTGCTTTTCCTGCCGCTTTGGCTGTAATTCAATTTCAAAGCTGGGTCCCTTTTTTAGAAGTGACTTCAGGAATTGTCGCTGTGCAGTTTGTGGTGGGTAATTTCTTAGAGCCGCGTTTATTAGGCAAGTCATTAAATCTCAGTCCCTTGGTGATTTTGGTTGCTTTAGGTTTATGGGGATCAATTTGGGGGATACTGGGGATGTTTTTATCGGTACCTATTACTGTAATGATGATGATCATCTTTGCTCATTTTGATGGCACAAGACCCATAGCAGTTTTATTATCACAAGATGGCTATATTTATAAATCTTATGAGAATATTGAAGAACATGTGGTGATTAACAAAGCTTAAGTTCAGTTGGCAATGTTTTTGTAAGGCTCCGACTCAGTTCCAGAAAGCGCAACTCTTTGGGGCTAAAGGCTCATATATTCTTTAGGAAAAACTACTGGACGAATAGGTCTTATTATCACAGAATTATCAAATACATATAAGGAAGTTTGTTTGATGAAGAAAATCATAATTTGTGGGGCGCTATTTAATTTGATCTGTACTCCAGTACTGGCTTTACAAGACCAGGATACTGAAACATCACCCTCGAAGACTAAATCGTCCGTGGTGAACAAAACATCACCCCGTTCAGCAGCAACGCAATACAAGCAAACCAAGAATACAGAACAAGAGCAACATCCCAATCTACAGCAATCTCCCTTAATCTCATCAAACGCTCAAACCAATCAAGACGTACCCATTGAACAACTAAAAGAAGCGGTTATTAATTGCGACTCCAGAATTTCCGCGGAAACCATAAACATTAATCAAGACTTCATTTTAAGTTGGGCAGAACACGCAGTAACCCAGTCTTTTGATTTCAACCTTGCATCACTGGATACTCAATTGCAGAAATTACAATCTTGCTATACTCAGAAAGGATGGGTTGGATTTACTGCGGCGCTCCAAAAATCAGGTAATCTTGATGCAATTAAAACCCAAAATCTAATGGTCAGCAGCACGTTAGATGGTCAAGCTCAATTGCTCCATGCGAATGACAATCAATGGAAAATCACCTTGCCCTTAAAAGTTGTCTACCATAATGATATCGAAGAGGAGACTCATTTTTTAAATATTTATTTAACCATAGGATGGAAGAATGCTTTTGGTTTAGGGATTACACAAATGATCGCAACCCCACGATCTGCGCCTTTGTCTCAAAAAGCAACGACACTAAGAGATGCACTTCAAAGTATTTATTTTGCTGCAGCTAATAAAAGATCAGATGGGGTAGAACAGATCACTCCTTTTGTTGCTTCCTTATTCCAAAAAAAACCAAGAGACTCCTTTCCTCATGCAGATATAATTCATAGTCAGGCAGATTTGACTATAAAAAGGCCAAAGAAACCGACAAGGCAGATCCCCCTCCTCGCTCAATCAAGACCTTACCCCGCCTCACACGATGTACCCATGCCACATCAAATACAAACAGCACAAAATAGAATACCCCCCATTTTCAATCGCTCCCATGAAACCCCTTCTGACACTGTCAAAATGAATAAGATTTTTGTATTAAATGGACTAAAATCTGCTTCAAATCGGATGTTTGATTTTAAGCCCGCTTTTCTGGCTTCATTACAGAAATTTCAAGGGTATGAGAAAAAAAGCTGGGATGGACTTTATACTGCAGTGCAAAAATTAAGTTACATTGAGGCAATTAAAACTCCAAAACTCACGGTGAACAGTCAAAAGGATAGACACCCTGAATTGGTTGAAACCCAAAACAATCAATGGAAAATTACCTTACCCATGCAGGTGGTTTATCAAAACGATAAGAATAAAGTAACTCAATTATTAAATGTTAATTTAACTGTTGATAGAACAAGTACTGGTGAGCTTGGAATTACGCAAATAATTGCTACATCAAATGGTACCTCTCCTCAAGCGACAAAAAATTCATCTTCCGATGCGGATAAAATTTCTAATCAGGAGGGGCTGCGAGCAGATTCAGTTCAAAAAAAAGAGCCGAATAATACAACACAGTTAGCTCAATCCCTTACGCTGGAGCAACCACCTAAAGGGTTACAGAGAGCTTTAACAGCCCATAAAACACTGGCTGAGCCAGTGAAAAAGACGGAGATTATCAATTGTAACTATAAAATTCCTGCTGAAACTAAAAAAATTGATGAAGCTCTTGTTTTAACGTGGGCAAAATATGCTGCAACGCAGTCCTTTGATTTTAATTCAGCATTTATAGAAACCCAATTGCAACAACTACACTCATGTTACACAGAGAAAGGATGGATTGAATTTAAAACTGCATTACAAAAATCAGGTAATATTGAAGCCATTAAGACTCAAAAGCTTATGGTGAACAGCGAGGTGGATGGTCAGCTTCAACTTATGGAAGTTAAAGACAATCAATGGAAGGTCGCCTTACCCTTACGTACGGTGTATCGAAGCGATCAGGGCGAAATTGTCCAATTACTTAATATTAATTTAACTATTGGTCGGAAAATTACTGGTGAGTTCGGAATTATGCAAATGATTGCAACGCCAAGAATTGCTTCCGTAGCTCCTAAAATAGCGCCGGCATTTTTACCTAATCAGCTTGCATTACAAGTAGAAGTATCTCAAAAAAAACCACAGAATAACGTCACTCAACTGCAGCCCCAGTCTTCTGTTCTACAGCAGTCACCTCAAGAGTCTCCACATGCTGAACCCTCTCAACCTGTATCTGAACAACTCAAAAAAGCGGAGATCAGTTGCGACTATAAAATCCCTCCTGAAACTCAAAAAATTGATGAAGCGTTGGTTTTAAGCTGGGCAGTACAGGCCGCAATTCAATCTTTTGATTTTAACTTCTCATCTATAGATGCTCAATTGCAGCAATTACAATCCTGTTATACCGAAAGTGGATGGGGAGAGTTTAAGAATGCGTTACAAAAAGCAGGTAATATTGAAGCATTTAAAACGCAGAAACTGACTGCAATCAGCCGGATGGATGGGCGAGCTCGATTGGTTGAATCCAAAGGAAATCAATGGAAAATCACCTTACCCATGCATGTTATATATCAAAACGATAAAGGCAATGTGACTCAATTGCTTCAGGTTAATTTAATTGTAGGGCGGAAAAATACGGGTGAGCTTGGAATTATGCAACTAAATTCTGTGCTGCGGAATGCTGCTCCATCTGAATTCTCTCATAATTAATGTTATCAGACAGGAAAGACGCCCATACTGCCGTCCTCACGAACTGAAATACCCTCCGCAATAGGGATACATATAATCATTTGGGAGATAATTGATACAAAAAAGATTGGCATCGATTTCTTTATCTACCAAAATGCTTGGGATGATGCAGCTCCCAACTAAGTGAGGGATCTACAAATTTTAGGTGCCGTGCTTATCTGAGCAGATTTTTCCCTTGTTCGAGACGAGGTTTAAACGGTACCTTTTCATAAGGCATGAAAAAGCGCATAATAGCGTTATTTTGACGGATATATGAGTTGTATGAAACATTCAATAGAACATCTTTTAAAACAGGCTTTAAATTCCTTACAAAAATCAGGCGAAATACCTGGAGATGTAGATGTTGATATTAAAGTTGAGAATGCAAGAGATCCTGTTCATGGAGATTATGCAAGTAACTTGGCTTTGATCTTAGCCAAGCCGTGCCGACAAGCACCCCGCAAATTAGCTGAAAGGTTAGTTCAGTCTTTGCCCGCTGATGCAGCAGTGGAAAAAATAGAAATTGCAGGTGCCGGATTTATCAATTTTTTTATGCGCAGTAGTGCGCGATCATTAATTGTCGCTGAGATTCTAAAGAAAGGTAAGGATTTCGGTCGCAGTAATTTAGGTCAAAATCAGAAAGTTATCATTGAATTTGTTTCAGCAAATCCAACAGGTCCTCTTCACGTAGGCCATGGTAGAAGTGCTGCATTTGGTGCTACCTTAAGCAATGTCTTAAGGGCGGCTGGTTATGATGTTACCTTAGAATATTATGTAAATGATGCCGGGCGGCAAATGAATATTCTTGCAGCCAGTGTCTGGTTACGCTATCTGGAATTAGCAGGTGCCCCTGTAGTTTTTCCAGCAAATGCTTATAAAGGTCAATATGTTTATGAGATAGCTCAAGAGCTACACTCTCAGTACGGCACCGACTATGTTCATCCTTGGGACTCGATTACCGCAGAGTTACCTGATGATGAACCACAAGGTGGTGACAAAGAAGACTATATTGACGCAATGATAGAACGAGCCATTATTTTGCTGGGTAAGTCTGGTTTTGCTGTGTTTCATCAACATGCATTAAAAACTGTTTTGGATGATATTAAAGAAGATCTGCTTGGCTTTGGCGTGAATTTTGACAGTTGGTTTTCTGAACAATCGTTATTCGAAGACGGTTCTATTCAAAAAGGAATCCAAGCGCTTAAAGACGGAGGGCATACCTTTGAGAAAGAAGGGGCTCTTTGGTTTAAAGCAACTGATTTTGGTGACGAAAAAGATAGAGTTTTGGTCCGTGCCAATGGCCAGACTACTTATTTTGCCTCAGATGTTGCCTACCACTGGAATAAATATGACCGAGGCTATCATCGAGTGATAGATATATTTGGTGCGGATCACCACGGTTATGTAACTCGTGTTCGCTCTGCAGTTACCGCTTTAGGACATGATGAAAAGGCTTTAGATGTATTATTAGTCCAGTTTGCAATTCTTTATAGAGGCGGTGAACGAGTACAAATGTCTACTCGTAGTGGTTCTTTTGTAACATTAAGAGAATTACGCCACGAAGTAGGTAATGATGCCGCGCGATTCTTTTATGTAGCACGTAAGCCAGAACAGCATATGGATTTTGATTTGGATTTAGCGAAATCCGAGTCAAGTGATAATCCGGTTTATTACATTCAATATGCTCATGCTCGAATATGTAGTGTTTTAAGGCAATTAAAGGAAAGAGGTTTGCTTTGGGATAAAGCTACAGGTCTTAAGCATATTGATTTATTAGACCAACAACATGAAATTTCTTTAATTTCCTTAATTTGCCGCTATTCCGAAGTTGTAGAAGCATCAGCTTCTGTTTGTGAACCTCACCAGTTAGCATACTATCTAAGAGAGCTGGCTAATGGGTTACACAGTTACTATAATGCGGTTCAGCTTTTATGCGAGCAAGAACAATTACGAAGTGCACGTTTATGTTTATTAGAAGCGGTACGACAAGTATTAAATAATGGTTTGAATTTATTGGGTGTTTCAGCTCCTGAGAGTATGTAATGGCAAGACAATATGGTAATAAGCGTTCTTCTCGACAGCGTGGTAGTGCACCGCATCAGTTTCTGGTAGTTATTGTTACCTTTCTTTTAGGTTATTTAACTGCTTCTGTTTTTGATGTTGGAACGATAAGTCATTGGATGAATACCCAAGTGCTAGCTCATCAGCAAGTAAAGCAAAAACCAGTTAAAGCGGAAAAACAACAAGCCCAAGTACCGCCAAAGCCGAAATTTGAATTTTATACTCTGTTAGCTAATGAAAAAGCCGCTGGATCAATGACTCAGTCTAATGCAACTAATCATCCGGTACGCCCCTCGGCTACTGTCTCTGCAACCCAGGCTGCTTCTACTGCGGCAGTGACTACAGCCGCAGTTCATCCTGCTATAAAACAGCCTTCCAATCTTCAACAAAAAGGGCCAGCTAAAGTCGTTGAAGCAAAGCCTTTACCCCAGGCTCAAGTGTCGAAGGGAAGCTATTTAGTGCAAGTAGCCTCATTCAAGGCTCGACAGGATGCTGAACATATGAAAGGAATGTTAATTCTTAAAGGTTTTAATGTAAATGTTGTTCCTGTTCAAGCTCGAGGTAGTTGGTTTAGAGTGGTGGTGGGGCCTTACTCTAATCGTGCTCTGGCACAAAAAGCTCAGGAAACCTTGGCCAGGAATGAGCGGTTGAGGGGCATGGTAACCAGTGCTGGGTAAACAACAAGTTATCGACTAACAATAACTTGAATAGTGCCTGCATTTTTAATTGCATGCGGCTTGCTTACTGCCACTGTAACTTGAGTTACTTTAAATTGTTGTTTAATCAAAAGGGCAACGTTATCCGCTACAGACTCAATGAGTTGAAAGGATGTTGATTGCACAAATTCGGTTACGCTGCGGCAGAGAGCGTCATAATCTATCGTATTCGCTAAAGTATCCTGGCAGGCACTGAAATCCGCAGGGATAGTAATATCTATTAATAGCTGTTGATCAATACGTTGTTCCCAGGCATGTACTCCAATTTTAGTGGCTACATTGAGGGCTCTAATATTTAAAGTATCCATAGTACATCCTTAATGATTAACGAGTTGCTACTTTACTATATTACCCAAACAGAAGGAACATTCCACACCATGTTTAGAAATTCATACCACTGTAATAGGATGGTTATCATGGTACCATAAGCTATAATTCATAGTAGTTGAGACTCGATTATGTACGACTTAAATCAATCTTTATTTCTCCGCGCTTTAAGACGTGAGCCTGTGGAACGAACACCTGTATGGATCATGCGTCAAGCAGGTCGCTATCTACCTGAATACAGGCGGATCAGAGAAAAAGCGGGTGATTTTTTAAGTCTTTGTAAAAATCCTGAGCTGGCTTGTGAGGTGACCTTACAGCCATTACGTCGCTTCTCATTGGATGCTGCAATATTATTTTCTGATATTCTAACTATTCCTGATGCTATGGGACTTGGTTTGTATTTTGCGGAGGGAGAAGGTCCCTGCTTTAGAAAACCTATACGTGATGTTCAGGCAATTAATGATCTGGTTATTCCCGACATGACCGATTCTTTAGGGTATGTGATGAATGCAGCGCGATTAATACGCCAGGAAATGCCGCAAGAGCTGCCTTTAATTGGTTTTTCAGGTAGTCCTTGGACTTTAGCATGCTATATGGTTGAAGGTGGAAGCAGCAGAGATTTTAAGCGTATTTTGAAATTAATTTATACGGAGCCTGAAGCGGCTCATCTGTTATTGAATAAATTAGCCTTATCAGTTAGTGCGTATTTAATGGAACAGATTAAAGCAGGGGTTAATGCGATTATGATTTTTGATACTTGGGGAGGAATTTTAACCCCTGCCAATTATCAGGATTTTTCTTTACGTTATATGCAGAAAATAGTTGAAGAAATAAAAGTCAAATATGCTGATATACCCATAATTTTGTTTACTAAAGGCGGGGGACAATGGTTAGAGCAGATGGCAGCGACTGGATGTGATGCTTTGGGCGTTGATTGGACTTGTGATTTACAGTCTGCTCGGAAAAGAGTAGGGGATAAAGTTGCTTTACAAGGAAACCTGGATCCCACCGTACTTTTAAGTTCAGAGCAATGTATTCGTAAGCAAGTGCAACAGGTTCTGGCATCTTTTGGACATGGGACAGGGCATGTATTTAATCTGGGTCATGGAATTACTCCTGATGTTCCTCCCGAGCATGTTGCTGTGATGATAGATGCAATAAACGAGTTTAGTCCGCAATATCATTCGAGGTAACTATGATAATTGAGAGTAAATTTAAACCAGCTTGGTGGCTGACCAATCCCCATGCACAAACTATATATTCATCAATGAGACACCCCGTACAAGCTTCTGTTGATAAAATAGAAAAATTGGATTTGCCAGATGGTGATTTTTTGAATTTGGCATGGAGCACTGCAGATTTGCCAGCGAACTCTCCATTAATCATCATATTACATGGGTTAGGTGGCTGTGTGAATTCCAGTTATGTTGCACGGTTTATGCGCGCATTTAATCAACAAGGGTGGCGTACCGTATTAATGCATTTTAGAGGGGCTGGCCAAGAACTTAATAGATTTCCCAGGGCTTATCATTCGGGTGATACGGCTGATCTGGATTTTTTAATTCAAACTCTGGAGCAACGAGAACCAGGAACCGCAAAGGTTGTTGTTGGAGTCTCTTTAGGAGGTAATGTTTTACTTAAATGGTTAGGAGAACAAGGTTCTACTCAATCTATAGTGGCTGCTGCTGTAGCCATTTCAGTTCCTTTTGTTTTGAATATAGTCGCTAATCGAATGAATATTGGATTTTCACGTTTTTATCAAACGCATTTATTAAATCAGTTCAAAGAAGTTTTTGCTCGTAAAGTGAATCATTTTAAAAATCCCCCGGAAGCTATAAAAAAAGCGGCAGAATGCAATTGCTTTTGGACTTTTGATGATCAGGTTACTGCACCTTTGTATGGTTTTAATAGCGTCCATACTTATTATAGGGAATGTAGTTCCAGGAAATATTTAAAGCATATAACTACCCCAACACTTATTCTTCATGCTCTGGATGATCCTTTTATGACGGAAGAAGTTTTACCGTCAGAAAATGAACTATCGGATTCTGTTATTTTAGAGTTGAGTAAAAAAGGGGGGCATGTGGGATTTATTGCCGGAAATACACCAGGAGTGCCAGTCTATTGGTTAGACCAGCGAATTCCTGAATATATTTCAGAACAATTAGGCATTTAACTGTTTCTGAATTGTCGGCTTAATTGAAGCGCCATTTCAATTGATTGTTCGTAGTTAAGTCTGGGATCCACCAGGCTGTGGTAGGCAGTTTTCAGATCATTCGCATCTAAACCACGTGCACCACCGATGCATTCAGTGACATTATCACCTGTGAGTTCAAAATGTACCCCACCCAGGTAACTGCCCATAGAACGATGAATTTCCAATGCCTGTTTTAATTCTGTAAGGATATTATCAAAGTGACGGGTTTTAGTACCATCAGCAGTCGTTTCAGTATTTCCATGCATGGGATCACAAGACCAGGTAACCGGAATTTTGGTTTTCTTCACTGCCTCAATCAAGGGTGGTAATAATTGATCTATATGTTTTGCTCCTAATCGAGTGAACAATAGAATACGTCCTTCTTCGTGTTTAGGATTGGCGATAGCTAGCACCTCGGCAAGCCATTCAGGCGAGGCGCCTGGCCCAATTTTAATTCCTATAGGATTTTCAACCCCGCGTAAAAATTCCAGATGAGCACTGTCAACCTGCGCTGTACGCATCCCGATCCAAGGCAAATGAGTAGACAGATTGTACCAATGGCCATCTTTTACCTGACGAGTCAACGCTTGCTCATAATGCAGGTGCAATGCTTCGTGCGAGGTGTAGAAATCTACTTTGCTCAAATTACTGGAACGTATTCCATCAATAGCCGTTAAAAAATCTAATGCATCTTCAATGGAATCAACAATATTTTGATATTCTTTTTTTTGTTTGGAGTGTTCAACAAAACGTAAATCCCAGCGTTGAGGGTTATGTAAATCTGCAAATCCTCCATCTAATAATGCGCGTATAAAATTTAAGGTCATTGCAGAACAACTATAAGCTTGCAGCAGTAACTTAGAGTTCGGTTCTCTGGCTGTTTGGGTAAATTCAGGGGAATTAACTATATCCCCTCTATAACTGGGTAAGGTAATACCACCAATAGTTTCAAAATCAGAGGAGCGAGGTTTGGCATATTGTCCTGCGATCCGTCCTATACGAATAATAGGTTTACGTAATCCGTATAACAGGATTAAGCTCATTTGTAATATGATTTTCAATTTGTTACTGATCACTTCAGAACGACAATCGTTAAAGGATTCAGCACAGTCTCCGCCCTGAAGGATAAAGGCTTCACCACGACCAGCACGAGCAATTTCCTTTTTTAAATACTTTACTTCCCCACTGGTAACTAATGGAGGTAAGAGGCTTAATTGTTCTACGACTTTATTTAGTTGTTCTTGATCAGCGTACGTTGCAGCTTGCAAATACGAATATTGTTGCCAAGAAACTGGCGACCATTCTTGCATAATAGACCCAAATGTTTTTTTTGATCTCTAAGTATGGAATAAATGAACATTTACTGCAAGCCATGGTTCAATTCACTATTTATTCATATGCAGCGAGGAATAATATGGACTGAGGTGATCTCTTTGGCTGAATTAGCCACACAAATTAATGCAACAAGGAAGCCAAGTTACGGTTGATCCAAATACGTTGAATTTTAATTCTAAATCGAGGCTTGAAATTTCATAGGAGTGACCCCATGTTCTAGAGTCAAGTTAGTCAGGAGTCATTATTGATGAGTAAACATAACAAAAAAGATTGGAATAAATTTAAAGAAGAAAACAAAACAGATGAGGTGCCGGGTGAAGAATCTGAAGCGACTGAAGAGTCATTTGAGGAATTATCGCATGAAGAGGCCGCTTTAGCTCATCCCAGTTATACTGCTTTGGAAGAACAGTTAACCCTTGCTGAGCAAAAAGCCCATGAAAACTGGGAAAAATCAGTACGTGCATTAGCTGAACTCGATAACGTACGACGTCGTATGGAGCGTGAGGTCGCCAATGCTCATAAATATGGTATGGAAAAATTGCTTACCGCATTGTTACCAGTTGTAGACAGTCTGGAACAAGCGTTACAGATAGCGGAAAAAAATGCGGATTCAGCCATGCATGAAGGCTTGGATCTTACTATGAAACTCTTTACTGATGTATTACAAAAATTTGATGTAGAGCGTATTGATCCAGTAGGAGAATCCTTTGATCCGCAGCAACATGAGGCCATGTCGATTCAGGAAGTACCAGGTACGCCGCCTAATACTGTTTTAGCGGTATTCCAAAAAGGATATAAATTGAGTGACAGAGTGATTAGACCCGCTCGAGTGATTGTGTCAAAAAACAAACCAGCTGAGGAACATTAGTATTCCTCATTGATTAAAGAAAGAATGCTGCTTTTTTGAATTATGGGTTGAAATTCTAAGTTTAGAACCCCATATGAATATTATTGTACTAGAAACCACTAATTTGGAGCAAAAAAACGATGGCTAAGATTATAGGAATAGACTTGGGTACTACTAACTCATGTGTTGCAGTAATGGAAGGTGATAAACCTAAGGTGATTGAAAACAGTGAAGGTATTCGAACCACTCCTTCTATTGTTGCCTTTACTGACGACGATGAAGTATTAGTGGGTGCCGCTGCAAAGCGTCAATCAGTAACTAATCCTGAAAATACATTGTATGCAATCAAGAGACTGATTGGTCGTCGTTTTGATGATGCGGTGGTGCAGAAAGATATCAAAATGGTTCCCTATAAAATTGTTAAAACAGAAAATGGTGATGCTTGGGTTAGAGTTAAAAATCAAGATAAAGCGCCACCACAAATTTCTGCAGAAGTGCTACGTAAAATGAAAAAAACAGCGGAAGATTATTTAGGCGAAGAAGTTAAAGAAGCCGTGATCACCGTACCTGCTTACTTTAATGATTCTCAACGTCAAGCGACTAAAGATGCTGGTCGAATCGCAGGACTGGATGTAAAAAGAATTATTAACGAACCTACTGCGGCAGCGTTGGCCTATGGTATGGACAAGAAGCGTGGTGATTCTGTTATTGCTGTTTATGACCTTGGTGGTGGTACCTTTGATATTTCCATTATTGAAATTGCTGAAGTGGATGGAGAGCATCAATTTGAAGTATTGGCTACTAATGGAGATACCTTCCTTGGTGGAGAAGATTTTGACTTGGCTTTAATTGAGTATTTAGCTGCTGAATTCAAAAAAGATTCAGGTATTGACTTGCATAGTGATCCTCTGGCATTACAACGGTTGAAAGAAGCTGCTGAGAAAGCCAAAATTGAACTGTCTTCAGCTCAACAAACAGACGTCAACCTGCCTTATATTACAGCAGATGCTTCTGGACCCAAACACTTAAATATCAAACTGACTCGTGCAAAACTGGAGTCCTTGGTTGAGAAATTAGTAGAGCGCACTGTGGAGCCTTGTAAAATAGCACTGAAAGATGCTGGCTTGACTGTCTCACAAATTAACGAAGTGATTTTGGTTGGTGGTCAGACACGTATGCCTTTAGTGCAAAAAACTGTGGAAGAATTTTTTGGTAAAGAGCCACGTAAAGACGTTAACCCCGATGAAGCGGTTGCTGTGGGTGCTGCGATTCAAGCGGCTGTTTTATCAGGTGAAGTGAAAGACATTCTTTTACTTGACGTTACACCATTATCTCTGGGTATTGAGACTATGGGTGGTGTCATGACAAAACTGATCGAGAAAAATACCACGATTCCTACTAAAGCCAATCAAGTGTTCTCCACTGCAGATGATAATCAAACAGCGGTAACTGTTCATGTGTTACAAGGGGAAAGAGAACAGGCTTCAGCAAATAAATCTTTAGGCCGATTTGATTTGGGTGATATTCCTTCTGCACCTCGTGGTGTACCTCAAATTGAAGTAACGTTTGATATCGATGCGAATGGTATTCTTAATGTATCCGCTAAAGATAAGGCAACAGGAAAGGCTCAATCAATTGTTATCAAGGCATCCAGTGGTTTAAGTGATGAAGAAGTCGATGCCATGGTAAAAGATGCTCAATCTCATGCAGAAGAAGACAAGAAATTTAAGGAAATGGCAGATCTTCGTAATCAGGCAGATGGTTTGATTCATAGCTGTGATAAATCGATGAAAGATTTAGCGACTGAACTATCTGACGATGAGAAAAAAGGAATTGAAACAGCAATTTCTGAATTAAAAGAAGCGATACAAGGTACTGATAAGGCGCAGATTGAAGAAAAACTAAAAGTGTTATCAGATGCCTCTGCTAAAATGGCTGAGCGTGTTTATGCTAAAAAATCTACCGAAGGACAAGCCAGTTCAGCTGATGCTCAACCTCATGAATCTGCCAAATCAGCTGAAGAGGGCGTTGTTGATGCTGAGTTTGAAGAGGTTAAAGAAGATAAAAAATAAGATATGGCAAGAAGTTTGGGTCGGGGCGATAATTTTCGTCCCGTTTGTATTTTTGACAAGGGCTTAAATTATTAAGTCCTTGCTATTTATTTAAAAATTGTGAGCAGTCATGGAACAGCGGGATTATTATGAACTTTTAGAAGTTAGTCGAAACGCTAACGATGTTGAAATTAAAAAAGCATATCGCAAACTGGCAATGAAGTATCATCCCGATCGTAATCCTGACGATTCTTCTGCTGAAGAGAAATTTAAAGAAATTCAAAAAGCCTACAACATTTTATCCGATAAACAAAAACGCGCGGCTTATGATCAATTTGGTCATGCCGGTGTTGATCCCTCTATGGGTGGTCAAGGGGGCTTTGGTGCTGGCTTCGGTGGCTTTGGGGATGTATTTGAGGATATTTTTGAAAATATTTTTTCCGGTGGTCGCGGAGCGGGGCGGCAATCGCGTGGTCAGCGTGGAGCTGATCTGCAATTTAATGTTCAGTTAACCCTTGAAGAAGCAGCTTTAGGTAAAGAAGTTGAAATTACCGTTCCCCGCCATGGTAGTTGTACTACCTGTGAAGGCTCTGGTGCTAAAAAAGGAACACAACCTAAGACTTGCGAAACTTGTAATGGGATGGGGCAGGTTAGAATTCAACAGGGTTTTTTCTCGATTCAACAAACCTGTCCCAGCTGTCATGGTGAAGGGAAAATTATTTCTGATCCTTGCCCAAGCTGTCATGGTCATGGTCGAATTCGAGAAAGTAAAAAATTAACCGTTAAAATTCCCGCCGGCGTGGATAATGGTGATAGAGTAAGATTAAGTGGAGAAGGTGAGGCTGGTGTTCATGGGGGCGGATCCGGAGACCTTTATGTTCAAATTAATGTTAAAAAACATACTATATTTGAACGTCATGAAAATGATTTACATTGTGAGGTTCCTATCAGTTTTATAACTGCAGCATTAGGTGGGTCTATCGAAGTTCCTACACTTGAAGGAAGAGTGACCTTAAAAATTCCTGCAGAAACCCAAACAGGCAAAGTATTTCGCTTAAGAAGCAAAGGAATGAAATCAGTTCGAGGATATGCTCAGGGGGATTTGCTGTGTAAAGTGGTTGTGGAGACACCCGTCAATTTGTCTCGCGAACAAAAAGAACTGTTAACTCAATTACAAGATTCTCTGGAAAATGCCAAGGCAAACCATTCCCCACGCTCCAGCTCCTGGTTTGCTGGAGTGAAAAAGTTCTTTGAAGACATGAAATTTTGAGCTAAGTGAGTTACAATTCTTACTTTAATAATTATGTGCAGGGATTGCACATTTTTTATATTTGTACTCTGGCGGATAAGGATAGCCATACATTGAACAATATCGAGTCTATTCATGATTAATAAACCAGCGATTTTGGTATTGGCTGATGGAACTACCTATGAAGGCTTATCAGTGGGAGCTGCTGGAGATTGTGTCGGTGAATTAGTTTTTAATACCTCAATGACAGGCTATCAGGAAATGCTCACTGATCCCTCTTATGCGCGACAAATTATTACTTTAACCGCCCCTCATGTTGGAAATACTGGTTGTAACAATGAAGATATGGAATCTCACAAAGTTTGGGCTGCAGGTTTAGTCATGCGAGACTGTTCTCTTTTACACAGTAATTATCGTGCGGAACAATCGCTTCCTGATTGGCTTAAAAAAAATGGTGTAGTTGCCATTTCCGGAGTAGATACTCGTGATTTAACCTTAAGGTTGCGCGAGCATGGTGCTCTGGGAGCTTGTATTACCACTAATACTGACGAACCTGAAAAGGCACTTGAAAAAGCCCAGTCTTTTTCAGGATTGCAGGGTGTAGATTTAGCTTTAGAGGTGTCACGACAAACTATTGAACGATGGCATGAAGGGCAAGGGAAGTGGGGAAGTCAGTCCAAGCCGCATCAATTCCATGTAGTCGCCTATGATTTTGGGGTAAAGCACAATATTTTACGCATATTGCATGATAAAGGGTGTCATTTAACCATAGTCCCAGCTAAAACACCCGCTGCAGAGGTTCTAGCCATGAATCCAAATGGCATATTTTTATCTAATGGCCCAGGAGATCCTGAAGCGTGTGATTATGCGATTAAGGCCACTCAGGAATTTTTAGCGAATAATATTCCTGTTTTTGGCATCTGCCTGGGTTTCCAGATTTTGGCATTGGCTTGTGGTGGTACCACCAAAAAAATGAAATTTGGTCATCATGGCGCAAATCATCCTGTAGGGGAAACCCAGGGAAATAAACGAGTCTTTATTACCAGCCAAAATCATGGTTTTGCTGTTGATGAAGAAAGCTTGCCTGATTGTTTAGAGGTAACCCACCGTTCTTTATTTGATGATAGTTTGCAAGGAATCAGACACAAAAATAAACCAGCATTTGGTTTCCAGGGTCACCCCGAGGCCAGCCCTGGTCCACATGATATAGAGATTATATTTAATGAATTTATAACATTAATGAAGTAAGAATTGATCTACTTCATCGTGAAACATTTAACTATTTAAAATACTCAATTACTTTAAAATATAGAGGGATATATTAATGAATGAATGCCATGTTTTTACCTCCGAATCAGTTTCAGAGGGGCATCCGGATAAGATAGCGGATCAAATTTCTGATGCTGTTTTAGATGCTATTTTAGCTCAGGATCCTGCCGCGCGAGTTGCATGTGAAGTTTTTGTTAAAACGGGTATGGTGTTGGTCGGAGGAGAAATTACTACCAAAGCATGGGTCGATGTAGAAGAAATTACCCGTCATGTAATTAAAGACATAGGCTATAACAGCTCCCAAATGGGCTTTGATTGGGAGTCTTGTGCAGTACTTTCTGCTATTGGCAAACAATCGACTGATATTGCTCAAGGGGTTGATAATCAACAAACTAAAATTCTGGGAGCAGGAGACCAAGGTTTAATGTTTGGTTATGCCAGCCGCGAAACAGATGTATTTATGCCAGCCCCCATTGCTTATGCACACCGCCTGATGGAAAAACAAGCCAGTATGCGTAAATCAGGCGCATTGCCTTGGTTAAGACCCGATGCTAAATGTCAATTAACTCTAAAATATGATCGGGGTATGCCAGTAGAAGTAGATACTGTAGTATTTTCTACTCAACATGCGCCCGATGTAACCCACAGTGATTTAACAGAAGCTGTGCGCGAAGAAATTATTAAAGAAATACTACCTGCTGAATGGTTAACTGCAAAAACACGCTACTTCATCAATCCGACAGGACGTTTTGTTATTGGTGGTCCATTAGGTGATTGTGGTTTGACCGGTCGCAAAATTATAGTAGATACGTATGGTGGGATGGCCCGACATGGAGGAGGTTGCTTCTCTGGGAAAGATCCATCAAAAGTTGATCGATCAGCTGCGTACGCGGCAAGGCACGTAGCTAAAAATATAGTAGCGGCAGGTTTGGCTGATAAATGCGAAATTCAAGTCTCCTATGCGATTGGTATAGCAGAGCCCACTTCAATTTTCGTTGAAACTTTTGGTACAGGACGTTTGAAAAATAGTGAAATCATTGATTTAATTCATACGCATTTTGATTTAACGCCACAAGGCATTATTGATCATCATAATTTGCTTCGTCCTATTTATAAAGAGACAGCGACTTATGGCCACTATGGAAGAGATCAGTTTCCCTGGGAACGTCTAGATAAGGCATCTGCATTAAGCAAAGCGCTCTAATTCTTATAAGGATATTTCTGATGAACCTAGTCGATGACACAGCGAACAAAGTAAAAAACTTCCATGACTATAAAGTGGCTGATATGTTTTTAGCTGCCTGGGGGCGAAAGGAGATTGCTATTGCAGAAACCGAAATGCCGGGTTTAATGGCTTTACGGACTGAATTTGCTGCAAAGCAACCTCTAAAAGGAGCAAGAATAGCTGGTTGTTTGCATATGACCATTCAAACAGCAGTGTTGATTGAGACCTTACTTGCTTTGGGAGCAGAGGTTCGCTGGTCATCCTGTAATATATTTTCAACTCAAGATCATGCTGCTGCAGCCATTGCAGCAGAAAATATTCCTGTGTTTGCCTGGAAAGGTGAAACTGAGGAAGAATACTGGTGGTGTGTGGAACAAACCCTAAGTGGTCCCAATGGATGGAGTCCTAATTTATTATTAGATGATGGTGGAGATTTAACTCAAATCATTCATCAAAAATATCCTCAGCTTTTATCAGCTATTAAAGGGGTTTCAGAAGAAACCACAACTGGTGTAGCCAGATTATATGAAATGGCAAAACAGGATCTGTTAAAAATTCCTGCGATCAATGTAAATGATGCAGTTACTAAATCCAAGTTTGATAATCTCTATGGCTGTCGTGAGTCTTTATTAGATGGCTTAAAAAGGGCAACTGACGTCATGATAGCGGGTAAAGTAGCTCTGATTTTGGGTTATGGGGATGTTGGCAAAGGCTGTGCTCAAGCATTACGTGGGCAAGGTGCCTCTGTTTTAATCGCAGAAATTGATCCTATATGTGCTCTGCAAGCAGCAATGGAAGGGTATAGAGTCGTGACTCTCGATGATGTGGCTGAACAAGTTGATATTTTGGTTACAGCAACAGGTAATTATCATGTAGTGACTCTGGAACATATGAAGCGCATGCGGAATCAGGCAATTCTATGTAATATTGGCCATTTTGATTCTGAGATCGATATCCAAAGTTTGAAACAATACCAATGGGAGAATATAAAACCCCAGGTTGATCATGTGATATTTCCTGATGGTAAGCGTCTTATTGTACTGGCTGAAGGTCGTCTGGTTAATTTAGGTTGTGCTACCGGCCATCCTAGCTTTGTAATGTCAGCTTCCTTTACAAATCAGGTATTGGCACAAATTGAATTATTCCAAAATTCCAGTCAGTATGAACATCAGGTCTACGTGCTTCCCAAATTATTGGATGAAAAAGTAGCTCGTTTGCATTTAGGTCGTATCGGTGCCAAATTAACTGAACTAAGTAATGAACAGGCGCAGTATATTGGAGTGAATAAAAAGGGACCTTATAAACCCGATCATTATCGTTATTAAATTTAAGCTGCAGTGTTTTGCAGCTAAACATATCAGTTGCTCTAGCTAAATCTCCATTGCGAGCATCGGGAAGCAATCCAGATCGAAGTTTTGTTTGAAATCGTCCTGGATTGCTTCGCGATGCTCGCAATGACGGTTAATTTAAATAGTCTTCTCCTTGCTTATGTACTTATCTTAGTTGATCGGCATGCTGTCTGGTTTAGTTTAGACCCTACCTACAATGACTTCTTAACTTGCTGACCGTATCGCCACTCAACTTTATCTTTCACCTTTGCGATTTTATTTCTAAACGTGTAACGTATAGTTAGTCCACATGGATAGTTCACCAAAGATTTTAAAAGGAGATTGAAGGATGGTATTTAAAAAAGGAGTGGTGGCTTTAGGTCTTTTATCATTATCGCATGGTATTTTTGCTTTACCCGATAATGAAACAATAAGAGTTATTATAAAATACAAACAGCAGACTATGACAGTACCTGCACTAAAATCACAAATTGTTAATGCTATCCAATTACCAGTAAAAGAAATGAAACCCATGGCTAATGGGGCTTTTTCATTAATTTTAGATAGCTCAAATTCCGCTCTAAAAAATAATAACGATCAGGATGCAACTTCTCAGATATTAAACCAGTTGCGTGCTAATCCAAATGTGCTTTATGCCGTTAAAGACAGAATAGGTTATTTTAAACCAGTGCCTGAGCCATCCATAAGTAAAAATCTGAGTGAGTTATTATCACATAATAGTCAATGGGATGAGTTCGCTCCACCGGGAGGAATTATGTTGGAATCTAAAGCCGGACTAAGAGATGGCGCTTGGGCATATACTACCGGAGCATCAAAGAAACCCATTGTAGTTGCAGTATTAGATACGGGTATTGCTCTTAATGATAGTTTGGAGAATAACCTGTTAAAAGATAAGAGTGGACAGGTTTGGGGATGGAATTTTGCTGGCAATAACAATAACTTAGCGGATGAAACCAAGTCCTATCATGGAACGCATGTTGCCGGTACTATTGCAGGCTATGGGAATGTGATGAGCGGTGTGGGTGAGGATTTAAAAATATTAACCGTTAAAATTCCTGCAGAAACAGGGATGTTTTATGAAAGTGCTGTGGTGAATGGTATTTATTGGTCTGTAGGAGCAGATGTTCCTGGTGTTCCCAAAAATATGTATCCTGCAAAAGTATTAAATATGAGTTTCGGTGTCGATTTAGAACCAGGTAAGGAAATAGATTACTGTGACGAAGCACTGCAGGAAGCCGTGTTCTTCGCTCGCAAAAAAGGTGCTGTTCTTGCTGTTGCTGCGGGTAATGATAATGTTTGGGAGCACTATAATGCTCCTGCAGTGTGCAATGGAACTATTAAGATTGCCTCTACTGGTCCTGAAGGATTAAGGTCTTACTTTTCTAACTATGGACCGAGCGTTACCTTGGCTGCTCCCGGGGGGGATAAACGCTACGGAACAGCAGGGGGTATTTTATCTACGGTGAATCCAGGAGGGGGATATAACGCTTCGGGTTTTGATTTTTATCAGGGAACCAGTATGGCGTCTCCCCATGTTGCCGGGGTTGCCGGGTTAATTTTTGCAGTTAATAATAATTTAAAAGCAGAACAAGTCGAACAAATTCTTTATATGACTACTCATGACTTTGGTCGAAGTAACGATACAAATAAATCCTGTGTAGGCAGAAAACCCTGTGGACATGGCATATTAGATGCTGAAAATGCGGTAAAAACAGCGCTAAATGGCTATGATGTATTATTTTCTGCTCCAGCAAAAGGGGCCTTGGCAACCAACTTATGTGGCAAGATGATGCTGCAGCCAGGAAAAAATAAAATAAACTCTGGAAAAGCAGTGTGGATACAAACTCAATTCGGATGCGAGTCTGAAGCGAGTTATCTGAATCCTCATATAGAGAAAACTAAAGATGGAAAAATCCTGGCTTATTACGGTTCGGTAAGTTATCAACTAGATCAAACTGCTTTTAGAGAGTGTCATGTAGTGGGGTATGATGGAGTCGGGTGTTATTTTTAAAGACAGAGCGCAAGCTGGGCTGTAAGCCCGAGGGGAGCGTTCACAGGGTATGTATATTTCGTCATTGCGAGCCTTAGCGAAGCAACCCAGAACGATGCTTCGCTAGAAACCTGTACTGGGTTGCTTCACTTCGTTCGCAATGACGACGTTTTTTTACTTAGTTTTAAAAAATAGCATACCCCGTGAGCGTTTTACGGCTGAAGGAGCGTTAGTTTTTATTTTTAAATGTAGCCTGAAACCGTCAACCCGAACGGTACACCGTCATCCGAACGTAGTGAGGGATCTCCAAATGTGGGCATAGTGCTCATGTCCGGGGCTCTCTTGCTTGTGCACGAGCTGACGTGTTGTTGCTCGGGATAGTTCGACTGATTATTTCAGCCATTCAGTAAGAATATCAACAATTTTTTTGGCTTGATCAGCACTGGAAATATTGAATTTGGATTTTTGCCAGTACTGGTTATTTCTTTTTTGATAACGTCTAATAGAATATTTAACGGGGCCATAATCATTTTTAGCATTATCCCAGTCTTGATATTTAAACATAATAGTTGTCCAAGCCCCTTTGGTTAATACTTGTTTATCAAGTTCTTTAGTCGTTTCAGTTCCATTTTCACTAAAAGAGATAGTGATATCGTCTACAGTTTCAGTCATTTAAGTTAGATCCTCAATTATTTGTTGATGGATTGTAGTTTGCCATCGACAAAAGTCAAGGAAACAGTAGGTTGATATTGTCCAGGTTGGTAAATCCAAATTTGTGGTTTTTGTGCCGTAGGGACTACCTGGTTGATATAAGTATTGTTCACCACAGAGGGGCTGCCACAAGAACCATAGACTTTACCTACCGGATCACCTACTTGAATGTTAGCTCCATTACAAATGGAAAAAGCATTTGAATCAGAACCATTAACTCTGATTTCTTTGATTCTATTGTTAACCACATCTACTTGCAATTGTGTGCCTCCACTGCCTGTGGGTACGTTCCATACCCCATAAAAAGCGGTGCCAGTACCCTGATTATTATAAATTAATTGTTGTACAGGAATTCTTTGCATAATAGGTTGATTTGAATCTTGTTGACTTAAAGGTTGACCACAAGCGGCAATAACCTCGTTAGTAGACATCCCAACATTGATGTATGCATGATTTTGAGGACAATAGAAAGAATCATCCGCCATAAGGCTGAATGGTAAACCTAACAATACTAAACCAGATATAGATTTAATGTTCATATGCCCATCCAGTCAGTTCCGTTCAATTCAATTATAGTCGTTTTTAATTCACTATGCTTATAATAAATTCCAGGGTAAGGAGGCACTAATAAATAAGGTAATAATTTTTAATATGATCATCATGATAATTGGCGAAAAATCAAAACCTGAAATATCGGGAATAATTTTTCTGCCCAGAATTAATAAGGGTTCAGTCAATACACGCAGGAAATCTGCTATTGGATGTTGCCACCGGGGATTTACATAGCTCATAATCACGCGGATCAGAATGGCGTAAAACAGCAGATTACAGGGCTGAATAATTAAATCAGCAAACACGTAAAGCAGTAAAAAGACTACAGGCATAATGGCATGAAACACAAGCAAACTAAGACAGATTATTTTGGCAAATTCAATAAGGATTAAAACAGCAAAGGCCATCCAGTCATATTTTTGTCCTGGTTTATATTTTTGCTTTAATACTAAATTAAAGGGCTTAACCAACGGATCTGTAACAGTGGAAATCAGTTGACTGAATTGAGTGAGTGAACTGATGCGTAGATAACGCAAAGCAATACGAACCCATAAACTGAAAATGATAAGTCCAAAAAATAAAGAAAATAAAAAAAATCCTACTGCAGTAAAACCAGACATCTCTCCTCCTGTTTAAGGAACTTTAAAATACACTGAGGAACTGTAAAATGTGTTATTTTACTGTTCCTAATTCATGGGCACGCTGTTTTGCAGCGCGCATTGCTTCAAGAGTTAGAGCATTCAGTTGTTCATGCATGATACTGAGTGCCGCAGCTGTGGTCCCTCCGGGTGATGTTACCTTTGTTCTTAATTGGATTAAACTTAAATCATCATTTTGAGCTAACTTTAATGCCCCACTAAAGGTTTGTAGTGCAAAAGTTTTGGCAATAGACTCATTTAAACCCAAGGCAACTGCTGATTCCACCATAGCCTCTAAAAATGAAAAAACATAAGCAGGCCCACTTCCTGAAAGAGCGGTAAAGGTATCCATGTCTTCTTCATTTTTTGCCCAGGTCGTTATCCCTACTCGGGAAAAAATAAACTCAGCCTGTCGTTTCTGTTCTGAACTGGTAAATTGATTAGCAATCATAGGGGTTGCTGCTAATCCAACAGATGCGGGAGTATTGGGCATAGTGCGGATAAATGGTTGATTTGCCCTGCAATGTTTGGCAAACCAGGACAGACTTAAGCCTGCAGCAACGGAAATAAGAAGACAATCTGGGGGAAGGAGTGGCATAATTTCGTTAAGAACCAAGCTCATTTTCATTGGTTTGACTGCCAGAATGATAATATGTGCCTCTTTGATTACTTCTTTATTATCGTAATGAGTATGAATTTGATCTTTATTTATACCAATACTTAATGAGGGTGCAGCAGCAGACAAGGAGCAGGAATCTTGTTGGCTTAACCCGCGCGCAATGGCTTGAGCCATATTTCCATAACCTATAAAACTAATATTCATGTGAATGTACCTTATCGTTCGCCAAAAATTGCTCGACCAATCCGAACAATAGTAGATCCCGCTTTGATTGCAGGAATTAAATCATCGCTCATCCCCATGGATAACGTATCCATTTTTAATCCTGATTCCTGATTGATGGAGTGCATCAATTGATTGAGTTGTAACAATAAATGATATTGTTCCTCTTGACTCTTCTGGGGAGGAGGGATGGTCATAAGCCCTCTAAGTTTGAGATGAGGTAATTGACTCACTGCCAGGGCTAATTCACGGGCTTGTTCAGGGAGAATTCCCGATTTGGTTTCTTCAGCAACTAAATTGACTTGCAAACAGACATTAAGTGGGGGCAAATTGGATGGTCTGTATTCATTAAGCTGTCTGGCAATGATAATCCGGTTAATGCTGTGAACCCAACTAAAATGGGTAGCAATTCCTTTGGTTTTATTACTTTGAATTGGACCGATAAAATGCCAGTAAATGGGTAAATCATTTAAGGCATTTATTTTATTTAATGCTTCTTGATAATAATTTTCACCAAAGTGGGTGGCACCCAGTTGAAAGGCTTTAGTAATGGTTTCAATACTTTGTTTTTTACTGACTGCCAATAATAAAACACTATCCGGTTTTCGGTTGCTAATTATTTCAGCCTGGGCAATTGATTGCCTGACCTGATTTAAATTTTGTTCAAGACTCATATTATTCCACGATTTATCTATCAAAGCCGTATGATAATACAACAATAGACCTCTTGCATAACCTGCATCGTTTGCTCTATTGCTGCATTGCAAACGTTTTGCGGTGCTTATTTACTACTTGTAAACTCCGCTCAACGAAACGTTTACGTCTCGCACTAAAACAAAATACACAGGATATGCAAGAGGTCTCATATTTGCTGTGTATCATTTCCTGAGTTAATCTACTATAAATAGCTAAGGAGTTTTATCTATTTTTTCTCGGGAGGATGGGAAAGTAGATATAATGAACCAATAAATGATTAGGGATAATGGTACATGGACATAGCAGAGTTATTAGCCTTTTCTGTTAAAAATAAATCTTCAGATTTGCATATATCCTCTGGATTACCTCCGATGATTCGTGTGGATGGGGATTTGCGCAAAATCAATTTACCTGACTTAGAACATAAAGATGTGTTAAAAATTATCTATGACATCATGAATGACAGACAAAGGAAGGAGTTTGAGGAATTTTTAGAAACTGACTTTTCTTTTGAGATTGCTAATCTGGCTCGTTTCAGAGTTAATGCCTTCAATCAATCTCGCGGTGCTGCCGCCGTCTTTCGAACAATTCCATCGACTATTTTAAGTATGGAGGATTTGAATTTACCCCCGATTTTTAAAGACATGGCTTCTTTCTCCAGAGGTTTAGTGTTGGTCACGGGGCCTACTGGCTCAGGGAAAAGTACTACTCTTGCCGCTATTATAGATTTTATAAATTCCACTCGTTATGAGCATATTCTGACGGTCGAAGATCCGATAGAGTTTGTTCACCAAAGTAAAAAATGTTTGGTAAACCAACGTGAAGTACACAAAGATACCTTAAGTTTTAATGCCGCCTTGCGTTCTGCTCTGCGTGAAGACCCGGATATTATTCTCGTAGGGGAATTACGAGATCTGGAAACCATTCGTTTGGCAATGACTGCAGCCGAAACAGGGCATTTGGTATTTGGCACCTTACATACTAACTCAGCGACTAAAACAATAAATCGAATAATTGACGTATTTCCGGCTGAAGAAAAATCAATGGTTCGTTCTATGTTGTCCGAATCATTACAGGCAGTTGTAGCACAAAGTTTGTTGAAAAAAACTAATGGAGGTCGAGTTGCCGCTCTGGAGATAATGTTGTGTACGGGAGCAATTCGGAATCTTATTCGAGAGGATAAAGTCGCACAAATGTATTCGTCTATTCAGACTGGACAAGCTAAAGGGATGCAAACCCTGGATCAACATTTAACAGAATTGGTAAATAAAGATATTATCTCACGTCATATTGCCCAGGAAGCTGCGATTAATAAAACTTTATTTTAAGGTGATTCAAGAAAACATCACATGTTGAGGGCGCGTCAACAGATGTAGCCTAGGTGAAGACGCAGTCGTAACTCGAGATGGTAGTACATCAGATCCTGGGTTACAGCTTTTGCGTTCACCCAGGATACAAATTACTCAGGCGTTTTTTTGTAATTCAATTAATTGGGGAATGCCAATATCCGCAAGCGAGAGCATATTATTTAGTTGCTCACGACTAAAACTCCTGTCTTCGGCAGTGCCTTGTACCTCAATAAAATGCCCTTCTTCATTCATGACGACATTCATATCTGTTTCAGCCAGCACGTCTTCCGCATAATCCAAATCAAGAACAGCTTGTCCTCTATAAACGCCTACTGATACTGCGGCAATATAATTAAAGGCAGGCATTTTGCGAATTTTTTCCCGTTGTACCATCCAGCTAATGGCATCTTTCATCGCAACACAAGCACCTGTGATTGCCGCAGTTCTTGTTCCGCCATCCGCCTGGATTACGTCACAATCCAGGGTTATGGTATTTTCGCCAATCGTTTTCAAATCCACGCAAGTTCTTAAAGACCGTCCAATAAGACGTTGAATCTCAAGCGTTCTGCCTCCTTGTTTGCCTTTACTGGCTTCTCTATCACTACGACTATGAGTGGCTCGGGGGAGCATACCGTATTCTGCAGTGACCCAGCCCTGATTTTTGCCTTTAATAAAACGAGGAACCCCGTCTATAATAGAAGCATTACAAAGTACTTTAGTTTGTCCAAACTCAACAAGAACGGAACCTTCAGCGTAATTAGTATAATTGCGAGTTATTTTAATCGGGCGAAGTTGGTTGGCTTCACGGTTACTTGGGCGCATTACATAATCCTCAATAAAATTGGGAAGTATAGCGCGTTAATCCTGGAGTTGCACTCATCGAGAGGGTAAATACTCCAGTTATTCATTTTACCATCCTTAGTTTGTCTGAATTATTAACCATGTCTATTGTTCTCCATTTTATTTTATTTATCTGCAGTTCGATTGCTTCTTTTCCCTTGTTTAAAGTGACTATTTAATGATACATCTCTGTCCAACAGTTCTCATTTGAGGTATATTCGCACAAGGTTTATTCGCTGGTATTTTTATGATTCATAGTATGACAGCCTTTGCTCGATCTCAAAAACAGGTTGATGCAGGTCATCTTTGTTGGGAAATCAGGTCTGTTAATCATCGTTATTTGGATGTTTCATTTCGCTTGCCAGAGTCTTTTCGTTTTATCGAAACTCATCTGCGCGCTTCGTTGCGAGATAAAATAAATCGCGGAAAACTTGAATGCCAGCTTAAGTATCAAGATACAAGTTGCAATAATCAGTCTATGCTTATAAATATAGGTATGGTTAATGCATTAGTAGATTTAAGCTCTAAATTAGCGGCTTCACACCACTTGGCAAATGATTTGAGTGTAAGTCACATACTTTCCTGGCCCGGTGTGGTGCAGTCCAATCCGTTGGATATGGAGGAATTGGGAAAACAGGCTCTGCAGTTATTTCAGGATACTGTAGAACAATTAAGTCATACCCGATTGACTGAAGGTCAAGCTTTAAAATCGCATGTGACTGGGCGTTTGCAGGCATTAAGTCAAGAAGTAGAGCGTTCCAGGTCTGTAGTGGCTATGCTGGCAAATCAGACTAAGGATAAATTGCTCACACGTCTCTATGCTCTGCAGCTTGAAGTCCCCGAATCACGTGTGGAACAAGAAATTGCTATGATTTTAGCACGGCTTGATGTCAGTGAAGAGCTAGACAGGTTACAAACACATATTAACGAAGTAGGTCGTACCCTGGAGTGTGATAAAATAGCGGGCAGAAGATTAGATTTTTTGATGCAGGAATTAAACAGAGAAGCGAACACGTTGAGTTCAAAATCTGATTCCATTGAACTAACCCAAAGCGCTGTTGAAATGAAAGTGTTAATTGAACAAATGCGTGAACAAATACAAAATATTGAGTGAGTTATATGGTTGGTAATGATTCAGGAAATTTATATATTGTTGCTGCACCTTCTGGAGGGGGCAAAACAAGTTTGGTGCGGAAACTCATTGATAACCTCGATCGTATAGAAGTTTCTATTTCTCATACTACACGAGCAATGAGGCCAGGGGAAAAGCACGGTACTGATTATTTTTTTATTAAAGAAGAAGAATTTGTAGACATGGTCAATGAGAATGCTTTTATTGAACATGCCAGAGTGTTCAACCATTTATATGGAACCTCTGCTGCCCAAATTAATGAGCGACTGATGTACGGTATTGATGTGGTATTGGATATTGATTGGCAAGGAGCAGAACAAATCAGACATTCTTTTCCCAAGGCCATCAGCATCTTTATCATTCCTCCTTCATTGGAGGAGTTAAAACTACGATTGATGAATCGACGTCAGGATAAAGATGAAGTAATTAGTGAGAGAATGAAAAAAGCACAAGATGAACTAAGTCATTATCCTGAGTTTGATTACTTAATTGTGAATGATGATTTTGAACATGCGGCATCTGAATTGGAAGCTATAGTGGTTACAAATCGTCTGCGAATGGATAGACAGGTAAATAAACAGGCAAAACTGCTTTCATTCCTGTTGTCATCGCAGTAAAATGTGGGGTTTGAGTGAGAAACAGATAAAACCGAGTTAAGACTATATCTGTTTATAATGACTGGAGAAATTTATGGCACGAGTAACAGTTGAAGATTGTTTAGAGCACGTTGCAAATCGATTTGAATTGGTTATGGTCGCTACTAAACGCGCAAGACAAATAGCCGTTCGTGGCGATCAGCCTATGGTTGAGTGGGAAAATGATAAACCTACTGTGGTTGCTTTGCGTGAAATTGCTGAAGGTTTTGTGACTGCAGATATTTTAGACAAAGAATAAAATACGTTGTTCACTTTGCAGTAAGAGGATCATTCCTCAATAAATATACCACTTGCAAAGCAAGTTATGATATTTAAGCAAAGCAAGGCATCTAAGGGCGAAGCATAAAACCATAATTTGACAACGAGAGGTATTTAAAGCCATGTTGGACATTAGGGAGTACTGCGTGAGCTACTTTAAGGAGCTCGATGAAGAGCTGAAATGCTACCTTGAGCAGGCGCAAATAGAAAAATGTTACCAAGCATATCTGGTTGCTGAAAAAGCACACCATGGCCAAATGCGCCGTTCAGGCGAACCTTATATTACTCATCCAGTAGCCGCTGCCTTAATTCTTGCACGAATGAGGTTAGACTATCAAACCATAATGGCTACTTTACTTCATGATGTAGTAGAAGATACTTCTATTAGTAAAGAAGATTTAACCCGTCAATTTGGTGAAGATGTTACTGCCTTGGTTGATGGGGTAACCAAATTAACCAAAATAAAATTTGAATCCAAAGCAGAAGCTCAGGCAGAAAATTTTCGCAAAATGGTTTTGGCCATGGTTAAAGACATACGCGTTATAATTGTCAAACTGGCTGACCGTTTACATAATATGCGTACTCTGGGAGCTATGCCCTCTGCCAAGCGACGACGTATCGCTATAGAAACTCTTGAAATTTATGCTCCAATTGCCAACCGCCTGGGGATGCACTCCATTTATGTAGGTCTTGAAGATTTAGGGTTCCAGGCTTTATACCCCATGCGATACAGAGCCATAAAATCTGCGGTAGAAAAATCAAGGGGTAACAGACGAGAATTAACCCAGACCATCGAAAAAGATTTACAGCATGCTTTAGCCCAACTCAATATTCCTTACGAACAAGTATTTGGCAGACAAAAGCATTTATACAGCATTTATCGTAAAATGCGTTTAAAAAAGGCCTCATTTACTGAAATTACTGATGTGTTCGCTTTTCGGGTGATTACAGAGGACATCGATTCCTGTTATCGAATTTTGGGTGCTTTACATTGTACTTACAAACCTGTTCCACAACGCTTTAAAGATTATATTGGCATCCCCAAAGCTAACGGTTATCAATCCTTGCATACTACTTTGTTTGGTCCATTTGGTGTTCCACTTGAAGTACAAATCCGTACTCGTGAAATGGATAAAGTGGCTGATAACGGGGTGGCAGCGCATTGGATTTATAAGTCCTCCGGGCTTGAAGTGAACGAAGCGCAATTACGAGCAAGAGAGTGGGTGCAGAGTTTATTGGAAATGCAACGCAGCACTGGAAGCTCATTGGAATTTATTGAGAACGTAAAGATTGATCTGTTTCCTGATGAAGTGTATGTGTTTACTCCTAAAGGGCACATTATGGAATTGCCCAAAGGGGCTACACCAGTCGATTTTGCGTACACTGTCCATTCCGGGGTAGGGAATAGTTGCGTTGCGGCCAAAGTGAACAGGCGTTTGGTGCCACTGAGCATCCCTTTATCTAACGGTCAAACAGTTGAAGTGATTACGGCTCCCGGGGCTCATCCTAATCCTGCGTGGCTGAATTTTGTGGTAACCGGGAAGGCTCGGTCTAATATTCGTCATTTTTTAAAAAGCCAGCAGCATTCAGAATCAATTATCTTAGGAAAGCGTTTGTTAGAGCAATCATTAATTGAGTTATCGAGCGATTACGCTAAAGTGCCGCCCGAATCGCTTCAGGCCTTACTTAGTGATTTGCATTATAAAACCAATGATGACTTATTATATGCAATAGGTATAGGTAACCAAATGGCAATGGTTATTGCTAAACGCCTCGTTGTTACCCAAGATTCTAACGAGCTGGATAAGAACCATAAACCTCGGCCGTTAGCGATTAAAGGGACTGAAGGCATGGTCGTGCATTTTGGCGAGTGTTGCCAACCGATACCTGGTGATAATATTGTAGGTAAATTTCAACAAGGCAGAGGTATTATTGTTCATTCCAGTGATTGCTCCTCTTTTAAAACGTCGCGTAGTCATCCGGAGCAATTTATTGCTTTGCGTTGGGATGAGAAAGTTCAGGGGGAATACTGGGTTGATATTACTGTAGATGTCCCTAATGAGCGCGGCGTATTAGCCGCGTTGGCAACTGCTATTTCTGAAGCAGAATCGAATATAGGTAATATTAATGTAGATCCACGTGATGGACGTCATAATGCGGTTACTTTTTCTATTAGTGTTAATGACAGGACACATTTGGCGCGGGTCATGCGCAGGTTAAGAGCAAATAAAGTGGTGATGCGGCTCTATAGAAAAAAACAAGGGGATAATTGATGCAACCAATCAACACGAAATTGGCACCAGAAGCTATAGGCACCTACAGCCAGGCAATACGTTGCGGGGATACCGTTTATCTTTCCGGTCAAATTCCTCTGGATCCCCAAACAATGCAAATATGCAGTGAGGATATCAAGCTTCAAATTAATCAGGTGTTAGATAATTTGTCTGCAGTATGTGAGGCCGCAGGTGGTTCTTTAGCGAATATAGTGAAATTGTCTGTTTATTTGACCGATCTAAGTCATTTTCCCCTGATTAATGAGGCTATGAGTCGTTATTTCGTAGCGCCATATCCAGCAAGAGCCGCAATAGGTGTATCTGCTTTGCCTCGTGGTGCCCAAGTGGAAATGGATGGTATTATGGTTTTGCTTTCTTCGAACAATTAATATGAGTGACGATCAATATGGTCGCACAGGACGAATCATGTTCCTGTTTGTCTGGATTATCCTGTTTGCTGGTTTATTTTTATTTTTTTATTATCACGGAAAATCAGAGGATACAGTTTACTCCGCCAATCATAATGAAATGATATTAAGTGCGGATCAAGAAGGGCATTATCATATTAAAGGACGGATAAATGAATATCCAGTTGAATTTCTAGTGGATACAGGTGCAACTTTGGTTGCAATTCCGCAAGCACTTGCTGACCGTTTGCATATCACTGGACGTTATCCAATAACGATGTTAACGGCAAATGGGGAAATAACAGGTTATTTAACTCGGGTACCGAAATTATCGGTTGGGGAATTTACTCTGAACGATGTTAAAGCGGTGATTATCCCCGGTAATAATGACAATCTGGTCTTGCTTGGAATGAATGTATTGTCACAATTTAATATAACCCAAGATGGTAAGCGGTTGATTCTAAAAAGAAATAAATAGATTTATTGAATTAGTAGCCCGTATTGGCGCAGCGTAATACGGGAACGAATTAAAAATAGTAAGCAGGATAAAGTCAAACTCTTGATATTTTGACTGATTATTCCCGTATTACGCTGCGCTAATACGGACTACTTAAACCCATTAAACATATTGTTTATTGAACAAAGAGTTTTTATATGAGTATATTTTCCTTAAATGGTGTCACGCTTATTCTTGCAAATAATCGTTTGCTGGATCAGGCTGATTGGCAAATTCAGCCCCAGGATAAAATTGCACTGGTTGGACGTAATGGCGCTGGAAAATCAACTCTTCTTAAGCTCTTACAGGGAGAGCTTGTTCCTGATAGTGGCCAGATTCATCAACTTTCCGGATTACGAATTGCTGGATTAACTCAGGAAGTACCCGTTACTGAAAAAGAATCGGTCTATCATTTTCTGGTGAAAAGCTTAGGCGAGGTTGGCGAGGTTTTAGCACAATTTAATGAATTATCTCAGCAAGAGGATATGGATAAATTAGCGCAATGCCAGCAAAAAATGGATAATTTACATGCTTGGGATCTATTACCTAAAATTGAAACGATGGCTAGCCGCCTGGGTATCAACATCACTGAGCAGATGAATAATTTGTCTGGCGGGATGAAACGACGAGTTTTACTTGGAGCAGCCCTTATTGCAGCCCCGGATTTACTATTATTGGATGAGCCAACCAACCATTTGGATATTGAGGCGATTGAATGGCTGGAATCTTATTTAAAAAGCTTTACCGGCAGTGTGGTGGTCGTAACACATGATAGGGAGTTTTTAAGCCAGGTAGCTAATCGGATTGTTGAAATTGATAGAGGGAAGCTCTATCAGCATGAGTGTGATTATGAAACCTATCTGGACAGACGCGAGTCTATAAGGCTCAGTGAGCAAAAGCAAAATGATTTATTTGATAAGAAATTAGCAGAAGAAGAAGTTTGGATTCGTACAGGAGTTAAAGCCAGAAGGACACGCAATGAAGGCCGAGTTCGCGCATTAAAAGCGTTGAGAGAAGAATATAAAGCGCGCCGTAATCAACAAGGAACCGTAAAATCCCTGGCTTTGGATGTCACCCGGTCAGGTTCTATGGTGATTGAGGCCAAGCAGGTGAATTATGCCATTGGCAATAAAACAATTGTTCGTGATTTCTCATTATTACTCACTCGTGGTGATAAGCTTGGCATTATTGGCCCCAATGGATGTGGTAAGACCACGTTAGTACGTTTATTGTTAGGAGAATTGCAACCTGATTCTGGAACAATCAAACAGGGTACTTCGTTAAACGTTGCCTATTTTGATCAGTTGCGTCGCCACCTTCAGGAAGATCAAACGGTGATGTTCAATGTGGGAGATGGAGCTGACTATGTAACTATTAATGGCAAGCAAAAACATGTGGCCAGTTATCTACGTGATTTTCTATTTTCACCGGAACGATTCAATCAGCCGGTTTCCTCTTTATCTGGTGGCGAAAGAAACCGATTACTGTTAGCTAAATTATTTGCCAAGCCGGTTAATCTGTTAGTAATGGACGAACCTACGAATGATTTGGATATTGAAACTTTAGAGCTTTTAGAAAACATGCTCATGGAATATCCCGGTACCTTAATCTTAATCAGTCATGATAGAGCATTTATTAATCAAGTAGTCACCAGTGTGCTTGTTTATGAAGAAGATGGGCAATTTAGTGAATTTGTTGGGGGCTATGATGAGTATAAAATGCATAGAAAACAACAACGTGAGGTGGCCGTGAAAGCGGCAAGTACGAAGCGTACTAATTCTACTAATAAATTGAGTTTTAATGAGCAACGTGAATTGTCTCAACTTCCTCAGCAAATTGAGCAATTGGAGAAAAAAATAGAGGCCTTGCAGTTGCAAATGGCCGAGCCTCAATTTTATCAGCAGGATGCTCAGCTTATTGCACAGGTTGGGCAACAGTTAGCAAAAGAAGAAGCCTTATTAGCCGCTGCTTTTGCACGATGGGAAGCATTGGAAGAGAGGCAATAATTTAATTGCTGAACTAAATTGTAGCGATATTATTTAGCCCTATATTGAGAAAAGGAACAAATATGTTATTCACTTTAGCCGCGGTTGTCTTTTGTGCTGCCATTTTCGTTTTTTTTTCCCAAGAGTTTATCAGGACATTTAAAAAGATATTTGCCATCAAGGGGGCCTTTTTAATTCTCCCGTTGGCCGCAGCATCTTTTGTAATATTTAATTTTAATGATTGGGTTTATTTGGTAATTTATTATTATCGTGATGCGTTGCGGGGAATTCTAACTTTTTTAACCTGGATAATTCCTTTGGGTCAAGTTTCGTCTTACGTAGCAGCCATTTTATTATTAACGTTTATTTCGATAGTGCCTGTATATTTATTGGATTGGTATTTCCGGAGAAAAACCTATAAACCATATCCATACCCCTATTTGACCAGTACTTTAATCTGGCTAACCAGTTCTTTAATCTTAATATTATTATAATCAGGAACCGTATTCTCCGTTCTAAACAGACTTGCAAATTAATGAATCAGAGGGTAATTGATGAAATTTCTCGTTTTTTGATCATTAATTTGATAGTATGCTCACGCAAAAACACTTTTGAGTGAAATATCGGCGATTAGTTATTTAAATGAGGTTTCTATGGTTTTAGGTTGTGCAATATGGTTGGGAAGAGGGGCGTCGATTCAATACTTAACCAGTATTACGAGTTTTATATTAAAAAACGCCGAAGATACCAAAGTAAGCCTTTTCTATAGCAAAAGTAAATTTAATTTACCCGAAAATTTTAAAGAGTTATATCAAGAGTTCCAGGAACAGCATGATTCATTGTTGCCTGAGTATGAGGTGTTCATTGATCGAATCGATTTTTGCGATATAGATACTGTTTTTGAAAATGATAAGTACATTGCATGGCTAGATCAGTTTGAGCCTACTCCATATGCTTTTATTTCAGATTACTTAAGATTTGCCATTTTATTAAAATTAGTAGTTAATGGGAAATATCATAATGATCTCATTGCTTTTTTCGAATTGGACGTACAATTTAAAGCATTAATTCCTGATGACGGATTCTGCGATACCCTAACCTTACCGGAAGATGAGTCGGCCTTATTTTTTATTTTAGTGAATAAACCACAACAGCATTCGCAGATTTTATTAGCAAATGTAGTAAAAGTTTATACTGAATTATATCAAAAAATACTGAGCAATCTGGATATAAAAAATAATCCTCATTCGTTAGATATACTTGAGAATGAAAGCTATGTTGTAAGAGCATTAGGGTTTGATTCGGATCTTCCGGAAGAAAATGAATCCGACTCAGTTGATATAAGTTCTGGGTATGTGAATTTACGTGGATTTTATAAGGTAATTCAAGGGCTAGCTAAAGAATCCATGATGGATGATTATGAAACTATTGGTGCAAAGTATGTTTTATCTGAGATGGACGTCACTGAGCTAATGGAGCATTTCCCCAGTTCTATAGAATCAATCTATGAGAAAAAAGCATATAAACTTAAAGCCGAGTCAGCTGCCACCTCTCGCCCTTCAGTAGAGAAGACGGCTTCTCATTCACAACAACACGAACCATCAAAAATAATAAAATCATCACGTTCCATGTTTTTTGATGAGACTCTTCATGTATCAAAAAGAACTAAAACAGTATCTGATTCCTCGGAAGTTGTTAACGAAGAGGGGCCGCCATTTTAGCGAAAGCAGATTAAACACTGTAATCCACTTGCACGATAAGACATGTAATTACAGGTAATAAATGGTTTACATTATACTTTCTACCAAGTTACGTCCATTTTTTTTGGCCCGGTACATGGCTTTGTCAGCTCTGAACAAGCAATCCTCCATGCTGTCGTCCGTTGGTTTGAGCATTGTAACGCCAATACTCATGGTACAGCTGATTTCCTCGTTGTTAAAAAATAATTGATGTGCTGCAACTACCTGGCGAATACGTTCGCTAAGGAATAAAGCTCCATCCATCTCACTATCGGGCATCAAGATGACAAACTCCTCTCCACCGATACGGGCAAAGAGATCAGTATCCCGAAGCTGTTGTTCAATGATGCGGCATACAGACTTAAGCATCGCATCTCCGGCCGCATGGCCGTACTGATCATTGATTTTTTTAAAATGATCAATATCTAATGAGGCAACGCATAGCGGAGTATGATACCGTCGCACACGAATGAACTCCTGGAGGGAACGCTCTAAAAAATATCTCCGATTTGGAATATCAGTTAAGGGATCCCGACGGGTTAATTTTACTAGTTCAGTTTCAATTTTCTTTTGGGTGGTAATATCACGGAAAAACCAGACTCTTCCCATATATTGATGAGCATCACCCCATAATCCCCTGGAGTGACGTTCCAAGGTTCTTCCGTCTTTTAATTCCAGTTCGCAATGATCACTTAATTCGGGGTGGGCATATAACATCTTTATCCGTTGCAGAAAGGCTTGTGGATTGCTGACACGGTTGCTTACCATGGTTAGTATGGGTTCATCAATGGTCCCGATAGCTATATTAGGATTATTTTTAGGCATTGGGTGATGAAGCGAGAGTTCCCATACTTCGATAAATCGCTGATTGTAGGAAACAATAATTCCTTGCTCATTAACCACCAGTACCCCATCGGGAGATGCTTCTAAAATCGCTTTTATCAAGGCATGTTGAAAATCGGGATTGTCCCCATTGTATTCTGATGTTTTTTTTGACATGTTTAATCATATCCGTGAAAGCTGTCAAAGGAGCGCATCGCTTTATTAAAGATCAAATATTTACTAACCTCTTTAACTTGGGAAAACCACATTAGTAACGTTTTAAGGGGGTGGTACAAATTCCTTTTCCTACCATGCATGATTCCATCCCAATAAATTAATCTACTGTTACATAATATAAGTTCAAAGGTAAGTAAGGCAATAAAAATTCGAGTTTAATGTTCCTTACAGATTTCATGGGAGAGAAATTGGTTTAATCTTCGAAGTTGGGTGTATAATAGCACCAATTTATTTTCAGGTTGCGTTATGAATAAACAAGATTTTTACTTTGACCTCCCTCCAGAGTTGATAGCTCAGTATCCCTTGCAACAACGGAGTGCTTCTCGTCTTCTAACCTACAATCGTGCGATAGGGGAGTACGGCCATTACCAATTTAGAGAAATTGCTGATTTTTTAAACCCGGGTGATTTATTAGTCATGAATGACAGCAAGGTCATTCCTGCAAGACTTTATGGATATAAATCAACTGGCGGAAAAGTTGAGCTATTAGTGGAGCGCGTTATCGGTGAGTTTACTTTTCTTGCTCATATAAAAGCCAGCAAAGCGCTCAAGCCTGGTGGTATTATCCAATTGGAGCAAGGAAACCAACTTGAAATATTAGAAAGACAAGATGATTTATTTGTTTGTAAAGCCAGTATTGGGGTACTGGAATTATTGTATCTTTTAGGTCACATCCCACTTCCCCCTTACATTACCAGACAAGATGAGCTACTTGACGAGGACCGATATCAAACAGTTTATGCTAAATATGCGGGTTCGGTAGCGGCACCTACCGCCGGGCTGCATTTTGATGAGTCAGTATTATCCAGTCTGCATTCCAGAGGCGTCAATATAGCTTACCTGACTTTGCATGTAGGCGCTGGAACATTTAGACCTGTGCGCTGTGATAATATAAAAGAACATAAGATGCACAGTGAGCATTTTACAATAAGCCCTGAACTGGTTGCTGCTGTAAACTCCACTAAAGCGGCCGGAAATCGAGTGATTGCTGTAGGAACTACTGCGCTGCGTAGTCTCGAAAGTGCTGCTCAAGAAGGTACATTAGCTCCATGCAGCAGAGATACTGATATATTTATTTATCCCGGTTATCAATTTAAAATTTGTGATGGATTAATGACTAATTTTCACTTACCTGAATCTACGTTACTCATGCTGGTATCAGCTTTTATAGGACATCAACAAGCGATGGCACTATACAAAGAAGCAATTAGCAAAGAGTATCGTTTTTTTAGCTATGGTGATACCAGTTTATTACTTTAGAATTTTAGGGGCTGTTGACAAAGTGTCTTTCGACGTCCTGCGACTTGTTCGAGGGATCCGGTTAGGGCTATTTGTGAACAAGATATCTGTTCTTTGCACTTGATTTCTGGATGCTGCGAACAAGTCGTGTAGGCCCTTTAAAGATGTCACAGACCTAGTCTTTCAGGAGATAATGAATGCTGAATGCCGTTCAAAATTTTATACCTATAATGACCTCAGGGGCGGGTTTATGCCTTACCGCGGCTAATTGGGAAGAAGTGAAGATCACTTCGATTGCCTTATACCTTGATTCTTTGTTATTGAAACCGGGTTATGATTTATTAATGAAAACTCCTGATTTATCTCAGTATATGGGATGGTCTGGCCTAAGCATTTTAAATACAACTCAGCTGATAGCAAACAAAGAGGGCATTTTTACTCTTACTTCACCTTATGACGGGAGTAAGCTTAAGTTAACTTATCTTCAACTGTTAGAAATTATTTTGCATTTAAAACCTAATGCAGTCCTTTTACCCAAAAAAACAGTGCAGGAATTTCCCAACATTTGGGATGATTGGAATGAATCAATTACTCCCTTTGTCGCAGTTGATGATTTATTAAAGCAGGAGTTACACCGAACTCATGGAGTGCATTTTCATTGGGATAACTCCTTCTCTGATGACACATTTTTTCATCAAATGAAAAGATGGTCCCACTTACCTCGCTATGTAACAGGGAATCTGAGCCTGGAGTTTATGAAACGTTTAAAAAATGAAGGGATAGAGTTTCTTGAATCGGATCACCCAGCAGCTGCAGGTATGCAAGGCAAAGTGTTTAGCCAAAAGGGAGAATCAGATTTAACTGAAGTTGCAACAGCAATGCAGTTTGAGCCCATTGATAAAGAATGTACTTGCCCAACCTGTACTCAACAATTAACAAAAGCATATCTTCATCATTTATTTCTTCACACGCCGTTGTTATGTCAACGATTTTTAATTCAACATAATGTTTACTATGCGTTAAGTTATTTAGAAAAATAAATTGAAATTGAATCGATTCATTTACCTTCCGATCAATTATCTATATGATGTCACGCTGTTGAACACTAGACTTTGATAGACTTACTATTGGGGTCTAGTGCAATAAATTAATAGCAGATTTGAGGAGATTATATGAGTTTTTTTATTAGCGATGCTTTAGCTGCAGCTGGTACACCTCCAGCAGCTCAAACTGATGGAACCTTTTCACTCATAATGATCGCTGCCATCTTCGTATTGTTCTATTTTATGTTAATCAGACCACAAAATAAAAAAGCGAAAGAACATCGTGAGTTAATCAGTCAATTAAAGAAAGGTGATGAAATCATTACTTCTGGTGGTATGTTGGCCAAGGTAGTGAGCATCGATGAGCAATACATCAAAGTCAGCCTTGCAGAAGGCGTAGAGATTAATTTGCAAAAAGGCGCGGTCAGTACAGTACTACCCAAAGGCACTTTAAAATCTCTTTAAGTCAGTCATAGGGACTCGGAAATGCAAAACAAATATCCTCTATGGAAAAACCTGATGCTGATTGCTATTGCAGTTATCGGGCTTATTTACGCCATACCCAATTTATATACAGAAAACCCTGTAGTTCAAATTTCTTCCGATACTCTTGAAGATAAAGAAGCATTGATAACTCAGGTAGAAAATGCCTTGAAACAAGCTAAGGTTGAGTACAAATCAATAATTGTTGAGAACGAAGGGGTTGAGGTCGTATTTTCATCTACGGATTCTCAATTATTAGCCAGAGATGTGATTAAAAATAGCTTGGGTAGTCAATATACCGTTGCATTAAACCTCGCCCCATCAACTCCTCGTTGGTTAGAAGCAATTCATGCCAGCCCGATGAAGCAAGGTTTGGATCTTCGAGGCGGGGTGCATTTTCTTCTCGAAGTTGATGTGGAAAGCGTAATTAGCCGTCGCTACGAAGGGATAATGAAGAATATAGGGCAGGAGATGCGTGATCTTGGCGTACGCTATTCCAGTATTCGTTATATTGCCGATAAGGGAATTGATTTGCGATTTCGCGATCCTGAATCTATGGAAAAGGCGCTCATTGAACTAAAACAAAAAATGCCCGAAGTGGTTTTTGTAAAAACCAAGATAGATAACGCAGTTTTAGGTTCTATTTCGCCGGCGGAATTAAATACGATTAGACAAAATACTATTGAACAGACAATGAGTATTTTACGTAATCGTGTGAATGAATTAGGCGTGGGTGAAGCGGTGGTTCAACAACAGGGGGCTACCCGTGTTGCCGTTGACTTACCCGGAATTCAGGATGCTGCCAGAGCAAAACAAATCCTGGGAGGTACCGCAACGCTGCAGTTTTATTTAGTGGATCAAGAGAACGATCCTCAAATAGCAAAGCAAACTGGTGCAGTACCTGTTAATGATAAATTATACATGATGGATGGCCATCCTATCCTATTGAAAAGGATGGTTGTTTTAAGTGGTGATTCAATTACCTCGGCTGTATCCAGTTTTGATCAACAAACTGCAACGCCAGCGGTCCAAATCCAGTTAGGTGGTGGTGGTGAGTCTTTATTCACTAAAATTACCCGCGAAAATATCGGCAAGCGGATGGCTATTGTTTACGTTGAAACCAAAAATACCATGCAAACAGTTAATGGAGTTGAAAAGCGACTGACTCATAGAGAAGAACGGGTGATTAGTGCGCCTGTGATTCAAAATGCTTTAGGTAGCAATTTTCAGATTACTGGTCTTACTGATTCGAAAGAAGCAAGCAATCTGGCCTTATTATTAAGGGCAGGAGCTTTGCCAGCAGCTATATATCCAATTGAAGAACGTACGGTCGGCCCAACTTTGGGTAAGGAAAATATTCGTCGAGGAATCGTATCACTGGAAGTAGGAATGGGTTTAATTTTAATCCTGATGTTAGTCTACTACCGATTTTTTGGTTTGATTGCCAACATTGCCCTAGTATTGAATCTTATTTTACTCGGTGCCTTGTTATCGATTATCGACGCTACATTGACGCTTCCAGGAATTGCAGGGATTGTGTTGACGGTGGGTATGGCTGTTGATGCGAACGTGTTAATTTATGAGCGGATCAGAGAGGAATTACGCCATGGTTTGTCCCCTCAAGCCGCAATTTATGCGGGCTACGAGCGTGCATTTTCAACTATTTTGGATGCGAATGTGACTACCTTTATTGTGGCTGTAATTCTATTTGCAGTAGGCACCGGCCCGGTTCGTGGATTTGCTGTAACTCTGTCTTTAGGATTATTAACTTCTATGCTGACAGGTATTACTTATACTCGAGCGATTGTGAATTGGTATTATGGTAGTCGCAACGTAAAAAAATTATCTATAGGCATTTAAGGCGAGGCTCAGATGGAATTTTTTAATCCAAATTCAAAAGTGGACTTTATGGGGGCTCGTCGTTGGACGGCGATGTTTTCCGTATTAATTTTTGTTCTTTCTATTGGGGCTTTAGCAATCAATGGATTAAAGTGGGGGCTTGATTTTACTGGCGGTACGCAAATTGAAATAACGTACCCAAATGCAGCAGATTTGCCCCTGATAAGAGAAAATCTTAGTAATATTGGCTTTCATGAAGCGCAAGTGGTGAGTTATGGCACTTCGAAAGATGTTCTTATCAGTATTGCACCACGTGCAGATAAAGATCAGTCTCTTTTAGTGGAGCAAGTCATGTCTGTTTTACCAGGCGCAGTCAAACAACGAGTTGATTTTGTCGGCCCCCAGGTAGGTCAGGAACTGGCTACAAAAGGAGCTCTTGCTATTCTGGTGGCTTTACTGGCGACTATGATTTATATTGCCATGCGTTTCGAATACAGGTTGGCGGTTAGTTCTGCAGTTGCTTTAATTCATGATCCAGTCATGATATTGGGGGTTTTTGCTTTTTTTGGTATTGAATTTGATCTTAAAGCATTGGCAGGCTTACTGGCTGTGATTGGTTATTCTTTAAATGACACCATCGTTGTTTTTGACCGGGTGCGTGAGAATTTCATTAAAATTCGCCGTACTTCTCCGATAGAAATTATGAATATTTCAATCAACCAAACCCTTTCAAGAACCATTATGACGTCGATGTTGACTTTGTTTGTCGTAGTGGCCTTATTTGTTTATGGTGGTGAAACAATTCATGGCTTTGCTTTGGCATTAATTATCGGAATAGTAATTGGTACTTATTCTTCTATTTATGTGGCAGGAGCTTTAGCAGTTGCCATGGGCTTGGATAGAAAGGATTTCTTGCCCAATCAACGTAAAGAGTTAGATGACCGTCCTTGAAATTATTGGATGGAGTCTGGTAGAGGAGGCCATTTTAGATGCTCCTCTACTAAAGTACAATAAAGCAGTTACGGAGGGCAACTACCTTTAGCGTAATCAAAGTAACCAGGATCTGCCTTTAGTGTTTGTTCGCGAGCCTCAATAATTCCATTAAGAATTTTAAGTTCTTGTACCGTAAGAATAAAATCGTTTTTAACAGCTTCATTTTGGCTTTCTGCAGCGTGAATTTGCTGGGTTAAATTACTAATTGCGCATTGTTGAGAGAGAACATTCAAATTATAAATGGCCAGAGGAGAATCACCTAAATGCCGTTTTAAAAGAAATCGCTCAGTTCTGCTCCCTCCTTCATCTAAAAGCTCACGCCTTTTAAGCCATTCTTGTTCTTCCGCCTTTGCTATAGGTTGCTCAATCAACAGGTCTTGATATATTTGCTGTTGTAGAGTTAATTTTTGTTGCAACAATTCTAAATGTGCTTTAGTTCTGTCCTCACGCCTGCTTAGTTCCTCAAAATGAGGCCCATAACTTCTATTCAACTTCACTAATTGTTCTAATGGGAGAGAGTTTAAATAGATTCTTAACTCATTTATCGTTCTAGTTTTTAAAAAAAAGGGCATAATAAATCCTAGGTGAGGAAAAAAAATACATGGTAGAGTAGGAATATTAGGAGGTCAATAAAGAAGAGAAATTATGTTCCATCTTGTCTGGAAATGTTCAAATGCATCATGATACAAACGTTGATTCAATAAGGGTTTATAAATGGAATTTTTGTCTATCGCTTAAATCATTAAATACTCATTTTGCGTAAATACAATTATAATTTATGAACAGGGAGAAAGTATGCTCTGTCTCGAAATCCCGGCATCCCACAGGAGGTAGCTAACTCATATTCTTCTGCGCCTGATATTCGGGTTGAGGATAGTTTAAAGTCTAATATAGCTACATTGTTGAATAGGAATCAGTTTTTGTTCACTTCTCCCTAGAAATGATATAGTAGAGATATCAATCAGTGAAGAGGGAAAAAACCTATATGATTCGATTTAATTATAATGCTGCATTTATAACTTTTTGTACTGTTGCAGGCGGTTTTGCTTTTTCATTGGCAATGCAGCCAATATATTCTCCTCCAGATGAATTGAATCAAGATGAAAGATTAAAAATTGCATTAGACATCTTAATGTATTCAGTAGCTATTGCATTAATCATTGGTATAGTAAGACCGGAAGTGGAAAGAAACGAACAGCCGGAGGAAATAGACGATGATATGATTTTTGATGTTGACGTGAATGATTTTGAAGATATCCCTTTTCTTACCTTGAATAATGAGTATGAAGAACGCTTAATTGCAGCAGGATATGATCTGGTAACACTTAACATCCCTGAGGAATTCCGTGATCCAATAACATCAGCTATTATGTTAAAGCCTGTTATTTTATTATCCAATGATCCAATACATCACCATACTGTTGATTACACAAGCTATGAGTACTTAATCGACCAGAGAAATAGCGTATGCCCTTTTAGCAATAATAAGATTATTGATTATTTACCTGATGAGCATTTAAAGATGCTTATTGAAGCTTGGGTTATCTGCGCTGAATTAAATAAAAAAGATCTTTCGACGCCTAAGTTTGAAAAGAAAATGCATAACAAGCTCTTAAAATTGGATTATTACAATACTCTGTTTAATAGAAGAAATATCTTTAAAGAGGATGAATCTCTTGAGAATATAAAAGATCAGGCTACTCTCGCCCTTTGACTTTCTTCACAAATAGAAAATTCTTCTTGTGGGGGAATCCTAGCAAGACTTGAGCGTTAACGGGGTATGTTATTTTAAGATTAAGTAAAAAAACTACCGTCATGGAACAAAGCGAAGCAACCCATTACAGATTTCTAACGAGTCATCGTTCTGGGTTGCTTCGCTAAGGCTCGTAATAACGAAATTTACATACCCGTGAACGCTTACTGCTGACTATCCTTGGTCCTGTCAATAGATTAATCTTTAAATAATAAGCAAATTATCTAATTTCGCGGCACAAATAAAATCATTATGCGTTAAACCATCAAGTGCATGAGTCATAAAACTGACGCGACAATAATTATAACCTATTTCCAAGTCAGGATGATGGTTCTCACTATTGGCGATCCAGGCCAAGGCATTAACAAAAGCCATGGTTTCATAGAAATTATTGAATGTTAATGAACGTTTAAGCATTCGTTTATCGTCAGTAACCTGCCATTGCTTATTTAATTGGGGCAGTAAATTTTTTATTTGTTCTGCATTAAGTGCAGAGCCAATACCTTCGCAAGATTCACAATGTTTTTGGCTTAAGTCACTAGTCATGTTCTATTCCTTTTTATTGTTAAATATTTAAATTTATCCCGTTGCACTGACAACGGAATGTAGGTTGGGTCAAAATGACCTCAGGAAGCGTCAGTGTTCGGTACCCTGCTTTCCCTCCTCGCTCGAGAAAGAAATACGGGATAAGGTGATTTAATTCGCGGAAGAGCGCTGGGGAGATGGCCTATAACTCATCTTGTTGTTTCCTAACCCTTTCCCGCTCTCGCTTTCTCCTATTCATAATAACTCTTTAATGCAGTAAGAAAACGAGAATTTTGTTCCCTGGTTCCTATGGTCACTCTGATATATTGATTCATTTTATATGCATGCAATGGTCTTACAATAATACCTTGTTCTAAAAGATAATTATAAAGTGCTAAACCATCTTCTTTACAATCAAAAGTAAGAAAGTTACAAGCTGAAGGCAAGTAGCTGAGATTTAACTCATCTAAACCAGTCCGCATTTGTTGCATCCCTTCATCATTGATCAGTAAACTTAATTTAATAAAATCATCATCATCCAAAGCGGCTTGAGCAGCAATAAGTGCCGCTTGATTGACTGAGAAGGGTAGTTGTACTCGTTGTAAGAGATTAATAATCGCCGGATCGGCCATGGCATAACCTAAACGTAATCCTGCCATTCCATACATTTTTGAAAAAGTTCGGGTAATGACTAGATTGGGGTGTTCTGCAAGCCATTCCACGCTGTTGCCACTGAGTTTGGAAGCAGCAAACTCATAATAAGCTTCATCAAGTACGAGGAGAGTACTTTCCGGAATACGTTCCAACAGATATTTAATTTCGTTTTGCCCCATTAAAACGCCAGTTGGATTATTTGGATTAGCAATAAAAATAATACCTGTTTGGGCATCACAGGCTTGGATCAGATTATTGATATTAATCTGCCAATCCGGATTTATAGCAACAGTCCGAGCTGGTATTTTTAATGTGTTAGCCTGAATTACATAAGTACTGAATGCATATTCATGGGTGAGGATATGTTTCCCGGTATGAAGCGCGAAGCAGTATAATAGCATAGTAAATAAATGATCTGAGCCGTTGCTCAAAAACAGTTGTTCCATATTAATATGTAGTTTATTGGCCAGCTTGGGCATCAAGGGATGATTTATTGGCGAGGGGTATGTTGCTACCAAATAAGGAGACATGGTCTGTAATGCGTTCAATGCCATAGGACTACAGCCTAAAGGATTTTCATTGCTAGCCATCTTAATAATGTCTGTAATCCCTTTTTCTCGCTTAAGTTCCTCTATAGACTTACCCGGTTTATAGGGAACTAAAGAGCGAATTCCTGCGTGGGGCAATTGATGAAAATCTGGAGACATAAGCTTGTGTTCCTTCAGGAAAATTAACAATCATCTTACCTAAGCCAGTCGCTACTGTCATCACCAGATCGAGGATAATTAAATATTAAGCTATTAAATAAACAGACTATTTTACTGGAACAGCAATTTCTGTATCGTTCAAGATCCTAAGATTAACCTTTCTTGCTTTTTTTTATAGGTCACGGTAATCTGCGTCCGGCAACCAACCTCAGGAAGAAGAAATGGCTTATCAAAAGGGATTTTCCCTGATTGAAGTATTGATATCATTAATGCTAGTAACTACTTTGGGTCTGGCTTTGTTAGTACAGCAAGCACAAACCAGACAATTATTAACCCAATTAAGATTACGTGCACAGGCCTCTCAATTTCTAGATCAGGTTGACGAGTCATTATTTGTCGGTATTCATCCACTCCCTAATGCTCCATCTCCCTATTTTCTTAAGGTAACTAAAACCCAGAAAAATATTATCTTGTGTCTTGCCTGGTCTGGGAACCTTGCAACCATTACGCGGAAAAGCAGTTCTATATGGGCTTTGCAATGAATAATCAATCAGGTATCGGTTTATCTGAGGTGTTGATTAGTCTTTTTTTGGCGAGTCTGATTACGACTACGTTAGCCCAACTTTATTTAAGTAATAAACGCCAGTATGTTGCGGCTCAAAAATTATTGGAAGTGAATTTTGACATACAATGGGTTAGTGATTTGCTTCGTGACAGTATTCGTCGTTCAGGATTTACTCCTTGTTTAGGAATCGATCAATTAAAGACTATTGATAGGCGGAATTTTAAAAGAACTATATCAGGACTGATAATCGAACAGACCCCAGAACAATTGATTCAAATTAATCGAATGAGTGAATTTTTTACCAAGATTATTGATATTCAAAGTCCAACCAGATTAATAGTTTCTGATGGTACGTTATTTAAAAAATTACGACCGGTTCTGATTGCTGACTGTGAACATGCTGAGGTTCATCAGATTTTGAGGGTAGACAAACTGGAAAGAGGTTATTTGGTCATCTTAACCAAACCGTTGATGTTTTCTTATACTCCATCTGTTTACCTGGGAGAATGGTATGAAGAAAAATGGTTTATCAAAAAGAGAGATAAGAAGACTGCTTTATATTATAAGTTGTTTCATACAGAGGAGCTAACCACTTTAGTTCACTCCTTGCATATTGAGAGAAAGCGCGTTAATGAGAAGCAACTAATCACGATTATTATGGGTTTAGATAATAATAAAACCCAACAATTAATAGTTGCAGTTCGTGGCTCATGATCAAGCAATGTAGTGGATTTATTTTTTTAATGACACTAAGCATTATATTAGTGATTAGTCTGCTGTTAATTACTTGCATGCATCAGGTGTTACTCTACCATAAGGCATTGAATCAACAGGAACAGCAACATCAGAATTTTTATCAGTTAGAGGAGCTGGCAGTACAATTAGGCAATGCTTCAAGGGGAGTAATTACTGAGAGGTGTATTGAATATGGGGATGCAGCAAATGAAGCCATCCGAAGTTTAATTAATAATCAGGGTTGCTCATTGACTGATGGGCAGTCTAAATATCGATATATTATAGAAGATTTAGGTGATTTCCCTTGCCTTGTACCTCATCAGCAAAAACGGTCAACTCATCATATTAGAGTATCACTCTTATCATTTAGTGATAATGGAACTGCAGCCTCAGTATTACAATTAAGGATTATCCAACCATCAGCAGTTATTGGTTGTTCAGGAGAAGAGCATAAAGTAACTACTGGAGTTAGTAGTTGGCGTTATATTCCGGCTATAACTGAATGGAGGTAAGTATAAGCTTAAAATCTGAGGATGATGTTGCATGGTGAGTCGAAAGCTGTAGACGGGATTTGTGGTACATTCTCCCCGGTTACGACTGCGTCTCCAATCCGTGAATTACTGTGTTCTTTTATTAAAACAAGAAATGTTGTCCCTTAGTAACAAAGCCAAGGAACCCATCTTTTTTTGCATCAGGAAGCGGCCCAGGATTATAGTGGTAGAGCCACATTTTTTTCTTTAAATGTTCTGGTAAAAGAATCAGTTCAGAGTAATGGGAGTGCACAGTACTTTTAGTGAGTGTTGTTTCACAATCATGAAAAATAATATCTGCTTCTTCATAGAGTGGGATCAATTCTGGGGTACTTTGAGTATCGGTGGTGAATAAAACACGAGTTTTATTATAAGTAAAGATTAAGCCATAACTGGGCATGAGTTTATATTCACTATAAAAATGAATGGTTCGAACTAATTTAAACTCTATGGAGTGCCAAGTAAAACTTCCATCTTCTTTTATTGGTTTGGGATTAAAAAAGGAATCAATAGAGGGATGTTTATGGGGAAGAGTGCTTAATCCTCCTGATAATGTTTTATTCCATAAATCAATAATAACCTGTTCGTTGGCAAACAGATTAGGCTTTCCTTTATAGTTTGGATCAAAGTGAGTGGTTAATGCGAGCCATTCCAAGCCTCCAGTATGATCACCATGTAAATGAGAAATATATACATTATTGATGTCCTGATAACTCAGATTTTGTTCGCGTAAGGAATGTCTTATATCTGAGCCGGCATCAAGAAGTAGAGTATCTTTTCCTAATTGGAATAAAATATTTGAATGATAGTTTTCTGGTCCTACAGTAAAGGCTGAACCTGATCCAAGAAAAGTCATTTTTAGTGTCATTTTATTCTCTATTAATGTCGGTTGCTTTTCTTAAAAAGACCGATGTAATCACTCATTGCATCCTACGGTTTGTTATTAAAAAAGGATACTTTTTATATCAAAAACAAAAAAAGCCATTCCTCCGACAATCAAATGAGATATTGAAACGCCAATAAGTGTTTTGTTTCTGGCATACATCCAGCCCCAAAAAAGACCAGGAAGCAGTACCGACAAGGCTAAGCCAATAGAAACATGCAGGTGCGTCACACTAAATAAAATATTAGATATGATAATCGCCCACCAAACCCGACTTGGGCCAGTCAAAAATTCTTGTAATGAGCTTTGCAGAGCTCCACGACAAATTAATTCTTGTATTGGTGTAAAAACCAGGTAGGCAATTATGAGGGTAATTAATATAGGGATATCGGTTTGACCGATGTCATTTGTAGTTTCTAACCCTCCGGTGCTGAAACTTAAATGAATCAGAGTTAAATGATGGAATTGGGGAATGAGACTAATTGACAGCCATTTAATTAATGCAATACACAGGATGAGTAGAATACTCACAAAAATCCCATCCCTTATTGATTGACGCCAATTCTTCGTTGTTAACCCATAAAATTCCATAGAATAACCGCTGCTTTTCATCATCATTAATACGGCCATCGCAAAGAAAATAATTAAAGGAATACTGATGACACTGGTGGAAAGGCTATTATTCGACATTCTTTCAATAATCTTGAAAGCATACATATATACTGCCAGCACAAACAGAAGGTTAATCATAAACTTGCCCATCGCTACTCGTGCTTTGGTCAGATCGAGTTCGCTCTTTAACGATTCGACAGTCACTTGGTTTGTGTGACGCATCCGCCCACTAAGTGTATTGGCCAAGTTTGAGATTAAAGAGAAGTAAATGGGGTGTTCATTCATATTTAGTCGGAGATCTTTAACCAACTCCGTCAGTTTATTAATTATTTGATTATAAAAAATACCTTCATGAGCCAAGGTCTTAAGATCAGCAATGGAGACAGAAAGAAGTCTGGTTGGGGTGAGCGTACGGACGCTCGCTGAGCGTGGCGAGTTGTCCAGTAATCCCATTTCTCCAATCACTTCACCGACCTGAAGCATTGAAATACGCAGGAGGCTTCCACTCTCGGATTTTTTCAGGATTTCAACGGATCCTTCCGCAATAACATACAAGTCAATAGGAATATCATTTTCATTAATAATTAGTTCATGAGCATTATAACTGGAAATTTTAAAGAGGGGGGCTATCTGTTGTAGTTGTTTACTGGACAAGGAGCCAAACAAGGAACTTTTTTGAAGTATCCCAACGATGCTTTCGGGTGAATTTTCAATTTCCATCATGAGTATTGTCCATGAGCAATCGATTCCTACGAAAAGTATAGGAGGGCTTACAAAAAATAGCCAGATAAATTCCTTACTTAAATAATTCGACAGGGAATTATCTAAATTAATATGATTCTTCATAGCTCACGCGAATTAGGTGAATAAGATAATTGAGCTCTTGAGTAAGGTTGGTCTAGGTTGTATTGTTATGAAATAATTAATAAAAAGGTCTTATTGGATGGGTTTATTCAGGTTTTCCGAATTTAAATATTGGCCACAAATAAGTGTTCTGGTCTTGTTATTAGCTGCTTATGGTACTTACCGTTATTTTGCTTATTATGATACTCGCTCAAATGACGCTTACGTATCGGCTAATATAGTGAATATCACCCCTTTGGTTTCCGGACCGGTTACAAAACTTTATATAAAAGAAAATCAACAGGTTAAAAAAGGGGATAAACTGATTGAAATAGATCCTCTTCCTTATATCTACGCGGTTCAACAAGCAAAATCCAAGTTGAATATTGCCAAATTGAATTATGAAAATGAAAAATTAAGCATAATCAAAGCGGAGCAACAGTTAAAACAAAATCAAATCAAATTAAGTTTGAGTCAGGATCATTATAGTCGATTCAGCAAATTACAATTAAAAGGAGATATGCCAAAGATCACCCTCATCAATTTGGCCGATAAGATTAGAGAACAAGAGGCTGCTATTGTTGAAGCAGAGCAACAATTAAAAATAGCTCAAATTAATTTGGATGATAACGAAATTTTAGCGGCCCAGGCTGAATTGGATCAAGCTAATTATTTGCTGCGTCATACTACCCTTATCGCTCCAGAAGACGGTTATATTACTAATTTTAATTTGCGTGAAGGTCAGTATATCCAAACGGGACAGGGATTATTCGCCTTGATTGAGACGAAACAATGGTGGGTGGTAACCCGTTATAGAGAAACAGCTATTCGACTCATTAAACCCGGAGATAAAGCGAAAATTATGATTGATATGTATCCTGGCAAAGTATTTCATGGACATGTAAACAGCATCGGTTGGGGGATAAACAGAGTACAAACCGGAAATGTAGCCTCATCAACGTTACTTTATATGGAGGCTACCGAGGATTGGATTAGAATAGCCCAGCGTTTTCCAGTTCGTATCTATATTGATGATTTAACCGATCAATATCCCATGCGCATTGGTGCCAGTGCCACAACCATAACCTACAGGTGACCCCGTGCTTTTCTGCTGGCCTCAAAGCGTGGAAAATAGAGCAGCCTTACGAACAGCTTTTGCGGCTTTGATTGCAGTATTAATCTCTTTTTCATTTCATCTTGAGACGCCTTACTGGTCAGGAATGACTGTGGTTGTTGTTGCTAATTTATATACAGGCAGTATTATCGATAAAGCAACAATGCGCATTGTTGGGACTATTGCTGGTGCCTTTATTGGTTTTTTTGTAGCAGGTTTAGTGGTTAACAGCTTTTTATTGTATTTAATTTCGTGTTTTCTCATCATCGTTATAGCGGTTTATTATTATAATCTTAGTTCCTATGGTTATGCTTATTTATTGGGAGCCTTATGTGCCTTTATTGTTATTTCTCAATTAGCGATGAACCCTCAAAATGCCTTTTTTGTCGCTATTTGGCGCCCTGTTGAGATTGGAATAGGGGTAATAGTTTCTGCAATTAGTGCCTATGCCATTTTTCCTAACCATTTAAAAGATAACATTAAAGTGCAGGCTCATGATATTTTTGATGATTTTTCTGCTGAATTTAAACTACTCGCTACAAGTTTGCTGCGTGGAAAAATAGACTTTGATGCCGTGGCACAAAGTAATTTAAAAATAAAAAAGAAAATCCGCAAAGCGGTAGAACTGATAGGTGCAATGAATCATGAGATAGGCGTGACACAGGAAAGAACTGATGAATTACGCGCATTTTTAGATTCGTTTTATGACTTATCCCGTCAGTTACAGTACTTAAATCTGTCCTCACCAAAGGATGAGGATTTAAGCGCGATACGATCGCTGCCTATTGAGCCAGTATTTTCTGCTATTCAACATGATTTGGCATTACTGGAATCTGCCTTTACCCACCAATCCTCAATAACTATGGTTTTACAAACCAAAGAAGCAGTTGATACTTTAGAAAAGCACTTTAACCGAGAAAAGAAGAACTACCTGGTTAAGAGTGATTTTATTTTTTCTTTTATCCATTTCTTACAGCAAATCAGTCAATGTTTTTCTTCAATGCATGCATTATTAGCGGGTATCCCTGTTAATAAACCAACATTTCTATTGATAAACAAGAAACAACGCTTGCGCTCTGATTACGATCTGATCAAGCACAGTATCAAAGCAGGGGTGTCTGTCATTCTTGCCTTAAGTTTTTGGTTCGTCAGTAACTGGCCCGGTGGATTGAACGGTATTATAAGTAGTTTGATTATTTCCATACGTAAAAATCTTTATGATATGACAAACATTAGTATCTATCGATTCATAGGATGTTTTCTTGGCGGGGGAATCGCTCTATTTTCGTTATTCATTTTTGAAATGAACCTGTTTGACCTAATGATGATACTTTTTTTCTCAGTATGGGGATTTTCTTATTTTATGTTTAAGTACCCCAAATATGCTTATATAGGCTTGCAGGCAAATATTGCTTTAATTATCTCACTGGCTCAGGAAGGAGGGCCGCCTGTCTTGTTGGATCCTCCCTTACAGCGTTTGGCAGGAATCATTATTGGCATTGTAGCGAGTTTTATAGTGGCCAATATTCTCTGGAGATCCGATGTATGGACCATATTGAATCGCTATCTCAACAAATTATATAACTATATGACGTTTAATCTGAATCAAATCTTTACCGTATCTGAAGGACCAATGACATTGCATGATTTAGCTAATTTATTTTGGCTCTCACGAGGACTTATTGAAGCTCTGACTGAAGAACATTTAAGTCCTAAAAAACAGACTAAATTAACAGAGCTTATCCAAAGGTTTGAGTCTTTGGTATTCACTCAGGCAGCTATTAGCCATATCTTAGTAACTATTGATCGAGAGAAAGCAAAGGTTACTGCGGGCCTTTTTGATTTGAATTTGCCCCTTTATGAACAACAATTAGTTGCGTTATTTGAACATCATGATAAGGCCGGTGGAGAAGCCTTAAACCAGCAGCTACAAGCGTTCTTAGATGGAATTGAGCATCATTCATCCTATTCTAAAGTTGAAGGTAATGATTTAAGAAATTTATTTGCTTATATTAACGCCTTGAATCATTTGGCTTTGCGCATTCAATAAATTAAATATCTTAATATATTTCATAATATTCTCATTTATTAAGGGAAGATGAGGTATGCTAGTACATTAAATTCATTTATTTTTTAAATAGAATTTATAGGCATGAATGCATTGAAAATTAATTAAATTTTACCGTTAATAATCATGCAGGAAGCCTTAACAAAACAGGTTTTAGTTGCAATTTAATCCACCACGTGTAAAAATTGACCGCTATGAAATTAAAAATTATCTCTCTTATATTGGCCTTGGCTTTAATCGCTTTGGGTATAACGGCATGGTGGTTCGGGGCTCCTAAACCCACTTTTCGCCAGGTTAGCTTTAATCAGTTACCTGGTTGGGAAACAGCCGAATTTAAAAAGTCATTACTTACTTTTCAGACTTCATGTCGTGCATTTATTAAGCAAGATCCTGAACGAGTAGTCGGTACTGAACAAATAAATTTGCAAGTTAAGGATTGGCAACCTGCATGTCGTGCAGCCTTAAAGATTAATCCTGTCATCGAAAAATCAGCAAAGCTATTCTTTCAGAAATGGTTTGCTCCTGTAGAGTTTTACGATAATAAACCAGTGAAAGGGTTATTTACCGGGTATTATATGCCTCTGATTAAAGGCAGCTATACTAAATCAGCTGAATTTAATGTTCCTATTTATGAAACGCCCAGCAATTTAGTGAATGTTGATTTAGGTTTGTTTATTCCTAATTTAAAAAATCGCAAGCTTGTTGGTCGAATATCCGAAAATAAAATTCTTCCTTTTTATACCCGCGAACAAATTAATAAAGGAGCTATTAAGGATACCGCTCGGGTGTTGGTTTGGATTAATAGCCCTGTAGACAGATTATTTTTAGAAATTCAAGGATCTGGAATAATAGAGTTTGAAGATGGTAAACGAATCTATGTAGGTTATGATGCCCAAAACGGAGCTCCCTATACTCCTATCGCAGGCGTATTAATCAAAAAAGGAGTGATGACCAAACATAACGCGTCTATGCAGGGTATTAAGAACTATTTTAAAGCGCACCCTAAAGAGATGGATAAGGTGATTAATCAAAATAAATCCTTTGTTTTTTTCCGTAAACTGACTTTAGATGCGGCATTAGGATCTCAAGGGGTAGCACTGACACCGGGATACTCTTTGGCCATTGATCGAGAATGGATCCCTATGGGAGCACCTCTTTGGTTAAGTACTACGCGTCCGGACAGTAAAAATCCGGATACTAGTAAACCCATGCAGCGCTTGATGGTAGCTCAAGATACTGGGGGGGCTATTCGTGGTAAAGTTAGAGGCGATGTCTTCTGGGGTGGGGGCGATAAAGCTACTTTAATTGCCGGACATATGAAAAATGAAGGGCATTATTGGTTACTTTTACCGCGCCATGCTTTATCACGATTGGAAAAAATGGTGTAACTATTTTTCTGAGCATGATTCCTTATTGAGAGGTGATGCAATTTAGTTGGATGAGATCGCTTGTTTTTCTGATCCAATAGACACTGCTGGAACAAAGGAGTTATTAATTGGCTGCGCTGTATTCTCTTTTAACGCATCCGCTAAACTTATAAATTTATAGCCATTGCTTCGATATAATTCAATTATATCTCTCAAACAAAAGCTATTTAACAAATTAGCATGGATTAATAAAATTTGTTTTACAGGTTGACCATTAGTCTTTTTCGCTATTTTTTCTGCCTTAAGGGTTTGTTGCCAAATATAAGCAAGATAGCGTTTTTTTAATTGTGTGATACTTTGAGCTCTTTTGCGATAAGGGACTCTATAAAGTTGTGCATTGAATTCATAATCTTTGCTGTCAATAGTCACTGGGGCGATGGTGTATTGATTAGCTGCAAGATAGTCAAGAACTTTTTGTTTTTTCTTTCCTTTGCCCTCTGCAAGATAAGGGTAGCGAAAATATTTAGGTTCAGTCATTACGCGTGCTAACTTCACATCTGCTCGTTCTATGTCCGCTATATACCTGTCTGCGCTAATCGCATTTAAGTTAAGATGAGTATAAGTATGATTCCCAATTGTAAAACCTTGATTGCGAAAAGTTTCCATCAAGTCCCATTCATTTTTAGCTACTGCACCGCCAATAGCAAACCCGGTAGCCGGAACGTCATTTTCGACCAAGGCATTAACCAGAGCCATAAATCGGTCTTGAGTTCTTTTCAAACTCGCTGGAGTACTGCTCCCAGATCCGACGAAAGGCAAATCATCAATTGTAATCGCAATTTCACGTTCTTCGGCAAAGCATGGAGTATTGAGTGTACAAAACAGAAATGAAGCTACAGCTAGCCATCGTATAAACATGTTTCCCCCACTCGGAATTGGATATCCGTTATTATTTTTTTAATTACTTTTAACTATAGACGATAATTTTAATTTGCATAATAACGGATGCATTTACCAGTTTTTGATTTTTACAAGAACCAATAACTTCTACCGCTGCAGTTCAATCCATTTTTTGCCTGCTCATACTTATAGAGTAAATTTAAAGATACTGTCATGAATACTTATAGAACGATTAATGATAACGAAGTCAACGATTTTAAAAAAGCATGTCAAAAATCCGGACTTAATCCAGTTGATTTTGAGGTTCACGAGCATGAACTTACAATAGAAGATCCTGCAGAATATGGATTTATTAAAGGAAAAGTAACACTTAAAAAGAATAATATAAGCCGTACCTATAACTCAGGACATGGCTATCAATGGGTAAGCGGCGCTTCTCGTGATTTAGAAAAAGGGGTATGGAAGTAATAAGTATGAGTTCAACATAAGGGTAAGTTTCTCATGTTGAAGATGCATTTTAAAATGAGACCGTGTTGAAAAGTAGTGTTCAATCGCTATCAGGTTGTTCATGTATTGCTTTAATTCAATAGTTCCTCAGGGCTTAGCTTCTCCCAGCTATTAAATTTACTGCAATCATTGGCTTGAAATGATCCATAGGTTGTCTTTTTATCCGATGACTGAACATGCACCCTGGGTGGTTTATTCATATTCGCTTTTACAGCAAATGATAGTTTTTTCATTAAATCC
>CAYRWO010000016.1:0-7254 GCA_964428035.1 uncultured Legionella sp.
TCCATATTAGAATCGAGGACGGTAGTTTATCGAGCGCTAAAGTGGGTGTCAAATGGATACCCTGCTCGTTAAATTAGCTTCATGTAAATAAATAAACGCAGCAGGGAGCCAATTATGCCAACAGGCAGAAGCCCTTGGTAGGCAAGCTGAAACTACTGATTGCAATACGACAACTTAAAATACTCAGTAAGAAACCAAAACTGCGAGCAAGTAATCTTCCAGATTGCCGATATATGTAATCTTGTTAAATCAATGCATCCTGATGGATGTCAAATATCTTGTTCAGGATGACGAATGGCTTGGTGCCGTCCAAAATTTGATCCCATTAGTTTTTGATAATAATCGTCGATGTGCAGGCCTCTCTATGCAAGCAAAGCTGATACAGCTTCCTGTCCCAAAGGCTCACGCGGATTAAAGTCCATGGACACAGCAAAACCAAGCTCTGTCTCTTCTTGAATATCTAAACCTTCTTTCAATACCACTCCAATCTTTTTACTTATAGCTAAAAGGGCAACCTCATCTATATATGTAAGGTATTGTTTGTTATTGCGTATCATTTGAGTCAAGGATATATAGAGTGCGTACTTCAATAAATATAAGGCATCATCAATTAATTGCCCCATCAATTCAATCTGTGCCTGATCTGAAGCGACGCGATATAAATGAGTAAATTGGTAATCATAGGGCGAAAAATCATCTTCAAGAATATCTGTTTTTTCAGACTTCAGACATTCGCACCGATAAAAAATAAATTGTTCTGTATGCCTGTTTTTGTCAACAATCTTAAAAGATCCCTGAAAAACAATAGGATACTCCCAAACGGCAACTAAAATTAAGGTTTCTATATTTATAGGTGTATAATTATCTGTCATATTAAACTCTGGATGTTATAATGTATTTATTTAACAAAACTACAGGGCATCCGAACGCCATTAAGAGACACCTAAGCAATTTAGAGCAACACAATAGATCCAAAAATGCTATATTAATAGGTAGATTAGGAACTAATGAGCGGCTGGCAAAAGACAATATAATGATATTAATACGGAAAATGAGGTTTGCATGTCAATAACAGAATACGTCGTACAATATGGTTTTTCAATTAGTTTATTGGCTAATGCCGCCCTATTTATTCCCCAAATTATTACTTTAATTAAAAAAAAATCAGCCTTGGGTGTTTCGTTAGTGACCTTTGTTGGATTTAATATCATACAACTTTTTACCCTGTTGCACGGATTATTAGAAAAAGATTATCTGCTTGCTGGAGGATATTTTTTAAGCCTTATTACTTGTGGTTGGGTGTCGTGTTTGATTGTCTACTATAAATACGTCAAGACTCATTGATACAAGGAACATTATGAAAAAGTTTATTGATGAGCAAGACGAGCAACATAATATTCTTTCTTTGCTGCCCTATTCAGATAATGCTCAATTGGTTAATAAACATCAAAAACTTGCGGATCTTTATTTTATTAAATCAATTGTGGATTTTTCTATTAATGCTCTGGAACTCTTCATGGCCGGTACTTTAGCCTCATTCGATGCTCAGGTAGGAGAGAATCTATGCCAAATCAGAGCTTATAAAATACTTAACCTTGCAAAAAAATGGCTTCACTCCAGCGCTCTTAGAAGTCAATTTTCTCAGGAGATTGAACTATTTCGAAATTATAAAGCCCAACTGGAACATATTATTTTTGACTGGGAAAATGAAATTAAACATTCAAAAACCTATAATAAAAACCTTGATGGCAGTGAAAACATTAATGAATTTTTTGCAAGACATCAACTCCTGCTTCCATTAAGCAATGATTTTATTTTTATAATTGCCTGTTGTTTCTTGACTCATTTCAATATTCGAGAAAACAAGATACCCGTTGCCATCAATTTGGAATACATCAGTAGAGAGTTTCATATTTCCAAGTACAAATCCAAAAGATTGACCCATAAATACCAACAACTGATTTGTACCTTAGGATGTAATTTCATCATAAAGATTGCACACGATTTACCCAAAGAGCATGGGTTTACGGATGTTTTACCTGCCCTATACCAAATATCTGATGAAGACCGTGCAGTACTACCTTGTTATATAGTCAGTGAGGTCATCTTTCATCACAGCATGAAAGAGCAACTACCAATCCTTTTTATTGTCCATCAATTAACCGACCAAAACAGGCAAGAAGAGACAGTTATTTATTTTTTATTAATGAGCACAGAAAACCAATCTACACTCTTACTCGTTCCTGGCCAACAGTACCTGCCTCAACATTGTATGGTGGTATCGGGAGAGGTGTGCTATTCACAAAATGCTCCCAATGAATCTCCCAAAGAATATATTGACCGTGCATTACTTGAAACGCCCTTGAAATTAATTTTAGCTAATACAGCCAGTCATCCTCAGTATTCTGGTAAACGTCTGGAATCCTTTCGAGGAAACCCATTTCAATTGATAAATCCTGAAGACCACCTGGAGATTAAAAAACTTCATGAAAATAAGCTACTGTTCATGCAGCAATTTGCCTTACACTCAGGATGCTCCAAACAAAATCCATCCCTCTTTTTCTTGCGGCATATCTATGCCAGTACTGTAGGGGACGAGATCAATCAATTGGAAAATAATTATATGGGGTCTATTTTTGACGCCTATCAGGTGATTAACCCATAAATTTATGAACAAGGTGTATTATGGCAAAGAAAGATTTCTATGACTTCAATCAGACTGATTTATATAAGCAAATGATTGAAACCAGTCCAGTACATATGTACTGGAAAAATCTCAAATTTGAATATTTACTCTGCAATTTATTACAGGCAAAAAATCTGGGGCTTTCCTGTCCTGCTCAAATTATTGGCAAAACGGATTACGATCTGTTCCCCAAAAATATGGCCAACGCAATTAGAAAAAATGATCTGGAGGTACTTTTTAAAAAAGCTCCATGCATTTTTGAAGAGCAAGCACTGGATATCAGTGGATTAACCCAAGTATATCTGACCCAGAAAATTCCTATCTTTAATAAACAGGGAGAATTAAGTGGAATTGCCGGTATTTCAATCAACATCACTGCCCGAAAGAACGCAGAAGAAAAAATTCGTCTTGAAAAAGAAAAAGTTGAGCTGACTCTTGCTAGTATTATTGAAAATTTGCCTGGACACGTCTATTGGAAAAATAAAGACTCAATTTATCAAGGGTGCAATTTATCCCAAGCAAAATCAGCTGGATTTTCAGACCCCAATGAGATGATTGGCAAAACAGATTACGAAATGCCATGGCGTCATGAAGCAGATATTCTGAGGGAGTCTGACTTGGCGGTAATAAATAATAAAGAAACCCTGACTACCGAAGAAGCCTCACAACTGGCAAACTCAGAAGAAGTCTCCATTTTCTTATCTAAAAAAGCTCCTTTGTATAATAAAAATGGTGAGGTAATCGGGGTTTTAGGTGTATCTTTTGATATCACAGATCGAAAAAAAATCGAACAAGACCTATGCCAGGCTCAAATTGCGGCTGAAACGGCCAATCAGGCCAAATCTGAATTTTTACGAAATATGGAACACCAATTACGTACCCCATTTAGTGGAATTTACAGTATTGTCCAGATGCTTGCCGAAGCTGAAACTGAACCTGAAAAAAAAGAGCTGCTTGAACTTACCTATGGCTCAGCAAAAGAGTTTCTTGATTTATTAAATGACATTATCGATTTTTCACGCTATCAGGCTGAATACACCGCGGTGCTTGCCAAAAAATTTGATTTTAAAAAACTTATTGATAAAACAGTTACCATGCAACAATCAGCTGCTGTTTCCAAGAAACTTAAATTAAGCACTGAGTATGACACTGATTTACCTACTGTTTTTATTGGCGACCCCTACAGACTTCGCCGAATCTTATTAAATCTACTAAGCAACGCTATTCGTTTTACTACAAAAGGCCATGTCTCAGTTCAAGTCAAATTGGGAAAAGTACTTGATGATAAAAATCTTATTGTGCAATTAATGGTCACTGATACCGGAATTGGAATTTCACCCGAAAAACAATCCCTGATTTATGAAAAGTTTTATCGTATCCACCCGGCTAATCAAAATAAATACTCAGGAGCCGGGCTTGGCTTACATATCGTCAAACAGCTGATGAGTGACCTTGAAGGCGAAATTGAATTGTCCAGTACGCCTGGAAAAGGCACCACGTTCGTTTGTACCATACCCTTCAAAAGACCCCTTTTAGATGTCATCTTCGACGAAAATGAAGATTAACCCGACAAAAAACAACGATTGACCAAAAAATAATCCACAAGTATAATGCGCCAGCATTTCTTTGGTGATTATTCTATGAAACCTGATGTCCTCATTGTCGGAGCCGGACCAGTAGGCTTGTTTACCGCTATTGAGATGAAACTGCATCAACCTGCCTTGCAAATAAAAATTCTCGATCGCAATAAGGAATATAGTCGTCATCACATTCTTAAACTGGAAAGAGAGTCATTATCTAATTCAAAAACTTACGAAACTTTTGATACTGTAAGAAAATTACATGGCTTCGTCCCCACTTCCGAGATTGAAACTACTTTTTTAAACATTGCTAAAGAATTAGGTATAGAAATAGAAACCGGGATAAAAGTTGATAATTGTCAGCACCTTTTAAACCAATTTCCTACCGCTCATACATTTATAGGCGCTGATGGCGCACATAGTGTGGTGAGAAGGCAGCTCTTTGACGATGAAAAAATTGTAGATGAAAACCTGCAATATATCGTTGAAATTAAATATAAAGCTCAAGGCTCCACTTCTCGTTTACCTGCAGCGACTTATGGGCCAGCATTAGGACAAGTTCACCATTTCATCTCTGAAAATGTAGGAAAAGAAAAAGACGGATGTACACCTGTTTCTTTATTTGTATTTGTTGATGAAGAGACCTATAGAGAAATCCGAAATACTCCAAATGCACAATTGGCAGATTTGGACCCCACAACAAAACGAATGAAGAAACTCTTAAACACTATTCGCCCGTGGTTGTCTCTGCGAAAAGTTGCCTTGGACGAAGTAATGATAAGCGATAGTGAGAAAATAAATGGGGTTGCCCTCAGCGTCTATCAAAGTGCGTGTTTCGCTAAAGAGATTGAGGGTAAACGAGTTTATCTGGTCGGTGATGCTGCCGCAGCCGTACCTTATTATCGTGCCTTAAATGCCGGACTTATTGCTGCTGCCGTAACCGCCAGAGAGATTGCTACTACCGTCTCACCTGATTTAGAAATGTTAAATAAAACACTGGCAGAGCTTGCTCAAAATGAAATTAGACGAGCTACCAGACAAAATAAACGAGTCAATTGGGGCCGGGGGCTCAACTTTTTCCTGGCCCATGCATCAACCATAACCACTGGAGCCTTATTAAGCTCCGATTATGAACAGGCAATGTTAAATGCCCGGGTGACTCGACCTAACATTATTAGACGTAACCCACGCGCTTTAATTACCTTTAATTTATTTATTATAACAACTGTTGCATTATTTGCTGTAGCCTTGTTCCCATTATCTATAGCCATGGGACCAGCAATTCTCTTATCCTTAATTGGTGCATCGGCACTTGTGGGTACTTGTGTTTTCTTATTTAAACTCACCCTGCACATTATGAAAAAGATTCAAGAAAGAGATAGCCCTATAAGATCTTTACCTGCATTTCCATGGGAAACCGAGGATAAAGAAGACAACTCATTAACCCTGTTAAGCAAATTATCAACTTATCCAAGTGAGGATAATCCTTCATCTGCTCATGATAAAGACGTCATAAACTACTCCAATCCCTTAAAAAGCAGTGATAACGAACCTGATGAGTTAGTCGCTAATTTTAGTAGTCCTACCTTATAATTTTTTGGTATCTAGCCTGGCAGTATTTGATAGAATTCACCTTATTGATTATACACAGGCTGTTACGATGGACGACCAGAATGAAGAACCGTTGCAACCCGCTTCAAAAAATGGTGTTTTTTATGGCAGTATTTCTTTTCTAGTTACTTCAATAGCAGCCTACACGATGATGCGGAAAGGGAATTATAGAGCTGCATTGCTTTTATATCGTCACAGCGGTGGCGGTGGATTGAATTTTTATAAACAACAGGAAAACGGTCAATTAAAACGTTTTTTTGCCATTGATTACCATCCTTTTTGGGATCACACTTCAAAACAAAATGCATGGAAACTGCATTATCACCGAGGTGAAAACGCGAGCCAAATAAAAAAACATCGTCCCTACGAAGGTGGATGGTAAAGTGTGTATCGTCTTACTTGCCAATCTCAGATCAAACTGAACTGCTGTTTTTGACGGAACATTGTTGTTCCAGAAACAACAACGCGCTATAGACAGGAAATATAGCGCGTTGAATAACAACACTGAAGTACGTCATAAGCAATGTGTAAATTGCCTATGATTATTTATCTAGCTTCCACCAGAAGTAATTCCATTTTTCATTATTGCTTCAGGAATTTTCTCTGCAATTTCTTCTTTAGATGTGGTGAAAAATGTCTGGCCAGCAGACTGCCAAAATTTAGGTGACTTACCGCATAACGCCATAATACCCAGGACTGCCAGCCCCGGTAAAACACCCGTTAAGACAATACTTAAAACAACAGCCGCATTAGCAAAATTTTGCCAGTTTGGATCGCGATGCTTTTTAAGTACTTCATTGGCATCATTTAATTGACCATAAAACTTGGTAATTTTTTCACTAGGTTTTACTATCGTTTCATCGTGTAGTGTCCTATACAATCCACTCACTGCATCAAATTTGTCCTTAAGAATTTTAGACGCTTTATCTTGCGGCCAATTTTGAATACTATTAATCTGGGTAATAAAACCAGGTATATCCTTAACATCCAGGGTTGGAGCTATTGATTTTTGTATTTCACCAGCAAGGTGTAATAAATAATCTTTGGTTAATGGAGTCAGCTTATCAATAATAATTGATTGGCACTTCATTTCAGTATTATTATTTAAGATCCCTTGCAGATCTTTCTTTTGTTGCTCCAATATTCCAATATTACCTTGAAGGAATTGGTTCACCAGATTAAGGCTGGCATTTTCACCCGCTAAGTTATCTTTTTCTTGTGTTAAATCTTCAGCAATAAACCTGTAAGCCTCAGCCGTACTTAGGGCATCCTCATGCAAGGCCCGAAGTGTTTTTTGACTTTGAACATCCAATTCACCCAGTTGCCCTTGCAGGTTCAAAATATCCTGACGAAGCCTTTGTTGTTCCGTTCCATTAG
>CAYRWO010000016.1:7354-83723 GCA_964428035.1 uncultured Legionella sp.
TGGGTAAGACGTACGGTAGTCTCGTCCAGTGCTTTGGCAGCCTCTTCTTTTTGGCCTTCTAATTCTACTTTGAATTGCTCCGCGGTAACCCGTGCGCTTTCCCTCAACTCTCTGATTTCTTTTGTGCTTTTAATTTCTAATTCTTTCAGCTGCCCTTGCAGGTTCAAAATATCCTGACGAAGCCTTTGTTGTTCCGTTCCATTAGCCCCTTTTTCAGAAGCCAGTTTTTCGGTTAATTCTTTCTCCAACTTTTCTTTTTCCTGGGTAAGACGTACGGTAGTCTCGTCCAGTGCTTTGGCAGCCTCTTCTTTTTGGCGCTTTAATTGCTCGCTCAAACTAACAATTTCTTTTCCAAAAGGATTTGCTGCACCCAATCCAATAGCAAGTCCGACAATCTCTTTATAAAGTGCCTCATTTTCTATGAAAAGGTCTTTAATGAATGGCTCGTCGAGATCTAATCCTTCTTTGACTATATATTGAGCGGCTAAATGCACCAAGTGATGTCTTTTTTCTTTTAATTCACGATCCCATTGTTCATAGGCAAGCGCCCCATAGAGTACTTTAAAATCGGGAAGTGCTTTCCTGAATTTTTCTAATTGATTATTGGATTGAATCACTTCGTTCATAATGCTATCAACGTCATAATTCAAGCCATCATCCACGGCTTCACTCATCAGCAATTTTGCCAATATAAGACTGTTTTTAGCTAATTCACTTTCAACATCCTGAACTTCTGTGAGATTTAAAGTAGTGATAAATTGTTGTATAAACTCTCTAATGACAGGGGGTTTAGAGGACTCTAAGTGTTTTGCCTGCTCAAGGAAATCATTTAATTGAACCATTACTTTCCAGTCCTCTCCCTGTGCACCAGTTTCACTTAAATTTTTACTGATTTTCCCAATTTCTTCCAATAACGTAACAAAAAATGCATTCCCTTCCAATTTAATTAAAAGTGCCTGATTTTGTTCCAGCAAAGTTTTGCGTTTTGTTTCCAATGCTGTTTCCAAACCGGAATTCAGAGTATTTAAAATCGTCTTAGCAAGTTCATTCTCTAAGTGCAGTGGATCCATTGTAAATTCTTTAAAAAGAGTAAATGCTCTGTTTACAGCCACATATACCTTTTCTCGCTCCTCTGAATCAACAAATTGATCTTGCAAATAAGGACGTCTTACTTCCTCAATTAATAGACCTACCCCCTCTAGAAGCAGATCGAACCCTTCTTTAGTCTGTACCGTCGGAGCTACTTTATCTTGCATAAAAGAGACAGTCAGATCACTGGAAATCTCAGGCTGCTTTGCAGTTTTTAAATCTTTAAGTTGGGTAGTGTGCTTGGATATATTAAGCAATTGTTTTATTGATTGGTTAATTGTTTCACTAAGCGGTAATTTGTCACTCAGACCTAAGAGATCATTTAAATGAATGCGTGCATGTTCATAGTTTAAAAAATGGCCACCGGGTACAGGAGGAACTATTGTTTCCAAATAGGTATCATTATGCGCTTGATAATGAACAATACGTTGCTCGACTGGTGTCCATAACATCCTAAGTACCCCTTGTTCTTGTCCAAGGGTTGGATATGATGTTTTATTAAAATACTGATAGGCTTCCTTATTGGCCATAATTTTAGTATATAAATCTAAATATAATTTGTTCAAGGTTCTTTTATTAATTGGTAACAGTTGAGCAATTAATGATTCAAAGGGATCCTTCTCTATTCTCGGCGTAATAGTTACCCCATTGCGCGTTAAAAAATCTATAATTTTTGCTATCGCTAACTCTTGAACGTGCTCTACTGTACCCTTGGGAACATTTTCTCTTTGCTGAGATTTAAGGTTACCTGAGCCGGTTCCATGATGTCCTGGAAGACTGCACAATTTAAAAGATGTGGTTTCTGGTGAATCACATTTTGGCACTATTGATTTAAAACAACGAGTTCTCTCATTTTCATAAGTATATTGCTCATATTCTTTAACAATCTTAGGAACTCTATAAAAACGAGGATCTCTCCATGCTAAAGACGAAAGCCGGGTGATTCCCATATAGTTACCACCAGGCACGGGGTCAATAGTCAACAAGGATAATTTTATGTTAGCCATACTGACGGCAATTTTTTCTAAATCAAGCTGAGCAAAAGCGTCACGATGTGCGCCATTCATTGCACCAGTGGTGTATTTACACTCACTTTTAGTTAATTGTTTGCCATCAACTGGAGGATTTGTTAAAAGCTTTTGAATTCGTTCCAATTCATGAGCTACCAAGATTGCTTCCACAGCTCCACGGCTATGAGCAATAATATTGATCTCAGTTTCTCCACGGCTCATTGCTTCCAGGATGGCCTGAACTCCGCGTGCAATTCTATCGCCTACTTCAGCACCTAATGTTGTGGGACCATCAACCACAGCTACCTTTGTATTTCTGTATTGTGTTGCTACTTTGTCCGTAGGCAGAGAATCATTAGATTCACCTGGAATTAAGGTTGAAATATAACTTAAAGTTTCTGCCTTATCGTATCCTTCGGTGGCAGCAAATGTTGTGTCTGTCCCCAATAAAGTGAGTGTGTACGCCATTAAAGCTTCCTGATCATTATTAATCCTCTAATAATAGAGCATAAGTCTTAAGGAAATATTATATTGAGTCCAAAAGGGGCTTTTTTTAAGAAATAAGTCGTTTTTTCCCGAGTTCTGCTAAAAAAAGGGGTTAATGAGAGCAGAATAGCATGTACTTAAATCGAATTTTTGTTCTATATTCGTTAAACTGAAATCACAATACCTCATTTTTTTCAAGCGTGCCTGATGCCATAAAAACCAATAGTTTCACCCCTTCGCTCACTACAGTTTATAGAGCCTCGTCCCATACAAGAATAGTTCATATTCAATGGGTTACAAATTATAGCTCTAACTACTCTGGGTCCTGAACCCGGCATTCCGCATGCATTACTTTTTTATTATCTATTAATAAAATATCTCCTTTTTTCCATAAGCAGGATGAATAGTAAATTCTGATTAATTTTGCCAGCTCTTTAACTTCTTTATTGTTAAAACAGCTACCAACTCGGTACATCAGTACTATAATAATTTTCACTATGAAAACCACCAAGATACAATGTTCCACCGGTCTTATAAACTGCATTGGCATGTAAAACATACTTTAAATTGCTAACAGGAATCCGCCCTGCCTCTGACATGAATGCTTCGCTTATCCCTTTAAAGCCCTGGATTTTTAAAACCGTGTTTTCAATCCAATGCAACCTCAAATCCTCTTAACAGGACTGCTCCATATTTTGCTATATCCTCTATAATTTTTGCTGAATTGAATGTGAGGAAATCCTGTAGGAATTTAAGATCAGTAGACCCCTTAGCTTCGATGACCAAGGGCATTTCCTTCTCTTCCGATAAAATTAATCGCAAAACTTTTTTATCTCCAATAATCACTATAATACTTTGAATACTGGTTCTTCAACAGCCGACAAGCAGGATTTGCGACCTTGGTTACTTTTATAAACTATAATAGATAAAAGATGCGCTATAAAATAAGGACTTAGGGCTAAATGAAAACTAAAAAAAACAGATTAACAAGCGAACATAAGCATTCAGAACTCGATTCTCATCAACATAAAAAATCAATTGTTCTTATTATTTTGTTAATAAGCATTGGCTTAATCTTGTTTAACTAACAAGCAATACTCAGGTATTGCCATATATCACTAAAAAATACACTGTTTCTAATGAAATTTTATTTTTGTTGTTGATTAACGCCCGGCGTCACAAAATCAATTGGAGCCATTATTTTGGAGTCGAGCGCATACTCTTTTAAAAATAGCGCAGCCATCTTTGCCCATATTTTTACATTTACGCAGTTATGCATTAAAATCAATATTCCAGACATAGGTAACTATCCTAAATTATCAAATTGATGCTATGGGGTTATAACAAGACTCTATGTTTGATGCAATAATCAGCTTCAAGTACTCTTAATATGATAACCGCACAAGGAACACGTTCGGTACGATTGTGGTCACCAATTAAAGGAGTCAAGGGAATGACAAATACACCAGAGATAATCCAGCAAAACGAAACAACAGAATTAGATCCCCCAAATATAAAGTCTAAAAAAATCAAAGAAAATCTTGAGCAGGTCTTACTGAGTCAAAAAGAACTTGACCAAATCAAAGAAAACTTGAATCGAATGATCGATGCGATGGCTCATAATCCAAGCTTTTTATCGCGTGCTGCAGCATATTGGGGTGAACTGCCATTATGGCAAAAAATTGTCGCGGGAGTTGTACTTATTGTACCAACTTTCGTTATTTCTCTAGTGGCACATATTGTTGTAATTTTTGCGCTTAGCATCTTTACTCTCTTCACTTATACAGCCAGCAGTATCCTTCTCGATAATCATCACCATTTAAATATAGATCGTACAGAACATTTAAAAGCAGGGATTAACAGCTTGGCTGATACCTTGGGACTGATCATTTTATCTTTAGATAAAATACGGGAGCAATTAGCAGTTGAAATAGAGCAATTTCAAAAAGAAAATGAAAAACTAGGTCTTAATATAGAGGAATTAAATAATCAAATCCAGGAGTTAAGCGAACAAAACCAACTGTTTAAAGAAACGGAACATGCATTGCGTCAAACTAATAATGACCTCGAAAAACTGACTGAATCGCTTAAGGATTCGGTCTTAGAACATAGTGAATTATTGGAGAGCAATAAAGAACAATTAAAACAAGTACAGCTTAACTACGAAAAAGCTCAATTCAATTTGACCCAAAAAATCGCTGAATTGAATCGAGTAAACATAGGGATGAGTGAAGAAATTGAACGGATAAAAGGAATAGCAGCCACTCTGCAAGGTACTGTTCAAACCTTATCAGCATCCCTTCTTTTAGATGAGACCCAGCAAAAAGCATTTAGAGAAAAACTGGAAACGTTCTTAAACGATAAAGAGACAAGTTTTCATCAGATAGCAGAACGAATTTGTGAAGCAGAACGCCAACTTTCAATTGTCAAAGAGCAATATGAGCGCCTTAATGATCAATATCTACACCTCTTAAATCGGGGAGAAACTCAAATAGATCGATTAGAACATTTGCACTCAATACCTGCCAAATCACGTCCAACCACCAGTCCGGTAACCACACTGAAAACCGTCGGTATTTATGCTGATAAGAACCTGACTCCTAAAGCAGATCATCACGCTACTCCTGTAGTAAGAGAAGAGCCGGATGTCCGCTCTCAATTAACCGCATAAGTACACATTAACTCAATGGATCCCATAACTATTCTAAACTGTGGGATCCGTTTTAAGAAAAACTGTTGGCAAATTCTCTTGTACCCACTTCGTGAAACCTAAAACTGTATTAGAAAAATTAAACAAACGCCTCCCATACTAATCAATAAAAAATATACTTATTGCGAGTAATTTATGCTAAAATTAAAACAAGTTCTGGATGTTTCATGAATCATTATAAAGGATATATAAAATGAAGTAGAGGATGTAATATGTCTTTTTTCTCCCGCAAAGTTTCTTCTAAACATTTAAGTGATCGAAAAAATAGATTCCTTAAAAGTAAAGCCCACGAGCCATACCAATTGGTAGTTGAAGACTACGCCCCCATTATCCAACATTATATAGCCAAATATTCTCTTGAAAATATAACTGTCGTGATAAACGGATCAACTGACTTTGGGCAACAAAAAATATCTGAGAATATCCAATGTCTTCAACAAGACATTGATGTATTGGAAGACACTGAAACATCCTATGCTTCTATCATTAAGCAATATTGGGTGCCACCAGGTTCTTCAGTACCTTCAAAATTCTACTTAAACAGTGAAGATAAGAAAAATTCAGATTTTTCACCTTATTACCAAGAATTATATAATGCTATTAAAGATGAGTTTTTAGATGAAAATGATTTTTTAAAGGAATTAAATCCCCCTGATCTTATAAAATTAAATCAAATATGCCTAGGGTTAAATTGTCAAAATAAATTGGAAGAATATCGAATTGAAATGCTTGAGGATTTAGAGCGTCGTAAAAATAAAGTATGTTTAACCAAGCAGCAAGCTTTAGATGAAATAAATGAAATTCAAAAAAATTTAAAAACAGATGAAAGTATTATCTATTTTTTTACAAATAATAGACGTATTGGACCTGCGCACTTTGAATTTATTCAGATTAAACATGATGAAATAATCAAACCAGTTCATTGGTTTTTAGAGAATAGCACTATTATTGACGAAACAGATCTTAAAACTCTTTTTATTACAGATGTATCTAATTTCATATCTCCCGCTATTGATTCTAGATTCTTACAACCTCAAGTAGATAAGGTGAATTGTGGCACCTTGGGGATCTTATACTTAAAAGAACTTCTCAAAAATAATACCCAACAATTAACTGAATTTTCTTTAAAGTTGCCCCTGTATCAATACCAGTATGGTGAAGTAAAATCGAACTATTTATTTTTCCCTTCACCCCATGTTCTACGCTACTCACAATCAAATTTTTATAACGAGGTTATATTAGCTATGCTCAAAAATGAGCATGAAGCGACCATAAAATATAAAGGAGTTAAATATAAAATAAAGCCACTAAAGGTGATTTTAGAAGAGTCCATTGAATTGGCCAAAGAACAAAATGATTTATCCAGGGCAAAAGAAAATGAACAGATACTAGAAGATCTTCCCGCATTTCGGAAAAAATGGTTAATGGCCTATAAAACAGAGATCCAAAAAAGAAATGCCATGCAAGGAGATAAGTACAATTTGTATTTAGCATACTCTAGTAAACGAATGGAGGCATTGGCACATCAATCAACAGCCTTGCAAGAAGAACAAACAAATCCGGCAGGAAGGGAAACAGCGAAAAAAAATGCTTCTTTACTGGAACGGGTTAAAAAAACTTTACATATAAAAGATGTGAAAAGAACTCCTAACCCTCATTTATTTTATTCAGATGAGAAGATAACCAAAGTTGTTGACAATCCACTTTATGAAGAGAAAGAATCCTGTAATCCTCTTTATGAACCTAAATATTAATTTTATTTTTCTGCCTTGAGAGGATAACCTGTTTCTTAGTCTTGTATTATTTTGCTGCGTTCATAGAGGTTATACTGTTTTGACAATGAAAAGGTTGATTGATCTAAATTATTTTATAATATATTTTAGATGCAATTGTTTCTGCTCCACCATTGAATTGTTGTCACATGTTATAATATATCCGGGTTTTGAATCTGCGAATAAATCCTATATGGATGGATACAAAATAAGAATGCTGACGCCTTTAAATACTATATAATTGGAACATTATTGATGAATAAAACATGGACGTACCTTTCTTTAACCTTAGCGTTATATGGAACTAATACTTTTGGTGGTATATATCGAAGCTGGACTGGCTTTTATATCGGAGCAAATGCAGGATATCTATGGTCATCAAACAATATAGTTAAGAATGAAGGGAAGCCGGGCTTCGCAAACTCTCTTTTTTTACCAGGCTCTCAGGTAATGTCATCCTCCCTGGCACTACTAGGAACCAAACATCTTTTCAATTCTTCAAATGGTTTTATCGGTGGTGGACAAATTGGATATAACTCTCAATTTTCCGATAATCTTGTTATAGGTATCGATACCGATCTGGATGCGATTGGTCAATCAAATGGTACAACCACGAGTACCCATTTCGTTTCAACCCCTCAGTTAGGAACGCAAACCGCCGATATTGTAAACACCAAAAAATTAAATTATCTGGGGCTTCTGAAAGGACGTTTGGGTGTTCTTGTAAGTCCCTCATTTTTAATTTATGGTGCGGGGGCTTTTGCGTATGGAGAAGGTTCTCTGAAAACCAGTTATTCAGTAACGAACACTAACCCCGTGTTTCTACCATTTTATGAAGAGGTCAACGTCAGTAAAACTTTAACCGGATGGGCAGTGGGTGGGGGGGCAGAATGGCTATTTTCTCCATCCTGGAGTATGAAAGCAGAGTATATTTTCTATCGGTTAGGACCACTTCATAGTCATTTAAATCTTACTCAAAATACGAATACTACTCCCCCTACTCCTTTTGCCAGAGCGGAAGTGGAATCAGAGGCTCGATTTACAGAAAATACAGTACGAGTTGGCATAAATTACTTTTTTTCATAATGAGCAAGAATCACCATCTCCATGTTATTTATTTGATTACAAAGAACATGGATGTCATTGCGAGCTGATGTATCCCTACAAAAATTCGTGGGGATAAATCAGATTGCGAACGTAGCGAAACAACCCAGAAGTTAGGTCAATCAGCCCTGAATTGCTCTGTAAATTCCCTTTATGACCTAAGTCACTATTATCCATTTCATTTATAATGATAAAGTTGCATTCAAATGAAATTAGAGACGTGTAATGTTAAAAACAATACAGAAAATGCCAAGCGGAGTCATCGCTCTCTACTTTATCCAAGCGTTTTCAACTTTTTCATTCGCCATCCTGTACTCCTCACTCCCACTCTATATAACCAAGCAACTTGGAATACCGAATACCCCCTCAAATAGTATTGTTGGTCTGTTCCTGGCATTCAATTACATTTTGCAATTGATGGGAGGTCTGATTGGGGGGCGCTATCTCAGTAATCGCTCTTTATTTTTTATTACCATCATTATCCAAAGCATTGGTTTAATCTTTTTAGCATTCTGTCATACGTCCTTGCTCTATATAGGTTTAAGTTTTTTTTTGGTAGGATGCGGACTCAATACCACCTGTTACAACAGCATGCTAACCCAACGTTTTCAACAGTCTGATAAGCGAAGAGATAGTGCTTTTATTCTAAGTTACGGGGCAATGAACCTGGGTTTTTGTGCCGGCTACATTGCAAGTGGTTTTTTTGATTACTCCAATCAATACCAATACCTGTTTTATGCCTGCCTGATGACCAACGCAATTACTTTATTGTTAATTACTAAATCCTGGACTGCTCTCGTCGATAATAATACACCTTTGATGCTCGTTAAAAATCGCAACCTTTTATCCAGAAATTTTATGGGATTCACAATAACCCTGCTTCTCATTCCAGCCATGCTCCTATGCTTTCATTCAGCCCATTTGAGTAATGGAGTAGTCATTATACTTAGTCTGTTGATGTTTTTTATCATTTTAACTTTAGGTATAAAACAAAAATCCAAGGCTGATAGACAAAAAATAATGGCTTATTTAATTTTGGCAGCCAGTTGCGTCCTGTTTTGGATGATTTATTTTACCGGTCCAATTGGAGTAACACTCTTTATCAAAAATAATGTAGACAAAAATTTGGGAGGATTTGCGCTCGCAACTCAATGGATTAAAAATGTAAATCCGTTGAGTATCATTTTAGGATCGCCCATCTTAACCGCACTCTTCAATAAACTTAAAACCAAAGGATATCATCTTTCAGTATCCTTTCAGTTTGTATGCGCGTTCGTGTTATTGGCCCTTTCTTTTCTCTTCCTCTCTTGTGGGATTATTTTTTCTAATAGTGAAGGCTATACTCATCTGTATTGGGTGATAGGTTATATTCTCCTGCAAGGTATGGCAGAGTTGCTCATTGCACCAATAGGCTATGCGATGATAGGCCAAATAGCCCCGCCGCAGTTACAGGGAGTCTTAATGGGTACGTGGATGTTGGTTGCTGGAGTCGCGGCTTCTCTTTCCCATTATTTCTCCAATGCCATGGTCAAAACAGAATCCACAAATCCTCTCATAACAAATCCTGATTTTCTTCAAGTATTTAAACAATTAAGTCTATGGGCCTTACTTGGCGCTCTCTTTTTATATTGTATTTCCGGAAAAATAAAAAGTCTTCTTGATGGAACCGATAACGCTAACAAAGACACTACTGAGATGGCCACCCTGGCCTAAGCTCTTAGCGATTCCGAAGAACAGACCGGCTGATTCATTAAGTCATATTCCTGAAAACCCAAATAATAAAGTAGGTAGCTTAACGATAAATCGTCAACAAATCCTAGTACAATGTAAATTAATAACCTATATTTAATATTGATTAGCACCAAAATTAGTTTATAAATATGAATCCTCTCTATGGAGAACCAAGCCATGTCTGCCAGTCAAGATGGATTATTTGGTCCTTTAAAAAAGAGCCAAAAGTTCCCGTCCTATACATGTACCTACACTTTTTATAATGATGCACGAATTTTTACCTACCCAGAATCTAAAGAAAGAATCATCAATAGAATGGCCTCCTGGAATATACCTCAGGATGTGATTGTGTTCGATGATTCAAAAGAAGCCATTAAATTCAAAATGTTTAGCGAACAGGAAATTGCTTTTATTTTTGATATTGGATATCCCGTCAGAACTAAGGAAACCCTAAGAGCTTTAGCTATGGATGTAAACATCTCACCGGATATAGATTATAGAGATTATCTGGAAAATAAAGTGAAACAACTGGTATCAGACTCTAAAAATTTTTCAAATAAATATAATTTTGATGCTTCTGAAAAAGAAAGCGAAGTAGTCCAATTGGCTCCTTCAAGCACCTTGGCAGGGATGTATCATTTAATGCCTAAAGAGGTTGAGCATATCGTGATAGGTGAGCACCATAACTCACCGCGTGCCAAGTTAGCAATGATGAGTCCTGATAGCATTGCATTATTAAAACAAAAAAAGGGTGTTGTCTTACTAGAGCACTTATGTAGTGAATCGATGCAAACAGAACTAGATAAAAGCTGTGAACATCGATCTTTATCTCCTCTCTTGGAGTCGTATCTGAGAAAGCTCGATAAAGGTCAGGGTATTCGGAATGAAACCCAGGGATTTTATATGTTGGTAAAAACATTAGTTGAAAACAGTATTCCTGTTTATGCAATTGATACTCAAGCTTTGTATAGCGAGGCGGTGCATGCACACAGTAATCTGGTCACTGAAAAAAGACAAATGGTCAATGTTGAATGGAAGATCAAAGCAGATAAAATCAGGTATAAACATCCTGAAAGTTTGCTTGTTTCATTGGTGGGTGAAGGACATACCTCCCCTTATATAAGCTCAATAAAGCACTACTCTTTTCCTGTGTGCGGTTATGATCAGATGGTGGGCGGCGCACTTTGGAATATTGATAATGATGAGGAAAGAACCTGGGTGATCATACGATCCGAACAACTTAAATTCCCTGTAGTGATTAAACGAACGGAAGAAGAGATAAAAACCCTGGAGGCTCTTGAGGCGTTAATCAAGGAGCATGGACAGGAAATCAATCTCATAGAAATCACGGGGCCTTCCGTGGATGGAAAAATCACCATTCATTCTCAGGAAACGCAAAAGCAAAAATATGCGTTAAGAGATGATTTTTTTAAAAAAATATTAAATTTTGATAGTCCCGGCAATGGGGCTATTGAAAATGTCTCAGGAAGATATATATTTCATGTGAAGTTGGTTGATTTAATAAATAATGAACAAATTCAGCTAAAAGGTGCAGAGCTTGATTCACAGAAACAAAATCTCAACATGTTATCAGGGTAATATTTAAATAACGTAGATCATGCGTAATAAAAAATTACCTGCTTAACTGATTTTAATTTTTAATAGATCAGATAAATCATCCGCATGATCTTCTTCATCTTTCAATATTTCTTCTAGCATACGCCGTGTGGTGGGATCACTTGAACCAAACCACTCAATCATTTCACGATAAACCATAATTGCGATCCGCTCTGCAACCAAATCCTCTTCTACCAACTTTAATAAATCTTGTCCTGTTCCATATTCTGTGGCTGTGCGTTGGGCTATTGTGGCGGGGTTAAAATCAGGGTTTCCGCCTAGTTGATTTATTCGTTCCGCAATCATCATCATATGTCTTTGTTCATCATCTGCATGCTCTAGGAATTCTGCCGCTACTTGTGGCTTGTCAATCCCTTTTGCAATGACCTGATGGTGACGGTAACGTAAAACACACATAATTTCTGTAGCTAAAGCATCATTTAACAATTTATAGACTTGCTCCAAATTTAAAGGATAATCTTGCGTTAGCGCTCCCTGATCCAAAGATTGTTTCGCCATTTTCTTAATTTCAGCCAAATTTATAGGCATCTCTTTTCGTTTTGAATCATCCATCCTATTCTCCTTATTCGCGATACATCTCTATATTCTGGTTTTTCGTGTCAGAGTTTTCAACTATCAGAATCCCTGGCAAAACAGAAGCATTTTAAATACAAATCCATTACAGACCCAACCAGCGAATAAATCGGTTTGTTGCTTTTAAATGTATGGCAGGTTTTGTCTCAAAGCTGACTGAGTAACTGGTGACCGGTTCATTCTTGGATAGATCCGCATTAAATCGAATGTCCTTGATTTTTCCCATATCTAAAATTCTCATTTGGGTCTCATAGTAACCTCGAACCATGATAATCACTGGCACGACAAAATGAATGGCATTTAGCCCTTCCTTATCCTGTTCATTTCTATGGACTGCCAACATATGGAACTCGGTATTACTCAAAGCAATGTATTCTACATTATTAATTTGACGCCTAAGCATGCGCCCCAAAGGGGGTCTGGTATGAAATATTCGTTCATAATTATCTGCTGACATCGTCACTATGGGATTATCATCCGCATGTTTCATCGTTTTACTGATATTAGCCAAAAGGACATCTTCTCGTTGTTCGCTGTTATCATGAGCTATTGCATGTTCATTTTGGAAAGTAATTGCCTGAGTGTCGCCTTTCATTTTATCGCAATTGAGAAATTTGGATTTTACAAACCAAGCATCACTGGGATAATAAGCTACGAGTAATGAATTATCTTTGATAGTATTAATGATGGGTTGATATAGGCTTAAGGGAAGAGCAGGACATCCCCAACTGCGACCGGGTCTTCCATATCTTTTAATAAACTGTTCATCAACATACCAGCCACCATGCATTACAACAGCTCGACTGGATGCATTATCATTAAAGTTCGCATCCAGACCATCCAGGCGTAAAGACAGTCCTTCACGACCGTAATAAGCTTTTTCAGTCTTATAAACGCCAATACTACTGGCTTTACTATTGTATTTATTTGAAAAATAATTGGTTGCTAAAGTCCCGGATTTAATACCATGGGACACATAAGTATAAAATAATAATTTCTTCTCCCTTAGATCAAATACCCATAAACGTTTTTCATTTGAGGGAAGAGAATAATCAATAATCGTTAAAATATTATTATGCCCCACATTATATTCCATGGCACATTTTAAGGTCGTTAATACTTTATTGATAACGAGTTCATTTAAGTTCGGGGCTTGTTGACGCAACATCTCCTTAATTTCATTTAATGGCATTGTTATTGAGGGTATCTCATTGATAACATTTTTTGCTATGTTAATTATTTTTTCTTGTGCCAATCCCAAAGGAGGTAAAGAGAAGCCAGAATAGTTTACTGCTAAAAGCAATAGCAGAATATGACTCATAATATGTCCTTTTTATTTTTTTGTATTCCTATACATTTTAATATAGCTCAAAATTGCACATGTTGAGCATATAAATTATTCTTTTCATACATTATTTTACGTTCCGCGACTTATGCGCAGAATCCAGAGGAAGGCATCTCGGATTTCATGAAAAACTATTTAACAGATTGCCCGGGATTCCGCGAACAAGTCGCGGAACGTAGAGAGGAACATATTTCGTAGGGATATATCAGCTCGAGATGAGATGGAACTAAATTATTGGCGCTATGGTCAGTTTAATTGATTTGACTCTTTAATTTTAAGATAGGAAATTAAAGTCACAAACATCATAGTGAATAGTGTAATCAGGGCCATTGAACCATAAATATCCTGATGATCCGATGCCCCAATGAACTCCACTATTTGCGATAAGCCCAGAATACCATATAGAGCGACGGCCTCCAGCCAGAATATTTTACTGGAAAGAACGGTCATTTTTTTGGGATCAATGGAATCAAATTTTGAAAGATAAAATGCGAAGCATAGATAAATGATATAAACAACGAAAAACCAACCAAAATAATTGAGTAAGGGTACTCCAAAATAAGGCCCCCCGTCTTTCCATACCCAGAGAGAACCAATAGTTGAGCATAAAGGATCAATACACAGATCCCACATCACCATAATGCAGGAAGCAATTAGTGGAACAAGCATCATGTGCTTGCCTGCCAGGCGCATACCGGTTTGCCCAAGGAGTACATTAGCTAAAGTCCAGGAAACGTACCCTGCTCCAAAATAGCCGAATATAATAATTAATGGTACATCAAAGATACGGGGGCCAATCAGTTTATCATAGTAATAATGACCGAAAGGAAAGCCTGTCCGAATGCTGACTGCCTCCAAGAAATTGCTAATAAACCAGGTAATAATAAAAAATATTATAATATTTTTTAACCCGTAACGTTCTTTGCCATGCAGCCATACAGCAACAGAGATAGTGAGAATAGTAATAATGGGAGCAAATTCCATTACAAATGCTGATTTCCATAATCCCGCAACAATAGTAATACAAAGAAAAATCTCAATAACAAACCATCGTATGGGACTAAAACCATCCTGGCGAGTAGTCATATGTTTCCTTATTATTTGTAATAATCAAAGTTTATTAATCAGAGAACTGATAACTCATATTAAAATAATACATTAACATAATAAAGGATGCTGCATTAACAATTACAGTGTAGTAATCAGTGTGAATTACTTCCTTGCAATAAAAAATAGTGCTCCTGATTTAAAAATCACATATCAGGAACACTATGGAAAAATCCATCAACTCATTTTTAATTCGGTTGATTTATTTTCTTCTTCATCAGAACTAAAAATTACGGAAACACCACTCAGAGTATGTAAAGTAACATCAGCGATTACGGCCACCAATGGATTAGCCAGATTAGCACAGCCAGAGGCAGCACCTACACCCAGAACGGCTATCTGTCCACTATTAAGATTGGTAGCAAGAAAAGCCTCAATTGCACCCACATTTTCCCTTAATGAAAGAAGAGTCAGGGCATGAACAGCCATGTCAAAACCATTTTGAGCCAGTTTGTCAGGATTCTGATACAAATCATAAGTTGCTACAAGCAGGGCAACCAGGTTCGCACCTTGTAAACCCAATTTCCAGGCACTTTTTCTATTAAATAAACCCAACATATTTTATCCTATTACTGTTAAAAATGAGCGAATACTAATCAATATAAGTGGATAAAATCAAGGACTTTCGTACTTTGCAATGAATTATTTTGGAGAGGCGGAGTAAGAAAAGAAATTGGCTTTGATTGAAAAAGTAAATCCTTATTGGGAAGACCTTTAGGAACAATTGATGTAATCATTAGTGTTTATAAGGCCACTAGATTGCTTCGTCGCTGCACTCCTCGCAACGACGACTTCATAAATCGTACCATACAGAAGGTAGTGACACTCGATATGTTAAAAATAGGGCTTCGTGCCTAGCTGCCGTTCAAATAAGATGCATTGTGCTGGGGGCTGGTATCTCGGGACGACAGCATCTAAAGATTTCTCTGAAATTAAAAGTCACTTAATACAATTTTTCCTCTCGCCTGACCACTTTCAATTAAGGCATGGGCTTTTTTCAAATTAGACGCATTAATCGCACCCATACATTCTGCTACTGTCGTTTTTATTATGCCTTTATCAACCAGACTTGCCATCTCTGCTAATATTTCATGTTGTCTCACCATGTCAGACGTTTGAAACATAGAACGGGTGTACATCATTTCCCAGTGAATGGAGATACTCTTGAGTTTAAATAATTTGATGTCCAAATGTTGCGGGTCGTCAATTAAAGCAAATTTTCCTTGGGGCTTTAATACATCAATTAATGCTTTCGCATGTTCATCACTGTGAGTCAGGCTAATCACAAAATCCACCTCCGGATAATGTAATGCCTGTAATTGAGATTTCAAATCCTTACTATGATCAATGACATGATGAGCACCATGGTTAAGAATCCATTTAATTGAATCTGGACGTGAGGCAGTACCTATAATAGTTAAATTAGTTAGCTTTCTTGCCAATTGAACTAAAATAGATCCCACACCACCGGCAGCTCCGGTAATCAGTAAGATACCTTTTTCTGTTGGGGATAATTTTAGCCGATCAAATAAAAGTTCCCAGGCCGTTAAACTGGTTAAAGGAAGCGCTGCTGCTTCCTGGAAACTTAACGACTCAGGCTTTTTGGCGACAATTCGCTCATCAACCAAATGAAATTCGCTATTAGTTCCGGGGCGAGTTAGATCACCGGCATACCACACTTCATCGCCTGGCTTAAATAAAGTGACTTTGGACCCAACTTCGATAACCGTTCCTGCAGCATCCCATCCCAAAATTTTGGGAGTAGTTCCTTCGGGCTGAACATTGCGTCTTATTTTAGTATCAACAGGGTTAACTGCTATAGCTTTAACTGCTACAAGTACATCGTGATCTGAGGCTTTAGGGAGAGGCAAAACTAAATCAACCAAGGCTTGTTCATTGTCAATGGGAAGTGATTGGTAATAGCCGATAGCTTTCATATTTCTTCCTTAAAAATACGTAGGTATTCATTATAAGGTCAGCTAATCACTTCCACAATATCAATAGCCGCAGGTGCACACAAATTGATTCAGGCAACAATGCCTGCTAGCAATGACGATTCCCATCTGGGAATTCCATTATTAATCTGATGAACTCTGATCAAGGTTATATGAAAATACTCAATGACAGAATTTTTATGAAAACTGACTTAGAACAATACTCCTTGGGCCAGCGTTCTTCCTGAATTCCATTAAATATATCCCCTGCCAGACGCCCAACAATAATCGATTCTCTTGAAAAGGAATGGTTAAAGAAGTACTGCATAATATGGATTTAATATGAGCGGGCATATCATCCACCCCCTCTTCCCGATGCCTGTAACGATTGCTCTCCGGAACAAGAGCACTAAAGAAATCCTGCACATCCAGCAAAACATCGGAGGAGGCATTTTCATTTAAAGCAAGAGCGGCTGAAGTGTGTTGGATGAAAAGATGAAGAATTCCAGCACCTTTAAGTTCTACATGTTTGCTTATTTCATGTGTAATAAGATGGGCACCAAAAGGTTTTGCAGGTAATTGGATAATCTGATGGTGAATCATTATTTAGAACCCCTTCGTTACATTGTAAAACTGAGTATAAGTGATTATTCACTGATATAGTAATCCATTGGAACGGTTTTTTTCTATATGGATTTCTCAGTGATATCTCCTATAGCCTAGACTAATTATAATAGATACACTGATTTATGAACGGACTAATTTTCTTAGGATAAACCATGAAGAGAAAATTTTTTAAAGAAACCTCGCTATCCTTATTGGAAAAGAGAGTTTTAACCTGTATTACAAATATCAGTAGTTTAAATCCAGAAGAGTTACAAACACCCTCCAGGTTAAGGGATTACCTCCTTGAACTTAAACACTGTACTGAAGATACTGAATTTGCAAATATGGGTACGGGATTACAAAGAGAAGCCCAAAAACTACTTAAAGTTCTTCACGATGACCCCATGAATGCCGAGCCAATCGAATGTTTCATTCAAATTCCTTCAGAAGAGCATATAGAACAAATGAAGGGGATGCCTGCGGGTGGAGTAGAAGATCAATATAAACGATTAATGCACATGAGTAAGGCCATAAAAAAAGGACAAGAGAGGCACTCTTTACTACCCGTTATTACTACAGAACAAGCAAGCCTGCCAACAGCTTGGAACGATTTATTTGCTGCCATAAATAAAGGCTCTAAAAAAGAAGCATGTGATCTGTTACATCACATCCCATCACAAGATACTATTCTTCAATCAGTCCTTACAGTGCATCCCATACAATATTTGGAGAAAATAATCAGCTACTCAATTGATGCACAACGTACTGGAGTAAAAAAAATAAATGCAGACATTCAAATCACACCCCATACATTTGAGCTGTTAATAAAAGATCTTGCAACAACCTTAGAACACCCCTCCAAATGCCATTTTTCTTTTGGCTTACCTACCCATCATGCATTTAGCAAGGAAGGTTCCGGATTTTGTATTTTCAACAAAATTGCTATATTAATGAAAAATGCGGAATTGACTCACCCTAAACCACTTAAATACGTCATCGTTGGTACTGATGTGAATAGAGACAATGGATTATGCGATGTCTTAAGGGAATCTCACTCTCATATGAATATATGTCATATAGATATCTTTGATTCAAGAGTCTACCCCTATCAAGATCATTCTTTTATAGATTACGAATTCCAGATTCAAGGAAAACAAGAAAAGCAAAATATTAGAAGCTGGCACCAAAATCAAATGGACTATTTTGCAGTGGATTTAAAACTAACGACCCGGCGCTCTGTTTCAGTACACCCGGCACTCCTTTTTGCCCTGGATAAAATAAAAGAAAATATTACCAATGCCAAAAGAAATAACCAGAAAATAGCTCTTTATTTACCTAGTGGCTGGGATTCCCACGAAAATGAAACAGCATATTGTGGCAAATTTGTAAATGAACGAATGATGACTTCATCAGAGGCCAGCAAGACTCGTTTTAATGATGGAGACTTATCCTTTTTTTATGAGAGTATATTCACTCTTTATAATGAAAATAAAGAATGTATTGATAGCATCTATTGGGGATTAGAAGGGGGGTATGAACGCCCCATGTATGAAAGGCAAATTCAATTAATGTTACAAACTATAGATGCCCAACTGCTTCAGCAGGATACAAATCGAAGTTCACTTGGGATACACTATTAAACTGGCTTATTTGTATCCGGATATAATGTCTTATTCTATACTTTAACATTATTGATTGACGTAAAAATTGATAATTAAAGATGATTAAACCTCAATTCAACAGTTGAAATCATAGCGAGGCTAGTAACGCGTTGAGTTGGGTACCCAGTAAGAGAATAAATATGAACACTAAGAATTTTTGTTTGCGATGTGATAACCCTCTGGAACCAGATGCTCTGTTTTGTTCAAAATGTGGAACCAAAACAGGAGAGGCTGCTATTCAATCGCAAACTGTTAAAAAGCCCTCTCCCCTAAGGGAGCCTAAGAGTTCTAAATCAGGTAAAGCCGCGCTGCTCCTGTGTATTTTTTTGGGAATGCTGGGTGCTCATCGATTTTATGTCGGTAAAATATGGACTGGAATTTTAATGCTGCTTTCTGGCGGCGCAATTGGGGTTTGGGCACTGATTGATTTAATTTTAATTGTTAAAAACAAATTTGAAGACAAACACGGAAATCGATTAGAAGTCACTCATAATCTATCACCACTGAAAGAACTACTCCTACTCGCTGGCTCAGTCATGGCCTCGCTTGCTGTATTCATCACATCCATAGCCGCGGTATTAATGTATGCAACAAGCGCTTTGGTTACTGTAGTTGATAATCAGCTGACGGCCTTGCAAACGGGACAAGTAGAAAAAGCATATACCTATACCTCTACAGAATTCCAAAAACACACTTCAATTGACGGCTTTAAACGGTATGTCGCTCAATTTCCTGCGTTAATAAATAATGCCAGTTCTAATTTTAGTGAACGAAAAATAATAAACAATACCGGATATCTTGTAGGGATTTTAACTGCAAAAGACGGTACAAAAACTCCCGTTTTCTATCGATTAGTTCAAGAAAATGGACAATGGAAAATCCTGGATATTCAAATACCGAATTCGTTACCGGAGAAATAACTGCCATTAAGTTAGGCTATTGTAGCCTGGATTATCGTAATCCGGGATTTCAGTGCTCCGGAACAATGTATTTCCCCGGATTACGCTGCGCTAATCCAGGCTACATTTGACCCTTTATATTCATTTCAAATCCAGGCTTAAACTAGTTCATGCTCCCTCTCAGTTGTAAATCTTAAAGCCAAGTGATACTCTTTTCTCGATTTTTAAATAAATAAATTAGGAGCAGGTAACATGATGTTAAGATCAAAATTAGCCGCTTTTGCTGGAGCTTTAATTCTTGCTGGTTCAGCGTTCTCGTCTCAACAAGCAACATGTCCGGATATTAATGATATTAAAGCTGAAGGTCTGTCTATGGCGGAACAAATTGGACCCAATATCTATCTTACTTATAATATCAGCACCTATAATACCGCTTCTAACTGGGGCTTTATTATTGCGCCTTTAACCGGTGATTCTGATGATGTTGCCCTGGATGCTGCTAATGAAATTCTAAGCTCTATGAGTGCTCCTGGCGTTGTTGATCAACACAGTGGCGCATTGGTTTGTACGTATGAAACTGGGTATCAAAACGTGATGGCTGCTGCAATTAAAGATGATGAGTCTATTTCGCCCATGAAATTAAAACAATATTTCCAAAAAAATCATTAATAACCCGGATAAAGCCCGTTAGTAAAAAAATGACTGACGGGCTTCACTGAACTTTTATGCCACATGTTCCAAAGCCATTTTAATATCCGGCCATTGAAATTCAAATCCATCTTCTAAAAGACGTTTAGGTACTACTCTTTGTCCATGGTTAATGAGATATTCGCCCATCTCGCCAAATAATAAACGTATTACAAAAGCAGGAGTAGTGAGCAATAAAGGTCTGCGAAGAGATTGGGCAAATGCTTTTGCGAAGTCCTTTTGCATACAAGGATTGGGCGAAGTAATGTTCACAGGACCGATAAGATTAGGATGGGCTAATAAAAATCGGTATGCATTGACCAGATCCCTACTGTCAACCCAAGACAAAACTTGGCGACCATCACCAATAACGCTGCCTAATCCACATATATAGCTGGGATATAGTTTGCCTAAAAACCCTTTTCCTTTTTTTAAAACCACTCCAAAACGTGTTGTGGTCACTGCAAGCCCAGCATCTTCAGCATCTTTTAAAGCGTGCTGCCATCGAATACCCACTTCACTTAAGAAGTCTTTGGGTTGGGAAAAATCAATTTCTGTATCTTCATCTAATACTGTAGGATCATCATTACTCTGCAGTCCGTAGATTCCCACTGCATTAGCACAATAAATATGTGGCTTAGCATTTTGTTTCAATATCCACTGCACTAAAATTTCAGTAGTTTGAGTACGGGAACGAATGATCTCTTCTTTAACTTTCGGACTCCAGCGAGTGCCTATATTTAGCCCGCACAAATTAATCACCGCATCAAATTGGTTTGCATCCAGATTATCCAATTCATCCCAAGAGACAGAAATAGTTTCATTTTGAAATACTTGACGTAATGAATCTTTATGTCTTCCAAGGGCAGTAAACTGATGCTCTGTATGCATTCCATTAATCAATTCTTGTCCAATTAATCCGGATGCTCCTGCAATTAAAATATTCACGATAGAATAATTCTCCTTTCAGCGTATCATTACTACTAAATTACACCACTGTACTGTAATTATCGCAAAATAAAAAGATCTGTTTTTTTCAATGGCATGGTCATTCATTGGAAGAATTCTAAAACAATTCCGAAGGTATTTTTTATAAAAAATGCAAACCCTGATATTAATGTAAATAAGCAATTATCCACCCTTATTCTAATATTAGGCGATTACCAAGATAAGGACGGCAATGAAGTCTCTTCCAGAATAGGTTCATTTTTCTCAGTTACTCCTGGAGCTGAGTTCATATTAAATAATTCTTCCAGGCTTTTCGTTAAATACCTCACTTCTGCTTTACCAGGAGAAGTATACGGAATAATTCGTGTTTCACTGGTCAATCCAATACCGATCTTCTGTTGTAACCTGTTTTTTATCTCTTGATTTATATCAGGGTGATTTACAATGGTATTTAATTCTTTTGCCAATTCATTTCTATAATCCAGCTCAAAACGCGCTAACTCTTCTTTCATCTCATGAGCCCTATCAATCATCACGGCGGTATCGGATTTAAATAGAGAGGATATTTGGGCAAAGAAATTGGAAAGTTTCACTAAAAAACCATCATGGGTTTGAATAAATTGGGTTAAAACACTGGTTGATTCTTTAATAACATTAAGATACCAGACTGTACCGTTCAAAAATTCAGAAACCCCTCTATATTGCTGCAGAGCATCCCTCGCTGCTTTATTTGCCTTAACTAACAAAACAAGATTAGCAGTGGATTCCTGAGCTATCAGTTGCTCCAACTCCATACTTTCATTAGATAATTGATGATTTAATATAGCAATTTCTCTATCTGTAACTGAATATTCCTGATTTAAAACCGCGATACATGCTCGTGCCAAATCTTTCAATTCAGTCTTACATTCACTATCTAAAGTAGGTATTTTAGTGGTAACCGTATCTTGCAATCTTTGTGGTACGCAAGCTCGATAAACATGGGTTATCATTGAGGTTGCCTGACTGATGCTGTAGAGCACATGCTGGGATGTTTTTGGATTATTTAACCGTTCTATTTTCTCAATTAATTGCTGTTTTTTAGAACCGCTACAGTTATCCATAAGCATATTAAACGATTCCAGATGAGAATTTATTAAAACTGAAAAATATTGTCTCCCCCTAACTTTTTTATCATTTTCTTTAAAAACATTAAAGAGTGATCGAATTTTTTCTATTTTTATGCTTATTTCTTCTTTTTTATTTCTTTTTGAAATTAAACGATTGATACCTTCTAACACTTTATTCATTCGCTCTTCTACTAAAATGAATTCTTTATCCTCTGAATTAGAACACTTTATTAGATCCAGAAAGTCTTCATTCAAATAATCTTGTATTGTTTTTTTTACAGAGATGGGGTTATGTTCTTTTGGAAGTTCAACTTCGACCATCTGCACCCAGGGAGCAACTTCTTGGGTTTGATCTCCATACTCAAGGACACTTGAAACCGTTCTTTCTCCAATGCTCTGAGTATTATTTGAGGATTCCATCAGGATGTTATCTAACTGGGTCACTTTATCTTCAGTCATCCGCAGCAAAACAGTTACTTCATCCTTAATTTTATTTAAATCTATTACAGCCTTAACCGCCATTTCCTGCCACCAGGTGAGTTGGCTCATTGACAAGCTCGCAATATTTAATAAAGTGTAAAGATCAAAACACAAAGCTTTTGCCAATTTTTTATCAGCAAGGAGTTCAGGATCTAGGGTTAGTAATATCTTGGTTTTTGTAATTAAATCACTGGCTTTCTGTGGAGGATTGGATTGCGGATTATCATAAATATCTTCAAGGATATTCTTTAAATCGTTGAGTAAAATCCTTTCCGTGATTCCTGTAACGGGTATTTGCTCCAGAGCCTCTTCAATTTGAAGCTTACAATGCAATAAAACCCCAAAAGCACGTTTTCCATATTGATTGAACCCTATGTATTGGTCTGATTGACTATTTGAAAACTCAGCTCTAATGGTATTGATGTGTTTCACTGAATGGATGTAATCATTAACAAGAAGAGCAGAGTCTATGATGCTTTGTTCCGCATCAGCTTTTTTACCGCGCCATTGTCTAAACCGTTCTCTTTTTGCAAACATAGATTTCCTAATACGCTGACTAGTCATTTAATATTCATTTTAAAACTAATTAACTTAACCTCATGATTTAATATACATTAAGTTAATTTTTTTTGAACTTTTTATTATTCTTAATCAGTATATTTAATAATATAGAAACGAAAATGTCTGTTTCTTTACAATAGTTAGGGTAGGAGGATTTTTATATAAAACTCAATATTTTGGACTAATTGGCCATTCGATGTCAGGTGGGCCAGGTATTTTCAGTAAAAAATTATTTCTAATTGGATCAACAACACGCCCCGCGGACATGCCTTGGGACGTCGAAGTACAGTGATCTGGTTTTTCAGAGTGGTGTATAAGATTTCAGGGATAAGCCGAGAACGTAGGGGCGTACAGAAATTGACTGATACAACAACATACCGACTTGTTTGCCAGATGCCGTTTAGACCATACTCCCCTTCAAGATCACATAGAGAATACATCTAATTGATTTTCAGGAGTTACTTGTTTTAACTGATTGACATCATTTAGAGTAAATTGTTCTCTACTCGCATTGTTAACACCAATCATTGATGGCATTTCAATAAACTGCCATAAAACTGAAGGAATCTTTTCCGAATAAATTTCTTGTAAAAATTGCTGTATATCGGTTGTATCCTGAGTAGTATCGCCCTCATTATCACTACTATATCCCTGAGATTGTTCGGTGGTAGTCATGTCTGTTGATTCCATATCCTGTATTTCCGCTACCCAAGGTGCATTAAGAGTAAAATCTGCATAAGCACTGGGCATTGGTGTTACTAAAGTAGCAGCAACATTACTGGACAAAAATAAACCGTTGAGGATTGATAATAACCGAAGACACTTCATGAATAGTTCCTTCATCTAAAAATGAAGTCTATTTTCACACCATATGACAAATTAATCAACCATTTTGTTTCTTATTAACATAAAATGGAAAATAAATGTCATTTAAACCATAATCAAGGCGACCTGATACCAAGAAAAATTTGCCTAAGTAGCTCATCACTTTTAGATATAACAAAACCCTATAGCAGCTATAGGATTTTCCTTATGGTTGGGTAACTCTGAATTCTTTAAACTGAGTTCATCATTAACAATAGGGAGAACCTGATGAAGCAGCAACTTATAACAAAAATTATTCAAGCAAAATTAGCCAAAGGGATTATCCATTGCAAGTGCTGTCGAGGCATGCATGGTTGATTGATTCGAGCCCACGGTGCCCCCGTGGGAAATAATCCTGATAAGGAGGAAACTATGGCTAAACTACCCCATTTAAAGGACGTACTCCGTTACCAAAATCCAGCGGTTGTTCAACGATTTAAAACGAACCACCCTAAAGAAGCATTACATGCAGAACACTTATTTACTGAAATGCTTCGCTATCTATGGTTATGTGAAAAACATAGTTTGGACTGCGTAAATACCCCTGATAATCCTGCGTTGCATTTTATTCCGGTAATGCATGAAGAGATGCGAACTATTGATAATATGTGGCATGAGTTTATTTTATTAACCAGGGATTATCAGAACTTTTGTGATCACTACTTTGGACGTTTTCTTCACCATGAACCCAACATGCGAGAAAGTCTGGCTTACTCAGAAACCGAATTTGTTACGTCACTTAATTTATTTCTCAATTATATATATGATGTATTAGGGGAAACCGTACTGCAAGACTGGTTTAGCGAGCATTTAGAAGTAGCTGCTTAATCGTCCGGGTAATGGCTTTAATTAATACTTTTAAGGCCATAATATCGCGCTGCTCCGGTCGATAAGCCAAATAAATTTCATCTTGATAGCAAGGCATATTCGATACTGGTTTTAAAGTGGTCTGAACCATTTTAACCACACTATGAGGTAAGATACCAATCCCTGTCCCACTGGCCACTAAACTGGCAATAACATCCAAATTACTGCTGGTTAGTAACCTATAATTAGATTGTCCTTGTTCACGAAGAGTCGCTAGTAATTGCTGTGTTTGCATTAATGCTGGATCGCAAATAATAGTACCACATGCTTCAAAAGACCACTGATAATTACTGGCTTGCCAAAAGCTGACCTCATCATCATATAATTTTTTTAAAATAATTCCCGGGTGGCGAACCGGATTAACAACTATTCCAATATCTATAGATAAATTAATTACCCCTTCAACAATTTTTCGCGATAAATCATGCACCAGAGTCATTTCCAAATGAGGATAGGCAGCTACAAAATCAGGCAACAATAAAGGCAAGATATAACGTGCTACGGTGGGGTGACAACCTAAAGTTAAACTACCCTGCACCTCCTGACAAGAAGCAAGGCTTTCTGCTTTCACTCGCTCCCATAATGTTAATAAGGCATTGGTATGGGCATGCAACTGACACCCTGCTTTCGTTAGTTTAACCCCGGTTTTTACTCGCAGAAATAATGGAGTTCCTATAAACGTTTCCAATCGCTTTATCGCTTGACTTAAGGAAGGTTGGCTTATTCCCAATCGTTCTGACGCGCGTGAAAAATTAAGGGTATGACAGACTTCATTAAAATAATACAATTCAGTGGGTGATGCTAACATATCCTTTGCCCCTCCGCGCGCAATTCAGAGAATACCTAACCCTGACTCCTGATGTCTACAATCTGGGCAGCAGGATTCAAGTATACTTCCTGCGTTCCATACATCATCACTGTACATGCAAGTCTATCCCTTGTCACTTAGCCCAAGCGAATGAAACCGACATCAAGATTAGCTTCATGCATGAAACAAAATTAGTTATTGTTTGTTGAACATCGAATTGTGAACCGCTACTATTTGTTCTAGTTTGGTCTCCTGTCACTATCAATTTTTTGTTGCGATTGCAGTGATGTGCTGAAAAAACCCTAGAGTTATTGGTTCTCTATTAGAAGAGGAACAATAGATTGAACCTGGAAGACTCAATCTATTTAGTTATCTCATTAGACCGGCGGTAAGCAACCTTCGAGTTGAGTTAAACCGTCTTCAGTGCTAAATAGCGCATCAATTGACGACATCTGATCTCGCATAGAGGGAGCTAGCCTTTCCGGATGTCTTGCAAACAAAGATAAGTTAACTAATGATTGTTCATTCATAGACATGTTATATTTTACTAATCGGTGAGCATCCAGCAATTGTCTTTTTGCAAAAGAACTTTCCGTTATCAAATCATAGGGGGTTTTTCCCGCTTCATTTTTTTGAAATAAATCGGCTCCGTTGTTTATTAGTAGTCGGGCAATTTTCATGTTTCCCAATTTGCAGGCGAAATGAAGTGGTGTCCACCCCTTACCATTTTTGGGTGAAGCATTAACATGGGTAATTCCCTCATCAATATATTTTATTAGTAAATCTATCTTATTATCCCGGGCAGCTATACATAATTGATTTGCTTCTTGAGACTGCTGAGTAAAAAATTTGTCTCGAGGTATAATATGTACACCAGAATCTGGATATCGATCATCCTGAAGGTGGGTCAAGTCTAATAGTAAGCGATTTTTTTCGCGATACGATACATCAACTCCTTGATGTCCAAACTGTGGTCTTTCCCAATTGTCTTCAAGAAATATTTTACCGGATCCTGAATCCAGGGCAACCAGGCTATAACCGGTCTCACTTAAGGAGCCTGTAGATTTTTTCACTTGGTAATGTTCCAGGATTAAATTAGTATTTGAAAAATAAGCTTTTAAAAACTCGCCGGATTTTCTTGATTCAATATGATCCGCCCACCCACCTATAAGATGGAAAACACAATCGTTAATTTTTAAATTCTCTCCAAGAAATTCTTTTACGTATTTGTCAATTTCAGAATGACACGTATTATCATCCCAGTGAAGAATCGCACTTTTTTCTGGATGGAAAATTAATACTGCATAGCATGAACGTACGCTTTCAGTTGCAAGTATTGGATGTGAATTGTTTGGCTCAATAATCAAATATTCTTTCTGAAGAACCAGGTTAAGTTCCTTTGAAGCAACTATCCGACTCTGTCTTGCATCAATTTTTTCTCTAGCCATGTTTATTATCTCGTTAACTAAATGGTGAAAGAACTATACATTATGTATATTAAGGAAAGATTAAGAGTTATTTTTAGTCACAAAATGCGGAGAAAAATATTTATTCCCTTATTTAAACTTTTAGAACATTTTTAAGTCAATAATGTAACTAGACAATTTTAGCTTTACACCTATGCACAGTAGGTTTTACAGAGTAGTCACAATCCGGTTGAGACTAATATATATACATTCTGACTATGAAAACACTTAGCAAGACTACCTACTTAACTTTTTCTTAATAAAAAATAGATATACTTAAATTAAGGTATCAAAGTGAGATTAACAATGAGTAGAAATAAATGGAAAAAATTTCATAGCACTTACAGTTCAATTGACATAACACAACCGGATAATCAAGGCGCTAATCCTCTAGCTGATTGGCGCAGAGAAGCGAAACTTCCTAGTCCAAGAGTATTTATCAATGGAGTAGGGCTAGATAAATATGCCGAAAAATATAATAAATTCCAAAGTGAAAGTGATCTTGAAACCTTTTTTAATGAAGTAATTTTGCAAGGTATGACCACAGTTGATAAAGAGGAGAAAGAAAAAATAGTTCAGCATTTGAAAATAAATTTCCATCAAGGTGGTTATTTGTATCCTGTAACTTCTGCTATAGCGATGTCGATGAAAGAATATTCAGAAGAATTCGGAATGGATGTTTACAGGGCAACAGTTGATGATGCACAAAAGATACTCTCAGTTAATATTGTAACTACCGATAAAGGCTTCCGGGTTCAGGAGTTTACCCAACTCAATAGTCTTCTGGTCTCTCCTGGCTATGAAAAAGAATTTGGAATGGATCCAGAGAAAGGACCTTTTCTTAAACCAGAAGAAGGCTCTAAGTATGTTATAAAAGCTCAAGGAACCATTAATATAGATTTCTCAGAAAGTGCGAATCAGCCTTCAATTGAGGTTGAAAGTAATACTATGAGTTTTGGTCATTCAGCGATTAAAAATCAATTGGACAAACGTCATTTGGGTCAAATCATCGTTGATTTTTTCAAAGATGTTTTTGGCTTAAATAAAGTTTCTGTTATTTCTCCCGAAAAGGACGAGCCTGTTGAGGGACCAGAACATGAGACTAAATTAATATTGTAGAGAAACGGAATTTCCTCCACTCTATTGAGATGAGTTAATCATTTGAAGCTCGAATACCATCCAATTTACCATTTTCCTCAATCACCTGGTTAACCAAAGTATTACCATAACCTATCCAGGCGCCTTTTTTAATGATTGTTCCGGGACCGATTACCGTATTCATGCAAATAAAAACATTATCCTCAATAACGACAGGAGCCAGAAAAAGAAGACTACCTACATCAGAATGACAGCTGATACTGACCTGACTGGCTAAGGTAACATTCTTACCAATGGTAATCAGGGGGCAATCAACAAAGTCCACATCAAATGAGCTCATGATTTGAAATGAAACTTTTGCTCCAATAGCCCGCCAATAAAGGAATCGCGTAATACTAAATGATTGTAATAAAGGAGTAAGACCTATTATTTTAGCTGCTCTGGCCAGAGCGAAATGACAAAACCAGGAAATCATGGCCTTATTTAATTCCCGTTTATAGCGTCCGGGTTTAATTTTAGGTAAACACATTCTTATTAATGCAATAATTGCTATAAAGGCCGTGAATAAAACAAAGGGAGCCAAAGGTAATACTAACCAGGTTGTAGAATACCCATGATAAATAAATAAACCTGTCAGACTAAAGGCCGCAACACTGGGCATTAAACTAAAGACTATTGAAATTAAATCAATAAAAATAAGAGTCGAGATACTCAGTTCACTTTTTTTTGATGATCCTTTTTTATTTTTTATTTTAGTCTTCGTGGCTTTTGTCACGATGTAAGTTCCTTAAATAGTCTGCAACACCACTTCAACCGTTTTATCAAAGCGACCAATATTACCAAACTTACTTAGGCCTCACCAAATAACAGCGTTTACATTGATAAACTCACTGTTTTTTTGCTTTATATTGATTTGAATACTGCTGTCCCAATACTTTTGCCTTAGTCAGATCGTCAGGCTTCATTGTTTTCTCTAATTCATTTAAATTGGCAGTTGCTTTATCAAACCCATGGTTCACAGCGGCGTTAAACCAGGCATAAGCTTCTACCGGATCTGCGGCAACACCAATTCCATCCCTATAATAAACGCCTAATTGATTTTGCGCTTTACCATAACCTTGTTCAGCTGACTTTCTTATCCATAATAGGGATTGCTCCAGATTTTTGCCAACCCCGTCTCCATAGAAATACATATCCCCTAAATTAAACTGAGCATTGACATTGCCTGAGTCCGCGCTTTTTTGATACCAGTATGCTGCTTTTTGAAGATCACTTTTACCCAGTTTTCCAGAGTCATATAAGTAACCCAACTCTAGTTGGGCTTTGGCATGTCCTTGTTCTGCTGCTTTTTCAAAGTATTGCGCTGCCTTGGTAACATCCGCAGGTGCCCCTTGACCTTGCTCATACATCAAGCCAAGATTATATTGGGCACTGGGATTACCCAAATCAGCACTCTTGGTATACCATTGGATGGCTGCAGGGTGATCTTTATTAACTCCAATACCATTGTCATAATTATAACCAATAGCTAAAGCCGCATTTGAATTTCCCTGGGCAGCTGCTTTTTTATACCAAATTAAAGCGGTCTCACTATTTTGAGGAACCCCTGTACCCGTATCATACATATAGCCTAAACCATACTGCCCCTCGGGATTATTTTGATTGGCAGCTTTTTGATACCAGGAAAAAGCTTTAGAGAACCCTTCAGGAGTATTAAGATACCAATAATACGCCGCCAGAAGTACCTGTGCGTCAACATTGCCCTTATCGGCAGCGGCTAACAATAATTGTTCTGTTTTCTCAGCATTGTAGGCTACACCTTGGGCATTATAATACATTTTACCAAGCAAATACTGAGCCTTTGCATCTCCTTTGTCCGCCTCAGGCGAAAGCAACATAAAGGCCTTCTCATAACGCTGCTGATTATATGCTTCTTCCCCTTCCTCTGTAGTCGCATAGACTAAGGAACTCATTAACGCAACTAAAGAAAAGGATAGAATGTATTGCTTCATGTTCATAATACAATCCTTATATTTAACGAATCATTGTGTTAAAGTATATGCCAAACTTTATGTAATTTGATAGAAAATTATATCATTAATGAGAAATAGATGAATAATAAAAAGGCCCATGTTCTTTATAAATAACAGCAACTTATAAGTGTAAGGGCATTTTTTATAAGGCAAGGCTAAGTCTTCTAGTGTATTAGCCTCAATAAGAAATTTGGAAGGTGAACTAGTAGCTCGTCGGACTCCATACGGCACGAACACATTCTTCTTGTTCTGACGAAGAAAGTGGCTGATTCCAATGGGAGTTGTTCGTTATAGTCTCAAATTTATTTAAGCCATAATCATAAGCAGCAGCTCCTGCAGCATAAGAACCATTTGCAATCGCAGCAGAAGCGACTACCCCAGCTGTATTAACAGCAACTCTTCTAGCAAAAAATCTGAACATAATCCATTCCCTAATTGAACTTTTTACAACAACCTCTATTGAGGTATCCAAACAACAGAGGTTATTGTACATTAATTGACTAACAATTAAAAGCTTTAGGGCTAAACAGCTTGCTCCATTACTTAGGAGTAGAGTTTGTTACAGGTGTTTCAGGAGCAGCTTGTTCTTCAGGAGCGTCTTCTACAATCTCAACCCGCGGTGAGGATCCACCAAAAAATCCTTGGGGATTTCTAGCTGCTGACGGCTGAAAGCGTTCAGGAACAATCTCTTTTAATGGTTCGGGCCCCATAGACTCCCCTACAAATGAAATAATCCCAAATATCGTCGCTGTAAGAGGAGCTCTAACAAGAAGTTGCTTGCCGGTATTACCGAGAGCTGTCTTTGCTACTTGTAGTGGATTCTCTTTAAAATCATTAACCAGCTCTTTTGCTACAGCAGAAGCTGAGGGAATAGATATTTGACCAGCAGGAGAAACAGTAGTTCTAACCAAAGTAAGATCTTTAATTGCGGTAAAAGGATAGGAAAAGACAGCCGCGGTGACCCCACTAAAAGCACCAGCGAAGAAATGTCTGGTTTTCTTATCAGATATAGGCAAGCTTTGTGCAATAATGTCCTCAACCAAACATAAAGCGGTGAAGTTAACGATACCAGAAGTATACCTGGCTCCAAAACCACCTGACATTAACTGGTACGCATTAGAAGGTGTATACCATTTAAAATTCGTAGTCAGAAGTCCCGGAATTTTTTTCAAGAAAGAAAGCGACTCAGGTATCTGAGTAACTGCAACATCACCGATCGCTGCCGTTGCAACATAGCCCATTTTAGCTTTGGAAATCCTTCCTTCTTCTCTGACCACTTCCTCTGATATTACTTCAACAGGTTTATGATTTTTTGCATTGGTGACATATGCAGTTCTCGCTACTGAACCAGATAAAGAAGCACCCGTTCCTACATATAACGCCCGAATAAATCCAAAAGTACCACCAGAGTAAACAGGCATAGCGGTTCCATTTTTGGTGAGGTTTACAAGAAATGTTTTTGCTGGACTTTGTACCGCAACAATACTGGCGCTAGTCACCCCGGCAACAGTAGTAAAATTAGTGAAGTTCCAAGCCATCTGGTGGACTTGTTCTGGTGAAAAACCAAAGATCCCTCTTTTCGTCGTTGTTTTATCATCTTTAGTTTGCATCATTACCCCGTTTTCTATTTTAAGTTTTTTTTGTTGGGGTAATTATATCCAGTCATTGTTAACAAAATATTAACAATTTATTAAGGAAATATTAACAAGAGATATTTTCTAGCGCCACATTGAACAAAATAAACGCACGTGCAACAAAGAAGAGTTACAAGGTCGATCGGATTGCCCTGTTTTTGCTTAGACTTCGCTTCATTTACGATTACTATTCCGGGCTTTATGCTCAACAATTCCATGGCCAAATTTAAACCAAATACGTCAAAACAGTCTAATATTAATTTATAGGTTCTCTGGGGCTGATGGCAGTACCAGTAGAGTCTGCTCATTCATCACAAAGTAATTATCAAGAAATTGACTCTTGACTCTTTTGATAATTCACAGGAGTAATGAAATGGCCAAATCAATTTGGAAAGGAGAAATTTCTTTTGGACTGGTATCTATTCCTGTCTCTTTAGTATCCAGTGAAGAAAATAATGAAATTCATTTCCATTTATTGGATTCAAAAACTAAATCTCGCGTACGCTATCAACGAATTAGTGAGGAAACAGGGAAAGAAGTACCCTGGGAAAATATAGTAAAAGGTTATGAATACGATAAAGACAGCTACATTATTGTTAATGAAAAAGAATTTGAAAAAGCCAGCCCGGACTTATTTAAGACTATAGATATTGAAGAATTCGTAGACTTCAATGAGATTGATAGTCTTTACTTTACCAAGCCTTATTATCTTATTCCTGATAGTAAAAATAAAAAAGCCTATGTTCTGCTGAGAGAGGCATTAAAAAAAACGAACAAAGTAGGGGTTGCCAAAGTAATTATTCGCACCAAGGAGTCTTTAAGTCTAATCCTTCCTCATGAACATGCCCTTCTGCTGTACCTAATCCATTTTAAAGACGAAATACGCGAAGAAGACGAACTTAATGTGCCCAAAGAGAATTTAACCGCATATAAAGTAACTGAAAAAGAAATCAAAATGGCGACCGATTTAATTAAAGACATGTCTACCCAATGGAAACCTGAAAAATATCATAATGATTATCGTGAAGCCTTACAAAAATGGTTGGATCAACAAACTGAGAAAGAAGCAAAAAAAGGAAAAAAAGTCTCTCGACAAGGGGTAAAAAACAAAGGGGCTGTCGTCGATTTTATTTCTCTTTTAAAAGACAGTATGAAACAAAAAAAATTAAAAAACCAAGCTGGGGACAATAGTCCAAAAAAGAAAAAATCTTAGCACGGGTTGCATTTCCCCATACGTTATCTTTCTCCAATAACTTGCTGAGAAATCAATTTTGGCTTGGTTTGCGCATGACTTTCTGCTAATAAAATTTCTTTAGATACTTGTAATAAGACTATGGGCAAGACTTCTCCTGTGTCAACACTATGAGCATAGGTTGGGCTGATTTGGATCAATTGCTCATGCATTTGGGCCAACACAGAGTCAGAGGTTTCAGCTGTATTGTCAGTTACTAAAACAATCCTGTTTCCTAAACTATTTCTGGCAAAATGCCAATGAGACTCCATATTAAAATTCACAATCTTTAACATGGTCTGTAGTTCCTGGCCTGTGATAGCGCAATTTTCTAATTTCAATAATTGAGTTTTATAACAAAAGACCAATCGCGGAGCTTTATTTAAGTATCCGGTGCATTTCACTATATCTTTAAGCTGATAACGTACAAAGCCCATAGCCGTAGTCAAAAAAACCTCATAATTTTTCCCGACCTCCAATTCCCAACAAGACAGCAGACTGTTTTTTTCTATTGCTTGGCCTTCTTCAATAAATTCGAAAATATGAGCACCAGGATGCAGAATCCCCCCCTTCCCAGAGTCCAATGGAACTGTAAGCCAGCCTTCTGTTGCGGAATAAGTCCCATCGATCAAACTAATATCTGCTCCCATCTCATTTTGTAACTGATGAGCAGGATATTCACAAAGCCCGGAAGTCCAGCATCCGGCAACTTGTAATGCGGGCCATAATTCTTTAAAAGTGGGTTTAGAATTTTTAGTCAAACCCTGCAAATAGCGTTGACGCTTTCTGGTAATTTTAATCTGAGGAAGATTAAGGGGTATTGACTTCTCTCCTGTTAAATAAGGAAGATAACTCAGGAACTCATTGGAGCAACGCTCATAAAACGCCTCTATGACCATAGGGGTCACTGCAAATATGGCGCTTAAATCAGCGGCTAAAGCATATAAAGGCGCCCATTGAGTATAGACTTCCGTATTGGCAAATACCTCATCGGGCATGGCGTAAAAACGCTTAATCAATGCAGGCAAATTACGATAATTAAAATTGCTAATCCAACCAGAAGGAATTCCCGCAGGAGTGGTTTTATTGGCATCCACCGCAACTAAATATAAAATTTTCTCTTTAAAAAACCCGGAGAAAAGTTGGGTCAGATTATAAATATAAGGAGCCATGGTGCGTTGAAATTGACGCTGAAAAGAAGCGGTAATAGGAAAAAATTTTCTAACTCCTGCAGTACCCGAGGTTTCAGACCAAAAAATTATTTTTTCTCCATTAAAAGGCTGAATATTGCTTTGTTGCGCTGCTAACAATCCCTGTTCATAATTTTCATACGTAGTGATATCAAAATCATCAAGAAGAATTGTATTTTGATCTTTGAGTAAGGGTTGCCAATAAGGGGATTTTTCTAATAAAGGTAACACTTCATCGGTCCATAGTCTCACTTGGGCAAGTTCCGGGTAACGAGTATCCTCAATGAATGCCTTGTATTTTCCCCTGGTTACTGCAGCTATTAATAACCTTTTCCAATTCATTCTGATTAGCCCTCAATCTTTGTTGGTATGACCGAAAACATGTGGTTCTGCTGGTGAAAAGAGCACAAATGCTCTGCCATAATCTCTTGCATGGCCGCATCCGTGGAGTGATTTGCATGTAATTTACCAAGAATCAATTGGATAGCCAAATGGAGCCAGGTGCTATTTTTTAATCCATCACCAAGGGTGTCCTGATTATAAAACCAAAATTGCAGACAACAACTGGCAGCAAAAATCCAGCAGTAATGTTCAGCCAGGCGGAACGCAGCAAGACTACGGGGATCAAATAACTTCTGCTCCTTTAACTGTATCAACTGCTGATCCAGCTTAACAATTTCCTCTCGAATCAGGGCCACCAAATGGTTTATAGACTCGGATTTAATCTCTGCCAGACCGGCAAGGATATCATCTTCTTCATGAGTAAAAAGTCTTAACTGCTCTGCATCAAAATCAGGACAATCCTGGTTAATATTAAAAATCAACTCTAACAGTTCACGGTTTTTTGCTGATTGTGTCCCACGCATACCAGATTGAGGTAATAAATTACCCGCAATAATCGCTAAATTAACCTGGCTGCTGCCATCAAATAAACCAATTACTTGAATATCTCTTCTGAGTTTTTGCAAAGTAGCCCATTGGGTAGTACGCAAATAAGCCCTTGCACCTATAATGACGGCGCACTGCTCTACGATGTCCTCAGCGATTTTTGGAATCAGGAATTTAATAATCGCAGACCAAAAGCTCATTTTCCCAGGCATCACGGAACAAGCGCGAATCACTGCCAAAGAAGTACAATCAGCAATTAATAGTTGCACAAAAAGCTCTCCAAGACGCTGTTTCACAGCAGGAATCTCAAAGGCTGTTTTACCATATAAGTGTCTTTCTAAACTAAACGACAATGCCAAACGTAAAGCAGTATCAGCCCCCCCCAGAGACAAACAAGCACAGAGTGTTCTGGAAATTTGAAATACTTTATATGTAATTTCCAACCCATGTTGTTCTTTTCCGATTAACGCTTCTTTGGTTAAATAAACTTTGTCCAGAGTAAACCCGCTTATATCCAGACCTCTTACTCCATGAGTAGGTAATTTAGGAGTAGGCATGTAACGATTGCCAACCAGAGATCTGTCAATAAAAAACAAGGAGAAACCTAACAACCCTCCTTTCTCATGAGTGCGGCAAAGAACAGAGGTACTTTTGCTTTGCGTAGCAAAATTAACACACCATTTTCTTCCAGTCAGCTCCCATCCATCTGCAACGGGTATGGCAACCATTTCATTAGCCGTTAAATCTGTTCCATGTTCTTCTTCTGTTAATGCAAGCGCACCGATCTCGCCTTGACGAAGGCGTTTAGCTAACTGTTTTTTTTGTTCCTCAGTTCCTGCTATCCAGACAGGGAGCGCAGCAAAGAAAGAAAGTCCTATGGCTATAGCCGTAGTGATATCGCGCCTGGCTACTGATTTAGTCAAAAAATGAAGATCAATCAGTGAGTTCAGCTTTCCTCCAGCTTGAATGGGGATTAAATAATCCATATACCCCCATTGCTGAATGTATCTTATCTGCGGCCAAGGTAACGATTCTTGTTCATCATCAATTAAACTTTGCTGGAAATTAACTGGAGTATTTTGTTCTGCAGGATTACCTAAACAAGTTTCAAATGACTCAGTAAGTAAAAACAAATCCTCAAGTGAAGGCATTTTTTTCCTCATACTATGGAGTGCTTGGCCAGTGGTACATGTTCCATTTTTCGATATAAAAATTCCAGATGTTGGGCTAATCGGTTGCGCATTTGCATGGGTTTAATAATTTCATCAATTAATCCTAAAGTGTAAGCATCAGCTAATGACTCATCAATATGCAATGCATCAATCTGATCTTGCTGGCTTTGCTCGTCCGTAATTTTCCTGTCCTTGGCTTGAACTTTCTTGGTTGTCTCTTTACCCATTACTCCCAGACTTGCTGTTTCCAAAGCTAAAACCAAATCCCCATTTTGTGATTTGGTTTGCATTAATAAAAAAGCAGCTGCTCCATAGCATTTTCGCACCACCACACTCAATCTTGGTACTCTGGTCTGCATGGCAACACATAATCTCGCCCCATGCTGTAATAATCCTTTTTGTTCTTCCCGTTTCCCTGGCATAAAACCCGGCACATCAATTAAGGTGAGAATGGGAATACAATAAGCATCACAGATACGAATAAATTTGGACGTTTTTTGGGCTGCATCAGAATCAATTGCCCCACTAATACGAATACTTTGATTAGCCACCAAACCGACCGCATAACCATTGATATGCGCAAAGGCACAAATCATGGCTTGTCCATATGAACGTTTATATTGCAACACTGTAGAATTATCAACAACCGCATTAATCAGCTCAAGCATGTTAAAAGGCAACCTGGGATTTGCAGGAATGATCGGCATAGCATGTATCGGTTCGTGCACCGCCTGTTTCGGAGGACGTTCGCCTGAATGGGAAGGCAAAAAACCCAACATGGTTTTTACGTGATTGATTTGTGCTGTCGTACTGTCATCAACAAAATCAGCAATTCCAGTTGTTGTAGCATGTACAGCTGCTCCTCCTAATTCACTCATGGTGACTTTTTCACCTATAGCTTGTTGCACCACCATAGGACTGGTAACCATCAGATAACTTCGATGTTTATTAAAAAATAACATATCCATTAATACGGCAGAATACGCTGGTGCACCCAGTGTGGGCGCGGCAATTACAGCTAACTGAGGAACTATTCCGGATAGATTGATATTACGGCTAATAATTTGAGTGTATTCATCACCGCTTAATAAATCCAGAGAAATTCCAGGCGAAGCTAAAAAAGCAATAATTGGAATACGTAAATCTCTGGCTCTATCCATTAAACGAACAATTTTTATAGCCCCTTCCCGGCTCACATAGCCACGATTCACCGCAGGGTTATGTGCGTATACAGCAACCGGTTTTTGGTTCACCTTGGCCAAGCCAGCAATCACCTCAGAGCCAACATGTAAATGGTGTTGATTATTCATCATATAATCAGGACAAAAAGGAAGAAAACTGTGCTCATCGATAAGAGTTTCTATCCACTTCATCGTGGTTTTATCGGTAGGCTGTACAGACATCAACACCCCCTGAAAACTCATGTATTGAGTAAGTAATTAAAATATAGACTAATATTAACATAATAAATTTAAGACTTTTTGTATCACAGTGATAAAGATACTTGATCTACTCCCGCCAAAGGAGTGTAATTTCGATTGGCGGTTTGACTGAATAATTCAAGGTGATTTTATGGAAATTCTACAACCCAATATACGCTTTGAAATTTCTGCTGCTTCCCGAGTACTGCCTGAATCAGAACCCATTACTAATGTAGAAATTTTGCGAAATTTTCCAAGAACAGCAGATAGAACACCAGCTTTTATTGAAAAATTTGCTGAAAAAATAGGCGAGGAATTCGGATTTCATCAACGCTATTGGTGCCATAAACCTTGGGAACCTGTAGACGCGTCCCGTGAATTAACTGCTGAATCTTTAGCAATTCGTTGCGTAAAAAAATTATTAGCATCCTATACACCCGAAACCATCCAGGCCTATCTGTTAGGCTCCACAACTAATAAACGATTTACAGGCTCCCAAGCAGCTGCAGTGCTAGGCGAAATAGGCTTGAACGCACCAGCCTACGATTTAAAAACAGGCTGCTCTACTTCTTTATCCACGTTGCATCTGGCTTATGCTTTAATGGCTTTGGGTTATAAAAATGTTCTTTTAACCTGTGCAGAAACTCTGTCCAAGGTTATCGATCCAGAAAATGAAAAAACCTGGATAGGACTAGCTGATGGTGCAGCAACCTTATTTTTGGAAAAAAAAGCAACGGGCTCCTTCACCGTCGAGAAATCGTTCTTTTCCACTGATGGTCACTATGTGGATGCATACACCACAAGAGGCGTGTTTCCCCCCACGCAACAACAAATGGAAACCGTGGGTTATCATTTAATCGGTGATGAAACCTTATTAAAAGAATTAGCTTATTCCCGATATACTCAAATGCTCCAACATTTATTCTCAAGTGAAGAAGATAAAAAAGCCATAACCTGGGTTATTGCCCATCAAGTAAATCGCAAATTAATCGAGCAATTGCTGGATGAGAATCAATTAACTCATACAACGATAATTTGGGATGCGGATAAAATAGGCAATATTGGTGGTGCTTCTATTATATATACTTTGGCAAGAGCAGTAGAAGAGCACATTTTTGATAGACCCGGTAAAATCCTCTTAATGAGCGTGGGTGGCGGTCTGTCTTACGCAGCTCAGGTACTTCAGTATCACAAGGCATAAAACTAAACTTTAAGGGGTTTTATGATACAAAAAGAAATACGCACATGTCCCTCCCTGGTCGATGTGGTCAGACTCAGGGCGCATCAGACCCCAAAAAAAATCAGTTGTGTTTTTCTAAACAAAGATTTAGAAGAACACATGACTTATGAAGTTCTGGATCAGCATGCAAGAGCAATAGCAGCCACCATTCAAGCGCAGGGAGTCAAACCAGGGGGAAGGATATTATTATTATTCTCCCCGGGATTACCATTAATTCAAGCATTCATAGGTTGTTTTTATGCCGGTTGCATTGCCGTTCCGATCTACCCGCCTGCTCAGGGAAAATTATTAGATAAAGCGCACCGGATTATTGAGAATTCCCAGCCTGAATTGGTGTTTATGACAGCGGATCATCTGGCTAAATTTGCTGATAATCCGGAGCGAAAAGCAAATCCTACCTTTGCTCAAATTCCTTGTTGTGCTATTGATAACATTGAATTTTCAGATTGCAGCGATTGGCATCCGGTTCCCCTTTCTGGAAGTGAAATTGCTTTTCTCCAATACACCTCTGGATCGACCATGCATCCCAAAGGGGTAATGATCGGTCACCATAACTTACTGGATAATTTGAATAGAATTTATACCTCTTTTTCCATGAGCGATGAAACCATCATGTTCAGTTGGTTACCACCGCATCATGATATGGGATTAATAGGTTGTATTTTAACTCCTATCTTTGCCGGGTTCCCTGTCATCATGATGTCCCCTTTTTCATTTTTACAAAACCCACTTTCCTGGTTAAAGAATATTACTAAATATAAAGTAACCATCAGTGGTAGTCCAAATTTTGCTTATGATTATTGTGTTAAACGAATTAAAGAAGAAAGAAAAGAAGGGTTGGACTTAAGTTCCTGGCTTGTCGCTTTCAATGGTGCGGAACCTGTCCGCAAAGAAACCCTGGAACATTTTTATCAAGCGTTTAAAGATTATGGTTTTCGTCAAGAAACATTCTATCCCTGCTACGGTTTGGCAGAAGCAACCTTACTGGTTAGCGGAGGTACCCCAGGAACACCCTATAGTACAGTGACTCTGGCGAAGGATGAGTATCAAGATCATCGAGTTCACTTTACTGACGAAAAAAGCCCTGACAGTCATAGCCTGGTCAGTAGCGGTCATATGATTCAAACACTGAGGATTGTTGATCCGGATACCCATATTCTTTGTGAGAGCGATCAGGTGGGTGAAATCTGGGTACATAGCGAGAGCGTTTCCAAAGGATACTGGCAACAAGATAAGGAAACAAAGCATGCTTTCCAGGGTAAGATTAAAGGCGAAACCAGTGAACTTGTGTACTTGAGAACTGGAGACTTAGGCTTCATCCATGAAGAAGAGCTCTATGTCACAGGTCGTATTAAAGATTTAATTATTCTTTATGGGAAAAATCACTACCCTCAAGACATTGAAAACAGCGTACTTCACTCAGCAATTCATAATCGACTGGGCAAATGCGCAGCTTTTGTGATGCACGTGGATCATGAGTACAAACTCACCGTGATGTGTGAAGTAAAAGATCGGTTTATGGATAAGAATACTCAGGAAGAATTATTCAATTCTATTTTTGAACTTATTTACCAGATTCATCAACTGGAGGTTCATACTATAGTATTCATTCCCCTGAAAGCAATGCCCCATACGACCAGTGGAAAAATACGCAGAAATTTTTGCCGCACCCATTTATTAGATAGTACACTACCCGTTGTAGCTATCTGGAAACTAGAAGATCAGAGTAAGGAATAAATTCATGCAGTTCCTATCCAATGATATTCCTGAAAAAATAGCAATACAATTGGGAAACCTATCAATTACCTATGCTCTCCTGGAGCAAGAAATTGAGCGCTTATCTCGTCAATTGCAAAAGCTGCCTAAAGCCATACTCATTCTTGATGCTACTCCGAGTATTGAATTTATTGTTCAATTATTAGCCGCATTAAAAAACCGGTTGCCCGTAGCTCTTTTTGCCCATCAATGGTCTGAAGAAGAAAAGAACATCCGAATTGCCATTTTGGGTGATGCAATGACCATTAATACTCAGGGAGAATTAGTAGAACGGTATGAGCATCATACGTTGAAACATCATCCCCAGTTAGCGCTGGTTATCTTCACTTCCGGAACCACTGGGCAAGTAAAAGCTGTTCAATTATCTGAAAAGAATATTGAAGCGAACTGTCTGGCGGTAATTAAGGCTCTGGGATTTTCCAAGGTACAGGATCAATTATTATTTTTGCCTCTTTCTTACTCATTTGGTCTTCTCGGTCAACTGTTACCTGGGTTAATGACCGGGCTGACAACCCATCTGATTCCCCAGTTTACGCTGATTAAAACTCTTTTAGAAACAGAGCAGGTACCGCAAATGTGGAGTGGGGTTCCCTCCCATTGGGTAGCGATCAATAAAATGGCAGCTCTCTATCCAAACAGTGCTGCAAAAATCAAGGCTGTTATTTCCGCTGGCGCTCCCCTGTCCACTTCTTTACGTGCTGAATTAAGACGTACTTTTCCCAATGCCATCCTTTATAATAACTATGGTTTAACAGAAGCATCCCCCAGAGTACTTGCCTATTCCAGCGACGAGCCTCTTTTTATGGAACAATATGCCGGATATCCAGTCGGAGACTGGCAGATCACGCTGTCAGAAGATCAAGAGCTCTTAATCCAGGGCAGTCAAATGATGTTGGGATATCTGAATGAGGGAGAACACTCTAAAATACGGGATGGTTGGTTATGCACTGGGGATATAGCGGAGATATTACCCACAGGATTGGTGGCCATTAAAGGACGTCGGGATAATTTAGTCAATATAGGTGGGGAAAAAGTAAATCTTACTGAAATAGAACAAAAACTGTGTCTAATTGATGAGATTAAAGAAATCCTCCTTTTGCCTTTGGAAGATAAAATTTATGGTATTCGTTTATTAGCCTGCCTTGAAAAGAGTATGCTGGGGGGGCCTGCTACGGAACACCAATTAATGGAAAAGATACAACGTCATCTTTTACCCAGAAAACTGCCTGTTTCAGTACGCTTTCTTGAAAAAATACCTCGTAATCAACATGGCAAACCTGATAGGAACGCACTGCTTTCGGCTATCAGTAACGCTGATCATAAGGAAAACAAATGATGTTAACTCAAAGAATTCATAATGCTATAGAACGTGTTGGACTCATTAACCTGCCTCAAGACAAGCAGGCGACATTGGCACAAGGAGGGCTGGACAGCCTGATGCTGGCCATGCTAATCATAGAGCTGGAACGAGAATTCAACATTAAAATCCCTGTAATCCCTTTAGTCAAAGAACATTATGAATCGATTGATAGCATAGAAAAGCATTTGATTGAGTTGGGGGCAAAATGAATTTATTAATTACTGGTGGCTCCTCCGACATTGCCCAGGCAATAGCCAAAAGACGACTTCAGGCAGGAGATAAAATCATTATCACCTGCTCTAGCGAACAAAGTCTCGCTCAGACTCTGGAACATTACCAACAAAAAAAGATGACAGTAACCGGCTTTGTCTATAATTTCTCTGCTCCCGAAGCCTGTGAAGAGAATTTAACAAAAATACTGCAAGAGCCCATAGACGGTTTAGTCCTCAATGCATTCACGCGAGTGACTCAACTGCGCAAATTGCATGCTCTACCCTATAATGCAGTGCGCACCTATATTGATAATAACCTCCATGGCAATATTTGGCTTATTCACCGATTATTACCCATCATGCTAAGCAATAAATTCGGCCGATTGTTATTAATTTCAAGTCTGTCATCGGTCACCGGAACCAGCCGATATAGTGCGTATTGCACTGCTAAAGCGGCTTTGGAAGGCTTATTTTTCAATTTGGCCGTGGACTATAGCTCCAATAATATTTTATCGAATATTCTTCGCGTCGGTTTAATAAAAACCTCGAGAACAGAACAGTTTTGGTCAAAACCCCTCTATCAAGAAAAAATGGCGCAAATTATCCCGCAAGGCATTATGGGAGAACCCGAACAGGTTGCTGAAGCGATGGATCCTCTGCTTTCTAAAACTTCATTTATGACAGGCTCAGTGGTTACAGTCAGTGGTGGTTTACCTTTAATGCGTTCAGAAGGATTATTATCGTCATGAATTTATTACGTGCAGAAAAACCCATTTATCTCAAAGGTCCTTGTGTCGCTCTTCCTGAAAAGGTAATGAGTAATCAGGACGTACTCAATTGGATGAATAGCTCGCAAAATCCTGCGGTAATTGGTTTTTCAACAGGCATTAGAAACAGACGTTGGGTGAATGATGATCAAGCATGCAGTGATCTGGCTGTTCTTGCCGCCGAAAAGTTATTTGCTGAAAAATCCCTGGATAAAAATACAATAAATTTAATTATCCTCGCTACGATATCAGGGGATTACATTTCTCCGCCTACCAGTCCTTTAATTCAATATCGTCTTGGACTGCAAAATGCTGGCGCTTTTGATATAGGCGCAGCGTGTGCGGGGTTTGTAGTCGGCTTACATACCAGTGCGGCAATTGCTCAGGCAAGTCTGGGATCCGTGTTACTCATAGCGAGTGAAATTCGTTCTAAATTTTTAAATAAAAATAATTTTGCCACGAGCGTATTATTTGGTGATGGAGCGGCAGCTTGTATCGTATCCCAAGACATGGAACGAGCGGAATTTCGTTTTATTGCTTCTTCCTTGTTTGCCGATGGAGAAGTTAGCGATACTGTTTCCACCCCGGCAGGTGGTTCCCGTTTACCGGCAGCACTGTGTACTAATCCAGAACAATTTTATATCACCATCAAAGAAAGTACCGCATTATTTGTTAAGGCGGTACATGGTATGGTGGATAATGCATTGGCTTTTTTAAACGAATTAAATTTGTCTCCTGACGATATTCAATGGCTTGTACCTCATCAAGGAAATAAAAATTTAGTCTTGTCCGTAGCAAAGCAATTGGGGTTTTCTGATGATCAAGTCATCAAAACAGTCGAGGAGACAGGCAACACTTCAGGTTCCAGTGTTGGCATTGCTCTGGATCATCTAAGACAACATGCTCCAATCAAATCTAAAGACAAAGTACTTCTGGTCGCAGCAGGTGGAGGCGGTATCGCAGCGAGTGCTTTATTAGAAGTTATCTAATGAATGACCTTAATTGCTTATCTTTCAATGTACGAGCGCGGGCGAGGGAATCAACTCCGTGTTACTACCTATGTGAATTCTAAGCTTCATTATTCATCTAACCATCTCTCAACTCATGGGCCCAACCTACATATTGGTATAGTATTTCTTAACTTAATGGCAGTGAGGATTGAGAATTAGGTGAGATAAGGTAGAAGGAATTTTCAACAACGCCGACTTGTTCGCGGCCTCCAAACTCTCTGAATCAATAGCAAATTTCTTTATATAGCTCACACCATGCCTGGTTAGATTGAATCTTGAGTCAACTGTGGAAACTCATTTCTATGTGTGCAAATATAGAATAACCACATCAATCTTCAGGGAGACAACAATGAATGTTGGGACAGTAAGGAAAATTATAGAGACTTTCAAGATGAAGATGGAGGGAATTGCAGATAAGGAGTCAGAACAATCATCGCAACAATTATGTAATTTATTTGATGATTTGAATGACAACGATCGGGTTGACAGAGATCTCGGATTACAAGTGAAACACATTATTCTGAAGTTCTGGCAGCAAGTAAGCCAGAGGCCCGTGACTGGCGATTGGGCTACTAATGCCACTGTTTCTGCCTGGCTTAAGCTCCAAAAGGATTTGCAGGAAACAAAGTGGGACATCCAGGTGGCTCATCATAGTTATTTTTATCACTGTTTGGAAGTTCAATATAACCAAAGCGGTGATGGCAAAATAGCGGCAAACATACTAATTCCTGTGCTTGTAAGATGTTGTCGCATGCTTGGATATGTCCAGAAACAAGAAGATCAAGATTATCCCTTTGCTTTTTTAGCATCAAAAATACAAAGTATTGAGCACTTAAGAAAAGCCTTTTTGATTGAGGGTATTAAATCCAAAGTGACTTCACTTGCCGCACTTTTCTATCTCCTTTATCACCATTGTTCTCCTGCCCAATTAGCAATTTTACCTCGTTTAATAAAATATCGTGTCAACACGACTGATGAGGAGATACGTTCAGAAACAGCTGTAGTTATGACTTTGGGCCTAGCTCCAGAAAAAGCACTGTTTTTTTTTCAACACACAGCAAGCTATATTGATGGGCGGGAGTTTATTACGAATAATACCTTAATTAACCTGAGCGATTCGATTCCTAACTCCCCAAAAAAACTTCTTGAGGCCATTACAGGTAAGCAATGGTATTATAAAATTCTTAAAACCATCCGTACTGAAGAGCTTTCCAATTCAGTTGATCCCCTAATTAAAGTATTGGAGCAGGATTTTGCGCAGCAGGCGGATCAATCTTATCCAGCAGCTTTATCCTTTACAGAAAAAGTGATTCGCCAATTTACCAATCTGCCAGCTCCAATCAATGATAAGCTATTATCTGCATTGCGTTTTTTCTGCTTTGATCATTACATGACATTATGTAAGAGTAATACCAAAAATTCTTTTTTCTGGTTTTCTCCTGCAACAAAATCCAGTACCGCACTAAAATTACAACAACAAGAGAAGACTCCTGCTCAGCTGAATTTTTTGGAATGGGCAGCGACTCAAGAGGGGCGCTTACATCATTTGATAACATTGTTTGACGATTATAAGAAAGACATTGAGCTTTATGAAAGCAAAAGAAACGGTTCGTAATCCACTGTTTACAGGTTTCTCTTTATGATACATCCAATAACGTTCAATACTTCAGGGTTCGGCAGTCATGTGCCTTATTTATCGATCCCGGTCAATATGCAGCTATAATAACAAATATTAAAGGATATTGGCCAGGTAAGTCATGACTCGTGATCTCATAGGATATGGACCTGATTTAATCGTTAATAAGTGGCCCAACAAGGCCAAGATCGCCATTAATTTTGTTATCAATTATGAAGAAGGTGCCGAATTAAGTCCGGTAAACGGGGATCCTCAAGCAGAAGTCTATGGTAGTAGTTTTCCCTTTAGTGTAAAACCGGCTGGAGTACGTAATTACAGTATCGAATCATTTTATGAATATGGGAGTCGCGTAGGGATATGGCGCTTGTTAAGACTTTTCGACAAAAAAAATATCCCTCTCACTTTTTTCATTACTGGCTATGCCTTAATTCTTAACCCATTATTTTCCAGTTATCTGGCAAGTAGTGATCATGAGGTAGCTGGTCATGGCTGGCGTTGGATAGACTACGCTAAAGAAACCAGAGCAACAGAAAAAAAACATATTCTTCGCTGTATTGAAACTTTGGAACAGTTAACGGGACACAGACCACTCGGCTGGTATACTGGCAGGCGTAGTGAACATACACGTGAGTTGTTAATGGAAATTGGCGGTTTTATTTATGATTCGGACAGTTATGCAGATGATCTACCTTATAAAATAAATAATCATTTAGTTATTCCCTATTCATTAGACACTAATGATTTTCGATTCACTACTTCACCTGGTTTTTCAACTGCCAGTAATTTTTATGATCACTTAAAAAATACTTTTGATTATTTTTATCAAGAAAACAGACCCACCATCATGACTATAGGCTTACACCCCCGCATCAGTGGAACACCAGGACTGTGCCGTGCACTCGAATTGTTTCTTGATTATATTTTACAATTTCAGGATATTTGGATAGCCAAGCGAATAGAAATCGCCCAATATTGGTTACAAAAAATGAAATAGAGCCAGGCAGAGCATTTCCTGTGCGGTCCATCTAATTCCGGATATCCATGGATTTAATTTCACCCAAGCAATCAAGGAGGTCTTTTGTTTATCTTTAACGTCAATTGGAAGGTCAAGTATTATTAAATGGTGTCGATATACCGATAAGCCCCCCAAAACAAGAGTGCAGGAGTACATTAAATGACCACTTCGAATAATATTGCTAACCAAGTCATTGTTCAGGAAACAGGACAAGGTAAATTCACTCAGGAGATCATCGTGGGAAGCCATAAGATGACCGCAGATGAGCCCAAAACGTATGGCGGCAATGACTTAGGGCCCTCTCCCTATGATTTTCTGCTTACCGCCTTGGGTAGTTGCACTTCGATGACCATACGGATGTATGCTGAATTTAAAAAAATTCCACTAAAAAAAGTAATTGTCACCTTAGGGATTGAAAAAATATACGCAACAGATTGCGCCAATTGTGACAAAAATAATGCTAAAATTGATAAAATTACCCGACTGATAGAACTTCAAGGTGATCTGAGTCAAGAGCAACGAAAGAGCTTAACGGAGATTGCCAATAAATGCCCGGTACATCGCACCCTGACCTCCGAAATCCTCATCGATACGCAATTACTCAATACCTAAAATGGCAAAAAAACAATCAATGAAATTGCATCTTGATCAAGATTAAACTAAAATGACAATTAAACTAGCTTATTGAATAATTCAATTCAGAGGGTTCGATGCCAAATTATCGTTATGTATCCCAAGGAGAGTATTATATTACCACTGATCCCAATACCATTTTAATAACTAGTGGGATGACAGATTGTATTGCCATAGAGTTCGTCGACAAAGCCAATCCAGATAAGCGACTGCTTTCCCATCTGGATGGTGCAATTCTATATAATTTAGAAACTGGTATTTCAAACTTAAAAATCATAAAAGAAGCCTTTATGGAAAAAACACATTCCGAAGACTTCGCCATCCACCTGTTAGGTGGCCAAACAAAACTGCACAATTATAGAGTCTTATTACCTGCATTAAAACACTTGGAACTAGACATTACCCATTGTGTCGATATCAATGAATTTTGTCAGCAGTTAAATGTTGGTAGATCACGACTCAACCTTTTTACGCCTATCAGTGTTAGCGCTACTATGGTTTGCCCACCCTCTCTAACACCAGAATTTATTTCGTTTAAACCCTCTTATTTCAGCCCGTCTTTTTCAGAAGATGCTCTGGTGGAAGGTAAAGGACTAAGTTTACGTACAGAGCAGACGGAGTATCACTTGTTCGAACGTATCAATGATCGCGTATTATCTTCATATCCTGAAACTTCACGCGTGATTCGTACTAGTGCCGACCAGGAATGGATCGCATCGCATCAATCGATACTTTCTCAAGGTAATATCAGTGGACTCTAGCCATGACACCTCAAAGGTAATCCTTCTGATCACTGCTCCATAAGCCTACATCAAAAATTCCAATAATACATTTCCATATTGGCTGGAGCTGTATATAAAATTTTACACCTCTTTTACAGCATCAAATATCGGAGTTGTTTGGCTCTATAAAAAATAAAGATAAATATTAGGAAGAATCACGCTAAGATTATTTCATTCATAAGAATTTTAGTTCTATTATTAAGGCATCCACAAAATTGGAATTTTATGACTTTAACTTCTTTTAGCTGTCACTTCAGATGGCAGTCCTATATAGCATTTTTGTCATTGCTTGCAATTGTCATTCATATTTTTATGCTTCTATTGCATATTCCATGGCCTGATATTCCTTTAATGATTCTCATAGTCATCGGCGGGATACCGTTATTCTTGCAGATTTTATTTAAATTATTTAAGGGCAATTTAGGAGCGGATTCATTAGCGGCAATCTCATTGATAACAGGGATTATTTTACATCAATATCTGGCAGTTGCATTAATCATTCTGATGCTTGCCAGTGGTCAAACTTTGGAGTACTACGCCAGACGTAAGGCTTCATCTGTTTTACTTGCCCTGGCATCACGGATGCCCTCCATAGTTCATCGAAAAGTAAATACTCATATCGAAGACACTCCTTTGCAAAACATTCATATAGAGGATGAACTGGTTATTTACCCTCATGAAACCTGCCCCGTTGACGGCATTGTATTTGAGGGACACGGTTCCATGGATGAATCCTATCTGACTGGAGAACCCTATCAGATATCTAAAGCGCCAGGTGCCGCTGTCTTATCCGGAGCAATTAATGGAGAGTCAGTATTGGTTATAAAAACAACGAAACTTCCCTCAGATTCACGCTATGCAGCTATCGTCACCGTATTGGAAGAAGCGGAACAAAAACGCCCTTCAATAAGACGCTTAGGGGATCAGGTTGGAGCCATTTTTACCCCCATTGCCCTCATTTTTGCATTTACTGCCTGGTATTTTACAGGAGATGCGCTACGTTTTCTTTCTGTGCTGGTTATTGCGACGCCCTGTCCATTATTAATAGCTATTCCGATTACTTTAATCAGCGCGATTTCAAGAGCCGCAAAACAGGCGATTATTATCAAAGATCCAACCGTTCTGGAGCGATTACCTACCTGTGAAACAGCTATCTTTGATAAAACCGGTACACTTACCTACGGTAAACCAGCCTTGACTGAAATTTTAACGGCTCCCAATTATCAGAAAGAGAGAATATTACAATATGTGGCCAGCCTGGAGCGATATTCAAAACACCCTCTATCAAGTGCTGTTTTAAATGCCGCAAAAAAACAAAATATCATTCTGCTCGAATCAACAAATGTATCTGAAAAACCGGGGCAGGGATTGCATGGCATTATCAACAAACATTCAATTTACATTACCAGTAGAAAAAAACTATTAGAAACTAACCCTCAAGATGCCCATTTACTCCCCCCTATATCCCCCGGACTGGAATGCATTGTCTTATGGGATAACGAATATGCTGGATCATTACATTTTCATGATGCACCACGAGCTGAAAGTAAATCATTTATCAGTCATTTGGCGCCTGCTCACCAATTTAAAAAAATTATGCTCGTCTCAGGTGATCGCGAATCAGAAGTTAACTATCTGGGAAAATTATTAAACTTAACTGAAATTCATGCCTCACAAAGCCCGGAACAAAAACTGGCTATTGTTCGTCAGGAACGATTAAAAGCACCCACCGTCTTTATGGGCGATGGCATCAACGACGCTCCTGCATTAACTGCAGCAACTGTTGGCATTGCTTTTGGACAATACAGCAACGTAACAGCTGAGGCTGCTGGTGCGGTCATCATGGAAAACACCTTAAGTAAAGTGGATGAATTAATCCATCTTAGTTTAAATACCCGCAAAATTGCCTTACAGAGCGCTCTTGGTGGGATGATGCTCAGTATTATCGGTATGGGATTTGCGGCAGCGGGACTCATTGACCCGGTTATGGGCGCAATACTTCAAGAAATTATTGATATTCTTGCTATTGCTAATGCATTGAGATTAACCTGGGGAACAAAAATAAAAATTGATTTACCGGCTTACTGAGACCCGAAGAATGAATCAGAGGGATTTATTTAATACCATAAGGGTAACAAGTTAATTTAATTTCATGGCCTAATTGTAATTTGGCATCGGTGCCAAAAGGTATTGGCATATTGTTACATCCATGGCCTATTCCTTTTATTTGTACCACCGGAATATCACAGTGTTCAGCAAAACGGCTTAAAACAGGATGAATCAATGAAGAAGAGTCAGGCTCTTTACCCTCAAGAAAATCCCCTAATAAAATTGCAGCCGCATTTTGGAAGATATTGGCCTGGGATAAATGTTCTAACATGCGATCGACACGATAACCACGTTCTCCTATATCCTCTAGCAGAATCATTTTATCGCGTCCATTGATAGCCCAGCAGGTGCCAACTCCTACTTGAATTAGTGATAAATTTCCCCCTGTTACACTGGACTCAATAATCATGTGGGTTTGTGCGTGGTGGTTAAGTGGTATTAAGCCAGGAAATTCGATATGTCTCGTCGTTCCAAACAAGATCGACTTTAAAGAAGCAATAGATTCTGAAGAAAATCGATCGGGTGCAGCAGCCCCATGGATTATTGGCCAACCCCATTGTTGCTGCAAATAAAGTTGTAAGGCCGTAATATCGCTCATGCCTACCAAAATCTTCGGTGATTCTGGTTTCTCAATCCGGGTTAATCCTGGAATTAAACGCATTGAACCATAGCCACCACGTGCACAAAAAATGGCTTTTGATTCCGGATTTTTTAAGGCATTCGCCAAGTGTTTAAAACGTGCTTCATCCGTATTAGCACATAATAAATCTGAGCCGAAAATATCTTTTTTGACAATACAGTTTAATTGCCATGACTCAAGTAATTCCTTCATTTCACTCAACTGCTTCTCTGAACAACGGGAAGCAGGTGCAATAATTTCAACAGTATCACCGCATTTTAATACAGGCATTTTTTGCATTTTATTTAGTCTCAAATAATGACCACCAATCATTGGGTTGCAGATATCTTTTAAGCTTCTTTTGAATATAATGCAATGGCGTTACCTTCGGAATCCAGAATAATAGCTCGATGTCCATAGGGACCCATTTGCTCTTTAGGACTCAGGACTTTGGAGCCTTGTTTTTTTGCATTCTCGATAGCTTGATCCAATCGTCCTTCAACATTCAAATACACTAAAGAACCCTCTTGAGATGGTTTTCTATTCTCTATGACACAGAGGCAACCTGAAACGTTATCTTGAGTATGAGGCAAAAGACCGAATTCAAATCCATGTTCCGAAATTTTTTGGACGGGAGCATCTAAAAGCATGGTATAAAACTGAATAGCCCGATCTAATACTATAACTGGAATATCTACCCAGCAGAACGTATTTATTTGACTCATTATCATTATTCCTTAGTATGAATGTTTAGTACTTATTTTATACAGAACATAAAAAAACAAATGACGATAATAGCTTATAATCATAAAACAGATAATACATTTTTTCTTGCTACTCTTTAAACTGGACTTTAGCCATTTTTAAAAGAGCACCTAAAAATGCCGTCATTTCGAACGAAGAGAAGCAACCCAGTACAGATTTTTAACGAAGCATCGATCTGCTTCACTAACCTTCGCAAAGACGGTTTTTTTGTACTGATTTATAAAAATGGCTAACGTCCAGTTAAAGATACGCTACTTATTAAGGGGGGATCATGACCAATCCAATCGACCTGTTTATGCAGTCCTCGGCTTTTGCTGTGGTGGGTGCGTCTTCTAATAGAGCTAAATATGGCAATAAAGTTCTACGTTGTTATCTTCAACAGGGTAAAACCGTTTATCCAATAAATCCACATGAAGAACTAATCGAAGGATTGCCCGTTTTGCATTCTGTGAGTGATTTACCAGAGGAGGTAGACAGTATTTCTATTATTACACCACCTGTAATCACGGAAAAAATTGTGACCGAAGCCATTAAAAAAGGGATTAGAAACATTTGGATACAGCCAGGTGCCGAAAGTGATGCAGCGATTCAAAATGGCAAAAAGCATGGGCTTAATGTCATTGCAGGAGGTCCTTGCATTTTAGTTTTTATGGGCTTCCACGAAGGCTAAATTATTTTCTTTGCTACCCAATCAGTTGAATAGCGTTCAATCTAATATTTTAGCAATTTATATTACGACTAGAAACTGCTGATAATTCGTTAGTCGACGCAATGCAACCTGCACAAGGATATATAGTTGAATACCTCGCGTGAGATTGGCGTCTCCCCACAGCGAGGTATTATCTATTATCCTTGCATATTTAATGAAGCCTGCTCTTCATTTTCACAAGATACTTTAGCTTCTCTAAGAGCATTTTGAGAGTCATTTTTAACTTGCGCTAATACTCCAGCATCAGCCAGGTTTAAAAAGAATCCAACCTGGTATCGCATCTCTGGTGGCAGCCTATCAATGTCCCGTAAAGCAGCTTCAGCGACTTCACAAGAGATATTACGAGCAGAATAAGTGGCGGTTTTTCTGTGCTGTAGCATCAGAGTATATAATTCATGGAGGCTTTCTTTATTCCAGTAATATATTGTCTCATATTTATGGATTTCGGTTTCCACTCCAGTATTAGCCAGCTCCATCACTCGTGCCTTACAAGGATGATCAGTATCTGTAATTACTGAATCCGTTCCAAAAACAAATTTTTTCACTGGACAGCCGGAACTCCCATTCTGAAGCATCATTGGTGTTACATAGGATGATTGGCTATATATGGTTATTAAATAACCGCTCCTACTCTTTTCAACGCTCCAGCACGTAAATCTTTTAGGAATAGATTTATTCTCCAAGCTACCATATACGGTATTTAAAAAATCAGTAATTTCATGCAAATTTTTTGCGTTTAATTCTTTCTTTAAATTGCAAACTACGCGGTATTGATCAGGACTGCTTCTGGAAGAAAATACGTCAAAATCAAGGTTAAGTCCTATCGTTTCCTTTTTGGCTGCAATTATAGCCATTGCATCCTTAACCTGCTTTTTGTTTAATAATGATGATACGAGTTGTGTTTTAACCTCCGGCATATCACTGACGTCTCGCTCTTCCCATTCGGTATCAGCAAATATTTGTTTCAGATAAATTTGTAACGATTTTCTCATTTTTAAAACTCTCTGGTTAGTATGGAATAGTTTACTGCAGTAGCCATTTTTAGCTCATGCAGCCCTATAATGCCACAACAGAGCCAATATAAAAACATACTATGATAATTCAGCTCACATCCAAAATATCCGTACCAATAGATACAAAATAGACATTCCCAATACTGGGATAATGACAAATCCAAGGAAAAGATGGATCTGGATTCTATTTTCTGCAGAAGCTTTATAAAACTTTTTGAACTTTTTAAAAATGGACATTGATGCACCCTCACCTATAAAACATAATATAGAAACATAAAAATCTGTTCCAATCGAATTTCCTCCAAGCATAGTGCCTTAATCTCGTTTGAGTAACCCAAAATAACTTATTTAATAACTGCTAAACTGTATAGAATATGAGGCAAACTATTTACCTTGGATATAACATTTTATGTCTATTACCAAAAGTAGTATTATTTTTTTTGAAAAGATGGAACATACTTATAAGGATGCGGTATGTTCCATTATGGAACTAATAGAACATGGAAAACCCGTTCAGACTTCTCATTTAGAAGTAAATTTTGTATTAAAACTCATTGCCACATTACGAATCAGTTTTAGACAAGACCGTATTTTTACTACGGAACTATTAGAAGAAATACTCAAGGGCGGTTATCTTAAGCTGGAAGATAATGGTTCTTTCTACAATGAACTGATCTATATCTTTCACCCCAATCTCCAAAAACGACATTCATCTCATCATTCATGTGTTCAACAATATTCATTCTCGGGACCGGTTGTTAAAGAAATATTGTTTGGCGTTTCGGAAGATAAAAAAGGGACTCTAACAACATGGATTCAATTTGAAAGACACAATACACACACCCTTATTAATTTAATCTTACATTTATTTGACTATGTCATTCACAAATATACGGGTAAGAACATTGGACCTTATGGATCCTCAAACTATACGGAAAGTAATCCATTGAAGGTAAGCCCCTAGTATCTTCCCCTATAAATTTTTTAAGGCAAGGAAAGTCAAAATTTAAACACTTCAAGCAGAGTACCTAAATAAGATAAGCCATGACTGTTAACGCAATGTAGAAGTTGTAGACATTGATTAAATCATCTTCTATACAAGAACTTTGACAGAGTATGCACAGACATATCCACAGAAAATGTGGATAACTAAATAGAGTAAGGAATGATAAGAAATGGTCTATAAGCCTTATATGACAAGGATTTTTATAAAAATTGCAAGAAAATTTTAGTATTGAATGAGATACAGACTAATTAAATATCCACAAGGAAGGGTTTTAAAAAAAATGGATATCAGGAGGGGTATCTTAACAAAAAAATAATAAAAAAACAGTCTTGACTTGCATTATTTTTTACTTATTTTTTCAAACAAAACTCCGGTGTGGATTGCTTCGCTATGCTCACCATCTGATGTATTCTACTAATTTTTATGGATAAAGAAATAGGCAACGGATTGGCTAATAGCCATTCAGAGTACCCCTATGCCACCAGTCAAATCGTGCTACGTCCAAACTTTTGATTAATTTTATCATCCATGATCTGCACCAATAGCTAGCTGGTTAAATACATTTCAATTTTTCAGTAATAGTGTGTTCTACATCTTCCATAGTTCTTGGCTTGCCATCCACGCTAAAAAAATTATTTCCATTCTGATCAGAATGCATGCTTTCATGTAAAAGTAGAATCGGTTCTGCCTTGGCTTCTATAATACGAGAAATTTTCTGTTCCATCACAGGAGATAATACCGGAAAGGTTTTTTTAACTGAACTTAAGCCATTAATGAGCATACTTTCAAAAACCCCCTCTTTCTTCGGATGTAACGTACGCTCCATAATATAATGCTGATCATGTTGATAATTTTCAGTTTTTAAAGTTCCACTCTTAAAACGTTGGACTTGCACTGTTCTTATTGCGGTGATAATAATCTTAAAAAACGCCTCTTCATGCGATTCAAAAGGTTCCTCACCACGTTGTGCAGACAAAGCATTTAATTGTTTGGTACATTCTTGCGCTGCTTGTTCAATTTCTTTGGTTAGGTTCGTATTGGTAAATCGTTCTTTTGTAAAATCTGCAAACCAAAACTCATACCAACGGACTTTACGGTGTCCCTCTGAATCAAGATATTGAAAACTATTTTTAAACTGCTCAACAACTTCCTTTAATGAAGGCATTCTCATCTCTAAAGAATTAAGATGGCCAATGATACCTATCTACTCATTTAAAAACCAGATAATAACCTTATCTATCTATATCCACGTCCGACCCATTCTCGGCTATAATAGCCGCCATCATATCCACCAAATCCATAATCATTCAATACATAGCCAAGCCGTCCATAGCCAAGACTATAACTTACACCACTCAAACCATCTGAATTTAAATCACGATATCCCGAATGAATATGATTGTGATGAGCAGTTGTGTATCCGGTATCAGTCACACACCCAACCAGCGACAGGAGAGATATCCCTAATATAGCCATCATTATTTTTTTCATGAACACATCCCGGAACATGAGTGTATATTAATTATACGTCATTGCGCTCATATTGCGGGATTTTCAGATTATTTACTCTGCCCCTTGTATCATCTGTCCCCGTAATACCATCCATTACTATTGTTATCCCATCGGGTACTTCGACTATACGATCTGTCAACGTCTACCTGTCGCCATTCTACGCTTTTTGAATACCATGTATTACTGTAGGTTCGGCCATTCTTATAATAGCCATTCTTATAATAGCCATTCTTATAATAGCCATTCTTGTAATAGCCATTCTTGTAATAGCCATTCTTGTAATAGCCATTATTATAAACAACATACTTATAATCACCACTTCCAGAACCTGAACCATCATAACTATTCCCATAATCAAGCGGATAATCACAATTTCCATATTTGCAATTCGCGTAATCGCCGTTTCCATAATCACCAGGTCCATAACTCAAACCGTACCCTTTCCCAAAATCAAGCCCATAACTGACTACCCCTAAATTGGGTGAAGTTGATTTTTTATAAAAATAATCAGTATTATAGCCGGAAGAATAGGAACTTCTTTGAGTAACACAGCTAGTAAGCAATGTTGCAGGTACCAATATTAATACAGCTATAATTGTTTTTTTCATGATTACATCCTTGCACATAATGTATTTTAATTATACTATATGGGCAATGATTAATCATTTTTGCGCGTGCTTATTTCGCTTTAGCTGCTATAAAAATTATTTATCTATTTGATTATAAAGTTTAATTTTAAAAAAATTCTTAATTTATGAGGTTAAAGGATCCTCGGTAACAGGCAAGGGTTCGCCAGCTCGATACCCACCGGCTAACTCCTGGTATAAAGTTACTATGGTGATTAATTGCAGCAATTTATCCTCATTAAGATTAATATTGATCCTATCTAAAACAATTTTAGTTTTTAACATATCCACATAGTTCTGAATTCCTCGCTGATACAAACGACGATTGAGTTCATAAGACTTTGCCAGGTATCGCTGCGCCTCTTGAGTTTGCTTCAATTTATTTGTAAAACGTTCATTTGCCGATAAAGCATTGGTGGTATCTCGCAAGGCCTTTTGAAGCGTGTCTACATAATTAAAATAAGAAACTTTATCCAATCCTCTGGCGTTAGCAATTTCACCCAATACAGACATTTTAAGAATGGGGGTTCTTAATAACTGATCATTGAAATAAACATTCTTTCTAGGCCAGGTATACCTACTGTCACCAGCCGCTTTACCACCGATTAAATCCAAAGTTATCGTGGGTAAAAGATTAGAGGCCGCTAAACCAATCCCTTCATTAGAAGCACGCAAACGATTTTCAGCCATTTGTAAATCGGGTCGATTTTCAAGAACTGTTAAAGGTAAAGAGCCTGGTATTAATTGTTTATTATTAAGGTTCAAAAATTTCACTGTGGTTTTTATATCCCCAGGATTTAGATTGATCAAATAGCGAATCGCATTTCGACTCACGATAATATTTTTTTCAATCACCTCCTGTTCCCCACGAATGACTTTGGCCTGACTAAATAATTCTTGCTGCTCAATATCGGAAGTTAATCCCCCTTTATATACTTGGCGTGAAATATCAGCAAGTTGCATCAAGTCATTAGCTAAAATCTTTAGTAATTGTTTACGCTCCCTTTCCGCTTGATAAGTAAAATAGCTCGCAGTAATTTCAGCAATAATTGTTAATTTCAGTGCATCATCTTCAGCCTTTATCTGAGCCAGTGTATATTTGGCTTTTTTCTGTTCTTTGATTTGATGGAATATATTGATAACGTAGCTGGGTATAATTACTCCGAGAATACCAGGGAAGCCTGTGGCCGGGTTTCTGGAGTAACCAAACATGACATCCGCAGTAGGAATCCACTGATAACGAATTTTTTTAAGTTCTCCTTGTGCAGCTTCTATGCTCCCGCGTGACATATTAAGGCTTGTGTTACAGCGCAGCCCTCTTTCTATTAATTTGTTTAAAGTCGGATCATTAAAACCTTGCCACCAAGCCAGGTAAGGGGTGTATTTTTCATTGCTCTTGCTGATGTTTCGATCGGCAACAGTCCACTGATTTACCACCTTCACATCGGGTTTATGATAAGTATTGTTCACACATCCTGCCAACATTAAAGACAGCAAAACAAAGTTAATTAGGCGCCACATTCAGCTCTCCAGTGTGATCCTCAGCAATTTGCTCCCCTTTAGCCAGCTTTTTTAAACATTTCAAATCGTTATGAACTTGTTCGAGAAGTCGATTAAAGTCATATTTTCGATGCTTTTTCGTATAGGTAGCCAAATATAAAGCCTTAAGATTAATAAAGATACGGTTGGAGAGAACCAAAAATTGATTAAACTCTTCACGAACGATTCCTTTTGAGCTGATGATAAACTGCGAGTTTCGGGCCAGTTTTTCCATTTCAAATAAACTGTCTGTAAAAGTAATACAGGCTTCAAACCAATCAGAACGCCTGATTTTATGTTGATTCAATAAATGAATTAAGCGATAAAGCTTTCTAACGACATCCCTTTGAGTATCCCTAATGAATAAATCCATCAGCCGATATCGACTAAACCAAAAATACTCAAATACCAAAATAATAGCAAAGGCAATCATCGTACAAATTAAATAATCAATTAAAAAATTTGTAATATTGAAAGACGAACCTGAGGTGTCAAAGTATCCAGTACCAATAATCGAAGTATTGACAGTAAATACAGTAGGTACGCTATAAGCCTGACCTGCTAAAAAATAAGCAAAAAAGATAGTGATAGGGATGATAAGAAGTAACAAGCGATAATCTACATGCCCCAGGAACCAGAGTAGATAACCGCTGAAAAGTCCTAAAAGCATCCCTAAAAATCGGTGGTAAGCGCGTAATATCGTTGTTCCATTATCAAAACCCGCATAAATCATCATTACGGCAAATCCAGTCCACCCGGCGCGCGGGTATTGAAACCATTGCTGAATTATAATGGTAAAAAAAAGTACCGTGCTGATTTGTATCCCGCGTAATGAACGATAACTGAGCTTACCCGAGTTTAGAGATCGTCGCATATATAGTTCCAGCTTAAAATTAATCGATACAAGACTTTTAATTCATGTGTTTCATTAAAGAGGGCTAATTCTTGCGGCTTGAACACAATCCTTTCTTTTTTTAAAGCTGCATTACGTAAAATAACGAGATAGTGATGAAATATCTTAATATATTGAACTTTGATTTTTTTTTGAAATGAAACCAAATAAGAGATCGACATAATCAGTTCAAAAGCCAGTAATGTTATTTTTAAGATACTGTAATATTTCATCTTTTTTGACAACATTTTTGAATAGCGCTCCATCACGATAATGCCAGAAAATATCGGTACGGTTTTAACTTCTTCCTCAACAATATTTTTGGATAGTATTTCTAAATTAGTGACAACTTGACAAAATGCTCTTCGCCAAATTGAAAGATAATAAGTCTTGGGAAACATGTATAAACCTAGAAAAATTACCAACATCGCAACAATCATCTGGAGCACATGATTTAAGGCGATGTAAAAATTGCTATCCGCATTAACATAAATTAAAGAATAAACTGCCAGGCTTAAAATGACGGGAACCAGCGGAAGCATTCTTTTTAATTGATGAATGACAAGGTAATAAAGCAGGGCCGAATAAAAAAAAACAAAAAAAACAAAAAATGTTTTATAAACTGAAATGACACCAAATAAAAAGATAGAAAGAGCCGTTCCCATAATGGTAATAAATAAAAATAAATATTTTTCTTCCAGAGTATTACCTAATAATTCAGCAGTGAATGCCGTTATGGGTACATAGAAAAAATAAAAATAAGGATTGTTTACCGTATAAATAAAATTAAAAAGGAAGAGTAGCTCTAATACAAACAGAGCTTTTAACCCATTGATTCGATGTTCACCAAATTTGTCATAAGCAACCAGCTTATTTTTTAGTTGAGATATAAACATAAGCGCTCGCCCCCGGATTCAGAGGATAATCAGGATCGGGATCTAATATCTTAATTTGCAAAGGAAAACGTTGAGGCAATAATAGCCATTCATTTTCATTGGAAACGAGTTGAATTTTACTGTTCGGGGAGGTTACTTGACGCTCTGCGGCCCATAAAGAATTAACCACTTCTCCATGAAATATCTTATCAAAATAATACATGCGTAAAATAATATAGGCTTTGTCCCCTATCCGTACTCTACGCAAATCCGTCTCATTAAAATTAGCCTGGATGTAATATGTTGACGTATCTATAAATGAAAACACAGGCTCATGAATTTTAATCGGAGTGTTGGGGGATACGTACATATTGTCTATAACCCCATCACTTGGCGCTCTGACCACAGTCAGTTCTAAATTAATCTTGGCGTTATCTCTTTTGGCTTTGAGACTCTGAATAGTATGCTTTTGTTGTTCAATTTCAGCCCGTAATACTTCCACTTCCTGCTGTAAAGAAATACGTTTATGCTTTAAGGTATCTGCATCATAAGAGAGTTTTTTAACTTCAAGGGTAGAAACAGCTTGAGCGACGTATTTACTTTTTTTAAGCCCCAGTTCGTAATTCACTTTAGCCAGTTCAGCATCTGTGGATTTAATAAGCGCATCTGCTCTTTTAATTTGCTTTTCAAAGACGACGATCTTTTTTATTCCTTCCTGATAATCAGCCTCGGCTTGTTGGTATGCTAATTGGTAGGGAACCTGATACACCGTAAAAATGGGTTGATTTTTTTTAACACGCTGACCATTTTTAACATGAATTGCGGTAATAAATCCGGAGACATCGGCAGCTACCGGAGTCACATTAGTGACCACAAAGGCATTATCAGTAAAGGGAATCAAGTAGGAAAACAGATGAAAAATCCCTATTACCAGAGCCAAGATCACAACGATCATGGGAAAACTTATCTTTTTTTTCACATACTTAGTAAATTTAGACATTAATCTAACCAAAAAAGTGGCGTAAATTTATTCATGACTTATTTAATTAAGACACAATTCCCTATTATTCATTTAAATTTTGTGTCTCATTTGGGGTGAAAGTCGAGAAGTTGACTACTTAAAATCCCCCCATCACCATTGCTTAAACCACGGCGTAGATATAACTTGTTCCTTTTTCGTTGCCATAATACGTTCCTTATTAATTATGCATTGCAGTGTCGATGCTTAAACTCTCTACTTAAATATCAATCATCACCACTTTTGAAGATCTATATCTTGTAAGGTATCATCTGCTTGGATCACTTTCAAATATTGGCTAATCCCCTCGTTTTTTGGATCCTGATTATACTTCTATAGCCTTCCTCCGATTCGATAAATATCCAATGGAACAATTTATTTTTTTCTTAAGTCATTTATCTGCATAATGTACCCTTAAAGTAATCAACAAGTAGAAAATAATGGCTTTTAGAGGATGGTGTTTTAATCGATATGGCATTAACGTTATAATAAGGTGTATTAATAACTGATAAGACCTGCTTGGCCCTCTCTATAAAGAAGTTCTAATCCATTACGTGGACCAGAAGAAACAAACCCCAATCGAGAATTATTCATATTACACAATCACAATTATTAATTTACGGAAGTTTAAATGCAATCTACAGCTGAAATCGAAAAAACACTTGTAAATGAAAAACAACATCAGATAGCGTTAATAAAAGAATCCATTCTAAATGAATTGCGACAAAGTGTGCTGGAAAATACCCTCCTAACCCCGGATATACAAACAGCATTGTTATTGGAGCTGGTTAAGATAAGTCTATCTACTTATATAGACGAAAAACTTGCTTTTGAAAACATCAGCTCCCCCGCCCCTGATGAGGGAGAAGTCAGCAAATTTACTCAGACAACTACTACAACCACCTCTCCAGACCTAAAAGAGAGTGCATCCGATATTGATCTTTCGCCAATTCCTGTCAATGATTCAGATCGGGTGGAACCTCATTCCCGAAGTTCCAGTAACCAGGACAAATTATCACTGAATTTAGAGAAAAAACCCCTAAAAGATCTGTCTTCAAAAGAGGAAATGTTGAAAAACAAAGTTTCCCACAAAGAGCAGAACTCCTCGGGAAATAAAATTGTCTTAACAAAATCTTCGGGTTCTCTACATGAAAGTTCTAAAACACAACTATCCCCTCACCGTAAGGGTTCTGAGAGTCCAATATGGTTTTTTAATGGGAGTGAGAGTCATGAATCACCCAAAAGAAAAAGATCATTCCCTGGCGCTCACAGTGGAAGAAAAAAATCTCCCACGTCTGCTTTTTTTGAACTGTTGTCTCTCAATAAGGAAACCATCCAACAGTATTTAAGCTTAACCAAATCCTATCTTAAAATGAAAGATAGCCGTATTTTCGTGCTAACTGATAGTGAAAGGCCTTATCTCCATCTTGTTGTTACGCCTCATCGAAATATGGAAAGCAAGACAGAAAGTCAAACTAAAACCGTTATCCTTGTTGACAGACAAAACATTGAAGGGGAAGGTGCTAATAAGGTCATTACAGGATATGACCTAATCAATAAACATCTTCTGGCTGTAAAAATATTTAATCGAAGCGTTACTGAAACAATGCGTGAAATAGAAATTGCCAATCTTATCAAAAGAGGATGGTATTATACTTCTTATCAAATAGATGATGGCGAATTTGCGGTGATTATGAAATTAATTTCTGGAGATACTTTACTGCAAACTCTTTATGTAACTGATGATACCGTTTCCAAACAGGATATCTATGCAAATTACTGCCCTAAGAAAAAAGAGCTTGATTTCAATCTGCAATTGCAACTAATCCTTAACTTAATGAAAGAAGTATTAAAACTCCACGAAAAATATAAACTTTTACATAGGGATTTAAAACCGGAAAACATTAAGGTTTATGAGAAAAATGGAGAAATAAGAATTCGTATCATTGACTTTGGTGACGCGGTTCCTATTGATTCTAAAATTAAAGAACTTTGTGGAACCGATGGTTATACTGATCCTGAAGTGTGTGACCTTGAGAATCAAAAGCCCTATCAATGCGAACATGATTACTTTTCTTTGGGTGTAATTATTGCAGAAATTCTTACAACAAAAAATTACCAAAAAGCTGTTAGAGAAATAAAAGCAGCAGTTGCTCATGAAATAGTTACCCCAAGGATTTCACCTGCCCAAATTCAAAAAGCTATGGATGATGTCTTTAAACCAGAAGCTGGTGATGATCAATATGACAGCGTTACAGCCCATCAATTAAACATGCAAAATTTTATGCTTCTTGAACTCAAAAAATTAGCGAAAAAAATGATAATTACGCGCTTACGTAATTCGTCTTTGGATGAAGAGATCCACAGAATTGAGGCGATAGAAAAAGACTGTAGAAAATTTGCCAAGAATATGGAGCGCTTTTGTGATGTTAAAAAGCAGGTAAATACTTCTCTGGATAACATGAATAGAAAATTCAATGCTGGTTTTTTCTTACCTCAAAAGGAATTTAAAGTGGAATCAGCTCAAGAGGCAACGGATTGTTTTAAAATAATGCACTCATCAATAGCTGAAGATGATTTTAAATTATATCTCTAGAAACAGCAGCATGTCTTTGCACGGACTCTTTCCTGGAGTCCGTCCATCGGAGATTGCTGCCCAGTCCTTATATTACTCCATTGATGGAACTAACTGCGATTCTCCACCAGGATCTTGCATCACATAATCTTTATAGACTTGATCGAATTTAACTTCTTCTTTATAAAATCCATGAAGTTTAAGTGCTGTAAATGCTGTACTCACCACAAAGAATCCCACACCTACTAACGGAGGAGCCAGTAACAAGGCTGCTGCGGCTGAAATCGCCATGGCCAACAACCCCACAATAGCATCTTGAAACATAATACTTTCATAAGCTTTAAGCAGAAAAGAATAATTAATTTTATCCGGATTCATCGATACGTAGGCCATATTAAGAACTTGATCTGCCTTTAATAACTTTTCCTTAAGAGAAGCAGAAATTTGATTTTCATGTGTATTCTTAAAGAGGAAAGAGAGATTTTCTACTCGTTTGAGTTGAATATTTAATTGATATATATGTTCCGTATTTGGCTCTGGTTCTTCTTCAATTTCTTCTATTCTATGACGTAATAAACGCTCCATGCGTCGGATACGATGCATTATCTCTGTTAGCAAATCGTAAGTTTCATCTATTCTGTTCTCCGCCAAGGCTTCTTGCTCAGTAGCGAGGATCGAAGAGCCCCAAAATAAAGAATTAGTACCCCACTCCCGATTATAATAGATATTGCCCGTATTTCTGGATACTGTTTTTTGGGGCTCACCAGTACTGATTAAACGTATGGGAGGTAATGAAAGTGAAGAAAAACGAGGAAATGCCGTTGTTGCTCGATTACTGATAAGTTGATTTCTTATTTCCTCAGGGATAATGTGATTTCGGGTGAGCAATTCCAAAGAATGATCTTTACAGGTATAAGAATCACTACTATCCAATCCATTCATGGTCAGCTTCATAGTAAAATGGAAAGGCTTTAATCGAGGCATTCTTCCCTCAGCTGCAGCCTTCGCCTTCTCTGCAATGTAGCGAGTATGACCGTTTTGCACTATACCTTGGCGAGACAACTCCAGATTAAGCTCATTAATCACCTCTGCTTCGGTTTTCATCATTTGATGATAATCTTCACGTGTCTTTGCAAATTGCTCTGGGGTTACTACAAAGCTGATACCATGCAACCCGTTTCCATCAAGATTACGGATAGCCTCTTGCTTTAAAATTCCATGCCCATCTTGCAAATCAACATTGAGACCAAGAACATGTTTTAAACCTTTCAGAAAAGGATTAGTCGTTGTACTGGGTTGACTGTAAAATCCGACGCTATCCATTACTTCGACAGCAGAAGTTTCGTTCTCCTGTTGGGAAAAAATCAAACAAGAATGGCCAAATGGATTTGCACCGGCCTCAGTATCCATGACACAGTAAGTAACATAATATTTTGGAAAACTCATACAACCCCATTTACTGCCCACGTTTACAACAACATGTAACAAACAGTGACTAATATGCCGCATTATAAGACAGTTTCATGTGTTTATACAACTAATTAATAAAAAAAGGAGAAAAGTTAAAATACAGAATGTGAGATTTTTGAGTGAGGTTATTTAGGTCTTAATTATTTTTTATATTTTATTTTTAAAATAACTGCTGAAATATCAGACTAAATAGAGACCGTATCAAGGCGTAATGCCAAATCCCATCGATGCCCATCTACTGTATAAATTTGCAAGCTATAGGATCCGGGCAAGAGCTTTTTTTCCCTTGAAACGGGTAAATAAATTTCTGCTTTTGCACTCTCCGGAGCAACCAGACCGTACATGCCAGTCGTCACTTGATTGTACGAATATACATTGTGAATAGCCGTGGAGGGTAACGTACGAAGCTGGGATGCTGTCCAGGACACAATGATATTTTGGGTGACATCCAATAATTCAATACGCATTATATAGATAGGAACCACACTCGGCCCCCCATCTACATACATTCTAAAGCGCACAGAACCATTTTCATGCAATTGGCCATTGCTTAAAGAAAGATGGAAGACATCTGGATTTACTGGACCTGAATGATAGGGAGAGAAAACAGAGCCGCGATAATAATCATAGGTCCCTACAGTAAAAAGTGCTGTGAATATAAAACATCCGAGAGCAACGCGCTGAATAGTTTTCAAAGACCATGGACCACTTCCCAAAAGCAGAAACCAACGCTTGTGTAATAATCCAGGGTAACGCTTTATCATCCAGCCATCAAAAGAACAAACGGCCCCCCCAGTTAAGAATAAAGTCAAACCCATAGATAAATTAGAAACAGCCATGGTCCATTCATCTAAACAGGTTGCTCCCTGCCAACCAAACAAAATCATCAAAACAACACTGATTAATGCGGTTGTCATTGCAGCTGCACGGGTAAACAATCCAAAAATAAGCCCCAAACCACTGAGTAACTCCACTAAACTGAATACAATAATCGCAATGTACAAGAAGGTAAAATGCTGCAGCAGGAAACTCGCTACCTGCCCCATATCGAACAACATACCGGGCATGGTACTTTGTAATTTATTAGCCATCCATTGCGGAGCATAAGGATCAAGTTTTTGTGGATCATAAATAAAACGTCTTGAACCTCCTCCCCAAAAAATCCATCCCTGCACAAATCGAATACAAAGAATCCCCCATCCAAGGATTTGCCAATTTAATAAATCAGAAGTATGAGGTTTAAGATTTTGCATCATCTATCTGCAATGAGTGTGTCTCATTATCATAATGCCCTAACCAGGAAAAAAAGGTAAGTATCCGATTGAAGATACAAATATAAATAGTTAAGAACATGACGGTTATAAACCCCTCCCTCATTTATTCTAAACCCTATCCACCTATTTTGTTCGCTATTTGAACTTTGACAAACCCAAAATGCTGGTCTATTCATTTACAATAGGATCAAAATAGAGACAGAAATGACATTTCAACCCCAATTTTTTGTGGCAACCATAGATTTAAAGGAAAAAATCAAGCATCAAGAAAAGCTTAAACCAGCAGATTTCACTATTTTATCCCATTTATTAACCGAGGACCTTGAGGCAGAGCTGGCTCTTTTACAAGAATGCATTGCTGCTTTTCCTAAAGAATTTGTTAGAAACCTGGTTTGTCTTCAACCTGAACGATTAATTGAACACGAGATTCTCGCTCAATTACAGGCTAATATAAAACTTGATAAAATGGTTGATGATGAAGCAGACTCTTTTGGTTATGCCTTCATGCGGGTGCAAAAATGTCTTGCTACAGATTCCCGGAAGGAGAATCTTGAAAAGGATTGTAAGAAATTATACTCCGATTTAAAAGATGAGATGTCTGATTTTTTTAGTGCTTTAATTGAAAATAAGAAATTAGAAACAACTACTCTTTCAACAAGCGAAGTTTCGCAACTAATCGGGTTCCATAAACAGGTTTCAGAAAATGAACCATGGAAAAGTAATAAAGAATTACTACACTCGGTTTGCGTCCAAAGAGGAATGGCACTTATTTATACCCAACGAGCCCAAGAACTCATTGGAGATGTTATTAAAAAGAATATAGATGAGCTCTGTGATGCTTCCGAACTGAAAAAACTAGACCCCGTTAGCAAAAAAGATGGAGTGGCCATTTTCACTACTGGAGGTGTGGCCTCTGGAAAAGGAAGCTGCCTTCAAAATATATCAGACTCATTAAAAGAGCGTCACCCAAAAGCAATTAATTGGGAAGAGCTGGTTCATCATAATGCCGATAGACTTAAGCCTTTCCTGCTAGACCCTCAAAAAGATCCAATGAAATATTCCCAATTTACCTATGAGGAAGCTTTGTTAATCAAAGAAAGAATAATGAAAATTATTGAACAGCAAGGACAAAAATCAGGTCTTTACCCTCATTTTTTACATGATCAAACAAAACTGAAAGCTGATGAACTCAAAGAAGCGAATAAACGGTATGGAGCGCTAATTATTACTGCCGTCTCAACTGATGCAGCTTCAGCTATAGAACGTGCGTTTGCTCGCGGGCAAAAAACAACCCGGTATGAACATACTGAAGGACTTCTGGGATCACATCAAGCAGTTCCTGGGGAATTGATTAAATCATTAGTTCATGAAGAGTTAATTGGTAAAGGAAATATCAGTGTAGCCATGTATGATAATAATAGTCCTTCCAGAATACTAAGCATGTTTGCTTCTATTGACATGCAGAATAAAGAAATTATGGTTTACGATGATGAAGCCATGCAAAACTGGATAAAAAAAGAAAACATTAATCCGAAGGCAACATCCGAAGAGGAGTTGTACATGGATAAGCCTACTCGAAAAACCGAAGAATATTTTGGTCCGATGATTGAGCAAGGCTTTACTCTTACTATTGCACCCAAGACTGAACTAAGCTCAACAAATGCCGTTGAACAGATAGAAGAGGAAGATGACAATCAATTGACAATTTTTTAAACTGTCTCAGATAGGACAACTACCCTGTTCAGTATCTGAATGGGCTTTTAAACTAACTAAATGCTATAATAAATTTTTAAAGGAGTGAATACTAATGCCGAAAACACCCCCAAAGCCAGATATTAAAAAGAAATGGTCTTTTATAGAAACTTCTAAAAACATTATTAATCAGGAAAAACAATTACCGGCCGGCACAAACAATAATAATCAGAACATAAGCCAGGCAGATAATTTAAGCGAAGGCGATCCTGATTCAACAGAGGCACTGGAATCGCACTCCCCATCGCCATAGCTTCGCAGAGTTCGAGTACGGCATGGAACCAAGGATCGGGGAAAGGGTAATCTGGACAAATTGCAGTTCTAAACCGATTACCTGGTATGATTAATTGACTACTTTAGCCTGATTATTTACTGTTGAGACTTCTAAAACGGGATAGCTCCTCTTGTGCACCTTCCATTCTAGACAATACCTTTTCTATACCATGTTCTGAAGCTTCCAGGAGCAAAGTCGATAAGTCGGCTTTTTTTAGCAAAAGAATATTCTGGGCAACTTCTCCTCGAACAGCAGCATTCTTTTGTAATTCGATCTGATCCAATTCTTTAAACAGATTTTGCATGTCTTGATTAAAGTTGATGTGTTTTATGCCTTGTTGAATAAGACTTGGAATAGTCATCGTTAATGTCTTATATTTCATCGCCTCCTTATAATGAGGATCAGCCGCTGTTTTTCCACAACTTCGTAATAATGCCAGTAAATTATTCGCAGTCAGACTTACATCATCTTCGATAAATGATACAACAATGGCGTCAACATCCTTACATAAGGTGGTTAGACCCTTTAAAATAGCCATATTTTCAGGTTTTTTAAAATCAGCCCACTTCGTAAAATTACCCACTTGGTTATGGATGGTATTGAGAACATTCTCTATCCACTTTAACTCATACGCATCAATTTCCCTCTGAGTCCCATGCTCATCAATAGTTAATAACACCTTATCATGTGGTCGCTGGTGTTCTCTACCTACACCTTTTATAGACGTGGTTCTGTGAGTGAGAATTGCCTTATTTTGATTAGGTTTTACATACTGTTCATGTACTACATTTTTATTGGCCACCACATCAATATATAACCCATATTTTTTAAAAAGTTCTTTTTGTAAATTTCTGGCAAAACCTACTCCTTCACAGACACTCATCACCAGGGTCAGGCGTGGTTTCGTATCAGGATTTTTTAAAACAGGATTTTGCAATATCTTTCCAAAATAGGCAGCTACTTCATCTAACTCGTATAGGTGAGCATCACCTATACGTTTATCAAGAACACAGTCATCAAGTCCTTCTCTTCCATGAGCAGAGAAATAGAGTTTAGATTGATTCGTGATATTTTTAGGAAAGTATCTTGCGTCATTTAAATCATCCAGATTTATTCCTTCAGGTATTTTTATGAGCTCAACGGCGCTTTCATGTATCTCAAGGTTATCAATAGTGGCTAATAATTGATCTTGAGCCAGATTGATATAAACAATTTTATCGTATTTAGAATGCACGGGAAAACCCCATTAATTACTTCTAACTGTATTATAGTACTTCCGCCTGAAAATTTAGGCTCGTTTCAAAAGAATCGCCAGCGCTGGGATAATTTATTGAACGCTTAATCCTCATCAAGTAAAATCACCCTGAAATTCAGTGCATTAGTAATTTTATTACCTAATTCAAGCTAAGGACTACGATCATCACCATGAAAAAATATCAGGATTTTCTTCTTTTAGTCATGGTTGCCCTGATGTTCACCACTATATGTATGGAAACAGATATTTATGTACCAGCTTTTCCTGATATGAAATTCTTTTTCTCCACTACAGCTGAAGCAATCCAAAAGATTTTAAGCATTAATTTTGCAGGAATATGTTTAGGAAGCCTCTTGTTTGGTCCTTTATCCGACTCTTTTGGAAGAAAAAGAATACTACAGGCTGGGTTGGTCCTGTTTACCCTGGCAAGCTGGGGCTGTCTCCTGATTAAAAACTTCGAACTATTTTTATTTTGTAGATTTATTCAGGGCATCGGTGCAGCTGCCCCTATGGTCATTTCTTTTGCAATAATTTTAGAGAAATATGAACCCCAGAAAGTAGCACAAATATGCGGTGGTCTTAATCTTTTTATTACCGGTGTAATGGCTGCGGCCCCTATTCTCGGTTCCTTTTTAAATATTTATTTTGGATGGCAAGCCAATTTTCTGCTTATTGCCATTCTTGCAACCTGTTCTTTTTCTGGCAGTTTATTATTTATTCCAGAAACACTCCTCCCCCAGCATCGCCCTCAATTTTCTGTACCCATGATAATTAAAAATTATAGGGTTGTTTTAACCAGTTTCCCTTTTATGGCGGCTTCATTTATTTGTTATCTTCTCTTTTCAGGACTCATTGTTTTTGTTGCCAATCTTTCCTTAATCTTCGTTGATTACCTTGGCATTCCCAAAGCAAGCTATGGCTTTTATCAAGCCTCAGCTCCTGCTGCCTTTGCTCTTTTTTCATTTCTCAGCATTTGGATTATTGAGTATTTCGGCACAGCAAAAACAAAATACGCAGGACTAATCACCGCATTACTCGGTGCTCTTTTTCTTATGTATACCTCCTCTATTCAACCAGAACCTGTGTTGATTTGTATCGCCATGGTCCTATTTACCGCAGGAGTCACCCTTGCAGCACCTATATATGGAATGGAGGCTGCAAATGTATATCCTGAAATGCGAGGCATTGCCACAGGAATGAGCAATGCCCTTCGTCATGTGATTGTCGCAGGTATTGTAGCCTTAGGAAGCTACTCCTTTAATGGATCCATTAAACCAGTGGCCCTATTAATCATTGCCTCTACAGCAACTACAATATCATTGGCACTAGCCTTGATTAAACGAAACAAACCAGTAAACGTAGCCCATATTAGCGCCGCATAATACGGGAAAAAGTCTAACGCCAGCTAATAGACGTGGGCTGGACGGTAGAACCTGATAGTGAGATGAACTCCTCATCTTCAAACTTACCACACTCCGAATCAATCACTTAAATTTCCAACAGGCATAATATATAGTGGATCCTCATTCGAGGGTAAATTCAGCACTGCTTTGACAGATGAATCATCAAATGAGCCAATGGTGACCGTTCCTAAACTTAAGGAAACAACCTGTAAACCAATATTTTCTGCTGCATGGCCTGCTTCCATATCTACATATCTTTTGCCCCGACTGCCGTATTTAATAGTGGTTCTCTTATAATCAGCAGTAATGACAATATCCGCAGCACCTTGCTGGACGCTTTTTTGATTCTGAGTCGCATGCACCAGATTATTCCGTAAATCGCCTTTGATGAGTAACTGGAGAGCATGATGTTCCGGAACATACTGATATACCCCTGCTGGCAATCCAGTAATATTTCCACTAACCAGGTAAATTTCTAACGGGTATAAAGCCCCTGCAGATGGAGCGGTACGAAGTCCTCTTCCACTTGGGGAAGTAACCCCCTGAGCAGCCCACAGCAATTGAGACACTTGCTGCAGAGTAACAGGGGTCTGCTTATAGACTCTTACGGAACGCCTTCGTTTGAGAGCCTCCTCAATCGAAATGTTGCCTTTATAAAGGGGAGCAGGCAATTTCACGATTAATTTAGTTGGCTGAATGATATTAGTTTTAAAATTAAATCCAGTTAAAATTGACGAGGCAAGTAAGATGCTCAGTACTACCCCATATCGTTGACACACTAATTTGCTCAGATGCATCATTTTTCATACCTTTATTATTTAATCCATCTTTAATATACACGTTAAACGTAGCTTGGGACATTTAGATCCATAGCCATCAAACCAAGGATTTTTTAGCCTTGTCTACCCTTAATCCGTTCGAGCTGAGGAAGCGCTTTAGCGCTGTCTCGATGCCTTTCTGGTTTTGGAGTAGCGGGTTTCGAGACGGCCTAAACGCCTCCTCAGGTCGCAAAGAGACGAAGGGGTGATTAGATTAACTTTACTCCATCTTGAACCACCCTCATCCGCCCTCCGGGCACCTTCTCCCGCCGGCGGGCGACACCGCTTATGATTCAAGACTCAGCCTTCATTTGCTGTTTACTGGTTCTTATCTCTACTTAATCTTGTTCATAAGATGATTCGCTATGTCACAAGACCATGCTTTCTGTCCTGCAATTCCAACAAAGTCCCGTTTTGTATCGATAGTGATAAACGTCTTATTGTCCTTCAATTTTTTAAATGTAAATGAAATAGTTTCACCGCCACTACCAACAACTAATCCTATATGATGTTTTCTTTTGATAATATACTGTTCCTCAGTGTCTTTGATAGTTTGAGCATCCAGGTTTTTAGTAACGTCCAATACAATTTTTTTTGTTTCCAGTAAAGATTTATTTAAAATAATAGAAGCGTCATAACAGTCCTTACTAGCGCGAACTTTATTAACTGGATAGTCAGGCGCGTACTGCATATTATCTTGATTTACAGAGGCGCAAGAAGCTAAAAATAATAGTGGGCTTACACAGGCTATTTTTCCAATGTTCATATAATTTTCCATTTGATTTAATTAATAAGATATCGTTTATAATTATGCATTAAATTTATATGCAATATTCAGAGTGGCTAAGGAACTGGTTGGAATACCCAAGCTGTCCGAAGATTTTTTTTCACCAAATACTGAACATTCAAGACCGACTGTTAACCTCTGATTAAGATCGTAGCTCAGCCCTATGCCCACAGTAGGGACTATGCCACTATCTGAAAAAGTCAATAATGAGACTGATTGATAAGCAACATCAAAGGTGCCCTTAACCTCTGCCACGCCGAGAAGAGCATATAAATTAAAAGGACTTTCATTGGAAAAAGGAGCATATGCTTTCCCCACCAAGCTAAATCCGTTTATTGAGTAATTACCTGAAATGAAGGGATAATCAAAATCAAAATAACGTGTTTCGTCGAGAGCGAAATAATTCACTTCCAGCCCCAAATAAGGGTTTAAATGATAACCAAAGAAAACGCGACCACCCAATACATTTCCATCATTTTGAATCAAGCCAGTTTGTGAATGCAGCTGACCAGCCCCTATCCCACCGCCAAAATAAGCACCTGTAGACGACGCATTAATTAATTGAGAGCTTGTACATAAGACAAAGGATAATAATCCTAATTTAAGAACCTTATTCATTTTTATTTTTCCATAATTGTTAAAAATTTAGACTGTGCTAAATTTTTTGGACTTTGCTTTCGATAAAATTTTCCGCTTCCTACATTTGGAAATATCGATATTCAATTTTAAAATTTAGTACTTTATAACCAATTGATAAATAATTAAATATCAGCATTTTATCGCCGAACAGATTCTATAGCACCTACCCCATGCCGTCAATTAAAATGTAGCAATTCCATTAAATTTGAAATAAAAATAGTAAATATTATATTTACATGTTTTTAAATGCACGTTGGGTCGCGCCATAGCAAGGAAAGCCCCTACCTCCAACACCAAAACCTAATCAAAAATATGATTTAGTTGATCCAACGAAAAATAAAAGTGGCAAGAAATAATATGTATTAAGGAAAAAATTTAGGTAGCCTGGTTGCAAGCAACCAGGATTCTGCTCTGTCTGAAGTTTCTTGGCTATCGTTTACTATGAAATTGATTTTTGAAGATGGTTTGCTAGAACAAATTAGCGTAAAATTATTTGAAGTAGCGGCAGGTAAATCCTGGTTGCAAGCAACCAGGCTACTCGCTAATTGTTCCTTACTGGCACTGGGGGTAAATCCACCATATACAGTTAAGTGTTGCTTGCCTTGTTTGTCCAGACGCAAATCACCTATGGTTTTGCCAGCGACACTTAAATAGCTGGTTTGGCCGTCCTTATCTTCACGAGCTTTAATACCCTCAACAGTACTATTTAAATAATGATTGGTATTAATCCCATGGGAGTCTATTGCATCACTTAATTGACCATTCTCATCATAGATTCTCCTGCTCGTTCCCACAGTACTTCCACCTTGATCCGAGGTTTGAGTGGCGGTATCCAGATTTTGTTGGTAGCTATCCCAAAGGGCATAACCGTATTCATGTCTTAATGTATAACCGGGGGTTCTACCTTGCCCATTAACATGGAGCTTTAATTCAGTTAAGTTTCCGACTTTATCATGTTTATAAGTCGTGTGAGAGATTTCAATCCCATCCCTTTCTGTCTTTTGGGCCTCCAATAAACCATTAGAAAAAGACATAATGCTTTTTTGAGTCAAGTTCCCCACATTATTAAAACTGTTTTCCTCTATGACCCGCCCGGCTCCATCATAAATTTTGGATTGAAGATTAAACCCGTTATTTTGAATCAGCTCCAATTGATTATCTTCGTTATACACATAATGATAATTTTGAATTACACCATGATCGTACTTAGCCGCGTCCAAGACGTTACCTGCTGCATCATAAGAAGAAGTACTGCCTTGAGCACTGGTCATTATAATCTGGTCATTGACTAATTGACCTTTGTTTACTACTCAAATATTCGTTTCTACATTTGATCTCATTGATCTATTTGCTCCCCGCTACAACAAAAAGTTCTTTTATCAAATGCCATTGAAGGAAGGTGGTATCCTATAATTTTTTTAACTTGTTTATCATTTCCATGAGGCCAATCAGCAGGGTTAATGAGTATTTTTTTATGTTAGGGTCAAAAATACCGTAGATATCTTCCGGGCCACTATTCCCACCATATGATTCTTTAAAAAGAAATAGGTAATGTCCTTTACTATCTTGTATACATGAAGCACTGATTTATATCCGCCAAAGAAGATAACGAATAACAATATAATTCCCAAGAATAATTTTTTCATAAAGACGTTAATCTGATAATCGATAATCCTTAAACCATCCACGATATAAAAAGGATCTTTTTAAATCAGCTATTCTAGCTTTCGTTTTATTGATTAGACAAGCCTTGTATACATCATCATAATATTGCCCTCCATGAACTTCACTAGCTATATAATCACAATCAGCTTCTTTAAATCGAATCCACAAAGCCTCTATTTTTTTTAATTCCTTATGAGGAGAATTCTTGAGGAATCCCCTATATAGATCATTTAACTCTTTATCGTATGAAGCTAGTTCTTCATCTAAACACTTTTCAAAATTATTCCTATAAATCTTAGATGTGCAATGGCCATTGTATTCATAGTTTCTTGCATTTAAATGAGCAGAAACAAAAAAAATAACTACTAAAAAACAGATTTTATGACATTTCATTTTAACAACCTCTCTCGTCTTAATAAATCAGCTTCACTATTAACTCTATTTCGATACCAATCTTCTGTTACGTTGTAATTTCTTAAATGTTTTTCAGCTATTCTCCAGTCATTATTTAATGCGGCACTATAGAATTTTTGAGAGATAGGCAATTTTGGCATACCAGGCCCTTGATGGAAGGTTCGCGAAAGTAAAACTGTTTGTTGTCCTGATGTTAGATCTTTAAACCTTGGCGTATTCTCCAATCTACGGGTATTCCAACTTTCAATTGTAGATTTGAGATGACTATCTTTTACTTTAAAGTCAATTTGATTCGCTTCTTTAGAAGTAAGTATTGTATGTTGAGCTAAAGGAAGTAGTTTTTTCGCTTGCTCTTTCTTAATACCCGCAAAAGGTAGCAATTTTTCTTCCAATTTTTCCGGAAAACCCATTTTTTTAATTTCATGTGCACTATGTTGACCCACATCAAATCCAGTCGCGAAAGTTATCCCGCTTTTACCTGCTACCTTCCCATCTTTTTTTCGGATTGGTAAATAACCATGCTTTCGTTGCCTTCCTTCAAATTCCGATAAATCTGAAAAATTCACATCTGTTTCATATTTGGCGTTTAAAGCATCCCAAACATCTTTTATGCTTGAAAATGAATTACTATCTAAATCATTAACAAAGCCCCCCACCCCATGCTCTTTAGAATTCCAATACACCTTACTCTCAAAGCTAGAATTATCCAATTCATTATTCCCTGAGTTAAACAAATCCGAGTCAAAAGATAAGCTTTTATAGTTGCCTAAACTTTGAGCCTGTTTACTGCTGAGGTGGTCGGAAGAG